>NZ_SMFN01000017.1 GCF_004349135.1 Flavobacterium sandaracinum | reverse complement strand
TGACAAACCCCTATACCAGTAGAAATATCACTCAAAGTATAGCATTTATTGAGCTGTCCGAAAGTTAAAGCTACGAACTGGTCATAAGTCTTGTATTTGCTACATCCTTTGTCACTTTGATGTTTTTTAATACACGATTCCAAAATCCAGCGAGGAACTAAATCTAATATTTGCCCAAGTAAAGGTTTATTGTTATTTTTGTTTCGTCTGAAGAGTCCCATAAAATTATTTTATTTTTCGCAAAACAAAAATAAGGGATTCTCAGACAATTTTAATTTCCGACTTTCGGATAGCAGTGATAAATTATATGTAATTAGTAGAATTTAAATTAAATTTTTTTAACTAACACATACACATCATTTGGGAATTCTTTTTTTTAATTATAATTAATTGATTTTTTTGGGATTGCTTGGTCAAAAAAGCAAACTTACTTAGGTACGTTTTCATACGTTTAAATTTGGATTGTTAATGATTTATTAAATTCGAGGCAAATATATAATTAATTCTATAAAATTAGTAGAGTTTAAAAAATATTTTTTTATTTTTTTACCAATGAAGCAATAGTAATACCTTCCATAGCTTTTAAAGTTTCTTCTCGAATGGTAATCAATCCGTGTCGTAGTAAGCATTCCGATTCATCGACGCAATCAGAACAGCGTTCGTAAAAATTCAATGATGCACAAGGAAGTAACGCAATTGCACCATCAAAAAGACGGTGAATGTCAGCTAAAGTAATTTCGTTTTTAGATTTCAAAAGATAATAACCGCCAAATTTTCCTTGTTTGCTTCCTACAAAATGTGCTCGTTTTAGGTCTAATAAAATCTGTTCCAAAAATTTTTTTGGAATAGAGGCTGCCTCGGCAATTTCGATAGTTCGAGAAACATGAGTTTCTTGTTGTTGCGCTAAATATAAAAGTGCTTTTAGTGCATATTTGGCTTTATGTGAAAGCATTTAGTAGGATTGATTTATATTTTCGAATAAATTGGCTCTTAAAACAGGACAAAAAGTATTAATTTTAAGAGCCATTATTTTTTAATCTAATTGTATTTGCTGTTTCATTATAGTAATGAATAGCGCAAACTAAGAGTTACCAGCCTCCGCTAGATCCGCCACCAGAGAAACCTCCGCCGCCAAATCCACCGCCGAAACCGCCTCCACCAAATCCACCACCAGAGGAACCGCCACCAAATCCACCGCCACCGCTGTTTCTTCCAAGGCTGCTGAGTATAATAACATCCAATAAACTAGGTCCAATGCCACCGCCTCTGTTTCCAGAATTACCGCCACCGCCACCTTTGTTTCTTGAAATAAGTACCAGTATAATGATAACAATAACGATTAAGGGTAAAATAGGGAATCCTTTATCTTTGGTTTTTTTAACACGTTCGCCTTTATATTTTCCCTTGAAAACATCAATAAGTGCGTCTGTTCCTTTGTCTAATCCATTGTAAAAACTTCCGGCTTTAAATTCAGGAATAATAATATTCCGAATTATTTCTCCACCAATTCCAGCAGTTAGTCGATCTTCTAATCCATAACCGGGATTGATTGCTATTTTTTTTTCGGCTTTAGCCAATAAAACAATAACACCATTATCGTCTTTCTCCGTCCCGCCAATTCCCCACGTTTGTCCCCATTTGGTTGCCAGTTGACTCACATCTTCGTTTTGAAGACTTTCAATCGTAATGACTACAATTTGAGTTGTGGTAGAATCAGAATATTTAATTAGTTTTTCTTCTAATTGTGCTTTTTCTGTTGCGCTGAGCACATTCGCATAATCATAAACTGAAGTTTGAAGAGTTGGTTTTTCAGGAATGGTAAATTGCGCAAAGCCAATTTGTGTGAATAATAAACAGACAAAAAGCTTTAGTGCAATTAGGGTACTCTTTTTTTGTAATAGCATTATCCTCTAGATATTTCGTTTGATAATTCATTTGTATTGCCTTCTTGCCATGGGAAATAATGTTGCAGTTGTTCACCTGCTCTGGCAATTCCATCAATAAGACCTTGCTTGAAATCACCTTTTTTGAACTCCGCCACCATAATATCTCGGGTGCAATTCCAAAAATCATTTGGTACAACATCATTAATTCCTCTGTCTCCGCAAATTACAAAATGGTGATCGTCTACTGCTAGATATATTAAGACACCATTTTGCAGCTCGGTTTCATCCATTTTCAATTCATGAAAAACTTCCAAAGCGCGATCGTACGCATCCATGGAAGTTGTTTTCTCTATATGAACTCTAATTTCGCCAGAAGTGTTCTTTTCAGCCATACGAATAGCTTCAACAATTTCTTGTTCATCTTCTTTGGTTAAAAAATCTTCTACTTTTGACATGGGATAAATTTTTGAATGATGATTAGCGATTTTTGACTGTAGAATGTCCTACAATCAAAAATCATTAATCGAAAATCTGAAATCGTTTTTTAGAAATTTACTTCAACTGGTTTGTCTGCACCTTCAACTGCATTAAAGTATGCTTTCTCTTTGAATCCGAATAATCCAGCAAATAAGCTGTTTGGAAACGTTTTGATGTGAGAGTTATATGGTTTTACGGCTTCGTTAAAACGTGTTCTAGCCGTTAGAATTTGATTTTCTGTACTGGCCAATTCGTCTTGTAATTTCAAGAAGTTTTGGTTGGCTTTCAATTCTGGATACGCTTCAACAGTTACTAATAATCGAGACAATGAACTGCTTACGCCACTTTGTGCTTTATTGAATTCAGCTAATTGTTCCGGAGTAATATTTGCTGGATCAATTTTTACAGAAGTAGCTTTGGAACGCGCTTCGATAACTGCTGTCAACGTGCCTTTTTCAAAATCAGCGGCACCTTTTACGGTATTTACTAAATTCCCAATAAGGTCATTTCTTCTTTGATACGCCGTTTGTACATCACCCCAAGATTGTTCTACATTTTGGTTTAACGTTACTGCAGTATTGTTAATTCCTTTAACCCAGCTGTAAATTGCAAAAATTACAACTGCTCCGATAATCCAAGGCAAAAATCTTCTCATGTTTATTTAATTTAGTGTTTAATATTTAATTGTTTAAAAAATGTAATTAGTAAGAAATTTTAATGATTATAATTCGTTTTTAATATTTGTTAATTGTGTGCGTATCGTTTCTAATTTTCGAATAATATCAAACTTATCTAGTGTTTTCTTTTGTCCTTCTTTCAAATGGGTTTTGGCACCTTCTAGCGTAAAACCTCTTTCTTTGACTAAGTGATAGATCAATTGTAAATTAGTGATATCCTCAGGGGTAAACATTCGGTTGCCTTTCGCATTCTTTTTTGGTTTCAGAATATCAAATTCATTGTCCCAAAAACGAATCAGCGAGGCATTCACATCAAATGCTTTGGCTACTTCGCCAATACTGTAATATCTTTTATCTTTAGAGAGTTCAATGTGCATGTTTTATGTGTTGTTCTAACTATTGTTTTTTTATTTTGATATTTAATTGATAGCAAGTATTTGTATTTTAACCCACTAACTTCTCACTCTTCATTCTTCATTTTTTACAAACTTAATCCAGCGATTGATTCTCCTGATTTGCCAGTTGTGCGATGACAACATATTCCACTGCCGAAATATTGCCGTAATAAAAATTAAGCGGATTCACTACTTTTTTATCCTTATGAACTTCATAATGCAAATGCGGAGCTTCTGATCTTCCTGTACTTCCCACATAACCAATAACATCACCTCGTTTTACGCGTTGTCCTGCTCTGGTATTGTATTTACTCAAATGGGCGTACAACGTTTCGTATCCAAATCCATGCCGAATAACAATATGATTTCCGTATCCTGAAGCGGTATTGTCAGCTTGTGCAACCACTCCGTCACCAGTGGCATAAATAGGTGTTCCACTTTTTGCCGTAAAATCCATGCCTTCATGCATTTTCCTTGCTTTTGTAAAAGGATCCGTGCGGTATCCAAAACCAGAAGCCATTTGTTTTAAATTTTCATTTTGTACTGGCTGAATGGCAGGGATGGCTGACAAAAAATCACTTTTAGCTTCTGCCAATTTCAAAATAACGTCTAATGATTTGGACTGAATCGCTAATTCTTTAGTCAAAACATCCATTCTTTTTGTGGTATTCATCACCAACTGCGAATTGTTATACCCTTCCAGCACTTTATACCTATTTTTCCCCTGAAATCCTGCCTCGCGAACTGAATCTGGAATGGCCGCTTTATTAAAATAGACCCGATACAAATTGTTGTCTCGATCTTCAATAGCTTCAAGAACACCATTTATCTGATCCATTTTTTTGTTCAGTAGCGCGTAATTCAGTTTCAAGTTTTCAATTTCACGGGCTTGCAAACGGTCTTTTGGTGTTTCAAAATAAGGAGTGTTCAATAAAATGATAAAACTTAAAAAACCAAACAACGCCGCTGCCAATAAAAACAAGATAACAACACCAAATTTTCTTCTTTTTTGTGTTTTTATTTTTCTATAGGCTAGATTTTCGGAATCGTAATAATATTTTACTTTCGACATATTTTAAAATACCCTATTTTTGCACACTGTAAAAGGTTAGACGAACAAATTTAAGAAATGTTTCATTTGTTACATCCTTTTTTCAGGAATAAATAAAATAATGTGCCTATTCCAGCTATTCGTTGCAAGTTCTCGTCTTGAAATCTTTTTTTCTAATGATCCAGCAGGAGCTTCCTCCGGTCGCTCTGCCAACCCAAGAAAAAATAGATTTCAAAACTTCAAAGCTTTCCACTGCAAACACTAAGTGTTCAGTGAACTCCGCTGAAAATAAGAGCATGTGAGATAATCTGGGGCAAAAAATTAAAATACTTAAGGATTTAAAGATTGAAAAATTCAATCCTAAACAATCTTTAAATTTTGGAATCTTTAAATATTTAAATTAAATCAATGACATCACAAGACGTACGCAAGCAATTTCTGGAATTTTTCGCATCAAAAGGACACTTAATCGTTCCATCGGCTCCCATTGTTCTTAAGGATGATCCAACCTTGATGTTCAACAATTCAGGAATGGCACAGTTCAAAGAATATTTTTTGGGGAACGGAACTCCAAAAAGCAACAGAATAGCCGATACGCAAAAATGCCTTCGTGTGTCAGGAAAACATAACGATTTGGAAGATGTAGGTTTTGATACCTACCACCACACCATGTTTGAAATGTTGGGAAACTGGTCATTTGGTGATTATTTCAAGAAAGAAGCCATCAACTGGGCGTGGGAACTTTTGACGGAAGTCTATAAAATCCCAAAAGAAAACTTATACGTTTCCGTATTTGAAGGGAATTCCGCTGAAAACGTACCTTTCGATCAAGAAGCTTGGGATATTTGGGCGGCATTAATTGATGAAGACCGCATCATTCTTGGAAACAAAAAAGATAACTTCTGGGAAATGGGAGATCAAGGTCCGTGTGGTCCATGTTCCGAAATTCACGTTGATATTCGTTCTGCAGAAGAGAAAGCGTTAGTTTCAGGAAAAAGTCTAGTAAACAATGACCATCCGCAAGTAGTGGAAATCTGGAACAATGTATTCATGGAATTCAACCGTAAAGCGGATGGTTCTTTGGAAAAATTGCCTGCAAAACATGTCGATACTGGAATGGGATTCGAACGTTTGTGTATGGCGTTGCAAGGAAAAACTTCCAATTATGACACGGATGTTTTTTCGCCACTGATTGAAAAAGTAGAACAAATTACAGGTTTTAAATATGTAGACAATGCTGTCACTCCGAGCGCAGTCGAGGAGAAAACGAATATCGCTATCCGTGTAGTGGTTGATCACGTTCGTGCAGTAGCTTTTGCTATTGCTGATGGACAATTGCCATCTAACACAGGTGCTGGTTATGTAATTCGTAGAATTTTGCGTCGTGCAATTCGTTACGGATTTACATTTTTAGATACCAAAGAACCTTTTATCAATAAACTAGTTGCTGTTTTGGCAAATCAAATGGGAGAATTTTTCCCAGAAATCAAATTGCAACAACAATTGGTTACGAATGTGATTCGCGAAGAAGAAGCTTCTTTCTTGAGAACATTAGACCAAGGATTGCAATTGCTAGATAAAGTTATTGAAGAGGAGAAAGGAACAATAATAGCAGGAGCAAAAGCATTTGAATTATACGATACTTTTGGATTTCCAATTGACTTAACAGCATTGATTCTAAGAGAAAAAGGATTCGAACTAGACGAAGTTGGTTTTAACGCTGCGATGCAAGAACAAAAAAATCGCTCTCGAGCCGCATCAGAAGTTTCAACTGAAGACTGGTCTGTTCTTATTCCTGGAAATGTAGAAACATTTGTAGGCTACGATCAATCAGAAAGTGATGTAAAAATCACTCGTATTCGCAAAGTGGATAGTAAAAAAGATGGGATTTTATACCAAATCGTTTTAGATAACACGCCTTTTTATCCTGAAGGTGGTGGTCAAGTAGGTGATAAAGGAACACTAGTTTCAGCAAATGAAACGATTGAAATCATCGACACGAAAAAAGAAAACAACCTGATTTTACATTTTGCAAAAAAATTACCAGAGAATATAGGTGCTGGGTTTGTGGCCAAAGTAAATCAGGATTTGAGGAATTTATCTTCTAGAAATCACTCGGCTACGCATTTGATGCACCAAGCCTTAAGAAGTATTTTGGGAACGCATGTGGAACAAAAAGGTTCATTAGTCAATCCGAACTATTTGCGTTTTGACTTTTCGCATTTTGCTAAAATGACGGAAACCGAATTGCAACAAGTCGAAGATTTTGTAAACGCAAGAATTCAAGAGCAATTACCTCTTATAGAAAGAAGAAATATTCCTTTTGCGCAAGCAGTTCAAGAAGGAGCAATGGCGTTGTTTGGAGAGAAATATGGTGATGAAGTTCGTGCGATTAAATTTGGCGAAAGCATGGAATTGTGCGGAGGAATCCACGTGAAAAACACTGCTGAAATTTGGCATTTCAAAATCGTTTCTGAAGGAGCGGTAGCTGCAGGAATTCGTCGTATTGAAGCGATTACAAGTGATGCCGTAAAAGCACATTTTGCTTCGTATGAAAACACATTAAATGAAGTGAAATCAGCCTTAAAAAATCCTCAGGATATTTTGAAAGCCGTTCATTCAATGCAAGAAGAAAATGCCAAATTAGCGAAACAAATTGAAGCTTTGGTAAAAGACAAAGTCAAAAATTTGAAAGCGAGTTTAATTGCTGAAATACAGGAAATAAACGGTGTTCAATTTTTGGCAAAACAAGTCGAATTGAGTCCGGAAGGAGCAAAAGATTTGGCGTATGAATTAGGGAATTTAGGGAATAATGTGTTTTTAGTTTTGGCTACAGCCGACGAAGAAAAACCAATGTTAACCTGTTATGTTTCTAAAGAATTAGTGGCGGAGAAAAATCTGAATGCTGGTCAAGTAGTACGTGAATTGGGTAAATTTATACAAGGTGGCGGTGGTGGACAACCGTTTTTTGCTACAGCAGGAGGGAAGAATGTAGCTGGAATTCAACAAGCTTTAGAGAAAGCAATTGAGTTTGTAAAGTAGAACAAATTTATTTTTTATAATAGAAACCCTTTTAGGACATAAGTTCTAAAAGGGTTTTTTTGTTTAAAAGAACGGATTTTAGAATCTTTATTGGGTATTGGAATTCGATTCAGAAGTAGTAGTTCAACCGAAATATGTGGATTGTAACGATGAATTTTGAAGTAGAATTTTAATTTGGTTAGATTTGTTGACTTTTGTGCCAAAATTAAAGGGAAAAAGCGATTGATTTATTATGAAAAATAAAATAGTGCTACATTTATTCTTGTCGTTTTTAGTGTTGACAATTTATTCGTGTTCAAATGATAATGACGACAGTATGAAATTGCTAAAGAAGGTCGTTGAGACCTCAGAAGGCGGTACTGCAGAAACGACCCTTTATACTTATAATGGTAATCAAATAGTTAGCATGGACGGTGCCAATAAGCGTACCGATTTCACCTATACTGAGGATTTGATTACAAAAAGGGTAACACAAAACAAAACAAATCAGCTTCTGGAGACTATTAATTACAGTTACTTTGAAGGGAAATTAGTTGAAGTTACATCTTTGGGTAAGTATAGAATTAAATACGTTCACAATGCAGATAAAACGGTTTCTTATGAAAAGTTCTCGATTGCTTCTGGGAATCAGCAAGTAAAAGAATTTCACGGAAAATTGTATTTTGAAAATGAAAATTTCATCAAAGACGAAAGAATTTTAGATAATACTGCATCAGGGACTTTGATAGAATATACTGTAAGTTTTGATTATGATGCAAAGTATAATCCGTTATATAATATTTTGGGTTACAAAAAATTGTTAGATTATAATGAAGAAATATCTTCGAATAATAGTTTGATAAGTACTGTAATTACAAGTGTTTCTAAAGACGACCAAATAACATCATCGGCTAATTTCTATACTAATTCTTTTAAATACGATTTAGATAATTACCCAATAGAACAGGTTTCAGAAAACAATGTTGCTACTAATGGAAATAGAGGCTATCTGAAAACGGAATATTTCTACTAGTACAAGAATTAGTTACCGATAATTCCATATACAAATCAAAACTCAAATATCGAATCAAAAGATATTTGAGTTTTTTTATGCAATTAATAGTGTTAAATTGCTTTTTTATACTTTAATTTATTAAAAATTAGAATATGAGAAAAATAGCTTTAGGATTAATTGTTTTGTTACTAGTGTTATCATCGTGTTCAGGCGATAGTGGTGAAAATGATACACCTGTAACTCCATCAACAGTACTCGTAAAAAAAATTATTGAATTAGATAAGGATGGAAAAGAATTGAGTACAACTGATTTTGTTTATAATGGAAACAAAATTGTTAGTGAAGTTACAGCGAAAAAAGATCTTTCGGTAGTTGGAAACATTGGCTTTTTGTATACTTATAAAACTGAGTATATTTATACGGGTAATTTAATCACTAGTATAAAAGTAAAGAATATTGGGAATAGTCAAGATAAGCTTGTTCTGAAAACAGATTTTTTTTATGATAGTAATGAAGATTTAATTTCTTCCACCAGAGAACAATATTTTGACACTTTTAAAGCTGTACTGAGAGTAGTTTATGCTAAAATAAATACTAGTGGAATCAATTGTAAAATGTATTCCAGTGATTCAAGGGATAATATAGAAACGCTGATATGGGAAGGTAAGTTTTCTTTTGATACGAATAAAAATTTGGTTAAATCAGAATCTTTGGACGCCAGTTTAATTTTTGGAAGTTTTGAGTATGATACAAAATCGAATCCTAAAAAGAGTATCTTAGGTTTAGATAAAATAGTGTTTCAAGAGATTCCGCCTCTTTATAATGTTTCTGCATTACGATACCATTTGCATAGGTTTAATAACATTTTGAAATCTAATATTTCGGGCTCTTTTCCTAGATACAATCAATATACTTATAATGCTAATGGATATCCAAGTGAGATGAAAGAGTTTTATATCTATAATGGAAACAATATACATGATGTAACTTTTCAATACTTTTATGAATAAGGATTTAAGTTTATAGGTTTAAGAACCCTTTTAGCGTGTAAAACTCTAAAAGGGTTTTTTAATTTTAGATTTTTATAGCCAATGAAAAAAGAGTGAAACACCATTTAATTCACTAAAATTATTCAAATTTGTAGTAAATACAATAGCAATGCAATTCAGAACCCAAATCCCCATTTCTAAAAGTAATCATCCTTTAGATTACAATTCAAAGATTGTCTCTTTAGGTTCTTGTTTTGCTGAAAATATGGGAGATAAATTCCAGTATTTTAAATTTCAAAATACCATTAATCCGTTCGGGATAATTTTCAATCCGGTTTCTATTGAGAAAATTATCCAAAAAGCCATCAATACAGCATTATTCACCGAAAAAGACATTTTTTTTCACAATGAACGCTGGCATTGTTTTGACGTGCATTCTGATTGGAGTAATTCAAATAAAGAAGATTTACTAGCATCTTTAAATGCACTAATCAGATTAACTAACCAGCAACTAGCCCAATCAACACATATTATCATAACGTATGGCACCTCGTGGGTTTATCGAAATATAGAAAGTGATTCTATTGTGGCGAATTGCCATAAAGCGCCACAAAAGCAGTTCAAGAAAGAATTGCTTTCTGTTGAAGGAACAGAAAAAAGTGTTGCAAACACAATCAAATTAATTCATGCTGTAAATCCTAATTGCACTATTATTTTTACGGTTTCTCCGGTGCGTCACATCAAAGATGGTTTTGTCGAAAATCAAGTAAGTAAAGCAAATTTAATTTCTGCTTTGTATACTGTTTTGCAATTTCCTCCTTCGGCGGCGGAGGGGGTTTACTTTCCCAGCTACGAAATCATGATGGACGAACTGCGGGATTACCGTTTTTATGCTGAAGATATGTTGCATCCCAACCAAGTGGCAATCGATTATATTTGGAAACGTTTCAAAGAAATTATGATTTGTGAAAGCGCTTTGGCTACGATGGAAGAAGTAGAGCGTGTCCAAAAAAGTCTTTCGCACAAATCTTTCAACCCAAATTCAGAAAGTCATTTGAAATTTGAGTCTAAAGTCCGAGAAAAAATCACTATATTGGAGAATCAATATTCATTTATGAAATTTTAATTATGCTTAGAAGAATACTTATCGCAATAGCAGTTATCGGTGGAATATTTTTATTGTTTAAATATTGTGATTTTAAGAAAAACGGAGATGAAGATATCACTTACAACACAAATCTTATTCAGCAACAAATTCTAAATGTTGGTAAATTAGTAGTTACCGAAGGTCATTTCTCGGAAGTGATAACTTATAAAAATCAACAAAAGTACATGATGGACATGCTTTCTTTCGAGAAAAAAGCTTTAGTTGTTGTCAATGCCGATGTGACTGTTGCATACGATTTGCACAAAATAAAGTATGATATCGATGAGAAAAATAAAACCATTACGATTGTTAGCATACCAAAAGAAGAAATTAAAATTAGTCCTGATATTCAGTTTTATGATGTGGAGCAGAGCAAATTAAATCCGTTCACGGGAGAAGATTACAATAAAATCAATAAATCTGTAAAGGCAAATTTGGCTAAGAAAATTGAGAAATCATCTTTGAAAACCAATGCGCAAAATCGATTAATTAGTGAGTTATCCAAACTTTTAATTACCACCAGTCAGCTAGGTTGGACCTTAAAATACGATGGAAAAGTGATTGAAACCGAGAAGGATTTTGGAAAGCAAATCAAATTGTAATTCAAAAACTTAACCGCAGATGCACCGATTTTAAATAATTCTAAAAATCTGTGAATCTGCGGTTGGTTTTTATCTAAGCTTTCTCTTTGTCAAAAATCAAGTCTAAACCTCCAGCAATCAAATGCGCTACTTCAGGTCTTTTGTTTTTTAATTGATCAAGATATACCATTATTTCTTGCAACAATTGCGGCTCGGTTCTATCGTTTAAAAGTTCTACAATTTCAACGGCTAGCAACCAATCGTTTGGGTGATTGTTTTGTAGTTTTTCAAATAGTGGTGCCAAAGAAGTTTCCGTATCCTTGGTTTCTCTTGTGTTTCGAACCGTTTGGTATAAAATTTCTAAATCATCGCGTTCAGCCGAATGTTTGGCTTTTATAGTGGTGCTGGACGGAAGGTGTGAAATCAAGTCAAAACTATTCACGTCAGCAGGACCTGAAAAAGCCGAAATTACTTTCTTGCCTACCGCCATATCGTAAACTCCCCATTCTGGTTGGAACAAAACAGTTTTTCCATGCGTAACCGTACAGTTTTTAAAGCGAATCAGCGTAATTTCTCCTTGTAAATTTCTGGAACCGGTAACAATTTCACCTTCAACAGTGATTCCGCCTTCAAATTCCAGTTTAACGGTTTTAGATTCTAAAATATCGTAGGCATTCAAGTCTTTCGGACTCATATCTTCAATGGCTAAGTTGATGCCTTCTAGCTTTCCTATTGGACTTCCAAAGCCTTCTGGGTGGGTCAAAGTGCCATGTCCTACTAACTCTTTCTCTCTGTAAGCCAAAGCTGTTTTACCAGTAGTTTGTATGTAAATAGGTTTGCCATCCTGCTCGATAACCGAACTGAAAACACCTGAAATTTGTAAGCCAGTACTCAATTCAATAGTTCCTAAAGCATTCGAGTCAATAAGCTTATTAATTCCCGATAAACCGCCAGTGCGAAGTGCCATTTTATTGGCAAATTCTTCTAAAACCAAATTCAAATACGCAAATGTTGGCGTAACATACAATTGTGGTTGCAGTTTTGTAATATCAAAATTTTGCGTAGCAGCCGAAATATCATACGGTATTTTCTTTACTTCCGGTGTCATGCAATGCGCACTTTCACCAATAGAAGACAGTAAACCAGCGCCGTAAATTTTTGGATTCTCGACTGTTCCGATCAAACCGTATTCCACAGTCCACCAGTGTAGGTTTCGTATTTGGGCCATTTCGGATAATTCGCCCATGTTGTTCTGTAAATCTTCCACCGCTTTTTCAGCAGCATCAATCGTAGCTTGTGGCGTATCTTCGGCTTCCTTCACAATCGAAAGCAGTCGGATTGCTTCATACATTTCGTAGTCTTTGTGTGAAGAAATCGCCTTACAGCCTATCTCTCCAAAACGGCGTAAGTATTCCGCATATTCTGGATTTGCAATAATAGGCGCATGACCAGCACCCTCGTGAATAATATCCGGTGCAGGCGTGTATTCTATATGTTCGAGTTGGCGAATGTCTGATGCAATTACAAGAACATTATAGGCTTGGAATTCCATAAACGCATTAGGCGGAATAAATCCATCTACAGCAACTGCTGCCCAACCTATTTCGGTTAAAATCCGATTCATCCCATACATACTCGGGATCTTGTCAATCTCAATTCCTGTTTTTTTCAAACCTTCCAAGTAGGAACTATGCGCCACTTTTGATAAATACGCTACATTTTTGCGCATCACATAACGCCAAACCGCTTGGTTTATAGGCGTGTAATCGCTATAGTCCTGAGGTTTAATAAATTGTCGTAAGTGCTTTGGCAATCGGTCTAATAACGGATTGCTTTCTATAATTGAGTTCATATCGAAAACGTTGTAGTTCTACTGCAAAAGTACGAATTTCAGGAGCGATTTCCCGCTTTTCATTGCAAGTTTTTGCAAACCCGTTTGTTTTTCTAAAGTTTATAAAAGAGCTTCCTTTGGTCGCTTTTTATAAACAAGAAAAACCAAAACGGCTTTTGCAAAAAGCTTTCTATTTCACTCGGGGCTAGGGCATTTGGGGGATTTATGAAACAGTATCGTTTAAATTTTATGTGGTTTTTATAACTATTTAGTTTTGTTATCCCTTATGATATTTGGTTCTAATGAAAAAGGAATCTCTGTACAACTGTGCGTTAAAAAATGGTATCTTTACTCTATTAAATGAAAGTGTTATGAATATCGAGTTATATAAGAATCAGATTATCAAAAAACTAATAGCAGTTCAAGATGAAAAGCTATTAGAGCAAATAGAGTCTATTTTAAACGGGAATTATGTTGTTGCAAATACTTTTGAAGGTAAATTTTTGACTAAAACCCAGTACATAGAGCACATAGAATCTATTAGTCAATCTGTTGCAGATGGAGCAGAAACCTATACTTCAGAACAAGTTAGAAGCCATGTTTTATCTCAAAAGAAATGATTGTAATTTGGTCTCAGGAAGCTAGTAAATCGCTTTCTGAAATTTATAATTATATTTTTGAGGATAGTCCACAAAATGCAGACAAAGTTTTGAATAAGATAATTGATTTGGTAGAGTCGTTACAGGATGAACGCTATGAATATTCAATTGATCCTATTATTAATAAAGAAAAATTCCGACATATAAGTATTTGGTCTTACAAAATTATATATGAACGGACGAATGAGAAAGTCCTGATTCTAGACATTTTTAATGGAAAGCAAAACCCGGATAAATTGAAAAAGTTTTAATAATCCACAACAACTGTTAAGTATTGTTTTAAAATCTACTCCACCACCTCAAACACCAATACCTGCGTTTTTTGCTTCTCCGAAAAATTATTATCAGATACAAAAATCAAGGAGGAATTACCATTGGCTAATTTTGGTCCAAAAGTAAGTCCTTCGATATTATCAATAAAAATTCCCAAATCATCCATGTTTAGGATCAGTTTTTTAGATGCCAAATCTAATTTTTGGTTTTGTAACGAGTTGTAGTTTTTTACATCAGTAGCTTTTTTCAAGTCACATAAAAATACTTTTACCGTGCAGGCTTGTGTTCCCGTTGAGTAGGAACGCTCCACTACTAATAACTGATTTTTACCATAATACTGAATCGCTGAAACGCCATTGACCGCAAAACTTCCTTTTGGATTGGGCTCAAGAGCAATGGGTTCTAATTTATAGCCGAATTGAGCGGTATTCTTTTTAGTTTTCGCATCAAATTGATAGATTCGGATGTATCCGCCGTTGCTGGTATTGGCTTGGTCTCCATCTTCAAAAAGTGGTTCTTCAATGTTGGTGTAAATGTTTTTGTACTTTTTGTCAAAAGTAATTCCTTCTAAAGTGCCGTTATTTCTTGGCCCTTTTTCTTGTTGCTGCATTTTTAAATTTTCCGGCAAGGTGACATTGCCTAGAAAATTACCTTTTAAATCCATGAAATTCAAGGAAGGATCTTGCAACACTTGTTTGTCTCCAGTTATCACTCGTGCCCCTTCGCTACTCCAAACTAAAGTGTTTGTTTTTGGGTTGTATCGAATATCTTCGGGATCTGTTGAAGTATTGGGTGTGGTGTTCCAATTGCCATAAACGTCTCCACTTTCGTTTTTTAAATAGTTAACACTTTGGAAAACGATGTTTTGTATTTTGTTTTCAAGTAACGGAATTTTGGCAGTATAGAAACGAGCCTCGTTAAACATCGATCTGTCATCACAAATCAGGTAATACAAATCGTTTTTTGCATCATAATCTATGCCGGACAATCCGCCTACTTTTGTATTCTGAAACGTTTCCTCAAATGGAATTTCAATGGTGCTGATTAGTTTTAAATTGGGAGCTGGCGTGTTTTCAGTAGTTTGTTTTAAATTAGAACAAGAAAATAGAAAAGTTGGTAAAACGACAAGAAATAATAATCTACGCATAAAAGAATGTGTTAGTGTTTGCGAAAAAGACAGATTTTAGATTAAAAACTACTTTTGAAACTATGAATTGTTCGTTTGGTTTTTTTCAAGATTACGGAAATAGTCAATTTTGTAGTTGAACATTTCTGCCATGTTTTTAGCTCGGTATTTCGCTTCATCGGCTAATGGCCCTGCAAATAAACGATCCGTAGTTTGTGTGAAAATTTCCATCCAGCGGTCAAAATGTTCTTTGGCAACCGGTAATTGTTTGTGCGGCGGAAAGGGGCTACCGGAATAGGAATGTACTTCGAGCAAGATAGTTTGCCAAAAGCGGTACATTTTTTCCAGATGTTCCGGCCAGCGATCGCCTATTTTTTCATTGAATATAGGTCCAATGAATTCGTCTTTTTGAACTTTAGAATAAAAAGTATCTACTAGTAATTTGATATCTTTAAGTGTAGAAATGTCGGTTTGTGGTGTCATAATTGGGTATAAAAAAGCCTACGCAAAGGTAGGCTTTAAGTTTTATTGTAGTTGAAATCTATTTTTCTTTTGGTGGAAATTGTTCCAGAATTTTAGCAACAAATACATTGATTCTATTTTCTTTATCTTTTCTATTTTGCGTTAGATATCCAATGCCTTCGCCCTGCCATACTAATTCTTTTTTCTTACCGTCAATTAAATCTATAAATAAAGTTCCTTCCGTTGAGGATGAAGCTATAGTGTTTTGTCCTCCCCACATGAAAGGATTCCATCCCCAACCCCAACCGTATCCCCAACCCATGTTGAATTGATTGACATCTATTTTCTCTCTTTCTTTGGTAAAAATGTTGATTAATAAATCAGGATTTTCACTTTTGGTCATTCCTTTTTTACTCAATTCCCGATCGATGGCATTGAGTATTCTTTTCTTATCTAATTCTGAAATTTCAACTTTGTCAATTCCTTTTTTGTGAAAAGCATAGGTTTTATATTGACTAAAATCTACTTTATTATCAAAATCAGAATAGACTCTTACAGAACTGCACGAGGCAAATACGAAGAGGAGCAATACGGGGAGGAGTTTAATTGTTTTCATGATGTATTTATTTGATAATTAAATATCGATTAAAGATATGTCCAAATTTTTAAAAATCCAACAAATTGTCGGCTACTACATTAGGGATGGTTACTTTCAATAAAGGTTGCGTCTCCATCGCTCTTTTTATAGCAAATACGGCTCCTTCATTTCTAGCCCAACTTCTTCTGGAAATCCCATTATTGACATCCCAGAAAAGCATTGATGCTAAACGTTTTGAAGCTTCTTTAGATCCATCAAGAACCATACCAAAACCACCGTTAATTACCTCGCCCCAGCCAACTCCTCCGCCATTGTGAATGGATACCCAAGTGGCGCCACGAAAGCTGTCTCCAATAACATTTTGAATGGCCATATCTGCTGTAAAACGGGAGCCGTCATAAATATTAGAGGTTTCTCTATAAGGCGAATCGGTGCCAGAAACATCGTGGTGATCCCTTCCTAAAACGATTGTTCCTATTTCGCCTTTGGCTATAGCCTGATTAAAAGCTTCAGCAATTTTTACACGACCTTCAGCATCAGCATAAAGGATGCGGGCTTGTGAACCCACAACCAGTTTATTTTCCTGAGCGCCTTTGATCCAGTGAATGTTATCCTGCATTTGTTGCTGAATTTCGTCAGGAGCAGTTTTTGCCATTTCTTCCAGAACTTGGCAAGCAATTAAATCAGTTTTGGCTAAATCTTCGGGCTTTCCCGAAGCACAAACCCATCGAAAAGGGCCAAACCCATAATCAAAACACATAGGGCCCATAATATCTTGTACATAACTTGGGTATCTGAAATCGATATGGTTTTCTGCCATTACATCAGCACCGGCGCGGGAAGCTTCTAATAAGAACGCATTTCCATAATCAAAGAAATAGGTTCCTCTAGCAGTGTGTTTATTGATAGCAGTTGTGTGTCTGCGTAATGTTTCTTGAACTTTTATTTTAAATAAATCAGGTTTTTCAGCCATCATTACATTGGCCTCTTCAAAGGAAATGTCAGCTGGGTAATACCCGCCCGCCCACGGATTATGAAGCGAAGTCTGATCGGAACCTAAATCGATGTGGATATTTTCTTCGTCAAATTTTTCCCAAACATCAACCACGTTTCCTAAATAACCGATAGAAACAATTTCATTATTGGCTTTCGCCAAAGCTACTCTTTTCACTAATTCATCCACATTTTCAATGACTTCATTGATCCATCCTTGACTGTGGCGAATGTGCGTTATTTTTGGGTTTACTTCGGCACAAACGGTAATACAACCTGCAATATTTCCAGCCTTTGGTTGTGCGCCACTCATTCCGCCCAAACCTGAAGTAACGAATAAACCGCCTTTTGGACTGCGTTTTATTTTACGGAAACCATTCAAAACCGTAATAGTGGTTCCGTGTACAATTCCTTGTGGACCTATGTACATGTAGCTCCCTGCGGTCATTTGTCCGTATTGCGAAACGCCTAATGCATTCATTTTTTCCCAATCGTCCGGTTTAGAATAATTAGGAATTACCATTCCATTGGTCACGACAACTCTGGGTGCTTCTTTGTGGGAAGGAAACAAACCCATAGGATGTCCGGAATACATGGTCAAGGTTTGTTCCTCGGTCATTTCTGATAAGTATTGCATCGTCAATAAATACTGTGCCCAGTTTTGAAAAACAGCTCCATTGCCACCATACGTAATCAATTCATGCGGATGTTGTGCCACAGCATAATCCAAATTGTTTTGAATCATCAGCATAATGGCTTTTGCTTGCTCAGATTTACCTGGATATTCAGTAATTGGACGCGCACGCATTTCATAATCGGGGCGCAAACGGTACATATAAATGCGGCCGTAGGTTTCTAGTTCTTCTAAAAATTCTGTGATTAATTCGGCGTGATGTTGCGGTTCAAAATAACGTAAGGCATTACGTAACGCCAGTTTTTTTTCTGCTGTCGAAAGGATTTCTTTGCGCTTTGGTGCGTGATTGATTTCTATTTCGTATGGTTTTGGTTTGGGTAAGACCGAAGGAATTCCTTGTTGTATTTGTTCTTGAAAAAGCCCCCTAACCCCCGAAGGGGGAATTATACTAGGAGCTATTTGGGGTGAATTATTCATATTAGTACGAGCTTTTATTATTCATAGTCTCTTCTTTTCCCCCCTTTGGGGGTTAGGGGGCTTGCATACGGACAATGTCTACAACCGCTTTTACAGCAATACCCCCTTTTTAAATGGTGCTTTTCAGTAAAACATTTGTATCCTTCCGGAGTGTAATAGAAATCTTCCCCTTCTGTCATTTTATTTTCCTTACTTTGTTCAATCATAATTGGGATTGTTCTGTGGTGTGCGTAGAACCTATTTTTTCAATTAACCGCATCTCTCAAACGATTGCGTTTTTTATTAAAGGATACGCCTTTATCAATACAAATTTATAAATTTTATAGCGAATGTTTCTAATTGTTGCTAAATATTTAATTCCAAAAGGATATCGCGGTGTCACTCTATTTCCGTTTGTATTGTTAAAATATCGGGAAGATTTAAAAGATACTATTCTGATTAATCACGAAAAAATCCATCTTCGTCAGCAAGTAGAACTTTTAATCGTGCCGTTCTTTATTTGGTACCTATTAGAATATATTTTTCGTTTGTTCCAATATAAAAGCGCCAATCTCGCCTACAGAAACATTAGTTTTGAAAGAGAAGCGTATGCTAACGAAAAGAATAATCAATATCTGGCTAGAAGATCTTTCTTTCGGTTTATAGAGTACGTAGTACTGCATAAAAAATAACTGTAGTACTATTTTTATACTTTTGGCACCTCTTTTCTAAAGTGCACTCTATTTAAAGTTTCCCCTATTTAAATTCTCATTTTTAGTCGTTTTTGATCATTTTTTTTCGAGTCTGTATTTGGACAATTTCCGATTTTTTTCAAATTATTTTTATAAGAAAATAATTATTTAAAATTAAAAAACATGTATTTAAACGATTATTTATACTTTTTATCGGTATTAATGCAGTTTGCTATTGTCTTTTTTTTGTAATTTTAGATGAAAATACGAGATTGTGGATTTGTATTGTCAAAAACAAAATTAGTATAGGCACAAGCAGATCTGTTTTTTAGGTCTACGGAATTCCTGTTTAGACATGAAAGGGGGGTAGTATTCTAAAAGGAATATCGTATTTAAAAACAAAAAAAATAGCATTAACTCAATTAAATGACACGGTTATGGACAGAGAACTACTTAAAAAAATAATGATGATTGTCACTGTGCTTTTAATTCAAAACCCCATTAAAGCCCAAATGTATGTAAGCCCTAATAGCTATGTTTTTGCCAGTAATGAGGTTGTTTTTATTGGGCAAGATTTAGCGTTAAATGCTGCTACTAGTGCTTTTTATTTAAGGGAAAATGCACAGCTTTTACAAGGATCTACAGGTGATGGAGCAAATAGTGGATTGGGTAGTTTGTCCGTCTTTCAAAAAGGATCGACCAATAATTTTCAATACAATTATTGGTGTTCGCCAGTAGGAGGCACTATTGCAACTGCCGGAAATTCTCCTTTTGGAGTGACGCAACTTAAGGATATTGATGGTTTGATTACTTTCAAAGAGCCTTCTATGTTGCCAATGAATAATTATAACGGTACGGCAAGCCCCTTAGCAATAGCCCCGTTTTGGATCAATAAATTAACAATTGCATCACAATATTCAAGTTGGATTCAGGTAGGATCTAATTCCAGTTTAAATGCTGGAGAAGGATTTACAATGAAAGGAACGTCAGGGACTAATGTATTTACAATAAACGGAGTTCAGAACAATCCGGGAAGCCAACAGCGATATGATTTTAGAGGCAAACCAAACGATGGAACAATAACTATTCCTGTTGGATTTGAGCAATTTACACTGACGGGAAATCCGTATCCTTCGGCAATTGATTTATCTGCTTTTTTAATTGAACAAACAAATTGTACTGGTATTGCTTATTTTTGGGAACAAGATCCTACTGTGAATTCGCACTTTATAGCGGATTACAAAGGAGGGTATGGCACTTTTGCTCCTGGTGATTTGGGAAGCACTGGAGTTTATGTTCCTGCCACTTTTTATTCGTATGATGGTTCTGGAAATGAAGGCAGTGAAGGTGGAACTGGAGGAGAATATGAAAGACGTTTTTCTCCTATAGGGCAAGGGTTTCTAATTGATGGTGATGAAAACGGTACAGTACAGATGAAAAATAGTTACCGTGTGTTTGTTAAAGAAACACCAGTTGTTGCCTCTTCCAGTAAAATAAAAAGTACGGCTAAAGCAAAAAGCACTACGAGTTTTATGACTTCAATGCAGGCAGTATCCGGATTTGATTATTCGACGGTAAGTGTAGCTCCAACACCGCAAATAAGATTCAATACCTTGATGAACAATCAAGGAGTACGTCAATTAGCATTAGCATTAATTCCTGAAGCAACTGATGGGGTCGATCGAGCCATGGATGCGCTGTCTTCTGGAGATAATGACCAGTCGGATGTTTACTTTGTAATTGAAGGCTCAGAGTTTATTATTAATGCCGTAAATTTTGATATTGACAAAAAAATTGCGATTGGTTTTAGAAACAACAAACCAGCCAATTACAAAATTACAGTAAAAGAAATGGTGAACTTCACAGGCGCAAATGAAGTTTATTTGCATGACAAAGTGAAAGATGCATATTATGATATTAAAAATGATTTTCATGAATTAGATCTGCCAACTGGCGAAAATAACTCGCAGTTTGAAATAACATTTAAAAATAATGGTACTTTGGATGTTGATGAAGCGGCAGCAGAAAATTTTGTGATCTTTCAAAATAATCCAACTAAAAATGTAGTGATTAGTAACCCTCTACTTATGGATCTTGATACTTTTGGTTTGTATGACGTAGCGGGTAAATTGATTTTCGTCAAAAAAGATTTAGGAGTGAACGCCTCTTATGAATTTTCTACTTCGGGTTTAGGAGACGGTATTTACATCGTTAAGTTGGCGGCCAAAGATAAAGGAGTGGTAGGCAAAAAAGTGATCATTAAAAACTAAAAATCATAAAACAATTCAAAAATGCAATCTGAAGAGGTTGCATTTTTTTATATTTAAACTTTACCTTTGCATCAAAAGCAATTCCTTTGAATCAAAAGTTGACCACATCATTTTCGAACGGTATTTCAGTGCAAATCAAAAGGGAAGATTTGATACATCCCTTTGTTTCTGGAAATAAGTTTAGAAAGCTCAAATACAATTTGCTTCAAGCCAAAGCTGATAATCAACAAACATTGCTTACTTTTGGAGGTGCTTTTTCTAATCACATTGCTGCAGTGGCTTTTGCAGGCAAAGAACGTGGATTCAAAACTATTGGAATCATTAGGGGAGAGGAAGTAGCTCATAAAGTCAGTGACAATCCCACGTTATTATTTGCCCAAAATTGCGGTATGCAATTGGAATTCATTTCTCGGGAAGAATACCGGTTGAAAAGTGAAGTGTCTTTTATTGATAACTTGAAACAAAAATTCGGCAATTTTTATCTAATTCCAGAAGGCGGAACAAATGCGCTGGCGATCAAAGGCTGCGAGGAAATAATTACGCCCGAAGATACTGATTTTGATTATATTTGTTGTTCCATTGGGACCGGCGGTACCATTTCTGGATTAATTAATAGTGCTTTGCCTCATCAAAAAGTTTTAGGTTTTCCTGCATTAAAAGGAGACTTTTTAAAAGAGGAAATTCTCAATTTTGTTCAAAATGAGAATTGGGAGCTTTTAACAGACTATCATTTTGGTGGATATGGAAAAATAAATGCAGAACTAGTGTTATTTATAAATCAATTTTATGCTGAAAACCAAATTCCTTTGGATCCTATTTATACTGGAAAGATGGTTTATGGCGTTATAGATTTGATACACAAAAATTATTTTCCTGCCGAATCAAAAATTTTAATGATCCACACTGGAGGAATTCAAGGAATTCAAGGAATGAATATGAAACTAAAAAACAAACAGTTACCAACAATAGATACCTATGTTTAAAAAAATCCTACTCCTTTTAACCCTACTTACTTTAATAGGTTGTACTGCCACCAAACCTGTTATTGTAACGACAAAAAAAACACCTTTAAAATCCAAAACGGTGGTGGTTAGAACGGTCAAAAAAACAAATGCAATTAGACCAAATACGACAAAAACAAACACCTCAAATCCTGTAAAACCTGAACCAAAGACGAATGATACAGAAACAATCGTTTCTACTTCAAGAACCGTAGTCACAAACGATGTTGTTCGCGTTTATATTTCTCAGTACAAAGACGTGGCAATGGGAAATATGCGAAATTACGGAATCCCAGCAAGTATTATATTGGCACAAGGAATTTTAGAATCGGGTGCAGGAAGAGGCGATTTAGCGATGAATGCCAACAATCATTTTGGTATAAAGTGTCATGTAGGTTGGACCGGAGATAGTGTCAAACATGATGATGATGCAGCACAAGAGTGTTTTCGAAAATATAATAATCCATCGGAATCGTTTAAGGATCACGCTGTGTTTCTAACCGGAAGAAGCAGGTATGCGAAACTTTTTGGATTTTCAAAAGGGGATTATAAAGCATGGGCCAGAGGACTTCGAACCGCGGGATACGCAACAGACCCCAAATATCCAGATAAATTAATCTCCTATATCGAGCGCTACAATTTATATCAGTATGACAATCAGGTTTTGGATGTCAATTATGTTTTCAATGAAAAACAGCTGGTAGAGGAACGCACCATCGAAGCCAGAAATCCTGTCAATACTAGTTTGGCTTCCTACATAGTTCAAAAAGGAGATACGCTCTATTCGCTTTCTAAAAAATTCGATGTACGCGTAGAAGATTTAAAACAAAAAAACAATCTTTCGGACAATACACTTTCTATTGGACAACGATTAATGGTAAAATAATTAAAAACAACTATAATTCATAATTCATAAATGGTATACAAAAGAAGTAGTCAGCTTTTTGCTGAAGCAGAAAAAGTAATTCCAGGAGGTGTCAATTCGCCAGTACGAGCTTTTAAAGCGGTGGGTGGAACTCCAATTTTTGTCAAAAGTGCCAAAGGAGCCTATTTGTACGATGAAGACGGAAACCGTTTGATAGACTATATCAATTCTTGGGGACCTATGATTTTAGGACATGCTTATGAACCAGTGGTTCAAGCCGTAATTGAAAAAGCGAAATTAGGAACGTCGTTTGGAATGCCAACAGAATTGGAAACGCAAATTGCAGCTTTAGCGGTTTCGATGGTTTCAAATATCGATAAAATCCGATTTGTAAACTCAGGAACAGAAGCTTGTATGAGCGCAGTAAGATTGGCTCGTGGTTTTGCTAAAAAAGATAAAATAATAAAATTTGCAGGTTGTTATCACGGACATTCGGATTCTTTTTTAATTCAAGCGGGAAGTGGAGCAATCACTTTTGGTTCACCTAACAGTCCGGGAGTTACTGCAGGAACAGCCAAAGATACTTTGCTGGCAACATACAACGATTTAGAAAATGTAGCGGCTTTAATTGAAGCGAATAAAAATGAAATTGCAGCGATAATCGTAGAACCTGTTGCAGGGAATATGGGTTGTATTCCGCCAAACAAAGGCTTTTTAGAGGGCTTGCGCCAAATGTGTACTGACAATGATATTCTATTAATCTTTGATGAGGTGATGACCGGATTCAGGTTAGCTGCAGGTGGAGTTCAAGAATTACTAAATGTAAATGCTGATATCGTTTGTTTCGGAAAAGTAATTGGAGGAGGTTTGCCTGTTGGTGCTTTTGGCGCTCGTGCCGAAATCATGAATTATCTGGCGCCGTTAGGTCCCGTGTATCAGGCAGGAACATTGTCAGGAAATCCATTGGCTATGGCTGCAGGATTAGCCATGTTACAGGCTTTAGATAGTGATCGTGCTATTTTTCAAAGATTAAAAGAGAAAACAGCCTATTTGGCTGCAGGAATTGATAAAGTGCTGAAAGCAAATAATGTTACATTTACGATCAATACCATTGGCTCCATGATTTCAGTTCATTTTGATGCAACGCCAGTTGTAGATTTTCAAACCGCGGCAAAGGGCGATAACGAAACCTTCAAGAAATTCTTTCACGGTTTATTGGAGGAAGGAATCTACATAGCGCCATCAGCCTATGAAACCTGGTTTATTACCGATGCATTAACGTATGAGGATTTAGATTTTACCATTCGAGCGATAGATAAAGTTTCGAAAACCTTTTAAACCTAAAAAAGCCCCAATCGGGGCTTTTTCATGAACTAAGATGAAATAGTTTAAGTAAATGGATTATTTTTTATCACCCATTTTTGCTGCTTTTCTGCCGTTATGATGCGCCATTCTTTGATTCATTCGGTGGTGGTTTTTTCCTTTCATGTCATCCCATTTTTTATACTGGTCTGCTGAAAGAATTTTTTTCATTCTCTCTTTCATTACAATCTGATCGTCTAACATTTGGCTTTTTTTAGCAAAACGTTCGTCAGCTGTACCTTGTTTTTTAGCTGAATCTTTGTTTGCTTTCCAATCGGCCATTCGGGCTTCTCTTTTATTAGTTTGTTCAGCAATGACTTTACTCATTTCTTTTTGTTGAGAAGCGTTCAATTCTAATTCCAAAGTCATCTTTTTCAAGTGCAATTGGTTTCTTTGCTCTGGAGTCATTTGCTCCATTTTGGCTCTTTCTGGTCTTGCTTTTCTTTCTTGTGCAAAGCTTGTCATTCCGACAACTACTAATGCAACGATAAATAATTTTTTCATTTGTATTGTTTTAAGTTTTATAGTTATAAGATAGGAATGTACCTAAAAAGTTTAATCGTTAACAAAAGTTTATCGTTTGAATTATGAGCTTAATAAATTTCTCCATTGCGGTATACAGTTTCAATTGCAGTATGGAAAAGAGACTTTTAGGAATGCTAAATCATGATATTTATCAGTTTTTATACGGTTTAGTTTCCCGAATTTTGGGGTTTATTTATTAAATCATTTTTAACATGACAGAAAATAATCCCCTTCATACGTTCCATATTCCCGTGATGGGACTTGCTTACACGATTGATAGTCCGATACGAGTAGCTAAATATGGAATATCGTCCGTTATTTCAATTATGGATGACGAGCTTATCGAAAAAATGAATGCTTTTTACAGCAAGAAATTCGATTTACCCTATCAGGAAATTACACAAAAAATTCACGATTACCGCGCAGAACGCATTACTTCGTATCTGAATTTGGTAGACAAAATCGTGAAGGAAAAATTCGAAAATTTCAAAACGGAATTATCGGAAAGCAAATCAGCTTTGGAAAATTACATTGCCATGTTGCCCAACAAATCAGCCATTAAAGCAGGCTTGCAAAATTTGATGGAAGACGGTTTTGCTTTCAAAGATAATATCAAAAATTATCTGGAGAAAAATCTTTATCCGGGCGACATTGATGTTAATATTATGACCAAATTGGATAAGGATAATTTTATCAAAGAGGAACAATTACCCATTATTTTTAATGATGCACATGCCGCGCTGCGTGGGTTTGTAAACAGTACATTAGCATCTTCTGTTGTTTTATCGGCTGGGATGAATCCAAGATTGTACAGCTATTTCGAAAGTTTTTCGGCTTTCTTTCCGGATGCGAATAATGCACTGAAAAAGAAAATCACGCTGAAAGTGAGCGACTTTCGCTCGGCGATGATTCAAGGGAATTTTTTAGCTAAAAAAGGACTTTGGGTTTCGGAATACCGAATCGAATCCGGACTGAATTGCGGTGGACACGCTTTTGCTACCGAAGGCTATTTGTTAGGACCAATTCTAGAAGAATTCAAACAGAAAAAAGAACAATTGATTCAATCTGCGCATGAGTTAATGGTGAAAGCATTGGCACAAAAAGAACTGCATGTTCCAGAACAACCTTTGGATTTAAAAATCACGGTTCAAGGCGGCGTAGGAACTGCTGAAGAGCATGATTTTCTTTTGGAAAATTATAATGTGGATTCCGTGGGTTGGGGTTCGCCGTTTTTATTGGTTCCTGAAGCCACTTCGGTAGATAAACACACCAGAGATTTATTGGCTGGAGCCAAAGAAGATGATCTGTATTTAAGTCATATTTCGCCGTTGGGAATTCCTTTTAACACCTTACGAGGAACTACGAATGAAACGCTAAAACAAAAACGAATTAACGATAATAAAGCGGGAAGTTCCTGTCCCAAACGATTTTTGGCGTTAAGCAAAGAATACGATGCCACGGGAATTTGTACGTCTTCTAAAAAATACCAAGACTTGAAACTGGAAGAATTACTGCTTCAAAAAGATGTTTTAACTGCTGAAGTTTTCGAAAAAAAGAAAAACAGCATTACGGAGAAAGCATGCCTTTGTGTGGGGTTAGCTAATGCTTCGTATCTTGAAAATGACATTAAGATCAAAGGTCAGGCGCAAGGTGTCATTATTTGTCCAGGACCCAATATGGCTTATTTTGATCAAGAAGTTTCACTTTCTAAAATGGTGCAGCATATTTATGGAAACGCATCAGTATTGACGGTTACCAATCGACCAAATCTATTTGTGAAAGAGTTAAAAATGTATTTGGATTATCTGAAAAATGAAATATCAGCAGTTACGGAAGAAATCACTTTGGGACAAATTAAAAAATGGAATTCGTTTAAAAATAATTTGCTGCAAGGAATTGAATATTATGAAAATTTATTTTCAGCAACTCCTTTTTTCGAAAGCACTAAAAAAGAGATTCGTAGTCAATTTAATTCCTATAAATTAGAATTATTTGAGATTGAAATCCCCGATTTGAAATTGGCATAAAGCCTCCATATAGTTGTTTTTAAATAGAATGATTTTTACAGGATTATTCTATTTAAAAACATTTTTTTATACTCTTTGATGTTGTAAATTTGCACCGTGAAAAAAATCATATTCATAATTGTATTAATCCTACTTGTAAAGCCCGTCCTTCCGGTTTTAGAGTATGTCGTTAATTATGAATACATTTCAAAAGTGCTTTGTATCAATAAGGACAAACCTAAAATGCAATGTAACGGAAAGTGTCATTTGATGAAAGAATTGGCTAAAGCTTCTGACGCTGAAAAGCCACTTTCTACAGATAAAAAAGGAACGACTTCAATCCTTGACGTACTCATTTTTGAGGAAATAAAATCTTTTGATATTATACCGCTTTGTTTTGGAACCAAAGAAAAAACAAACGCCTACTATTCTAATTTATACTTTCACTTGAATAGTGCTTCTGTGTTTCACCCGCCCACTTTCATTTCTTAAATTTTAGGCACGTAGTGTGCTTTTATTAATCCGTTTTTTTTAAACGGATGAGATTCTGTTTGCTTTTTTTGGAAATAAATTATCCAAAAACGGCATGCAAATCAACACCTAATATTTAAAATAAAATCTTAAGAAATGAAATTTCAATTAAAAAATATACTAGCTGTAATGGCTATCGCAGTTACCTTATTTTCTTGCTCTAATGACGATGATACCGAAATGATTACCGGAAACGGAAATCTAAAATTAGAATTCGATAACGTATACAAATCGGCTAATTTTGCTTTTAATACCAACTACACTAATTCGAATGCTGAGGTGGTTGCAGTTTCTAAAGCCATGTACATTGTGAGTAACATTGTATTGACAAAAGAAGATGGAACCACATTTACGGTTCCAAAAAGTCAAAGCTATTTTATTGTAGATGAAGCTACGCCTGCAACATTAGTATTGAATCTTTCTAACATTCCTGCCGGAAATTATACTAAAGTTACCTACGGAATTGGAGTTGATAAAACCCAATGGGAAGCAGGAGCAACGGGTCAAGGGGACTTTTTGGCAACAGCACAAACTGCCGGAATGATGTGGTCTTGGAGCGCCGGTTACAAGTTTGTGGCTTTCGAAGGTTCTTTTACAGCGCCTACGGTTACAACTGCAAAAGAATTTAAAGTACACACTGGACAAACTGGAACGGATTATAATTATGCCGAAGTTACTTTGGGTTTTCCTGAAAAAGCATTGGTACGAACTACAATTACGCCTCAAGTTCATATTATGGCTGATTTGTCCCAAGTAATTGACGGAACCAATAAAATCAATTTTTCAGAATCAGCAACGGTTATGGGCGGTGCTAAATTAGCATTAGTAACCGCTAATATTTCTTCGATGTTTACAATAGACCACGTACATAACGACTAATTTTTAATCTAATAGCGGTTGGATATTAAAGTCTGACCGCTTTTAAAAAAAATATAAAAATGAAAGCAAAATATATCATATTGCTTATTTTGCCGTTGTTTTGGAATTGTTCTACTGATGACAACGAGGCGTATCAAAATATTCCTTTGGATTTTCAGGTTCCCGCTAATTTTCCCCCTTTGGCTTATAATTTAGCGAATAATCCACCCACTGAAAAAGGATTTGAACTCGGAAAAAAACTTTTCTACGACGGTCGATTGGCTTCGGATGGAATTGTTTCCTGCGGGTTTTGTCACATTCAGGAAGATGCCTTTACGCATCACGGCCATACTTTGAGTCATGGTGTTGATGACGCCATAGGAACCCGAAACACGCCGCCAATCCAAAATTTGGCCTATCAAACCACATTTATGTACGATGGTGCAACAACACATTTAGACCTGCAACCCATAATTCCGTTCACCAGTCCTATCGAAATGAATGGTGATTTTGCGAAGGCGATTGCTATGATGAAAGGCGATGCAGCGTATCAAAAGCTATTCAAAATTGCTTTTACGGATAGACAAATCAATTCCGAAAACATGCTCAAAGCCTTGGGACAATTTATGGTAATGGTCACGTCCTCCAATTCCCGTTTTGACAAGTACCGCCGCAACGAATCGGGTGGAACGCTCACGCAAGACGAGCAGGATGGTCATGCTATTTTCAACCAAAAATGTTCCAGTTGTCACGCCACGGACTTATTAACGGACAATTCTTTTAGAAATAATGGTTTGCCTGTAGATCCAGCGTACAATGATATCGGTCGTTTTCGCGTAACCGAGTTGCCTCAGGATAAGTATAAATTCAAAGTGCCAAGCCTTAGAAACATAGAGAAAACGGCTCCTTACATGCACGATGGCCGCTTATTTACGCTCGAAGCTGTTTTGGAACATTACAATTCTGGTGTAGTCAATTCAGCTACTTTAGACCCCATTTTGAACAAAAACGGATCACTCGGAATTCCTTTAACAACAACCGAAAAAACAAAAATTATTGCTTTCCTAAAAACTTTGACGGACACGCAATACCTCACCGATAAACGTTTTTCCGAATATTAATTTAAGAAGCTATTTCCTGCTTTACACTGCAAGTCCTCGCTACAAAAGCCGTTTTTCTATGTCCTGAAAAGAGCTTCCTTTGGTCGCTTTTTCAGGACAAGAAAAACAAGCTTTTTCGCTCCGGGCTTTCCGTTTCCATCAGGGCTAAAAACAACAAACATGAAAAAATACGCATTACTTTTAGTACTTCTATTTCAATTGGCAAACGCCACCGAAAAAGACAGTTTAAACACCGTAAATCCATTTACAAAATACCATTCATTCCTAGAAGAAGAGGATTTTTGTGATGCCTGTGGCTGCTCAGCCAGCGGGGGAAGCATGGGATTTGCCTCGATGTTGAATTCTAATTTCATTGGGATTCGGTATTTCAATCAACAATACAAATCCATGGATGGTTTGTACAGCAATTCACCTTGGTATAAAGAAAACTTCAATACCGTTCAGGTTTGGGGAAGAATCCCAGTAAGCGAAAAAGTGCAAGTTTCAGCATTACTACCCTATCATTTTCATGAAAGAGAAACCGCAACAGGCGATAAAAGCATCAGTGGGATTGGCGATATCACCGTTTTGGCAATGTACCGGTTGTATCAAACGCATAAAGACAGCACTTTTTTGGTTCATACGCTGCAATTGGGAGGTGGAGTAAAAGCGCCAACCGGAAAATTCAATGAAGCGAATTCTGGAAGTATCAATCCAAGTTTTCAAGTCGGAACAGGAAGTTGGGATTATCTTTTGGCTACCGAATATATCGTAAAAAGAAAGCAATTTGGTTTAAACGCGATGCTGAATTATGTTATAAAAACAGAAAACCAAAAGAGTTATCGTTTTGGAAATCAGTTAAATTATGCAGGGACTTTTTTCTATTTGTATGAGAAAAATAGTTTTTCTATAGTTCCACAACTTGGTTTTGCTGGTGAAGTTTATGAAAGTAATTACCAATACAATCAAAAATTACGAAATACAAGTGGCGATATTCTTTTCGGGAAAGTGGGTTTTGAGGTTGGTAAAGACAGACTTTCTTTTGGAGCGAATGCCATGCTACCCATCAATCAAAATCTGACCGGCGGCAATGTAGAAGCAAATTACAGATGGAGTGTAAACCTTAATTATAGTTTGTAATTGTCGAGTCTCTTTTATGTTGGAGATGTCATTTGATGCCACTTCAATTCCTTACTTTTACAGTCCAATTAAAAAAAAAGAATATGTTTCAAAATAAGAATTTTTGTTTTTCGTTTTGCTTCTTAATAATTAGCACTCTCGGTTTTGCACAGGCAAATGAATATGTTTTGCAATTTAAAACACCATCACAATTGCATCGTTTTTTAAAATATTCGAACAAAAGTATCCCCTTGATCAGTGCGCATAGAGGTGGTCCAACAACCGGATTTCCAGAAAATAGTACCGCTACATTTGCAAATGCTATTCGATACAATCCTACGATTGTAGAAACGGATATTGCGCTGAGTAAAGATTCTGTTTTGGTTATGATGCACGATAATAAGCTGGATAGAACAACTACGGGTACGGGTAAGATTGAAAACTACACCTACAAAGAATTACAGCAATTCTTTTTAAAGGATAATGAAGGCAACCAAACCCCTTATAGAATAGAAACTTTAGATCAGGTTCTGCAATGGGGGAAAGGCAAAGTAATTTATAACCTTGATGTAAAAAAAGGAGTTCCTATGAAAATGATTGTCGATGCAGTACGCAGGAACAAAGCCGAAGCTTATTCTGTTATTATAACCTACAATGCAACTCAAGCCGCCGAAGTAGCTCAACTGGCTCCGGATTTAATGATTTCGGTTTCGGCGCGAGGAAAAGAAGATGTAGAGCGTATGGAAAATCTAGGTGTCAAAGTGGATAAAATGATCGCTTTTGTGGGTACAGCAGAGCCAAAGGCCCAAGTGTATCAGTATTTACACAGCCGAGGTATAGCTTGTATTTTGGGTACCATGGGCAATATCGATAAAAGTGCTGCCGCAAATGGGGATGTTTTGTATTATAAATTAATTGAAAATGGCGCAACTATTCTTTCGTCTGATCGACCTGTTCAAGCAGGAAAACAAATAGCAAAATACACTAACGACAAAAAGTTAAAATCAAGGCATATTAAAATTATAAAGCGATAATAATAAAAAAACATTATTTTAAATTCTCTATTATTTTCTAAAATTGGTTGGCAACCCTTTCTAGCGAACCAATGGAAGGAGTTTTTTATTTCGGCAAACGTTTCAATTTAGTTGTTTTTTAAAGTTTTTTAAAATTTTAAAACCATAGTGAACTACACTTCGTACATGAAGGGATAACTAAATAAATAAACGATGAAAAACAAACAACAAAAAATAGGTTTTGCTTCCATTATTGGTCTAGCCCTTTTATCTAGTATTGCAATTTCTTGTAATGATGAGTATAGCAATGAAATGATGATGCCAGTATCGGCACCTGATGTGAATTTTACGGCATTAGCCAGTAACAATACGATTCTGACCTTTAATGCACGAAATTTAGGAACTCCAACTTCGACTACACCAATTGTTGGTTTACCTACATCAGAGAATATCGTAAGTATTGATTACAGACCTGCAACTGGACAATTATATGCTGTAGGTTCGTCTAGTCGTCTTTATTTTATTAATGAGAAAAGTGGAGTTGCAACTGCATTGGGTGCTGGATCTTTTTCTCCTGTTGTTGCTGGAGCTAACGCTTCATTGGATTTTAATCCAACCGTAGATAGAATTCGTTTGGTAACAGAATCAGGTCAAAATTTAAGGTTGCATCCTGAATTAGGAACTGTTGTGGCAACGGATGGAGTAATAAATGGCGGTACAAATCCTAAAATTGGTGCAGTAGCATATACAAATAGTATGGCTGGTGCAACAACTACAATGTTGTATGATATCGATTTCGAACAAGATAAGTTATATGTTCAAACGCCACCTAATGAGGGTGGGCTTCAGCTGGTAGGTGATTTAGGAGTTGACTTTCAAGGTGTAGGGGACATGGATATTTCAGCAGATAATTCTACTGCCTTAGCTGTAACTAATAATGCTACTGTATCTACATTATATACCATTGATTTAGCAACGGGGAAAGCCGTTGCTGTTGGAAAATTCACTGCTCCGGTAATTAGTATTGCGTTCAAGACGAATCCAGTTGCTTATGCTACAACTTCGGGGAATATGTTGGTTCGTTTTAATCCTACAAACGGAAGTAATACTTCTGTTTTATTAACTGGGTTGGCTACAAATGAAAGTATTGTAGGTTTAGATTTTAGACCAGCAAATGGAGCATTATATGCGATCTCTAATCAAAGTAGATTATTTTCTGTGAATACAGCTAGTGGTGCATTAACAGCAGTTGGGTCTCCATTGTTGACTGTGTTGTCAGGTACTTCTTTTGGTTTTGATTTTAATCCAACAGTAGATAGAATCAGGTTAGTAAGTAATACGGGTCAAAACTTGCGTTTACACCCAGATTTGGGAACAGTAGTATTTGTGGATGGTAATTTAAATCCTGGAACCCCATTTGTAACGGGTGCCGCGTATACCAATAATGTGGCTGGTGCTGGTACAACCACTTTATTTGTAATGGATTCACAAACGGATATGTTATACCGTCAAGATCCACCAAATAATGGAACATTAGTTGCTATTGGAAATTTAGGAGTTAATATTGATGCAGATAGCGGATTTGATATCGGCGGAAATAGCGCTACTGCTTTCGCCTTATTAAAGGTAAATAATAGTACTTCAGTTTTTAGTATCAACTTGACAACTGGTGCTGCAACCAAAGTTGCTGAACTAAATATTCAAGCTACAGCGATGGCGGTTGGTTTAGGATTTTAAAACTATAACATTTTTGAAATAAAAAGTCGGCTCTTTAATTAGAGCCGACTTTTTTTGTTTTAACACTTACTATTTTAAAAATGCAAAGCAAAACCAAGATTAAACTGTAAACTGTTGTCATAATATTGTTTGTGAGTTGCCATATTATAACGAATTCCGGGTTCGATACTTACATTTTTACCTAAAAACACCGCATAACCAATTTGCGCGCCTATGTAAGTTGGGTTAGCATCTGCGTCACCAAAACCGACTCCATTATAAGAAAGCTCGATAGGAATCATCGTTTTTAAATAATATTTGGCTCCAATTTTATAAGCAATCGGTTCGCCGACCCCATCTATTTCTCCATACCCTAAGCCTAACTTAAGCGCCAGATTATCTTTGATAAAATAACCTCCTTCAGCTCCAATGTTGTAGGAAGTGATCCCGTCCGAAGAACTAAAATACATGGCGGTAGTCCCTACGTTTCTTCCAAAGCCAGTATTGGCTTCAATAAGCCATTTGCCTTTTGATACTTGACCTTCTTTGGCTTGACCATTAGCAAAGCCAAAAGCAAATAAGGCTAAAATCGATACAGTAATTTTTTTCATGTTGAATTGTTTTTTGTTCATCAAAAGTAACAGTTAAATCGAATAACCTAAGAATTTTATGACTTATTTAACCTTATTAGATTATTGTCATAATTTTGTTCAAAAGCAAAGTATTTAAAATCGCAAACAGCCATAAAAAAAAGGAACTCCATTACGAAGTTCCTTTTAATATTCTATTATAAAATCAATTACTCTTTCAATCGACACGCTTTAGTATCCCCATCAACAACTACTTCAGTCATTCCCAAAGCAGAGAGGTTTTTCATGGTTTTATCCCATTTTTTACCGCTTAATCCAGAGGTCATTTTTAGTGCGCCAAACTCCATTTGGTTGTCGTTGGTTTGTAGTAATGCAACAATCAATTTCTCGTCGTCTTCCAGTTCAATTTTTACTTGTTTTTTCTCTGGTCGCATTTGTGGAAACAACAACACTTCTTGAATCGAAGCATTATTCGTCAAATACATAATCAATCGATCCATTCCAATTCCCATTCCAGAGGTTGGCGGCATTCCGTATTCTAAAGCTCTCAAGAAATCTTCATCTATAATTCCGGTAGCCTCATCATCTCCTTTTTCAGCCAAACGCATTTGGTCTTCAAAACGAGCTCTTTGGTCAATTGGATCATTCAATTCTGAATACGCATTGGCCACTTCCTTACCACAAACCATCAATTCAAAACGTTCCGTCAATGCTGGATTGTCACGGTGTTGCTTGCACAAGGGTGACATCTCTTTTGGATAATCCGTGATATAAGTAGGTTGAATATAGTTTCCTTCACATTTGGCACCAAAAATCTCATCAATCAATTTTCCTTTACCCATTGTAGCATCCACGTCAATTCCCATGCCTCTTGCCGCATCAAAAAGTTCCGTTTCACTTTTTCCAGAAATATCAAAACCGGTAAAATGTTTGATCGAATCCGTCATGGTAACACGGGCGTAAGGCGCCTTGAAATTGATCGTGTGTTCTCCAAAAGTCACTTCACTCGTTCCATTTACCGCAATGGCACAATATTCTAACAAATCTTCGGCAAATTTCATCATCCAGTTGTAGTCTTTATAGGCTACATATATTTCCATGGCAGTGAATTCTGGGTTGTGTGTGCGATCCATTCCTTCATTTCGGAAATTTTTCGAAAACTCATACACCCCTTCAAAACCACCAACAATCAATCTTTTTAAATACAACTCATTGGCAATACGCATGTACAATGGCATGTCAAGGGAATTGTGGTGCGTAATAAAAGGACGCGCTGCAGCACCACCGGGAATCGGTTGTAAAACAGGTGTTTCCACTTCAAGATAGCCTTTGTCATTAAAGAACGTACGCATTGCATTAAACAATTTGGTTCTCTTAATAAATGTTTCTTTCACATGGTCGTTCACCGTTAAATCCACATAACGACGGCGGTATCTTTGCTCTGGATCAGCAAACGCATCGTGCGTTTTTCCGTCCGCATCCGTTTTTACTACAGGAAGTGGTTTCAAGGCTTTCGCCAAAACCGTCAATCCATACACATGAACGGAGATTTCGCCTACTTGAGTTTTAAAAACCGTTCCGCGAACCCCAATAAAATCGCCAATATCCAATAGTTTTTTGAAAACTACGTTGTACATCGTTTTCTCTTCATCAGTCGAAATATCATCTCTCGAAACATACACTTGAATGCGTCCTTCCGCATCTTTCAATTCGGCAAAGGAAGCTTTCCCCATGATGCGTTTTCCCATCAAACGACCGGCTAAAACCACTTCCTTCCCTTCGTACTTGTCGAAATCAGCCAGGATTTCGCTAGAATAGGCGGTAGTAATAAATTCGGCTGCAGGATAAGGCTCAATGCCTAAATCGCGTAATTGGGTAAGTGCTTCTCTACGTAATATTTCTTGTTCGGATAATGCCATTTTGTGCTGATTTTAAGAGCGCAAAGATACTGTATAAGTACCAAAGTAGCAAAGTGCTAAAGGTTTTTTGGAGCTATTTCCAGCTTTCCGTTGCAATCTTTTTATTTTTAAAGAAAAAATAAAAAGGATTTTCACTTTAATCTGGGCTATTAATTGTAGTTATTAAGTTACATTTGTGAAAAATAACGATTCAAAATCATAAAAATTGAAAAATAAAATTTACCTCTTACTGCTTTTAGTTTTGTTTTTAACAAGTTGTCAAGTCACAGAAACCATCCATTTAAACCAAGACGGTTCCGGTAAAATTGAAATCAGTAAACTTCGGGAAGAGCAAAGTTACATGCAACTGATGGGAGAAGACTATTCCAAAGAGGAAATTTTTCGCGATACAACGTATGTTTTTAAAGATCTAATTGCGAAACATTCCGAAACGTTTTCCAGATTGCCGGCATTTGAAAAAGCCATTTTCGAAAAGTTCAATGCGGTAAAAGTACACAGTAAGAAAAGCTCTTTCGAAAAAGAATTTCGCACCACAATCAGTCAAAATTTCAGCACAATAGCCGATGTAGCGGATTTATACAAAACCGAAGAATACGCGGACGACATCGAAAATAATTATGCGCTCGTTGCCGAAGAACATTATTACAGTGTCAGTTTTACTTTTGACGGCAGTACATTTAAAAGAATGGTCAAAATTACCGATGCAGTAGAGTTAAAAAAACAACAAGAAGAAATGGAAAGGTTAAAAATACGCTTCTCTAAATTTAAAGTCGCGCAAAATTTTATTTTGAAGTATCATTTTCCTCGAAAAATAAAATCAGTTTCCAATCCAAATGCAAAAATAAGCGAGGACAAAAAAACACTGGAATTACAATTTCTTATAACCGATTGTCTAATAAATCCGGAGACTACAAATCTGGAGGTAGTTTTAGAGTAATTCATTCGAAGCTTTTCAAGTCATTAAGTTCTCTTAAAAACTTTGTACCTTTGTCGCTCTTAACCTTTGCCTCTTTAAAGAAATGAATACAACCATCCAACTTCAAGATTTAGGAAATAAAGAGTACAAAGCGACTTGGGAATACCAAGAAGAATTGTTTAAAGGAATCGTCGACTTAAAAATTCGCAATCGCAGAGAGGAACTCGAATTACCAACGCCAAATTACTTCCTTTTTGTCGAGCATCCGCATGTGTACACGCTAGGGAAAAGCGGTGATTTATCCAATTTACTGTTGTCTGAAAAACAACTCGAAGCCAAAGGAGCGACATTTTACAAAATCAATCGTGGCGGCGATATTACGTATCACGGACCGGGACAAGTTGTGGGCTATCCTATTTTGGACTTAGAGAATTTTTTTACGGATATTCATAAATACCTGCGTTTTCTAGAGGAAGCCATTATACTTACGTTGGCTGAATACGGAATACAATCGGGTAGGAGTGCCGGAGAAACAGGAGTATGGCTGGGTGTTGGAACCCCTTTTGCCCGAAAAATTTGTGCGCTGGGTGTACGTGCTTCCCGTTGGGTGACCATGCATGGATTCGCACTAAACGTAAATGCCGATTTGGGGTATTTTGACAATATCATTCCTTGTGGCATTCGCGGTAAAGCCGTTACCTCATTAAACGTGGAACTTGGTGTTGAAAAAGTAGATGAAGAAGAGGTCAAAGCAAAAATACTAACGCATTTCACGAGGTTATTTGTTTGCGAGTTTCAGTAGCAAAATCCCTTGCCATAGTAAATCCAAATCGCATTGCTAAATAGCTTGATTAAAATATAGAACTACTCGTAACCGATACCAATACTGTGAGTTGCCAGTGATTTACAGATTCACATCGACTAAAGAAAAAGTGAAGTAGAGTGATGGGATAACTCCGTGTAAATCCGTTAAATCTACAATCAACAATCAATTCTCGTTTCCACATCCAAACCCCCCTCTGCAATCAAAAATCGTTAATCAACAATCTAAAATCAAAAAACCAATTCTCGTTTCCACATCCAACCCCCCTCTGCAATCAAAAATCGTTAATCAACAATCTACAATCAAAAAACCAATTCTCGTTTCCACATCCAACCACCCCTCTGCAATCAAAAATCGTTAATCCAAAATCTGCAATCAAAAAACCAATTCTCGTTTCCATATCAAAACCTAAATCTGCAATCAAAAATCGTTAATCAAAAATCTGCAATCCATTCCCGTTTCCACATCCAAACCCACCTCTGCAATCAAAAATCGTTAATCAACAATCTAAAATCAAAAAACCAATTCTCGTTTCCACATCTAAACCCCCCTCTGCAATCAAAAATCGTTAATCAACAATCTGCAATCAAAAACCAATTCCCGTTTCCACATCCAAACCCTCCTCTGCAATCAAAAATCGTTAATCAACAATCAACAATCAAAAAACCAATTCTCGTTTCCACATCTAAACCCCCCTCTGCAATCAAAAATTGTTAATCAACAATCTAAAATCAAAAAACCAATTCCCGTTTCCACATCTAAACCCCCCTCTGCAATCAAAAATCGTTAATCAAAAATCTGCAATCCATTCTCGTTTCCACATCTAAGCCCACCGCTGCAATCAAAAATCGTTAATCAAAAATCAAAAATCAATTTCGACCACATAGAACAGTAGTGGACTAAACCAAATCAATTCCTTTCGGATCTGTAATGTGTAAATTGCCCTTATGAAAGTTACAGAGTCAACCGAAACGACAACCGATGGTATTTTGTGACGCCATATTTCTTAATCGCTTCCCGATGTTCTTTGGTAGGATAGCCTTTATTCTGTTTCCAATTGTACATGGGGAATTCCTCATGAATCCGATTCATATATTCATCGCGGTACGTTTTTGCTAAAACAGAAGCTGCGGCAATACTCATAAATTTAGAGTCTCCTTTAACAATGCAGCTAAAAGGAATGTCGTTAAATGTATTGCAATCCTTTTCAGAAAATCGTTTCACCGTATTTTTGACTAGGACTTCGCCTGTAAAAAGGGATGGAGTTAAGGCAATCGAACTGTTGCCATCCACAATAATATAATTGGGTTTTGGGTCCAGCTTCAAAATGGACTGTTGCATTGCTTTTATAGACGCATTCAAAATATTGATTTGGTCTATTTCCAACGGTTCGAGGTGTATTACCGCATACGAAATACTTTGTTGCTCAATAATGGGGCGTAATTTTTCTCTAACTTTTTCGGATAGTTTTTTACTGTCGTTTAACAGGTGATTTTCAAAAGCAGAAGGCAAGATAACGGCGGCGGCTGTAACAGGGCCAGCCAGGCAACCCCGACCGGCTTCATCGGTGCCAGTTTCTAAATTTGGTGTTAAAAAAAAAGGGAGTAGCATTAAAAAATAATTTTGACAAAAATAGCCATTTATGATGAATTAGTAGCAAAAGGCGCAGGTTAAATCTCGATATATAGGAGGTAATATGATTTTTTTAATAAAAACGTTAGTGAATAATAATTTGTTAATTTTCGAAAATATTAGTTTTTTTAACAATTTATTATCATTTTTGCACCCTAACTAATTTAACTAATTTAATATGAGATTAAAATTCAAATGGGTTTTTTCGCTACTATTAGCGATATCTATGCAGTTTTCTTTTGCACAAGAGACCACTGTTTCGGGAGTTGTTTCAGATGCCTCTGGGCCAATTCCAGGAGCCAACGTAGTTGTTAAAGGGAGTAAAAACGGAGTTCAGACTGATTTTGATGGAAAGTACTCCATTAAAGCAAAAGTGGGTGATGTATTAGTGGCTTCTTTTGTAGGAATGCAAGACGTTGCGGTTAAAGTTGGAACGTCTAATACGGTTAATTTTAAATTACAAGATGGCAGTGTACTGGAAGAAGTAGTAGTTGTTGGTTATGGTACTCAAAAGAGAAGAGACGTCAACGGTGCTATTGCCAAAATTGATGGGAGTCGAATTAAAGACATTCCAGTTCAAAGTTTTGACCAAGCGCTTTCAGGAGCGGCATCTGGTGTAAATGTATCGCAACCTAATGGTGTTTTGGGAAATCAAGCAGTAATTAGAATTAGAGGGGTGAACTCGATTAATTTAAGTTCCTATCCTTTAATTGTGATTGACGGTGTTCCTTCTTGGAACGGAGATAACTTAAACCAAAGTAATGCGGTTAATAATCCTTTAGCAAACATTAATCAAGCTGATATTGAAAGTATTGAGGTATTGAAAGATGCTTCTTCTGCAGCGATTTATGGTTCTCGTGCTGCTGCGGGTGTAATTTTGATAACGACTAAGAAAGGGAAAGCAGGCAAGTTTTCTGTGAATTTTGATTCTTCGTTGAGTTTTACAAGTCCTTTTAATTTAATACCACTATTAAATGCACAGCAATTTACGGATATTAAAAATGAAGGGTTAAGGAATGCAGGTACACCAGCAAATGGTACTACTAGAGGTTTTTATACGATGACCGATGCTAATGGTAACTTGGTTGATACCAATTGGAACGATATTATCTACAGAACAGGTGCTGCAACAAACCACAGCCTTAGTATTTCTGGTGGAAATGAGAATACAAAATACTTTCTTTCTGCAGGACAACTAGAGCAAGAAGGGATGTTTGTAAATAACTCCTTTAGAAGACAAACCGGTCGTTTTACTTTGGATCAAAAAGTAAATAAGTGGTTGACTTTAGGGGGAACCTTTAATTATACCAATTCAAGAAATAACGGACTAAGTACAGGGTCAACAGCTGGAAGTAATTTTGCCTCCTCTGGTGCAGCAAGATTGGCTTTTGCTCAAGCGCCAAACGTTGGGCCTTTTAATAATGATGGGACTTATAATTTAGCTCCTACTCAAATCGGTCAAGGAAACAACCTTTCACCGCTGCAATGGGTAAATCCACAGTACATATTGGATACCAATACTTTTTTATCTAAAAATGATCATTTTATTTCTAATTTTTACATTGGAGTTAAACTGGCTAAAGGGCTTAATTTTAAATCTTTATACGGTATTGATAACCTTTTGGTTGAAAATATTGATTTCTTAGGACCTTTAAATGGTGACGGTCAGCAGTTCTCTGGATCAGCTACCAATACGATGAACCGCTACTCTAGAAAGTCAATTCAGAATATTTTAGATTACAATGTAAGACTATCAGACAAACATGATTTAAGTGCCCTATTGGGATCAGAGAGACAATATACTAAAATAGAATCTTGGGGAGCTTCAAGAAGGGGTGTTTCTGATCCTTTCTTTAACGAGTACCAAGGTAATTTTAGCGCAATAGTAGCTTCTGGTAATTTACTGACTGAAAATTATTTAGAATCTTATTTTGGACGTGTAAACTACGATTATAACAAAAAATATTTTGCATCGATTAATGCCAGAAGAGATGGTTTTTCAGCTTTTGCTCCTGATAATAAATGGGGTAACTTCTGGGGAGGTTCTCTAGGATGGGCACTAACAGAAGAGAATTTCTTTAGAAATATAGTTAGTTCTGATATTGTTAACCAATTTAGGTTGCGTGCAAGTTATGGAGTAGTGGGTAATAACCAAGGACTTAATGATTTTGCAGCAAGCAGTTTTTATGATGCAGGGGTAAATGGTACAAGTGGTTCCTTGTTTTTTAACAGAGCAGGAAATCAGAACCTAACTTGGGAAACGAGTAACAAAACGGATTTCGGTATAAATTTTGGTTTGTTTAACGACCGCCTTACAGGAGAGTTAGGGTATTATAAAAATGATATCGATGGATTAATTTTGAGCGTACCACAATCAGCTTCTGCTGGTATTCCTGGAAATTCAATTTTAGCCAATGTTGGAAGTATGAGAAATACAGGGTATGAAGTTACGTTAAATGCCAAAATTGTAGACAAAGGCAATTTCAGATGGAACGCAAGCGTTAACGTTACTACTCAAAAGAACGTGGTTACGTCATTAGATGCTAATAATTCTGATATTATCGTGGCAACTCAACTAGAAAACACTAATATAATTAGAGTAGGTGAATCTATTGGAAATTTCTATATTGTTCAAACGGGTGGTGTTAATCCAGCTAATGGAAGAAGAATTTTTTTCCATGGAGATGGAACAGCTGTTCAGTATGATCATTCTAATCCTGTTACCGCTTCTAGATGGACAAAAGTTAGTGACGGTACGGTAACACGTGCTGCGAATCAAGCTTTAGATGCTAAAGTGATGGGACCAGCTTTGCCAACTTATTTTGGTGGATTGGATAATACTTTTACATACAAAGGATTTAGTTTGAATTTTTCGCTATATTTCTCTGGTGGAAATTATGTATACAATGGAACTCAAGCAGGTTTGCGTGATCAAAGAGTATGGAACAATTCTGCTGAAGTGCTAACGCGCTGGCAAAATCCTGGTGACATAACGGCAATTCCAAGAATTGTTTTTGGTGATAATGTTTCTAACGGTTCTTCTATGCCGATTTCTGATAATTTAGAAAAAGGAGATTTTATGAAAGTGAGAAATATTGCATTTGGTTACAGTTTGCCACAAAGTCTATTAGATAAATTGAAATTGACCAGTTTTAGATTTTATGTAAGTGCTCAAAATGTATTTACATTTACTAACTATTCTGGATTTGATCCAGAAATATCAAGTAATGGAAATGCAAATGGTTCGCCAAGTGTAGACAGAAACTCTGCTCCAATGGCTAGAACAATTTCAATGGGTTTTAACTTAGGTTTATAATTTTAAAAAAAAAGTATGAAAAATTTATATTTAATGTTGATTGCCGCGCTGGTTATTGTTTCCTGTAGTGATACGGATGCCTTAAATCCAGTAAATCAAACCAGGATTAGTGATGCAACCGCATTTGCTACACCTCAAAGAGTAGGACAGTTGGTTCTGGGAATGTACAGTGGTGTTAAAGTGGGGAACTTCTATGGAGGCCGCTTTTTAAATTACCAAGACGTACGTGGACCTGAATTCAATAATGAGCGTAACAATGGGGTTACCAATTTATTCACTTGGAACTTTGGTGTTCAATCTAGTACTAATGAGGTGCAGAACTTGTGGTCAGCAGCTTACATAGCCATTAACAGATGCAATGTGGTTATAGGAGGTTTAGAAACGTCCCCTATAACGCCTGAACTAAAAACTACTTTTACTGCCGAAGCAAGATTCCTAAGAGCGCTTTCTTATTATTCGCTATTGACCTTGTATGCTAAACCATATACGCAAGATAACGGCGCATCGCTTGGAGTTCCTTTGCGTTTAGTTGCTGAAACTAGTGGTGGTAATAATGATTTAGTTCGCTCTTCTGTAGCCGATGTGTACAAGCAAGTTATTGACGATTTAAATTTTGCGGAAGCGAATCTTCCTTTGACCAATACAACTGCTTTCAACAACACGACCAGAGCACATAGAAATACCGCTATTGCATTAAAAACAAGAGTGTATTTGAGCATGGGTAAATACCCTGAAGTGGTAACAGAAGCGAATAAAATTGTTTCAATTTCAGCTCCTTTCACTGCTACTAGTGGTGTGCCGAATGCTATGACGCCTACTATTCAAGCTGCATTTGCATCAGCTGCAGTTACTGTTGAAAATGTGTTTTCATTTCCTTATGGTCCTAATGACCTTCAAGGAACGCAAAATGGTTTAGTTCATTATTACAATGCGTCATCTGTTGGTGGTAGTGAATACTCATTAGCTCCAACAAGTATTACAGCTAACACGGACTGGAAAACTTCGGATTCTAGAAGAAATTTTAATGTGGTGCTTTTAGGTAAAACATGGTTACACAAATGGACTAAAAGTCAAAGTGATCCTGATTTTGTTCCTGTTATTCGCTACTCAGAAGTACTTTTGAATCTTTCAGAAGCATTAGCTAGAAGTTCAAATTCTTTGGATGCAAGAGCCATCCAATTGTTAAATGCAGTTCGAGGAAGATCAGATGCTACTACAGTTTTCACCAGTGCGTCTTTTGCGAATGTTCAAGCATTATTGGACCAAATTGCAATTGAAAGAAGAATTGAGTTATTAGGCGAAGGGTTTAGTTCTCCTGATATCATGAGATTAAAACAAAACTTCCCTGCTAAAGGACTTGCGCCATCAGTGAATACGACTGATACGCAGTATTTATGGCCTATACCATTAAATGAATTGTTGTATAATAAATTAGCGGTTCAAAATCCTGGACATTAATTAGTACTTATAATACTATTGAAAACCTTCTGTGATGCGTCACAGAAGGTTTTTTTTTGCAGCAATGTACACAAGCCCTTTATCGCTTCCCTCTAATTTGCTTTAACAGTATTTTTTAATAAGAGTTAGGGACGTTTTTCCAGTGCAGCAACAGTTTTGACTCCTTGTATAAGGGACATCCTGACTGTAGCGCTTTTAGGAATAAACGCCGTAGCACCATAACTTGCAGTTTTCCAAGCCACTCCCACAAGTAGAATTGGATCTCAATCCCACACTAAAACACAACAAAACCCGGATTGCTATCCGATGTGCTAGACTTCACAAAGCACTAAAGAAAAGGGTTTAGCTAGCACGCTTCTAGAATGCGAGCCCAATGCTTCCCTCCTAAACAACTGCAAGAGTGTATTGTTGTAGCTGTTTTTTTGCGCTATGCAAGTTGGTGGAATGCAATTGTACTATTTTCCGCTCCCCAAAAGGAAATGGCAAAAAAGAAATACGCTAACCCTTCGTTTTTAATGGGATACTTGGTCCAAATGATATATATTTGCCTCGTAACGACTGCCTTTAACCAACAAAACGGAATTCGTCTCGACTGAGTTGAGGTGCAGGCAAGGAACAGTAGTATAGTAGCATGAACCAATGAACCATTCAGAACAAACCAATACCACGTGGCTGTTTGAAATAACACCCAAAAATAAATTTTTCTCACTCAACCTTAAGGAAGTCTGGCAATACCGGGATTTGCTGCTTCTTTTTGTAAAAAGAGATGTGGTCACGGTATACAAACAAACGGTATTGGGACCACTGTGGTACCTGATCCAACCCTTATTTACTTCGATTACTTTTACTATTATTTTTAATAATTTAGCGGGGATCAGCACAGGAACGGTTCCTCCTTTTTTATTCAACTTAGCGGGAATCACGGTTTGGAATTATTTCACCGCCTGCCTGACAGGAACTTCGAATACGTTTGGGGCCAACGCCGGAATTTTTGGCAAAGTGTATTTTCCACGAATTATTGTGCCGATTTCCATAGTGATCTCCAATTTGATTAAATTTGGTATCCAATTCTTTATTTTTATTATTTTTTACCTGTATTACTATGCGCAAGGTGCAGCAGTGAGCTTAAATCCTTTGGCTGTTTTTTTTCCTTTGCTCATCGTTTTAATGGGGGTTCTAGGACTAGGATTGGGGATGTTCATTTCGTCTTTGGTTACTAAATATAGAGATTTTAGTTATTTAATAACGTTTGGCGTACAGTTGCTGATGTACGGGTCTGCAGTAATGTACCCTTTGGCTTTAATCAAAGAGAAAATCCCAAATTATGCCTGGTTGGTGCAATACAACCCATTGGCATACATTATAGAGACGACACGATATATGTTATTGAATATAGGGCAAGTTTCTGTTTTAGGATTGGGGTACACAGCAGTAGTGACAATCACTTTACTTTTGGTAGGGATATTAATTTTTAACAAAACGGAGAAGAGTTTTATAGATACCGTGTAGGATTCTCCCTCGGCCTCTCCAAAGGAGAGGAAGTCGATGTGAAGTTTTTGTCATGGTAGATGGTACTAGCGAACAAAAAAATAAAGTAGTATCTGTTGTCACTACATTGTGAATCAGCACGCGAAGCCGTGGACACATTCCATAGAATTGCTAGAAGGGATTGAAAGAATTTACAAAGATAAATTTTTGTAAATCACGTAGCTAAAATAGCAAATCTTGAATGTAAAGGTGAACGAATTTAATTTTGACGCATTTGTGAAAAGCAAAAAATAAAAATTTCAGAGCCAATTATGTCTATTTTTAATGGCTAAGGATTGGCAATATCTTAATGGGTTTCTGAGTTAACCAGGAGAAATGCAGCATTTATTTGTAAAAATAAAGTATAAACGTATCGACAGTAATACATCATTTTATCAAAAGCTATAGGCGTGTCGATAATAAAATGTATTTTTACACTAAAGTATAAACGTATCGGTAATGATTTCTTTCAATATCCCTCAAAATATTCATAATAGAGCACACTACATAGATAGGGTGAAGCCTTTTATGGGACAAAACATCATAAAGGTTTTTACAGGACAGCGCCGTGTGGGCAAGAGTTATTTGCTTTTTCAGTTGATGCAATTGCTACAAGAAGACCCTGAAAAGCATTTGTTGTACATCAACAAAGAAGATTTGGCTTTTTCTTTTATTAAAACTGCCGAAGATTTGCATGCGTATGTGATGAAACAAAAATCGGTAACGGGAAAGACGTATGTATTTATAGATGAGATTCAGGATATTCAAGATTTTGAAGCTGCTTTGCGTTCTTTGTTGCTTCGCGAAGATTTAGATTTGTATTGTACAGGCAGTAATGCCAATTTGTTGTCGGGAGATATTGCGGGACATTTGAGCGGGAGGTACATAGAGATCGTCGTGTATAGCCTTTCGTATTCAGAGTTTTTAGATTTTCATGTTTTAGAAACGAGTCCTGATAGTTTAGAAAAGTATTTAAAATATGGGGGTCTTCCGTATTTAAAACATTTGCCTTTAGAAGATGGTATCGTATTTGAATATTTAAAAAATATTTATGCTACTATTGTTTACCGGGATATTATCAATAGATATGCGGTGCGAAATGTTCCTTTTTTAGAGCAATTGGTTTTGTTTTTGGCTGGTCATACTGGTAGTGTTTTTTCTGCGAAAAAGATAAGTGATTTCCTGAAATCACAACGGGTTAATATGGCTCCAAATCAAGTGCAGACTTATATCCAATACTTGGTCAATGCTTTTTTGGTACATAAAGTGGCCCGATACGATATGATTGGTAAAAGGATTTTTGAGATTGGCGATAAATATTATTTTGAAAATTTAGGAATACGAAACGGTATTTGGGGTTATAGAATAGAAGATAGAGGGAAAATATTAGAAAATGCAGTATTTAATCATTTGTTGTTTAAGGGGTTTAAAGTGACTGTTGGGAAGTTGAACCTATCAGAAATTGATTTTATTGCTGAAAAAGATGGAGAAAAAAAATATTTCCAAGTTACTTTGACAATTAATGATACTAAAACGCTGGAACGAGAATTTGGAAACTTGGTAAACATAAACGATAATTATTCTAAAACGGTGATTACCTTTGATTTTTTTTCTGGGAATACGTACCAGGGTATAAATACAATAGATTTAGAACAATTTTTATTGTCGTAGATACTTGAAACTTATAAAATGAATGAGCAGTAATAAAGGTAAGTTGATTTTTCTCTCGCTTGACTTCAACTCTTTCAGTACTGTATGACAAATAAAAATTAAACATATTCAGTTTAGTCTAAGTATTAAAAGAGAGACTTAAAATAACATTGTCATTCCCATGGGGTCTCGTCTTCCACTCCTTGAGAGGAACTTAGTTAGAGTAGGATTATAGAAAAAAATTTCAGTGAGGTCTTAACTTCTTCGGAGAAGAAGTTAAGACCTTTACGAAATTGAAAATAAATATTTAGTAAACAAGATTGAGAAGAGTTTTATAGATACGGTGTAAAATCCTCCCCCCAGCCCCCTCCGAAGGAGTGGGAGTCGATTTAGACCTAAAATCTAAAGTTTTATTGCCTGTATTTCAAAAGTTATTGGGATTAAGTAGTAAAGCGATGGGCAGGTTATAGATAATTGGAGTTGTTGAGTAGAAAATTGGTTGCGAAATTCGTACTATTTTTCACGAAACAGAATAAAAAAATAGTCGAGTAGGTCTTAACTACTTCGCAGAAGGAGTGAAGACCTACTCGAAATTAAAAAAAATATTGAGTAATCAAGACAGGAATGAGTAACAAAACATTTTTATCAGGATCTGACACCCCCTCCTTTGGAGGGGGCCGGGGGGAGGACAACATAATTCTTAAAGCCGAAAACATCTCTAAGCAATACCGACTGGGCCAAGTAGGTACAGGTACGTTGAGTCATGACGTAAACCGTTGGTGGCATCAGATCCGAGGTAAAGAAGATCCTTATCTAAAAATTGGCGATGTCAATGATCGCAGTACTAAAGGATCAAGCGATTATGTATGGGCACTAAAAGATATTAATTTTGAGGTAGAGCGTGGCGAAGTTCTTGGAATCATAGGTAAAAATGGAGCAGGAAAATCGACTTTGCTTAAAATCCTATCCCGCGTTACGGCACCTACTACAGGAAGCATTAAGTTTGGGGGTCGAGTGGCTTCTTTGCTTGAAGTGGGAACGGGTTTTAACGGCGAAATGACAGGCCGAGAAAATGTATACTTGAATGGTGCTATTTTAGGAATGACTAAAAAAGAAATTACAGCCAAGTTGGATGAAATTATTGATTTTTCTGGTTGTGAGCGCTATATTGACACCCCAGTAAAACGATATAGTTCCGGTATGACAGTTCGTCTGGCTTTTGCAGTAGCGGCTTTTTTAGAGCCGGAAATTTTGATTATCGATGAGGTTTTGGCAGTTGGTGATGCGGAGTTCCAGAAAAAAGCGATTGGGAAGATGCAGGATATTTCACGTGAGGGAGGTAGAACGGTTTTGTTTGTGAGTCATAATATGGCAGCAATTAAACAATTGTGTACCAAAACGATCATGATGGAAAATGGTACCATTGTTTTTGAAGGAAATACCAATAAAGCAATTGATTATTATTTACAGTCTAACCAATATGAGGGATACAGAGGGCATTATGTAAATGAAGCTGTACAAGAATCAGGAATTGTGAGTCTTGCTATTGTTGATAAAAACGATGAAATAAGAACTGAGTTTGGATTTGATGAAGCCATAGGTATTAATGTAAAATTACAAGTAGCGGAACAATATCTTAATGCATATTTGGGGTTTAGATTGGTAGACAGAAATGAAAGAGTCATTTTTACTTCTGAAATAAAATTATCCGAAAAAATAAATCAGGCAGGCATGCATAAATTTGAAGTTAATTTACCAGAAAAATTTTTAGTGCCAAATCAGTTTAATTTAACATTTGCTTTACATGTACCCAATGTTGTTTTGATAGATTGTCTAGACGATTGTTTATCTTTTGAAATTATTGAAACAGGTTCTGATCTGTATAAATACGCTGGAACAGATTTTGGATGTGTTTATGTTAATTGCGATTGGAAAAAATTAAATTGATTTATTTACTTTTTTAATTTTGAAGTAATTAAATGTAAAATATATCATAAATTTATTTAAATACTATGAAAATGACTAATAGATTCTGATGAAATTAAACAAAATAATAAAAAATATATTTGCAAGAAAAGAAAAGAAACCAGAGGGGTTAATCGAGAGAGAAAGTTTTTTTGGTGATCTTAAAATTATTCTTAAAGGCAATCATATGTTAGATCAATACCAAAAGTCCTTTCCACTGTATGATCGTTTTTTGCCTGTTTTATGTAGTAGTTTTGATGGTCTTATTATAGATGTCGGAGCTAATATAGGGGATACAAGTATTGCCGTTTTTTCTAAAAACAATAAGTCATTTATAGTAGGAGTAGAGCCAGATGATGGTTTTTTTAGCGAATGTGAAGAGAATATTAAGCTAAATAATTTGAAAGATAGATTTTTAGGAGTAAAAAAATTTGTCACGACCAATAAAGGAAAATATACTATTGAAAAAAGCAATACATTATCTACGGGTTCGATTTCAAATAATTCAAATGAAATAGGCGAAATAAATTCAATTTCTTTTTCAGAATTAATGAATTTAATTCCATTAGAAAAAAAAATTAAATTTGACATACTTAAAATTGATACAGATGGTTTTGATTGGGATGTTATAAATTCCTTTTTAGAATATGTAAATTATTTGAAGAAAAAACCAAGATTTGTTTTTTTTGAAATGCAAACTTATTTAAACAATATTGGTGTTCATGATAAAAATAGAGAACTGATAATTGATAAATACAAGTTATCCATTGAAGGGTTATTTGAAAATGGATACAATAATTTTTGTCTTTTAGATAATTTTGGAACACCAATCAAGATAACACAATCCATTAAGGATATTTTTGAGATTGATGATTATGTTAAAAGATCACAAATTTATAATTCGCATTCAACTATTTATTATTTAGATATTTTGGCTTTTCCTAATGAAGAATTACAATTTGTAAATGAATCATTGTTAAATTTATATAAAAAATAATGAAAATACTTTTGGATCCACAGATCTTTAATTCACAGCGTTTTGGAGGGATTTCAAGGTATTTTACAGAAGTGTTTTCTGTACTTTCAAATAGAAAAAATATTAGTATTAGAGTTCCATTAAACAACTCAACTAATATTTATTTTAATGAAAGTATATTATATTCAAATAGACAAAAAATATACTTTTTACTTATCAAGATTCTTAATAAATTCAGGCTATCTAACAAGGTAAAATTAGAAGATTATAAAAATAAATATTTGGCTTTTATATTAAATAAACAAGATTATGATTTATTTGTGCCAACATATTATGACACCTATTTTCTCAAAAACATCGGATCAAAACCTTTTGTTCTAACAGTATATGACATGATTCATGAGCTTTTTCCAGAGTATTTTATGAATGATGAGATGGTTGTACGAAATAAGCTTTTATTAATGGAAAAAGCAACTCGGATAATTGCTGTTTCAGAAAACACTAAAAAAGATATTTTAAAAATATATCCTCATATCGATAAATCGAAAATAGATGTAGTTTATCACGGATGTTCTTTAAAACCAAACCATCAGGTTGATGTTTGCTTGCCAAAGAAATATATCCTTTTTGTTGGAAATCGGGATAATTATAAAAACTTCCGTTTTTTCGTTGAGTCAATTACAGAGCTTTTAAAAAAGGATTCTGATTTGTATCTAATTTGTGCTGGCGCTGGTGTTTTTAAAAAAGATGAATATGAATTTATCGCTGAGTTAGGTTTAAAAGATAAGATCATTCAAAAAAATTTTGAAGATGACGAGTTGGTATTTTTTTATACTAATGCTAAATGTTTTGTTTTTCCTTCTTTGTATGAGGGGTTTGGTTTGCCAGTTGTAGAATCAATGATTTGTGGTTGTCCAGTTGTTTTAGCAAAACATAGTTCTTTTCCAGAAGTGGCTGGCGATGCTGGCGTTTATTTTGAATTAAATAGCCACAAAGATCTATACAGCAAAATAGAAAAATTAATTAACAATGAATCTTATCGTCAGGAATTTTCGATAAAAGGAATTGAACAAGCAAAAAAATTTAGTTGGGAAATTGCTGCGAATCAATGTTTAGATGTTTATAAAAAATCTTGTAAAATTTAATAATGCCAAAACTCTCTATTATAACGATCAACTACAACAATCTCGAGGGACTGAAAAGAACCGTCGAGAGTGTTTTAAATCAAACCTGGCAAGAGTTTGAGTATATTGTTATTGATGGTGGTTCCACTGATGGTAGCGCAGCTTATATTGAAAGTCAAAGCAAGTATTTTGATTATTGGGTTAGCGACAAGGATTCTGGTATTTATAATGCGATGAATAAGGGGATTCGAGTGGCTAATGGTGAGTATTTGTTATTTTTGAATAGTGGGGATCATTTTTTTAGTGATACTGTTTTGGAACATAATCATCAGTATTTGAGAAATCACGATTTAGTGTGTTTTGATATAATAAATGTTAGAGAAAACAATTCTAATTTATTTTCTTGTCCGTCTACTATCCAATTTTCACAAATGCTCTATAGAACGATCCCTCATCAATCTACTTTTATAAACAAGCAATTATTTAATAATTTGGGTTTGTATGATGAAAAATTAAAAATAGTATCTGATTGGAAGTTTTTTATTTTGGCTTTATTTAAGCACAATTGTAGTTACTTAAAAGTTGATAAAACTTTGACAGTATTTTATATAGATGGAATAAGTTGGATTAATGATAATTCAATAGAAAGGAACCAAGTATTAAAAGAACATTTTGGAGGTTTTCTAGAGGAATATGAAGATCGAAAAAAAAGCCTTAAAATTTTAAATACCAATCGATTTATAATGTTACAGGAAATCGAAAAATCGAAAATGGGAATGAAATTAGTATCTGTTTTTTTTAGAAGCTATATTGTTTTGTTTTCTAAGAAAAAAATAAAAGATATTCTAAAAAAATAATGCAAATAAAAGAGATGACAAATGTGAAACACGCAAAAGTATTCATCATACTATCTACTTATAAACAAGGTAATTTTGTATGATGCTCTGAAATTATTGACGCACAAAATAAAGAAATTGAATTTATAAAAAGAATTTTAATTAATAAATTCATTTTTGTAAATCACTATATTAATATAATTTAAGATTATTATGAAATTATTAATTCTCTCATCTACAATACCTTACCCATTGAGTCATGGTGGTAATGTTGCACAATTTTCTATTTTGAGTTACTTACAAAATAAGCTAGCTATAGATTATTGTTGTGTAGTTCGATCAAATCAAGATTTGTCCTTTGTTGAAGAATTAAAAATTAAATTACCACAAATCAATTTTATCATAATTAATCAAATTCCCGTACTTAAATCTAAAGCTAAACAATCGTTATTTTCTCGATTGGAGTTAGGTTTGTATTTTTTATATAAAAAACGAAAGGAAAAAAGGGGTAAACTCAAGCTAAAAAATATTGATTCATTTAAAAGTGATACCTTTAATTTATTGAACAGTAAAGAGCCCGTTTATATTAATGAAATAGCTAATTTGTTAAAATTGAATAAGTGGGACATTATTCAAACTGAGTTTTATGAAATGATCGATTTGGTAACTATTTTTCCTATAAATGTAAAAAAAGTTTTTGTGTCACATGAATCTCGAACATTACGATTGCTTTCTGCAAGTGACTATTCCTCACAATCAGAAAGCTTTAAAAATTATATAATAGGATTGAATAGGATTGTGGAAACCACGTTTTTGTCATTATACGATTCAGTAGTAGTTTTTAGTGATTATGATGCTATTAGATTACAAGATATTGGAGTAAAAAACATTACGGTTTCACCATTTACTACAATTGAAGAAAATAACAAATTAAAACCATTTGTAAAATTAGAAAAGTTATTTTTTCTAGGAGGTAGTAATCATTCTCCTAATTGTGAGGGTTTACAATGGTTTATCACTGAAATTTACCCGGAAATTTATAAAAAACACCAACTACCATTATATATTATTGGATATTGGAGCGAAAAAGCAAAAATTATTTCAGACATTGGAGAGGTAGTTTATCTAGGATATGTAGAAAATTTAAATCCAATAATTGAAAATGCAGTTATGATAGTACCTATACGAGTAGGCAATGGAATTCGAACAAAGATTATTTTAGGATTACAGTCTAAAGTCCCTATGGTTTCAACATCTTTAGGAGCAGAAGGTATCGGTTTGACTGATGAAATAAATATTTTGATAGCTGATGAAATACAGTCATTTATTGACAAAATTGATTTATTAAAAAATACTAAATCAGAGTATGTCATTAATTTGGTTGATAATGGATATGAGTTTTATGAAAAGAATTTCTCACAAGATCTATTGGGAAGTAGAAGACTTGACGTTTATAAGAATTTAATAGATTAATTAAAATGCTTGCCATCGTAGTCCCATATTATAAACTCACCTTCTTTGAAGAAACTTTAAAGTCGCTTGCAATCCAAACGGATAAACGTTTTAAAGTCTATATTGGTGATGATGCCAGTCCTGAAAATCCAAATGATTTATTAGAAAAATATAACGGGAAGTTTGAATTTGATTATCATCGTTTTAAAGATAATTTAGGGGGTATTTCTTTAGTTCAACAATGGGAACGATGTGTATCACTTTCTATTGATGAAGAGTGGTTAATGATATTGGGTGATGATGATTATCTTGATTCTAATGTAGTGGCAAGTTTTTATAATAATTTTAATGATTTTAATTCAAAATCAAATTTGGTTCGGTATACAAGTAAATTAATTTATGAAAATCTAAATACAGTTTCTGATCTGTACAAACATCCAATTTGGGAAACGGCTACCGATTCTTTTTACAGAAAATTCAGCAAAGAATCGCGTAGTTCATTATCAGAACATATTTTTTCAAAGCAAAGCTATTTAAAATATGGTTTCCATAACTATCCTTTAGCATGGAACAGTGATGATAGAGCTTGGATAGATTTTTCTGACAAGAGACCCATTTATACCATTAATGAAAGTATAGTTTACGTAAGAGTTTCATCTTTTAGTATAACAGGAAAAAGAGATAATTTATTAAAGAAAAATGCTTCAGAAATTGAATTTTACAAATTTTTAATTTCTAGAAAATTCAAATATTATCGGGATTATCAAAGAATTGAAATAATAAAAAAATACGGTAAAGAGATTCGAAGGTATCGTTCTTTATTGATTTATGAGTGGTTATTTATATCTTATTATTGTGTAAGATACTTTGATTTCGATTATCTAAAAAAAGGGTTTTCAATGACAATAAATAAGTTAAAAAGCTAAAATATCTTGAATAAAGTTTCAGTTGTAATACCCTGTTATAATCAAGCTAACTTTTTAAGTGAAGCAATTCAATCTATCGTGAAGCAAACTCATGACAACTGGGAATGCTTTATTGTTGACGATGGAAGTCCTGATAACACTAAAATAATTGCAGAAAAATGGTGTGGTAAAGATTCAAGAATTCATTATCTGTATCAAGAAAATGGTGGTTTGTCTAGCGCAAGAAATTTTGGAATTAAAAATGCAAATAGTGAGTATATTTTAACACTTGACGCCGATGATAAATATGAAAAAACATTTATTGAAAAAGCATTAAAAGTTCTTGATAATAATTCCAAAATAGGTGTCGTTAGTAGTTGGGTTAAACGATTTAAAGACGATAAGGAAATTGCAATTATAAAGCCAAATGGTAAAACAATTGATGATTTTTTATTTCAGAATGCATGTAACGGAACGTCATTATTTCGAAGAAAGTGCTGGGTAGAAGTTGGAGGTTATGATGAAAATATGAAAACAGGTTATGAAGATTGGGAATTTTACATACGAGTTTGTAATAGTGGTTGGCAGGTTCATGTAATACCTGAAAGTTTATTTTTCTATCGTCAACATACTTTTTCGATGCGTTTAGACGCATATGCAAATCATGATGTTGCCATAAAAAAATATCTTTATTCAAAGCATAAAGAATTGTATTTAAATAATTATGAAAAAATGATAGAATATTTTTTAACTACAATATCATTGGAAAAAAAGAATAATGTGAAAATCGAAAACAAAATAGATTTTAAGGTTGGGTCATTGATATTAAAACCTTTTCGATTGATTAAATATTTATTTAATCGATATAATTTAAAATAATGTTAATTATTGCTTATCATGAAAGAAGTAATTTTATTTAAGTAAAATAATCGCTTAACTGATAAAAAATAATAAAAAATAATATTTTTTATCTGACTAAGTTAATTGGAAATATAACTAGAGAAAATGAGTGAAGTAGTTCTAATTATTATCTATAATCATCAGTATAATAAAAATATTGAAATTTTAGAGCAAATTTATAAAGATAGATTTAGGAACATCTATCATTTAGTTCCATTTTATAATGGAGAAAAAAACAATGTAATCCCAGTATATGAATGCTCTTATTATTTTCAAGGATATGTTTCGCAGGGATTTAAAAGCTATTTCAGAGATGAATACAAACATTATTTTTTCATTGCTGATGATTTGATTTTAAACCCTGTGATAAATGAAAATAATTATTCAAAATATCTAAAATTAAATACTTCAGCCTCGTTCATCCCAGAAATCATTAGTTTACACAAACGTAAAGATTTTTGGCCACGAATCGGTGATGCCTTTTCCTGGAACATTAATTGCCCTGGCGTTGAGGCAAAAAACCAACTTCCTGATTGCGATGCTGCATTACAATTATTTGCGAAATTTGGATTAGAAATTAAACCTTTAAATTATCTCCAAATATTTAATAAACCAGAATTTCCTGAGCTATTTAAAATTAAAAAAGTTCTTTGCTATTTTTTATGGAAAAGAAGGCAATTTAAAAATAAAAACAGAGAATACCATTTATCCTATCCTCTTGTTGGCGCATACTCCGATATTTTTGTTATCAGTGCTGAATCAATAAAGCAATTCAGTCATTACTGTGGTGTCTTTGCTTCGACAAGATTATTTGTTGAGGTTGCTGTGCCAACCTCAATGGTATTGTCAGCTAGCGAAATTGTTACTGAAAAAGATTTAAAATTGCAAGGCGAAGCACTCTGGACAAAAGAACAGCATAAAATATTAGATAAATATGACGGAAAATTAAATTTGCTTTTAAATGATTTTCCTGAAAACCATCTTTATCTTCACCCCATTAAATTATCCAAATGGAAAACAGAATTATGATAAAATATATTGTAATCACATCAATTTTTGATCCAACAGAGGCGGTTGTTGCCTTTTCAAAAATGAAAGATTATCGGCTAATTGTTGTAGGAGACAGAAAGTCGCCAGAAGATTGGAATTGTAAAAATGTCGATTATATTTCGGTTTTGCAACAAGAAAAGTTACATTTTAAACTAGCTACAGTTTTGCCTTATAATCATTATTGTAGAAAAATGTTGGGCTATTTAAAAGCGATGCAAAACGGTGCCAATTATATTATTGATACGGATGACGATAATATTCCAAAAATTAATTGGCGTTTTCCCAAATTTGAAGGTAAATACGATTGTATTACCAAAGGAGAAGGATTTGTGAATATATACCAACTTTATACTAAACAAAAAATTTGGCCACGAGGCTTGCCTTTAAAACTGATTAATACTCAATTTGAACTTGAAAAAAAGATAGAAATAAAAGAGTGTAAAGTTGGAATTTGGCAAGGTTTAGCAGATGAAGATCCAGATGTAGATGCAATTTATCGGTTAACAAATGACAAAGCTTGTTATTTTGAAGAGCGTGAGCCTGTTGTCTGTGGTCAAAGTATAATTAGTCCGTTTAACACCCAAAATACAATCATTCGAAAAGAGTTGTTTGTTTTAATGTATTTGCCAACCTATGTTACCTTTAGGTTTACCGATATTTTAAGAGGATTAGTGGCTCAACCTATAATGTGGTTGTACGGATATCAATTGGGTTTTGTTAATGCAACTGTTGTTCAAAAAAGGAATCCACACGATTATATGAAAGATTTTATTTCTGAGATTCCAATGTATGAATATTGTGATAACGTAGTGAAATTAGTTACCAATTCCATTTCAAAATCAGAAAGTATTGAAACGAATCTTTATAATGCTTATAACGCATTATTGAAAGAAGGAATAGTTTGTGAATTAGAACTAAAAGTACTTGCAACGTGGTTAATGGATATCAAAAGTATTAGTGATGCCAATGACGGCGTAAATTAAAAGTTTTAAAGATGACTTATCCGACCGTAACCATTATTATGGCAACTTATAATAGAGCGAATTTCATAGTAGAATCGCTTTTGTCCATTCAAAAACAAACTTTTTTGGATTGGGAATGCTTGATTATTGATGATGGAGGAACAGATAATACTAAAGAGGTTGTTGAGTCTTTTATTGAAAAAGATAATCGTTTTAAATTTTATTTAAGAACAAATGATTACTTAAAGGGGTTACCAGGATCTAGAAACTATGGTTTAGATATAGCAAAAGGAGATTTTATAATTTTCTTTGATGATGACGATATTCCGCATCCTCAAAATTTACAGATATGCGTATCAGAGTTATCAAATAATAATGATATTTATTTTTGTAGATACGTTAGAAATGTATTTTTTGAGGGATTTCATTATGATTTTGATTTATCAAAAGACTATACCCATTTCTATATAAACGATAAAGATATTCTACAGATGTTGAACAACGAATTGCAGTTTAATTCCTGTGCAGTAATGTGGAAGAAAATTTGCTTTAAAAAGCATCGATTTGTAGAAACTTTGATGTACGCTGAAGAATGGGAATTGTATTCTCGAATAGTATCAGCAGGTTATCATGGCATTTCGATTGATAAATGTTTATTCTATGGCAGAAAACACTTGCGATCTAATACTGGGGAGTTTTACAGTAATAATCCCATACGAAGGGCATCTTATGTCGATGCCATTATCTTAGTGGTTCAAAATCTAAAACAAAAACAATTACTAACATATTCACTTAAGCGCTATTTTATTGCAACAGCTATAGACTACGAAGAGTATAATCTCTTTGATGGTATTTTATATGTCTTAGATCTTCCTAAGTTTGAAAAAGTAAAATGGCGGGTTTTTTATGCTATTTTGCCTTTCAGGTTGAAAATACATTGGCTGAAAAAAGTAGTAAAAAATAAAATAGGAAATCTTGAACTAAAAAAATGAATACGAAATGAATTTACTAGTTATAGCGCAAGATCTTAGAACATCAGGTACAAGCGAAGGAATTGTTTCAAGATCATTTATTGCCAAATTAAGAAAATCTTACCCAGACGCTGTTATCGATGTGGTTTATATTAAACAATCGCCTAGCGAGGATAACTTATATTTATTGCCTGTAAATGAAATTATAACGCACATAGTAAAGCTTGAAACACCTTATTTTATTAAATGGTTCAACAAAATATATTGGAGATTATTTCATACTTCTTTAGTAGTTGAGCATGTTCATAGAGTATATGCAAATATTATTGCAAAGATTGATTACAAGAAATACGATCATATCTTTATACGAAGCGCGGGTATTGACCACGAAGTAATTTTGGCTACCAAAGATTTACCCATTTTACAAAAAGCCATTGTCAATTTTCACGACCCTTATCCCTTGTTTTGGTATGCAGGAACCCAAAGTCCATTAACTATTCTAGAGCTTTTTAAATTAAAAAAAATGCACGCTGTGATTTCTCAGGCCAAAACTTGCATGAGTTCGGCTCGATTAATGGCCGAAGATATGCAGTATTTATATGGTTCCAGAAAAAAATTCTACCATTTGCCTCATCAATACGACGCGCATGTTTTTGATTTGACAGTTTTAAGTAAAGTTCTCAAAAAAAATAGGAAATTATTAATTTCTTATCACGGGGCAATTATGTTTGGTAGAAATATGGATGTTGTTTTTGACGCTTATCAAGAGTTAGTAGAATGTAATTCAATCTATAAAGAGAATACAGAGTTTGTAGCAAGGCTAAATGGGCAGCAGAATGCAAGACTTAGAGAGAAATATTCAAAAAATAAAAATATTATTATTTTAGATACGATAAATTTTTCTAACTCCTGTTATGAACAAATCCATGAAGCTGATATAAATATCATTTTAGAAAACGGACCTCTTTATAGCAACACCTTGGTAGGCAAAGCACCTTTTTTGGCTTCAATAGGTAAACCCGTATTTGTTGTGGCACCCGAGCGTAGTGAAATACGTTTGATAATTAAAGAGGAGCAGTATATTGCTAGTTATGCAGATAAAAATGAAATCAAAAAGAAATTAGAGAATCTTATTGTAAACAGATTAAATTTTGATGAACCCTTGAATCCATTTGGAGATTATTTCTCAACTGAAAATTTTAAAGTACTTTTGGAAACTATTCTGTATGCAAAAGATGGTGGTAACTAATACAATAATTATAAAACAGAAGTAATGAAAATGACTTTTACTCTTCTTATTACCACTAAAAATCGGCTTTCTGACTTGGCTTTTACCTTAAGTAAAATCAGTTACTTACTTCAAGATGTTTCCTGTGTCATATTTGATGATGGCTCAACAGATGATACAAGTAAATTTGTAAAAGATAATTATCCAAATATAACTTTATTAAGGAATCAGGTTTCTAAAGGATTGATTCACTGTCGTAATCAGATGTTAAATCAAACTAAAACAGATTTTGCAATATCATTAGATGATGATGCTCATTTTATTACAGATAATGCTTTGCCTTTAATTTTAAACCATTTCGCCGTTAATAGTAATTGTGGGGTATTGGCTTTTCGCATTTATTGGGGTTTAATTGAGCCTCAAACGATATTCACTAACGATGTCTCAGCCCGAGTTCAGGGATTTGTGGGTTGCGGTCATGTTTGGCGAATGAAAGCTTGGCAGACTATCCCAAATTATCCGAGTTGGTTTGTGTTTTATGGAGAGGAAGAATTTGCTTCTTATGAGCTATTTAAAAAAAACATAGAAATTCATTATTTACCAGAAGTTTTAGTTCAACACCGGGTTGATGTGAAGGCTAGAAAAAATAACGCAGATTACATACTGCGACTCCGACGTTCATTGCGTTCGGGTTGGTATTTGTACTTTTTATTTTATCCACTTTCAATGATTCCCAAGAAAATGGGGTATAGTATCTGGATGCAGTTAAAATTAAAAATATTTAAAGGTGATTTAAAAGTATTTCAGGCTATTACATTAGGTTTGTGGGATTTGATATCAGCCATTCCAAAAATTATTAAAAATAGTAATCGCCTATCTAAAGAAGAATATATTGCTTACAATAAATTGCCGGATGCAAAGATATACTGGCAGCCTGAAAACAAAAATTAAATTTAAGATACTATTTTCACATATTATTCACTTTACTAAAAGAGTTTTGCAAATAAGAATAACTTGTGTTTGCTGTAAAAAAAGTATTTTTGTTACTACTTTATAAAACCTTGAAATATGTCATTAAAAATACTATCCCCTTATATCATTGCAGAAATCGGTCAAGCTCACGAGGGAAGTTTGGGTATTTTATATTCTTATATCGATGCTATTGCACTAACGGGTGTGGATGCCGTAAAGTTTCAAATGCATATTGCAGAAGCCGAAAGTAGTGAGCACGAACCATTCCGGGTGAAATTCTCGGTTGAAGATGAAACTCGTTTTGACTATTGGAAAAGGATGGGGTTTTCTTTGGAACAATGGAAAGGCATCAAGCAACATTGCGATACGCTAGAACTTGATTTTATCTGTTCACCGTTTAGTAATTTGGCAGTAGATTGGCTGGAGGATATCGGTGTAAAACAGTATAAAATAGGTTCAGGCGAAGTAAATAATTTCTTGATTTTAGAAAAGATTGCACTAACAGGAAAGCCAGTTATCTTGTCATCAGGAATGAGTTCATTTGAAGAACTAGATAAGACTGTTGCATTTCTAAGAGAAAGGAAAGTCGAATTTTCTATATTGCAATGTACTACAGCATATCCTACATTGCCTGAACAATACGGATTAAATGTGATTCAAGAATTAAAGGACCGGTATAATGTTCCAGTTGGTTTTTCCGATCATTCTGCAAGAATGGAGACTTGTATTGCCGCAACTGCAATGGGAGCAGAAATTTTAGAATTCCATGTTGTTTTTGATCGACAGCTTTTTGGACCCGATGTTAAAGCGTCTTTAACCATTCAAGAAACAAAAGATTTTGTGGTTTCGGTTCATACTATAGCTACTGCTTTAGCAAATCCTATAAATAAAAACAACAATACGGAGTTCGCAGGAATCAAGCAAATCTTTGAAAAATCATTAGCAGTAAATAAAAATTTGCCTAAAAATCACATCCTCACTTTCGATGATTTAGAAGCAAAAAAACCGAAAGGCTATGGACTTGAGGCATCCCGTTTTCAAGAAGTAATTGGGATGGTATTGAATCGGGATTTGAAGCAATGGGATTTTTTGAATGAGCAGGATTACTATTCCACTAGTTCAGACGGACAGTAGTTTTCCTTGTTGGTACTGGTTTGTAATTGTCAACGTAATTTTATTGAAGTACTTTAAATATTTTTTTTAGCGTTCCTTTTTGTTTACTTTTAAACCCAAGAATAAAACGCTAAAATGCCAAAAAGAAAAATAGCAGTAGTCATTACTGCGAGACCCTCTTATAGCCGTGTGAAAACGGTGTTACAAGCAATACAAGAACATCCCTATTTAGAATTGCAATTGGTTGTTGCTGCCTCAGCCTTATTAGAACGCTATGGTGCGGCGGTAAATTATATCGAGAAAGATGGATTTATCATTGCGGCCAAAGTCTTTAATGTCTTGGAGGGTGAAAATCTCACGGCTGCTGCAAAGACGACCGGAATTGGAATTCTGGAACTTTCGACGGTTTTTGATAACTTAAAACCTGATATTGTTGTCACAGTAGCTGATCGATTTGAAACAATGGCTACAGCAATTTCGGCCTCGTATATGAATATTCCATTGGCACACATACAAGGAGGTGAAGTCACTGGGAATATTGACGAAAAAGTGCGACACTCCATAACAAAATTAGCAGATTACCATTTTGTGGCTTCAGAGAATGCGAAAGAACGTGTGCTAAAATTGGGTGAAAATCCTGATTTTGTATTCAATACCGGTTGTCCTTCGATAGATATCGCTTCAGCAATTTTAAAAGTTAAGACATTAAACTTTAATCCCTATCAAAAGTATGGAGGTGTAGGAGCGGCACCCGATTTGTCCCAAGGTTACTTCGTGGTAATGCAACATCCTGTTACTACAGAATACCAGGATTCCCGTAAACACATCGAAGAAACACTTTTAGCGGTAAGCGAATTGAACTTGCCTACGTTATGGTTTTGGCCGAATGTGGATGCCGGTGCAGATGGAACATCCACTGGAATTCGTAGCTTTAGAGAAAAAAATAAGCTCGAAAACGTACATTTTTTCAAGAATATGGAAGGCGATGATTTTCTAGTGTTACTCCATAATGCAATTGGATTAATTGGTAATTCAAGTGTGGGGATTCGAGAATGCGCGTACTTGGGCGTTCCTGTAATTAATATTGGAACCAGACAAAATCGGCGCGATAGAGGAGAGAACGTAATGGATGTTTCTTATAACAAAACTGAAATTATAGCTGCGGTAGCAACTATATTGCAAAACGGAAAAGCACCTGTTTCCTCAGTCTATGGAGGCGGAAAGTCAGGAAATGCCATAGCCCATTTATTAGCGACGCTTCCGTTGCAATTTCACAAAACCATATCTTATTAATCTATTATCTATGCATAAAGAAGTATTTCAATTATTTTCAAAAAAAGAGGGTGCACAACATATTGCTTCTGAGTACGCTTTAATGGCAATTGAAAAAATTGTAAAACAAAACAATATTCATTCTGTTTTTGAATTTGGAATTGGAATAGGAACAATACCTTATTTATTAAGTACTTTAAATAAACGAATCACTTACTATGGAACTGAAGAAAATGAATTTTGTAACAGCGTATTAGCTGAAAATTTAGGTCAATCAATAGAAAGCATTAATTATAATGCAATTTCAAGTTATTTGAATTTTAATGGCGAAAATAAATTTGATTTTATAATTATTGATGGATTGTTTGATGATGCTAATTTTCTAAAAAAAATAGCGCACGACAACACCTTGATTTTTGTTGAAGGGGATAGAGAAAATCAACGTGAATTTTTAAGAAAAACATTTCCAAAATGTTTAATAAATCGCTCCATTTCGTTGAATAAAAACAGTAAGCATTCTCCCTATTATGATGTAAGTAGTAATCATTTTGTTGGAGGATATACTCTTTTTCGCTTAAACCCAAACTTTAGAAATAAAACAAGTTGGTTTTTAGAGAAAATAGCAACCTCCTTAAAATATAAATTAAGAATGATTATATGAAAATCCTTGCGATAATTCCAGCTAGAGGAGGTTCTAAGGGGGTTTCTGGAAAGAATATAAAAATATTGGGTGACAAGCCCTTAATTGGTTATACGATTGAACAAGCCTTAGAAAGTACATTGTTATCTACAATACTAGTTTCTACAGATGATTCAAATATTGCAGCGGTCGCTTTAGATTATGGAGTTGAAGTTCCTTTTTTACGTCCCGAAAAATTATCAGATGATACCGCTTCTAGTATTTCGGTGGTACAACATGCCGTCGCTTTTTTGGAAGCAAAAGGCAAATTTTTTGATGCGGTTTGTTTGTTACAACCTACTGCTCCTTTTCGAGAAAAGGGATTTATAGATAAAGCCATTGCTGCTTTTAAAGAAAAAAAAGTAGACTCCTTAGTTAGTGTTCTTCAAGTCCCTCTGGAATACAATCCGCATTGGGTTTTTGAGGCGGATGAAAACGGCTGTTTGACAATTGCTACCGGTGAAAAAGAAATCATCAAGCGCAGACAAGAATTACCACAAGCTTTTTTTAGAGATGGATCGATTTATTTAACTACAATTGAAACAATAAAAAACGGTTCGTTTTATGGTAGTTCGACCAGTTATATAGAAAGTAATCCCGATCTGTATGTGAATATAGATACAATGACCGATTGGGATAACGCAGTGCAAAAATTACCAACAATTTTAAGGCTAATCTAATGTGTGGCATAGCTGGAATTATAGGGAATAAGCCGAATAATCGCATCACGATGTACAAAATGCTTGAAGCACAAAAGCATCGTGGGCCTGATGCTATGACGGTATGGGATAATCCTTATGTTGTTTTAGGACACAACCGTTTAAGTATTATTGATTTATCGGAAACAGCCAACCAGCCGATGGTCAGTACTTGTGGCCGTTATACTATTGTGTTCAATGGGGAGATTTATAATTATACGGAGTTAAAAGAGCAACTGAAGGCGTTCTATAATTTTCGAACTCAATCCGATACCGAAGTTTTGCTTGCTGCATACATGCAATGGGGAATGCCTGCTTTAGACAAGCTTAATGGGATGTTTAGTTTTGCAATTTGGGATAGTCTAGACCAAATAGTAGTAGCGGTACGGGACCGTTTTGGTGTTAAACCCTTCTATTACACCATGTATAACAATCAGTTGTATTTTAGCAGCGAAATAAAAACATTATTTGCGGCAGGAATTCCAAAAGTAAAACACAAAAAAGTGTGGGCCAATTATTTTGTATATGGTACCTATGGCATGCCTACTGAAACTTTTTGGGAGCATATTAATCAAATTCCGGCAGGTCATTTTTTTGAATGGCGGTATACGGAAAATCAGAATCAGGAAAATATAAAGTTGCAAAAATGGTATGATTTCCCCAACCGGATTAAAAACAGAGCACCTTTGCCAGTAGCGGAATTGAAAATAGAATATGAAGCCTTGCTAAAGGATGCGATACAGTTGCGGTTTAGAGCCGATGTACCTTTGGGAATGAATGTGAGTGGAGGATTGGATTCTTCTACATTGATCAATTTAGTGCATCAGCACTTGCCTTCACAAGAACCCATAGAAGCGTTTACCTTTTATTCGGATAACGAAAAATACGATGAATTACCTTGGGTGGAAGCGTTAATGAAAACCACGAAGTATCCATTGCACAAAGTACTTTTGGACTACAAAGAAATTTCACAATTAATAGAGACGGTAAGTTGGTTTCAAGACGAACCTTTTGGCGGTTTCCCGACGTTAGCCTATAGTTTATTATTTGCAGCTGCTAATAAAAAAGGGATCAAAGTGATCTTAGATGGACAAGGTATGGACGAAGCTTGGGCGGGTTATGATTATTACCACAACCAAAGTAATAGTCTGATTCAGGGATTGAATTCGAGCCCAGTACGTCCCGAAGTGTTGCTAGAAAGGTATAGCGATTGGGCTCAAAAAGAAGTATACGATCGTCCTTTCGAAACTGATTTACAAAACCTCCAATACCGAGATTTGTTTTACACTAAAATCCCCAGAGCTTTGCGTTTTAATGACCGGATTAGTATGATGCACAGTATTGAGCTGCGAGAGCCTTTTTTAGATTATCGCTTGGTAGAATTGGCTTTTGCTCAAAGTGAAAGTGTAAAAATTCAAAACGGACAAACGAAATGGCTACTGCGTGATTTAGTCAAAAAGCAGTTAGGAGACACGATTGCTTTAGCTCCAAAAAGAGCCTTGCAAACCCCGCAGAGGGAATGGATTGCAAAAGAATTAGCACCTTATTTTACCAAGAAGATAGCCGTTTTTTCAGCTTTAGAGGGTATTGATGAAAAACAAGTACAAGCGATATGGAAGGATTATTGTGACGGAAATCAAGATAATAGTTTTTATCTTTGGCAGTGGATTAATACAGTTGCATTATAAGTTTTTAAAATAATGAAAAAATTAGGCATAGTAATTACAGATGGTGTAGGTTTTAGAAATTATATATAAAGTGATTTTTTGATATAGGCAGAAAAGATATTTGATGAGGTCGCTATTTTATCTTGTTTGCCATCTGAAATATATGTGGATCACATTAGAAAATCAAGAATTATTAAGTTATCAGTTTTTATAGAAAAATATTTAACTAAGGAATAATTCGAAAAGAACAGTCACTTAAAAAATGGCAGCTGCACCTTGAAGACAAAAGCTATTCCAATATTTATATTGTTCCGTGATTTAGTTTTTGAGCAATGTGAAAATAATTTATTGATTCATGTTGCAATTATGAAAGCAAATACTGTAGTAAGAGATAAATTATCAAAAAAAGTTTAGACAATTAAACCAATGCTTACATTTTTAAAATTAGGATCAAAAGGTAATTTAGGAAACCAATTATTTCAGATATCTTCTGTTATTGGATTGGCATGTAAACACAAACATGATTTTGCATTTCCATATTGGAAATATGAATGTTATTTTGATGAAAAATTACCATTGTTAGTTTCAAATATTAAAAATAGATTGGTTGAAAAAAAATTTTCATACCATGATTGGGAAATTGAAAATGAGGACTATAATATTGATGGCTGGTTACAGTCAGAAAAATATTTTTCTAATCATTTAACAAAAATATATTTTAATTTTGAATATGACTTCAAACAAAAAATATATAAAAAGTATAAAGTAATTTTCGAGAAGAAAGTAATTTTAATTTCTATAAGAAGAGGAGATTTTACAAATAATCCAGATTTTTATCAGCCGACTTTAAAATACTATTATAGCGCCTTAATTTATTTTTTTAAAGATTGGCAGGATAGAAATATTATTTTTATTTCTGATGATTTAGAATATTGTAAATTTCATTTTGACTTTTTAAAAAATGCATTTTTTGCTACAGATCTTAATGATATTGAACAATTGTGTTTGGGTTCAATGTGTGATGATTTTATTATAAGTAATTCAACGTTTTCTTGGTGGGTGGCTTGGCTAGGTGAAAAAACTAATTCTAGAGTTATTCGTCCTGAACGAAATTTTATCGGACAACTAGGAATGAAATTTGATGAAACTGATTTTTTTCCTGAACGATGGTTAGTTCATTCTTACAAACAATCAAAATTGGAACTAAAAAATGTTGTATTTATTATAAATCTTGATGATAATTTAACAATCAATAAAAAATTTTTAAAAATTTGTTTAAATTATATTTCAGAATATTTTGTAGTGACTATTTTATTGAGATCCAACAAAAAAAAAAAACTACAATTTTTTTTAAAAGAGTATGACTGCAAAAATCAAAATATTATTTATACAGATAAGCCATACCATGAAGCAATAGAGCAACTGATATCAAAAGAATTTGAAATATTTATCAATTGGGATTATAAAATTTTCATACCTGCATTTAGGATATTGTATTCAATTAATCTTATTGAGACACAAAACGAACAAATTGTTGGATTAAGTAATGATAAAATTAAATATTTGCAATGGTATCTGCATAAAGATAATTTTGAAGCTTTTAATGATCTTGGTTCCTTTTTGAATTTTTATTTAAATAAGAATAATAACTTCGCAAAAAAAAATACAATATTTGCTTTTCATAAAAAAAGTAATTGGCGTTCATTTCAAGATTTGGAAATTATAAATATTGAAGGATTTCAATTTTCATTTAATAAGATTTATGGTTTAAGATTAGTTTTCATTTATTTCTTTTCAACAGTAAAAATGTTTATAAAAATGAATATTAAGATGATTATAAAGAAATAGCGATGAAAAAATTAGGCATAGTAATTACAGATGGTGTAGGTTTTAGAAATTATATATTGAGTGATTTTTTGATAGAGGCAGAAAAGACATTTGATGAGGTCGTTATTTTATCTTGTTTGCCAGCTGAAATCTATGCGGATCACATTATAAAATCAAGAATTATTGAGTTACCGGTTTTTATAGAAAAATTCCCCACTTGGTTTTTTAGAAAAGCAAAAGAAGTAGCGCATTTAAAATTACATCAGAACAATAATTTTGGGATAGTAGATAATTACAATGCTAATAGAACGGTCGCAAAAAACCCGCGAGGAATTGCTACTCGGTTTATCTTCAAACTGACGGCGCTATTTTATTCTGAAAATTGTATACAAGGATACAGCAATTGGCAGCAGTTTACTTTTAAAAATTATAATGTTACTAAAGCATACAAAAAGCTGCTTCATGAAGAACAATTTGATTTGTTGTTTTTCACGCACCAACGTCCACCGTTTATCGCTCCTTTGGCGTATCAAGCCCAAAAAATGAAATTAAAAACAGTTTCTTTTATTTTTAGTTGGGACAATCTGGCCTCCAAAGGCAGAATGGCGGCTGAATTTGATTATTTTTTAGTGTGGAGTGATTTGATGAAAAAAGAGTTGTTGCACTTTTATAAAAAAGTGCAAGCCAAAAATATTGAAGTGGTGGGAACACCACAATTTGAGCCTTATGTATTAGATAGATACTACGTTAACAAAGAAGAATTTCTCTTGAAATTTGAGTTAGACCCGTTAAAAAAAATAATTTGTTTTAGCTGTGGCGATAGTTCTACTAGTAAAAATGATGAACTGTATATTGAAACCATTGCAAGTGCCATTTTAGAAAAAAAGATACCAGATGTTACTTTATTGGTTCGAACTTCTCCTGCAGAAGATCCGATTCGATTTGCTTTGGTAGCCGAAAAATTTCCTTTCGTCAAATGGAATTTTCCCAAATGGCATTTGTCCCGCAAAGGACATCAGGAGGAATGGTCACAACGGGTTCCGACAGTTGAAGACGTAAAAGATTTGAGAGGGATATTAAATTATTCCGATTTGAATATCAATATGTTGTCTACGATGAGTTTAGATTTTATGCAATTTGGGAAACCGGTGATTAATACTGTTTTTGGAACTAGTGAAAACGGTCTATACGATGATCAACGTTTTTTGAAGTATGAACATCTGATCCATGTGGTCAATAGTAACGCTACAAAAATAGCTAAGAACGAGAAAGAACTTTTGACTTGTGTAAATGAGTACCTCCAAAACCCCATTTTGGATGAAGCCAATAGAAAAGAACTCTTAGAAATGCAAGTTTCAAAACCGTTAGACGGAACTGGGAAGCGAATTGCTGAAACTTTGTTACAATGGTCTTGAGCGAAAAAAGAATAGCGGTCCTTTGCAATTATGAATTGTTGCCAGAGCGTGTAGGAGGAATGGATCATTTCTTCTGGCGATTTGATGCAGCAGCCAAGCAAAACGGTATTGCGATAGATTGGTTTTTCCCAAATTGCTCGCAGCATGGGGACTATTCTAAATTGACTATTTTGGAGAGTAACGGACAAAATATAGAAATTTTTTTTCTAGAAACGTACAAAAGCAAACCGGTAGTATATACGCATATCATTACCCATTTTATCGAATTATGTACTCCTTTTTTTTATAAAATTAAACAGCTAACGTCGGCTAAAATTATAGTTGTAGATCATAACCCAAGACCCATTTTGGGATATCCTTTAAAAAAGAGACTAGAAAAAAAAGTGAAAGGAATGCTGTTTTCACGCTCTATTGATTTGTTCGTCGGGGTTTCGAATTATTCAAAAAATCAGCTGGTAAAGGAGTTTGGCAAACAAATTAATAAAAAATCTATTGTTATTTTTAATGGACTTGAAATAGATAAATTCAAAAAAAAATCTAATTATGATGTTACAAATAATTTTATAGTTGCTTCACACCTGCGAAAAGATAAAGGAATTCAAGATTTAATTGTTGCAGTTGATAACCTGAAGGAACAATTTAAAACAAATCTTAAAATTGATATTTATGGAGAAGGTTACTTTGAAGAAGAATTAAAAAAAATGATTATTCAATTTTCGCTTACGGCTGTTTTTAGTTTTAAGGGAAGTGTATCTAATCTGAATGAAATTTATTGTAATTATGATTTTTTAATACACCCTTCTCATGGCGAGACATTCTGCTTTTCTGTTATTGAAAGTTTATTAAGTGGCTTACCCGTGATTACTACAAGAGATCAGGGTAATGTTTTGGGATTAGTTGAAGAAAATAAAAATGGCTTTTTATTTGAAGTTGCTAAAACGGGTGAACTGACACTTATTTTACAAAAAATTGTGGCACAAGAGTATCAAATTAATGACTTTTCTGCTAATAATAAAAAGGTGAATGATTTATCTTTAGAAAAAATGGTAGAAAATCACTTAAAAATAATTTACTAAAGCTCAACAATAAGATAAGATGTTTTTCAATTCCTTTGCTTTTGCCATTTTCCTGCCTATTGTATTTCTGCTGTATTGGTTTGTTTTTAATAAAACCAAAAGCACTCAAAATGCAGTACTCATAGTGGCGAGCTATTATTTTTATTCTTGTTGGGATTGGCGTTTTTTATTCTTGCTGGTTTTCTCCACTTTTTTAGATTATTATACCGGTATTAGGATAGAAAAGGCCAAGACCGAACTGGGGCGGAAATTTTGGTTTTGGTTGAGTATCAGTGTGAATCTGGGTTTCTTGGGAATCTTTAAATATTATAATTTTTTTGCCGATTCTTTTTCGCAATTATTGAACGGTTTTGGATTGCAAACCAGTCCTTTATTGCTGAACGTGATTTTGCCGGTGGGAATTTCTTTTTACACTTTTCACGGGTTATCGTATGTCATTGACATTTATTTAAAAAGAATTAAAGCCGAATATAACTTTGTAGATTACTCCCTGTTCGTCAGTTACTTTCCGCTGCTGGTGGCGGGTCCTATAGAGAGAGCGACGCATTTATTGCCACAGGTGAAAGTGAAACGCAGCTTTGACTTTCAAAAAGCTAAAGAAGGCGTTTTTCAGTTTGTTTGGGGCTTAGTCAAGAAAGTAGTCATTGCAGATACTTGCGCTACCTATGCTAACGCGATTTTTGATAATTATGAATCGATGAACTCCTTGTCCCTAATGCTAGGAGCCGTTTATTTTGCTTTTCAGATTTACGGGGATTTCTCCGGTTATTCGGATATGGCATTGGGAATGTCCAAACTGTTTGGGATTGATTTACTTCGCAATTTTAACTACCCTTATTTCTCTAGGGATATTGCTGAGTTTTGGCGTCGTTGGCACATTTCGCTATCGTCTTGGTTTCGGGACTATTTATACATCCCATTGGGCGGGAGCAGTGGCGGTACCGCGATGAAAGTACGCAATACGTTTATCATTTTTTTAGTGAGTGGATTTTGGCATGGCGCCAATTGGACTTTTATTGCTTGGGGTTTTATTAACGCTTTGTATTTTTTGCCGTTATTGCTGTTAAAAAAGAATCGGTCTAATATGGAAACGGTTTCATTATACTGGGATTTTGCTTCAGTTCGCGTATTTTTGAATATCCTCAGCACTTTTGCATTAACGTGCCTCGCTTGGATATTTTTTAGGGCAAAAACAATCGAAGAGGCTTTTGACTACATAAAAAGGATGTTTTCTGACGGTCGATTTGTCTCCCAATATATGGAAAACGAGAGGTATAATTATGAATTACTCGTAATGGTGGCTGTTTTCGTAGTAGTGGAATGGAACAGTAGAACGCACATTGAACCCATTTCTGGGAAGTATTCCTGGTTGAAATTGGGGTTGTGCCTTGCTGCAATTGTTACCTTGGGAACGTATTCCGATTATAAGGAGTTTATTTATTTTCAGTTTTAGGGAGTTGCATTTCCGTTTTGCGCCGACCCTAAAGGGAGCCGAAAATATAGGTGCTTTTGAATACTAGTGTGTCGTCTTTCTTTTTCCCACCCTTTAGGGATGGGGAAGGAAAAAGAAAGTAGGGGAGTTGAGTTTTCGATATGAGAAAAGTTCAAGATTAATACAACTGAGCCTTTTCGAATGTATTTTGATTTCGGTCAGTATCAATTGTCGACGTGACAGGAATGGGTACGATTTCAATTTGAGTCCTTCGTCTACGCTCAAGGATAGCTATAGTCGAGTTGTCAAATCGAGCGCAGTCGAGATTCATTAGGACAAAAAGGCGTCTCGACTGCGCTCGACGTGACAAAACGAGTAGTTTAATTGACAAATCGAGTCCTTCGGCTCCGCTTAAGGATAGTTATAGTTGAGTTGTCAAATCGAGTTGTCAAATCGAGCGCAGTCGAGATTCATTAGGACAAAAAGGCGTCTCGACTGCGCTCGACGTGACAAAACGAGTAGTTTAATTATCAAATCGAGTTCTTCGACTCCGCTCAGGACAAGCTATAGTCGAGCTGTCAAATCGAGTCCTTCGTCTGCGCTCAGGACAAGCTATAGTCGAGATTCATGAGGACAAAAAAGCGTCTCGACTGCGCTCGACGTGACAAAACGAGTAGTTTAATTATGAAAGAGAGTATTCGTCTATAAAAATTACAAAATATCGAGGTATCAAATACTATACATGTAAATAGTAGCATAATAATCCAGAATAAAACAACAATGAAGCAGTTTTTAATTTTTACGGTCAAAACCCTCGTGCTACTGTTTTTACTGTTAGTAGTATTGGATTTTATGTATACGACTGTTTATTTGCAAGCCTCCAATCGAGGGAAAATTGATTATGTTTACAACTCGAAACCAAGAAATTACGATGTGGTCATTTTAGGATCTTCTAGAGCGAATAATCATTTTGTGACGCAATTATTTCAAGAAGAAGGATTGAAAACGTTTAATTATGGCATGAGTGGCGGACATTTATTTGAGGCTTCTTTGTTATTGAAATTGATGGTAGAGCGAAACTATACAATCAAAAATATAATAATTGAAACCGATTTAAATCTCTCCAATGAAGAACGATCTGATGCAGTGGCTGCTAAGTTTTTACCGTATTTACATCAATCAACAGTTGTGAAAAATCATTTCGCTGGGGAGAATGATTTTTGGCAATTGTATTGTATTCCTTTTTATCGCTATGTGAAATTTGATGCTTCCATAGGTTTTCGAGAAATGTATAATAGTATCAAGAGTGAGCCAACGAACACGCTAAAAAATGGAGGTTTTTATGCATTGGGGAATAAAAAAGGAAACATGAAAAATGACATTAGAGCGTTAAAGCCCATTCATAATAAATACTATGAAGAAATCAAGCAAATTTGCGCGAACAATAATATCAATTTGATTGCCGTGATGACGCCGATGTGCAGCAATACAAAGGGATTGGATTATTTTGAAAAGGCAAACAAGATTTATCCTGAAATTCACAATTATGAAAATGCAGTGCAAGGCGACCACTACTTCTCCTCTTGCGGACACATGAATGATGCAGGAGCACGACTGTTTACAGCGACAATTATCAAGGATTTTTTTCCACTAACCAAACCGCTCCAAAGGAAAAGCAGCCAATAGAAGGGGAATAGATTCACAGAAAAATAAAATAATGAAGAGACAACATGCCAACAATATAACACCATGAAGAAAGATAAAAATGTTTCAGCTTGGCTCCCCTCTACTTTAGGAGAGGGGCCAGGGATCAGGAAAATAGCCTTTCTGACTCCTGAATACCCTCACGGCAACACGGGTAGTTCGGGTGGCATTGGTACGAGCATCAAAAACCTCGCAATGGGATTAATCCAAGAAGGGTGTTCCGTTCGTGTTTTGGTCTATGGTCAAAAAGAGGAACGCCTGTTTGACGATAATGGTATTGTTGTGCAGCAGATAAAAAACATAAAATTAAAAGGGCTGTCCTGGTATTTGACCCGCAAAAAACTGGAACGCATTATTAATTCGTTATACCAAAACAAAGAAATTGATTTGGTAGAAGCATCGGATTGGACCGGAATTACCTCTTTTATTACGCCAAAAAAATGCCCAATTGTGATTCGGTTGAACGGCTCAGATACTTATTTTTGTCATTTAGACCAGCGTCCCGTAAAGTGGAGGAACAAATTTCACGAAAAACGAGCCCTTCAAAAAGCAGATGCCTTGCTTTCAGTCAGTCAGTTTACCGCTGATTTGACTAAGGAAGTTTTTGGTTTAAACAAAAAATTCACCATTATCCCTAATGGAATCAACACGGATGTATTTCATAGTGGAGGAACTGATCATACTACCGACACTACTACTCTAGATCCCCCTGCTGGGAGTCGGGGACCGGGGAACATACTCTATTTTGGGAGTCTAATCCGAAAGAAAGGGTTGCTAGAGCTGCCCTTTATATTTAATGAAGTTGTTCGAAAAAGTTCGAATGCCGCGTTAATTTTGGTGGGTAAAGATGTTCCAGATATTATTTCGGGAAATCCTTCCACTTGGAAAATGATGCAGGAGTTGTTTTCTCCAGCTGCATTGCTGAATGTGACTTATTTAGGTGCTGTGCCATATTCTGAAATAAAAAATCAAATTAGTACAGCGACGGTTTGTGTATTTCCTACTTTTGCGGAAGCCTTACCAGTTTCTTGGATTGAAGCGATGGCGATGGAAAAAGCAATTGTCGCCTCAAATATTGGATGGGCGGCAGAAGTGATTGATGATGGAGTCAATGGATTTTTAGTACATCCAAAAGATCATGCTCTTTATGCGGCTAAAATTATTAAGTTGATGGAAGACGATGATTTACAAAAAGAATTCGGATTAGCGGCAAAACTAAAAGTTAGCGAAAAATTCAGTATCCAAAAAGTGGCACAACAGAGTTTACTGTTTTATCAATCTTTTTATAATAAATAGATTTTTTTAGTGTCTTAGAAAAAGCAGTTTGCTATAATTAGCCAAACATACAATGCTACAACAGTAAAAGTAGTAATCAGTAGATTGAGTAATACAAGTCATATAATAATACACGGTTAAGGTATCGATAGAAATGGACAATTTACAATTAAAAGAATATACTACTGCAGCAGGGGAAATCCTTTTGTATGCGGGAAATCCAGATTTTAGACAATTAGAGGTTTTGTCCCAAGGAGCGGGTGATATTTGGCACAGTTCTTTTGAGCAAGGTTATAAAAATGCTTTTCCTGAATTAGTTTATCAAACGGCTGTGTTTTTTTGGTATTTAAATGATTTTGACGGCTTAGATCAATGTGTGAGTTGGAGGGTTAATCCCAATGCTTTTGCCGTTCGAAAATCAGTATGGGAGATTACAAAAGGGTTTGATGTGGACTATGATAATCTTCAAATGCAGGGGTTGGATTATGGTTTTCGATGCATCCGTTTTTTAGGTGTTGTCCCAATGTATGTGAATAATCTGTTTTCAGAAGCAAAAAAAGAAATTGTTTTTATTTCGCAAACGGATCGCCACCTTTTTTTTAGAAAAAATTATAAAATAAGTCATGCTGTTTTTATGATTTTTAGATTAGGCATTTGGAAAATCTCAGAATGGAAGACGTTTTTTAAAATTAAAGGCAATTTTAAAAAACGAAAAGAGGCTTCCATCTTTCCTCCCCGTAAATTAAATGAAGTACAAGGAAACCCTTCTGTAAGTTACATCATTCCTACGATGTTTCGGCAAGAATATACTTTGCAATTATTAAAGGATCTTGCCACTCAAATTTACAAACCGGAACAAGTGATTGTAGTTGATGCTACTCCAAAGGATCAAAGAGACGAAGCACTGTATCAGCAAAATAAATATCCTTTTGACTTGACAGTAATTTGGCAACAATCTAAAGGCAGTTGTAAAGCTAGAAATGAGGCAATAGCGCTATGCTCTGGCGATTATATCGTTTTTGGAGATGATGATATTCGCATACCAGCAGATTTTATAGAAAATCACATTCGATTGTTGCAGACGTATGATGTGGGAGCCTGCAATGGATTAGATATTCGTGCAGAAGTTCACACACAAGATTTAGACGATTTAAAACGAAAATTAGAAAATTCAGATCTCTATGGAAAAATAGTCGGTTGTACTCCTTCATTTAGCAATGCGAATTCTTGTGTAAAAAGAGAATACGTCGAACAGTTAATTGGAAATGATGTCAATTTTGATGGAGGATATGGCGAGGACAGTGATTTTGGTATGTCACTTTCTAAAATTGGAGTTACGGTGTTGTTTAATCCTTTTTCTACTAATTTGCATTTAAAGCCGCCTACAGGGGGGTATCGGTTTTGGGGAAATCAGGCAAAAATAATTGGAAAGAAAAGAAAAAAACAACCTTGGGAACTAGATACACCGGTACGAGGTGTAAAGCCAGTTCCTAGTCCAACTGTAATGTATGGTATTCTGAAGCATTACACCCCAAAACAGCTTATAGAATACAAATACAAACACTTTACGTATTACTTGTTTAGCGGCTCTAGATTGGGAATGTTGTATCGTTTACTACGCATTCCCTATAAAAATAGACAATTTAAGAAATCTCTTTTTTATGCTAGAAAATTAATTAATTTAGGAACTAGACATCAATAAAATATGAAAGTATCGTTAATAGTTTGTACTTACATGCGTCCCGAACCTTTATTAAGATTACTAAAGTCGGTCACGGAACAAACAGTACATCCAGCGGAGATTTTAATTATTGATGGGTCAACTACAGCTGCGACCCAGCAGCTTTTAAATAAAAATAAGTTTAATAATCTTCATTATTATCTGGTTCCTGAATCGCATAGAGGGCTTACCAAACAAAGGAATTATGGAATAACTAAAGTGAATAGAACGAGTGAAATTGTTGCTTTTTTGGATGACGATACCGAATTAACGCCTAATTATTTTCAAGAGTTGGTAAAAACGTTTACTAATGACCCTGCGGTTACTGGAGTGGGCGGAATCGCTTTAAATGAAAATGGTTGGAGTGTCAGTAACCCACATATAAAATACGACAAGTACCGTTATTTTCAATGGGAAGGATATGTTTATAAAGAAGGCCAACGCAATGTATTTCGCAATTATCTCGGTTTGCAATCCAATTTAGGTCCAGGAAAAATGCCAAATTATTCCCATGGTAAAACGTGTGGATTTCCTTCGAACGGAAAAACACATGAAGTTGATTTGTTGGTGGGAATGTCATTCGCCTTTCATAAAAGTGTCTTTGATTCAATTCGATTTTCCACTCATTTTGAAGGCTATGGTTTGTATGAAGATGCTGATTTTAGCATCAGAGCCTTAGCGTTTGGTAAAAACGTAATCAATACTAACTTACAATTGTATCATTATCACGATGCCTCTGGCAGGCCCAACAAATACCAATACGGGAAGATGGTAGTACGAAACGGATGGTATGTGTGGCGAACGAAAAACCCACAGCCAACCTTAGAACATCAGCTAAAATGGCATGCGATTACGATACTTTTGACAGTGATTCGATTTAGCAATACCTTTACAACCAGTAAACGAATGGAAGCCTTTTCGGAGGCCATGGGAAGAACGGTAGGTTGGTGGAGTTTGTGGGTTTCTAAGCCAAAAGTGAAATGAAGTAGCAATCTTTTATTCTGTAACGAACATCTAGAGCGTAAACAGGGATACAAGAAATAGATTTTGATACAAATAAGAACCTAATCGGATTGATATGACGCAATATAAAGAATGCAAGGTTGTTGAAAATACAGTGAAACTACTAAATGTAAAACGGAACTAAGGACGTTGTAACATGCGAATTATCAAGATAAATAGTGTTGCACTTAAACTTTTTTACTAAAGAAAACAGTAGCGCTATTTTTGAAATGAATCAGTTTAAGAATTGTATGGTGGTTGTTAAGAAATTTCCATACGTCGAAATGAAAAGAAAACGATTCTATTTGAATTTTTTGAAATCTCTTTTAAGAAGATACAATGGTTCCACTCTTTATTTAGTAGCCACAAAAAAAGGTTAGTTAGCCACAAATAACAACAATGAAAACAATACTTATAGCCCACAATTACAGTGAAATCTCGTTTTCTGCTATGAGTTATCATTTGGCACAGCATCTTGCCAACTTAGGAAATGAAGTTGTTTTTATCTCTCATGATCCCTATTTTGCAGACAAAATGTCCGTAATAAAAAAGCAAGGTAAAATCACTATTTGTTCTTGGCCAACAAAAAAAAGGCCGACTTCTTTGCGTGATTTTTTTTGGTACGCTAAAATACACTTACACTACAAACCAGACATCATAATTGGACATTTTGTCGGCAGTAACATCACTGTTTCTGTCTCTAAATTTTTGTCTTTAGGCAAAGTTAAGACTTATGAATATTATCACACGCTGAGCGCACAGCTTATGGCGGACCAGAAAAAAACGTCAATCAAACAAAAAGTACTATTTATTAGAAAAAAGATATTTTATAAACTATTGTGCGATGTCATAATCTGCCCTTCGGAATTGGCTAAAGCAGATTTAAAATCATTTTATGGCCTAAATAAGGGATTTGTTCTGTTGAACCCTATGATCGACCGATTTAAAAACAAAATAATTAGTACAGAAGAATCTATTCTCATCTCTTATTTAGGCAGATTAGATCAATCGAAAGGAGTGCTTGATTTAATTGAGGCTTATTTGAGATATAAGGAGAAAGTTAAGTATTCGAAAATCATTTTAAATATTGCTGGGACTGGAAGTCAAGAAATTAAAATTAAAGAACTGGTTAAAAGCAATATGGGAGTTCATTATTTTGGAGGACTTAATTATGATCAAATTGATGCTTATTTAATTAATAGTCATTTTGCGATAATTCCTTCAAAATTTGATAATTTACCTACAGTTGGTCTGGAAGCAATGATGAATCAAACTCCCTTACTAATTTCAAATACCACTGGATTGACTCACTATTTAAATGATGGTGTAGAATGTTTTAAGTTTGACGCGACTATTGACGAAATGGTTTCTTTATTTGCAAAAGTAGAAGATAATTTTAATTCATACCAACAAATGAGCATTGCAGCAAGAAGTACTTTTTTGAATACTTTTAGTATGGATATGTATTGTAAAAATTTTGCTGAAATTATTTTATAAAGTAACCCGTTGGGTGTAATTCAAGCTGTTTAATCAAATAGATTTTAAAATTTTGAAAGGCATTTTACTTTTATAAAGAAAGGCAAAGGTATGTCAACCGAAGAAATGGGTTATCCGGTTCTTTTTTTCTATGTTCCTAAAGGTTCAATTATTTTAAACCGCTGGATATAATTATTTTTTGATGGTTGTTTTTTCGACAGCTCGAGAATTTTCTCCAAAGCTTCGGGAAAAAAATGTATCGAGCATTTCTATAAAACTGAGGAAAAAGAAAATTGTATATAAATCGGTTCTCGCTACACGTAACTTTAAGTATCGGAGCATATCGAGAAGTTTTATTTCGTTTTACTTTACAAAAAACACTTTACTTGACAAGTTCGGGATAAACTAAACTGACGTTTTGAATAATGGCACCCAATGGGTTTTAAAGCAGTATTAAGGATAACTAATAGCACATAATTGCTCGTAATAAGTATAGAAGTAAGAAAGTAAAAGATAATTTAATTCAAAACACTACCATAAAATCCATTAAAGCACCTGATGTTCTGGTTTAGTAAAGGCACAAGAAACAAAAACAGAAAACCTCGCAATACAACGAGGTTTCTAGCTGGCAAGAGGTTTCTTTTTTAAAGGATTTCAACCAAATTCAAGGCATTGTAGTTGCCGCTTTTTAATGAATATTGGATTCCATTGACTTCTTGATAAAATTCAATGAGCAACAAATACAACTGTATCCCTGATCCCGCCGGAACCTGCTCTGGGGTCAAGGTGACCGTAATCAGGTTTTGATCAAGGAGAACATTAGAAATTGGACTGTAGCTTTTGTCAAATATGCCCGTTGCAAAATCCAAATTAATAAAAGCACTGCGGAAACTAACGTGTGTGGCGTTGTTGGGTGTGCTTAATTGTTCTTGAGGAATAAAATCAGTAATGGCAATGGTTCCCGTGTCTGTGGCTACCGTAAAAAGAGTTTGTAATACAGAGGCTAAGGGCGCTTTGATATTAAAATCAAGCCCTTTCAATAGTTGTTTTCCCTCCTCGCTGGCAAGTCCTAAGGCAACGTTTCGCTTGCCTCTGGCCGATACGGTGTCAGAATTTTTAATCGTATTCATCAGCTGCAGCATGCGACTGGATAGTTTGGGGTCTTTCGCCTTGTTCAGTAGTACTCCCGTGGCATCGCGGATCAGTTTTCCTGATTTGGCGTTCAACGCAAACTCGCTTAAATTTTCTCGCGTTCTTGCAAAAGCCGGATCAGTCATGATTCTTTTTTTACTGACGCCTCCTTTGGTTCTCACCATATAGCCATCTTGACTTTTGTAAAACGTTAGCCCATCTAACGTGCCTTCAATTTTGATAATTCCTGCTAATTTGCCCATGATTATTTGTTTTTGGGATTAATAATAGTCAAATGTAGAATGCTTTCACTTGGTGTACAAGGAGTTGGTATCGTTTCGACCGTTTTTGGACTATTGTGTTGTTTTTGTAGAAAGAGTAAGAAAGTAGCAAATGATACGGCAATAAGCACAACCGCACATACGTATCAAAAAGAAGCTAAATAGGGCATAAATACCGTTTTAACCGTTTTCTACCACATCGTAGTTCTCCATTAAAAAAACAAAAGCGAGGAAATCGAAGAGGCGTTAGAGGTACTTTTTAGCTGCAGTGAGGATGCCCCATACCTACCCCGTAGATACCCGCAACATTCCGCAATGAAAATAGCAAGAGGAAGAGGAGCAATTGTATTGATACTAAAGAGGCTATCCGCAATTTGGTTGTCATGCCAAAGAAGAGCTAAAGTTAGTTTCCCTAGCATGGTATAGATAGCCGATACCAGCAATTACAGTGTTATATGGAAACAATGAAAGGGAGAGACAACTCCATTGAACCCCGTCAACAGGTTATGGTGTACATTACACGATCGTAAATAAGTAGTTTTAGGTCCTGTAATGAACAAAGCAGAACTGGTACAACCAGGGATAAATGGCAAATCTTCAGCGTAGTAGTATTAAAAAACAGTGTTTTGAAGAGTAAAACTTACAAATTGAAAGTTTTAATTAAATAGTTATTAACAAATGTAATTAATTTTTTACTTTTTTATCATGTTGATTTAGGTTCGTTTATAGTCGTTTGAACTACTTTTTGACATTTCACTTAGTAGGAAAGGGTTGTTTAGTAGTTAATTGGAAATTTGTATCTTGTTTTTTGTTAATAAGTTAGTTCTTATGGTACGATAGTGTTTGTTAAATTTGTATTTATAAACAATGCAACAGCGTCTAACCAGCACACCCTATGTATAGAATTGTTATTTATCCAAGCGACATCGTGATCCTTACTGGGAAAAGTGAGAGTTATGCTCGTAAGGAAATTCAAAATCTTAAAAAAGAGTTAGACAAAAAACCATGTCAAAAAGTGACCATAAAGGAGTATTGCGTGTACTATGGTTTTGACCTTCATGAAGTGACAGCTGTTTTGTCTAAATTTGAAATAAAACAAGCTTCTTGAAATTGGTTGCGCAAAAAGGGGAATGAATAGCAACATCAGCTTCAGATGTTGTTGACGATGGTATCATTTAGTACTATATTTGTTTTAGGAGTACGAACCGTTTTATCACAAGGATACAAAAGGGACCCCAAGAAGGCTAAATTGCCTCTTTAAACTAAAAGTTAAAATGACATTTGCAATTATTACTCATGTTCCCCATATTGCAAAGGGAACACATTATTATGCCTATGCACCTTATGTGCGCGAAATGAACATTTGGGCAAAGCAGGTTACACAGTTGATTGTTGTGGCACCCATAGTAAAGTCGGAGAAAACAGCAGTGGATAGTGCGTACCACACGCCAGATATTAAATTTATACCCGTTGCTTCTTTTGACCTGCTTAGTGTCAGTGGGCTATTAAAAACCATTTTAAAAATCCCTACCATAAGTTGGCAAATCTACAAAGCCATGCGCGCTGCAGATCACATTCATTTGCGCTGCCCTGGAAATATAGGTTTGTTGGGATGTATTGTTCAAATTTTTTTCCCCAATAAACCCAAAACAGCCAAATATGCTGGTAATTGGGATCCAAAATCAAAACAGCCAAGGACCTACAAATTGCAACAATGGATCTTGAGTAATACATTTTTGACCCGAAATATGCAGGTTTTAGTATATGGAGAGTGGGAGAGAAGCACTAAAAACATAAAACCTTTTTTTACCGCTACCTACACTGAATCAGACAAAGTTCCTATTGCCAACAGAAACTTAAAAGACCCGATTCATTTTGTTTTTGTGGGAGCTTTAGTGGCAGGAAAGAATCCGTTGTATGCCATTCAACTAGTAGAAAGGTTGCTTCAAAAAGGACATCAAGTTCGATTAACGCTATTTGGCGAAGGAAAAGAACGACAACAATTAGAGGATTATTGTACTCAAAACAAGTTAGAAGATTGTATTGTACTGAAAGGAAATCAAACCAAACACACCATTCAAAAAGCGTATCAAGACAGTCATTTTGTGATTTTGCCTTCCCAGAGCGAAGGTTGGCCCAAAGTGATTGCCGAGGGCATGTTTTGGGGTTGCGTTCCCATTGCGACTAAGGTATCGTGTGTTCCTTTCATGTTGGATTATGGAAACCGGGGACTCTTGTTGGACATGAACCTGGAAAAGGATAGTGCAGCAATCGAAAGCCTTTTGAAAGATCAACCTCTTTTTGATCACAAACAGAAAAGTGGAGCAGCATGGTCCAGAGGCTACACCATGGATGTATTTGAAGCAGAAATTAAAAAACTGCTGCTGGATTCCTAAAGTTCTCGCAAAGATTTCCGACACCATGACCATACCTGTCTCTTCCGTTTATCCCGAACTTGTTTCGGGAAGTGTTTTTGGCTTGTAATGAATTTTGCATAATAACCTCAGACTCGTCAAGCCAAAAATGTATCGAGAAATTCTTTTGGTTATAGAGTTTCCGTACATACTTCTGTCATCATCACTATACACGTCTCTTCGTTTATCCCGAACTTGTTTCGGGAAGTGTTTTTGGCTTGTAAAGGGCTTTTCATACTAACCTTAAACCCGTCAAGTCAAAAATGTATCGAGAAGTTCTTTTTATTATAAAAGTTCTCGATACAATTTTTAAAGCAGTCCATTCAATTTAACAAATAAAGTCTAGCTTAGCTTTAAAAACCACTCGAACAGACGTGCGTAACAGACGTTTTAGTTTAACAAATCGAGCTTAGTATTGCTTGTTATTCTGTTTCTCCACATCTCTTTTGTTTATCTCGAACTTGTTTCGGGAAGTGTTTTTGGCTTGTAATGGGCTTTTCATACTAACCTCAAAATTGTCAAGTCAAAAATGTATCGAGAAGTTCTTTTTGTTATAAAAGTTCTCGGTACAATTTTTAAAGCAGTCCATTCAATTTAACAAATAAAGTCTAGCTTAGCTTTAAAAACCACTCGAACAGACGTGCGTAACAGACGTTTTAGTTTAACAAATCGAGCTTAGTATTGCTTGTTATTCTGTTTCTCCACGTCTCTTCCGTTTATCCCAAACTTGTTTCGGGAAGTGTTTTTGGCTTTTCATAGAATTCTCTAACCTGAACAAAAACTCATCAAGCCAAAAATGTATCGAGAAGTTCTTTTCGTTATAAAGTTTTCGATACAATTTTTAACGTACGGCATTTAGTTTAGCAAGGAAGGTTTAGTTTTGCTTTAAAAACCTTTTGTTGTAAAATAACAACTAGTTTAATTAAAAAACGGCAAGAATACATGCGTATTATTCAAATTATCGATTCTTTGGAGGCAGGTGGCGCGGAGCGTATGGCGCTTCACTACGCTAATGCCTTGGCGCAACAAATTGACTTTTCAGGCTTGGTAGTAACCCGAAAGGAAGGGCCTCTTCTAAATCAGATTGAGTCGCAAGTTTCGTATTTATTTTTAAATAAAAAACGATCGCTAGATTTTGGGGCCTTAATGAGATTGAGAAGCTATGTAAAGAAAAATAAAATTACAATTGTTCACGCGCATAGTACTTCTTTTTTTTTGGGATTTTTATTGAAAGTAACCTGTCCTTCGGTGCAATTAATTTGGCACGATCACTATGGAGATAGTGAGTTTTTAGCTAATAGACCCATCCGTGCATTAAGACTAACAATTCCTTTTTTTAATGGAATAATAGCGGTAAACCAAAATCTTAAAGAGTGGAGCGAACAAAAATTACGGGCTAGAAATGTCCTTTTTCTTCCAAATTTTCCAGCTACTGAGAAAAGTATCGTCGCACAAACTGTTTTGAAAGGAAAAGCAGGAAAGCAGATTGTCTCTTTAGCCAATTTAAGAGTACAGAAAGATCATTTTTTAGTATTGGAAGTGGCCAAAAAGCTAAAAGGTTCTCATCCTGAGTGGACGTTTCATTTGGTTGGTAAAGATTTTGAAGATGCCTATTCTCAAAAAATTAAGGCTTTAATTAGTGCTTTTGATTTAGAAAAAAATGTGTTTCTTTACGGCACCAAACCAGATATCGGAAATATTTTAGAGCAAGCGGCTATTGGAATTCTGACCTCTCAATCGGAAGGGTTGCCCGTTTCGCTGTTGGAATACGGATGGTACAAGAAACCGGTGGTAGTAACTAATGTAGGAGAAATAGCGTCTTTGGTTGAAAACGAAATAAATGGATTTCTTGTTGGGGCACAACAGTCTCAATTGTTTTATGACTCCATAGTGAAATTGATCCAAAACGAGAGGCTACGGAGTAATTTTGGTGTGGCGCTCCACGAGGCGGTTGTTAAAAATAATTCAAAAGAGGCTGTCGTGAAACAGTATATAAATTGGTTGCAAAATTGTTGTAAATGAAAAAAGAGGATCAATCCTATCTCTATTTAATTCTTTTCCATTTGTTTATTGGTGCATTGGGCTTTTTACTGCCTTTTACAGCAAAAATTTATGGATACTCCATTTTTATTTTTGGAGTTTATTACATCATCAAAAAACAAAATAGAAATAATGAAGCACTGATTGCAGCTGCTTATGTCGTAGGAAGTGAAGTTTTTTTGAGAATGACGGGAGGAAATCCTTTATATGAGATTTCTAAATATGGGGTGATGGTCTTTATTTTAATAGGGATGTATTACAGCGGTTTCTCTAAAGGAGCAGTGCCCTATTGGATCTTTTTATTGTTGCTCGTTCCTAGTGTGGTGATCAGCGTCTTTGTGTTGAATTTTGATACGGACATTCGGAAAGCAATCGCGTTTAATATATCAGGCCCCGTTTGTCTCGGATTAGCTTCGCTGTACACGTTTCGGCGCAAAATTGCCTTAGAAGAGATAAATAGGATTTTGCTCAGTATGGGATTACCAATTATTACCTGTATGGTGTATTTAACTTTCTATACGCCAAATGTGCAGGAGGTGATTACGGGTACAGAATCTAATTTCCAGACCTCTGGGGGCTATGGTCCCAATCAGGTGGCAACCATTTTAGGTTTAGGGATGTTTATCTTTTTTTCCAGAGTAATCTTAGACTCAAAATCAAAATTCCAAATTATAATCAATCTCATCATTGCCTTAAATATCACCTATCGCGGGATGTTGACTTTTTCCAGAGGGGGTATGATTACTGGATTTTTAATGATTGTATTGTTGGTCGTGTTTTTGTATTTCAAATCTAATTTTGGAGGAAGGGTAAAATTGAATTACATTATTACACTCGTCGTATTTGCTTTGATGGCTACTTGGACCTACACTTCATTTCAAACCGGAGGTCTGATCAATAAAAGATACTCAAATCAAGATGCTGCTGGAAGAGTCAAACAAAGCCAATTTACCGGACGGGAAGATGTAGCCCAAAATGAGATTAACACCTTCTTGAAGAATCCTATTTTTGGTGTTGGAGTCGGCAAAGGTGCCGAAGTTCGAGAGGATGAAACGGGAATCAAAGTATTGTCTCATGATGAAATTACCCGCATGCTTGCGGAACACGGCTCATTAGGAATAGTAGCGTTACTGATTTTGTTTTTTACGCCCTTGGTGCTGTATTTAGAAAATAAATTCAACATGTTTCTCTTGTGTTTTGTGGCCTTTTGGTTTTTAACGATCAATCACGCTGCCATGCGTACCGCAGCTCCCGCTTTCGTTTACTCGCTATCATTACTAAATGTGCAGTTGGGATTTCCAGTTAGAAAAAAGGCCATGAATTAAAAGCAGACTAGTATTTAAGTTTCATATGATCCACAATTGAAACGCAATCACATATTAAGTTCGTCTCGAAATGAAATTCTGCTCCTTTCTTTTTTCTCCCTTTAGGGCTGAGGCCAAAAAAAGAAAGTTGCCATTTTCCAATCCTCAAAACCTGTTACAAAGAAAGTAGTCTCTCTTTTTTCTCCCTTTAGGGCTGGGGCCAAAAAAAAGATACTCAAGGCTATTTTCCAATCCTCAACCCGTGTAACAAAGAAAGAATTTGTTCTTTTTTCTCCCTTTAGGTCTGGGGCCAAAAAAAAGAAAGAAAGTTGCTATTTTCCAATCCTCAAACCGTGTTACAAAGAAAGTAGTCTCTCTTTTTTCTCCCTTTAGGGCTGGGGCAAAAAAAAAGAAAGAAAGTTGCTATTTTCCAATCCTCAACCCGTGTAACAAAGAAAGTATTCCTTCTTTTTTCTCCCTTTAGGGCTGGGGCAAAAAAAAAGAAAGAAAGTTGCTATTTTCCAATCCTCAACCCGTGTTACAAAGAAAGTAGTCTCTCTTTTTTCTCCCTTTAGGGCCGGGGCCAAAAAAAAAGACACCCAAAGCTATTTTCCAATCTACAAACCGTGTTACAAAGAAAGTATTCCTTCTTTTTTCTCCCTTTAGGGCTGGGGCAAAAAAAAAGAAAGTTGCTATTTTCCAATCCTCAAACCGTGTTACAAAGAAAGTAGTCTCTCTTTTTTCTCCCTTTAGGGCCGGGGCAAAAAAAAAGATACTCAAGGCTATTTTCCAATCCTACAAACCGTGTAACAAAGAAAGTAGTCTCTCTTTTTTCTCCCTTTAGGGCTGGGGCCAAAAAAAAGACACCTAATATTGTTTTTACAGTCAAGCCGTAATCTTCAAATTCAGCAGTAAATACAAGCCTACTGTAAAATAAATAGCTTGTTTGAAAGGTATTTCATTGGTCATTCGCGAACAGAATGAAATTACAGCACTAAAATGCAAAATTTGTTAAAAAATTTAACATATCTTAAATTTTCTTCGGGACAAAAACATTAAATTGCACCCTTATTAGTAAAGACCTGCCATGTTTTCAGTTGACAAAATGCATTTTGAAATATCAGAGCGAAAGATGATTCTTCGACTTTTTGATGTTCTGTTCGTTTTGACGGCTTTATATGTAACCGGAAATGTATTTGCGTTTGACTATTTTGCGATTTCTGCCACTAATTATTACTGGACTATCGTTTTGGCGATCTACATTAATATATTTGGTACTATTTTCGAAATGTACAATCTTCAAGTGGCCAGCAACCAATTTCAAGTATTAAAAAGTACCCTTATTACTGTTTCTACAACCGTTTTAGTGTATTTGTTAACACCGTTTTTTTCGCCACAATTGCCTTCCAACCGTCTTCAAATCCTATTGTTTTTTATCGTTATCTTTTTGGCTTTATTTACGTGGCGCATGCTGTATGTTACCTTTTTGGCATCGCATCGATTTTTTCAAAAAGCCATATTAATTTGTGATCAGGAACAAGTGCAGGAGTTAATTTTAGGATTGGAAAATATCGATCCCCATTACAAGATAATTGGCTTTGTCAATACCGATGACAGTGAAGAAGATATCGAAGAATATCATTATGTACAACACATCAAACGAGAGGATTTGTTTTCTTTTGTAAAAGAAAATGGGATTTCTGAAATTGTGATTGCCTCACAGAAAACAGAGGGAATTACACCTGATTTATACCAACAATTATTGCATTTGCTAGAGTCGGGAAATATCATTCGGGAATATACACAAGTCTATGAGAGTATGACCCAGCGCATCCCCGTACAGTATATGTCTCGGGATTTTTATCGTTTTTTTCCTTTTAGCAGAAGCAATCAAAATAAATTGTACTTGCTTACTGCACGGCTTTTTGAGATTACCGTTTCACTGGCAGGTCTGGTGATAGGCCTGTTCCTGTTTCCGCTTATTTTGGTGGGCAATGCCATAGGAAATAGAGGGCGTTTATTTTATACACAGCAACGCGTTGGTAAAGATGGAGTTGTTTTTGAAATCTTGAAATTTCGTACGATGGTGAAAAATGCCGAAAGGAACGGAGCTGTTTTTACCGTTACTAATGATTCCAGAGTGACTGTTTTTGGACGGTTTTTACGTAAAACCCGAATAGATGAGTTTCCTCAATTCATTAATATATTAAAAGGCGATATGGCAGTCATAGGACCGCGTCCAGAACGCCCCTTTTTTGTAAAAGAAATTGCTGAAATAATGCCTTTTTATGAAACGCGACACATTATTAAACCAGGACTTACTGGTTGGGCACAAGTCAATTACTCGTATGGAGAAACAATCAACGATAGTCTGATTAAGCTACAATACGACCTGTATTATATCAAGCACCGTAGTATTTATTTGGATTTAAATATTGCTTTTAAAACCATAACCACGGTTTTATTTTATAGGGGACAATAAGAATTGCAGCACCATAAAGTACTTCTTTTTGCCTCAGGGTTATCTTGATTTAAGGTGTAAATTAAATGGATCGGGTGTAGTATACAATCTGAAACAATTTCTAGCAGATGTCTTTCGGAGAAAATAGCAAAACAGTATGGACCAGTCTTCCATAGCGTTTATAACTAAGTACTTTTCGTAGCTCTCGCTTTACTTGCTATAAAAAATGCCTCCAGTTTATAGCTTACAAAATCAGTGCTAATCGGTGAATCAGATACAAATTGTACTGATGGATCAGAATCCAACTTCTTAAAATTGTAGTCTATCCTCTCAATCTATCCACTTGCAGACCCTTGGTTCAACTTAAAAAGGAACCCATTAGTGTTTAAAAAAACAACCACAATTAAGCAAAAAGCAAATTATAAGAAGGTGTTCTTAAATTACAATGGGAATGCGTTTTTTATTTTGAATCGCCAGTCTGACTAAAAGTATACCGCTTGTAACGACCAAGGGTAAAACCAAAATCAGATGGGCCTTATTAATGATCAAAAAGAAATAGACTACTAACGAGAGCAAATTAAATAAAGCTAATTGATAGATTCCTTTTTTATTTTTTGTCCAATAAAAATAAAGAAGACCCAATAGAGTAGGGTTAAACAATAAGATATTGTAGTTGTATCCCAATTCGAGATGGGACGAATAGAACCCTACAAAAGTGAAGAAAAGCCCTATTACTGCTATAAAGCTGAGGTAGAACAAGGCGACGCTTTTCTTATTTAGGAAAATAATGAACAAAAGCAGTAAGATGTACGTGTAGGGATTGTTCCACCAAGAAAAGGGAGCTTCATTTTTAAATTCGATAATCGTTTTACTTTCTTGGGCTAACGGTTGGTTCTCAAAAGAAGCTTTTTTTAGACTTTTTAGCAGTTCAAAAGGCAAGAAGAGCTGCGTTCCCAATTGATCTACTTTTGTGCCAAAGATGATACTGGTTCCTAATTTTTCATAAAAATGTCCGTAAAAATAGGGATACAATATGGTTCTATAGGTAAGGTCAGTATCTGCATTTTTTACAATAGCTGCAGTTCCAAGTGTTTTATTGATGATGGCAACGACCATCGAAGTACAGTTTTTGTCAATAAATTTGTAGGTGTAGTGACTCTCTCCCGAAGCTAAAGAGGTGTTTAAATTGTCAAATAGTTTTTGTTTTAATGGCGTCGCAATGTTGAGTTCCTGTTCATAAACGGATCTTTGTTCATATTGATACTGATTGATGAAATCAGGATAGGAATCCGCTACGGCAAAATACTGCAAGTCTCCTTTTATGAATTTCATCACAAAATTAGGGGTGTTGAAGTCAAAAGCACCATAATTATAAACTACATCAACGGAACTGGTCGTATCCTGAACTCGAATTGCAGTATGTCCAAAAAGAGAGTACGATTCGTTGCCGGTTCCACAGGTAATGACACTGACTTTTGCGTTTTTTGACAATTGGGTGTTTTGTCCGAAACTATAATTGATACTGAAAAAAAGGAGTACTACTAGTATAATTTTTTTTAATAAAGAAGCGTTCATTCGTTGGCAGTTAAAAGGGTAAAAGTTGGTGGTTATCCGTATGAAATAAAATGACCACTATTCTACCGGTGTGTTTTTTATGCAAAGATACTCAAAGAAAGAAAATACACAGACAAAGTTTTCAAGTTATACAGGAAGCCGATGGTATCGCAAAGGGTTCAAATCAAGGTACTGTAAATAGGAGAAGATTCAGCAGCGGTTTTTACTTCCAAAGGTGCTTGTAAATTAGTTTCTAAACATTCCCAAATCAACTTTTACGGAAAAGATATTAGAATACAAAGCCGCACTTTGATTGCCCAAATCGGTCAAAGCATAATCTATTTGGATGCCTTTGTATTTAAAACCCAAACCAATATTGGGTTGGAAACCTACCTTTTGAGTGCTGTCTAATTGCTGTATGTTTTGGAAATTTCCAACGCCCGCTCGAACGAAAACCAAATCAGTGTAACCAAATTCGAATCCCAAAGCTGGATCAATACTAACAAAATCACTAGCAATAACATCATTAGTTCTAGTAAAACGCATGTTCATATTGGCTGCAGCCAAAATGCTATAATCGTACCGAATGATGAATTTCTTAGCGATTCCTAATTGCGCTTTTGGAGCCGTAATCTCCGTACTTTCTGGTAATTCCTGATTTTCTCCGGGAATGGCATTCGCAATTTTCCCATATTCGTCTTCATCTATATTCCACACATTGTACGTTGTGGTGATATCGCGAAGCATCAAACCAAATTGCCAATTGTTTTTTTCGAATTGCAGTCCAAAATCAAAACCAAAGCCCCAAGAATTAGCGAAGTTTCCAATAATCCGCCGAATCACTTTGGCATTGACGCCATATTGAAATCCAGGAACAGGGAGTTTTCGCGCATAAGAAAAAGTAAAGCCATAATCAGCGGTCGAAAAAAGACTAATGCGATTGTAATCGATATTGCCTTGACTGTCTATTAATTCGGTGGTATTTAAAATGTCATCTACCCCAAACCGAATTAACGAAATTCCCCATGCACTGCGATCATCAATTGGGCTGGCATAAGCCAAATAATCATATTGGGCAATGTTAGCAAAATAATTAGCGTGCATCACAGCGACCTGATGGTCTTCCAGTTGGATGAGGCCAGCGGGATTCCAATAGCCAGAATTGACATCATTGGTAGCGGCCACAACGGTATTGGACATACCCAATGCAGCGGCATCAACGCCAATGTTCATAAACTCATTCGAGTATTTCCTGACGGCTTGACTGTACGTTACCGCACTGACCAAAAGTAGCGCTAAGAGTAAACTTTTTTTCAAGGGTATCATTTTACAAGTGGAAAGGCTGTTTAATTTTCATCAAAAATATAATTTTTTACTGAGGTTATTTATTCCTTTTACCAAATAAATCGACAATGGATTAACAATCATCAAATAAAGGGGTTGAAAACACTTTTTATAAGCGCATACTCCTCTTAATGACTGGATTTATTGTCCTTTACTCCGTGAGTCTTTTCATTTCAAAAAAAAGAATTGCGATGACGTAAAGCAGGTATAAAACTTTTTAAAACCCAACTTTCCTGACGACTAGGATTTAAAATAAGGTGGGCTTGCTCTGTAAAATCAAGGGGCTTCACTTACTTTTTATCTTTTTTGAAAAGGGCTTTTTTTGTTTTTTTATTCCCTGTAAAGGGTTGTGTCGTGCGTTTTGGTTAAAATCTCCACTAAAAAACGTTCTTTCGCGCTACTTATTATATTAAATTTGCCAACTTTGGTTCCCTAAACTACTTTATGATGAATATTAAAAAGCATATCCCGAATATAATTACTTTGCTTAATCTTTTTTGTGGCTGTATCGCCTTGGTGTTTGCTTTTAACGAAGACTTTGAGATGGCTTTTTATTTCGTTTGTCTGGGTATATTTTTGGACTTTTTTGATGGTTTTTTTGCTCGATTATTCCACGTTTCCAGTCCGTTAGGATTGCAATTGGATTCTTTAGCTGATATGGTAACCAGTGGAGTAGTTCCAGGTTTAGTGATGTTCCAAATGATGATTAGCCACGCATCGACTGCAGCGGCGGGTCATTTGCAGTTTTTTCCTTATTTGGGATTTATAATTGCGCTGGGCTCTTGCTACCGTCTCGCTAATTTTAATATTGATACCCGTCAAACTGATTCTTTTATTGGCTTGCCTACGCCGGCTAATGCGCTGTTTATTTTAAGTCTGCCTTTAGTTTTAAAATATACCGACTCCATAATTATAGTGGAGCTATTGACGAATCCATGGTTTTTGTTGGTGCTTTCCCTATTAAGTGCTTACATGTTGAATGCTGAAATCCCTTTGTTTTCTTTGAAAATCAAGAAATTTAGTTTCAAAGAAAATGCACTTCAATTTGCCTTTTTACTGGTGTCCCTTTTGTTGTTAGTTTTCTTTCAATACTTGGGAATTCCTTTATTAATTCTTTTTTATGTTTGTTTGTCCGTAGTAAATAACAAAGTACTAAAAAAGTAGTTTTTTAAATGAGAAAACACTGCTATCCGAAAGTCGGAAATTAAAATTGTCTGAGAATCCCTTATTTTTGTTTTGCGAAAAATAAAATAATTTTATGGGACTCTTCAGACGAAACAAAAATAACAATAAACCTTTACTTGGGCAAATATTAGATTTAGTTCCTCGCTGGATTTTGGAATCGTGTATTAAAAAACATCAAAGTGACAAAGGATGTAGCAAATACAAGACTTATGACCAGTTCGTAGCTTTAACTTTCGGACAGCTCAATAAATGCTATACTTTGAGTGATATTTCTACTGGTATAGGGGTTTGTCAG
>NZ_SMFN01000016.1 GCF_004349135.1 Flavobacterium sandaracinum | reverse complement strand
TCTCAAATATATGTCGCCTTAATAAGTTACTTGTTATTAGAACTCATAAACAGAACTATAGCCAAGAAAGTAAAAACCTTTTCTAATTTTGTAGAAAAAATAAGAGTATGTTTAGCTTTTTATCTAAGCATAGAATATGTTTGCAATCAAGTTAATGAAGGTGCAAAAAAAGTAATAAAACAAAACAAAATGCTGTTTAAACCTGACTTATTTTCTCAATAAAGAACAACAATTATAACAAATACAATACTTAACAAAGGGTTTTTAAGTTTTATTCAAAACTTTCGGATAGCAGTGATGAGAAAACAAACAGTCCGAAGAAAAACTACATTGGTTCGCAATTCCAAAAAGAAAGCTTCCGTTTTCTCAGGGAAGCTTGTACGCTATTCGATTGTTGCTTTTCTGATTGCTTTGCTAATGGGTAGCGGTTATCATTATCGAAATGGTTTAGCCTATTATTTAGGGTTTAAATCAGACAAGACGATCAGAGCGGCCCGTGCCGCTAAACGCATTTCTGATGTCCGCAATTTTCAGGTTCTTGAAAAACATGAGGGTAAAAGTATAGGGATAGATGTATCAGAATACCAAGGAAAAATAAGTTGGTCTTATGTAGATACAATAGAAAAAAAGTATCCTTTGCATTTTGTGTTTATTCGTGCTACGGTAGGAAAAGACCGCAAAGACCGTCAGTTTGATACGAACTGGCTTGGCGCCAAAGAAAATAAAATGATTCGGGGCGCCTATCATTATTACCGTCCCAACGAGAATTCATTGGAACAAGCTCAACTCTTCATAACTACTGTTCGTCTTCAAAAAGGGGATTTACCTCCTGTTTTAGATATTGAAAAATTACCTAAAAATCAATCGATTGCTAATCTGAAATTAGGACTGAAACGCTGGTTGAAAGCCGTGGAAGCACACTACGGTGTAAAGCCTATTATTTACACGGGAGAGCGCTATTATGATGATTTTTTAAAAGAAGAATTCAGCGATTACCTTTTTTGGATTGCCAATTATAACTTTTACAGAGAGGAAATAGAATCGGATTGGCTCTTCTGGCAATTCACGGAGAAAGCATCAATTCCAGGAATCAAGGGTAATGTCGATGTCAATATTTACAATGGTGATGTACAGCAGTTGCGGTATATTACTGTGGAGTAGTTGTAAGTATTCAGTAATCAGTAATTAGTATTCAGCTCACGGTGATTCGTTGATACTCTTAAATGGTTACTCCGAACTTTTGAGGATTTAAAATCATGTAATTAGTTAGTTTCCCCACTTCATTGCTTTAGCTTGTGTAGTTTCATTTAAGTGAAAACTCCAACCAGACTTGTGTTTCTGAGTTTTCAGCATCGGAATCAGTTAATTTACTATGAAAATGTTTAGGATAAACTCTTTTTCTATAAGCTTCTGCAATATTAGCGGGAACATTTCTAGAGGAACGTCTGATTTGGTCGGTTTAAGAATACATTTCTTCTTTTGGAAAAGATTTGTTTCAAAGATTGTCATGGCTAATGAGAGTGATTTCTGTTACGCTAATAGGTCTTGGAATTTTATAGTATTTTTTATAATTGATTCACTACTACTAAATAGTGACCACTAACCACTTTTCTAAAACTCCAATTTCTTCTTTCTTAATTCAAAATTTTGTCCTAGGTAGACGCGACGCACCATTTCGTCCTCTACTAGTTCTTCTGGAATCCCTGCTTTTAAGATGCCACCTTCAAACATAAGGTAGGTTTTATCGGTAATGGCCAGGGTTTCTTGAACATTATGATCCGTAATCAAAATTCCTATATTCTTGTTTTTTAATTGCGCTACAATACGCTGTATGTCTTCTACCGCTACTGGATCGACACCAGCAAAAGGTTCATCCAGCAATATAAATTTAGGATCAGTGGCTAGGCAACGTGCAATTTCAGTACGGCGGCGTTCTCCTCCAGAAAGCAAATCCCCACGGTTAGTCCGAATGTGTTCCAAGCTAAACTCATCAATTAAGCTTTCCATTTTTGCTACTTGTTCCCCCTTGGAAAGTTTGGTCAATTGTAAAACGCTCAATATATTGTCTTCGATACTCAACTTTCTGAAAACAGAGGCTTCTTGTGCCAAATACCCAATTCCCTGCTGCGCTCTTTTGTACATCGGATAATCGGTGATGTTCAAGTCATCGAGAAAAATATTGCCTGAATTTGGTTTAACCAATCCCACAATCATGTAAAAAGAGGTTGTTTTTCCAGCACCGTTAGGACCTAGGAGTCCAACAATTTCTCCTTGATTCACCTCTACCGAAATGCCTTTTACAACACTACGTCCTTTATAGGTTTTGATTAGATTTTCGGCTCTTAATTTCATATTTTTATAAAGTTGCTAAGGAACAAAGTTACAGAGTAACTGAGTTTTTATAATTGCAAAGAAACGAATTTTGTTTCTTTAGTATATTGATTTAACTTCAATTTTGGAATTTCTAAATTCATAGCAATGCTAAAGGGCAAACGCATCATAAATAAATTTTAAACCACATAGGAAAATAGATTTTAGTTGTTTAAAGCAAAAAGGGATTTCATTTTGCAAAGAATACATAGTCCCGACGCTTCGGGATGGAAGAATTATTCCTATCCAACTCTTTTTTTGCTTTTTTCTATGTCTCTATGTGGTTTAAAAGAAGGAAGTGTTTGCCTTGATCACTGCTGACTAATTACTGACCACTTTTTTCTTCAAGAGCTTCCCAGAATTCATAAGCTCTACGCAAATGCGGTACTACAATAGTCCCACCTACAAGTGTTGCAATTCCCATGGCTTCCATCATTTCCTCTTTGGTAACACCTTCTTTATGGCTGGTTTCCAAATGGTATTTTACACAATCATCGCATCTTAAAACTGCCGAAGCAACTAATCCTAGCAACTCTTTAGTTTTTACATCTAGTGCGCCAGCAGCGTATGCATTGGTATCCAAATTAAATATTCGTTTCACAATTTTGTTGTTGTCTGCTAGTAATTTTTCGTTCATTTTAGAACGGTATTCATTGAATTCTTCGATTATATCAGCCATTTATTTTTTTTTGATTTTTTACTACTATTTTTGAAATTAAGATACTTGCTTCATAGATTAACAACATCGGAATGGTAACAATAATTTGACTTACAACATCTGGTGGAGTTACAATTGCGGCAACTATTAAAATGATAATTACGGCATATTTCCAATATTTTCTCAAGAAAACGGGTGTTACCAGCCCAAGTTTAGTCAAGAAATAGATGATTATAGGCAATTCGAAAAACAACCCACAAGCGATAACACTTGTTTTTACGAGTCCAATGTAAGAATCGATACTAAATTGGTTCTTCACAACATCACTGATGGTGAATGTAGCGAAAAAGTTAACGGACATGGGAACAATTACATAGTACCCAAACAAGACGCCAAGAAAGAAAAGTAACGAAGACGAAAAAATAAAAAGTTTCGCATGTTTTTTCTCTGAGGCATATAAAGCCGGACTGATGAATTTCCATACTTCCCAAAGTATAAACGGAAATCCAAGAATGAATCCAGCGGTTATACAGGTCCAAATCAAAACGTTGATTTGCCCTTCCATATTGGTGTTTTGAATGATAAAAGGCATTTCTGTTACGCAAATAGTTTCGGCGAAGCCCAATTGATTGGAGAGGTCACAAAAGAAGCGGTAGGTAATAAAGTTAGCATTGGTAGGCCCAAAAATGACCACGTCAAAAATATAATCACTGATAAAAAAAGTGAATGTAGCCAAAATTAATATTGCAATTGTGCTTCGAACCAATAACCATCTTAATTCTTCAAGATGATCTAAAAACGACATTTCGTTTAAGTTTTTTTTTGCCATTATACTATTCCTTCTTTTAAAATATCGTGTAAATGCAGTATGCCTTTGTAGTGCGTATCATCAACAACTACTAATTGGGTAATGGAAAAATCTTCCATTATATTTAATGCTTCTACTACCATTGTATTGGAGGAAGTCATTTTTGGGTTTTTGGTCATAATATCTCGAGCTGTCAAATCAGCAAAAGTATCGCTATCGTTTAGCATTCTTCGAATGTCACCATCAGTAATAATACCAATTACGGTATCATTTTCGACTACGGCAGTTACGCCAAGACGTTTTTCGGAAATTTCAAAAATAACTTTTTTTATGGAGGCTTCTGGAGCAACCATAGGTTTTAGGCTGTGCTCCAACATGTCTTTCACGCGCAATAGTAATTTTTTACCTAATGCACCACCGGGATGGTACACTGCAAAATCTTCCGGTTTAAAATCACGCATTTCCATTAGGCATACCGCAAGAGCATCGCCCATGACTAATTGTGCCGTAGTGCTATTGGTGGGTGCTAGGTTGTTTGGGCAAGATTCCGCATCGATAGTTGTATTTAAAATATAGTCGGAACCCTTAGCCAAAAAGGAGGTCATGTTGCCTGTTATTGCTATCAGCGTGTTTCCAAAACGTTTTAAAAGCGGAACCAAGACTTTTATTTCTGGACTGTTGCCGCTTTTGGAAATACAAATGATAACATCCTCGCTTTGAATCATGCCTAAATCTCCGTGAATGGCTTCAGAAGCATGCAGAAAAAGAGAGGGTGTCCCAGTAGAATTGAAGGAAGCGACCATTTTTTGAGCTATGATGGCGCTTTTTCCTATTCCTGTTACGACTAATCGCCCCTTTGAATTATAGATTTTTTGCGTGGCTTCAATGAAGTTATTGTCTAGTAAATCAATTAGTTTAGCTATGGATTGGCTTTCCGATAAGATTGTTTTTTTGGCACTGGCCAATATATTTTCTTTGGTGATCAAAACAGAATAATTAAAATTTGTATGTGTAAAAGAAATTTGTACCTTTAGGTGTCGCAAATTTATACAAAATACCACATAATAAAGAATGAATCCAAACGAAATTGACATACACAAAGAATTAAAGAAGTATTTTGGCTTTAGCCAATTTAAAGGATTGCAGGAACAAGTCATAAAAAGTATACTGAATCAACAGAATACATTTGTGATTATGCCTACTGGAGGAGGAAAATCACTTTGTTATCAATTGCCTGCTTTAATTCAGGAAGGAACGGCTATAGTTGTTTCTCCCCTAATTGCTTTGATGAAAAATCAGGTGGATGCCATTAGGAGTTTGTCTTCTGAAAACGGAGTGGCTCACGTTTTAAACTCTTCCCTTACAAAAACTGAAATTACACAAGTAAAAAAAGACATCACGTCTGGATTGACAAAGTTGCTTTATGTTGCTCCTGAATCTTTGACTAAAGAGGAGTATGTTAATTTTCTTAAAAATGTTACTATTTCTTTTGTCGCAATTGATGAAGCCCATTGTATTTCAGAGTGGGGACATGATTTTAGACCAGAATATCGAAATTTAAAACACATTATCAAGCAATTGGGTGATGTGGCTATTATCGGGTTGACCGCTACGGCTACACCAAAAGTACAAGAAGATATTCTGAAAAACTTAGATATGACAGATGCGACAACTTTTAAAGCCTCTTTCAATCGACCTAATTTATATTACGAAGTACGCACAAAAACAAAAAATATTGAATCGGATATTATTCGATTTATAAAACAACACAAAGGGAAATCAGGAATTATTTATTGCCTAAGCCGCAAAAAAGTCGAAGCTATTGCCGAAGTTTTGCAGGTAAACGGAATTAGTGCCGTGCCGTATCATGCGGGATTGGACGCTAAAACCCGAGCCAGACACCAAGATATGTTTTTGATGGAAGATGTAGATGTGGTGGTGGCAACTATCGCTTTTGGGATGGGAATTGATAAACCCGATGTGCGTTTTGTAATTCATCATGATATTCCAAAATCACTGGAAAGTTATTACCAAGAAACGGGTCGTGCCGGTCGTGATGGTGGCGAAGGGCATTGTTTAGCTTATTACTCCTATAAAGATGTCGAAAAATTAGAAAAATTCATGTCCGGTAAACCAGTTGCTGAGCAGGAAATTGGTTTTGCATTATTACAGGAAGTTGTGGCTTATGCCGAGACTTCGATGTCCAGAAGAAAGTTTCTGTTGCATTATTTCGGGGAGGAATTTGATGATGTTACGGGAGAAGGTGCCGACATGGATGATAATGTAAGAAATCCAAAAACAAAAGTGGAAGCCATAAATCAAGTGGTTAAACTATTGGAAGTAGTGCGGGATACCAAACATTTGTATAAATCAAAAGAAATTGTTTTTACCTTGATTGGTCGCGTCAACGCCGTGATTAAAGCACACAGAACAGATACGCAATCTTTTTTTGGTTGTGGTTCTGATCATGACGAAAAATTCTGGATGGCCTTATTACGCCAAGTTTTGGTCGGAGGGTTTTTATCAAAAGATATTGAGACCTATGGCATTGTGAAAATCACAGATAAAGGATTAGATTTCATTCAAAAGCCACAATCTTTTTTGATGTCCGAGGATCATGAATACAATGAATCAGTAGATGAAGCGATAGTTACTGCTTCAAAATCAACAGCAGTTGCTGATGAAGTTCTTATGGGAATGTTGCGTGATTTGCGAAAAAAGGTAGCTAAAAAAGTAGGTGTTCCTCCATTTGTGGTTTTTCAAGATCCTTCACTGGAAGATATGGCACTGAAATACCCTATTTCCCAAGAAGAACTGATTAACATTCACGGAGTTGGAGAAGGAAAAGCTAAAAAATACGGAAAGGAATTTTTAGAATTAATTAGCCGTTATGTTACCGAAAATGACATTACTCGTCCAGAAGACTTAGTAGTGAAATCCACCGGAGTCAATTCCGTAAATAAGCTTTATATCATTCAAAACATTGACAGAAAATTATCTCTCGATGATATTGCTTCCGCCAAAGGAATTAATATGGACGCACTAATTAAAGAAATGGAGCAGATTGTTTATTCTGGAACCAAACTGAATATCAAATATTGGATTGATGATATGTTGGACGATGATCAACAGGAAGAAATTCATGATTATTTTATGGAATCGGAATCCGATAATATTGAATCTGCCTTAAAAGAATTTGATGGAGATTATGATCTTGACGAATTGCGTTTAATGCGTATTAAATTCATTAGTGAGGTGGCTAATTAAAGCAGTTTTCAGTGTACAGTTTTTAGTATTCAGTTATTTCAGTATGGTAATATTGGGCTGATTACTAAAAGCTGACTACTGACCACTAAAAATTTCTCCCCGATGCGGTTTCAAAGCGTCACGAACGGAAATCATGTTTTCATCGGTTACCACCATAAAAGCAATTGCTTGCATTTCCCCTTGGATTTCAAAACCGGTAATATTTAAAGTAAGTTTTTCAATTGCGATGTATTCCTTCAAATGAATTTCGTGGTGCTCTGCCGTTTTTGCGGAAGCCGGTCCACGAAAATCCCAAATCAATTTTATTTTTCTAGACATTTTTTCTTCGATTAATCGGTTAGCGGTTTAACTGTTTTGAAGCGGCAAAGTTACAAAGTCTAATTCGAAAAGAGGTCAATTTTAAAAAATTGAGAACGGATTATTCTTTCAGTAAGAAGAAGTCAGTTCAAAATGCTACTTTTGTACCAGAATTATGTAAGACACTTTTAAACGTCTGATAATCTAAAAATCGAACAATCCAAAACAATGCCTCAAGAACTTTTATTACAGGTTACTCCAGAAATAGCCACAAACGAATTGTTGCTAAAAGATTATTTGTCGAAACAAATCAAAGTTTCGGTAGCCGATATTCAGCATGTTTCTATTTTAAAACGCTCCATTGATGCACGTCAGAAAGCGATAAAAATCAATTTGAAAGTAACGATTTTTTTGAAAGGGGAACCTTTTCAGGAAACCAAAATACAACTTCCTGATTATAAAAATGTTTCTTCTGCACAAGAAGTAATTGTTGTTGGCGCGGGACCTGCGGGACTTTTTGCTGCGTTACAATTGATAGAGTTAGGGTTGAAACCTATAGTGGTTGAACGTGGAAAAGACGTTCGTGGCAGACGACGTGATTTGAAAGCCATCAATGTGGATCATGTTGTCAACGAAGATTCTAATTATTGTTTTGGTGAAGGTGGCGCAGGCACCTATTCGGACGGGAAGTTATACACCCGTTCTAAAAAAAGAGGTGATGTGACCAGGATTTTGGAATTATTTGTTGCTTTTGGCGCTTCACCCGATATTCTGATTGAAGCACATCCCCATATTGGAACGAATAAATTACCTCAAATTATTCAGGATATTCGGGAGAAAATTATAGAATGTGGGGGACAGGTTTTGTTTGAAACCCGCTTGACTGATATTTTACTAAAAAATAATGAAGTGCAAGGTGTTGTTACCCAAAACGGAGATACGATTCTTGCCAATAAAATTATTTTGGCTACCGGACATTCGGCTCGAGATATCTTCGAATTATTGGATAGAAAGAAAGTTTTTATAGAAGCCAAACCTTTTGCCTTGGGCGTAAGAGCAGAACATCCGCAATCCTTAATTGACAGCATTCAGTATAGTTGTGATTATCGCGGGGACTATTTGCCTCCAGCTCCGTATTCTATCGTGAAACAAGTAGGAGGAAGGGGAATGTATTCTTTTTGTATGTGCCCCGGTGGCGTAATTGCGCCTTGTGCGACGAGTCCTGGCGAAGTGGTTACAAATGGTTGGTCTCCATCCAAAAGAGATCAGGCTACTGCTAATTCCGGAATTGTGATCGAATTGCAACTGGAAGATTTTAAACCATTTGCTAAATTTGGTGCTTTGGCTGGAATGGAATTCCAAAAAAGCATTGAGCAAAAAGCGTGGCATCTCGCTGGTGAAAGTCAAAAAGTTCCAGCACAACGCATGATTGACTTTACACAAAACCGAGTTTCATCCGATATTCCTAAAACGTCTTATGTTCCTGGAACGACTTCAGTAGAAATGGGTGCGGTTTTTCCTGGTTTTTTAACACAAATATTACGAGAAGGATTCACCGAATTTGGAAAATCGATGCGTGGGTATTTGACCAATGAAGCTATACTTCATGCTCCGGAATCCAGAACCTCTTCGCCAGTGCGTATTCCCAGAGATCCCTTGACTTACGAACACGTGCAAATAAAAGGATTGTATCCATGTGGAGAAGGTGCAGGTTATGCGGGCGGAATTATATCTGCTGCCATTGATGGAGAAAAATGCGCGTTGATGATTGGTGCACTTTTGAATAAATAAAAACCTCTAATTTTTAAATATTTTCTTGGTTTTACAATTGCATTATTCGCCTTATCTTGCATAGCATTACTTCCATTTTTTTTATTTTATAAAAATGGTAGTGATTGCGTTTTTTGTTTTAAATTTTTAAAAAAGGGTATTTCGCGAATACCTATTATTAGTCCATTTCTTAAATGGTGTTATTTTTTTGTAAACTTTCACGGCATGCTCACTCAAGCGCGAAAAGAGTACGTTTTATTATTCATCAGTTTTATTGATTTTAATGTTTTCCTAATTATTATTTTAAGTTTTCTTTATTTATAGTTATTATAATTTAGATCATTAGGTTGAAAAAAAACAATCATCTTGTTAAATATTTTTTACTTTTATCGATATGTTTAAAATAAATTTATAAAAAAACTATTAAAATCATAAATATGTTTCAAAAATTCAAAAAATCTGAAATCTTAATTTTACTACTTGTGGTAGCGTTAATTTTTACTTCTGAATATTATTATATTGTTTTAAAAGATCCACAGCGTGCTATTTTTATTGGTTTGTGGCCTCCAACAATACTAGGCCTTTTGATATTTTTAAATTTAAAACTCAAAAAATAATATGGAAAATATAGAATTAATTATAATGACCGTGGTCGTGATTTTATGCTTTGTGGCGTTCTTTATTTCTACTTTTAACGAATTTGAAAAAGTTGAAAAAAAAAATTTAACGAGCGAAAATAGTAGAGGTATACTATCTAGATTCTTGGCGTATCTAGAAAGTTTAGTTGCGGATTAATTTGTTTGTATTTGAAGTGCCGGTGTTTATTTTTTAACAGCAACGGCAATTTTTGAATCTGCCGTTCCATAATATAGAAACCATTGTTTTTTAAAATAAACCAATCCTTCTACAAAACAAACTTCGTTTACTTCGCCTGTGTTTTCGTAAGGTTTGTCCGGGTGAATAAAATAATCCTCCATTCGGTCTATTAGTTTATAGGGTTGTTCTTTGTCAAATAGCGCTTGGCTTGCTGCATAAGTGAATTTGGGTAAAGTTGGATCATTGAAATTGGCAGCATTACTTCCGTTATAAATTAGTACAATACCTTCTTTTTGGAGTAAAGCAAAAGGGCCAGGCTCTACCAAGCGACTATCAAAATAACCGGTTCGAGGATGCAAAACGGCAATCATTTTTTTGTTTTCTTCGTTTTCGGCTACCTCCCAATGAATAAGATCTTTGGATGTTGCTAGGTACAAATCAGTATCGCCAAAATACATCCAGTATTTGCCTTTGATTTTAGTCGCTGTGATTTTTTCACCGTCTTGTTTGCAAACAATAGCTCCCGACTTTGACCATAAATCTTTGTATTTTTCACCCTTTAAAACTAAACCATGTTTAGTCCATGTTATTAAATCTTTTGAGCTGGCTAAACAAAGTCGGGCCGTTTTCCCATCATAGGAAGTATAGGTCATGATATAGGTTCCCTTTTCACTTTCAATTATTCTTGGATCTTCCACGCCGCCGTTCCATTCGTACTGTTTCATTGCATCGTTGTCTGGATAAAAAATGGGTGTGGCTTGTTTTTTAAAATGCAGTCCGTCTTCGCTAATGGCCAGCCCTAGTCTTGATGTCATATCCTTGTCCTGCGCTCTGTAGATAAGATATACCTTTCCGTCTTTGACAATTGCAGAGGGATTCAGTACATTTCGTTCTTCCCAGCGTACTTGTTTGTTGGTTATAGGAGATTGAAAGACTTGATCTAATTGAGGTTCTAAAATTGGGTTAAGACTGTCTACTTTGACAAAGTTTAGGAGTGCCCAATCTTTGCTTTTCGTTTTGGAGTTATAAGCTGGATTACTGCCGCAACTGATTAAAATAAATAAGAATACTAGTGTAAAGATTTGTTTCATAGTGTTCAAAATATTTAAGAAAGAACATAGTTCCTTTGATTATTTACTATTCATTTTTTCAAACTATTTATAAAAAAGTCTTGCAAGGTAAAGTTGCATTAATTTTATGAAATAACAATTCTCTTTTTAAAGTTACCATTGCCTTGATAGTTTTAAGATGCTTTCTTTCTGTCGAATTTCTGTTATAGAATTCGATTGTTTTTTTTAAATGGAGTATGGCAACTTCGTAATCGTGCCATTCTCCAAGGAAATCCGACAATGCCATTAGAGTTGCAATCAGTTTACTAGATTGATCAATAGGGAGTATTTTCTCATTGTATTGATACACTTTTAGTTGTTTCCGAAAATTGTGCATTTCATTTTTTTTAAAAGCAGGTTTACCAAGTAGTTTTTTTACTTGTTTTCTTGTTTTATTCCGGTAGTGATTTAATTTTGTTTTATCTGTTTTTGCAAGAAAATAAATGAGTATTCGGTATTTTTTCTTTAATTTTTTGATCAAGCGTATTTTAGCGAGCAAGAAAAATTTTTTTATTGCTTTGGATTGCAGCTTTTTTAGTTGATTTGGATATTTTTTTAGTAAAGTAAAATTGGGTTGTTCCTCAATAAGGGTCTGTTGGAGTTGAAGTTCTCTTACTTTTCCGGCTTGTTTGAAAATACTTCGAAAAGGTAAAAAGGTTTTTCTGGGTTTAAATTTCTTGTTACAAAAGGCAGCCAACTGCAATAATGCTTTCATTTTCTTGATTTCAACGCGGAGTTCATGAAAAGTTTCGACAGTATATGATTCAGGTGCTTTTTCCAAGACAAGATTCAAGGCACTTTTTCGGGTTTTACAATAGGTTACAAGTTCCTTCATATCACAGCCGTTTGGTTGGTAATTTTGTAAGGATAGATTTGAGTATGTTTGGTTTTCTTGCATCCAAGTACCCTTTTACATGTTAAAGTAAATTTAGTCAAAAATGATCAAAAAATCAATGTAAAATATTGTAAATCAATGATTTATTTTATTTTGAATTGTTGTTAAAACAAAACAACCGAAAATTTCTTTTCGGTTGATGTTGTTTAAAATGTTCTAGTATTTTATGTATTATTTTTTACTATTCATTTCCATATAATCGACCGTTAGGTCAGATAATGCTTTCATTCCTAATACAAAACCACTTTCGTCAATATAAAAATCGGGTGTGTGATGTGGAGCTGTTTCAGCAATTGGCTTGCCTTTAGGAGCGCCACCTAGAAAAAAGTACAGGCCAGGAATCTTTTCTTGAAAATAAGAGAAATCCTCAGCACCAGTTACAGCAGGGGTAATAGAAACATTTTCTTTTCCCGCTGTTGCTTCTAGTGTGGGAACCATTTTTTCTGTCAATAATGGATCATTGTAAGTAATAAGAGTTTGGTTAGTTATATTTATATCAGCGGTAGTTCCAGCACTTTCAGCAATTGAATTTACAACTTGTTTTAGTCGGGAATGCAATAGGTCCTGCACTTGACGGTCTAACGAACGAATGGTGCCGGTCATAATTAGTTCCTCTGGAATAACATTACTTCTTACTCCGGCATTGATTTGTCCCACACTAATAACCGCGGCAGACTCGGTTACGTTAATGTTTCGGCTTACAATCGTTTGGATTCCCATAACGATTTGGGCTGCTGTGACGATAGGGTCAATGCCCAGCCATGGATAAGCGCCGTGTGTTTGTTTGCCTTTTATTTTAATCGTGAACCAATCAGAAGCTGCCATGGTTCCCATTGGACGATATTTTATTTTCCCCACTTCTGTTTGGGCATTAATATGGAGTCCAAAAATAACATCAACTTTAGGGTTTTCTAAGACGCCCTCTTTTACCATCAATTTTGCTCCTCCTTCTTCTCCTTCAGGTGGTCCTTCTTCGGCCGGTTGGAAAATAAATTTAACGGTACCTTTTAATTCGCTTTTTATAGAGGCTAAAATTTCGGCAGTTCCCATCAAAATAGCGATGTGAGTATCATGCCCACAAGCATGCATTACGGGTACTGTTTTTTGATTGTATTCGCCTACCACTTTTGACGCAAATGGAATATTTACTCGCTCTTTTACAGGTAGGGCATCTATATCTGCTCTGAGGGCGACAACCGGTCCGGGTTTTCCTCCTTTTAAAATTCCCACTACACCCGTTTTAGCGACTCCGGTTTGTACTTCGATACCTAAAGCGCGCAAATGTGTCGCTATTTTTTCGGCCGTTTTAAATTCTCTATTCCCTAATTCTGGATTTTGGTGAAAGTCCCTACGCCATGCAATAACTTTGGATTCTAAAGACTCTGCTTTCGTGCTAATCTTAGTTTTCAGGGCGGTATTTTGTGCTGAAGTTGTACAGGCAAAAGAAAATAGAACTGCAGAAATGAATAATTTTTTCATAAATGGTATAGTAAAGGATGACAGTCTTAAAAATGCATTTTTAATTGTATTTTTTGGAAAAAACCTAAATAATGTTAAAAACAAATATATAAATTAATAGTTTATAGTTTTGGCATTTAGACAACTAAACTCTTTTTGAGAAAAATGTTAAAAAGAAAAGTTTTTTCCGTTGAAATTATTAATTCCTAAAGAATTTTTGTCCTACTGCCAAGTAGCCATGAACAGATGACTATAATAACTTCTGATTATAGATTTTGCGGGTCTAAAAGAGGTTTTGATTTAGAAAGAGCAAAGTAGGTCCATGCATCAAATCATCCTCATGTTTAGAAGGTGTTTTTTGAATCCTGCCTTTTCATACGCTTTAATGGCTGACGCATTGTCACTGTAAACGTCTAGCCGAAGTTCGAACACTTCATGTAAGTTACACCAGGATTTAAGTGCTTTGATGATGGAAGCGTTTACTCCCTTTCCTCTGTGATTAGGATCCGTAAACATAAATCCTAGATACCCATACGTTTCGTGATTCAAATAAGGTTTTGCAGCCTCTAATCTAGCGTATCCGGAAGCAATAATTTCTGCATTTATTTCAGCTACAAGGACTTCTATATGAGGGGCAGCAATCATTTTTTCAATGTCATAATAATGAATCGGATCTTCTTTTAGAGTGGAGTCATAAGGGCGTTCGGCAGTAATAATTCCTTGTTCAAAGACAAGAAGTTTTTCTAAGTCGGTAGGGCGTGCTTTTCGGATGGTTATAGGAAACATGGTGCTATTTATAAATATTTATAAAAATACAACAGAATTATGAAAGGTGCAGCATTGTTTTGTTCAGATATTCTTTTACTAATTGATCTTCAACAAAACGAAACAGAACGTTAAAGCCCTTATCCCTAATTATCTTTTTTGTATTTTTGACCTGAAATACACCACTATGATAGAAGAAAATGTAATCTTAGTTAATAAAAATGACGAGCAAATAGGGCTGATGCCTAAGCTTGAAGCACATGAAAAAGCGGTGTTACACCGGGCCTTTTCCGTTTTTGTCTTGAATAGTAAAAATGAAATCATGCTGCAGCAGCGGGCGCGTCAAAAATACCATTCTCCTTTGTTGTGGACTAATACTTGTTGCAGTCATCAGCGCGAGGGAGAAACGAATATTCAAGCCGGAAGCCGACGATTATTTGAAGAAATGGGCTTTAAAACAGAACTTAAGGAATTGTTTCATTTTATTTACAAAGCTCCTTTTGATAACGGCTTGACAGAACATGAGCTGGATCACGTGATGATTGGTTATTATAATGAGGAGCCCGTTATCAATCCGGAGGAAGTTGAAAGCTGGAAATGGATGAAAATTGAGGATGTTAAAAAGGATATGGTTCTAAACCCTACCTTATATACGGTTTGGTTTAAAATCATTTTTGAAGAATTTTATCATTTTTTGGAAGAACATAAAAGTCCTCTTTCTGCGGAAGAGGGAACGCATAACACCTAATTTATTCTACTATATGAAAGTTACCATTTCACGAAAAGCCCATTTTAATGCGGCACACCGATTGCACAGAAAAGATTGGAGTTTTGAACAAAACGATGCGATTTTTGGAAAGTGCAATAATCCTAATTTCCACGGACATAATTATGAACTGATAGTCAGCGTTACGGGTGAGATTGATCCTGAAACTGGCTACGTCATGGATGTGAAGTTTTTGAGTGATATAATCAAAGAGGATGTTGAGAATCAATTTGATCATAAAAATCTAAATTTAGATGTTCTTGAATTTCAAGATTTAAATCCAACAGCTGAAAATATAGTAGTGGTGATTTGGAATAAAATCAGGAAAAGAATCAAATCAGAATTTGAATTAGAGGTAGTCCTATACGAAACACCTCGAAATTTTGTAACCTATAAAGGAGAATAATGGAACTAAAAGTAGGGGACAAAATCCCTAAATTTACGGCAAAAGATGCAGACGGAATTGATTTTGACAGTCAGAACGTTGTGGGACAAAAACCCTTAGTTATTTATTTTTATCCAAAAGATAATACACCGGGTTGTACTACACAAGCCTGTAGTTTCAGAGATCAGTACGAAGATTTTAAAGATTTGGGTGCTGAAGTTATAGGAATTAGTAGTGATAGTGTTGCATCGCATCTAAAGTTTAGTAAGCAATATAAGTTACCCTTTATTCTTTTGTCAGATGATGATAAAAAAATTAGAAAGTTGTTTGGAGTTCCAACTGGTATGTTTGGTTTGCTTCCAGGAAGAGTAACCTATGTTACCGATAAAAATGGAATTATTCAAATGATTTTTGACAGTATGCTGGCTGCAAAACACATTCCTAAAGCACTACAGGCAATCAAAAAATTGGTGGTGTAAGATCTCTTACTAAAGACAGTTGTTTTTGATTCTATTGATTTCCAAAATATAGGACGGATTTATTAAAGGTATTTCAAAAATGGATGCTTTATAAAGTAGAGGAGAATTAGCTAGTTATTTCCTATTTAAAACGATTGTTTATTAAGGTATAAAAACAAAACAAATATTCTTGCAATATCGTTAGTTCACTAATAAATGCAGATTAACGTCTTCTACGTTGGTCTTGATTTCAGGATATTGCAGGGAGTGCTGTGAGCTATTAAATAGTGAAAAAGGAATGTGCTTGATAGTGGCTTAGGAATGGGATGTACGAACTTAATAAGAAACTATTGCAAACGCAGTCTTATTTTGATTTTAAAGCGAGGAATGCATTCATTCTCAGTGGAAAAGCTTCAACTTTAGAAATTTACATTTCATAGTCGGTAATAGAAAGATTATGTGTACTTTTGCAGACGCAAATTAAAATTCAAATTTTAAAAAAATAAAAATGGCAAACATTAAGAATTTAAAAAAAGACATCAACTACGTTTTAGGAGATATTATTGAAGCAGTTTACTTGTTCGAAATTTCTACTACAGGAAAACCAACAACAGAAACAAATGGTTTAATCGACGAAGCTATCGCTGCTTTTGACGCTTTGATCACAAAAGTGAATGCAAAAAATGTAGAAGATAAAAAAGCACACTTCAAACAAATCAATGTTGAATTGGAACAAACTGCTAATCAATTGATTGCTAAAATCAACGAATTGTAGTCAAAAAAAACGCAAAAAAAGTTTGAATTTGTTTTGGAAAATAGAAATTCAGACTTATATTTGCACCCGTAATGAGTCGCCAGCGTAGCTCAGTTGGCTAGAGCAGCTGATTTGTAATCAGCAGGTCGTGGGTTCGAGTCCCTCCGCCGGCTCTTTAATAAAACCACCTAACTTTTGTTAGGTGGTTTTTTGTTTTAAGGGGTGAAATTAGGAATTGCTTCTTCTATTTATTGATATGTCATAATTTTTTTGTTAAATTTGGAATCTAACCTAAACATAAAATAATTATGGAAGAGCATTCAGTAATTGAAACTTTCGAAATGAAACTTAATGAGTCTGCAAAAGACTTTTTAAAAGAAACAGCAAAATGGGCCTATTTTTTATCCATTCTAGGATACATCGGAATTGGTTTTATTGTTTTAGCTGCTTTGTTTTCGGGAACACTATTTTCTGCTATGGGCAAAATGAATCCTGCTATGGGAATGATGGGTTCCTCTTTTGGAATGGCGATGGCTGTCGTTTATTTGCTTATTGCAGCACTTTATTTCTTTCCAGTGTATTACTTGAATAAATTCGCATCTAATGCTAAAGCAGCTTTAAATACCAATGATTCTGAAACGTTGACTACTTCTTTTAGATATTTAAAATCACATTATAAGTTTATAGGGATTATGACTCTTGTTGTTTTCTCTCTTTATCTTTTAATGTTTGTGGGAATGATTATTGGAAGAATGGCTTTTAGCGTTTAAAGAGCTTTTTTGATCTAAGTAATAGTGAGGTTTTATTAGGCGTATTCTAATTCCTTTACTACTTTTTACAAAACAAAAAAATCATCTTGTTCTGCAAGATGATTTTTTTTGTTTTAATAGGTAAGAGTAACAATTAGGAGTCTTTTATTTTTGTTTTTTAATAGCACTAACATATTCTGTTAGTTTTTTGCCATACAGCGATTGTGCTACTTTTGGAGACATTGATTTTTGAATCGTATCTAAATATTTGATGTTTATATCATAGATTTCGGATAACGCAATGTAAGGAGCTACCTCAAATTTTCTGTTATTTAGTGCAAAATTGGTAGCAAATAAGTACTTTCTTTTGATGTTAGAATCTTGTTTGGCGCTTAAACTATCTATTTTTTGTGTGTTTTGGCTTTTGATGGCATTAAATTTTTGCTCGATCAAAGACAGATTTTCATCTGTGAAACGGGTATTGATTTTTTTATATTCTTCAAATATTTCTTGATTTTTGGACCCTTTTATTTTAGCATCAGATAAATAACGATCCAAAGTTGTTTCAATAGTTATGGTTCCGGGCTCAGCAAAGAATGGTAAATTATTATCCAAAGAATTAGTCACGCCTCTGTCTAAGAATAAATAAAGCATCTCAGGAGATTTTAGATCCAAATTACTTTCAAAAGAAGAACTTCCATCGATATTGATCGTGTCAATAGCTATTAGTGTCGTGTCAACGATTCTCTGGATATATAAAGTGCCTTTTTTTAATCCTTTAATATTTCCAGTAATGTGTAAATTAGTTTTTGATTCATTCTTGCTGCAAGATGCTAATAAAATGAGCGTAACGAATGCAATAATAGATTTTTTCATGTGAAGTTAAAATTTGTTTATGATTTGTTCCGAAGCTTCAGAATTGAATCATGACGATTTTTTGGTTTTATATATTTTGACGAAAATAAAGAAAATTGTTGGAATGATTTTGTTAACGCATTCAAATTTCAAAAAAAAAAATCCCAATCTATTTCTTAGTTGGGATTTTTAGAATTATTTTTTGAAATTATGATTTCAACCACGCTTCTTTCAAAGTATTTTTGGTCGCATCTGTAGCCTTTAGACCTTCTTTCTCTTCATACGGAAACTTTACTTTTCCTTTGATTATTTGTTCTTTACCGTCACGTTTTATTTTTACGCTGATGGTTTCGTCTTCTTTCCATTTTAGACTTTCAGCAATCATTTCATAAATGTTATCTAGGGAGTACGGTTTGTCGTTAATAGATACGAGAATATCTCCTCCTTTTAAACCTAGATTAGTGTAGAATGTATTTAATTCCATGTTAGGAATTACAATAATTTCTTTTGTAGCTTGATTTACGGTAATGTACGGCATTTGCCCTTTTAGGAATACATTTCCAGGTACTTTTTCCATGGATTTTGTAACTCCTACTTTAGCTAAATACGTATCATAAGGAATGGGATTAGGTCCTGACACATAAGTTGTCAAAAAAGCGCCTACTTCAGGATAAGTAAATGAAGTGATTTTGGCAAAAAGCTCCTCATCATTAAAAGGTTTAGCAGCACCGTATTCAGTAGATAATTTTTGCATCAAATCGAGAATTCCTCTTTCACCGTTACTTTTTTCTCTAATTATGATATCCAAACACATTCCGATAAGTGCTCCTTTTTCATAAACATTCAAGTATTGGGCTTTGTATGGTTCAGTCAATACATTAGCGCTCATCGTTGTGAATGGCATGGTATCATTCATCGCATTTGCATGCTCAATTTTTTCTGCCATACGAGTATAAAAATCCTCTTCTGTAATCAAGCCTTGATTGATCTGGAAAAGATTTGCAAAATATTCCGTAACTCCTTCATACATCCATAAATGTTGTGACATTTTTGGAGTGTTGTAATCAAAATAATGAATTTCTTTAGAATGAATTGATAAAGGCGTTACAATATGGAAAAATTCATGCGAAACCACATCTTGCATTGATTTTACCAATTCTTCTTTTGGCATCATTTCAGGTAAAACGACAGTGGTTGCTGTTGGGTGCTCTAAGGCTCCAAATCCTTTTGCATCAGTAGGAGTCATGCTTGATAAATAAAGTAAAATACTGTATTTTTTTGTAGCGTTAATTTTTCCTAAAAATGTTTTCTGAGCTGTCATCATCGTTTTCATTTCTGGAGTTATGCTTTCGGCAGTTACTTTTCCAGTCGGGGAATAAACACCAATAAGGATATCCATTCCATCTACCGTAAAAGTAGTGTAGTCCGGTTTTGCATACATAATTGGATTTTCGACCAATTCGGCATAGCGTGGTGTTGTAAACACATCATTGGTGGTGCTTGAATCCAAATCGGTTATCGAGGTTGCTCCCCAAAGTGTTTCTGGATGTGAAATACTTACGGTATAAGGAAGGTCTTTTTTATCTTGAAAATAGCCTACAAACCCATGCATGTTAATCATGAAATTTTTACCTGCGTCTATATTGGTTCCGGCAGGTGAAAAAATATCAGCATTGCCAAAACCGCTCCCTTTTTCAGTGTCAAAGGTGTCGTTTACGAGGTAGGTGATTTTTGCTAATGTTTTCGCATTTTTGATGGTCCAAGTGTTCTCATCTGTTTTGGTGGTTGAAAGTATATTGCCTTTGCTGTCAAATGCTTTCAAATCTTCAATGTATTTCCCATAATCATCGATGGAGTAAGTTCCAGGAACAATTTTAGGTAGGCTATAGGTTACTTCATCTGTGCTGATCTTTGGGGATGTAACAGCAACCATGACTTTGTCCTCTTTAATATCGTTCAAATTGATAGCAACCACCACTTTTTGAAGAGCTGGTTTTGACATCGTTGTAGCTGTTCCGGCAGTTTTGCAGCTCCAAAAAATGGATGCAAATGCTAATGCAAAAAATATTCTTTTCATTGGTCTTGTTTTATTTTAGTTGTTAGACTCTATTATTTCACAATTGTTACAAGATAGAGAAATTTTTAAAACCGTCATAACTAATCGCAGTACAGCCCAAGTCTAGACTTAGTTTGTAAATGTCAGTTTCTAAAGCGTCGGTGTCTTTATCTTCACACAATAGGAATTCAATTTTTTCTTTAGAATGGGTGTATAGGGTTAAACCTTCAAACTTATGGCTATCACTGATTTTTTTTGTGAAAATGATTTTCATAGTTTTCAGATCAATGCATCCAATAAGGCTTCCCAATACGATACCATCGTCGTAAGTAGATTTCGTATCTTCGGCTGTGGCCAAAAAATAAATGGTGTTTTCTACTAGAACTCCATCAGTGAAACTGCTTTGAACTCCCTTTATTGTGGGTAGTTGGTAGGCGTAAGATAGAATAGGAAGTGGGGTTGTTAGTATTTCTCCTTTTAGTGCGAATAGTACATTTTTATTGGAACTCCCATTCCCACGGTTGATTAAATACCAATTTTTGCCATTGTAAATTGCGCCTTCAATATTAAAATCCTCGGGTTTTATTCCTGCAGAATTTTGTAGTACTGCATACAAACGGGCAATGTCATTGGTAGCTACTATTTTTTTATCAGCCACATTAATTTGTATCATTTTGTTTCTTTTTTCGGTTGAACCCGAACCAAAAACGTAAATGCTTTCGCCAAAAGTCGCAATGGCCTCAAAATCTGGTTTTTCCTTTTTAAGTATGTTTTCGGATGGGTTTTCCAGTAACGGATAACGCTTTAAATTTTGGGAAGTCATGTTGTATTCATAAAGATAGCTGCTGTTGTCACCAATAATCAATAATGAATTGTCTTTGTAAATGAGTCCCGATGCAGCCCCAATTCCGCTGATTTGAAAAAGAATTTCGAGCGTAAATTTTTCCATAGTTTGTGTTTTGAAAACGGGTTTCTAGCCCTGATGGAAGCGATATCCTTTTCCTTTCGCCTCTTTAGGCGGAGGAAAAGATACAAGCGTACAGCGGGAAAAAGCTCCTAAAAAAGTATTATATTTGAGAAGTAAAGATAAAATATTTAAGATGAAATCTATAAATCCCGATGATTTTAAAGTAATTGGCAAAATTGATTTGTCAAAAATCCCTACTAACTTGTTCAATGGAGCTAGTGATGATGCGAAGGAAGATAAGTTGGATAAGGTTCAGGCAAAATTGAGTGAGTTGCAGGATGTAATGTATGCACACAACCGATACGGTGTTTTGATTTGTTTACAAGGAATGGATACCTCGGGGAAGGATAGTCTGATTCGGGAAGTTTTCAAGGAATTTAATCCGCGTGGTGTTGAGGTGCATAGTTTTAAAACACCCAATTCAACGGAACTGGAACACGATTACTTGTGGCGGCATTATTTGGCTTTGCCAGAAAAAGGAAAATTTGCTGTTTTTAACAGAACGCATTATGAGAATGTCTTAGTTACCCGCGTGCATCCAGAATATATTTTGAATGAAAATTTGCCTGGAATCGAAAAAGTAGAAGATGTGACGCCACAGTTTTGGGAAGATCGACTGGAGCAAATTAACAATTTTGAAAAGCATATCACGCAAAATGGAACTGTTGTTTTGAAGTTTTACTTTCACATGAGTAAGGAAGAGCAACGCAAACGCTTATTGAGAAGATTGGAAGAGGTTGAACACCATTGGAAATTTTCGGCTGGCGATTTAAAAGAGCGCGAGCATTGGGAGGAATACATGCAGTATTATGAAGAGGCAATTAATAAAACGGCTACTCAAAATGCCCCTTGGTATATTATTCCATCCGATGATAAGGAGATGGCACGTTATATTGTAGCTAAGATTATCTGGGAAGAAATGCAAAAATATACAGATATAAAAGAACCTCAATTAGATGAAAAAGTAAAAGCTAATTTTGAAATGTACAAAGAGATGCTGAAAAAATAATAGATATAAAAAATGCCCTCTAAATTGAAGGGCATTTTTTATATCTAATTCAAAGTAGGATTACAGTTTGAAACCATAAGCTAAACGAACACCTACTTGTCCAACTCCTTTAGCAAGAGAACCATTATTGTTTAGACGATCAAAATGATTGTAATGTGTATAGTTCAAAGAAATATCTATGTACTTAGTTGCGTAACCTACACTTGGGGACAATAATAAAGAAGTTTTCTCTCTAGTATTGTCTACATTACTTACTGCAAATGCAGCTCCAGCTTCTCCCATCAAGTAAAATTGATCATTCCATACAAAAGCTTTGAAACCAGCTTTAGCTGGGATAATCCCTAAATCTTTCCCTTCTGTTTGCCCAGGAAAAGTATCCGCTTTGCTCACAAATAGGTTAGTGTAACCTGTAGTTAAAGTCAAAGAGTATGTTTTTGATAAATCATATTGTCCTCTTACATCAGCTCCAAGCGCTAATTTGTATGGGTCATGTACTGAATATCCAGCATTTGCACCAAATCCTAAACGAAATCCTTGATCGTAATTTGTTGCTTCATTTGTTGTTTCTTGAGCTTCTACATTGCTAGCAAACATCATTGAGATTGTAAGTGCTAGTGCGAATTTAATTTTTCCTGAGATTTTCATAATTGTATTTTTTTAATATTTTTGTTGTTTTTAGGGGTTTTGTTTGGCTAAAAACAACACTGCAAAAGTAAGACTGTAAGTTTTTTAAAAGTTATAGAATTAAGTTGTTTTGTTATAGAATTCCTTGTTTTTGTAGGTAGCAGAATAAAATAAGTGCGTTATATATTCGATTGTATGGATGCAATTGAAAGCTTCTAATTATATTTGCCAACAAAAAAGCAAAAAGTGAATTTTTCTATATACTTCAAAGAGTTTTCTTATAATATTAAATTAGCTTATCCTGTTATTTTAGGAATGTTAGGTCATACTTTAATAGGAATCGTTGATAATTTTATGGTTGGCAAATTGGGTTCTACCGAGTTGGCAGCTGTTTCGTTAGGTAACAGTTTCATATTTATAGCTTTATCTATAGGAATAGGTTTTTCGACAGCAATTACGCCATTAGTAGCTGAGGCTGATGCGGAGAAAGATGATCAGAAAATCCGAACTACTTTTCACCATGGACTGTTATTGTGTACCGTGCTAGGCGTTGCGTTATTTATATTGACAGTGCTTTCCAAACAAATTATGTATTTGATGCAACAACCTAAAGAAGTGGCAGATTTGGCAGCACCCTATATTGATTGGGTTGCCTTTTCTTTAATTCCTGTAATTATTTATCAAGGTTACAAGCAATTTGCGGATGGATTAGCGAAAACTAAATATTCTATGTACGCCATTTTATTAGCGAATGTGGTGCATATCTTTTTTAATTATGTATTGATTTACGGAATTTGGATTTTTCCAAAATTAGGGATTCTAGGTGCGGCTTTGGGCACTGTAATTTCTAGGATAATGATGGTTGTTTTTATGCATTATCTAATGAAAAAAAATTCCGTTATGAAAAAATATTTTAAGAATTTTAGCTTTAAAGAAATTCGCAAATCAATTTTGAAGAAAATTATCGATCTGGGTTTGCCTTCAGCCATGCAAATGTTATTTGAAGTAACCTTGTTTACAGCTGCAATTTGGCTTTCGGGTTCCTTAGGTAAAAATAGTCAAGCTGCCAATCAGATTGCGCTTATTTTAGCTTCGTCAACCTTTATGGTTGCAATGGGTTTAAGCGTTACTGCGATGATCCGAGTGAGTCACACTAAAGGGATCAATGATTATAAGAAATTGATTGTTGTTGCTCGATCAATTTTCTTGTTAGCCATTATTCTGGAAACTTTATTTGCGATCATCTTTGTGGTTTTTCATCAATTTTTGCCCCATCTGTTTTTAAATATGGACGATCCGAGTCAACTGCTAGATAATTCAGAAATTATTATGATCACTTCTAAGTTACTTTTGGTAGCTGCCATTTTTCAAATTTCCGATGGAATTCAAGTCGTTGTTTTGGGAGCTTTACGGGGTTTGCAAGATGTAAAAATCCCCATGTACATTACCTTTATTTCCTACTGGATTATCGGTTTTCCAATTTCATACTATTTAGGGAAGTACACGGAACTAAAAGCTGTTGGAATTTGGATTGGACTTTTGGCGGGATTGACTGCTGCCGCTTTATTTTTGTATATTCGCTTTGCGCGATTGACAAAAATGTTGGTGGCTCAAAACGAAAAAAAATAAAAAAACTAAATTACTTAAATAATTAAATTCATGGAATTACCAAAATTTTTACTAGGCGACAATACTGATTTTCCAGAGGATATTTTTATCATACACCTTGATTATCCTCGTTTTATTATCAATCTGAAGGATGATGAGGTAGAGTTTATCGAAGAAGCCGAAGATCTTGATGAAGGCGAATTAAATGCGGAAATGGAAGGGCTTATTGTTCTTGCAAATGAGTTTTATGATCGAGAAATCAAACTTTACGAGGAGTAGTTAAATTTTTGTCTTACCTAATTGATATTCAAATGAAAAATGTATTTATGTATTCTATGTTTGTTTTTGGCACAGTACTTATAATTAAAGGGGTTTTCAACTTTTTTCCGTTTGAAATTAAATCAAATGTAAACGCAAGTGAAGCCTATAATTCTGGACATAGTGTAGGATATATTATTGGTAAATTTGGTAAGATTGCTCTTGGTGTTTTAATGTTAAAGTATGGATACCAAACTTATTTAGAAGGAAAAAGAAGAACAGAATAGATTAGTCTTTTTTAAAATACGTTTTCAATAATAGACTAGCGGCTGCAAAGGGTGAAATTTCATCATTTTGCACCGCTTTTTTGGTTGAATCCAATGATTTTTGAATTTCCGGATTGCTGTAAAAATTGGTTTTCAATTGCTCGTTTATCGTTTCTAACATCCAATATTGATTTTGTTCTTTTCGCTTTTCAAAGAAGTAATTATTTCCCTTTGTCAATTCAAGAAATTTTTCAATAGTTTCCCAAACTACAGGTATTCCTTCGTGTGTAACAGAACTACAAGTTGAGGTTGTAGGCGTCCAGCCGGATTTTTTAGCGGGAAAAAGATGCAAGGCTCTGTTGAATTCCATTTTAGCAAATTGTGCTTTTTTAATGTTATCGCCATCCGCTTTGTTGATTACAATTGCATCCGCCATTTCCATAATACCGCGTTTAATGCCTTGTAATTCGTCTCCAGCACCCGATATTTTCAAAAGCAAAAAGAAATCTACCATGCTGTGAACAGCAGTTTCACTTTGACCCACTCCCACAGTTTCAATGATAATAGTATCAAAGCCACAAGCCTCACAAAGGGTAATACTTTCGCGGGTTTTTCGTGCCACACCGCCTAAGGTATCTCCTGAAGCGGATGGTCGGATATAGGCATTTTTGTCTTTTACCAATTCTTCCATTCGCGTTTTATCGCCCAGAATACTCCCGTGGCTTATCGTGCTGCTGGGATCAACGGCAAGAACCGCAACTTTTTTCCCTAATCCCGTCAAGAATTTCCCAAAAGCTTCAATAAACGTACTTTTTCCTACGCCTGGAACGCCTGTAATTCCTATTCGCACGGATTGACTAGCATGCGGTAGACACGCATTAATTACTTCAGTGGCTTTTGCCAAATGAGAGCCATTCGTACTTTCTACTAAGGTAATCGCGCGACTTAAAGCTGTTATATTTCCTGCTAAAATGCCTTCAACTAATGCTGCTGCTGAGGGTTGTACTTTTCTAAAGTGCTGGATGTTCCCAACTGCGGTTGCGCTAATCATTTCTGGCCTAGAAATTCCTGCTTTCTCGTGTAAGGCGCTAGGGTGGGATTTTTTGTTTGACAAAACATGTTATTTGAAAAGTAAAAGTAGTGAAAACTAAAATAATTTCAAAAAGGATTCCTTTAAGAAGCAGTTTTTTTGGTCCCAAAGATTCCAAATAGTATTTATTTTAGTCTCTTTAGTGCTGTTTTTGATTTTTTTTTTAACCATGAATCGAACGTATGCAGCAGATTTAATTCAGGTCATTTTATTTTTAATGCTTGATTTTTAATTTTTTTCTGTAGTAAAACTTGTCAGGTAGGTTTTTTACTGTATCAATAAAAAAGGCACCTAGTGTTGTAGTAGTATAACCGTTGGGTATAATTAGTTTTTGATAGTAATTTTTCGTCAGATCGAGTATTTTTCGGCAGAAAATTGTATCGAGAACAAGAAAAATTTCATTAAAAACGGTTCTCGATACACGCCACTTCGAGTAACCGGAACGTATCGAGAAGTTTTGTTCCGTTTTACTTTACAAAAAAAAACACTCGAACGGACGTTTTGAACAATTGCACCCAACAGGTTTGATAAATTGAATTTCTATCCTTTGGTTAAATTTGGAATTTATAAATTTCTTTATTCTGGAACTGAATTTAAATAGTATTTTTACAGTCAATTCTTCGCCATGAGCAACTTTATTCTAATCTTCGTTTTTCTGTTTTTAGGTATTATTTTCCAAAATATTAAAGGATTTCCTGTCACTATTTATAAGCTGTTAAACAAGATCGTTATTTATGTTTGTCTTCCCGCTTTGGCCTTATATTATATTCCAAAAATTGAGTGGAGTAACGAATTGTTATTTCCTATTGGAGTTGCTTGGATTACTTTTGCCGGTGCCTATTTCTTGTTTAGTTTTTTGGGTAAAAAATTCGGCTGGTCCAGAAAACTCATCGGCTGTTTAATTATTACCGCTGGTTTAGGGAATACTTCCTTTTTAGGTTTTCCCATAATCGAGGCTTTATATGGTGAAGAGGGCTTAAAAACAGCTATTTTAGTTGATCAACCGGGTTCATTTGTTGTGCTTTCCACCTTAGGAATTCTAGTAGCTACGTTGTATTCTACAGGAACGCCAAACGGATTTCATATTGCTAAAAAAATAATGTTCTTTCCGCCATTTATAACCTTTCTAGCCGCGTGTTTAATGAATTATCTGAATTTTGATTTTCATGAATACGTTCAATTTGTATTGCAGAAAACAGGAAGCGTTATGACACCTTTGGCGATGCTTTCTGTAGGTTTGCAATTGCAGTTTGATAGAAAAAGTCAACATTGGAAGTTTTTAGGATTAGGACTTTTATATAAATTAATGTTGACTCCTGCACTGCTTTATTTATTGTATGTCGTAATTTTGCAACAACATTCAGAGATGATTGAGGTTGCCATTATGGAGTCAGCTATGGCTCCCATGATTACGGCAAGTATCTTAGCGACTTCCCACGGTTTAAAACCTCGGTTAAGCAGCATGATGATTGGTTTTGGAATTCCACTATCATTTATCACCTTGGTGTTTTGGTATTTTGTGCTTCAAATTTAAAACCGATTTAAGCCATTAATAATTAATAGTTTTAGTAAAAAAATGAATGTATCCTCTGATAACGCTGCACCAATTGAAAGAACCCCTGTTGCTCAGCAAACCGTTTATTCCATATTATTTTCGATAGCATTTGCCCATTTACTCAATGATTTATTACAAGCTGTTATTCCTGCAGCATACCCTATTTTAAAAGAAAATTTCAATTTATCGTTTACCCAAATTGGATTAATTACGCTGGCGTATCAATTGGCGGCCTCTATTTTGCAGCCTGTGGTTGGTTTATACACGGATAAAAGACCAAAACCTTTTTCTCAGATTTTTGGAATGCTATTTACTTTATCTGGAATCGTGTGCTTATCCTATGCTTCCAGTTTTGAAATGATTATTGTTTCAGTAGTTTTGGTCGGAATTGGTTCTTCCATTTTTCATCCTGAAGCATCACGGATCTCCTTTTTGGCATCAGGTGGAAAGCGTGGTTTGGCACAATCTATCTTTCAGTTGGGAGGGAATGCCGGAACAGCCATCGGACCATTGTTAGTGGCCTTAATTGTGGTTCCTAACTCCCAATATTACATCATTTGGTTTGTGGTTGTTGCCCTCATCGGATTGCTTGTTTTGAGTAGAATTGCACTTTGGTATCAAACTCATTTGAGTTTAAGAAGTACAAAGAAAGCGGTAATCGATTTGCCAAATTTATCTCAAAAAACAATAGTAATTTCAGTAGGAATTTTGTTGGTTTTGATATTTTCAAAATTCTTTTACATGGCTAGTATGTCCAGTTATTTTACGTTTTATTTAATCGAAAAGTTTGGATTATCGGTTCAGGAAGCGCAATTTCATTTGGTTTTATTTTTAGCGGCTTGTGCTTTAGGAACTTTAATCGGTGGCCCATTAGGCGATAAATTCGGAAGAAAATATGTGATTTGGTTTTCAGTTTTGGGTGCCGCGCCTTTTACTTTACTGTTGCCGTATGTCGATTTATTTTGGACAGGTGTTTTATCGGTTGTAATTGGAATTATAATCTCTTCGGCATTTCCTGCAATCTTAGTTTATGCACAAGAATTATTGCCAAAAAAACTCGGAATGGTTTCTGGTCTTTTCTATGGTTTTGCCTTTGGAATGGGTGGTTTGGGTTCCGCCTTATTAGGAAATCTTGCCGATCACACCAGCATCACGTACGTATATTATCTTTGTGCCTATTTGCCTTTGATAGGGATTATTGCACTCTTTTTACCAAATTTAAAGAAAAAATAGCCCCTTTTTTAGGAGCTTATTCCTGCTCTGCACTGTATTCCCAATTAATAATAACTACGGCTAAAAAAGCCTTGTTTTTCTAAATCGGGAGATGCCGTTGCGATCAGGGCTAGGGCTTTTGGTATTCCTATTGCATTATTCTTTGCAATATTACTTCCTGATTTTCATAAATCTTAGTACAATTTTAAGACTAGTTTTCTCCTTTATTGCTTTTATTTCAATACCTTACAGTGTTACTAATCAATAAATTAAATTACTATGGCAACAGTACGATTAGGCGATATTGCTCCTGATTTTGAAGCAGAAACGTCACAAGGAAAAATAAAATTTCATGAATGGTTAGGAGATTCTTGGGGAATTCTTTTCTCTCATCCGGCTGATTTCACACCTGTTTGTACCACTGAGTTAGGAACAGTTGCAAATTATTATCCTGAATTTGAAAAACGAAATGTAAAAGTAATTGCATTAAGTGTTGATGGAGTAGAGTCACACATGGAGTGGATCAAAGATATTAATGAAACTCAAAATACAACTGTAAATTTCCCTATAATTGCCGATGAAGACAAGCATATTGCCGAATTATATGATATGATTCATCCCAATGCAAGTGAGAGTTTCACCGTTCGTTCGGTTTTTATTATTGGACCAGACAAAAAAGTTAAATTGACCTTAACCTATCCAGCATCAACCGGTAGGAATTTTGATGAATTATTACGTGTAATTGACAGTTTGCAGTTGACAGCTAAATACAGCGTAGCGACTCCGGCCAACTGGAAAGATGGAGATAATGTAGTAATTTCTACGGCTATTAAAGACGAAGAGATTGCTGCTAAATTTCCAAAAGGTTATGAAAGAGTAAAGCCTTATTTAAGAATGACACCGCAACCTAATAAATAGTAAATCTTTAGGATACTTTATAAATAGAAAGCAGAATGAATTTATTTTCATGCTGCTTTTTTTATTTAGTCAAAAGTTTACTGTTTTACTTCTTATTGGTAATTAATAACCCGGAAATAATGATTCCCATACTTATGATTTGGGTTAGTAAAATAGCTTGGTTAAGAAAAAAATACGCCAGAATTCCACTGAACACTGGAATCAAATAATAAATTAAAGCTGTTTTTGAGGTTCCAATTAAACGAATGGCTTCGTTCCATAAATAAAATGAAATCAAGGAAGCGCAAACGCCAACGTATGTGGTTACCAAAACTGTTTTAGTATCAAAAATCACTTTTTTGTAATAAAGATGCTCATACATATAAAAAGGGAATAGTAAAGTGGTACCAATGATGAAAACACTGAACAAGAATACTTTTGGACTTAATTCAGCTGGTTTTTTTCGCACTAGTATGGTGTAATAAGCAAAAAAAAAGCAAGCTACAAGCATCAATACATCTCCAATAGTGAAGTTGATTTGGAGTAATGCTGCTACAGAACCTTTGGAAATAAGCACTAGAACTCCTGTAATTATGGTTCCAATTCCCACTATTTTTAGACGGGACACTTTCTCTTTGAAAATAATCCGAGAGAGTACAACAATAAATAACGGAATTGAAATGGCAATTAACGATAAGTTGACTGCACTTGTTGTTTTTCCTGCAAAGTATATCAGCGTATTAAAAATAGTGATGCCCAATACTGCCGTAATCGTAAGATACCGAATATGTATCTTTATAATTTTGAAATTTTTAATAGTGTTTTTTATGGCAAATGGAGCCAACACAATACAAGCAATGGTCCAACGCCAAAAAGCCAATCCAATAGGTGGAATGTGCCCTTTAATGCCACTCGCAATCACCATGTTTACGGACCAAAGCAAGGTAGCGATTAAGGCAAATAAAACCCCTTTAGTCGTATTGCTCATTAAACCAAATTATGAATTTTTGCATATTGTAACAACATAATTGTCTTTGCATCTTGCATTTGACCGGATGCAATCATAGCGTACGCTTGGTCAAAAGACATTTCCATTACATCTATATTTTCTTCTTCATGTGCTACTCCGCCACCGTCACTCACCTTCATGGACTCATCGTATTCACCAAGAAATAAATATAATATTTCAGTTACAGCTCCAGGCGACATGTAGGTTTCCATTACTTTTTTGACTTTAGAAATGCGGTATCCTGTTTCTTCTTCGGTTTCTCTAATGATGCATTGCTCTGGATTGTCTTGATCCAAAAGTCCTGCGCAAACCTCAATCATCATTCCGGTTTCATTTCCGTTAAGGTAGGTTGGCAAACGAAACTGTCTCGTTAGAATAACTGTTTTCTGTTGTGTGTTGTACAATAAAATAGCCGCTCCGTTTCCTCTATCGTAGACTTCTCTTTTTTGGGTAATCCAAGAGGCGTCTTTTTTTTGATAGTCAAAAGTAACTTTGTTTAAGAGATACCAATTGTCAGATAGCAATTCGGTTTTTTGTATTTTGATAGTTGGATTTTTCATGGAGGTATTGAAAGTATTTTTTTTCTGTTTAGGTAGAAAATTAGTATTAAAAAATAATCTAGCTTCGGCTTCCTCTCCTTTACAGAGTGTTGGAGTAGAAAAAAAAACGCTCTGAATTTTCAGAGCGTTTCGTAATCTTATTTAAGAATAGTTTGCTTTCTGTCTGGACCTACAGAAACTATTTTGATAGGAACTTCCACTTCTTTTTCAATGAATGCTATGTATTCTTTCAACTCTGTTGGTAATTCATCATAGGTAGTCATTCCTGTTAGATCTTGTTTCCAACCTTCGAATTCCTGATATACTGGAGTTACATTTTCTGGTTCGATGTTGTAAGGAAAATGAGAAATTTTCTCTCCTTTATAATTGTATTCGGTACATACTTTTAACGTTTCAAATCCAGAAAGTACATCTCCTTTCATCATCATTAATTGTGTAACACCATTAACTTGAATAGCATATTTAAGTGCTACTAAGTCTAACCATCCACAACGTCTTTGTCTGCCCGTCACAGATCCAAATTCATTTCCAACGCTTGCCATAGTAGCACCGTCTTCATCAAAAAGTTCTGTTGGGAACGGACCACTTCCTACGCGAGTTACATACGCTTTGAAAATTCCGTATACTTCTTTGATTTTATTTGGAGCAATTCCTAAACCAGTACAGGCACCAGCAGCAGTAGTGTTAGAGGATGTTACAAAGGGATAAGTCCCAAAATCAACGTCCAGTAAGGAACCTTGAGCACCTTCACATAATATTGATTTACCTGCCTTTTGAGCTTGGTGTAAATACTCTTCACTATCAATAAAATCTAATTTTTTTAGATCTTCGATAGCTTCAAAAAATTCTTTTTCTAATTCGGGTAAATTGTATTGAATGTCAACATTGTAAAATGCAATCATGGCTTCATGCTTATCCGCCAAAGCTCTGTAACGATCTGCAAAATCCTCTAATTCAATATCTCCAACGCGGATACCGTTTCTTCCGGTTTTATCCATATACGTTGGACCAATTCCTTTTAGAGTAGAACCTATTTTTGCTTTTCCTTTTGATGCTTCAGATGCTGCATCCAGTAAACGATGGGTAGGTAATATTAAATGAGCTTTTCTAGAAATAATTAGCTTTGCCTTTAGGTCTAAGTTAAATTTGGCTAAGCCATCAATTTCACTTTTAAAAACTACAGGGTCAATTACAACACCATTACCAATGATGTTCATGTTATTTCCGTGAAAAATTCCAGAAGGAATGGTTCTAAGTACGTGTTTTATTCCGTCAAATTCTAAAGTATGTCCTGCGTTTGGTCCTCCTTGAAAACGAGCAATAATATCGTATTTAGAAGTAAGAACATCAACAATTTTTCCTTTTCCTTCATCTCCCCATTGTAATCCTAGTAATAAATCTACGGTCATTCTGTACGTTATTTGTAGTTAATTTTTATGTTTTTAAACGATCTTATTCCAAGTTGTCTTTTTGTTTCTTTACTGCGTAGAGATATAACGAATGATTGGTAATTTCGATATCAAAAATTTCTTCGATTGTTTTTTTGATACTTTGGATTCTTGGATCACAAAATTCAATCACTTCACCCGTATCAGTCATTATAATATGGTCGTGCTGCTTGTCAAAATACGATTTTTCGTAATGTGCTTGATTTTGTCCAAATTGGTGTTTGCGGACTAAAGCACAATCTAATAGCAACTCGATTGTATTGTAAAGGGTTGCCCTACTCACACGATAGTTTTTGTTTTTCATTTTGATATATAAATTTTCTACATCAAAATGCTCTTCGCTATCGTAAATTTCCTGAAGGATAGCATAACGTTCAGGGGTTTTGCGATGTCCTTTTTTTTCAAGATACATTGTAAAAACATTTTTTACAATTTCTTGGTTTTTGGTGTTATCTGTGGAAATGAGTGTCATATAGTGGCAAAGATAATTTTTTTAGTTTAAAGTTTAAAGTTTCCGGTTTGTTAAGTTTTAAGTTTGTTCGAATACGAGTTCAAAATGCTTAAGAAAAAAGCAGCAAAATCACGATTGTGCTACGTTTTGTACTCCCGAGTTACTTTATCTATTCCGTCAATCTTTTTGATATTACTAATCATTTTTTTCAAAATGGTATTGTTTCGAACAATTACGGCAACTTGGCCATGAAAAATTCCAGCATCAGTGCTTAAAGCGATACTTTGAATATTAACATGCATATTATTTGAGATCACTTTTGTCAATTGGTTCGTAAGTCCTAAAACATCCATTCCAGTTATGTTTATAATGGCTTTGAACTCTTCCTGTGAAGAATCAATCCATTTGGCCGACATAATTCGGTAGGCGTAATTGGATTGCATTCCTATAGCATTAGGGCAATCTTTTTTGTGCACTTTTATCCCTTCATTGATGGTTACAAACCCAAATACGTCATCGCCAGGAATTGGATTACAGCAAGGAGATAATTTATAATCTAGTTTGTCATGTTCTTTCCCAAAAACAAGCATGTCGTAATTACTGCTAACTATTGGTTTGTGAATGTCTTCGTCAGCAGTAGTACTAGAAGAACGCTTCATTTTATTTTTGAAAAAATTAATGAATGTATTGCTCTTTTGTGCTGCGTAATCTTTAAGTTGTTGGTTCTCGATAGCGCCAATTCCCACCCTATAAAATAAATCTAAACTCGTTTTTAGTTTAAAAAAGTTGACTAGCTCATTAATAACCTGCTCACTCATGGTTATTTTTAGATGCTTTAATTTACGAGTAAGTAGTTCTTTGCCTTCTTCACCAATTTTCTTGGTATTTTCGTTTAAAACATTTTTTATTTTTGTTTTCGCCCGAGAGGTGGTGACATAATCAAGCCAGTTAATGGTAGGTTTTTGATGCTGTGAGGTGATGACTTCTATTTGATCTCCACTTTTTAATTCAAAATTCAAAGGAACTAGTTTTCCATTGACCCGTGTTCCTCTCGTTCGTATTCCTATTTCAGAGTGAATGCTAAACGCAAAATCGAGTGATGTAGCTCCTTTAGGCAACGATTTTATTTCTCCTTTTGGAGTAAAAACGAAGATCTCTTTTGAATATAAATTCATTTTGAAATCCTCTACAAAGTCTACGGCATTCGTCTCAGAATTTTCTAAGGCTTCCTTTAGTAAATTAAGCCATACGTCTAGACCACTTTCTTCGGTAGCACCATTCTTGTATTTGTAATGTGCAGCATATCCTTTTTCGGCAATTTCATCCATTCTTTCGCTTCGCACTTGTACTTCTACCCATCTCCCTTTTGGCCCCATAACCGTGATGTGCAAGGCTTCATAACCTGTTGATTTTGGTGACGAAATCCAATCGCGTAAACGACTTGGGCTTGGTCTGTAATGGTCCGTAACAATAGAATATATTTTCCAAGCAACGAATTTCTCGTCATGTGGCGTTGATTTGTACACAATTCGAAGTGCAAATTTGTCATATACTTCATCAAAACTCACGTTTTGTGCTAACATTTTTCTACGAATAGAATAGATCGATTTTGGTCGGCCTTTTATGATATATTCTATTCCTTCTTCATCTAATGATTTTTTTAGAATATCAGAAATATCTTTGATGTAAGCATCTTGTTCTTCTTTAGTTTCTCTTATTTTACTTACAATTTCGTTATAAATTGCAGGTTCCGTATATTTTAATCCTAAATCCTCCAGCTTGGTTTTTATATTATATAATCCCAAGCGATGCGCTAGTGGTGCGTAGATGTATAAAGTTTCCGATGCAATTTTGGTTTGTTTGTCTTCTTGCATTGAATCCATAGTTTGCATGTTGTGCAAACGATCCGCAAGTTTGATAAGAATAACACGAACATCATCGTTCAGGGTTAATATCATTTTACGGAAATTTTCTGCTTGCATGGAAACATTTAAATCTCGTTGTACTAACGATATTTTGGTCAATCCTTCTACAATTTGAGCTACTTTTGGATTAAACAAGCGTTCAATATCCTGAACAGTAGTTGGTGTATCCTCAACAACATCGTGCAACAAGGCAGCTGCAATAGAGGTAGCACCCAAGCCTATTTCTGAAGCAACAATTTTTGCTACAGCAATAGGGTGGAAGATATAGGCTTCACCTGATTTTCTTCGTTGTTCTTTATGGGCTTCTACCGAAACATCAAATGCTTTTCGAATTAGTTTCTTGTCTTCAGGAGTTAAGGTTTGATAACTTATTCGAAGTAACTCTTTGTATTCTTGAGCAATTGCTTTATTTTCTTTCTCAATATCTATTTCTGTCATAACGGCATGGTTCATTTCTTAAAAATAGCAATTAGCTTGCAGATATGCAAATCTATAGTTGAATTAAGGTCTAAGAAATGTGGATTTCTATTTAATTTATTCTTTTGAAATCTAAATCCTGAAAATCGTAACTAAAATCAGTCAATTCAGAAATGGGTTTCATAGTTAATCGTACGGCTTTTCCAGTAGCATCACATTCAAAAAACAAATGCGCATCAGCATGGAAATAGGCATTATCCCATTTTACGACATAATTTGTGTCTTTATAGAAAAAAACTTCACCTGTAAGTTGTGGGGAACGTTTTGAAGCAAAAAATAATCTTCCTTTTTTTTCTGAAAGGACGACTTCTCCAAACCAATTGTCTTTATAGGTACCAGTAAAACTTTTGAAATCAATTTTGATTTTGTCTTTTTTATTCTTGGCTACGGTTGCCCAAACTTCATCAGTTACTTTGTCAGCAGAGGCTTCATTTTCTTTTAAACTCGCGCTATAGTTTGTTACATAATCCTCGGATTGGATTCCTAAATAACTGTCTTTTATTGTATTTGTAATTGCTCTGAAGGCAGCGCCAGATTGTTGATTCGTCAAAACAATAATTCCTAAATTCAGTTCTGGTATAAGAGTAACCTGAGTTACAATTCCCTCTAATCCTCCGGTGTGCGTTACTTGTTTGAATCCTTTTACGTCGCTTAAAAACCAGCCCAATCCATAACCACTGAAATGCGTATTGTACGGAGGTCTTGTGGCCGCTGGAATTATGGTTTGTAATTGCCACATTTCATCATGCTCTTTTTTCGAGAATAATTGCCTGTTATCAGCACCATATTTTCCGTTGTTCATTTGCATAATGGTCCATTTACTCAAATCATTTACACTGGAGTAAATTCCGGCAGCCGCATCAAAAAGTTGATTTTGATAGCGTTTGATTACTTTTAATTTACCGTCTATAGGGACGTGCGGCGCAATGATGTTTGTAGTGTCTTTTAAACGTAAAAAAGAAGCAGCACTATGCTTCATTTCTAAAGGTTTCATCATACGTTCTTCTACAAAATCACACCAACTCAAACCACTTGTTTCACGAATAACTTCACCAGCAACGATATAGAGTAAATTGTCATAATCGTATTGCGTTCTAAATGCCGAAACGGGTTTTAAATACTGTAAATTCTGAATGATATCTTGTGCTGTAAAGTCGCTTCCGTCAGGCCAAATCATCAAATCGCCGGCGCCAAGACCCAATCCGCTTCTATGCGTCAATAAATCCCGAATCGTAAATTCACTCGTTACATACTCATTGTACATCTTGAAATTAGGAAGGTATTTGATGACTTTATCATCCCATTTTACTTTTCCTTCATCCACTAACATGGCCAAAGCGGCGCTTGTAAACGCTTTACTATTGGATGCAATTCCAAAAAGCGTATTGGCATCTACTTTTTCATTAGTCAAAATAGATTTTACACCATATCCTTTCGCATGAATAATCTTTCCGTCTTTGACTATTGCCACTGCAATTCCAGGAACATTAAATGTTTTTAAAGTGCGATCTGCTAATTCATCCACTTGAGTCGAGCTGATTTGTGCGAAGGAAAGAGTGGTTGAAATTAATGCTATTACAACGAATAAATTATTTTTCATATTTTTTTTGTTTTTAAATCTGCCATCAAAAATCGTTAATCTGCTATCAAAAATTTAAAACCCTCTTTGTCTTTTGGCTTCAAAAATTAAGATGGCTGCGGCAACGGAAACATTCATCGAATCAATTTCGCCTTGCATCGGAATAATAATATTTTGGGTTGCTGCTATTCGCCATTCCTCTGTCAATCCTGTGGCTTCTGTTCCTACGACTAATGCCGTTGGAGTCGTGTAATCCTGCGTGTGATACGAAGTGGAGTTTTGTAAAGTAGCACAATAAAAACTGATATTTCTTTCTTTCAAAAAAGCAATAATTTCTGATGTGATTCCAGTTGCAATTTGGTTCGTAAACAAACAACCTACGCTGGAACGCACAATATTTGGGTTATACAAATCACTTTTTGGATTGGCAATAATCACCGCATCGAGATTTGCAGCATCGGCGGTACGCAATAAAGCACCAATATTTCCTGGTTTTTCTGGAGCTTCGGCAACAAGAATCAATGGGTTTTCAGATAATTTCAGATCGGATAACTGCATCGATTTAGTTTTGGCTACAGCCAAAATACCCTCGGTAGTATCCCGATAGGCCAGTTTTTGAAAGACTTCTTTATTGATTTCAATCAGCTCTGCAGTTGCAGCTAATTGCCGGGCTTCAGTTTCTGAGCAAATTTCAGGTAAAAACAACAGCGTCTCTATTTTATAACCGCCTTTAATGGCAATTGAAATTTCGCGTTTTCCTTCCATTAAAAAGGTTCCAGATTGTTTGCGTGCCTTTGCTTTTTCCTGCAATTGCACTAAGGATTTGATGTATGGATTTTGTATCGAAGTGATTTGTTTCAAGAGGTACAACTATTTAATTTATAGGAAACAAAGATACACAGAGAAAATTCAGTTTTCTAATCCGATTTGAATATTTATTTGAAAGCATTAGTTTCATTTATTGTAGGTGTTTCAAGCTGTATTCACGGGTATTTTCTCTATTTTTGCCAAAATCCCAATTGAAATGTTTCATTTATTAGACATCATCGGAACGATGGCTTTTGCCATGTCAGGCGCATTAACGGCAATGAGTAAAAAACTCGATCCTTTTGGAGTTTTTATTATTGCATTTGTGACTGCGGTTGGCGGCGGAACCTTGCGAGACATCCTAATTGGTCGAACTCCGGTAGGATGGATGTTGGATTTAAAATACGTTTATGTAATCATTATAGGCTTTGTATTAGCAATCCTTTTTCGAAAAAAATTCGATAGATTACGAACTTCCTTGTTTTTATTTGATACTATTGGCTTAGGTGTTTTTACGTTAATAGGTCTTGAAAAAGGAATAAATATAGGTCTTCATCCAGTTATTTGTGTGGCTTTAGGAACTATGACCGCTTGTTTTGGAGGCGTTATTCGAGATATTTTGTGTACTGAAATCCCCGTTATTTTTAGGAGAGAAATTTATGCAACGATTTGCATTTTGGGTGGAATTGTTTTCTTTGTCCTTCGAGAATTTAATTTGGAAAATGATGTTTTATATTTGACAACCTCGCTGGTTATTATCTCCGTTCGTTTGATGGCTGTAAAATTTAAATGGTATTTACCTACTTTAGAACATAAATAAAAATTGCTTACTTTCACGAAGTCTAAAATTATATAGTGATAAACTACGCTGTCAAACAATACCAAAAAAACGATTATATAAATTGGAATGCCTTTATTGGTCAAGCCAAAAATGCTACTTTTTTATTTCACCGAGATTTTATGGAATACCACAACGATCGGTTCGAGGATTTCTCGTTGATGATTTTTGAGGATGACACGCTAGTGGCTGTTTTACCTGCCAATAGAGTTGGAGTTGTCGTTTTTTCGCATCAAGGTTTAACGTATGGCGGATTAGTTTACTCGGCTAAATTAAATGGAGAAAAAGTAGCAACGATTTTGGATGCTGTTCTGTCTTTTTACAAAGGCAAGGAGATACAGTCCTTTTATTACAATCCGATTCCTTTATTCTATGTGTCAAAAGGCAACGCTGAAATGGAATTTTTTATGTTTAAAAAAGGAGCGTTTTTAGATAAAAAAGAAATGAATTTGGGTATTAATTTAGCGATGCCATTAACCATTTCAAAAAGTAAATTAAAGCATTTTAGGAAAGTAGAAGAACTCGATGTAGAACTCGTAGAAGAACAAGAATTGGAGTCATTTTGGGAATTGGTCCTAGAGCCAAGACTATTAGAAAAACACAATGCTAAGCCCGTACATACGCTACAAGAAATTACAGCACTTAAAGAAAAGTTTCCAAATAATATCAGACAGTTTTCAGCTTATTATGATGGTACTATCATTGCCGGGATAACACTTTTTGAGACGGAAACAGTGGTGAAATCACAATATGGAGCCACTACTAAAAAAGGGGAGGCGTTGCGTGCGTTAGATTTTTTATTCATTAATTTGATACAAAAATACAAGAGCGAAGGCAAACTATTTTTTGATATGGGAATTGTGAACGACGATAATGACAAAGGATATCATGTTGGACTTTTGAAACAAAAAGAAGAATTAGGCTGTTCCGTTTACAGTCAGGATTTTTATAAAATGAAGCTAATATGATACCATTTCTTGATTTAAAGAAAATAAACGAACCGTATGAAATTGCTTTTCAAGAAAAATTGAAAGTGGTTTTAGCCAATAGTTGGTATGTTTTAGGGAATGAAGTAAAGGAATTCGAAACGAACTTTGCGAAGTATTGCGGAACACAATACTGCATTGGAACTGGAAATGGTTTTGATGCTTTAGTTTTGATCTTCAAAGGCTATATTCAACTTGGAAAACTGCAAAAAGGCGATGAAGTCATTGTTCCTGCAAATACCTATATTGCTAGTATTCTCGCAATTTTACAAGCTGATTTAGTTCCTGTTTTGGTCGAGCCAAAACTAGAAACTTACAATATCAATCCTGATTTAATTGCAGAAAAAATCACCTCAAAAACCAAAGCGATTCTCGTCGTTCACTTGTACGGACAATTGGCAGAAATGGATGTTGTACATCGAATTGCTGTTGCAAATGCTTTACTTGTAATTGAAGATGCGGCTCAGGCACACGGTGCAACAAGCCCCATAATCCCCGAAGGGGGAACAAAAGTGAAAGAGAAGGCGACTACTTTTGGTTCGGACGGTGCTGCTGCTTATAGTTTTTACCCCAGTAAGAATTTAGGTTGTTTAGGTGACGGTGGCGCAGTTACCACAAATGATTTGGAGCTAACTCAAGTGATTCAATCGCTTCGGAATTATGGTTCGGAAACCAAATATTACAATGATTATATTGGTGTAAATTCACGATTAGACGAAATTCAAGCGGCTTTTTTAAATGTGAAATTGCCTTTTTTAGATGCCAATAATGAACAGCGCAAAACAATTGCCAAACGGTATTTGTCTGAAATTAAAAACGATAAAATAATTCTTCCAACAGTGTCATTGCGAGGAACGAAGCAATCTAATCACGTTTTTCATTTGTTTGTTATTAGAACACAAAACAGAATCGATCTACAGGATTATTTACATCAAAATGGGATTCAGACATCAATTCATTATCCAGTTCCGCCTCATAAGCAAAAAGCATTTTCTACTGAAGCTTCGGGATGGAATAATCTCACTTTTCCAATCACTGAAAAAATTCATGATGAAGTATTGAGTTTGCCTATGAGTCCAGTTTTGACTGTCGAGGAGGTGAATTTTATTATTGCTGTTCTAAATCGATATTAATGAATGGCTGATACTAAAACGTCATATCATCAAATTTTAAAAACGACTTCGCTTTTTGGTGGTGTTCAATTGTTCACGATTTTCATTGCCATAATCCGAACCAAATTAATAGCTGTTTTTGTTGGTCCAGCAGGAATGGGTATAATTGCTTTATTAAACTCAGCCATTGGTATCATTGGTGGATTTTCTGGTTTAGGAATTGAAACAAGTGCGGTTAAGCATATTTCAGCAGATTACAAGAATGAAGATTTGAATACAGTTTCGGTTACGGTTTCAGTGGTTAAAAAAGTGGCATTAGTAACTGGAATCATTGGATCGGTACTGACGTTGCTTTTTTCAAATTGGTTGAGCCTTATTACTTTTGGAAATACAGACCAAATGCATTCGTTTATGTTACTTTCCCTTGTGTTACTTTTTAGACAATTGACAGTGGCAGAATTAGCTATTTTGCAAGGATTACGAAAAATGAGATTTTTGGCTAAAGCGAATTTATATGGAAATATTTTCGGTTTGCTACTCTCCGTTCCGTTGTATTATTTTTATGGAATTGATGCAATTGTACCCACAATAATTGGGATTTCGTTATCGGCTTTATTCTTTTCTTTTTACTATTCGAAAAAAGTAGTAATCGAAAAAAGGAACGTAACAAAACCGCAATTAATGATAGAGGGAAAGCGTATCGTCAAGCTAGGATTTATGCTTACGATAAGCGGTTTATTGACTTTATTGACTACGTATTTAATCCAAATTTATGTTGGAAAACAAGGTGGTTTAGAACAAGTAGGATTTTATAATGCCGGTTTTACGTTATTGAATTCGTATGTTGGGATTATTTTCACGGTGATGAGTACTGATTATTTTCCGAGATTAGCTTCCATTAGTAATCAAAATGAGTTAGTTAGAACGAGTGTTTCGCAACAATCGTTTCTTTCGATATTGATTATAACTCCGATAATAATTTTGTTTTTAACGTTGATTCCGCTTATCGTTAAAGTGGTATTTACACCTGTATTTACTACTATCATACCGATGGTTTGTTTTGGAATTTTGGCAATGCTATTCCGGGCAGTCTCGTGGTCTATGGGATACATTTTGATTGCCAAAGGAGATTCAAAAATGTTTCTAAAAACAGCAATAGGTTTCAATGCAGTATCCTTACTATTAAATGTTTTAGGCTATTATTTTTATGGATTGGAAGGACTGGGTTTTAGTTTTTTAGTGTATTATGTGATTCATTTTTTTGGTTTAAAAATAATTACTAGAAAAAGATATGGTTTTTATTTCGATAGTGATTTTTACCAAATATATTTAATTTGTATCTTGATGTGTTTGGCCACTTTTTTGTTTCGATACATTCCAATTCCAATTTTAAAATACAGTGCAATGGCAATAATGGCCGTGCTCTCTATTGTTTTTGTTTTATTTCAGATGAATAAAAAGATGGCACTTAAAGAATTTTTCAATGCTTTAATCAAGAAAAAAAATGATTAAAATTGTACAACATAATTATAGAAAAGCAAGGTCAATTTATCAAAAGCTACAATTTTATTACTCCGTAAATTGGACAAAAACGTTGTATTTTAATTTCAAAAAATTTCCTTTAAGTATTGCTAAACATTTGCCTGTGTTTTTTTATGGAAAAGTAAAATTCACTGCAATAACTGGAAAAATCCAAATCATTGAACCTATTAAAAGGGGAATGATTGGTTTTGGGCAACCGTATGAAATGAACACACTGCACAAAGGTATTGCCGAAATTAACATTCTGGGAACGCTCGTTTTTAAAGGACATGTGCAATTTGGTAAAGATTATTTTATGTATATCGGTGAAGAGGGCTACTGCGAATTCGGTCACATGTCATCCTTAGCTTCAAATGCAAAGTTGATCTGTATCGAACGAATTGTATTCGGAAATTACGCCCGTTTTGGTTCGGAAGCTCAAATTATGGATACCAATTTCCATCAGATGATGGATACTCAAAGTGGCGAAAAATTTAAAATGACGGCACCTATTTCAATTGGGAATTACAATTACACATCCAGTAGAGTGACGGTACTCCAAGGAACTAAAACGCCTGATTTTTGTACGATAGCTTCAAATAGTTTGTGCAACTCCGATTATTTTTCTTTTGGATCCAATATTTTAATTGGAGGCATTCCTGCAAAATTCATAAAAGATTCTATTTCCAGAGATTGGGAGGGTGAAAAAGCGGCATTGGATGCTTATTTGAGGGTCTAGATTAGGGAAAAAGCACTTGCAATCTTAGCTTTATTTCGAGAGAAATGTATTTTAATAGTAACATGTAGTTTGCTGTTTTATAGGCTAAAATCAATTCAAAATGGATGCGTTTTAGAACGGCTTTATTCTCTTTTTTTGTTTTATTTAGTGCAATTGCCTTTTTCAGAATTAAATAAGTAGAGTGGTTTATTTTTCGACCTCGAGCATCATTTTTCTTAAAAAAATGGGTTCCTAATGAATTCTTGACTGTCCTTTTTTGGATTAAAATGGCATCAATAAAATCGAAGTCATACCTTCGGGACGCGCGAATCCAAAAATCTAAATCTTCATAAGCCAGCGACTCGTCATATCCATTTAAAGAATCAAATACTGATTTTTTGACCATCGATGAAACGGAACACATACAATCTCCGCCAGTAAGAACGGATTCATAAATGTTACCCGTAATACGTGGAGTTATTACTTTTTTATATCGGTCCACAGGAAAATAATAAGAATCAAAAACTCCTTTTTCAGTGATTAATTCAGCATTTCCATAGACAATGCCAAGATTTTTATAAGCTGTATTTTTGAACGCATTTATTTGTGAGTTAACACAATGCGACATTAAAACATCATCAGCCGCCAAGTCAATGATATATTCACCTTTGGCTTTTTTCAAGGCTTTATTGAACGATTTGGTACTCCCTAAATTAGTTTCGTTTGCAATAAATTGGATTTTCGGGAAATCAAGTCGCCATTTTTCAATTACAGCTTTTGAATTATCTGTACTACAATCATCAACAACAATTAGTTCTATGCAAGGATAATCTTGATTAATTACTGAAAATAAACTCTCCAAGATATAGTCCTGCTGATTGTAACACAAGCAAATAATGGTAACCAATGGATTGTCTTGCATATTTTTTTAAAAGAGTTATATTTGATACGAAAATAAGAAATCGATAATGATATTGCCCAACAAAAAAATTAAAATTGCTTTAATTGGTTATCGATTAAGTACTGGCGGAGCCGAAAAGGTGATGGCGGTCTTGTCTCAATTTTTTGCAAAACAAGGATTAGAGATTCATAACATCATCGTTCTCGATTCCGTTTCGTATGCCTATTCAGGGAAACTAGTCAATTTAGGGAAACTGAAAAATGCATCCAACGGCCTTTTTAATAAATGGAAACGGTTCACTTTTCTTAAAAAATACCTGGACGAAAATCAATTTGATTTCATCATCGATTTCCGATTTAGAATAAAACCCCTTCAAGAAGTGCTCATCGCAAAATGGCTTTATAAAACGAAAACAATTTTTACGGTTCATAGTTTTTTAATAGATCATTACCTGCCAAACGGTTCTTTTCTTAGCCGTTTTATGTATGGCAATTGTTATAAAATAGTCAGTATTTCGGATGAATCCAAAGCATTAATAGAGCAGAAACACCAGCTTAAAAATGTTATCCGAATATATAATCCAATTGATATTGATGAAATTACCGTAAAGAGTAAAGCGGAAAATGAGCTTGAATTTGATTATATTATTGGCGTGGGCCAAATGGAAACGAACATCAAACAATTTGATAAACTCATTGAAGCGTATGCTAAATCTGTTTTGTCAAGCAATACTATTCATTTGGTTTTACTAGGTGATGGTCAACAAAAGCAAATGCTTGTAAATGTGGCTAAAAAAAGAAATGTAGTTGATAAAGTACATTTTTTGGGCTATCAAGACAATCCTTTTAAATATTTAAAAAAGGCACGATTTTTTGTTTTAAGTAGTTTGAATGAAGGTTTGCCTAATGTTATTTTAGAATCTTTGGCTTGTGAAACGCCAGTCATAGCTTTTGATTGTGCATCAGGACCACGAGAAATGATACAGCATAAGGAAAATGGATTGTTGGTTGCCAACCAAGATATAGAAAAACTTGCTGAAGCAATGAATTTATTGGTGGAAGACGAAAATTTATATCGATATTGCAAGCAAAATGCATTGCAAAGTATACAATCTTTCTCGGTTTCAACTATCGGAAAACAATGGTTGGATTTAATGAAAATAAGCTTAAAATAGAATTATGACAACATTAAAAGACATACAACTTTTACAAATTCCTGTTGTGGAGGATAGGCGTGGAAATTTGGCATTTATTCAAGAGGATATTGTGCCATTTGAATTTAAGCGTGTGTATTATCTTTTTGATGTGCCCAGCAATTCCTTCAGAGGGAGTCATTCGCACATCAATCAATGCGAAGTGCTCATCGCTTTGAGCGGAAGTTTTGAAGTTGTTCTAAATGACGGAATAGAAAAGAAATCATTTCTATTGAACAAACCTAATATTGGGTTGTACATCCCAACAGGAATTTGGAGAGAATTAGAAAATTTTTCTTCGGGAGCGGTTTGCTTGGTTTTGGCTTCTGATGTTTATGATGAACAAGATTATATTCGGGATTTTAATCAATTTTTGGGATCAAAAAAATGAAGCTTTTATACGTTGTTCCCAACATCAATAACGAGGGAGGTGTTGCAAGAGTCCTTTCTATTAAAGCAAATTATCTAATTGAAAAATTAGGATATGAAGTGCATATTCTAACTCAAAATGAGGGTTTTTCTCCGTTGTTTTATTCTTTTAATTCCAATATTTTTTTTCACGATATGGTATTGAAAGGGAACTTGCTTCAGTTTTTTAATTCATTTTCCATAGGGTTAAAAACTAAAATTAAAACCATTCAGCCCGATGTTATTATTGTTTGTGATAATGGTTTAAAAGCGTACTTAATTCCTTTTATTTTAAAAATTAAAATTCCTTTGGTGCTAGAAATGCACAGTTCTAAGTTTATTGAAGAAAGAAAATTGGATAAAAGTATTTTTACTAAAGCGGTTGCAAAAGCTACGCTTGTTTTTAAAAAAATCGGAATACAGCAATACGATCGATTTGTAGTGGAAACAAGCGGTAGTATTGCAGAATGGAATATCAAAAATACTATTGTTATTCCGAATCCCTTATGGTTTGCTTCCAATAAAGTTAGCGCTTTAGAAAATAAAAAAGGCATTGCTGTTGGTCGACATACGTATGAAAAAGGATTTGACAGGCTGTTGCAAATCTGGAAAAAAGTAGTTGCGAAACATCCTGATTGGATATTAGAAGTTTACGGAAAATCTTCTGGAAATGTAGATTTAAAAGTAGTGGCTGAAAACCTAAATATTGGAAATAATATTGTTTTTCACGAACCAGTTCAAGATATTGAGCAAAAATATTTAGAAGCTTCTTTTTATCTGATGACCTCCAGATTTGAAGGTTTTGGAATGGTTTTAATCGAGGCGATGGCTTCAGGATTGCCTTGTGTTGCTTATGATTGTCCTTGCGGGCCGAGAGGAATAATTTCTCAAGGAGAGGACGGTTTTTTGATTAAAAATGGAAACGAATCAGATTATGTAAAAGCAGTTGAGACTTTAATCGAAAATAATACAGTAAGAAACGAAATGGGTACAAAGGCAAAAGTATCCAGCAAAAAATACCATATCGATGCTATTATGGAAACTTGGAATCAATTGTTCACCGGAATCAAAAAGAATTAATTTTTTTATCATCGATAGCGCATAAATATCCAACTCGATACCAATTAAAAAGAAATAAATTAGGATGATTTCCTGTCAAATTCTTCATTAATAAATGCTGAAAAACGGAATGTATTTTGGAAATGATAAAAGTAATTTTTGTACTTTTTAAAAAATGATACAATTGAATCAACTTTACAAACGCAACATCAATTTTTTCTTCTTCATAAAGCGCAATCAGATTTTCTAAAGACTCTTTGGTTTTGTTTAAATAAACTAAATTAGTGTCAATATCTCCGTGTTCAACAGGATTTTCAATGTGATTTACTTTACATTGTAATAGACTCAACGCATACGAAAGTTGGGTGTCATCATGACCGTATTTCTTTCTGTTGGTGTCAAATTTTACTTTGTTGAAACATGCTTTTTTAATAACGGTATTGTTAAAAAGTAGCGATAGATATGGTTTTTTCTTTCGGTTTTCGGAAGCTTTATCTTCAACGAATTTCCCGTATTTCCAGCGTAGTTTTTGATTGTTTGAAGGACATTTTTCAGGATGCAACCTTCCACCATAAACAACATCAAAATCTAGAAGATTGTCGATGTATTTTTTTATGTAGTGGTCATCAATAATTATGGAATCTCCGTCTATGAAAAGCAAATAATCAAATTGTGCTTGTGCGGCAAGTGAATTTCTGTTTTCGCGGTGTGCCAGATTTTTTTTTAAGGAGATAAAACTACAATTGGAAAGTGTGTTTACCTCTTCATTAAAGGAGTTTAAATTGGAGTTAGACGCGTCATCTTGGCATAGAATTTCAAATGCTATTCCGCAATCCGTACACTGTTTGTGCAGCGCTACAACAAGAGGGTACACATTGTAATTGTATATTGGAACCAGAATAGAAAGCATTATGCCGTTCTCTGCTGGATCACTTCGAAAATTTTAGAGTCTTCACATTTTAATGTTTTCGAAGGGAATTTCATCAATAAGGCATAATCATGCGTTGCCATAATGATGGTTTTTCCATTGGCATTGATTTTTTTTAAGACTTCCAATACTTCGGCACTCGTTTGTGGATCTAAATTTCCTGTAGGTTCATCCGCAAGGATTAATTCGGGGTCATTCAATAAAGCACGAGCAATTGCTACACGTTGTTGTTCCCCTCCAGAAAGTTGATGAGGCATTTTTTTACCAAAATCTCTCATTCCCACTTTATTTAAAACTTCCTCAATTTTATTTTGCATGTCAATGTCGTTGACCCAGCCTGTTGCTTTCAATACAAATAGCATATTGTCATTCACAGTTCGGTCCGGAAGTAATTTGAAATCTTGAAAAACAATCCCAATTTTTCTTCTCAAAAACGGAATGTCATCTTCTTTTAAAGAACCTAAATCAAAATCTACGATGTTTCCTTCTCCTTCCGTTAAAGGTAAATCAGCATATAAAGTTTTCATTAAACTACTTTTTCCAGAGCCTGTTTTCCCAATGATGTAAAGGAATTCTCCATGATTTACCTCCAAGTTGACCTCTGTTAGAATAGATTTTGCTTCTTGATAAATCGTTACATTTTTTAAAGACAGTACGGATTGTGACATAATTTGCATTTGTTTATTGGGTAAAAGTAATAAGATATCGGTTCTATTCAAAATAAATTCTGTTCAATTAGATAGAATTGCAATAATTATAAAAAATCGAAGAAAGTAGCGCCCTTTAAAGCGATCATTACTTCGCTACTGAAAGTTGAATTCTATGGTGTTTAAAAAATGTTCATAATAAAAACCAACAACGATTCGTTATAGACTTTAGAATATGATACATTTGAATTATTAAAATAAAATCACAATGCGTAAACTTTTCTGGGGCTACTTTTTTTTCATTTTCATCATAACGCCCAATGTTTCGGCACAAAAATCAACCATTTATACCCACGATTCAAAAGATTTCAATAAAGCGGTTTCTTTATTTAAAGAGGAACAGTATGCATCGGCACAACTTATTTTTAATAAAGTAAAACAAACTGCCACAACTGAAGAATTGAAATCAGATTGCGCGTATTATGCTGCAAATTGTGCCATTCGCACCAATCAATCGAATGCCGATGAATTGATGGAGCAATTTGTTTCGGATTATCCAACGAGCGTAAAACAAAATCAGGCGTATATTGAAGTGGCACATTTTCATTTTAACCAAGGGAATTATCCACAAGCATTACAATGGTTTGATAAAGTGGACGAAAGTAGTTTAAGCAGAAAAGATCAAGATAAATTCAATTTCCAAAAAGGATACAGTTTTTTTAATGCCAAAAAGAAAAAAGAAGCTACCTCTTATTTCAATAAAGTCGTAAACTCTGCAGAATATGGTTCTCAAGCCAAATATTATTTAGGTTTTATGGCCTATGAAGGAGATGATTATAAGCAAGCAACCAAGTATTTTGACGAAGTTTCGGGCGAAGAAAAATACAAAGAAAAACTGTCCTATTATCAAGCGGATATGAATTTTAAGTTGGGGAATTTCCAGAAAGCAATTGATTTAGGTCAGAAAGCCATGGCAAAATCAACTCCTTTGGAAAAATCAGAACTGAATAAAATCATTGGTGAAAGCTACTTCAATTTGAAACAATATGATCAAGCCATTCCATTTTTAGTAGCCTACAAAGGGAAAAAAGGAAAATGGAACAATACGGATTTTTATCAATTGGGATATGCATATTACAAACAAAAAGACTACGAAAATGCGATTTCTCAGTTCAATAAAATCATTGGCGGGAAAGATTTCGTAGCGCAAAATGCGTATTATCATTTGGGAGAAAGTTACCTGAATACCGATAAAAAGCAACAAGCTTTGAATGCCTTTAAAAATGCTTCGGAAATGGATTTTGATGGCGCTATTCAAGAAGATGCGAGTTTGAATTATGCTAAGTTAAGTTATGAATTAGGGAATTCGTACCAAAGCGTACCAGCCGTTTTGCAGGCTTTCTTAAAAAAATATCCAAATAATGCCAACCGTTCTGAGGTGGAAAAATTATTGATAGATTCCTATATTTCTTCAAAAAACTACAAAGAAGCCCTAGTATTATTGGAAAGAAATAAATCGCCAGAAAATAAGTTAGCGTACCAAAAAGTGCTTTTTTATAGAGGTTTAGAATTATATACGGATGGGAATTATCCAGAAGCGCTGAAAATGTTTACCAAATCAATTGTTGAACAAAAAGAGGCTGTTTTTTCCGCTCGTGCAACGTTCTGGAAGGGAGAAACAGAATATGTTTTGAATGATTTTAAAGAAGCCTTGTTGAGTTTTAAGCAGTTTATTGGTGCGAACCAAGCATCAAAAACACCGGAATTTAAAAACAGTAATTACAACATTGCGTATGCATATTTTAAATTGAAGGAATACGACCAAGCGGGGAATTATTTCCAAAACCAAATAGACAAAGCACCTTTGGAAAAGGTTCGTTTGAATGATTCCTATTTGCGATTAGCAGATTGTCGTTTTGTAACTTCAAAATATGCTGCGGCAATGGAGGCATATACGAAAGTAATCGAATCTAAAAGTGTCGATGCGGATTATGCCTATTTCCAAAAAGCTATTTCCTACGGATTCTTGGCTAAAAATGATAAGAAAATTGAGGAGTTAAACGCTTTTTTACAAGTGTATCCAAAATCAGAATATAGAGACGATGCGCTTTTTGAATTGGCAAATACATACGTTGCCGAGAACAAAAATGACCTTGCCGTAAAGACGTACGAACGTTTAAACACGGAGTTTAAAAAAGGTTCTTTTACTTCGAGAGCTATTTTGCGCCAAGGATTAGTGTTTTATAACACAGACAAAGACGATCAGGCATTGTTGAAATTCAAGAAAGTTGCGGCAGATTTCCCTAGAACTCCAGAGGCTCTAGAAGCAGTTGCAACCGCTCGATTGATTTATGTGGACAATGGCAGAGTAGATGAATATGCTACTTGGGTTCGTACCTTAGATTTTGTTGCTGTAACGGATGCAGAATTAGATAATGACACGTATGAAGCGGCTGAAAAACAGTTTCAACAAAATAATACCAAGCAGGCTATTGCAGGATTTAGTGGTTATGTAAATCAGTTTCCTCGTGGGATTCATGCTTTGCAGGCGAATTATTATTTAGGCCAATTGTATTTTGCGGAAGGATCAGAGAGTAAATCGATTCCGAATTATGAATATGTGATTGCGCAGTCCAGAAGTGAATTTACAGAACAATCTTTGTCGCGATTGGCTCAAATTTTCCTTAAAAATAAAGATGTTGCTAAAGCTCAAGTGATTTTGACCCGTTTAGAAAATGAAGCGGATATTTCTCAGAATAAAACGTATGCGCAATCGAATTTAATGAAATTGTATTACGACAAAAAAGATTATCCAAATTCAGTTATTTATGCAGAGAAGGTTTTGATGGATCCTAAAACGGATGATGCTGTAAAAAGTGATGCGCAAATTATCATTGCACGTGCAGCAATTGAGACCGGTGACGAAGCAAAAGCAAGAGTAGCCTACGTAAAATTAATGACGATTGCTAAAGGAGAATTAGCTGCTGAAGCTTTATATTATGACGCTTATTTTAAAAACAAGGACGAAAAATATGAAGATTCCAATGCTGCAGTTCAAAAATTAGCAAAGAATTATTCCGGATATAAATATTTTGGAGCCAAAGGATTGGTGTTAATGGCAAAAAACTTCTACGGTTTGAAAGACAGTTATCAGGCGACTTATATTTTAGAAAATGTAATTCAAAATTTTACTGATTTTCCTGATGTAGTTTCAGATGCACAAACAGAATTAAACACTATTAAAGCCGAAGAATCTAAAACCAATTCATCGATTACAAAATAAATAAGTAAGAAATAGGAAAAGAGGCATGAGATTTATTAAGTAATACCAATGATTAATAGCACTTAGCATAGCCTGAATAATAAATAAAATATTTGAACCATTAAGAAATTAAGATGTATTAAGGCTTAATGAAACTTAATTTTAATGGTTTAAAAAAATATTTTTAATAATAAAAGGTATAATTGCAACCCAATAAACACATAGAATGAACTTATCTTTTTATATCGTTGATGTTTTTGCAGAGAAAAAATATGCGGGAAACCAACTCGCAGTTTTCTCAGGGGCCGATGCTTTAACTGACAAACAGATGCAAGAAATTGCGCGAGAAATAAATTTTGCAGAAAGCACTTTTATAACCAAACTTGATGTTGAAAAGAATTCGGCAACGATCAAAATTTTTACTCCGGAGCACGAAATGAAGTTCGCGGGTCATCCAATTATTGGAACTTCGTGGGTTTTAATGAATACCATATTTGAGCACCAACCTGAAAAGATTACGTTGTTGGTCCCAATTGGAGAAATTCCAGTATATCAATCGGGAGATTTGGTTTGGCTTCAGGCTGCTCAACCCGAGTTTCTGGATACTTTTTCAGCAGAAGATTTTTTGAACTTCAGTAATTTAAGCAGTACTGATTTTAATGATACATTTCCCATTCAGGAAGTGACCACAGGAAGCGCTTTTGTAATAGTTCCTGTAAAAAGTAAAAGGGCATTGGAAAATTTGGTTTTGGATAAGGATAAGACGAACGTATGGTTACACAAGCATTGTAAAACAAGTCATAGAGCTTTGTATTTTTATTGTTTGGAAGAGCAAAAACTCACTAGTAGAATGCTGTGTATTGAAAATAATCAACTGATAGAAGATGCTGCCACTGGTAGTGCAAGCGCTTGTTTGCAGGCTTTTCTTTTAAAATATAATGCCCCAGAAATTCAAATTATTAATCATCAAGGCGATTTCATCAAGAGGCCGTCCCAGATTTATTTTAATGGAAAACTAACAGAGAATCATTTTGATATAAAAATAGGTGGGAAAACGCAATTCATCGCTAAAGGCGAATGGGAAGTTTAAGCAGAAGGCTTGGAAGGAAGAATTAGAAATTAAGAAGTAAAAAAAATAAACATGACATTTGAACAATCAAAAATAAATTCAATCATAAATAAAGCAACAAGGTATTCCAGTTCATTCTCTATTGGGCGTGTAGGAGTGGGGATTTTGTTTGTTTTATTTTCACAATTTTCGTTTGCACAAAAGAAAGATCAAATAGGAGCCGAGACTGTAAATGTGGTAAAACCGTATACGCCAAAAATTTCAGACGCGTTCAAAGTTAAAGAAATACCAGAACTCGATGAGGAGGAAAATGCCAAAAAAGAAAAGATTAAATACACCATTTTTTCTTTTCCTGTAGCTTCTACTTTTACACCTTCAAAGGGAAAAGCCGAAGGTGTAGAGAAAGAAAAACAAGCAGATTTGTTTAAAAATTATGCTACGTTTGGGGTGGGGAATTACGGAACTTTTATAGGAGAATTATTTGTGAATCAGGACTTAAATGCTACGGACTATGTTGGCGGCATGTTCCGGCACCATTCCTCTCAAGGCGGTATAGAAAGCGTGAATCTTGACGACCGTTTTTTCGATACTTCGCTTGATTTAATGTATGGATCGAATCAAAAGAATGTGTCTTGGAATTTGGATTTAGGGTTTCAAAATCAAATTTACAATTGGTATGGATTACCAGAGAGTTTTGGTAGTACTTTATCGTCTCAAGATCGATCTATTTTGATCAATAGTATTAATCCAAAACAGTCCTACAACACGATATCTCTGGGAGGAAATGTGGCTTTTAGCGAAAGTATATTGAATAAAACAAGTTTGAAATTCAATCGGTTTTCAGATGGTTTTGATTCTTCTGAAAATAGGTTTTATGCTAAACCAACCATCGCATTTGATGTAATGGAAAGTGAAGTGAAAACAGATTTAACTGTTGATTATGTCGCTGGAAATTTCAAAAATAATTATACAAATACCAATACGGAACCTTTGAAATATAGTTTTACAAATTTTGGAATTTCACCAAGTTTTGTAATGCAAGAAGAGGATTGGACACTGAATATTGGTGCGGCTGTTTTTTATAGTAGGGACAATCAAAATAGCAGTAATGCCTTTTATGTCTATCCAAAATTCAATGCCTCTTATAAAGTGGTGGGTGATTTGATGATTTTCTATGCGGGTGCCGAAGGTGATTTAAAGCAAAATTCGTATCAGGATTTCGCGGATACCAATCCGTTTTTATCCCCAACATTAGCTATTGCACCTACGGATCAGCAGTATGATGTTTTTGCTGGACTGAAAGGGAAGTTGACTAATACAGTGAGTTACAACCTTAGAGGTTCATATATAAATGAGAGCAATAAAGCATTGTTTAAAAGCAATAATTATGATGAGAATGCTGGAAATGCCGATTACGGTTTTGGAAATTCCTTTCAAGTCGTGTACGATGATATGACAACCTTAACCTTTTATGGAGAATTAAAAGCAGATTTGTCTAAAGATTTCACCTTTGGAATTAATGGAAGCTTTAGTAGTTTTACTAATAATTTTCAGCAAGAAGCGTGGAATTTGCCAGCAATAAAAATAAACTCCAGTTTGGATTTTAATATTACTGAAAAATGGTTTGCTGGGGCCAATGTTTTTTATGTAGGCGAGCGAAAAGATTTTCAAATGAATACGGACTTTGTGGCAAATGCTGTTCCAGTAACTTTAAAATCTTATTTTGATGTCAATGCTAATGTAGGATTCAAATACAGCGACCGATTGACAGCATTTGCAAGAGTGAACAATATCACCAATAATGCCTACCAAAAATGGTTGAACTATCCTGTTCAAGGATTTCAAGTGATTTTAGGAGCGAATTATAAATTTGATTTTTAGTTTTCTTTACCGCAAAGTGTGCAAAGGTTATAGCAAAGAATGGGAAGATTTTATTTTTGGAAGTTTTATATAATTAGAATATAAATGTTTTAGCTACAATCGATTTTACAAAATTACTTTGCGAACCTTGCGGAAAACTTTGCTTACTTTGCGGTTAAACTCTTCAAATGACTTTCAAACAAAAAATACATACCCATTATTTACAATTAGTTCAAGATCGAATTGACGTTTTCAAGGACATGATTGTAGCGCTTACTGAAGATTCTAAAAACGATGCCAAAGGTTCTGCTGGAGACAAACACGAAACTGCTTTGTCTATGATGCACATTGAGCAGGAAAAACTCAATCGGAAATTAAGAGAAGTATTGGATCAAAAAGCAGTTTTAGACAAAATTGATGCTGCTACAATTGCTAATACTATAATTGTGGGGAGCTTGGTAAAAGCCAACGGAATTTACTTATATCTGAGTGTGGCGCTTCCTAAAATTAATGTCGAGGGAATCAATATCATCGCATTGTCACCACAGTCTCCTTTAGGAAATAAATTGATGGGAAATCAAGAAGGTTTTACTTTTGAGATTAATGGTACGAAGTATTTGGTGGAGGAAATTAGATAAAAATAGAGTGTAATTTTATTTTGACATTGTCTTATCTAGACCACAACTTTACAGTCTTCAACTTCAATTCTATTTTTATTCTTTTTTAATTACATTTTAAATACAAATCGCTATTTTTGGTTGTCAATATAAACTAAAAATAGTATTTGTGTTTTTCAATTAGAACTATAATACCATCTTTGCCTTATCAAAATAAACAAAAACATTTAAAATATAAAGTTATGTGTGGAATAGTATGTGCCTTTGACCTAAAACAAAAAGCGGAAGTTTTAAGACCACAAGTATTAGAAATGTCAAAAATTATCCGTCATCGTGGACCGGATTGGAGTGGTATTTTTAGTAATGAAAAAGCCATTTTGTCTCACGAACGTTTGGCAATTGTGGATCCAGCTTCAGGAAAACAACCGTTGTTCAGTGAAGATAAACAATTGGTTTTAGCGGCAAATGGTGAAATTTATAACCACAGAGCATTGCGTAAACAATTTGAAGGGAAATACAACTTTCAAACAGAAAGCGACTGCGAAGTAATTTTAGCACTTTACAAAGAAAAAGGACCTCATTTTATAGATGAAATGAACGGTATTTTCGGATTTGCCATTTATGATGTAGAAAAAGATGAGTATTTTGTTGCTCGTGATCACATGGGAATTATTCCATTATATATTGGTTGGGATGAGCATGGAACTTTTTATGTAGCTTCAGAATTGAAAGCGCTAGAAGGATATTGTACCAAAATTCAATTGTTTCCTCCAGGACATTACATGACAAGCAAAGATGGCGAATTTATACAATGGTATAACAGGGAATGGACGGATTATGATGCCGTAAAAGACAACGTAACCAGCATTGACGAAATTAAAGTTGCTTTAGAAGCCGCGGTTCACAGACAATTAATGAGCGATGTGCCTTATGGAGTATTGCTTTCTGGAGGGTTAGATTCTTCGATTACTTCGGCTGTAGCCAAAAAATATGCGCAAAAACGTATTGAATCCGGTGATGTTGCTGATGCTTGGTATCCACAATTGCATTCTTTCTCGGTAGGATTGGAAGGTTCTCCAGATTTAGCAGCAGCGCAAATTGTTGCGGATCATATTGGAACGATTCACCACGAAATAAAATTCACTATTCAGGAAGGTTTAGACGCAGTTAAAGATGTGATCTATAACTTAGAAACCTATGATGTGACTACGATTAGAGCATCGACACCTATGTGGTTGATGGCGAGAGTTATTAAATCGATGGGAATTAAAATGGTATTATCAGGTGAAGGGGCTGATGAACTTTTTGGAGGATACTTGTATTTTCACAAAGCACCAAACGCCAGAGAATTTCATGAAGAAAACGTTCGTAAATTAGGGAAGTTGCACATGTATGATTGTTTGCGAGCCAATAAAAGTTTAGCGGCTTGGGGAATTGAAGGACGTGTGCCGTTTTTAGATAAAGAATTTATGGATGTGGCGATGCGAGTTAATCCACAGGATAAAATGATCAACAAAGAACACCCAATGGAAAAATGGGTGCTTCGTAAAGCTTTTGAAGAGATGTTGCCACCAAGTGTAGCTTGGAGACAAAAAGAACAATTTAGTGATGGTGTTGGATACGGTTGGATTGATACCTTAAAAGCGACAGTTGCTGTAGAGATTTCGGATGAACAATTAGCAAATGCTAAATACAAGTTTCCTTTGCAAACGCCAACTTCAAAAGAGGAATATTATTATCGTTCTATTTTTCACGAGCATTTTCCGAGTGATGCCGCAGCTTTATGTGTACCACAAGAAGCAAGTGTGGCGTGTAGTACAAAAATTGCTTTAGAATGGGATGAAGCTTTCAAAAACATGAATGATCCATCGGGTAGAGCAGTGGCAAGTGTGCATGATGATGCGTATGTCAAAGCATAAACAGTAAAAAAGAAGATTTACCTTTTATTATGTATATACAGGCAGTTCAGGCCAACCAATAAATTAGAAATCTACCTTGAAGTTGCAGCGAAATTAGAACTTAATGGAGCTTCATGATCTTAATGGTTTAAAAAATCATTTAACATTAATTATTTTAGATTTTCATACTGAAAACGCTCTCTATTTCGAGAGCGTTTTTTTATGGAAATTATATTCATGTAGAAGTATAGAATTTGAAAATACGTTATAATTCCGCTTTGTCTCAAATAATTAGGTGGAGTTTTTTTATATTAGCCTAACTAAATTTTTAATTATGAAATCTATTTCACTGTTCCTAGCTTTATTTTTATTGATTTCCTGTGATCAAAAAAATAAAATTGCTGTTGATACCATTATTACAGATGCCACCATTTACTCGGTTAACAACTCTTTTTCGCAAGCTTCGGCTATGGCGATCGATAAAGGGAAAATCGTCGCCATTGGCACAGATAGTGACATTACTAAACAATATGAATCCAAAAACACTATTGAAGCGAAAGGAAAATTCATCTATCCCGGCTTGTTTGATGCACACTGCCATTTTTACAATTATGGATTAAGCCTGCAGGAGGTTGACTTACGTGATACTAAAAGTATGGACGAAATAATTACTCGTTTAAAAGCTTTTCAAAAAGAGAAGAATCCAACGTTTATTGTAGGTAACGGTTGGGATCAAAACGATTGGAAAGTAAAAAAGTATCCTACAAAAGCAGAATTAGATGTTGCTTTTCCTGATATTCCTGTGGTGTTAAATAGAGTTGACGGTCATGCGATTATCGTTAACAGTAAAGCGTTGAAATTAGCAGGAATCACCAAAGATACGAATGCAGATGGTGGTCAAATTGAAATTGTAAATGGAGAGCCAACAGGAATTCTGGTTGATAATCCGATGGAATTAGTGTTTAAGATAATTCCAAAACCAACCCGTAAAATACAAATAGCGGCTTTGCTAGATGCTGAAAAAGTGATGTTTGATTATGGATTGACAACCGTAAATGATGCGGGTTTAGATCCTGATGTGATTCATTTGATAGACAGTTTGCAAAAAGCAAAAGTGATGACGCTTAACGTATATGCTATGGTTACTGCAAATCAAAAAAATATCGATTTGTATCTAAAAAAAGGAATTTATAAAACGGATAATCTAAATGTTCGTTCTTTTAAAATGTATGGCGATGGCGCTTTGGGTTCTCGTGGCGCTTGTATGCATAATCCATATTCCGATAGTCCAAATCAATATGGTGCTTTGTTGGCACCTATTTCCGGATTAAAAGAGGTAGCAAAACAACTTGCGGCTTCAAAGTTTCAGTTGAATACGCATGCTATTGGAGATTCTGCCAATACAGTGATTTTAAAAATATATAAAGAAGTGTTAGCCGATACAAAGGATAGAAGATGGAAGATTGAGCACGCCCAAGTTTTACGTGAGGCCGATTTTGACTATTTCAAATTCGGAATTATTCCTTCGGTTCAACCTACGCACGCCACATCTGATATGTATTGGGCTGGAGACCGATTAGGAAAAGAACGTCTTAAAAATGCGTATGCTTATAAAAAATTGCTTCAAAAAGCAGGAATGGTAGCTTTAGGAACTGATTTTCCTGTGGAGGAAGTGAATCCGATGTTGACTTTTCATGCTGCAGTAGCCAGAAAAGACAGTAAGGAATATCCAAAAGGCGGTTTCCAAATGGAAAATGCGTTGACTAGAGAAGAAACTTTAAGAGGAATGACTATTTGGGCTGCTTTTTCTAATTTCGAAGAAAAAGAAAAGGGAAGTTTGGAAGTGGGAAAATGGGCTGATTTTGTGATGTTTGATCAGGATTTAATAAAAGTGGAAGAAAATAAAATAGTAAAAATGAAACCTATCAACACCTATTTAAAAGGGAAGAAAGTGAAGTAATTGAATTGTCAGTCTTTGATAAGTCACGCTTAATTTTTCAAATAACAGCATTTTGTAGAATAGATTGTTAAAACATAGGAGTCACATAAGTTTTTAATTTGAATAAAATCAAATAAATCTAAAAGTTCATTTAAGTAAAGTCATATAGCCTTGCAAAGAACGTTTTTAACTTATATTCCCTTTTAATCACGATTTGAGAAACTGACTTTTTTAAACTTACATGACTTATATGTTTAAAATTGATGCTGTTTATTTTAGAATATAGCGATAGTTTACAGTTGAAATAGAATATTTTAATTTATTGGTATTTAAATTACATTTTTAAGATAAAATTCACTTTTTGGTTTTAAATAGTAACTAAATGCACCAATTATGTTTTGTGTTTGTAACTCCTATTGCATATTTGTCGACTTAGAATTGGTAAAAAATAAAAATATAGTGTTATGTGCGGAATATTAGCCATTATCGGAAGAGGAAAAGAGGAACAGTTATTTGGGGAACTTTCAAAAAGAATGACGCATCGTGGTCCGGATGAAAGCGATTTGCAGGTTACTGAAAAAGGGCATATTTTAAGTCATGAACGCTTGTCTATAATCGATTTGCATTCTGGAAAACAACCTATAAAAGGTACGAAAACAGCCTATATGGTTCATAATGGCGAGATATACAATCATCAGGAATTAAGAGATGGAGTTTTGAAAGAACATACTTTTAGAACCAAATCAGATTCCGAGGTTATTGTGCATTTATACGAAGAGTTTGGTTATGATTTCTGTAACATGCTAGACGGCGATTGGGCTTTTGTAGTAGTTGATGGCGATGATTTTATTGCTGGCAGAGACCCAATGGGAGTGAAACCGTTGTATTATGGTTTGGACGAAAGAGGAAGGATCTATTTCGCATCTGAAATGAAACCTATTGCGGATCAATGTAAAACATTTTCTACTTTTCCACCGGGACATTATTACACTGCAAAAACAGGTTTTGTAAAATATTACAAACCGGAATACGAAGATTATTTAAAAGCCGACCAAGCATTAGATTTGGAATTAATCAGGCAAACGTTAACCGAAGCGACTCGCAAGCGTTTAATGAGCGATGTACCTATTGGAGTATTGCTTTCGGGAGGATTGGATTCTTCCTTGACTTCAGCAATTGCTTCTAGATTATTGGCGGAAAGCGGTAAAAAATTACATTCATTTTCTATCGGCTTAGATGCGGATGCACCGGATGCGGCGGCCGCCAGAAAAGTAGCGGAGTATTTAGGAACAGAACATCACGAAATTCATTTTACTGTTGAAGATGGAATTCAGATCTTAGATAAATTAATTTGGCATCTGGAAACATATGATGTGACTTCAATACGAGCCAGTACGCCCATGTATTTTTTATCAAAAGCAATTACTGATTTAGGAATAAAAGTGGTGCTTTCGGGCGAAGGAGCCGATGAGATTTTTGGCGGGTATTTGTATTTTAGAAATGCACCGTCAGCGGAAGATTTTCAAAAGGAAACCATCGAAAGAGTGCAGAAATTATTCACTGCTGATTTATTAAGAGCAGATAAATCAACCATGGCCCATGGTTTAGAGACTAGAGTTCCATTTTTAGATAAAGCGTTCTTAGATTTGGCCGTTCGTATCAAAGCAGAAGAAAAGATGCCAAAAACGTACAATGGAAAAGAAAAATACATTTTAAGAAAAGCATTTGATACACCTGAAAACCCTTATCTCCCTGAAGAAGTTTTGTGGAGGCAAAAAGAACAATTTTCAGATGGAGTAGGATACAAGTGGATTGATGATTTGATTGATTATTGTGCGACACAAGTTACGGATGAGCAATTAGCCGGAGCTGCAACGGAATTTCCTTATAACGCACCAACCACTAAAGAAGCTTATTTATACAGATTGATATTTAATAAATATTATCCGCAAGTAAGCTCGGCACAAACGGTTAGGAAATGGATTCCGAAATGGCAAGAAAACCTAGATCCAAGCGGAAGAGCCAATGCAGCACACGTTAAAGCGGATGTTGAAATTGCTAAAACAGGAGTTATAGTTTGATGCAAAAATTTGAATTTTTTATAAATGAAGAACGCTCTCAATTATGGGAGCGTTTTTTTGTATTTATATGAACAAATGTTAATAACTTAAGGGCTTAAAAAGGGATTTTAACGGTTATATAATTTGCGTTTTTATATATTTGCGTGTTATACGAAAATTACATTTTTTACAATAAATATATATGAGCGAAGAAATCAAGAAGGACAGTTATTCAGCAGATAGTATTCAGGCATTAGAAGGAATGGAGCACGTAAGAATGCGTCCTTCGATGTATATTGGAGATGTGGGTGTTCGAGGACTGCATCATTTAGTGTATGAGGTTGTAGATAACTCGATCGATGAAGCAATGGGAGGCCATTGTGATACCATAATAGTTGATATTAATGAAGACGGATCTGTTTCTGTTGAGGATAATGGACGTGGTATTCCGGTAGGTATTCATAAAAAAGAAGGTGTTTCGGCATTGGAGGTTGTAATGACCAAAATTGGTGCCGGTGGAAAATTTGATAAAGATTCCTATAAGGTTTCTGGAGGTCTTCACGGTGTTGGGGTTTCTGTGGTAAACGCTTTATCGAATCATTTGAGAGCTACCGTTCACAGTAGTGATGGTAAAATATACGAACAAGAATACGAAAAAGGAAAAGCATTATATCCAGTTAAACAAATTGGTGAAACGACAAAAAGAGGGACAATCGTTACTTTTTACCCGGATCCAAGCATTTTTACTCAAACAATTGAGTATTCTTATGATACTTTATCTGCTCGTATGCGTGAATTGTCTTTCCTGAACAAAGGAATCACTATTACTTTTACAGATAAAAGAGAAAAAGATAAAGATGGAAATTTTGTATCAGAAGTATTTCATTCTGATGAAGGTTTAAAAGAATACATCCGCTACTTAGATGGAAACCGTGAGCCAATTATTGCACACGTTATTTCTATGGATCATGAAAAAGGAGAAATTCCGGTTGAGGTTGCGTTAATTTACAACACAAGTTACACAGAGAATATTTTTTCTTATGTAAACAATATCAATACACACGAAGGAGGAACGCACTTGCAAGGTTTTAGAACCGGTCTAACCAGATCGTTAAAGAAATATGCGGATGCTTCTGGAATGTTAGATAAACTGAAATTTGATATTTCAGGAGACGATTTCCGTGAAGGATTGACTGCTATTATTTCGGTAAAAGTTCAAGAACCACAGTTTGAAGGACAAACGAAAACGAAACTTGGTAACAGAGAAGTTGTTTCTCCGGTGAGTCAAGCGGTAAGTGAAATGATTGAAAATTATTTGGAAGAAAATCCAAATGATGCCCGTATCATTGTTCAAAAAGTAATTCTTGCAGCGCAAGCGCGTCACGCAGCTAAAAAAGCACGTGAAATGGTACAGCGCAAAACCGTAATGGGTGGCGGTGGATTACCAGGAAAACTTTCAGATTGTTCAGAGCAAGATCCGGCAAAATGTGAAGTATATCTTGTCGAGGGAGATTCGGCAGGAGGAACAGCAAAGCAAGGTCGTGACCGTAATTTTCAAGCCATTTTACCTTTGCGTGGTAAGATTTTAAACGTTGAAAAGGCAATGCACCACAAAGTTTTTGAAAATGAAGAGATTCGAAATATATTTACGGCACTTGGTGTAACCATTGGTACAGAAGAGGATAGTAAGGCATTAAATATTTCAAAATTACGATACCATAAAGTAATTATTATGTGTGATGCCGATGTCGATGGTAGTCACATTTCTACTTTGATTTTGACATTCTTCTTCCGTTTTATGAAAGAATTAATCGAAGAAGGTCACGTTTATATTGCAGCGCCACCTTTGTATTTAGTTAAAAAAGGAAATAAAAAAGAATACGCTTGGAATGATTTACAACGTGATCAAGCAAATGAAAGAATGGGCGGTAGCGCAGGAATTCAACGTTATAAAGGTCTTGGAGAAATGAATGCGGAGCAATTATGGGAAACCACTATGGATCCGGGTTTTAGAACGTTGCGTCAGGTAACTATTGACAGTTTGGCGGAAGCCGATAGAGTTTTCTCTATGTTAATGGGTGATGAGGTGCCGCCAAGAAGAGAATTTATTGAGAAAAATGCAGTTTACGCAAATATTGATGCGTAAATTAATGTAACCATTCGTTTTCATTCGAATAGATTAACACAATAACAAGTAACCAAATTAACAATTAACCGAATAAACTTTAAAATATGAAAGTTACCATTGTAGGAGCAGGAAATGTAGGAGCGACATGTGCGGATGTGATTTCTTATAGAGGAATTGCCAGTGAAGTAGTATTATTGGATATTAGAGAAGGTTTTGCTGAAGGTAAAGCATTAGATATCATGCAATGCGCTACTAATACGGGTTTTAATACCAAAGTATCAGGCGTTACTAATGATTATTCTAAAACAGCAGGAAGTGATGTAGTCGTGATTACATCAGGAATTCCAAGAAAACCAGGAATGACTCGTGAAGAATTAATAGGGATTAATGCAGGAATCGTAAAAACGGTTGCTGAGAATGTTTTAAAGCATTCACCGGATACTATTATAGTAGTAGTTTCTAATCCAATGGACACGATGACCTACTTGGCATTGAAATCTACGGGATTACCAAAAAACAGAATTATTGGTATGGGTGGAGCGTTAGACAGCTCTCGTTTTAGAACGTATTTGTCTTTGGCTTTAGACAAACCGGCTAATGATATTTCAGCTATGGTTATTGGTGGACATGGTGATACAACTATGATTCCTTTGACAAGATTAGCTTCTTATAACGGAATCCCAGTTTCTCAATTTTTATCGGAAGAAGAATTGCAAAAAGTAGCTGCAGATACTATGGTTGGAGGAGCTACACTTACAGGACTTCTTGGAACATCAGCTTGGTATGCTCCGGGAGCTTCAGTTGCTTTCTTGGTGGACAGTATTTTGAATGATCAAAAGAAAATGATTGCATGTTCTGTTTTCGTTGAAGGAGAATATGGCCAAAATGATATCTGTATTGGTGTTCCATGTATTATTGGTAAAAATGGAGTGGAAGAAATTCTTGATATTAAACTGAATGATGCTGAAAAAGCATTATTTTCTAAAAGTGCAGATGCTGTCAGACAAATGAATGACGCTTTAAAATCGATTTTGGTATAAAAATTTACATATAAAAAAGAAAAGACTGCATCATTGCAGTCTTTTTCTTGAGATTAATCTATAAATAAATTGGTTAATCTTAACGTTAATTATATATTTGCTCGGTTTAAAAAAAATGAGGTAGCCCGAAATATTCTTTTTTAATGTTAAAAATGAATGTAAAGTGTTATTCTATAAGGTTTAAAGCAAAAATAAATAAATAAAAAATAATTAATTTTTAGTAATAATGCAGAATAAAGGACTTATTAAATTTTTCGCAATTCTATTTGCATTGGTAAGTATTTACCAACTTTCTTTCACTTTTGTGGCAAGCAAAGTAAAAAACGATGCAAAATCTTTTGCTAATGGGAATGCTGACAAAGAAGTTAAATATTTAGACTCTATCGGTAAAGAAAAAGTATTTAACCTTGGCTTTACCAATTTTACTTTTAATGAAGTAAGTGATAAACAAATCAATAAAGGGCTAGATTTAGAAGGAGGGATTAATGTTATCCTTCAAATTTCTGTAAAAGACATTTTAAAAGGATTATCGAATAATTCTAAAAATCCAGTTTTTAATAAATCTTTGGCTGATGCAACTGCTGATTTGCAGGGGAATAAACCATATCTAGACAAGTTTTTTGATGCTTTTGAAGCTAATTCAAAAGGAACGGTAAAATTAGCATCTCCAGATATTTTTGCAAACAGAAGTTTGCAAGGTGAAGGTGGTGTCGATTTTCAAATGACCGACTCAGAGGTTCAAAAAATTATCAAAAGAAAAGTTGATGAATCGGTAGAAAGTGCTTTTGGCGTTTTAAGAAAACGTATTGATCAATTTGGCGTAACACAACCTAATATCCAAAAATTAGGAAATTCAGGTCAAATACTTGTTGAACTTCCGGGTGCAAAAGATGTAGATCGTGCTAAGAAATTATTATCAAGCACTGCTCAATTGCAGTTTTGGGAAACATACAAAATTGAAGAAATTGGTAATTTCTTAATGGCGGCTAATGAATCATTGAAGAAAACAGAAATCAAAACTACTGAGGTTAAGCCAGTAGTAAAGGATTCTTTAAGTGCTTTGCTTGCAGATTCGAAAGATTCAACTTCAGCTAAAAAAGGGGAAAATCCTTTATTTGATAAAATTGTTGGACAAGGTGGAGGTCCAGTTTTAGGGCTTTTCTCTCCAAAAGATACGGCAACAATTAATGGTTATTTCAAAAGAGCTGATATCCGAATTCTTTTAACAGCAGAGCAACGTTATGCTAAATTTGTTTGGGGTATACCAACTACAATTAAAGATGCTAAGGCTAAAGATATTGAAGTTTTGGAACTGTATGCTTTAAAAGGAAATAGAGACAATGTGCCTGCCATGGCTGGTGGTGTTATTACTGATGCAAAAGATACTTTTGATCAATCAGGGAAGCCAGCAGTTTCCATGCAAATGAATGGTCAAGGGGCAAAATCTTGGGAAGAATTAACAGGTAGAGCGTATACTCAAAAAAGCAATATCGCTATTGTTCTTGATGAAGTAGTTTATTCTGCACCAGGAGTTTCAAGTGGTCCAATTTCAGGTGGTAGATCTGAGATATCTGGAGCTTTTGATGTCACACAAACTAAAGATTTAGCTAATGTTTTAAGAGCAGGTAAATTGCCAGCTACTGCCGATATTGTTCAGTCAGAAGTTGTTGGGCCATCCTTAGGTCAAGAAGCAATTGATAATGGTACTAATTCAGCAATTATCGGTTTACTTATTGTATCCCTTTGGATGATGATTTACTATGGTAAAGCAGGTTGGTATGCTAATATTGCATTGGCGATAAACTTACTTTTCTTGTTTGGAATTTTAGCAAGTCTTGGAGCTGTTCTGACATTGCCTGGTATTGCCGGTATCGTTTTGACAATGGGTACAGCGGTAGATGCGAATATTATTATTTATGAAAGAGCAAAAGAGGAATTAAGAGCAGGTAAAACGTTGGAAGAAGCTGTTAAGACATCGTATAGTTGGAGAGGAGCTATGTCATCAATTACTGATGCGAATGTTACGCACATTTTAACGGGTGCTGTTTTATTTATTTTTGGTTCAGGACCAATTAAAGGATTTGCTACTACATTGTTAATTGGTATTATAACTTCATTATTTACTTCTATTTTTATTGCGCGAATCTTTATAGATTGGAACATTAGCAAAAAGAATAATTTGACGTTTGTTACTAACTTCTCTAAGAATATGTTTAACAACTTTCATTTTGATTTCTTAGGGATGAAAAAATGGACCTATTTGTTCTCTAGTATCGTGGTTATCATCAGTGTTGTTTCTTTAGCAACAAATGGTCTAGATCAAGGAGTTGATTTTGTTGGAGGAAGAACATTCCAAGTGCGTTTCGAAAAACCAATTGAAACTGAAACTGTGAAAGCAGAATTAGCGCAAGTTTTTGAAGGTAGTGCCGAAGTAAAGGTATTTGGTAGTACTAATCAATTGAAAATTACAACTAAATATAAAGTACAAGAGCCAGGAATTAAAGCTGATGAAGAGGTAAATAAATTATTGTTTAACACCTTAAAAAAGCATTATTCTTCAGATATTACATACGATAAATTTGTAAACGCTTATGAAGGAAAAAAAGTAGGAATTCTACAAGCTTCTAAAGTTGGTCCTACAGTTGCAGAAGATATTAAAACAAACGCTTATTGGGCAGTATTAGGAGCAATGGCAATTGTTTTCTTATACTTAATGATCAGTTACAGAAAATGGCAATATAGTTTAGGTGCGATTGCTGCAGTTGCGCACGATGTTATTTTTGTATTAGGAATTTACTCTTTGTGTTATAAATTCATGCCTTTTGGTATGGAGATTGACCAGCATTTTATCGCAGCAATTTTAACGGTTATTGGATATTCCATGAATGATACCGTGATTGTATTTGATAGAGTTCGAGAGTATTTATCTGGTAAAACTAAAGGTACTTTTTCTGAAATTGTAAATCAATCTATTAACACAACGATGTCCAGAACAATCAATACTTCATTAACGATGATTGTGGTATTGTTGATCATGTTTATTTTTGGTGGAGAATCTATTAGAGGATTTATCTTCGCTATGTTGGTTGGTATTGTAGTAGGAACGTATTCTTCATTGTTTATTGCTACGCCAGTATTGGTTGATACAATTTCTAAAGAAGATAAAATTAAAGTAGAAAAAGCGCATCAAGAAGGCTAAAATACTTTTATATAATTTTACAAAAAGAGATTCAGCGAAAGTTGAATCTCTTTTTTTTTACTTGAATTTGAATCTTTTTTTTATTAATTTACCAGTGAGTTTTGTAGTTAATTTTCTGGTTTTATATTCAGGGTTATGTCTAGGATTGTACTTTTCATTTTGTTTATTTGTTGTCCCATAATGTTAACTTATGCGCAAGTCAAAGACAGTAAGGTTCACGTAGGTATTGCTTATGGATTAGGTAATGAATTCGAAAATAAAAATTACTCTTATACTAATCACTATTATAAGTTGCAATTTTATTTCAGAGTAAAAGAAACAAAAACGTTTAGTTATCAAATTCTTGTCCAGCCAGAACTTAATTTCACAACGCACCAACTCTTGAATTTGTATTTTATTGAGCCAGACGAACCGGATTACATAGAAAAACGAGAACGATACACAAAGTTAAAGGATATAAAAGAGCATGTTTTGAATTTAGGATTTCTAGTCAGGAAACCACTTTCTGAACAAGTCAGTATCTACGCTTTGGGTAGTGTAGGTCCTTTGATTACGGATACAGAAACGGAGCGATTATCTAAAGGTTTTGCCTTTGCTGACGTTGTTGCTTTTGGATTTACTATTAACGTTAATAGAATATCGATTGATTTAAGGCCAAGTATTAGACATGTATCTAACGCTGGGTTACAAAAAAGGAATGCCGGATATACTACTAAAAATATCGACTTGGGATTTTTGTTTGCACTATAAAAAAAGCGTTACCTGTTTTGATCCGGATAACGCTTTTCTTTGCTTTCAAATTATTTTTTTTAATTCGTAATTTCTCTTTCAGCAGTAAATATAAAATACAATCCTATAAGTACAAAAGGAATGCTAAGCCATTGCCCTGTTGAAAATAATCCGAGAGCACTTTCAAAACCGCCTTGGCTTTCCTTAACGGATTCTACAATAAAACGAACCGTGAACAATAGCACTAGAAACATTCCGAAAATAAATCCTGTATATTTTCTTTTTTGAGTTTTCCAATACAAGAAAAATAATATTGCAAAAACAAAAACATAACAAAATGCTTCGTACAATTGCGTAGGATGTCTTACTGGTACTTGTTCTAATAAAGCCGCAAATTTAGGGTCTGTTGCAATGGCGGTGTAAGCCTCTTTAGGATTAGCTATTTGGGTTGCATTGACAGCGTCCATAGGACTAAAGTGGTCTTTTATGAATTTTATTCCAAAGGGAGAAGTTGTTTCATACCCTATGATTTCCGAATTGAAAAAGTTACCCAATCTGACGAAAATAGCACCGCTGGCAACAGGAATTACCACGCGATCCAAAATCCATAACTGCGGTTTTTTTAGTATATTTTTACTGTAGAAGTACATAGCAATAATGATAGAAATTGCAGCTCCGTGGCTTGCTAATCCTTGAAAACCAGTAAATTCCCAACCTTTAATAATGCTAAATAGAGCTTCGTTTGGATTTTCTCTTATGGGTAAGAATATCTCTAATAAATGATTGCGGTAATACTCCCAATCGTAAAAGAAAACATGTCCTAAACGAGCACCAATCAAAGTCGCTAATACGGTCCAGATGAATAAAGAGTCTAATTTTTCTATCGATTCGCCTTCGCGATCGAAAATATTTTTCATGATATACCAGCCTAATCCAAAAGCAATGACAAACATTAAACTGTAATACCTAATTATAAAAAAGCCTAAATCGATTCCTTCTGATGGGTTCCAAACAATGTTTAAAGCATGTGTCATGTATTGTAATTTTGTTATTTTAGGTAAAAATAAAGATAAAAAGTAAAATTTGTACTATAAAAACTAATGTTTATGAAGGCAAGATTTTTTAGGCACGGGATCATATCCTGTTTTTCCCCAAGGATGACAACTCAAAATTCGTTTAGTTCCCAGATATCCTCCGTAAAATAACCCATGAGTTTGTAGCGCTTCAATCATGTAGGACGAGCAGGTGGGCTCAAATCGACAAGCTGAAGGTGTGAACGGTGAAATCGCTACTTGATAAAACCGGACTAAAATGATAAATGGAGCAGTTATTTTCATAGTTTTAGTTGGGAATTATCAAAGGTCTCATACCGTTTATCCTTTTTTACGCTCGTTGCTTAATAGAGTTACACAACATCAGAACTAGGATGGCATTAAATCGAGAAAGTAGTACCTTCTTTGCCATCTTTAAGTTGGATTCCTAATGTGATCAATTGGTCTCTAATTTGATCAGACAAAGCAAAATTCTTGTTTTCTCTAGCCTGTTTCCTCATTTCAATTAGCATATTGACCGTTCCTTGTAATTTATCGTTTGTGCTGTCTGAAACTTTTTCGTCCTCTAGACCTAAAACGTCAAAAACAAATGCAGTCATTATTTTTGCAAAACAATCTAAGTCATCTGCATTCAAACTCTCTTTCTCCTCTTTTAGCAAATTGATAAAGCGAACACCTTCAAACAACTGTGCTATTAGGATAGGCGTATTAAAATCATCATTCATGGCATCATAACACAATTGCTTCCATGCTGGAATATTTATAGTGCTTTTTGAGCCTGCATTGATTTCTTTTAACGAATTCATTGCCTCCATTAATCGCTTGTATCCTTTTTCAGCAGCAACAATCGCGTCATCTGAAAAGTCAAGAATACTGCGGTAATGCGCTTGCAGCATAAAAAATCGGGCTACAGATGCTGAGAAAGCTTTACTTAAAATAGTATTTTCTCCTGTTAATATTTCTCGTGGTAAAATATTATTCCCGGTAGATTTAGCCATTTTTTTGCCATTCAAAGTTAACATATTGGCGTGTAACCAATAATTAACGGGAGTTTGACCAGTGCAAGCCTCATTTTGAGCAATTTCACATTCATGATGTGGGAATTTTAAGTCCATTCCGCCACCGTGAATATCAAAATGATTGCCTAGGTATTTCGTACTCATCGCGGTACATTCTAAGTGCCAACCCGGAAATCCATCACTCCACGGCGAAGGCCAGCGCATGATGTGCTGTATTTCTGCTTTTTTCCAAAGCGCAAAATCTTGTGGATTTCTTTTATCTGTTTGACCGTCTAAATCTCGAGTATTGGTAAGCATATCCTCGATATTTCGTCCACTTAATCGCCCGTAATGATTGGTTTTGTTGAATTTAACTACATCAAAATATACTGATCCATTGGCTTCGTAACCTATTCCTTTATCAATAATGGTCTTGATAATTTCAATCTGTTCAATAATATGACCCGTTGCCGTTGGTTCAATACTAGGCGGTAAGAAGTTGAAAGCATTCAAAATATCGTGAAAATCTACGGTATATCGTTGCACCACTTCCATGGGTTCTAGTTGTTCCAAGCGTGCTTTTTTTGCAATTTTATCTTCACCTTCATCTACATCATCCACAATATGGCCTACATCAGTAATATTACGAACGTAGCGAACCTTGTAGTCCAAATGCAAAAAATACCTAAAAATTATGTCAAAAGACATGAATGTTCGTACATTTCCAAGATGCACATTGCTGTAAACAGTTGGTCCGCAAACATACATTCCCACATTTCCTTCATGAATAGGTGTAAATGTTTCTTTCTCTCCCGAAAGTGAATTGTATATTTTTAAAGTCTGACTCTTGTATAAAGGCATTTCAATTGTTTTTTTTTGGAGCTGCTTCCTGCTTTCCGCTTCAATCTTTTTATTCGCAAGGGCGAATAAAAAGGATTTTCACTTCAATCAGGGCTAGGGCATTTCTGCATTAAAATAATTTTATTGTTTAATATCCATTTTATTCCACGTCACACTGTGGTTTAATAGAATTTAGAACTTTGTTTCTAGTTTGATATAATCCAAGAATTCTCTACGAGTAACGCTATCTTTAAATTTTCCGCCAAACTCGGATGTTACCGTGCTGCTTTCGATGTCACTGATTCCTCTAGAATTTACACAAAGGTGTTTAGCATCTATCACACAAGCAACATCTTCAGTACCTAAAGCAATTTGTAATTCTTGCACAATTTGCATCGTTAAACGCTCTTGCACCTGAGGTCTTTTGGCATAATATTCTACGATGCGGTTCATTTTAGATAAACCTATAACTCTTCCGTTAGAAATATAACCTACGTGAGCTCTCCCTATAATGGGTAATAAATGGTGTTCACAAGTAGAATAAACGATGATGTTTTTCTCGACTAACATTTCACCATATTTGTAATTGTTGTCAAAAGTGGATGCTTTTGGTTTTTTTGCAGGATTCAAACCTCCAAAAATTTCTTTTACAAACATTTTAGCCACACGATTGGGTGTGCCTTTTAAACTATCATCGGTCAAGTCCATGCCTAGTGTAAGTAGGATGTTCTCAACGTCTTTTTTTATTTTTTCGATTTTATCATCATCAGAAATGGTGAAAGCATCATCTCTTATTGGATTCTTTGCGGATAAACTAATATGATTGTCTCCTATTTCGTCTTGAAATTCTTCTTTATTTATCATTAAAAGCAACTATTATAGTGGGTGTAATTATTTAAGGGGTAAAGATAAATAATAAAAATTAAAGAATTTCTATCGCTCCTACTATTTAAACGTACTTTATCGCTTCTGCAAGGTGTTTTTGTTTCTTTTTTAGGCCTAAAAAGAAAGGCAATAACGAGTTCGCTATTGCCTTTTTTATAGTAAATCCGGTTGAGTCCAGTTTTAAATCTGAAGAATTTAGTTACTTATGCTTGAGTTTGTGTTGCATTGTAAACTGGAATTGCTGCTTTTAAAATGCGAACTGCACTGATCAGGTCATCTTTCTTTAAAACGTATGCAATTCGAACCTGATTCAATCCCATTCCTGGTGTAGAGTAAAAACCTGCTGCTGGTGCAACCATTACGGTTTCGCCATCTAAGTCATAACTTTCTAAAAGCCATTGAGCGAAAGCGTCAGCATTGTTCACTGGCAATTGCGCAATGCAATAAAAAGCACCTTTAGGTTTGCTTACAATTACACCCTCTATTTTGTTTAATTCTTCAATTAAAGTATCTCTTCGTTCTCTATATTCTGAAATTACTTCGTCAAAATAACTTTGCGGTGTGTCCAGTGCTGCTTCACTTGCAATTTGTTCAATAGTAGGAGGACTCAATCGTGCTTGTGCAAATTTCATCGCGGTAGTCATCACTTCCTTATTTTTAGAAACAATACACCCTATTCTCGCACCACACATGCTGTATCTTTTTGAAACCGAATCAATCATAATGGCGTGTTCTTCAAGTCCAGGAACGCTCATAACAGAATAATGTATGTCACCATCATAAGTGAATTCGCGATACACTTCATCAGATATCAAGAATAAATCATGTTTTTTAACTAGAGCTGCTAGCTGCATGATTTCTTCTTTGGAATATAAATATCCAGTTGGATTTCCTGGATTACAAATAAGAATAGCTTTTGTTTTTGGAGTAATCAGTTTTTCAAAATCGGCCACAGCTGGAAGTGCAAAACCCGTTTCGATAGTTGAGATAACAGGAATAACGTTCACGCCAGACGCCGTTGAAAATCCGTTATAATTTGCATAAAATGGCTCTGGGATAATAATTTCATCACCCTGATCCATCGTGCTCCCCATGGCAAACATTAACGCTTCAGATCCTCCTGTTGTAATAATGATGTCTTCAATATTTACGGAAATACCTTGATTTGTGTAATAGTTCGCTAGTTTTTTTCTGTAGCTTTCGTTTCCTGCAGAATGGCTGTATTCCAGAATGGTTAAATCAATATTTTTAACCGCACTCATAGCAACTTCCGGTGTTTTTATATCGGGTTGACCAATGTTCAAATGATATACTTTATTTCCTTTTTTCTTAGCTATTTCAGAGTATGGAACCAATTTTCGTATTGGTGATTCAGGCATTTGTTTGCCTTTGTTTGATATTTTTGGCATAGTCTTAATTATTGAATTGCAAATTTGCGATTTTTTTTTCGAATTTATTACAATCAATAGACGTATATAGTGTTAAATCTGCATTTTTGATCGAATTAATTTAGTATTTTTATGTAAATTATTCAAATGAAAAAAGTACTATTTTTACTATTTACCTATCTATACGTTGTGTCTGTTTTTGCACAAGAAGGATTTCAGTTCGAAAAAGAGGTAAGTAAAACCAGCGTACCGTTTAAGTTGATTAATAATTTAGTTTTTGTACCTATAAAAGTCAATGGAATAGAACTAAATTTTTTGTTAGATACAGGAGTTGCTGAGACTATATTGTTTAGTTTAGAGGATAAAAAAGAAGTCCGTTTTTTTAATATTGAAAAGGTATTACTAAGAGGACTAGGGAATCAAGCGGCTGTTGAAGGATTAAAATCTACGAATAATACGTTGGAATTTAGCGATCTAATGATTAAGAATCACATGCTTTATATTGTTTTGGATCCTGAGTTTAATTTATCTTCTCATATTGGGATTCCTGTGAACGGGATTATTGGTTATCAGTTTTTCCGAAATAATTTAGTCGAAGTGAATTACCATAAAAAGAGGATTGTTGTTTACAAGAATACTGAAAGAAACCGTACTAAATTTGAAAAGAAATTCAGCACGATTCCCATAACTATAGAAAAATATAAGCCATACGTAAATAGCACAGTGACGCTAGATAATCATGATGTTGCGGTAAAGTTGTTGATTGACATTGGTAATAGTGATGCAGTTTGGTTGTTTCAAGATCGTTCCGCTTTAATAAAAGTTCCTGTTAAAAATTTTAATGATTTTTTGGGAAGGGGATTTAGTGGTGACGTTGAAGGTAAAAGAGGGCGGCTTCAAAAATTTAAGATGGCTAATTTTGAATTTAGTAAGCCAGTTGCAGCTTTTCCAGACTCTATTTCGATTAGAAATGTAACGATGGTGCCCGATCGAATGGGATCTATAGGTGGCGAAATCATGAAAAGATTTGATGTGGTTTTTGACTATCAAAACCAACGATTGTATTTGAAAAAGAATAGTGAATTTTCAACTCCTTTTAGTTATAATAAAACGGGTGTCGAGATTCAACACAATGGTTTGCAATGGATTCAGGAGACAGTCCGGATGGAAACAGTTCCGTTAGCTAATAAGTATGGTGAGTCTGGAGGTACAAGCCCCAAGACGGATTTTAAATATAAATTTAAACTAAAACCTATTTTCGAAATTGCTAATGTTAGGAAGAACTCTTCTGCCGCTGAAGCAGGGTTGCAAAAAGGGGATATTATTATTATGATTAATGATGTTGTTCCTTACAAGTATTCGTTGCAAGAAATTAATTCCCTTTTTAAATCGATAGAGAATAAGTGGATTACGCTAGTAGTGGAAAGGCAAAAACAGATTTTGAAGTTCACTTTTCAACTCGATGATATTTTGTAAAAAAAAAATGCTTCTGAAAAATAGTTCAGAAGCATTTTAGTTTGATACATAATGTATTAATTGGAAATTACTTCTCCTTTAATTTTCAGAGCAACTCTTCCGCCTTCATAATTTACTGCATTCGATTCCACAGTTATTGTTTTTCGGATAGGTCCCGGAGCCATATTGTATTTCACGGTAATTTTTCCAGTTTTTCCCGGCATGATTGGTTCATTTGGTTTTGTAGGAACGGTACAACCACAAGTTGATAATACATTAGTGATAATTAGTGGCGCATTACCTGTATTGGTAAAAGTGAAATCGCGTCTGCCATCTTCATTCTTTGTAACCCGCCCGTAATCAATTGTATTGTCTTTAGCAGAAAATACAATTTTAGGTCCGTTTTGAGCAAAACCGATACTACTGATCATTGCGAATGCAAATAAAATTATAGTTTTTTTCATTTTCATTTTTATTTTTTAATCATTAAAGTAAATATACTTCCTTTTAATTAACGCACAAATATTTATTTCTCTTTTTATAGTGTACTTAATTATTTACTTTTGTTCTCAAGATTAATTACAAATATCAGACCAAAGATTTAAGGCAAGCTGTTGAGTCGATTCCATATTGAATCGATGAACCAAGTTCGCTTATCATCAAATCCAAAATAAAATGACAATTCCTGCACAATTTGACGCTCAAACTATTGAAAATAAATGGTATGACTACTGGATGAAAAATAATTATTTTCATTCAGAACCAGATCATAGAACACCCTACACCATTGTGATTCCACCTCCAAATGTGACTGGGGTTTTGCACATGGGACACATGTTGAACAATACGATTCAAGATGTGTTAATTAGAAGAGCGCGTCTTAAAGGATTCAACGCATGTTGGGTTCCAGGAACGGATCATGCTTCGATTGCCACTGAGGCAAAAGTGGTGGCCAAATTAAAAGCCGAAGGAATCAATAAAAATGATTTGACTCGCGAAGAATTTTTGGCGCATGCCTGGGAATGGACAGATAAATATGGTGGTGTAATTCTGGACCAATTAAAAAAACTAGGCGCTTCTTGCGATTGGGAAAGAACCAAATTTACAATGGATCCAGATATGTCGGCATCTGTAATTAAATCTTTTGTAGATTTATACAATAAAGGGTTGATTTACAGAGGATACCGAATGGTAAATTGGGATCCTGAAGCGAAGACAACCTTGTCAGACGAAGAAGTAATTTATGAAGAACAACAAGGAAAATTATATTTCTTAAAATATAAAATAGAAGGAAGTGAAGATTTCCTCACGATTGCAACAACGCGTCCGGAAACTATTTTTGGAGATACCGCGATTTGTATTAATCCAAATGACGAACGATTTACCCATTTGAAAGGCAAAAAAGCGATTGTGCCTATTTGCGGAAGAGTAATTCCAATTATCGAAGATGAATATGTTGATATTGAATTTGGAACAGGATGTTTGAAAGTAACTCCGGCGCACGATATCAATGACAAAGCATTGGGAGAAAAGCACAATTTGGAGATTATTGATATTTTCAATGAAGATGCTACGTTGAATAGTTTTGGATTACACTACCAAGGAAAAGATCGTTTTGTGGTTCGGGAGGCGATTGCCAAAGAATTAGAAACGATAGGAGCTTTAGCAAAAACAGAAATTCACCTGAACAAAGTGGGAACTTCGGAAAGAACCAAAGCGGTTATAGAGCCACGTTTGTCTGACCAATGGTTCTTGAAAATGGAAGATTTGGTAAAACTAGCTATTAAATCGGTGTTAGAAGATGGTGAAATCAAATTGCATCCTGCTCGTTTTAATAATACCTATGCCCACTGGTTGAACAATATTCGCGACTGGAATATTTCCCGTCAATTGTGGTGGGGACAACAAATTCCTGCTTATTTCTACGGAGACGGAAAAGAAGATTTTGTGGTTGCCGAGAATATTGAGCAAGCCTTAAAGCTAGCGAGAGAGAAAACTTTAAACCTGAAACTTGAAACAAAAGATTTAAGACAAGATGTTGATGCCTTAGATACTTGGTTTTCTTCTTGGCTGTGGCCGATGTCCGTTTTTGGTGGAATTATGGATCCAGAAAGTGAAGATTTTAAATACTATTATCCAACGAATGATTTAGTTACCGGTCCAGATATTTTATTCTTTTGGGTAGCCAGAATGATAATTGCAGGATATGAATACACCGGTAAAAAACCATTTACAAATGTGTATTTGACTGGATTGGTTCGGGACAAACAAAGACGTAAAATGTCTAAATCACTAGGAAATTCCCCGGATCCTTTAGATTTAATTGAAAAATTTGGTGCCGATGGAGTTCGTGTAGGATTGCTTTTGAGCGCTTCTGCAGGAAACGACATTATGTTTGATGAAGAATTGTGTAACCAAGGAAAAGCGTTTACTAATAAAATATGGAATGCTTTCAAACTGATAAAAGGTTGGGAAGCTTCAGATGCCATATCGCAACCGGAATCTTCCAAAGTGGCGATTGAATGGTACGAAGCCAAATTGCAACAAACACTTATAGAAATCGAAGACAATTTCGAAAAATACAGAATTTCCGATGCGTTAATGGCGATTTATAAATTGGTTTGGGATGATTTTTGTTCTTGGTTCCTTGAAATGATAAAACCGGCTTATCAGCAACCAATCGACAGCGTTACTTTGGCGAAAGCTATAGAAATGCTCGAAAATAATATGAAATTATTACATCCATTTATGCCGTTTTTAACGGAGGAAATTTGGCAAATTCTTGCCGAAAGATCTCCAGAAGAAGCCTTAATTGTTTCGACTTGGCCAGAGATGAAACCGTTTAACGCGGCTTTAATCGCTGATTTCGAAAACACAATTGAAGTGATATCCGGAATTAGAACGATTCGTAAAGACAAGAATATTCCGTTCAAAGATGCTATCGAATTGAAAGCGATTAACAACGATTCCGCTTCTACTTATTTTGATTCGGTTGTAACCAAATTAGGGAATATTACTTCATTAGAATATGTTTCGGATAAAGTAAATGGGGCTTTATCGTTCCGTGTGAAATCGAATGAATATTTTATTCCAATCACCGGAAACATTGACGTAGAAGCTGAGATTGCTAAACTTACAGTTGAGTTAGTGTACACGCAAGGTTTCTTAAAGTCTGTTCAGAACAAACTGGCAAATGAGAAATTTGTGGCTGGTGCGCCAGAGAAAGTATTGGCAAACGAAAGACAAAAGGAGGCCGATGCTTTAGCAAAAATTGAAACTATCGAGCACAGTTTAGCGGGTTTGAAATAGCCGTTCAATCTTTTAGAAATATAGAATCCCATCTACTGTAAAAAAGTAGATGGGATTTTTTGGTTTTTAAAAATTCGCAAATTGAAAAATTCAAAAATGTATTTGTGTATGAAAATTTTAGTAAAGAAAATGATTTCACATTATATCAAAGTATTTCCCTTGGCAAAAATGCCTTTATTAATTTGGTGTAATAAGCTTTCAAAAGTTGAATTTAAAACATTTATTAAACTTAAAGAAGTTTAGAGTAATGCCAATATTGTCAACAATAGAAGAGTAGTTTTTAATAGCAAAGGGAATGATTTTCGGCTAGTGATTACTGTCAATTTTCTACAAAGCGCTTGTTATGTTATTTGGTTTGGAACGCACGAGGAATATGATAAAATCAATATCGAAATTATTGCATTTGACACTAAAATTTTAATAAAATAAATAGAAAATATGATGAATTGAAAAGTGTTAAAAACGGAAGATGCGAATAATAATGCGGCGATGCGAATGATGGAAATTTTCTATGCAATGCCTAACACGCCCTAAAGAGATGTGCTAGATTTATGAAATTGCTTTCAAATAAGGTGTTATGTTACATTCTAACCACAAATAGGAAGTTTGTTTTTATAGAAAAGGCATTTTAATTTGGAGGTTAAGCTTTGAAAAATCAAAGTCGTGCCTTAAATTTCTTGATTCGGAAGTTTTTTGATTTCACTACTTTTCCGTCATCTGTAATCATCACGCAACTATAATCAGCGTATTTATGTAGCAAAAGCAGTCCTGCTTTTTTGCCTAGAACCATTAAAGAAGTACTCAAGCCGTTTGCGGTTTCTGCATTTGGTCCAAAAACTGTCACGCTACATAATCCTGTAGCGGGATAACCAGTTGACGGATTGATAATATGCGAATAGCGTTTGCCATTAAAAACAACAAATTTTTCGTAGCTGCCCGAGGTGGTTACAGCATCTTGTTCTAAGGGAACTACAGCCAATAGTTTTTCGGGATAAAAAGGATTCGTAATACCAATATTCCAAGTTTTTCCATTCGGCTGTTTCCCCCAAGTACTCATGTCTCCTGATCCGTTTATAATACCGGCTTTGATGCCTTTTGCTAGCATCATGTCACGGCATTTATCTGTGGCATATCCTTCTCCTAAAGCGCCAAATCCAATTTTCATCCCTTTTAATTTCAGGAAAATGGTGGATTGAACGCTATCTAAGATTATATTTTTGTAACCCACTTTTTCAACCGATTTCTGAATGGCTTCCGCCGAAGGCATGGCAGTCATGGAACCGTCAAACTTCCAGATTTTATCCATTGCCGCAAAACTGATGTCAAAACCGCCATTAGTGATTTCAGAAAACCGAATCGCTCTTTGTGTTAATTCAAAAACTTCTTTGTCCACTTTCACGGAACGAATTCCCGCATTTTTATTCACTTCAGAGACCTGCGAGTCCGGTTTCCAATCAGAAATTAAATTTTCTATTCGGGTAATTTCGGCAATAACAGCATCTATGTTTTGTTCTGCAGATACCGAATCTTTAGCAACGATGGTAATGTCAAACCGGCTGCCCATAAGTAAGGTGGTTCTTTTTCGTAAAGCTTGCCCATAACTTCCTTGAACCACAAGAAGCAACGTAATCATTAAAAAAAAGTATTTTTTAGACATAAAATTTGGTTTAAAATAATTTGGGCGTGCCCCGAAGTCTCATCAAAAAAGAAGAGACTTCGGGTCGTGCTGTTCGTTCCCGCTTTTTTTGGAGAGGCTGAAAAAAGCCTCTCCAAAAAAGAGCTCCACTGCCATCACTCACGCGTAGTAAAAGGAGTTTGCTTGTAATAACATTTTTATTCCTGCAAGATTTCCAAAACCTTGTAGATGTCATTATTTATTTAAATACCTAAAAGCCCCAAAAAAGTCCTTAGAGGGAAATCGATTAATCATAAATTTTTCAATCCAGTTTCGGCTCCTCTCCTTTGCAGAGGGCAGGGGAGAGGATTTAATAACAATCCGTCAGCACTTGATCATTAGTTTTGTAGTCAGCAATTCCCTTCCCTGTTTTGTTTAGACAAAGTGTGTCAAGAGCTGCTTCCACATCTTTTTGCATCGCAAGGGAACCGCAAATCATTACAACGCCTCCTTGTGACAGTAAATCCATAAAAAAATCAGCATCTCGGTTGATTAGATCCATTACATAGTGATGGTTTACTTCACGGGATAAAGCCAGATAAAAACTTTTAAGTTGTTGTTTTTTAATCATTTCATCAGCAAATTTTTCATATCCTAAAACAGTTTCAGTTGCTTTTCGAAAGCCACAATACAAATGAATTTCGGTTTTTTTCTTATTTTGTTCTATCATTCCCAAAAAAGGAGCAATCCCTGTTCCATTTGAAATCAACGCTACTTTAGATGCTTTTTTAGGGAAATGGAAATTTTGGTTCTTAATGATTCGTGCTTTGAAAACAGAACCCGGTTCCATAGTATATAAATAGCCAGAACCTAACCCTGTAGGATGTAATTTCACCACTAATTGTATGTTGCCGTTATGATTCCCGATAGAGTAAAGTCGTTCTTGGTTGTCGTTTGCTGGATAAATAGCTAAGAGGTCACCCGAAGTAAACTTAGCGCTTCTGCTGGTGCGTAATGTGAGCAAAAAGGTATGCTCGGTATCAGAAATAGCCGTTTTATCAAGTACTGTCATTTTTTGTAAACCTTTTGGAACTTCATTGTATAAAGATGGAGTAGCCGAAAGTGGAATTCCTGTTTTGGCACTCCATAATTTCACCCAACTTACAAATTCGTCTGCTGATTTGTCGTTTACGGTTTGTAATTCTAACAAGCGTTTCGCCCAATTTTGTTGTGCTAATAAAACATCAATTTCCTGTGCATAACCACAAAAATCTGGATACGCTTTCGACCCAAATCCGACTACCGAAACATTAATTTTTTGCTGCTGTACCGTCTTATTGATAAGCGAAACAAATTTACTCGCATTAGATGGCGCATCGCCCAATCCGTGTGTTGAAGTAAATACGATAAGATGTTCTGCTTTTGGATATACCGAATAATTATTTAACTCGGTAAGGAAAACTTTTTTTCCGTGCGCAAGCAATTGTTTTTGAATCGCATTGGCAAATAATAGCGAACTACCATTTTCGGAACCAACTAACAAAATGAAAGTACTTTCTTCAGCTTTGTATTTATTTTTAATGCGGCTCGCTCTTCGTTTTAATGTCATGGCAAAACCCGAGTAGATAAAAAAGAGAATATTTAAACTCGCGATTCCTAAAATTATCGCCCATAAAATACTGCTGCGACCGGTATGTAAATCTAGACTCCAATCCGATACTAAAGTTTGAAGCGGAAAAGGAGTTTCGCTGACAATGGCTCCGGTAATCTGGTTGACTTCTATTTCTCGGTCTTGTAATGTAATAATATAATATTCTTCGGGATCATCTGAAAATGGGAATTCAATTTTTTTAACATCAGCCAGAAGCGTGTTTTTAAAAATAGAAGTAGCAGTACCTTTTTTGGAAATAGGAGTAGTTGCAACTATTTCGGTTTTTTCTTCTGAATCGGTTTTTTCGATGAAAAAATTAAACTTTTCCAGGGTTAAATAGGTTCCTGAAAGTGCGATAATCAGAATCGGAATCAGCGATAATCGGCCTAAAAAAACATGGTAATATTGAGCGAAATTTTCTTTTACAATTTTAGAAAATAGACTGCGAAGACTTCTTTGGCGGTTGAGTATTAAAGCAAAACCCGAAATGGAAATTAATACCAACAAAAAGGAAATAAAGCCCACAATAAAACGCCCGGTTTCTTTAAGAAATAAAGAACGGTGCAGCGCTGTTGTCCATTGTATAAATTCCCCTTTTTTGATGGGTTGTCCAAGTATTTTTCCAGTTCTTGCGTTAATATAGGCATTGATATCATTGTCTTCTTGGTCGATACCTTGCAGAGTTACAAATTGATTGTGGTTAACACTCAATTCCGTTATTTCAGGATATGCTTTTTTAAGTACAGGTAAGGTTTTTCCAAGGGTTATCTTTTCGAAATTTTCTACTTTGTAGGGCGGTGTTTTCTCTTGTATGGCATCGACGGCAAGGATGACGCCAGTTACGGATGCTAATACTAGAAACGCAGCAGAAAATACAGCCAAAGCCAAGTGTGAGTAACGCCAAAAAGAAAGAGTCATTGGTAATAAATTTTAACATATAAGCCATATAAGTTTTACGTTTTGTAAAAGCTCATATGACTTAAATGGTTTGATGTAAAAGCTGTTTGTTTTAGATTTTGTTCAATCTTACGTAGCGAATGTAGTTTTTACCTTCCGTTTTTGCAGCAATTCCTTCCGTTGTAAGCGGAATTTCTAAATCAGCGGCGTAATATTTATGATCTTCTACTGCAGTTTCAAATCGCAATTTATAGCCTTTGTTGATTTTAGCATCTTCAATTTCTATTGTGGTAATGCTGCGATCGCCGCCAGTTACAGAAGCTCCCGTTTTGGCACTGATGTTTTCTGGTTTTTTAGAATAGAATTTATGCCATTCTTTTATCGTTTTGTACCATTTTTTATCGTCACCCATTACATACAATGTTTTTACATATTCGCCTTTAGCGTTTACAAGTGAAACTACAATATAAGCGCCTTCGCCCATGTAGTTTGACATTTGCAGCATGCATTTGTATTTGCTCGTTTGTGCTGAAACCGTAGCTGATACAAGGAACAAAAAGGCTATTGAAAGGCTGATTTTTAAGATTGATTTCATGTGTTTATGCTATTTTTTATTTTAAAAAGTCTAAAGAAATTTTGTTTTTTGTTAATGTCTCATTTTCTTGTGCCAAGGCATAGGCACTCTCGTCAAAATCAGTGATAATGTCTGTTTTTGCACCTATGGATACTAAGTATTTCAATATCGCATCGTCTTTAGAAATCATAGCTGCTTTGTGCAATGCTGTTAAACCATCTTTGTTTTTGGCATTGATATCGATGTTTAAAGCGCCGATTTTTTTCAATAAAGCCAAATCGTTTTTAATTATGGCGAAATGATACAATGTATTCCCGTCTTTTTGAGGAGTGGCTAAGTTTAAACCTTTATCTTGAAGTAATTTTATTTTGGTTTCAAAAGGATCTTGAGTCGTTGCCTCTGGTCCGCGACCTGATGGTTTGTAGGATTGAATCAGGTAATATCCTAAATTGTTCCCGTCTTTATCCAGTACTTTTGCATCTGCACCTTTGTTCAAAAGAAGTGCAACTGCCTCAGGAGTTCCTGCTTTTATAGCCATTGTCAATGCCGATTCTCCTTTTAGATTTTGAACATTGTTGTTTTTTACTATTGGTAATAACAGTTCTAATACTGCATTATCTCTAGCAGAAGCAGATGCCATTACTGCTGTATTTCCTTCATTATTGACTTTATTAGCATCTACGCCTTTGGATAAAAAGTAATTTATAATTTCGGTTTGGTTGGGTTTGCTTGCCAATAAATGAAGCACCGTTTCACCTGATTTGCTTGTCGCAGTAGGTTTGATTTTTAAATCTTCAACTAAGTATTTGTAGGTTTCAAGAGGTGTCACATCTCTACGGGAACCTTGTGCTGCAAACAGCAGTGCACTGTCAGTATTTTTTACTCCTTTTTCTAATAGGGATTTTAATAGCGGTAGGTTGCCTGATTTTGCAGCGTAATCAAAAGCGGTATTTCCATCACTGTCAGTATCCTTAATTGACATTCCTTTGGTTGTGAAATAAGTAGTAAGCGCGAGGTTTTTGTCGGATGCGATAGCCATTAATAACAGGTTGACACCGTCTTTGTATTTTTTCTTTGGATCGGTTCCTGCTTTAAAAAAGGCATCATACAGTGCGGTATTGTTTTGACCTCCAATAGCTGCAAATGTTAGCGGAGTTTCTCCTTTGCTGTCTTCTAAATTAAGATCAGATCCTTTGCTGATAAGGTATTCTACAATTGCTACATTTCCTTTGTTGGCGGCCCAGTGTAAATAAATACGATTGTCGTGCGTCAATTTGCTGACTTCATTCCCGGGTTGCTCCAGTAAGAATTGTATTGTTGCTGCAGGCGCATCATTATTAATAGCCATAACAGTAACATCAAAAGCATTTGGAGTAGCGGCTGAAGGGCTGTTTCCTTTTGCAATTTCAGCTTTAACTGCATTTACATCTGGTGATGTTTTCCAGAATGACTGCTCCAAAAGTGTGTTTTTTTGCTGCGCATTCACAAATAAAGTAGCGACTAAGGCAAAAGAGATGAAAAGATTCTTTTTCATAATTTTTATAGGGTTTCTTAACTAGTAAAGTAAATTGTATTATTATTTAGATTAAATAAGAATAATGCAAATGTAAAAATTAATCTAATATGACAAGCAAATAAAACAGCAATTATCACTTTTTTTTTACCGGTTCACATTTAACTTTTTGTTTTCATCAACTATAAATATGTTATTCCAAACTATTCTTTTTTGACACCAAAATCAACAAAAGGTTTAACGCTGGAATCTTAAACCTCTTGATATAAGATTGCTATAAATTAATAAAGTTGTTATTTTGGTTTTGCTTTTTTTGTTGCATCCATGCAGCATGTGATAGCTTTTTATGTGGCATGTATTAATCAAACTTTGTGGAAAAGCAATTATTTTTTCTTGATTTTACTTTTTTGAGCATAAAAAAACCTTACAATTTCGTGCAAGGTTTTGATTTGGATATAAAGGGTTAAGGTTTTATTTGATTTTTTTCATCGAAAACTGTTCAGAACTTGGTTTTCCTTGTTGGATTCCCGAAATTTTTGCCACTAAACTGTCTGCATTAATTTGGGTGTAACTTATTTTTTGAGGGTAATCGTGTTTTGGATTTTCAAAAACCATTTGTTTTTCTGTTTCACCCGTTAATTTAAAAGCGACCGGATTGTCATTATTTTGTCCTTTTACGGTTGCAGTATACGTTAGCACTTCTCCTTTTTGTTGTAAGGTTATGGATTCAAAGTGCAGCGTGTCTTTTTCTTTGATGAAGTAGGAAGTTGCTTGAAAAGTGCTGTCGTTTACTTTTTTCCAATATTCGGTCAGAGTACCATCAACGGCTTTGTTTTCCCAATTTCCCAAAAGCCAATTGGCAGCTTTTATTTTTTCTTTTTCTTTTGCATCAGAATCTTTACAAGAAACTATAGTAAGTAAAAGCACTAGAAATATGGTTTTTTGAAACATAAGCTTACATTTTATGTGGTTATTTATATTGAGCTAAAGTATGAAAAAATAGTATTGGTGTATTTTTTTAATTTCACAGCGATATGCAGAGAAAAAAACGCAGCGATACGCAAAGAATTATTTATTAAATTTTGTGAATCTCTGTGTTGCCTTTGTGTCACTTTGCAAAATAGCTTTATTGGGACTAAAATTCGTGAAATTGCTTCGCCCGTTCGCTATCGTTCGGGTCGTGTTGACTCTTTTAATGTGTTTGTCTTGAATTCTTAACTACTTTCTTTCAAAATAGCATATACCAATTCTTTTGTCGGTTTTTGATCTTTTAGTCTTAATCTGACTGTATCAAAAGTCACTTTGAAGTCGCAGCCCGAATTATAGTGACTGCAACCATAAGCGGTTTTTCCTTTTAGCACGGTTCCTTTCTGACATTTCGGACAGGTTAATTCGTCAGGAACGACTTTCACCAAAGTTTTCTTAGGTTCTAAAATGAGTTTGAAATTTTCGTCAAAGCGAAGCAAACCTTCCACAACGCCTGCATCCGTTTTAAAGTCTTTCAAGTTTACGGTAGATCCTTTTTGAAGCAATCGCAGGTACTGATTCTCGGACATTTTTTTCTCCGCAAAAGTGTAAGGCAATAAAAAAGTGCAACCCGCTTTATAATTGGAACAGCCAAATGAAGATTTACCTTTGATAATAGTTCCTTTTTTGCATTTCGGACAGGCTTCAGCCAAAATCCCTGCCGCTTTCTTTTTCTCTACTTTAGCCACTTCTTTTTGGATCGTTCCTACATGCGAAATGTTGGCACGTCTGCTTTCACTGCGCACTTCATCCACCAAAGTAGCCACCATTAGTTTCATGTTCTTGATAAAAGATCCGGCAGTAAACGTTCCTTTTTCAATATCTTTCAATTGCTTTTCCCAAGAACCCGTCAATTCAGCCGACTTAACCAAATCATTTTGAATCGTATCAATCAGTTGAATCCCCGTTGGTGTTGGTAAAACCTGTTTTTTGTTGCGTACAATGTATTGGCGTCTAAAAAGTGTTTCAATAATATTGGCCCGTGTTGATGGACGCCCGATACCGTTTTCTTTCATCAATTCGCGTAAATCTTCATCATCCACTTGTTTGCCGGCTGTTTCCATAGCACGCAATAAAGTCGCTTCGGTAAACTGATTCGGTGGTTTGGTTTCCTTTTCTAAAAACGAGGGTTGGTGTGGTCCTTTTTCACCTACAACAAAACTCGGCAGGATATCGGCTTCTTTTTCTTTGGCATTCGGGTCTTCAAAGACTACGCGAAAACCTTTTTTCAAGATTTCTTTTCCGGTGGTTTTAAATAAAACATCGGCCGCTTTTCCGACAACGGTGGTATTAGCAACCAAACAATCGTCATAAAAAACGGCAATAAATCGCTTGGTAATACTATCATACACCTGTTGCTGATTGTATTGTAACTTGTTTTGCACACCAGTCGGAATAATTGCGTGGTGATCCGTAACTTTTTTATCGTTGAAAACTTTGGATGATTTTTTAATCTTTTTTTCCAAAAGCGGTTGCGTCAACGCAGCATAATTCGTTAAGTTTTTTAGTATTCCTGGTACTTTTGGATAAATATCATTGGGCAAAAATGTGGTATCAACTCTGGGGTAAGTGACCACTTTTTGTTCGTACAATGTTTGTACAATTTTGAGCGTTTCATCTGCCGAAAATCCAAACTTAGTGTTGCAATACACCTGTAAACCTGTTAAATCAAACAGTTTTGGTGCAAACTCATTGCCATTCTTTTTTTCGACAGAAACAATTTCGAATTCACTTTCCTTGACTTTATTGGCCAAAAGTTCACCATCTTCTTTTTTCAAAAAACGGCCTTCCTCATAGCTAAAAAGCGTTTCTCGATACAAGGTTTGCAACTCCCAATACGGTTGTGGTTTAAAATTCTCAATTTCTTTAAATCGGTACACGACCATTGCTAAAGTTGGGGTTTGCACCCGTCCGATAGACAATACTTGTTTGTATCCGCCATGTTTTACGGTATACAAACGGGTCGCATTCATACCGAGTAACCAGTCGCCAATGGCTCTGGAAAATCCGGCATAGTATAAATTGTCATAATTGGCTGATGGTTTTAGGTTATTAAAACCTTCTTTGATGGCTTCGGTAGTCAGCGATGAAATCCACAAGCGCTGTACTTCGCCTTTGTATTGTGCTTCATTCATCACCCAACGCTGAATGAGTTCTCCTTCTTGCCCAGCATCCCCGCAGTTGATAACCAACTCAGCTTTGTCGAACAGACTTTTTATGATTCTGAACTGCTTTTGAATCCCCGAATTGGCCACCACTTTGGTTTCAAATTTATCAGGAAGCATGGGTAAATTGTTGAGGTCCCAACTTTTCCAATGGGGTTTGTAATCGTTTGGTTCTTTCAAGGTGCATAAATGCCCAAAGGTGTACGTTACTTGATACCCATTGCCTTCAAAATACCCGTCGTGCTTGGTATTGGCTCCCAAAACGGATGCGATTTCTCTAGCGACACTTGGTTTTTCGGCAATACAGACCTTCATTTTTACTACTTATTTTGAAGGCGCAAATTAGGAATTTAGAAATTGGTATTAAAAAGAAATCGGTAGGAGTTATGAACGGCTACCAAATCTGAAATCAAAAATCTGAAATCATTTTTATTTATTATTTTTCATTTAACAACATTGCATAAGGATTTGTAGAATAGAAAGAACTTGAAGTTTTTTTAGGAGCAGAACGAATGGTATTTTCAATCACGAACCGTCCTGCTGTCCGCTGTATCCACGCTAAAAAGCGTGGGATGCCACTTCCATCAGGGCTAAATATTTCGTTTTATTTTCATAATAACGAAAAAAAATACCGGTGATTACTTCGTTATATGCTCATTTACTGATAATTTTTTTCTTAGATAATTTTGAAAATGTTGTTTAAAAACAACAGTATGGAAGATCTTATTTTAGAATTTCAAGAAAAAATCACTTTTGTATCCTTGAAATTCCAACAGTATTTGATAGATAAAATAGATTTGAATAACCCATTAATTGCTGTAAAAGGAGCTAGAGGTTCAGGAAAAACGACTTTATTGTTGCAAATTGCAAAAAGAAAATTACCACTTAAAAGCACCCTCTATGTAAGTTTGGATCATATTTATTTTTTTGAAAATAAATTATATGATTTGGCAAAGCTGTTTGTGAAATTTGGGGGCACTCATTTACTATTAGACGAAGTGCATAAATATCCCAATTGGTCTAGAGAGATCAAATTAATTTATGACAATTTCCCAGCCTTAAGTATTATTTTTACTTCATCTTCAATACTCGAAATTTACAAATCCGAATCGGATTTGAGCCGAAGAGCGGTTTCTTATACCTTAAAAGAGTTGTCTTTTAGGGAATTTATTGAGTTGGATACCAATAAAAAATTTCCCGTTTTTTCTTTAGAAGAAATTCTGAGTAACCACAACGAAATAGCTTCAAAAATGTTGGAAGAGCTGAAGCCCTTGCCTCTTTTTGCAAAATATTTGCAAATGGGAGCATACCCGTATTTCAAAGAAAGTGAGAATGATTATCCTCAAAAATGGCGCAACACTATAAATTTAATCATAGAAATAGATATTAATGCAGTCGAAGATTTGAATTATGAAACTTTGGTCAAATTGAAAAAATTATTGATAACCGTTGCAACGAGCGCGCCATTTAAGCCCAATATTACCAAATTAAGCGAAAAAGTGGGCGTTTCTAGAAACACCTTAATTCAGGCGATAAAAATCCTAGACCGTGCAGGATTAGTAAACGAATTGTACAAAGACACATCAGGAATTGGCGTTTTGACGAAACCCGAAAAATTGTTCTTGAACAATACTAATTTGATGTATGTTTTAGCAAAAGAGAATATCAATATTGGCAATGTTAGAGAAACGTTTTTCTTAAATCAATTCAAAGATTTACATGAAATTAATGGGTCTGCTCAAGCCGATTTTCTGGTCAATAAAAAGTATACTTTCGAAATAGGAGGCAAAAACAAAACTAGGAAACAAATTATCGATATCCCAGATTCATACATTGCCAAAGATATGATAGAAATAGGGTATGGGACTATAATTCCAGTTTGGCTGTTTGGGTTTATGTATTAGTGTAGCATGTTTTTGTTGGGATTTTTTGGTTAAGCAATCATAATATTTAATGGAGTGCTGTCCTAAGTTTCCCGACTTCGTACCTGTACCTCTATGCCATTCTTATTTTAGCAACCCTTGTTTTCCTGTGTTTGTTGATTGTTGGAACAGTTGCGTAGTCGGGAGGCTTCGCAGAGCAATCACGATTATATTTTGCTATTACGACTTATTCACACTTCGCAGAGTATGTACGCTATTATGCAAATTTATATTTTAAAAATATCTATTCTTTGCATCCATGGAATTGCTGATGCTACAAATGTGAGTTTGGTCTTGATGATTCGGTCACTTTTATCTCTTGGATTTTTAGTCACAAATCGCGCTTTCGATGTGTTGAAATCCAACGTGTATTTCTCATCAAAGTCTTCTTGTTTGTTCGAAGTGAAAGTAATCACATTGTCTTTTGCACTCCATTTTCCTTTTCCGTATTTATGTACTTCAGGTGGAATTCCGTTTTTAATTTTAGAATAATAATGAAATACGAATGTGCCATCCTGATTTAAAGTTAATTTATAGTCCAACAGGTCATTTTCTGTCGTATTTATGGTGCGATTGTAATCACCGGAAAACCCATTTGATTGCGCAAATACAGTCAGATTGAATAGTACAAATAATAGGGTCAGTAGTGATTTCATCAGTTTGATTTGTATACTAAGTTAGTACTTTTTGCTGCTTTTGGTATTTTTTTATTGGGTTAGATTTTTTTGCGAATTACGTGTAGGAATACAAATAAAAAAAATAAAAAAAACATCCAGTCGTTAATGCCATAAATCACATAGAATATCCCGGCCATTTTATCTTTTTCTAGCACATCTGTGATCTTATTGTCGAGTATCCATCTTGTCCAATGCGTGGCATAAATTAATTTTTCAATGGTAAATACGGCAATTAACCACTTCACTTGATGAAAATTTTTGGATACCGCGATGTAAGCAAAACCCCAAACTACAATCATTAACAATCCAAAATTGGACATGGCTTGAGGGTCAGTTTCTGGAATTACAGTATTACTGAAAAATCTCGAAAATAATAATACGCCAACGATATTCATCAATCCAGCTAGAATAAAGCCTTTGGTTAGGTGTTCTTTTTTTATATTCATTTTGGCCAAATTAGTTGTAGTTTTTTTATGCTTTTAGGTAATCTCGTTCAGTTTGTCTATTTTTTATTTGTTCATCTTTGTGGGTACAGTTTACAAAACTGCGCTGACGATTGTGTCTATCGTTGCAATCAAAGTCGCAAACGCGTCTTTAGGATTTCTACTTATTTATACTTCTCAGAGCTTAAACAGTAACATAATAAATAAATTCTCCTAAGGATTTCCCTGCTTTATAAATTATTGTTATAGCTAAAAGTAGTGAAATTGTTATAGCTAAAATTTTATATTTTCCTCCTATTAAATAGTCAGTTACTATTTTTAAAACATTTTTTATCGTAAATTCAATATCGTTCATTTTGATTTTTTTATTAATAGATTAATCAATAGTATCTCTAAATGTTACGTAATATTTATACTTTGCATAGCTGGTGGCATTTCATTCAGTTATCTATTGTTTTAGTTGGGCGCAGTTTACAAAACTGCGCTAGCGATGTATATCAGAGCGATCGGGTTAATTCTTAAAACAGTGTATACCCAAATATTAATGAGGATGTTTTATAATTTGAATCCCAAAAACCATAATTTTTCACAATATTTCTACCAGTTTGTGTACGCATTTCTAAGCTGTATTTATTCTTAAATTTATACCCTACACCGAAACCAAAATTGCTTCGAGTTACCAGTTCTACTGATTTGGAAAAGATAAAGGGAGGGCTTGTAAATTCTAATGATGAATTTGAACTGAAAGCGATTATGTAGGAAGCATTGATAAAAACTTTGCTATCTTTATTGAGAAAAAAGTAATGTCTCACACTTATTGGAATCTCAACGAAATTATAATTAGCATTTACAATTTGTTCTCGACCAGAAAAGAAGCTTCCATTAACTGCTTTTTCGGATTTGTAATTCTGATAAATTGGTTCAATGGTTAAAGCCCATTTATTCCTATTGAAGGGTAGTATAAATTCTGCTTCAACACCAAAGCTGAATCCTGATTTATTTCCAAAATCTATATCAGGAGAATTAGAAACAAGATCCTCTACATAGAAAGAGGAATTATTCAAACGCGGTCTAATGGATAAATTAAATAAATCTTTTTTAACTTTATTTTCATAGTTAATGAATGCTGAATTGTTGCATTTATTGTACTCCGTAAAATAAGCGACGAGACTATTTTTTTGGTACTTTAAATTTGTCATTTTATTGAGTGTAAAGCTAGGACATTTTAAGTCATTCCATAACTGCTGTCTAAATTGATTGTTCTCCCCTGTTTTGTTTTCGTAATTTTTAAAATTTTTAAAAACCAACTGTTCAATATTCCCATCATCTTTATTGTAGAAGAATCGTCGTAAGTTTCCATTTTCATATTGGTATAAATTAGATTTGCCTTCGATTAATACTTTTAAAAAAAGTTGTTCTTCTATAAATATTGGATTTTTATCATCACTCAAATTGTTAAGATTATTTTCAGATTTATCTATTTTAACAGTACTTCTAACGTATTTTGAGTTATCGTAAATTCCAAATTCTTGTACGGATTTGATGTTTTCATTCATCAATGCACCGTTTTGTACAAGCTGATATTCAAAATCCACGGGGTTGTTTCTCCAATCGATATTTTTGATAAGACAATCAATTTTTTCTCCATCATTTGTAATAAAGTATCCTTTTTCAAAAGAAATTTGTGCCGACGCATCAAAACTTAAGATTGTAAGTAAAAGTAATAGTAATCTTTTTTTCATATTTTATTTTTTTTAGGATAAAGCGCCTCATAACGTTATTTGAGCTAATTATAGGAGCGTGTTATGTGATGAGTAAATATATACAATTTAAGCTTAGAATTAAAAATTGTTTAAAAAACGGATTTTTTGTATAATTGTGTGATTGGGATTAAGTCATTGCGTTGAACGGGCGCCATCTCACCCAGTAGTTATCTATTGTTTTATTTGTTCATCATTTTTGGCACAGTTTACAAAACTGCGCTAACGATTGTGTATATCAGAGCGATCGGGGTTTAAAGTTTTTATTTCATTTCCGCTTGTTGTCCTCCAAAATCCTTTTTGCATTTCATAATCTCCAAATGCATACGGTAGTTCGTGTTCTTTGATTTGTTTTAACATGCCACTGTACCATTTTGTGTATTCTTCATTTCGGCCTTTACAACAAGTAATAAATTCAAAATTTTCTTTTATAAACAAGTCCGCTAGTTCTTGGATGGTTTTCTTAATTTCTTTCTTTAAATCCTGGTTTTCCTGGTCGGTTATCCAATTAGATGAAATCACATCATTTTTTTGATTTTCGTCAGTGAAACTGCAGCGCCAATGTATTCCGGATGGTGCCAATGATGGAATTACAGTAAGATTTCCAAAACCTTGTTTATGCAATTCCTCGGCCATAAACAATAATTTTTGTCTATTGGGGATATAAAAGTTTTTCTCCATTTTTTTCTAGATTTAGTTTACGCTTACAGTTTTGTAGATCGTGATAACAACAGTCAGTTCGTGAAAAAACTTCTTTCACGCTAGCGCGAGTGTCCCGCTCGTGCCCACAATCTAATTCATATCTCATCTAGTGGTTATCTATTGTTTTATTTGCTCATCATTGTGGGCACAGTTGACAAACTGCACTAACGATTTTGCATATGTTAACGATCGGGTTATTGACTTGCTTTGTCTTCACTAAGTCATTGCGAGGAACGAAGCTATCCTATCTAGTTTGTTTGTTATTTGATCATCTTTGTGGGCACAGTTTACAAAACTGCCTTTACTTTGTATTTGACAAAAAAACATTAAATTTATTCAAAGGAAAACAGAGGTGAACTATCAAATCCGCCAAGTTTGTGACTTATTTAGCGCATTAGTCCTCTGTCTTCTCCTTGAATCCCGTTGAATTGCTTCAAATAGAATGATAGACATCAAGGTCTAATAAAGGCTCTAAAGAAGTTCAACATTTTTGTTTATCCTAAATTCAAAGTTATGAAAAACTATTTATTTTACGTAGGTATTGACATTTCAAAATCAAAATTAGATGTAGTT
>NZ_SMFN01000015.1 GCF_004349135.1 Flavobacterium sandaracinum | reverse complement strand
TCTCAAATATATGTCGCCTTAATAAGTTACTTGTTATTAGAACTCATAAACAGAACTATAGCCAAGAAAGTAAAAACCTTTTCTAATTTTGTAGAAAAAATAAGAGTATGTTTAGCTTTTTATCTAAGCATAGAATATGTTTGCAATCAAGTTAATGAAGGTGCAAAAAAAGTAATAAAACAAAACAAAATGCTGTTTAAACCTGACTTATTTTCTCAATAAAGAACAACAATTATAACAAATACAATACTTAACAAAGGGTTTTTAAGTTTTATTCAAAACTTTCGGATAGCAGTGATAATTTATATAATAATGAAATCAATCTTTACAAAAACAAGTTCAATAGTAATCTTTTTACTTACTTTTTCAACCTCTTTTGGACAAACACTCATAGAAGGTGTCGTAAAAAACGAACAAGATGAACCCATAGAAGATGTCAACATAGTACTTAAAGGAACTTCAAATAGCACAAGTACAGCAGCCGATGGTACATTCACCATCGAGGCAAAGTCACTTCCATTCACACTTATTGTGCAATATGCAGGTTATAATACCAAGGAGATTAGAATAGCTGAATTACCAAAAAATGCCAAACCACTTGAAATAATAATTTCTTATGGTGAAGAGAAAGTACTATCTGAGGTTGTAGTCACCTCAAGGAGGCGTATCGAAAAAGCGCAAGACATTCCCATAGCCGTATCTGTCATAACAGGAAAACAAGCGGAACAAGCAGGCGCTTTTAATGTCAATAGAATTAAAGAACTAATTCCGTCGGTTCAGTTGTATTCCTCTAATCCGCGAAATACAGGAATCAACATTCGTAGTTTAGGATCACCATTTGGTCTAACAAATGATGGCATCGACCCAGGCGTTGGTTTTTATGTAGACGGCGTGTATTATGCGCGTCCGGCGGCAACAACTTTAGATTTTATTGATGTCGAACGCATTGAAGTACTGCGTGGCCCACAAGGTTCCTTATTTGGTAAAAACACTACATCAGGTGCTTTTAACATCACAACCCGCAAACCAAGTTTTACTTCAGGTGCTGACTTTGAATTGAGCTACGGGAATTATGCTTTCCTACAAGCTAAAGCCTCGGTTACGGGAGCACTAGGCAAAAAAATAGCAGGCCGAATCTCTTTTTCGGGTACACAAAGAGATGGTTTAATTGATAATGTGGCAACTGGCAGAGCAACAAATACGCTAAATAATCAAGGAATAAGAGGGCAATTATTGTATCAACTAACAGAACATACAACAATAGTTTTAGCGGCAGATATTACCACCCAAAAACCAGATGGTTATGCTCAAGTTATAGCTGGTGTAGCGCCAACACAAAGAGCAGCTTACCGACAATTTGATGCTATAATTACCGATTTGAATTATCAATTGCCAAGTTTGAATGCGTTTGATCGAAAGATAGATCATGATACGCCGTGGCGCTCTGGGCAAGAAATGGGTGGAGTTTCCTTGAATATTGATTCTAAAATTGGAAAAGGAACTCTAACTTCAACAACTGCTTGGCGATTTTGGAATTGGGATCCATCAAATGACAGAGATTTTACGGGATTACAGGTGCTTGCAAAATCGCAAAACCCAACAAGACAAACTCAAATAACTCAAGAAGTACGATATGCAGGAGAACTTAACTCCAAATTAAACGGTGTTGTGGGTGTTTTTTTCATTGATCAAACCTCACAAACTGATGGCACTGAAGAGTCTGGAGCAGCACAATGGCGATTTTCACAAAGCACAACCAGTAATTTATGGAGAACACCTGGACTTTTTGAAGGCTACGGAATAAAAACAGATGCTCGTATCAGAGCTTCTAGTGCGGCTGTATTTGGACAATTAGACTGGAAAGCTACAGATCGTTTGCATATATTACCGGGATTGAGATACAATTTTGACAAAAAAGACGCTGACTACAGTCGTACCACTTATGGAGGGCTTCAAACCACTGATCCTGCTTTAATAGCGTTAAAAAGACTGGTGTATACCGACCAAGCTTTTACCTCCAATATAGACAACACTGATTTGTCGGGAAACTTAACAGTATCGTATAAAGTATCCTCTAAAGTGAATGGTTATGCTACATTTGCAAAAAGCTATAAACCAGTGGGTGTCAATGTGGCCGGATTACCTACTTTGGCGGGTCAGCCAATTCTTGAACTTGCTGTTGTAAAACCCGAAGAAGTAAATCACTACGAAGTAGGAATAAAAACAACTCCACTTAGAAGTTCTATTTTCAACTTTACTTTATTTAATACCGATATCAAGAACTTTCAAACCAATGTTCAGGCTGCAGAATTGGGTGTGAATAGAGGCTATCTTGCCAATGCAGACAAGGTACAAGTAAAAGGAGCTGAAATTGATGCTAGTTTTGTAATTAACCAACATTTGACTATCAATGGTGCAGCAACGTATACTGATGCTAAATATGTACGATTTACAAATGCTCCCTTACCATTAGAAGAAACAGGTGCCGCAGTATCATTTAAGGATGTGTCAGGAAGTGCTTTGCCGGGAGCCTCAAAATGGGCTGGATCTCTAGGTGGAGAACTATCCGAAAATGCCAAATTCTTTGGAAATAATGGAAAAATATACTTTGCTCTGGATTCATTCGCTCGTTCTGAATTTTCGTCCAGTCCTTCAGCATCAAAATTTCTTGTAGTGGATGGATATGCTATTTTTAATGCGCGTTTGGGTTTTCGTACAGCTGATGGTTTATCCGTACAATTCTGGGGACGCAACCTTTTAAACAAAGAATATTATGAACAGCTACTTCCTGCAGGAGGAAATGCTGGCCATTATGCAGGCGTTTTAGGAGACCAAAGAACGTATGGCGTTACACTCCACTATTCTCTGTAAAGCATCTATTTTTAAAATTAAAATTGGAACAGCACTGCAAAAATATTTATTTTAGTAGTGCTGTTTTTTAATTGAATGTTATCCATAAAGTAATTAAAATATTAAAACTATTTTTAAAAAAATATACCCCATAGATTTAATAGAGTTTTTGTAGTTTTGCCAAAATTGAAATAAGTCTCAGTGAAAACTATTAAAATCATTTTCTTTTTCTTTGTATCGTTTGCCTGTCAAGCTCAATCAGAAAAAAAGATAGATCATCAAAGCATTCTTTGGACGCGTTATTTCAATCAATTATTATTAAGCGAAAAATGGTCTTTGCATTCTGAATTTGACAACCGACTTTTTCTAAAACCAACACAAGAAAACTTATATGTCATCCGAGTTCAAGGTCGCTATAAAATAAATGCACATTTAGAGACAGGCGCTGGCTTTGCCTACTTCTCAGTCGATACGCAAGTCCCTGAAATTAATCCTGATTACAATACACCGGAATATCGAGGACAACAGGATCTTACGTGGAAAGAAACTTTTGGGAAATTTGGGATTAACCAGCGTTTTCAGTTAGAGGAGCGATTCATTCACAACGCAAACAAAGAAATGCTACTACCAGGAACCCTGTTTTCATGGCGCTTCAGGTACCGCTTGCAAGCAGAATATACTTTTTGGAAAAAAGAAAAGCAACTGTTAAAAGCTGTACTTTCCGATGAAATAATGTTCAATTTTGGAAAAAATATAATTAAAAATACATTTGATCAAAATAGAATTTATGCTGCCATACATTATGGACTCAATAACAATGTCGCATTTGAACTCGGATACCTAAACAGTTTTCAACGACGAGCTAATGGAACCGATTATTTCAACAGAGATATTATCCGAATCAGTATTTTTCATAAAATTAAAAGCTCAAAAAAAGTATAAAGAGCATTTATAATTTTCAAGTATAAATTATTTTATAGATTGATTACCAATACATTAACTTAATATTTGCAATTCATGGCGTAACTTTAATAAAAAGATATAGCCATGAAAAATTTTGCAATTAAACTCGTGTGGTTTACCACCATTTATGTTTTTGTATTTGCCGGTTTATGTCAAACTAACGTTGCTTTACCAGTAATAATGACCCTATATTGCGTAGGTATTCCGTTAATACTATTAATGGTTTATACCGTCCTTACTGATGATTATACAACTAGAAAAACTTTTAAAGATTGGTACGGTGATCATCCAATGGAGACTTTGGAAGAAGAAAAAGAAGAAAGCTAATCATTCGAATCCATTTTAACTCAAAAAATCCCGAGCAATCGGGATTTTCTATTCTTATGAATTTCTGATTTAAATTTTGATTAGTTACTACTGAAATTTATCTTACTTTGCTTTTTAAAACAAAATGATGCAACCATTTTGGAAAAAATCGTTTCAAATAAACGCCCATAGTTTCTTTGACACCAATGTAAACTTCAAAAGCATTCGATTCAACTGCTTTAACAAATTTTTTGGCAAACATACTTGTTGGCATTCCATTTTGAGTAGCTTCATCATCTATATTTTGTTTCGATCCATCAGCAGTAAGTGCATTTTTAGCCACATCCGTTTGAATAAATCCCGGACAAATTAAGGTGACATTGATATTGTCCCGTTGATGTTCCATTCTCAAAACATCAAAAAAACCATGTAAAGCATGTTTTGCGCCACAATAGCCAGAACGATATGGCGAACCAAATTTCCCCATCAAACTCGTTACAGTAACAAAATATCCTTTCTTATTTTTAATAAAATGAGGCAACAAAGCTTTTGTCAACGCAACTGTTCCAAGATAATCTACTTCAATGAGTTTTTTATCCACCTCAAAATCGGTTTCTACAATCAGTGAGCGTTGGCTTACTCCACCGTTATTCACTAGAATATCAATTTTTCCAAAGGCAGCAATGGCTTTTTCTGCATGATTTTTGGCGTTGTCAAAATCAACCAGATCAAAAGGTAAAATGATAACTTCTGTGTTTGAACACTTCGATTTCACAGTTTCTAAAGCATCCCTATTTCGAGCCGAAAGAATTAGTTTGCAATTTTTAGCTGCTAATTCATAAGCAAGAGCCTCTCCTATTCCGCTTGAAGCGCCTGTAATCCAAACTATTTTGCCATTTATTGCATTCATATTTTTTCTTAAAAATAAAAAAAGTTTACCGAGCTTTTACAAACTCAATAAACTTTTTAGTGTAATTATGGAAATAAAGACTATTTCTCTCTGATATAAATATCGATTGGCACTCCTGAAAAGTCCCAGTTTTCTCTAATTTTATTTTCCAGATAACGTTTGTAGGGTTCTTTTACATATTGCGGCATATTGGCAAAAAACACAAATTGTGGGGTTGGTGTTGGCAACTGCATGCAATATTTAATTTTTACATATTTCCCTTTTGTTGCTGGCGGCGGATACGCTTCAATCACTTTCAACATAAACTCATTGAATTTTGATGTCGCAATGCGTTGTTGTCTGTTTTCAAAAACTTTTACCGTTGCTTCCAATGCTTTCAACAAACGTTGTTTTGTTAATGCCGAAACAAAAAGAATAGGCACATCCGTAAACGGCATTAATTCTTCTCTAATTTTTTCTTCATAATCACGGGTTGACATCGTTTCTTTTTCGACTAAATCCCATTTGTTTACTAGGATTACAACTCCTTTACGGTTTTTCTCAGCCAACCAAAAAATACTTTGATCCTGGCCTTCAAATCCACGTGTGGCATCAATAATCAAAATACAAATATCAGCATGCTCAATCGCACGAACGGAACGCATTACAGAATAGAACTCTAAATCTTCCTTCACTTTAGCTTTACGACGGATTCCCGCAGTATCCACTAAGTTGAATTCGAAACCAAAACGGTCAAATTTTGTATCAATTGAATCACGGGTTGTTCCCGCAATATCAGTAACAATGTAACGCTCTTTACCAATTAAAGCGTTGATAAAACTTGATTTTCCAGCATTAGGACGACCAACCACTGCAAAACGAGGCAATACCACTTCTTCTTGAGTTGGTTCTGGCTTAATAGGAAAAGCATCAATCAATGCATCCAATAAATCGCCTGTTCCACTTCCAGAAATACTGGCAAACGTGTAATATTCTCCTAAACCAAGGTTGTAAAACTCAATTGCATCTTTCTCACGCATCGCATTATCCACCTTATTTACAGCAAGTAAAACTGGTTTCGTCACTTTTCGCAACAATCTCGCAACGGCATCATCCATTGGAGTAATCCCCTCTTCTACATCAACTACAAAAATGATTACATCGGCTTCATCAATAGCCAATTCTACTTGTTTTCGAATTTCTGCTTCAAAAACATCATCAGAACCACGCACATATCCGCCGGTATCAATTACAGAAAACTCTTTTCCGTTCCACTCGCTTTTGCCATAGTTTCTATCACGGGTCACCCCCGATACTGAATCTACAATAGCTTCTCTTCTTTGTATCAGCCTATTAAAAAGGGTTGATTTCCCTACATTAGGTCTTCCTACTATCGCAACAATGTTATTCATAATATAAATTCAAATATTTTGCAAAGGTAGTGTTTAAAACCATGAATATCAATATTTTTAATATATTAGCAAGACCTTATCCTTTTAACACTTACAAGTTTACTACTATGGACGCTAATAATGAACTCAGACTTCGCTTACGATTTTACAAAGATGTTCCGCAAAACATAGATGCTTTGCGAGTTAAATTTGCAAATTACACCCAAATCAAGTCCAAAGATTACTTCGTTAAAATTCGTGGTTATCACATTTGGTTAAACATAAAAGGACCTAAAAAAGCGTATTGGTCGCCTCATTTACACATAGAAATGGAATCAAAAGACCAAAACGAAACACACATCAGAGCACTATTTGGACCTGACCCAACCTTATGGACGCTTTTTATGTTCTTCCATTTTATTATTGCGGGAATATTTTTGATTTTTTCGGGGATTGCTTATTCTAATTATATCCTGAAAAATCCCGTAACATTCGATCTAATCGTTATGGGATTAATGGTTTTCGCCTGGTTTTTGCTCTATATCGTAGCAAAACAAATCCGAAGTAACGGTCACAAGCAAATGAATGATTTGGAAAATTTATTTTTGGAGATTATAGCATCTTAGTTTTTATTTGGAGCAATTCCAGCTCTCCGCTATATCTTTTATGCAGTCCCGAAGTTTCGGGACTGCATAAAAGGATGCCGCTGCTATCTGGGCTAAAAAAAAATCAATATCGAAAATTGAATTCCAATATTGATTTTTAAAAAAACGGACCAGAAAAAATTACTGGTTATAACCAAAACGCTTTAACATATTAACGTTGCTTCTCCAGTTTTTATTTACTTTCACTACCAATTCGATATGAATTTGTTTTCCAAAAAACTTCTCTAAATCGACACGGGCTTCCATTCCTACTTTTTTCAAAGCAGCACCTTTATGCCCTATTATAATTCCTTTTTGAGTTTCACGTTCCACCATAATCAAAGAACGGATTCTAATGATATTTTCATCTTCAAAAAACTCTTCGGTTACAATTTCGACTGCGTATGGAATTTCTTTGCTGTAATTCAACAATATTTTCTCCCGAATGGTTTCGTTTACAAAGAAACGTTCTGGTTTGTCCGTAAGTTGATCTTTTGGATAATACGCTGGCGATTCCGGTAACAATTCTATTATTCTTCCAAATACTTCTGGCACATTAAAATTCTGCAAAGCTGATATTGGAAAAATTTCTGCATTGGGAACTTTCGCGGTCCAAAAAGCCACTTGCTCTTCGAGTTGTTCTTGGTTAGAATTATCTATTTTATTCAATAAAAGAAGAACTGGAATTGTAGCATGAATGATTTTATTAAAAAATGCTTCGTCTTTCAAATCTTGTTCACCAATTTCTACCATATAAATTAAGATGTCAGCATCTTCAAAAGCTGACTTCACAAAATTCATCATCGAAGCCTGCATTTCGTAGGCTGGTTTGATAATTCCGGGCGTATCAGATAAGATCAATTGAAAATCTTCCCCATTTACAATTCCTAGAATTCTATGACGTGTTGTTTGTGCTTTTGATGTGATGATTGACAAACGCTCCCCTACGAAAGCGTTCATTAATGTGGACTTACCAACATTTGGATTCCCGATGATATTTACAAAACCTGCTTTATGTGACATTTCTATTATAATTTATGGCACAAAGGTAGTTATATCAAGTCAATAGATGAAATAAAACATTTTATTAAATTTATGTTTGGCTTTCTTAAATTTAGTTGTACATTTGCACCCGAAACAACGCGGGATAGAGCAGTAGGCAGCTCGTCGGGCTCATAACCCGAAGGTCACAGGTTCGAGTCCTGTTCCCGCTACTAAGAATTTTATTGAAATTACAAACGCACATCGCGGGATAGAGCAGTAGGCAGCTCGTCGGGCTCATAACCCGAAGGTCACAGGTTCGAGTCCTGTTCCCGCTACTAGAAAAGCTTCAGAGAAATCTGGAGCTTTTTTTTATTTATGGTAACGATAACTTTTCAATTTTTAATTGAATAAATTCTTTTCTAGGAAACAAAAAAAATCAAAAATCTAAATGCCAAAACAAGATCGATTTACCTTCTAAAATTTCCTATTTATCATCATAACCATCAAAATGAACTTTGCTTGAACAAATAGGATTGAAAAACCTACTCGCCATCTCTATTTTTGCGTATATCTATGTCTACTCTTTACCCTTTTAGCACATAAATTATCTTCAAGAATTATAGGTATTGAAAATAATACTTAAAAAATTACTTTGGACTACGTATCAAAACCGATTTATAGCACAATAAAACGGCAGTATGTATATTGAAAAAAGGTAAGTATTGGAAATAGCAAAAAGGTAAAGATGCTCACAGCTTAATAATTCAGATAAAGCTTGCAGAAACAATTACCCTTGAATTCGATTCTTTTCATGTTATCGTTATATTACTGAATTCCTACTAACTCAAAAAAATAGTTACTTAATAAAGGGTTCTACCGAACCTAAGAAAAGTAAATTAGGTATTGATTGCTACACTTTGATTAAATAAAAAAACCCATACGACAAGTCATACAGGTTTTTAACCAACTAAGTTTATTAAAACTAAATATCCGAAACCAAGTAACTTTTATTAAATATTAGCATCTCAAATTATAACTCGAATTAATCCTCTGAAACAAGAGCTGAATTTCTATTAGTTCTTACATCTAATAAAACGGTTATTCCTTGGTCGTTCAACATCGTCATGTTCAAAGTATCTAAAACAGCTAAATCTTTAGATACCAAACCATTAAATCTGTTGTATGATATATTCATTTCTTTTAGATTGTTCAAATTTTCTAATTCAAAAGGCACTTGACCGTCCATCTTGTTATCAAATAAACTAAAATTTTCTAAAGCAATCATGTTCTCAACATCTTTACTCAATCCTCCTACAAGTTTATTACTGTTTAGCAGCAAAACCTTCATCGTTCTTACATCGTAAAGAGAATTTGGAATTTCTCCAACAAGTTCATTATTAAATAATGATAAAACTTCTAATTGCTTTAGCGCACCTATTTGCATAGGTAATTCTCCCGTGAGTGCATTCATATATAATTCTAAATCTTTCAAATTAGCCATTTCACAAACTGAAGCAGGAATAGATCCTGACAACTTATTAAAAGAAAGATTCAATACTTTCAATTCTTTTAGCTTTCCAATAAAAACAGGGATCGCTCCTGAAATCTGATTTTTGTGTAAATCCAATTCTTGAAGACCAATCAAATTTACTATCTCAGCTGGGATTTCACCTATTAGATTATTATCAGCTAATCGAATTGAGATCACTTTATCCTCTTGAACTTGAACACCATACCATGTGGAAACTGGTGAGGACAAATCCCACTTGTTATTCCATTGCTTCCCATTTGTAGCTTCGTACAATTTCACCAAAACTTCTCTCTCAGACTGAGATATATTTGCAAGCATTGAAAAAGAAAACAAAAAAGTTAAAATAAGTGTAGGTATAATTTTCATAGCTGGAAATTTAATTTTCAGTCATAAAACTACTTACTAAATAGTTAATCAGCAAATAAAATCGACAAACTACATTGTATTTGATTTTATATACAGTAATTTCCTATAATAAATTTAATTTAAAGCTATTTTATTTTATTAAGAGTTTAAAAAAACTCCCTCAAAAATACCAATCAATTTTTAATGGTTTGACTTTCAGGTTTTAAACCGCCAAATTACTTGAAGCGCTACGCACATTATTCCTTTCGAATTTGATAAAAAATAAGCTCAAAGTGAAATACAACTATGTCTTTAATAAAAATTCGTCTTGTGAAGATCAAGACGAATTTTTTCTAAATTTTTTCTATAGCCTGTGCCAAATCAATATCCTTATCCGTGACTCCACCAGCATCATGCGTGGTCAACCGAATAGTCACCTTATTATAGACATTAAATAATTCCGGATGGTGGCTTCTTTTCTCTGCCATCACTCCTACTTGTACAATAAAACCCAAAGCTTGAGTAAAATCAGCAAATTTAAACTTTTTCTCAATTCCGCTATTGTTAAATGTCCAGCCTTTTAGCTCTTCCAAATGGGTTTGAATGGATTCCTCTGAATAGGTTTTCATAATTTATTTATTTTATCACATAAAGTTACTTAATTTCTAGACAATCAATGATACTTTAACTTTATTAACTAATTTTGGAAAAAACATTTCTACTCAATTTGAACACCGATTATTCCTTTAAAATTTATACTTCAACAGCGCAACTTCCTTTAAATTGGGATGATGTAGCAATTTCAACTGTATTTTTATCCAAAAAATACTTAGAAGTTTTAGAAAAATCGTCTCCTGATAACATGATTTGTCATTTTATTGGCATTTTTGAAAAGGAGACTTTAGTGGGTATTTCCCTTTCTCAATTTCTAAATTTGAATAAATTAACATCTTTTGGAGAAAGAGACCAATGTATAAAAACTGCCGTCCGCAATATTGTTTTTAGAAATTTCGGATCACAAGTTTTGGTCCTTGGAAACAACATGCTAACAGGACAAAATTGCTATGCTTTATCCGATTCAATCGATAAGAAAAAAGCGATGAAAGCCTTATATTTCGCTACAACGGAATTAAAAAAAATATTTAAATCTAAAGGTGTTACTATTCATATTACGACCTATAAAGATTTTAGTGAGGAAGAAATCAAAAACTTCGCCATTCCAGAATTCGAAAATGATTATCAATTTTCGACACAACCGAATATGGTTTTTTACATCAATGAAAATTGGAAATCAGAGCAAGATTACATTGATTCTCTTTCAAAAAAATACAGAGATCAGTATAAAAGAGCGCGTAAGAGGGCAACTGACATACAGAAACGAAAATTAAATCTGGAAGACATTATTTCACTGGAAGACACCATTTATGAGCTGTATTTTCATGTTGCTAAAAATGCTCCTTTTAATACTTTTTTTCTACCAAAAAACCATTTTAGAATTTTTAAAGAAATCTTTAAAGACAAATTCCTTTTTTATGGTTATTTTATTGGCGAAAAACTAATTGGCTTCAATACTTTAATAAAAAATGGAGCAATCATGGATACGTATTTTCTTGGCTATGACGACAGCATTCAACGAGAAAAGATGCTTTATTTAAACATGTTATATGATATGATTGCTTACTCCATAAACAAAGGCTTCAAGGAAATAGTTTTTGCTAGAACAGCATTAGAAATAAAAAGTTCTGTTGGTGCTAAACCCATAAAAATGTTTGGACTTATTGCACACAGCAATGCACTAGTGAATCCGTACATGTCAAAAATATTCAAATATTTAGAACCCGAAAGTATTTGGCAACAACGAAATCCGTTTAAATACATTTAATCGGTAATTTAGGAATAGCCACTTTCATTTGTTTGGGTAAAATTTCAATGACCAGCTTGGTTTCTGTTCCACAATATTCGCCATCGATTTGAAAACTAACCGGAATGTTTGTTGTTATAAAGGCTTTATCAGTCGAAATAATCTCTACATCATTCACATCGATTGGCATATTACCGGTTATGATTTTGCCTAGAACCACTAAATCCATATTTTTCAAAATAACCAATTCAAACTTTCCATCATCCATGATACCATTTGGATTTATGGAAACCCCAGTACCATATTTCTGAGAATTAGCGATTACGATCATTCTCGCCTCACATTCTATCGTGGGAAAATCACCAGTAATGGTCGCGATAAATGGATCTTCTAAATCAATCAAAGTTGAAACGGTTTGTAAAGCATATCCCCATTTGCCTCGGATACTGCTATTTTCATAATTCTTAATCATTTCTGCATTGATTCCCAAATCACTTAAATGGATACTTTTTTTTCCGTTAATGGAAATCATATCTATCGCCATATAATCGTTGTGAAAAGCAACTGCTAAGTTTTCTTCAATGGTTGTGGGTAAATTCAAATCTACTGCTAAACCATTGGCGGAACCAGCTGGTAAAATTCCGATGATCACGTCAAGTGTTTCCATGGCTTCCGCCACCATTTTTATTGTGCCATCTCCACCAGCAACAATAATTCGTTTTGGAATATAGGTAGCATAGAGTACTTTTATATTTTCAATATCTGAAATTCCAGAAGTATTATAAATCACGAGATTCAAATTTTCTTTTTCAGCGTAAGCAGTCGTAGCATCAACAAGTTCGGACTTATCGACATCTCCAGAGATAGGATTTACCACCAACATGATATTCTTTTTCAAACTTTTTCTTCTTTTATTGATTAAAAAACTTTAAATTCATATTTTATCAAAAGTACTATATTATATGAAACCTATTTTAAAATTATACCGAGGCTACGCAAATGAACAAGAATTAATTGTCATGGGGCATGTCTTTAAACCGACGTCTGTTGAAGAGTATAATTTTCAAAAAAAGAATCTAAAAAACGCTACTTCAGTTATTAAAATGTTCCAAATAAAAACGCAGCCCAATGCCGATGTCTATTTGAAACACAACAATTCCAAAATTCATACCAAAACATTAGTAGATGGCTATTTTAAATTTTGTGTCCCATTGGACCAAGACACGAACTATGGCTGGATTGATTATGAAGTAAGCATAATGCACAGGAATGTGACCATCACTACAAAAGACAGTTACATTCGACCACACAAAGGAAATTTAGGAATCATATCTGATATCGATGATACTTTTTTAGTGTCACACACGCTAAACCCCTGGAAAAAATTATATGTTCTGTTGTTTAAAAATGTAAATAAGAGAAAAATATATGAAGACGTTGTCACCCATTATCAAGCTTTAAGTACTGCCGGAAGAGACAATAAAGAGGAGTTTAATGCTTTTTTTTATGTTTCCAGCAGTGAATGGAATTTATATCGTTTTATTACCAAATTTACAGAAATTCACAAGCTTCCAAAAGCTGTTTTATTGTTAAAGGACATTAAAACGAGTCTCACCGACTTCTTTATGACCGGAAGAGGAAACCACAATCATAAGTTTGACAAAATAAAACACATTCTAGAATTTTACCCCAATTTAGAGTACGTGCTTCTTGGAGACGATTCGCAACATGATCCTTTTTTATATGAAGCCATTTGCAAAATTTTCCCTGTAACAGTAAAAGCAGTTTACATCCGACAAACTGGCACCACAAAAAAACAAAAAATAATAACTGTTATGAAAAATTTAGAGACATTAAATGTTTCCATTTGTTATTTTAAAAACAGTAGTGAAGCCATCGCACATTCCAAATCAATAGGAATTATTACATAAAAAAAGAGCTCCATTACGGAACTCTCTATTATTATAAATGATCGATTTCTTCTTGAACAACTTCCCAATCCAGCAGGAGTTTGTCTAATTCTGCTTTTTTCTTATTGTAGGCTGTAAAAAACTTTGCATCTTCAATGTGCTTATCATAATTTGAAGCCAACATTTTATCGTCCTGCTGTATGTCTTTTTCTAATTGCTTAATTTGACTCTCCACTTTGCTTAGTTTGTTTTGCAATGCTTTTCCCTTTTTCTGGTCTTCGTAGGAAGCTTTATTACTTTCTTTAGGTGCAGCAGCTTTCTCAGCATCTTTCTTCTCGACTTCGCGCATGTTTTCCATATTGCGTTGTTCTAAGAAATAGTTGATATCGCCTAAATATTCTTTGATTTTTTGGTCTTTAAATTCATATACCAAATTTGACATTCCTTGCAAGAAATCCCTATCGTGTGAAACCAGCAATAATGTCCCACCAAATTTTTGAAGTGCCGCTTTCAAAACATTTTTCGATTTAATGTCTAAGTGATTTGTAGGCTCATCCATCAACAACACGTTAATAGGTTGTAATAATAATTTACACAACGCTAAACGATTTCTTTCGCCTCCTGAAAGCACTTTTACTTTTTTATCTACATCATCACCTCTAAACAAAAAAGAACCCAGCATATCACGCACCTTCATTCGGTTTGTATCTGCTGCCGCATCCTCCATGGTTTGCAATAAAGTAATTTCACCATCCAAATATTCGGCTTGATTCTGAGCAAAATAGCCTAGTTGTACATTATGACCTAATTTAATGTTTCCTTGGTACTCAAATTCATCAACTATAGCTTTGATAAAAGTAGATTTTCCTTGCCCATTTTGTCCAACAAATGCAATCTTGCTTCCCCGCTCTACTAACAAGTTAATATCTTTCAAAATCGTTACAGCACCGTAGCTTTTAGTCACATGCTCCGCTTCAATTACTACTCTTCCCGGTTCTTTAGAGACAGGAAAAGAAATATTCATCACTGAATTATCATCTTCGTCAACCTCAATACGTTCTACTTTATCTAGTTTTTTAATTAAAGATTGAGCCATCGAAGCTTTGGAAGCTTTGGCACGAAATTTTTCAATTAATTTCTCCGTCTCTTCAATTTTTTTGGCTTGATTTTTTTGCGTTGCCAATTGTTTCTCCCGAATTTCATGACGTAATTCTAAATACTGAGAATAGGGCTTATTAAAATCATAGGCTTTTCCTAACGAAATTTCAATCGTCCTGTTGGTTACGTTATCCAAAAACATTTTATCATGCGAAACAATCACTACAACACCTGGATAATTTCGCAAGAAACTTTCTAACCAAATAATACTTTCTATATCCAAGTGATTCGTTGGCTCATCCAGTAACAAAACATCATTGGCTTGCAACAATAATTTGGCTAATTCGATCCGCATTCTCCAACCACCAGAAAACGTTTCAGTTTGATTATCGAAAACTTCTCTTTTAAAACCCAATCCCAGAAGAATTTTCTCCGTATCACCTACATAATTGTACCCTCCTAATAGCTCAAATCTATGGGTATAATCAGATAGATCTTCTATGATTTGACTGTATTCATCACTTTCATAGTCCGTACGGGTTACTAACAAATGATTAATCTCCTCCAGCTTTTTTTCTACAATTTTTATTTCCGTAAAAGCTTCATAAGCTTCTTCAAGAACTGTTCTACCTTGTTCAAAATCAATGTCCTGACGCAGAAATCCCATACGGATATCTTTCTCTTGAGAAATAACCCCTGAATCAGGAGCAAAATCTCTAGCCAACATTTTAAGCATAGTAGATTTTCCGGCTCCATTTTTCCCAACAAGACCAACTCTGTCCCCGGCACCCAATCGAAAGGTAACTTCTTCAAACAAATAAGTACCACCAAAAGAAACAGATAAATTGTGTATATTAAGCATGTATTGTGATTTTATTCCTTTTCGAATGCATAAATTTGTAACTCCAAAAAAGGAAAAATTAAATTTTTTGCAAATGTTAAAAAAAGGATCCAAATTATATAGCATTTTAACAGGAACTTGTCCTAAATGTCAGAATGAGAGTATGTATTTAGATAAAAATCCACTTCATTTAAATAAAATATTAAAAATGCATGAAAATTGCAGTAATTGTGGGTTACATTATCAAATTGAGCCCTCCTTTTTTTATGGTGCAATGTACGTTAGTTACGGCTTAAATGTTGCCATAGGAGTCGCAGCCTTTATTATCTCGTTTTTATTTTTAGGATCTAGCCTTAAAGTGGCTTTTATAGTGATTATCGTTTCACTTCTTATATCATTCCCATTCGTTTTACGTTGGGCCAGAAACATCTATATTAACATGTTTGTTTCCTACGACTCAAAGAACAAACTAAAATAGTTTTACTTCTTTTCTTTAGTTTTAAATCGTCTAATATCAATAGCAGGATCTAATGGGGTTTCATATTCTATAGCCTCAAACAGTTCTTTAGCCATGGCTGGTCCCAGCATCACACCTCTTGTCCCCAAACCGTTCAAAATATGAATACTTTGGTGATTCTCGAGGGTTCCTACTAACGGCCGTCTGTCTTTTACCGTAGGGCGAACACCTGCAAAATGGGCTATAATCTCAAAATCACAAGTTATTATTTCTTGTATTCTTTCTACCAATTCTATTCTTCCCTCTTCTGAAGGTAAATTTGTTTTATCTTTCCAATTGTAAGTTGCACCCACCTTGAATAAATCATTGCCAAGCGGCAAAATAAATACGCTGGTATTCACAATTACATCTAAATCTAATTTGGGCGCTTTGATTATAAAAAGCTCTCCTTTAGTACCATCTAATGGTAAATCTTTAAAAAAAGGATTAGCATGCATGCCAAAACCCTCAGCAAAAACAATATGTTTCGCGTGAATATCTTTATAGCGAATTCCAACTGTCTCAACCAGTAAAGCTGCATAATCAAAAGATTCTTCTCGAAACCACAGATTATCTAACAGATATTCTCTATATTTTTCGACTAACAAAGCAGTATCTACATAGCCTGTTTGTAAAACCTCACCATAACCATAAGGCGAATCAATTCCGGGGTATTTTCTAGAAATTAATTGAGTAGATAAAAAGGGGGCTAATGCTAATTTATCAGAAGCAGAAAACCAATTATTCTGCTCTTCAACGGAAAAGAATTTCCTTAAGATGGGTCTTTTAAAATCAAAAGTACATTTTAGCTTTTCCTCTAAAACAGCATAAAACTGTTCCATTAATTCTAATTGTTCCTTAGCTTTCCATACCTCGCTAAATCGCTTTAGAATAACTGGATTGTATAGGCCACCTGCAATTTTGGAAGAATTTTGGGAATTATTATCTATAACAAAAATAGATTTGTCATTTTGCAAGGCCTTTTCTGCAAATGAAATACCTGCTAAACCAGCACCTATAATTAAATAATCAGTCATGTAGTAGCTCTTTAAAACGAAATACAAAGAAAACCCTTTAAAACAAAAAACTCTTACCATTACAGTAAGAGTTTTTAAAATTTTTTTTTGAAAAAAATTAATAGTTCCACATATCTGATTCAAAATTCCGAATTTTATCCTTCACTCTCTCGGATTCTAACAGCTGATTTTGTGCATTATCTTTCATGTATTCCTCAATAGATCTATCTCCATATGCATTATCTTCTTTATAAATAAGCGCATTAAAACGTCTTGAATTTAAAATTTGATCAAATGAAATGGGCATCGCTGAATTTTTATCATTGAAAGCCTTAGCTTCATGCAAAACCTCTCTTGCAGCAGGAAAAAAGATCCAAAACAGTTCAATATAATCTTTTTCATCGCTGTTCACGGTATATACATCTGGAGTAACAGGACACAATCCTAACAAACGATATTTCAATTCACTTTGACGCTTATCAAAATACCAATATCCTTTAATCTTATATTGTGTTACGTCTTGTGCTGATAAATCTGTTCTCAAAATATACTCATCAGAAATTTGATTTCCAGCGTTAATTTGCTCTCTACCCGCATCCGTAGTATCAATTCGCGTAAGAGATCCCTGAATGTCTTGTAACGATTTCTTAGTATTAAAATAGCTATCGGTATACACTTCTGTAATTTCACCATTTTTCATTGCTTTGGTTAACACGTCATACAATGACCTTCTGTCTGATCCAATGTTTGCAGTATCAATTGGAAAGTACAAAGCAAAATTAATTTTTTCGCTCAAATCAATAATTTCCCATGTAGTCTTTCCCATCAAAACATCTCTATCATGCACATAACCGTAAGCCAAAGGCTTATCGTTATCTGAATCAAGTTGAGCAGCAGTTTTAAGCCCTATTTCTTCTGGAATTTTTGCATTTAGCAGATTGGATTGCGCTACTGACACAAAACTTCCGGAAATAGAGATAATGGCGATTAAAAAATTTCTTACATTCATCATGTTATCCTTATAAGATATTGAAATAGGTTACCAAAACCTACTTATTATTGTATTTCAAAAATTACTGGAGCAGTTCTTGGCAATAAATAACTACCTGCTCCGACAAGTTTAGTTTTAATTTCAGAGATTGTTACCTGATCTCCTCTTCCTGCTTTTGAAAGAACCGCTTTGCATTGTGCATTTAATCTATTTCCTTGAACAACAACTGTAGGTTGACCTGTTACTTTTAAATTAAATCCAACAACATCTAAACCAACTTCAAAATCAAAATCAACTAATTTTGCTCCAATTGTTGCTATTTCTAAATTCGATTTAGGCCCTTTTACGACTCCCATTTCTCCTCTAATTGTTCCTGTTGGACCTGGAATACCTTTGATTCTAAATACTTTTTTATCATTAGCCACTTTTCCGTCAGACATTTTACCTGAAACGCTTACTACAACTTCATTACCTCCACCAGGATTCATAACGTATTTGCCGTTGCCCACCTTTGATAAACCTGGAGCAGAAGCATTAACAGCATTATCAGGAATACCAGCAAATGAAATCGTCATTGGATTAGAAACTCCTCTATATACTACGTTCATTTTGTCTGCTGAAATTGTAGCCGAATTAGGTCTTGGTACAACAACATATTTTCCAGCGAATTTTAGAGGAATTGTTTTACCATCTTCAACAAAAGTAAATTGTCCCGAAATATTTTGTTCACCTACACCTCCAGCGGTTAAAGCTATTTTAGCTTGACCTGTAGCTGGATCCAATCGTGCACCAGTAACGCTAGAAGGTTTAGTATTCTCGTCATAACGACCCAATACTACTTTTCCTGTAACTTGTTCCCCTTGAAAATAAGCATTTTTATCTAATACTACAATAGCTTCATAATTATTGTAAGAGGCTGCAGCAACGGCCGCTTTACCCAATGCAGTGCTGTAAACATCTGATTCTGCTTTTTTAACATCATTTTGCCATGCAGATAATTTTGCCAATGATGCTACAGCTGGAAAACCTTTAAAATGATAGTCTAAATAAGGTATTGCTATTCCATCTTTATTTTTCACATCTGCCAAACTAAACTTAGTTTGAACTTCAGATAAAATTGGTGCTAATTTTTTATTATCCCCTAAAGCCAATTTCATATCCGCTTTATACTTTTCAATTGTGGCAATAACTTCTTTCCCTTTAGTAGAATAACCCGCTGGGCTAAACCATAAATTATCAATATTATCTCCTTTGTCCATTGCCTCGTAAGGCAATTTCCCTGTTTCAGGATCTACTTCTGTGCCTACTAAAACCTGTGATTTTATTGATTCAATATAATCATAAAAGTTCTTTGTGATAACCTCTACTTTGTGAGCTGTGACTGCTGCAATTTTAAATTCTCCACCTGCTTCAGCCGCTTTTGCATCTAATCCCGCTAACATTTGAGCATTTGACTGCACAGCGGAAGAGTTAGAGCCTTCAAATTTTTCATTCATTAATCCAAATGCAGATAATACTTCTTTGGACATATTTAATGCTAACATTGCGATAAAAACCAAGTACATTAGGTTTATCATCTTCTGTCTAGGGGTTAGTTTTCCTCCTGCCATATTTTCTAAATAATTAGTTTATTGTTTTTTGTATAGTTCGAAACTAATTATCCTTTGTTACTCATTGCAGAAAGCATTCCTCCATATACGTTGTTTAAAGACGAAAGATTAGAAGTCAATGATTGCATTTGATCTTTTAATTTTAAGTTATTTTCAGCAACTTCTTCATTTATTTGGGCATTTCTAGAAGCACTTTGCAACTGTATTTTGTATAAACTATTTAAAGATTCCATTTGGGCAGCAGCCAAAGTTAATTCTTCACTGTACTTTTTAGTAGAATTCATAGAATCCACTGTTGGAGCGATTCCTTTAGCCGCTGATTCGAAATTTTTAATGCTGCTTCCTAAGCTTGCCATTAATTCCCCATCAATTTTAGCGTCTTTTAGCATGGCGTCTAGTTTTTGAGATAACATCCCTTGCGCATCCGCTGCTGGTGCAACTGGCTTAGCAACTGCAATAGCATTTTTATCTTTAAGTTGTGGGTAAACCATTTCCCATTTATATTCATCATCAACTGGCTCGAAAGCAGAAAGTGCAAAAATAGCTGCTTCTACAACAAGACCAATAGTTAGCATAAGATTACCAGTAATTGGACCAAATTCAATATGGGTAATTTTGAATAAAGCGCCAATGATTACAACCGCCGCTCCCATACCGTACGCGAAATTCATCGCTTTTTTGCCTAATAATGCCATAATAATGTAATTTAAAATTTAATAGATTTGGTTTTTTTTTTATTTTTTCTTTTTCCCGTTTCCGGTGGTTTGGATTCCCATGTAATCTTGAACGGTTCTAAAACCAATATAACTTCTAGCTGAATCAGCATATTCATAATCTCTAGTACTTACTTGTAGGAAATAAGCAACGTCTTTCCAGGAACCACCACGAAGTACTTTACGTTTATTTGAGGCATCGAGAACATTTGGATTCATTGAGGAAACATATTCATAAGCATTTGAATCATACGAAGAATCGGTCCACTCAGAAACATTCCCAGCCATATTATAAAGGTTATACCCATTAGGTTCATACGATTTTGCCTCCACAGTATACAAAGCTTCATCAGCAGCATAATCGCCTCTATTTGGCTTAAAATTAGCTAAAAAACAGCCTCTATCATTTTTTGTATACGGACCACCCCAAGGATATGTCGCAGACTCAAGACCACCTCTTGCAGAATATTCCCATTCTGCTTCTGTTGGTAATCGGAAAGAATTTATTAAATCTTGACCTTTCTTTTTTGATTTTACGTAACTATTTTTGTTTAATGTTCTCCATGCACAAAAAGCTTTAGCTTGAGTCCATTTCACTCCAACAACAGGATAATCTCCATACGCTTTATGCCAAAAATAGTCATTGTGCATTGGCTCATTATAAGAGTATGCAAAATCCTTGATCCAAACTGTTGTATCTGGATAAACATTAACTTCTTCTGTTTTGATGAAATCTTTTCTTCTTCCTACTTTTGCTTTGGCAGCAGCCTGAATATCCATCCAAGAGTAACGGAATTTTAATTTATTAACATCAATAGTTCTTAAACCGTTGTATGATTCTTCAATAGGTAAATACATAGAATCCATCACCTCAGCGTAATATTCATCAGGATACAATTTGGTATCTTTAATTAATTTTACTTTTTTATTCAGTTTTCTACCAGCGTAAGGGTCGTCAGCAGTACCTACACTATAGTAATTATCATACATGTACTTGTCATACGCTGTCATTTTCTCAGGATCAGAGTCGTTAAAAGCAAAATCACCAATACTTCCAGCATTTTTACCTTTACCTGTTCCTGCAGTTTGACCACTTTCATCAGCTAGAATAGCTAATCGAACTCTCATAGTAGAGTCTTTTACCCATTCTACAAATTGACGGTATTCACTGTTAGTAATTTCCGTTTCATCCATGTAGAACGAACGAACGGTAACTGTTTTTGTAGGAGCATCTTCTACATTAGCTAAATCAGCATCTGATTTACCCATGATAAATGCACCACCTGGAATTAATGCCATTCCATAAGGCTTCTCAGGATGCCATTTTCCTCCATTAATACCAACTAATTCTCCTTTATCACTTGATTTACCACAGCCAATTAAAAGGGTCAAAATTGTTGTAAAAGCTATGAACTTCTTCATATAAATTTGGTTATCTATTCATTATTTTTAAGTGTGTAAACCTATTTATTATTTTTTAGAAAAACAATTTTTTTACACTAAACAAACTGTTTTTTATAAAAAAATAATAAATAAGCAAAAAAAGATTCTAAACGATGTTTTTTCTTTGTGCTTTCCACCATCTTTCAGGTAATTCCTGATTGCAAGCCAACAAATATTCATCATAAGAACAGGGTAATAACGTGTTTCTTTTTAATTTATTATTAACATTTGAAATAAATGGAATTTCTATCCACCAGCGATCTGTTTTATCACTTCTATAAAAAACAAGCTCTTCTTCTTCTAGGGGAACATTATACTTTATATAATTTTCTTTGCTTCCAAATGGATACTCGTTCGAACGATAATGAAACCCTTCAATAAAATACCAAATTATCTGTGCGATCAATACCGCCTCTTGAGTTGAATTAGTATGGTTAAATATCCCAAACGAAGATACTTTATCACTTATTCCAGCATATCGCGACAAAGAACAAATTTCTTTACCATTAAAACCATTAGGCTGAAACGAAATGAAATTTCCAGAATCCGAGGATTTTATAGAATTCATATCAACACTTACTAAATCAGCATCTCTAAAAACTGGTTCTGAAATAGCGATGTTATTAGAAACTTCTCCTAATCTATAGGCATCAAAAAATAGTTTTTCAATCAAATCTATTTCTTCCTGTGAATTAAAATAAGTCTGATATCCAATATTACAATAATTGAAAAGATTATTCGGTTCGTCTACAATAATCTTTGTCAAGTAAGAAGAAGCCGAAACTTCCTCTTCATCCTTACCGAAATCAAATTTATTGTCAATGGAAACTAAATTCACCATTTGTTCTAAATCATCGTATGCTCTGTAAAGCGCATATGTCAAATCTTGAGAACCGCCAATAACTATAGGCGTAATTTTTTTCTTGATTAAACTTGCAACCACTTTTTTTAAAGCAAAATAAGTGTCTTCCGCAGAATTTCCTGCTAAAATATCACCTAAATCAGCAATAGAAGCATCCCAATTCCCCGGAAACAAGCCATATAGCTTTTTTCTAAGTGGTACTAAATCAACATCCGAAACCGCTTTTTCATCTCCTCGATTCTCTAAAACGCCTATTAAAGCAATTTTAATCTTATTTAAATCTGGAAATTGTTTTTCTGTATGCAACACTATTTTACTTCCTAATTGCTGAGAAGTCAATCCGTTTATATATTCCAGAACTTCATCATCTACGGGTTTCAGAAAATCAAATTCCATTTTTTACTTTTTTGCTACGGGTTTCTTAACTGCTGTTTTCTTTGTCACTGTTTTCTTTGCAGGTGCTTTTTTGGCAGCTACTTTTTTGGCTGGCGTTTTCTTGGCAATCATTTCCTGAACTTCTGCTAATGTCAGTTTCGCGGCATCAACATCTTTACTTAGTTCAATTTTAATTTTTCCTTTGGTAATAACAGAACGTCCCCAACGGGCTTTTTCGACCAAAATCCCTTCGTCCTCCCAATTATGAAGAACCTTATCAATGTTTTTTTGTATTTTATCTTCAATCAACGCTTCGATATCCGATTGAGAAAGATTATCAAAATTATATTTTTTGCTCACGTTGATAAATAAACCATCCCATTTGATAAAAGCACCAAAACGCCCAACTCCTTTTTGAACTCCTTCCCCTTTGTAGACAGCTATTGGTGCATCAGCAAGTGCTTTTTCATCAATTAATTCTTGTGCTCTTGCAAAATCTACGTCCAAAGGATTTTCCCCTTTCGGTAAAGAAACAAAAGCGGCTCCGTAACGAATATAAGGACCATAACGACCATTACTCACTTCTACTTCTTCGTCTTTGTAGATTCCTAAATTTTTAGGTAACAAAAACAAATTCAATGTCTCCTCTAAAGTTATTGTTCCAATATTTTGATCGTTCATTAAGCTAGCAAATTTTTTCTCCTCATCATCTGGAGCTCCAATTTGAGCCATAGGTCCAAATTTACCTAAACGTACCGAAACCGGCTTTCCTGTTTTTGGATCTATTCCTAAAATTCTCTCTCCACTTTCTCGCTCAGCATTAGCTTCTACGTCTTTTACATTTGGATGAAATTTATCATAGAATTCCTTCATCATTTTTGTCCAAACAATATTTCCTTCGGCAATCTCATCAAAATCTTGTTCTACTTTGGCAGTGAAATTATAATCTAAAATAGTTCCAAAATTCTTAACCAAGAAATCCGTAACAATCGTTCCAATATCTGTAGGGACTAATTTCCCTTTATCAGAACCTGTATTTTCTTTCAATAAATTCTCTCCTACTTTGCCGGATTGTAGCGTCAATTGTGTATAGTTACGTTCTTGACCGTCAAGATTTCCTTTCTCCACATAATTTCTGTTAATAATAGTAGAAATCGTTGGCGCATAAGTAGACGGACGACCAATTCCTAATTCCTCTAGTTTTTTTACCAAGGAAGCTTCCGTATATCTTGCAGCAGCACGAGAATATCGCTCCGTAGCTGTGATGTAATTATTCTGTAATTTTTCGTTTACTTTCATTGCAGGCAACATGCCCTCTTGTTCTTCTTCATCGTCATCATGACCTTCCAAGTACACTTTCAGGAAACCTTCAAAAAGCAAAACTTCTCCTGAGGCCGTAAAGATTTCCCCGTGATTGTTTGCTTCAATTTTCACGTTAGTACGCTCTAATTGCGCATCACTCATTTGTGAAGCCAAGGTTCTTTTCCATATCAAATCGTACAAACGCGCTTGATCTCTATCGATATCCACGGTATGACGGGACATATCTGTTGGACGAATGGCCTCGTGCGCTTCTTGAGCTCCTTTACTTTTATTCACAAAAGTTCGCGGCTTAGAAAATTCTTTTCCGTAGGATTTGATAATTTCAGCTTGAGCAGCTTCCATCGCATCTTTGGATAAATTTACACTATCTGTTCTCATATAGGTAATCAGTCCGGCTTCGTACAAGCGTTGCGCCAATTGCATCGTAATTCCAACAGGTAAATACAGTTTACGAGCGGCTTCTTGTTGCAAAGTTGATGTAGTAAATGGACCCGTTGGTGATTTTTTGGTAGGTTTAGTTTCTAAATCGGCTACCTTATATGTAGAACCTATATTTTTATTTAAAAAATCTTCGGCTTCTTTTTTAGTATTGAAATTTTTAGGTAGTTTAGCTTTGAATATTTTTGCAGATTCATTTGTAAACTCGGCTACAACCGAATAGGTTGCAGTTGCATTAAAGTTTTGAATTTCACGTTCACGTTCCACAATCAAACGAACGGATACCGATTGTACACGACCTGCTGAAAGTCCGCCCTTTATTTTTCTCCAAAGAACGGGCGATAACTCATACCCAACTAAACGATCCAAAACTCTTCGAGCTTGTTGTGCATTGACTAGATTATAATCGATTTCACGCGGGTTGTCAATCGCTTTTAGAATCGCAGTTTTAGTAATTTCATGAAAAACAATACGTTTTGTTTTGGCTGGATTTAAATTTAATTCTTCGGACAAATGCCAAGAAATAGCCTCACCCTCGCGATCCTCATCACTTGCTAACCAAACCATTTCAGCTTTTTTAGCTAGTCCTTTTAATTTAGTAACCAGCGCTTTTTTATCAGCAGAAACTTCATATTTAGGTTTGAAACCATTTTCTACATCTACACCTATTTCTTTGGAGGGCAAATCGGCAATATGCCCATAACTCGACTCCACTTGAAAATCACTCCCTAAAAATTTCTCGATTGTTTTTGCCTTTGCAGGGGACTCTACGATAACTAAATTCTTTGCCATTGCTCTATTTTTCTGCAACAAAAGTAGAAGTTTTTTTTAAATTTTGAGTTTTTTAAATTTTAAAAGTCAAACTTCTCGACAAAAAGAAGGTTTAAAACAGACAGAACCACACCGCAATTAAACCATACAAAAATCACAACACTACCAAAATCTGGAATCTACGGTCTTTTCAATTAGAGTGTATAAAAACATTTAGATTCCAATAGCATAACTATAATGCACCCGCTACAACAACATTTATTCCAATTTCTTCTAGTTTCATTTTTGTTTCGATATCAATTCCATCATCGGTAATCAGCACATCGATTTTGTTTAAATTACAAATTTTACCAAAACCTCTAGTATTCATTTTTGTTGAATCCGCCAGAACGATAACTTTCTCAGCAACATCAATCATAGCCTGATTTAAATGTGCTTCCAATGCGTTAGAAGTACTTAAACCAAATTCTAAATGAACACCGTCTGTTCCCAAAAATAATTTATTGCAGGAAAACTGACTCAAAATAGCCTCTGCAATAGGACCTACAGCTGAAGTGGAACTGTTTCGAATATCGCCTCCCAATTGTATTGTATCAATGTTGGCTTCTTTACAAAGAGCTAAGGAAACCTTTAGCGAAGGGGTAAGCACCGTGAGTTTTTGAAAGCCTTTGATGACCTGAGACAAATAATGAATGTTGGAACCTGAACCCAATATAATGTAATCACTATCACTTATATACTTTAATGCCTCTGCTGCAATTTGTTTTTTTTGCTCGACTTGCAGTTCCTCTTTATCATCTATATTTCGCTCAAAAGCATACAACGGTTTTTTACTAGCTCCACCATGTGTGCGATGCAAAAGTTTTTCATTTTCTAAAAAATTCAAATCCTTTCGTATGGTAACGGTTGAAACATTATGAGTTTCACACAAACTAACCACATTTACATACCCCTTTTGGTCTAGTTCATTGAGTATATCTTGCTGTCTTCTGTTAATCAAAACCATATTTTTGAGTTATTATTACACAATTATAACGTATATATATTTAAAAATACAATTTTAACACTAGATTTTTACCAAAAAAACAAAAGTTTCGTTTTGTTTCGTTATGTTTGTAATGTGAAAGTAAATGTATGTAATTTGCAGAAAAAAAACACATTATGAAATTAAACGAACAATTATCTAAATTAAAACAAACTCAAGAATGGGATGTAATCATAATTGGCGGAGGCGCCAGCGGTCTTGGAACTGCGCTTGATGCTGCCAGTAGAGGTTACAAAACCATCTTAGTGGAAGCAGTCGATTTTGCAAAGGGAACCTCGAGCAGAAGCACTAAATTAGTTCATGGTGGCGTACGCTATCTTGAACAAGGAGACATCGCTCTGGTTAGAGAAGCTCTGAAAGAAAGAGGCTTAATGGCTCAAAACGCTGGCCACTTAGTAAAAAATCAATCCTTTGTTATACCCAATTACAACTGGTGGGGCGGTTATTTCTACACCCTCGGACTTACTATCTATGACCTGTTAGCTGGAAAATTAAGTTTAGGTCGATCCAAATACATTTCAAAGAAAAAAACAATTGAATTGCTCCCCACAATAGAGCAAAAGGGATTAGTAAGTGGCGTCATTTACCAAGACGGTCAATTTGACGATTCGCGATTAGCTATAAACATCGCTCAAACTGCCGTAGAAAAAGGCGCTTGTCTTTTAAATTATACTAAGGTTGTTGGTTTAGTAAAAGACAGCAACAATCAAGTCAAGGGAGTTCAGGTAAAAAATCAAGAAACGGGAGAGCTATTCGAATTAAAAGGAAAAGCCATTATAAATGCAACCGGAGTTTTTACCAATGCAATAATGAAATTAAACGATACTGTTTATAAAAAATACATTGTTCCAAGTCAGGGAATACATCTTGTATTTGATAAATCATTCCTGCCAAGTGATCACGCCTTGATGATCCCAAAAACAAGTGACGGAAGAGTCTTATTTGCAGTGCCTTGGCATAACAAAATAGTAGTGGGAACGACAGATACCTTAATGAAAAGTCATAGTTTAGAGCCAATTGCTTTAGAAGCTGAAATCGAATTTGTTTTAGAAACAGCCCAAAGATTCTTAGCAAAAAAACCTACGCGTGCTGATGTTCTTTCTGTTTATGCAGGACTCCGACCATTAGCCGCGCCAGAAGAGCCAGGGAAAAGTACCAAAGAAGTTTCCAGAAGCCATAAGATAATTGTGTCTGATACGGGACTAATAACAATTACTGGAGGAAAATGGACTACCTACAGAAAAATTGCCGAAGACATAATTGATAAGGCAATACGCGTACGTAATTTACCAAAAAAGAAATGTAATACGGAGCATGTTGCAATTCACGGACACAAAGTGACAAATACAAAAGACAGAGAAAATCATTTGTATATCTACGGCACAGATATTCCTAAAATAATGGAATTACAAAACCAAGAACCTGAACTAAAAGAAAAACTACACCCTAATTACCAATACACTATGGCAGAAGTTGCTTGGGCTATTCGCTATGAAATGGCCAGAACCATTGATGACGTATTAGCGAGACGAGTTCGTTTACTATTTTTAGATGCCCGAGCAGCAATAGCTTCTTGTGAAAAAGTAGCGCAATTATTAGCTAAGGAACTTGGCCATGACGAAATCTGGACACAAAATCAAATAGAAGAGTTCAAAACGCTTGCTAACGGATTTCTTTTGTCTGGTTACAAAAAATAATACTATTACTAAATCTATAATTATGAAAAACAAATTAATCTTAACACTAGATCAAGGAACCACCTCCTCTAGAGCGATCGTCTTCAACCATGGCGGAGAAATCGTAAGCATTACTCAAAAACCTTTTCAACAGCTCTTTCCAAAACCAGGATGGGTAGAACATGACCCAAAAGAGATCTGGTCTTCCCAAATTAGTTGTGCTGCAGAAGTTATTGCAAAAGTAGGGATTACCGGAAAAGAAATAGCGGCAATTGGAATTACGAATCAACGGGAGACAACAATAGTCTGGGATCGAGAAACTAGCGAACCATTATATAATGCCATTGTTTGGCAAGACAGGCGAACGGCCAAATATTGCAATGAATTAAAAGCAACTGGACATGCAGACATGATTCAAAAAAAAACAGGACTCGTTTTAGATGCTTATTTTTCTGGAACCAAAGTAAAGTGGATTTTAGACAATGTAGAAGGAGCCCGTGAAAAGGCAGAACAAGGAAAGCTGTGTTTTGGAACTGTAGATACCTGGTTGATCTGGAAACTAACTCGAGGTAAAATGTTCATGACTGATGTTTCGAATGCGAGTAGAACTTTATTGTTAAACATCCATACCTTAGAATGGGATACTGAGTTACTTGAATTATTCAATATCCCAAGATCCATGTTACCCGAAGTAAAACAAAGCAGCGAAATATATGGAGAAACTAGTACAACCCTTTTTTCTACAAAAATTCCAATTGCAGGAGTAGCAGGAGATCAACAAGCAGCGCTTTTTGGACAATTATGTACGGAACCAGGAATGGTGAAAAACACCTATGGAACAGGTTGCTTCATGCTAATGAACACAGGTGAAAAGCCTGTTTATTCTAAAAACAATTTACTAACTACCGTCGCTTGGAAAATCAACGGTAAAACAACATACGCCTTAGAAGGAAGTGTTTTTGTAGGCGGAGCGGCAGTGCAATGGTTACGCGATGGTGCAAAAATGATCGATTCTGCCGAAGACATCGAAGCGTTAGCGGCAAGTGTCCCCGATAATGGAGGTGTTTATTTCGTGCCTGCTTTAACCGGTTTAGGCGCACCGCATTGGGATCAATATGCTAGAGGAGCTATTCTCGGTATTACAAGAGGAACCACAAATGCGCACATCGCGCGTGCAACTATAGAAGGAATTACCTACCAAGTATATGATTTAGTAAAATCAATGGAAGCTGATTTTGGAAAAAAAGGAAAAGAATTAAGAGTAGATGGGGGTGCAGCAGTTAATAATTTGATGATGCAATTTCAATCTGATTTGTTCGGCTTTAATGTTATAAGACCTAAAATGCTTGAAACAACAGCGCTAGGAGCAGCCTACTTAGCAGGACTAGCTGTGGGTTACTGGAAAAGTATTGACGAATTACAGGAACAATGGTCTGTTGACCGCGTGTTTTCTCCAGAAATGCCAAAAGCAGAAGTGGATCAACTAGTAAAAAACTGGGATAAAGCCGTTGGCCGCGCAGAAAACTGGATCGAAGATTAATTGTAACCCTCAAAAACACTCAATATGACTCCATTTATAGCAGAAGTAATTGGTACAATGTTAATGATTTTATTAGGAAACGGCGTAGTTGCAAACGTAGTTCTTAAAGGAACAAAAGGAAACAATTCAGGTTGGATCGTTATCACCACCGGATGGGCATTTGCCGTTTTTATAGGTGTCGTTGTAGCAGGACCGGTAAGTGGCGCACATTTAAACCCTATAGTAACCCTTGGATTAGCACTAGTAGGTAAATTTGCTTGGAGCCAAGTAGCATTTTATATTGTCGCTCAAATGATTGGCGCTATGCTAGGCGCTTTTTTAGTTTGGCTCTCTCATAAAGATCATTTTGCCGCTACCGAAGAAGAAGGTGGGAAATTAGCTTGCTTTAGTACAATGCCGGCAATCCGTAATTATTCCTCTAATTTAATCAGCGAAATTATAGGAACCTTCGTCCTAATTTTGGTAATTTTTTATCTCTCAGAACCAAATCTAAGCATTGCAGTTGCCGCTGATGCTACAATTGGACTTGGTTCAATAGGCGCTCTCCCAGTTGCTATTCTAGTATGGGCTATTGGACTAAGCCTTGGTGGAACAACCGGATATGCTATTAATCCCGCTAGAGATTTAGGCCCTCGAATTGTACATTCCATCCTTTTTAAAGGGAACAGTGACTGGAGTTATGCTTGGGTTCCTATTCTAGGCCCTATCATCGGATCAAATTTAGCAGCATTACTTTACTTAATGCTTATTTAAAACCTCGTTTAAATAAATCAAAAAATGAAAAAAGCACTAACTGTCGCTGTAATTTTAATTACAGCGTGGGCTAGCCATGCTCAAAACACAGCCATTTCAGATACAGTAATCAACCCTACTGAAGAGACAAAAATACCTCGATTAGACTTTAATGTTAATCTTAGAACTAGTCATTTATGGAGAGGACTAATAATCAATGACGGCATGACCGCCACTGGTTACCTCCATTATGCCCTAGGCAAAGAAAGAAACTTTACCGTAGGGTTTTGGGGAGGAGCGGGATTTGATGGAGACTACACTGAAATAAATTATTTTGTTCAATACCAGAAAAACAATTTCTCCATTGCCTTGTGGGATTTATTCAATACCACTGGAATTGAAACACCAAAAGTTTTTAATTACGATAAAAACAGTACCACACACCTCCTTGACTTAAGGACATCCTATCGATTCCCAAAAGCTTTTCCTCTGCGAATTGAAGCCGACGTACTGTTGTATAGCGGCTTAAATGATCGTCAATTAAACGAGAGCAACTATTATCAAAGCAGGTACTCGACCTATGTAGAATTGAGTTACCCCGTAATTAGAGATCAGAAAGTGAATTTAAACATCTTTCTGGGAGTCGCCCTTCCTATCATTGGAAACAAACACCTGTATACGAACAAAATAGAAAGCAGTTTTGATATTGTCAATGCAGGACTAACCGTTACTAAAAATATCGAAATCTTTACTTACAAATTACCGGTATCAGCAACTGCCTTGTGGAATCCGGCTAACAAAATTGCAAGAATCCAATTAGACATTGGTTTATTCTAATTATTTAATTTTACGATATCACCCAAAAATTACTTTTTAAGAGTCAAGAAATTACCTGACCACATTATTTCAACAAAATTGACTTTTAGTCCTTTAAGATCGCTTTTATACAAAAAAAATTCAAGAATCTTTATTTCCATTTGTTTGTAAAAAACATTTTTTTCTAACTATCACTTTTTTAAATGCACAGTGAAAAGTATCCCTTTCAGCTATCTTGGCAGAAATTAATTTGGACACACAAAGAAAACTGAACTCTCAGCACAACGAGATCGAAAAATTAATTCCTTATTTATTCTTAGCGGTCATCCGCCTCCACTCCCTTATTTCCTGTAACAGTAGTTTATTTGCCATACTATAAGGAGCCTGTTTAGAAAAATATCTTTCTCACTGTCAAAAACAAAACATCGCATAAATGAAAATTAAAATTTTTAATTGTTATAAAACAACTAGAAATCCAAACTACCCTAGCCCCGATTACATTGAAAAGCCTGAAAAAAAGCAAAAGTTTAATGTTTTACTAAAGTGACTAACAGTAGCTCTTTTTAGAACTTTGGCACTTTCCTTTTTTGTGAGTCCCAAAAGGCTCGGATTGAAACGAAAGAAGAGAAATTGCTCTCTAGGAAAAATGCCTTAAAACAATGTTAATTCTTAATCTGACATCTTGTCATATTTATTGGAATTCACTTATCTTTGCACTTTAAATTACCCCATGGAGAAGATTATTGAAGAAAGCAAACAAGGCGAAAGTCTTGTTTTAGAAAATAAACCCGAGAATACTAAAAAACTTTTTATAGAAAGTTACGGCTGTGCGATGAATTTTTCGGATAGTGAAATTGTAGCTTCTATTTTATCAGGGAACGGATACAATACAACACAAATTCTAGAAGAAGCCGATTTAGTTCTGGTCAATACTTGTTCTATTCGGGACAAGGCTGAGCAAACTATTCGGAAACGTTTAGAAAAATACAATGCGGTGAAACGCATTAATCCAAAAATGAAAGTCGGCGTTTTGGGCTGTATGGCTGAACGATTGAAAGACAAATTCCTGGAAGAAGAAAAAATTGTAGACCTCGTTGTGGGGCCAGATGCGTATAAAGATTTACCTAACCTTTTAATGGAAGTGGAGGAAGGACGCGATGCAATAAACGTAATTTTATCAAAAGACGAAACCTACGGGGATATTTCGCCGGTTCGATTGATGAGCAACGGAATTACAGCTTTGGTTTCTATCACGCGAGGTTGTGATAATATGTGTACGTTTTGTGTAGTCCCTTTTACTCGCGGACGTGAACGCAGCCGTGAACCGCAAAGTATCATGACCGAAATTCAAGATTTGTGGAACAAAGGTTTTAAAGAAATTACGCTTTTGGGACAAAACGTAGATAGTTTCCTATGGTATGGGGGCGGTTTGAAAAAGGATTTTGCAACAGCATCAGAAATGCAAAAAGCTACAGCAGTAGATTTTGACCAGTTACTAGAAATGGTAGCCGTTGGTTTTCCTAAAATGAGAATCCGATTTTCAACCTCTAATCCGCAGGACATGCACGAAAGTGTTTTGCATGTGATTGCCAAACATCCCAATATTTGCAAACACATTCATTTACCAGTACAATCAGGTAGTAACAGAATTCTGAAGGAGATGAATCGTTTGCATACACGTGAAGAATACATGACTTTGATTGATAAAATAAGAAGAATTATACCAAACGGCTCGATTTCGCAAGATATGATTTCAGGTTTTCCAACAGAAACAGAGGAAGATCATCAAGACACCTTGAGTTTGATGGACTATGTGAAGTATAATTTTGGTTATATGTATTCGTATTCGGAACGTCCGGGAACTTTAGCAGGACGAAAAATGGAAGACGATGTACCCGAAGAAACGAAAGCCAGAAGATTACAAGAAATTGTCGATTTACAACAAAAACACGCTTGGTTCCGCAGTGAAGAATTCATTGGTCAAACCGTAGAAGTTTTAGTAGAGAAAGTTTCCAAAAAATCAACAGAAGAGTTTTCAGGAAGAAATTCCCAAAGTATCACAGTGGTTTTTCCAAAGGAGAATTACAAGATTGGTGATTTTGTCAATGTGAGAATTACTTCTTGTACCAGCGGAACTTTGAAAGGAGAAGCAGTTGGTTTGAGTGAAATGAATTAAGGAAAAAGTTCGCCACAGATTAAAAAGATTTTTACAGGTTTTTGAAATCCTTTAAATCTTTGTAATCTGTGGCAAAAAAAATATTATCAGTGAAAGTTATAGAGAACTAGAAACTTATAAAATAATTGGTAATTGTATGGAAATCTTGCCCCTGGATGACTATAAATTACATATAAAGATGCTTTAGAAATTGAATTCAGGGAAAACAACATTCCTTTTGAAAGACAAAAAGAATTTTCGATTAATTATAAAGGTGAGATTTTGCGTAGTAAATTTAACGATGATTTTATAGTGATATTATTTTAGAAGTAAAATCAATAAAAGAAATCAATAAAGATCGTCTTGCACAAACATTAAATTATATGAAATTAGCCGACACTCCCATTGGAATAATAGCAAACTTTCAAAATAAATCGTTAGTTCACAAAAGATTAATAAATACATAAAATTATAAATTTGCGAAAATTTGTGTAATTTGTGGTTGAGAAATAAAACATGGATACAGTTCAAGCTATAAAACAACGATTTGAGATTATTGGGAATGACCCAAAACTTAATCGTGCAATAGAAAAAGCAATTCAGGTTGCTCCTACTGACATTACGGTATTAGTAGCGGGAGAAAGCGGCGTAGGGAAAGAGAATATCCCTAAAATTATTCACTCGCTTTCGCATAGAAAACACGGGAAATATATTGCCGTAAACTGCGGCGCTATTCCTGAAGGAACGATTGACAGTGAACTTTTTGGACATGAAAAAGGCGCTTTTACAGGTGCAACAAATACACGCGAAGGCTATTTTGAAGTAGCTGACGGCGGAACTATATTTCTAGATGAAGTAGGCGAACTACCCCTTACTACGCAAGTGCGTTTGTTACGTGTTCTTGAAAATGGGGAGTTTATCAAAGTAGGTTCTTCACAGGTTCAAAAAACAGATGTCCGAATTGTGGCTGCTACCAATGTTAATTTATTCGATGCCATTGAAAAAGGAAAATTCCGTGAGGATTTGTATTATCGTTTAAGTACGGTAGACATTACTTTACCACCATTACGCGATCGTAAAGATGACATTCATTTATTGTTTCGAAAATTTGTTGCTGATTTTGCCCATAAATATAAAATGCCTCCTTTGAAACTAGACGAAAATGCGATTCAATTATTGCAGAAATTTCGTTGGAGCGGAAACATTAGACAATTGCGGAATGTAGCGGAACAAATCTCCGTTTTGGAAACCAATAGAGATATATCTGCTGTGACATTACAATCTTACTTGCCAGCCCAGGGAAGCAATTTACCGTCCGTTATAAAAGACAAAAAAAGCGAAAGTGATTTTAGCACCGAAAGGGAAATCTTATACAAAGTTCTTTTTGACATGAAAAGTGATTTGAATGATTTAAAAAAACTAACGCTAGAACTAATTCAAAACGGAAGTTCAAAAGTGCAAGAGACCAATCAGAATTTGATTAAAAAAATATACGGTTCCAAAGAAAATGATAGTGAAATCGATTTTGAAGAAGAACCAAGATCAGCCTTAATCGCTTCCCAAAACACCGAAGACATCTACCAAGAGAATGATGATAATTATCTTTTTGCAGAAACAATTGAAGAAGAAGAAACCTTGCGTTTAGAGCAAAAAGAAATTGAAATGATAAAAAAATCATTAGAAAAAAATAAAGGAAAACGAAAAGCTGCCGCCGATGAGCTGGGCATTTCAGAAAGGACGTTGTATCGAAAAATCAAGCAATTTGATTTGTAGTTTTTTTACAAAAACACAAAGTGGTAAATCGTTTGATTGAAAATGAATATATTTGAACCCATCTTTATAAATGACCAAGCAATTTTTAAATTAGAAAATGAAACATATAAAACTAATACTCCTTTCAATAATTATATTGAGTAGCAATAGTTGCTCCGTTTATAACTTTACCGGAACTGGAAAAATTGATGCAGAAACTTTTCAAGTTGGATTTTTTCAAAATAATGCGGAGTTAATTGAGCCTGGAATTGATCGAACATTCACATTAGAATTACAAGATTTGATCCAAAATCAAACGAATTTAAATTTAGTCAACAATGGTGCTGATTTAACTTACGAGGGAGAAATCGTAGATTACAGAGTTAGTCCAATGACGGCAACGGCAGATCAAAGGGCTGCTCAAAATAGATTAACGATTCGGATAAACGTACGTTTCACCAATAAGAAAAAAGAAACCGATGATTTTGAAAAACCATTTACCTTTTTCTTTGATTATCCAGCAGAACAACAATTAACAGGTGCTACTTTGAACGCAGCTTTAAAAGAAATTTTTGAAAGAATAACACAAGATATTTTTAATGAATCATTAGCTAAATGGTAAATTTAGGTGTTGATTCGTTAATTTGTTGATTCGGATACTCGGAAAACAAATAAACGAATGAACTAATAAACGAATGAACTTTATGAACGTAACCGATTATACTTACTTGATTAACAAACCCGATGCTATCCATGAAAAGCAAACAGAATCTTTGGAAAAAGTACTCCATGAGTTTCCGTATTTTCAAAGTGCCAGAGCGGTTCAGTTAAAAGGATTGTACAATCAGAATAGTTATAAATACAATCCTGCCTTAAAAATAGCAGCTGCATATTCAGCGGACAGATCCGTTTTATTTGATTTTATTTCATCCGATACTTTTACTTCTATTCACAAAGAGTTATACGACAGAAAAGTATTGGAAATTCTCGAAATCCAAGTGGTAGATAGTGAAGTTCTTATTGCGGAAGAAAAATCAGAACTTAAAATAAATACATTAGAAAATTCCATTCTGAGTTCAATAAAAGAAGCTTCTCCTATTGAAAAACAGGACAATTCAACAACAGTTGAAGACAAATTAGCCATTGGTACACCGTTGGATTTCTCCAAAAAGGAACAACATTCCTTTCAAGAATGGCTACAACTCTCGCGTACGGAACCTATAAATAGAGAAAGTGAGGACCCTAAAAATCAACCAGCTCCTATTATAGATGCTGATAAAAGGAAAAAAATAGAATTAATTGATAAGTTTATTGAAACCAGTCCAAAGATTTCACCTGTAAAGCACGGCGTGCCTTCTGCTGTTGCTTTTGATCTAAATGCGGCTGATAATTCTTATTTGATGACAGAGACTTTAGCCCGTGTCTACTTGGAACAAAAAAAATATCAAAAAGCGATTCAAGCATATGAAATATTAATTTTGAAATATCCAGAAAAAAGTAGTTTCTTTGCGGACCGCATATCGGATATTAAGATTTTACAACATAATAATAATTAAACAATGAGCACATTTTCAATTTTTTTAGTTTTAATAACTATCGTTTGTTTTCTATTAATCGTAGTTATCATGGTTCAAAACCCTAAAGGTGGTGGATTATCTTCTACAATAGGTGGTTCTCAGATGTTAGGTGGCGTACAAAAAACAACTGACTTTCTAGACAAAAGCACTTGGACATTAGCAACTATACTTATTGCACTTATTCTTCTTTCAAGCTTAAGCTTCACTGGAACTTTGAGTGATACTGATTCTAAAATCATTGACAATACAACTACAACTGCACCAGTAGCACCAATTCAAAACACACCAGCTGCAACAAATCCAGCAAAATAAAAATACATTTCCTATTTTAAAAATGCCAGCTTGTCAAAGCTGGCATTTTTTATAAGAAAATGTGTCAGTTATCATAGGCTGGCATAATTTCTGAAATCTTATTCTTTTAATATATTAAATAATACTAAAAACATAAAATCATGGCTTTAAACATCAAACCACTTTCAGACAGAGTTCTTATCGAACCAGTCGCAGCTGAGACAAAAACTGCGTCAGGGATTTTTATTCCAGATACAGCCAAAGAAAAACCACAAAAAGGAACTGTTGTGGCAGTTGGAAATGGTACAAAAGAACATACGATGACAGTGAAAATTGGAGATTCCGTACTTTACGGAAAATATGCTGGAACTGAATTGAAACTAGAAGGAAAAGATTATTTGATCATGCGTGAAGACGATATTCTTGCAATTATTTAAATTTTGTTTCAAGTTTCGGATTTTAAGTTAGAATCCTAATCGTTGAACAAAAACAATTTTAAACATTAAACAAAAATTAAAATGGCAAAAGATATAAAATTTGATATTGAAGCACGTGACGGATTAAAACGCGGTGTAGATGCATTAGCAAATGCAGTAAAAGTAACTCTTGGACCAAAAGGTCGTAATGTAATTATTGGAAAAGCTTTTGGTGGACCAACGGTTACTAAAGATGGTGTTACTGTCGCAAAAGAAATAGAATTAAAGGATCCATTGGAAAATATGGGTGCTCAAATGGTAAAAGAAGTTGCTTCTAAAACCAATGATTTAGCTGGAGATGGAACTACGACTGCAACTGTTTTGGCGCAAGCTATCGTAAAAGAAGGTTTGAAAAACGTTGCTGCTGGAGCGAATCCTATGGATTTAAAACGTGGTATTGACAAAGCAGTTGAAGCTATAGTTGCTGATTTAGCGAAACAAGCTAAAGTAGTAGGAAGTGATTCTGAAAAAATCAAACAAATCGCCTCTATTTCAGCTAATAATGACGAAGTAATTGGGGAACTAATTGCTACTGCTTTTGCAAAAGTAGGAAAAGAAGGAGTAATCACCGTTGAAGAAGCTAAAGGAACAGATACTTATGTTGATGTTGTAGAAGGTATGCAGTTTGACAGAGGATATCTTTCTCCTTATTTTGTTACCAATTCAGAAAAAATGGAAGTAGAGTTGGAAAATCCTTACATCCTTTTGTACGATAAAAAAGTTTCTTCTCTAAAAGAGTTGTTACCGGTTTTAGAACCAGTTGCACAATCCGGAAAACCATTATTGATTATCGCTGAAGACGTAGATGGTGAAGCATTGTCTACATTAGTAGTAAACAAATTACGTGGAGCCTTGAAAATCGCTGCTGTAAAAGCACCTGGTTTTGGCGATAGAAGAAAAGCTATGTTGGAGGATATCGCTATTTTAACTGGAGGAACGGTAATTTCAGAAGAAAGAGGATATACTTTGGAGAATACTACTATCGAAATGTTAGGAACGGCTAAAAAAGTGACTATCGATAAAGACAACACGACAATTGTAAGTGGTGCTGGCGAAGCAGATATCATCAAAAACCGTGTCAACCAAATCAAAGGTCAAATGGAAGCTACTACTTCTGATTATGACAAAGAAAAGTTACAAGAGCGCTTGGCTAAATTAGCTGGTGGAGTTGCTGTACTTTATGTTGGAGCTGCTTCTGAAGTGGAAATGAAAGAGAAAAAAGACAGAGTTGACGATGCACTTCACGCTACTCGCGCTGCTGTAGAAGAAGGAATTGTTGCTGGTGGTGGTGTTGCACTTTTAAGAGCTAAACTTGCACTTAGCGCAATTAAAGCCGACAATGCTGACGAAGCAACAGGAATTCAAATTGTATCTCGTGCAGTAGAATCTCCATTGAGAACTATTGTAGAAAATGCAGGTCTTGAAGGTTCTGTTGTAGTTGCTAAAGTTGCCGAAGGTAAAGGTGATTTTGGATACAACGCAAAAACTGACGAATATGTAGATATGCTTGCAGCAGGAATTATAGATCCGAAGAAAGTAACTCGTGTAGCATTAGAAAATGCAGCTTCGGTTGCTGGAATGATCTTGACTACTGAATGTGCTTTGATCGATATCAAAGAAGATAATGGTGGCGGAAACCCAATGGGTGGTGGTATGCCAGGAATGATGTAATATCACTTCCTTTAGATTAAAATTTAAAATAAACCAAAAATATTTAGATTTTTTAAAGAAAATGAGCTCGATTGTATTTCGGGCTCATTTTTTTTTGCCTATACAATTAAAATTGGATTAGTGAATTAATTTCATACTTTTACTACTAAATTAGCAACTAAGACAACCTGTTTTTATGACAAAACCAAGGCATTTTTTTCTACTCGTTACTTCATTAGTTTCTTCGGTTATTTTTAGCCAGCCTAATGAAGAAACCGTCAAATCAAAGATTGGTGCTGTTCTTGAAAATTATTTTACATTAGATAGAGAAGCAATTCATATTCATGTAAATAAAACAACATTCTTAAGCGAAGAGACTATATGGTATCAAGGATACATAGTCAATAGAAAGACTACTAAACCATTTTACACTTCCAATGTTTTTGTACTATTATTAGACGAAAGAGGAAAACAACTCTCTGAAAAATTAGTATTTGCTGACAATGGTGTTTTTTCGGGTCATATTAAACTAGAACCCAATCTGGATTCCGGAAACTATTACATACAAGTATATACTAACTGGATGAATAACTTTACAGAAAATGAATCTACTTTGGTAAAAGTAAACATAATCAATCCAGACCAAGGCATTCGCAATACAAAAAAAATAGTTAAAGAAACACTTAAAATATACCTAAATCCAGAGGGAAAAAATCTTATTAGCGGAGTTTCAAATACTATCGGGATACAAGTAAAAGACTGCAATAATAATACACCTGTAAATCTTGAAGCAACAATACAAAATAGCAAAGGAGAGGCTTTGCAAACGGTCAAATTAAATAATTTTGGCTTCGGAAAATTTTACACAATCCCAACTACAGAAGTACTAAAAGTAGTAGTGAAATATGAAGACAAAATTATCGAAAATAATTTGCCCTCTGCTAATTTAATAGGCGTAGCTATTGAAGCAAGTTCCTTCATGCTAGAAAACAAAACTACAATCAAAGTAAAAACAAATAAATCTAGTTTCAATAGCTTACAATCACGTGGATTAAATTTAGTCATTCATCAAGACCAAAATTACATCGTTCAACCTTTAAACATTAATCCTAATGACTTAGAGCAAATAATTGTTTTCAATAATACAGATCTAAATCCAGGAATTAATACCATCAGAATAATTGATAATGAATTAAAACAATGGTCTGAAAGACAAATATACATTAGTCCCATTGCAAAAAATAACTATAATGTTATAAAAAATAACCAACAGGTAGACACTATAAAACTTGCCGCATTCTCCAATTCAACTAATAATATGATTAGTATTTCTGTTTTACCTACAGAAACGAAAAGTATCGACGAAAACAATTCTATCATTGCAGGATTGACTATCAACCCTTATATAAAGACATCTCTTCTGAATTCTAATTATTATTTAAATGATGTAAATAGATTAAAATATTACGAATTAGATTTGGCTCTACTGAATCAAGAAATCCTAAAATATGATTGGGAATACATGAAACTGCAACCACCTACTGCACATTATTCTTTTGACATTGGAATTAATCTAAAAGGAACAATGGCTAACCCACCTAAAAATAAATCATTTCATAAAGTAAAACTAGTAAGCAGTAAAGAATTCATAACGGCATCAGCGGATGTTACTGAAAATGGTACTTTCGAATTTCAAAATCTGCTTTTAACAGATTCTACTTATGTTAATTTATCCTTACATAAACTACCGAATTTTGAATATGTTGACGCAAAATTAGCGATACAAGTTGTCAATAGAAAAAAACCTTACAATAAAGTTTTTACTGGTCTTATTAAAGAGAACTGCAATTCAGAAAATGACACTATTAAAACCGTAAATCTTGATTTACCAGACTTTAAGGAAAAAATAATTCAACTTCAAGAAGTTGTAACAAAAAATAAAAAAAAACAATTAACATATAACAAAATTCTTTCAAACAGAATGCTTCGTGGTCATAAAATTGATAGTACCAACAACTTTTCAAGTATTTTAAATTTTATAGAAGCAAACGGGTTCAAGGTTGAACGAACCATTGGCAAGATAAATATATATACTAGATTGCCTGCTTTGTCAATACTACCCACACCAATTGTTTATATTGATGATAGGCAACTCTACTTTGACTATCAAGAACTTGAATTTATAAAAATGGATGAACTTGATGAAATCTATATTAATTCTCTAGCTATAGTGCCAAGCTTTAACAATAATCTTGGAATAATTAGAATTTACACCAAAAAACAACAAAATACTTACTCCAAAAAATCAAATCCAAATTCGTTTTTTGTAAAAGATGCATTTTCAAAAAATAGTCCTTTTCAAAATTTAGATTACGCCAGTGCTTCTAGTAATGGCTTTAATAACTTTGGCATAATTAGTTGGTTTACAAGAACAATTTCAGATTCAAACGGTAATTTCACATTTGATATTCTAGATTATAACAAAAAAAACTGCAAAATTATCATAGAAGGTATGACTACAGACGGACAAATTTTCCATGAAGAAAAGGTAGCTCAATTAAAGTAAAACTAAGCAACACTAAAATGCCCCCAAATAGTTCTACACTAATTGGGGGCATTTTTGATTTTTAAATTAGATTTATTCTTGAACTTTCGATTTTTTACTAAACTTGTAAATTACGGGTAAAACAGTAATTCCCACTAAAGCTAATACAATTAATTCAATATGCTCTTTCAAATCAATTTGATAATTAGCAAGCAAGAAACCATATAAATAATGTCCAGCAAAAATTAACGTAAAAGACCAGATAAATGAACTTAGAACATTATAGAACATAAATTTTTGTTTATCCATGGATACAATCCCAGCTACAATAGGTGCAAAAGTTCTAAATATTGGAAGAAAACGAGCAAAGATGATTGCTTTTCCACCGTATTTTTCGAAAAAATCTTTGGATTGAACTAAGTACTTTCTCTTGAACCAAAAACTATCCTGTTTATTGTACAAATAGTATCCACTTTTTGAACCAAACCAATATCCGACAATGTTTCCCAAAATTCCAGACAATGCTACCAATGTTGATAAAAGAACAACATTAAGAAAATCATTATCAATAAATAAAATATTTTCTATTAATTCCCGGCTATAAATTCCTGCTAAAAACAACAAACTATCTCCCGGTAAAAAGAAACCTGCAAAAAGACCGGTTTCAGCAAATACAATAAATAAAACTATATAAATACCCAATTTAATTCCATTAACATCAAAATGAATATAAAAAAGTGGGTCAATTAAATTCTTCCAATCAAAATCGTTCATTCTACGGTGTTTTATGCTAAAATTATTCGTGTGTGAAAGTACGGATAATATATCTTAACCACAATTTATGTCGCTATTTTAAAGTTTTATTAACGGTTAATACTATAACTCAATTTTAGAAATGTACAAGAAATTTAAATTTGTAAAATACACCTACAAAATTGCCTCTTTTTTCACAAAACTACTTCTACTGACAGGCATACTTCTTTAAGAAAGCAACATCACAATTCAAATTCTTGCCCCATCAGTGGAACTTTACAATCAAAACCATATTTTTCCTGTACTTTTATGCGGAGTTCATCCAGCGGCTCATTTTCACCATGAACTAAAAATACTCGGGTTGGTTTATTCTCCAATTCTGACAACCAATTCAACAAATCTTTTTGATCTCCATGTGCTGACAACCCCTGTATTTCTAATATTTTTGCTTTTACCGGATAATATTGCCCATGAATTTTAATTTCTTTTGCCCCTTCCAATAATTTTCTTCCGCGTGTTCCTTCGGCTTGATACCCTACAATAATCAAAGTTGTTTCCGGCAAACCAATATAATGTTCCAGATAACTCAAAACTCTTCCACCGGTAATCATTCCGCTAGCAGCAATTACCACTTTAGGTTGTTCATCAAAAATAACTTCCATGGTTTTCTGATAATCTGAAACTAAAGAAAACATTTTACTCATTTCGACACATTCTTCCAAGGATAACTTATGCCATTTTTGGTTATTAGAAAAAATATTTAGCGCGTTGATTCCCATTGGTGTATCAATGATGTAGGGAATATTTGGAATTCTATCTTCTTCCCTGAGTTGCCATAACAAGTACATGATGGTTTGGGCACGCTCAACGGCAAAACTCGGAATAATAATCGTTCCGCCTTTATTAACCGTATTATTGATATACATTTCTAGTTCTAATTTAGTGTTCGTTTTAGGATGAATCCGATTGCCATAGGTGCTTTCAAGAAAAACATAATTGGCTTTTTTAGGTTTAGTTGGCGGATACATTAACACATCATCATCCCGACCAATATCTCCCGAAAAAACTAATGTTTTATTTTCAAGCGTCAAAGCAATACTGCAAGCACCCAAAATATGTCCTGCATTGGTGTAAACAACCTCAATTTGAGCATCCAAAGGTATTGGCTCATTAATTTTGATCACTCTAAACAACGGAAAAACTTTTTCGGCTTGTTCCACCGTATACAGCGGCTCGGCAACTTCATGTTTAGAATATTTGCCCTCATTGGCTTTATTAGCCTCTTCTTCCTGAATTTTAGCGCTATCCAGAAGAATAAGTTTCGTTATGTCTTTTGTGGGACTCGTGCAATATATCTTCCCCTTAAAACCCTGATTGACCAGCCTAGGCAACCACCCACAATGATCTAAATGACCATGAGTCAACAAGACAAAATCTATTGTGGAAGGTAAAACTGGCAACGGATCCCAGTTGAGCTCCCTTAAAGGTTTTAATCCTTGGAATAATCCACAATCAATCAAAATCCGAATCCCATTACTCTCGATCAATGTTTTAGAACCAGTCACAGTTCCCGCTCCACCTATAAATTTAACTTTCATTTGATTTGAATTTAAAATTTAACACTCTCAGTAATCATTCCTTCTAAATATACCTGCATAATTCTGACGCTTCTTTTAAAACGTTTTTCATCCGATTAGGACTTAATCCGATTCTATTTAAACATTCTGAATTATTTATAATTTCTTTTACTAAAATAACATCCAAGATTAATAATTTATCTTTTTCAGCGATAGACAATGTCGTTAAGCAGGTTACGGGATAAAGGGAATTGCTATCATTCTTAGTTTTCAAATTGTTATCTTCAGGATAATTCCAACTCAACAAATTTAATCCTGAGCATTTAGCAAAAGTGATTGCGTCTGCTGTAAACCGGCTGTTGGTGACAATCCAACATTTAGAGACCATGTCTTTTCTATCAAAAATAGGATGACTCCTTTCCTTAATGTCATTAAAACGGGACAGAATATACATTGGAACTTTTACATCCGAAGCAACATCTCTCCCAGCATGATACTTACATTCAACCATGGAGATAGTTTCATTTTTTTTAACCAAAACATCTATTTCATGTGAAACACATTTTCCTTGTAATGTCAAATTGGTTATCGTTTTATAATGCTCCGAAGAAAACAGACGCCCTATATATTTTTCAAAAAAGAAACCTGCAGGACCCAAAAGCCGAATTGCTTCTCTTAAATTATACCTTGCTGCATGGGAATTAGCGGTTTTTTTCAACAAGGAAAAAGCCATTTTATAGATTTGTTTCGTAGCGATTCCCTCAAACATTTGTTTTTTTATAGCATGCAAAATCGAGTCTACTTCCAGAGCACTTGCACCAGACTTTAGAAGTGATTTTTTAAGTTTATCCGGATTAAATTCGACAATATCTCCTGAATGTTTTACTATTTTCATATTGACAATAATTTGATATACAATTACTTAGACCAACACTAAAGATAGGTAAAAAAGACTATTTATTCCCTTTTTGGTAATAAAATCCAGGAACAAACAATAATAAAAAAATAGGTTGAATCAAAAACCGACGGATATAAAAAAGAATCCAGTTATGGTTTTCACGAGTAAAGAAAATGATATAGAAAAAAGAAACAATTAGAATCATAAAAAGAAAATAATACAGAACAAAAGCAAACTTAACCATCATTACTTCTTTAAAAAGCACATAAATGATACCTAATGAAAGGGCGGAATTCAATGTGTAACGAAATAATAATCCTAAAAACAATTGGAATGAATTGAAACTTGGCAACCTTAATTTAGCAAAATCCTTTTTGAAGAAATCTAAAAAAGGATCATAAAATAACTGATTCTCAAAACCACGAATGAGTACTAATAATAAAACCAAAAAGAGGAATTGTACTAGTCTCAGCTTATTATTTAGTATCTTTTGAAGCATATCTTGAAAATTTACGGACCCAAATTAACCACAAAATAAAAACTACACCATAAATATACAAAGGAAAAAGGACTCCGTGCAAAAACGGCTCTTGTTTTGGAAAATAAAAAATCAGCGCACTTAAAGCAGCAATTCTTAAAACATTCAACACATAAATAAGTAGGCTTCCGCCAAAAATAAAAAAGAAGGTTGTTTTTAGCTTTCCTGAAAAGGATATCACAAATGAAATAAACAAAATAATCACACTAATCGCATTACAGCCTTCGACAATACGGGCAACATATTTATCATTAAAAAACAACTTCATATAAGGATGTGTAGCACTTTCCTCAATGAAAGATTGATCATTAAATAATTGCATGACCCATTGTGTATTATAACTCACCATTGTGGTAATAGCATCTATTTTATTTTCTTCAAAACCATTAAGATAACGCTGATACAAAAAGGTCAATACTATATATGTCAAAAAAAAAGTGCCTAGAAAAAGCAAAAACGGCTTGTAGAGAGTAAAATAATTTTTCAAAATCTATTTTTTAACAAATTTATGCAATTTTTGAAACGGTCTTTAAATACTTTTGCATAAATAAAAAGTAAAAATATGACATTTCAAGAATTACAACCAAAAGTAACCGAAATCACTTTAAATACAACACAATCTAGAGACGAAAAACTGTTGTCTATCTGTCAATTGCTTAGCAACTCCATTTCTTATTACAATTGGGTAGGATTTTATTTTGCAAATCATGACTCTAAAACCTTACATTTAGGCCCTTATGTAGGAGCAGAAACGGATCATACCGTTATCCCTTTCGGAAAAGGAATTTGCGGACAAGTGGCAGTTTCAAACGAAAACTTTGTTGTGCCTGATGTTGCTGCGCAAGACAATTACATCGCTTGTAGTTTTACCGTAAAATCTGAAATTGTAGTACCTCTCTTTGTAAACGGAGAAAACATAGGACAAATTGATATTGACAGCCATGTCATAGATCCATTCACTAAAGAGGATGAAAAATTCCTAGAGTTTGTGAATCAGGAAATTGCTAAATTGTACTAAAAAACATTTTTATAATGAACAACCTCTATTTTATGAAATCTTTGTTACTAGGCATACTATTAATCCCTATTGCGTTACTAGCGCAGCATAATACTGAAAAAAAAATATACCTAGATTCTTTATGGAACGAGACAAAAGAAGGTAGCCATAAATATTATAGGATAATCAATTCAGATGGCACTACAAATGAGCGCTATCATATCAAAGATTACTATGAATCTGGTATTTTACAAATGGAAGGAAGTTCCAAAACAGAAGATGGATTTGGAAAAGAAGGAGAATTTATTTTTTATTACGAAAACGGTAATATAAAAAACAAAACAAATTATTATAAATCTAGACTATTAGGCAAGGACGATAAGTGGTATGAAAGTGGTTTAAAAAAATCCGAAGGTGAATATTTTGAGTCAAAAGATGGTTTTTCATCCACATATGAAACAAAAAATTTTTGGAATCCAGAAGGAAAACAAACCGTTAGTAATGGAAACGGCTACTATGAGGACAAGACAGAAGATGGATTTGATTCAGGAGAAATTAAAAACGGATTAAAAGAAGGAACTTGGACAGGAACTTACAACAAAAAAATTCACTATATAGAGGAATATAATAAAGGAGAAATCATTTCTGGAGTAAGTAAAGACGAACACAACAAAGAGTACAAATACACTAAGTTAGAGGTCAGACCCGAACCCTTAAAAGGAATCAAAGACTTTTATAAACACATTGGCAAAAACTTTAACGTACCTAGAGTTTATGAGAATATGAAAGGAAAAATTATAACTACTTTTGTTATTGAAAAAGATGGAGAAATTGTTGAACTAAAAAACATCAAATCAGTATTTGAAATTTTAGATCAAGAAGCCATTAGAGTAATTCGTAGCTATGGCAAATGGAAACCAGGAATACAAAGAGGGCAAAATGTTAAAGTACTGTATTCAATACCTATTTTGTTATCTGGGGTAAAATAAAAAAAACCAAATAAAAATAATCATGGTTTGTTGGCTCATATTTCACAATTATTAATTACTTTTGCACCCGTCATATAATAGATGTGTGGCATACATAAAAATCATTAAACAAATATTGGAATGTATTTAACTAAAGAGATTAAAGAAGAAATCTTCGCTAAACACGGAGAAAAAACAAACACTGGAAAATCAGAAGCTCAAATTGCTTTATTCACTTTCAGAATTAGCCATTTAACGGAGCACTTGAAAAAAAATCGTCACGATTATAACACAGAGCGTTCATTAGTATTGCTTGTAGGTAAAAGAAGATCTTTGTTGGATTACTTGAAGAAAACAGAAATCAACAGATACCGTGAAATTATCAAAGTATTGAATATCAGAAAATAATCAATAGTAAAGAGGTGCGAAAGTGCCTCTTTTTTTATTTTACAATTTACAATCTAAAAGTTCTATTTTGGTCCTGACACAAAAGGGATTAGAACTAAGATTATACTATAAAGTCTTTACTAATTAGTATGGACAAATAAAAAAAGTTTGTTTTTCATTGGGTTTTAGGCATTAACTACGCAAAACAACAACTACAACACAACTAAAACCCATGTTTAACTAATAAATTAAATTTATGATTCCACAATTATTTGTAGAAAGTATCGATTTAGGTGATGGCAGAAACATCACAATCGAGACAGGTCGTTTAGCCAAACAAGCGGATGGATCTGTAGTAGTAAGAATAGGCAAAACTGTTATTTTAGGAACAGTAGTGTCTTCAAGAAAAGCAAGTCCTGGTATCGATTTTCTTCCGCTTACGGTAGATTATCGTGAGAAATTTGCTGCAGCAGGACGTTTTCCTGGTGGTTTCTTTAAAAGAGAAGCAAGACCAAGTGATAACGAAGTACTAACCATGCGTCTAGTTGACCGTGTATTGCGTCCGCTTTTCCCAGATGATTACCACGCTGAAGTTCAGGTGATGATTCAATTAATGTCTCATGACGATGATGTAATGCCAGACGCATTAGCAGGTTTAGCAGCATCAGCAGCTTTAGCTTTGTCTGACATTCCTTTCGAAACATTAATTTCTGAGGCTAGAGTTGGTAGAGTTGATGGAAAATTCATCATCAACCCATCTCGTGCTCAATTAGAAGTATCAGATATCGACATGATGATTGGTGCGTCTATGGATTCTATCGCCATGGTAGAAGGTGAAATGAAAGAGATTTCAGAAGCTGAAATGTTGGAAGCAATTAAATTTGCTCACGAACACATCAAAAATCAAATTGCTGCTCAACTGCGTTTACAAGCTGCTTTTGGTAAAAAAGAAACTCGTACTTACGAAGGAGAAAGAGAAGATGAAACTATTTACACAAAGGTAAAAGACGCATCTTACGATAAAATCTACGCTATTGCTAGCAAAGGTTCTTCTAAACAAGAACGCACCGCTGCATTTGCAGAAGTAAAAGAAGAAGTAAAAACATTATTTACAGAAGAAGAATTAGCTGAAAATGGCGATTTAGTTTCTAAATATTTTTACAAAACAAACAAAGAAGCCGTTCGTAACGTAACCCTAGATTTAGGAACACGTTTAGACGGGAGAAAAACTACAGAAATTAGAGATATCTGGTGTGAAGTAGATTACCTTCCATCGGTACACGGATCTGCATTGTTTACACGTGGAGAAACTCAAGCCTTGGCAACAGCCACTTTAGGAACTTCTAGAGAAGCAAACCAAATTGACTCTCCATCTCAACAAGGTGAAGAAAAATTCTACTTACACTATAACTTCCCTCCTTTCTCAACTGGTGAAGCTCGTCCTTTAAGAGGAACTTCAAGAAGAGAAGTAGGTCACGGAAACTTAGCGCAAAGAGCGTTGAAAAACATGATTCCTACTGATTGTCCTTACACAATCCGTGTGGTTTCTGAAGTATTAGAATCTAACGGTTCTTCTTCTATGGCAACTGTTTGTGCTGGAACATTAGCATTGATGGATGCAGGTATCCAAATGATTCGTCCTGTTTCTGGAATTGCAATGGGATTAATTACTGATGGAGATCGTTATGCGGTATTGTCCGATATCCTTGGTGACGAAGATCACTTAGGTGATATGGACTTTAAAGTAACTGGAACTGCTGAAGGAATTACAGCTTGCCAAATGGACATCAAAATTGATGGATTGAAATATGAGATTATGGAAGCAGCATTGGCGCAAGCTCGTGATGGTCGTTTGCATATCCTTGGAAAATTAATCGAAACTTTGGCATCACCTAAAGAAGACGTTAAAGTGTACGCTCCAAAAATTATTACAAGAAGAATTCCTAATGCGTTTATTGGTGCATTGATTGGACCTGGAGGAAAAGTGATTCAAGAATTACAAAAAACTACTGGAACAACAATTGTTATCAATGAAGATCCAACTACAGAAGAAGGTGTAATCGAGATCTTAGGAACAGATCCTGCTGGAATTGAAGCAGTATTAGCTAAAATCAAGTCCATCACTTTCAAACCTCAAATGAATGAATCGTATGAAGTGAAAGTAATCAAAATGTTAGATTTTGGTGCAGTAGTTGAATACCTAGAAGCTCCAGGAAATGAAGTATTGCTTCACGTATCTGAGCTTGCATGGGAACGTACTGAAAATGTTTCTGACGTTGTGAATATGGGCGATGTTTTCCAAGTGAAATACTTAGGTATGGATCCGAAAACAAGAAAAGAAAAAGTGTCTAGAAAAGCACTTATGCCAAGACCTCCACGCGAGGAAAGAAAAGAGTAATCAGATCTTAGTTTACTAAAGGTTTATTTATAGAAAGCCCCAATTCATTCAATTGAATTGGGGTTTTCGTTTTTTATTCTGCCAACGCTTGCTCGATATTTTAATTTATAAATTAAAGTGCCATTATTCATTATAGCATAAATTATTATATTTACATATCTAACTTGTAAAATATGTTTACCAAAGAATTTAAAAAAGCGATACAAGAGTTACCCAGCGCTGAAAAGGACAAATTAATCTTTAGGCTTTTAAAAAGAGATCTAGATCTTGCCAATAGACTCCATTTTGAACTGGTAGATACAGAAACGGTGGAGGATAAAAGAATTGCCTTTGAAAAAGCCATGCTTAAAAAAATTAATTATTTTACGGAGCATTTTTATTCTGTTGGGTATTTACTTCAAGACACGCGATACGTTAGCGGCGACATAAGTGAACACGTGAAAATCACCAAAGACAAGTTTGGCGAAATAAGTTTAAATATCAAAATGCTCAACCACCTCCTCCTGCTGAACAATGAAAGAATTCAGAGTCAGAGTTATAGAAAGGCTTATACCATGTGCATCTATGTAATTGCAAGAGCTTTTAAAATTTTGATCTTGATAAAAGCAATTGACGAAGATTATTTCTTAGACTTGAAAGAGGATTTAGAAAAGCTTGGCGTATTAATAAGCAACAATTCTTTATTAATGAAAACTGCAATTAATAATGGTTTAGATGTAAACTGGTTACTAAATGGTGAAGTTCCTGAAAATATTGTTGCCTATCATAAAGATATTAGACAACAAGGATTTTTAAAATAAAATTTCTGTTTCCTCCTAAGATTTGCGTTTTTCTAAAGTTTCAAAAATTTTATAATAATTGAAACTAAAACCTCTTTTGGGCAATAGACCGCATTAGGGATAGAAGCAACTGTTTGAGCTCTTATTGTGAAGCGCAGCGGAACAATAAAGCGAGTGCGGATAGCCGGGCCGAAGGCAATGCCCATATGTAGAATCTCAAAATACTAAAATGAAAAAAACTTTTCGAAATAGTGTAACTTTTTCGCAACTCCTTACGTATAACCATTTGTACACTTAAAAATTGAGGAGACACAAACATGAGACAACTTAAAATCACCAAGCAGGTAACGAATCGTGAAACTGCATCATTAGACAAATATTTACAAGAAATTGGTAAAGTTGACCTTATTACCGCTGACGAAGAAGTAGAATTAGCACAAAAGATTAAAGCTGGGGATCAAAAGGCACTAGAAAAATTAACAAAAGCCAATTTACGTTTTGTTGTCTCGGTAGCAAAACAATACCAAAATCAAGGACTTACACTTCCTGATTTAATTAACGAGGGAAATTTAGGATTGATCAAAGCCGCACAACGTTTTGATGAAACACGTGGTTTCAAATTCATCTCGTATGCCGTTTGGTGGATTCGTCAATCGATACTTCAAGCATTGGCTGAGCAATCTCGTATCGTTCGTTTGCCTTTAAATAAAATTGGTTCTATCAATAAAATCAACAAAATGTATGCCTTATTAGAGCAATCTAATGAACGTCCACCATCTGCTGAGGAAATTGCAAAAGAACTAGACATGACCGTTAATGACGTAAAAGAGTCTATGAAAAACTCTGGTCGTCACTTATCCATGGATGCACCTCTTGTAGAAGGAGAAGATTCTAACCTTTATGACGTTTTACGTTCCGGTGAATCTCCAAATCCAGACAGAGAATTAATTCACGAATCATTGCGTACTGAAATCGAGCGTTCCTTAGAGACATTGACTCCCAGAGAAGCTGATGTAGTTCGTTTGTACTTTGGTCTTGGCGATCAACACCCGATGACTTTAGAAGAAATTGGAGAAACTTTCGACCTAACTCGGGAGCGTGTACGTCAAATCAAGGAAAAAGCAATCCGAAGATTAAAACATACTTCTAGAAGTAAAATATTAAAAACTTATTTAGGATAAAAATAGTCTAAAGTCATAAAGTCTAAAGTTTTAAAGTCAGCGTACTTTATAACCTTAGACTTTTAAACTTTAGGACTAATAAAAGTAACGACGGTCTGATTAACTGTTCGTTTTTTGATTGATGATTGAAACCTCGGCTGATTACCGAGGTTTTATTTTTATCAATAAAACCTCAGTCTGTTCGAGCAAAGCTCTCGGGTATCCGAGGTTTTATTTTTATCAACAAAACCTCAGTCTGTTCGAGCAAAGCTCTCGGGTATCCGAGGTTTTAGTTTTTTATAAAAAACTAGTCAGTCGAAACTTTGCTCTAGTGATTAGCTTCGCTCTATTCCGCTTTCAATATCAAGTTTGAAGTACTATTTTTTCTATCTCAATTCTTTTCACTTTTCACTTTTCACTTTTCACTTTTAACCAATATGGCGTAACCCTCCGTAAAAACTTCGGGTCGGGCTTTTCGTTACAATCTTTTTATTAAAAAAAATAAAAAGGATTTCCACTTCAATCCCTTACGCAAATTACAGAATTAAATACGAATTTCATCCCAAAAAAACTTTCGCCAATTGCTGCAAAAAAAACTACTTTTGTACAAACAACAACTTAAGAATCTGAAATAAATTCAGATTAAACAACTACACAATGAAAAATACACTTATTGCTCCATCCGTACTGGCCGCCGATTTTGGAAACCTACAACGCGACATCGAAATGATCAACAACAGCCAAGCTGATTGGTTTCATATTGACATCATGGATGGCGTTTTTGTTCCTAACATTTCTTATGGTATGCCAGTTCTAGAAGCGATCAACAAACATGCAAAAAAAACAATCGATGTACATTTAATGATTGTAGATCCAGATCGTTATATCAAAACTTTTGCTGATTTAGGCGCTAACATACTAAGCGTACACTATGAAGCATGCACACATCTTCACAGAACGCTACAAGCGATTAAATCTGAAGGGATGAAAGCTGGAGTAGCCATAAACCCTCATACTAATATTGACCTGTTAGAAGACGTTATCAACGATATTGACCTAGTTTGTATTATGAGCGTAAATCCAGGTTTTGGAGGACAATCCTTTATTGAAAACACCTATGCTAAGGTTGAAAAGCTAAAAGCTTTAATCACTAGAAAAGGAGCGTCGACATTAATTGAAGTTGACGGTGGTGTAACTAACAAAAATGCAAAGCAACTTGTAGAAGCGGGAGCAGACGTTCTAGTAGCAGGTAGCTTTGTCTTTAAGGCAGAGAATCCAACACAAACGATACAAGATTTAAAGACTCTAACTAGTTTCTAGAAAGACTAATTTACAATAAAAAAGTCCCGCTCTGATTTGAATTAGAGCGGGACTTATGCTATTTTGACTTAATCAAATAATAGATTGCTCTCTGTCATATTAAAAAATCTTTTCTCTATAGATAAAGCCGTAAATGGCATTGAAAAGACTAGTTTTTAATAAGTAGTCACGCAAAAACTGTCTCACTAAGGCTTACCAATTCTTTATTGCCACACTTAATTTATCGATTTTGAGTACTTTACTTTGAATTTTAATTAACTGTAGCTGACCTTTTTCCTCTTGTATTATAGTTCCGCTTTTATAATTACAAATTAAAATACACCTAAGTAATCCGCACTTGTTTTGCAGACTAAGTCATTAAATCCACAACTGCTCAACGTACAAAGAAAAAGAGGCGATAATTTAAAATAACACTTCGATTATCTATTTTTATTCGCACAGTACTCAAAAAAATATTACCAGCTGCAAAGTATACCAACTGTTATTTATGTTTAATACGTGATAGAATTAAATTTATGAAATTTGACATTTACACTAAAACAACTATTTAAAATAATAAACAACCGTACAATTCCTCAAACTGCTCCGAGAAATAATACGGTCCAAACACTACTAAATTTTTTTAATCATAGTGTCAAGTACCATTGTCTTTTTTATTGTCCTTATTAATTCTGCAAGCCTCATGACAACTATCTAATTGTTAAAATCAGTGTGTCTTAGGATGAATTTTTGTTGAAATTTAAGTTTGTTTAATAGATTTTTGATAACAACAGTAGCTCCTTTATTTTCAAGTTATTTTATGTCTGAGTTAATACAAATATTATTATTTTAAACAGAAATCCCCTAGCCCAGATTGAAGCGAAAATCCTTTTTATTTTTGACATAAAAATAAAAAGATTGTAGTGTAAAGCTGGAAATAGCTCCTAAAAAAAAGACTATCTGTTTAAAAAAGAGCAAAAAAAAACTCCCCAATTTCTTGAGGAGTTTTTTAAATTATTCTAAAATAGCATTTCCTTTTTTATCATAGAAATGATACTCTAAATACGTGTAAGCGTCACGAGGTATGATTTTCACCCATTTCTTATGTTCAAGAAACCATTTTGAACGTAATGATGGAAAACCTTTACTGAGGTATGCAGCCACAAATGGATGTACATTAAGCACAACATGTTTATGGATTTTTAAAATTCGTTCTAAATCAAAAGCGATTTTATCAATGATTTGAATTGGCGCTTCAATTTCGCCACTTTCATTGTTTGGATCTTCTTCTCTAGTTTTAATATTAACTTCAGGTCTTACTCTTTGACGTGTAATTTGGACTAATCCAAACTTACTAGGAGGTAAGATCTTATGTTTTGCTTTATCATCGCTCATTTCTTCTTTCAAGAAATCGAACAACACTTTGCGATTTTCAGGATTTGACATATCGATAAAATCAACTACAATGATTCCGCCCATATCTCGAAGACGTAATTGTCTTGCGATTTCGGCAGCTGCAATCATATTGACTTCCATGGCTGTATCTTCCTGGTTGGTGGCTTTATTAGAACGGTTTCCGCTATTCACGTCGATGACATGCAAAGCTTCAGTATGCTCGATAATAAGATATGCCCCTTTACTCATGGATACTGTTTTTCCAAAAGATGTTTTGATTTGTCTCTCTATGTTGTATTTCTCAAAAATAGGTGTGTCTTTTGATTGATAAAACTTAACGATTGATTGTTTGGATGGTGCAATTTCTTGCAAATAATCCTTTGTTTGGTTGTACAACTCTTCGTCATCAATCTGAATACCGCTGAAGGTATCGTTGAATACATCTCTTAATATCGAAGAGGCTCTGTTGAGTTCTCCTAATACTTTAGACGGATGATGAGCAGTTGGTAATTTTTTACACATTGCAGTCCATCTGCTGAGCAGGTTCTGCAAATCTTTTTCTAATTCGGCTGTATTTTTGCCTTCGGCTACTGTGCGAACAATAACACCAAATCCTTTTGGTTTGATGGATTGTACTAATCGTTTCAAGCGTTCTTTCTCTTTTTTGTCTTCTATTTTTTGTGAAATAGAAACGCGGTCAGAAAACGGAACCAAAACTATAAATCTTCCGGCAAGAGAAAGCTCAGCGCTAATTCTTGGTCCCTTTGTAGATATAGGTTCTTTGACGACTTGTACTAAAACAGATTGATTGGAACTCAAAACATCAGTAATGGTCCCATCTTTGTCTATTTCTTTTTCAAACTGAAAGGTTTTTAGGGAGAAATCTTTTAATTTACCTGCGCTTACAAGTTTTATGAATTTCAGTTGGGAAGCTAAGTTAGGTCCTAAATCATGATAATGTAAAAAGGCATCTTTTTCAAAGCCAACATTCACAAAAGCAGCATTAAGTCCTGCAACAGGTTTCCTAATTTTGGCAATAAAAATATCACCAACTTGGAAGTTGCTTTTCTCCTCTTCTTTGTGTAATTCAATTAGTTTTCCATCTTTTAATAAGGCAAAATCTACGGCTTCAGAACTAGATCGGATGATTAATTCTTTATTCACGCTGTACATTTTTATCCGAACTTTTTAGTTTTCAATTTTCGGTTTTCAGCTTTAGCTTTACAACTAATAACTCATAACTTAGAACTCATAACTGAATTGTTAGGATGGATTAAACAATATTTTAACAGGTATTGTACCCGGGGAAACTTAAAGATTTTTGATTCTTGATTTTTGATTTCAGATGTTTTAAAAAAAATCTGCCATCTGTAATCATTAATCTTAATTCTTAAATCATTCTGTTTCAATTTCAATGAACTTTTAAACTTAAAAAAGAAAAAAGTAGTTTAAAACTACTTTTTCTTTTTGTGACGGTTAGCTCTCGCTCTTTTTTTACGTTTGTGCGTTGCTACCTTATGTCTCTTTCTTTTTTTACCACTTGGCATATCTTGTCGATTTTATGATTAATTAATATTATTATTATTTTGCTTCGTTATTTGTTTTCACTCCTTCTACAAAAACTTTTGCAGGTTTGAATGCAGGAATGTTGTGTGCAGGAATTTTTATTGTCGTATTCTTGGAAATATTTCTTCCTGTTTTTTCTGCTCTAGTTTTCACTATAAAACTTCCAAAACCTCTTAAATAAACATTGTCTCCAGTTTCTAATGAATTTTTTACTTCGTTCATAAAAGTCTCTACAGTCGCCTGTACATCTCCTTTTTCAAGACCTAATTTTTCTGAAATTTTTGCTACGATATCTGCTTTCGTCATTTTCTTTCCTATTTATAATGTTGTACTATTTTTTTGAGTTTGCAAATATAGGAATTTAAAAAACAATTATTCAAGCTAATTGATTAAATTTTAATCACATAAACTTTTACTTTTGCAGTCTAATATTTTAAGATGAATTTTTCTAACCTACTGATAAAATGGTATTTACAAAATAAACGCGAATTGCCGTGGAGAAATACCACCAATCCATACCCTATTTGGCTATCTGAAATCATGTTACAGCAGACTAGAGTTGCTCAGGGAACACCTTATTTTTTGTCCTTCACCACCACTTTTCCTACTGTTTTTGATCTAGCCGCAGCGAGTGAAGAACAAGTTTTAAAACTCTGGCAAGGTCTGGGTTATTATTCTCGTGCCCGAAACTTGCATAAAACAGCGCAATATATCGCCAATGAATTAGCAGGAGTTTTCCCAGGATCTTATAAGGAATTGTTGCAATTAAAAGGAGTAGGAGAATATACAGCAGCTGCAATTGCCTCCTTCTCCTACAATGAAGTTGTACCTGTTGTAGATGGAAATGTATTTCGGGTTTTATCTCGTTATTTTGATATTGAGACTGATATTGCCTTGGCTTCCGCTAGAAAAGAATTCGCTGCTCTTGCTTTCGAATTAATGCCGAAAGCCAATCCGGCAACGTTCAATCAAGCCATTATGGAGTTTGGCGCTTTGCAATGTGTACCAAAAAGTCCTAATTGTGGCATTTGTATTTTCAACGAAAGTTGTGCCGCTTTGCAAAAAAAGAAAGTAGATCAGCTGCCAGTCAAATCCAAAAAATTAAAAGTGCGTAATAGATACTTTAACTACCTAGTTGCTGCCGATGAAAAGGAAAATACGATCATTCAAAAACGAACCGCAAAAGGAATTTGGCATAATTTATATGAGTTTCCTCTAATAGAAACAGAAAAGGACGAGGACTTTCATTTTATCAAAGAACGGATCCAAAAAGATTTTTTTTCAAATAACGTCGTTGCAAGTCTACTCGAGTATAATGAAAAGAGTATCATTCACAAACTATCACATCAACATTTACACATTAAGTTTTGGAAAGTAACGCTTAAGGGCGTACTTAAAAACGGGATTGATAGTGAAACTTTGAAAACATTTCCTTTCCCAATTGTGATACATAATTTTATTGAATTGAATTAAGTATTTCTAAAAAACTGTATCTTTGATAAAATACCACATCCTAAAATGAACGGAACCTTAAATAAAGTAATGCTAATTGGTTTTCTTGGAGATGACATCAAAATGCACTATTTTGATGGAGGCAATTGTATTGGTAGATTTCAGTTGGCAACAAACGAGGTCTACATCAATAAAACCACCAACGAAAAAATTACCTCTACAGAATGGCATAATTTAGTTGTTCGCAATAAAGCGGCTGAACTTTGTGAAAAATACTTATCTAAAGGAGATAAAATATATGTTGAAGGACGTATTAAGTCTCGCCAGTGGCAGTCAGAGGATGGAAGCACCAAACACACCACTGAAATTCAGGTAACCGAATTTACTTTTCTTACTACCAAAAAAGAGGGGGAAACTAACAAGCAATTCAATGCACCTGATATTTCAAAAAACACTAATTTTGACCCAGAGAAAAATGTCTTGCCTATTAATGACTTGCCATTTTAATTGTCTAACTAATCCTTACTAATGTGGACCCAGAGCCCAGTTTGTTTATTACTTATATTATTGATCCTACTTTAGCTTTTGGCCTTGCAACAGTAGTCGCTTTACTCTTTTGTTCTGCATTAATTTCTGGTGCAGGAGTCGCCTTATTCTCTTTGTCACAAAAAGACATTGACGAAATGATACTGGAAAACAAATCTAAAGCTAATCTAATTTCCAAACTTTTAGAAAAACCAAAAAAACTATTAGCAACACTCATGGTGTCTAATAATTTCATTAACATATCAATAATACTATTGTTTTCGTATGTCGGCAAAAGCATGTTTATAGCCATAACTGCACCGCTTTTAAAATTCATTATTGAAGTATTGATCATCACCTTCTTAATTTTATTATTTGGTGAAGTACTTCCCAAAGTGTATGCCAGTAGAAACAATAAAAAGTTTGCCAAGTTGGTTGCCTACCCTATCGCTTTTTTAGATAAGTTACTATCGCCAATAAGCCTGCCCATGCGAGCCGTTACGATTTACCTTCATAACAAATTAGGAAAACAAAAAACAAATTTCTCAGTAGATCAACTGTCGCAAGCACTAGAACTTACTGCATCGGATGAAACTTCTTCTGAAGAACAAAAAATATTAGAAGGCATTGTAAGCTTTGGAAACACGGACACTAGACAAGTAATGAGCCCTAGAATTGATATTTTTGCTTTAGAAATTGAAGAGTCTTTTTCAGTTATTTGTCCCAAAATCATAGAAAAAGGATATTCAAGAATTCCAGTATACCGGGACAATATTGACCAGATAGAAGGTGTTTTATTTGTCAAAGATTTGCTTCCGCATATCAATACCAACGAATTTGACTGGAAATCGTTGTTAAGAGAACCCTTTTTTGTTCCTGAAAATAAAAAGTTAGACAACTTGCTAAAAGATTTTCAAAGTATGAAAAGCCATTTGGCTATCGTTGTTGATGAATACGGAGGAACTTCTGGGTTAGTATCTCTTGAAGACGTAATTGAAGAAATTGTTGGTGATATCAGTGATGAATTTGATGATGAACACATTAATTTTTCGCAAATTGACGACAAAAACTACCTTTTTGAAGGAAAAATAAACCTCAAGGATTTCTACCGAATTATGGAGGTTGATGAAGAATCATTCGAGATCAAAAAGGGAGAAGCAGAGACACTCGCTGGATTTATTCTTGAAATTTTAGGGAATTTTCCAAAAAAAAATCAAAAAATTTCATTTGGAAACTACCTATTTACAATAGAAACAGTTGATGAAAAAAGAGTAAAACAAATTAAAGTAACGATTGAATAAGTACTAATGATAAAAAAAATAATCACTTTTTCGCTAATTATTACCATGTCATTCTTAAATTTTAGCTGTAAAGACGATGTCTTGCCTAAACCCTCAAGTTACTTACGATTGGATTATCCCGAAGCAAAATATGTGAGTTTTGAAAACGAATGTCCTTTTGCTTTCGAAATGAATGCAGATGCAGTTATCAAAAAAGAGACTGATTGTGGTTTTACCATTACATATCCAAAAATGAAGGCAACAATTTATCTTACTTATAAACCAGTAGCAAAAAACATCAATGAACTATTGCGTGATGCGCAAAAATTAACTTACGAACACGTGATTAAAGCAGATGATATTCTGGAGCAACCGTATTTAAATGCAAACAAAAAAGTGTACGGAATGTTTTATCAAGTAGATGGAAATGCGGCAACAAATGCACAGTTTTACGCAACAGATAGCATCAAACACTTTGTAACGGGTTCCGTTTATTTTTACGCTAAACCGAATTATGATTCTATTATGCCTGCGGCTAGTTACATAAAAAACGATATGCAGCGACTAATGGAAACCCTGAAATGGAAATAATATTTCAAACCCGTTGGATGTAATTATACAGAAAAGACATTAATAGCTAAACGTAAAAATTTAACCACATAGAACCATAGAAAAAAAGAGTTGAATAGCTCAATACTTGGATTCACATAGCAATGTTTTCTCTCTGAATAAAATGGAAGTACTTTCAAAATGCACACAAACTATGTTTCTATGTGTTTAAAAAACATAAAAATTGAATTACACCCAACGGGATATTTCAATAAAAAAAGCATTCGCTAGTAACGAATGCTTTTTTTTGTAGAATTTGAAAATCTGGTTTATGACTTCATATTCGAAACTTTGTATGTTTTACCGTCAGCAGCAGCTTCTACAACTGTTGTTAGTTTTTCTGGTGTTTGAACTGTTTTGTCAAAAGTTACCGTAGCCATTTTTGTATCAAAATCTACTGTTGCTTTTTGAACTCCTTCGAGCCCTGTTAAATCTTCTTGAATTGTTTTGGCGCATCCTACAGCACAAGTCATTCCTTCAACAGAAAAACTCGCCGTCTGAAGGTTGGCAGCAGCTATTTCTTTTTTAGCGACTGGAGCAGCTGTTTCAGCACTTTCTTTTGAAACAGTTTCGGATTCTTTTTCTTTGCATCCTACAAATAAAACACTTGCAAGGACTAGTGTTACGATTGATTTTTTGAAATTCATTATGATGTAAATTTTAAAGATTAAAAGCATATTCGTGTTGTGCAAAATTAATTAAAAAAAGAAGCACTAATTCATAAAATAATTACAATTTTGGGGCAAAATTATTTTTATGGAATCGAAGCAGTTAAAATGGGTGTACTTGGTCGTTCTTGCCTTAGTTTGGGGAAGTTCATTTATCTTAATAAAAAAAGGATTAATAGGTTTAACAGCTTTGCAATTGGGATCGTTGCGAATTATTTTTGCAGCTATTTTTTTAGTGCTTATCGGCTTTAAAAGTTTGTCTAAAATTCCAGCATTTAAATGGAAGTACATTGCTCTGACCTCTTTATTTGGGACCTTTATTCCCGCTTATTTATTCGCTATCGCGCAAACTGAAATTGATAGTTCTGTGAGTTCTATTTTGAATTCTTTGACTCCTTTGAATACGCTAATTTTAGGAGCTCTTTTTTTTGGATTGCAATTCAAGAGAAATCAAATTTTTGGAATTCTAATTGGTTTAATAGGAAGCGCCTTGTTGATTTTGAACGGCGCAATTCATCATCCGGAACAAAATTATTACTATGCTATTTTGGTTTTAATAGCTTCGATATGCTATGCAGTCAATGTGAATTTAATCAAAAAATATTTGCATGACTTGAGCCCGTTGAGTATTACTACCGGGAATTTTATGGTGTTGTTTTTTCCAGCATTTATCATCTTGTTTTTCTCAGGTTTTTTTGAAGTGGTTCATGATTTGAAAGTACAGGAATCAGTTTTGTTTATTATGATTCTTGGGGTTATAGGAACTGGAATTGCGAATATTCTATTTTTTAAATTAATCCAAATGTCTTCAACTGTTTTTGCTACTTCAGTAACGTATTTGATTCCTGTAGTTGCTTTTTGCTGGGGTTTATTAGACAATGAAATGCTGACGCCAGTTCAGTTTTTTGGTGCTTTTATTGTTTTAATTGGCGTGTATTTATCTGCCAAGAAATAGTCTCAGTGGTCTGTTTGTTGTGATTAGTCATCGTTTTATGTATATAGTGATGAGAATTTATATTCGCGAATGGACGGTTTTATTTTTAATAATGTGTATAAAATAACAAAGGCTGCCTAAAATAGACAGCCTTTGTTTGTTAATTAAAGATTTGATTATTGAAAATCAGCATCTGTAACACCTTCGTTGATTTTTACGTCAGACATTTTTATGTCTAATTCAAAACCTACATTTTGGATGATATTAAAAGGAACTTTCACTCCTTTAACTTCTTTGTAATCTCCATAACTTGTCGTTTGAGTGATGCTTTGACCGCCTTGTTCTACCACTTTAGATTCAGCTAATTTTAAACCAGAAGTTACATCATAAAACAATGTCGTTTTACCGTTTTTAACGGCATAAGCGTCTTTTCCATTAATGGACTCAATTGTTTCTAGCGTTAAGCCTTGTTTTTTAGAAAGAGCTAATTCTTCAAAAGGTGTTGCAGTAGCTTTCAAATCAGCAAGCATAGTTCCTTCGATATTTTGGCGTTGCCCTTGTTGCATTACGTAAGCCCCTTTTTCGTTTACCACTTGCTTCATTATGCTCATTGTTCCCATCGCTAATTCAACCATTAGTTTTCCTTTAGCATCAATTTTAGATGTGAAATTCAATGGTGATGGTGCTTGTGGAATAGTTGTAGTTCCGTTCATTACGATTGTTTTTACAGCTAAAGCTGCTTTTTCTCCACCAATAGCTTTGATGTAATTATCAATAACGCTTTTGGCAGTAACTCCTGCTGGAACTGGTTTTTTTAATTCTGGTTTAGCTGTTGCATTTCCGTATTTATCGAAGTACGCTACTGGAAACTTTAATTTTTCTAATCCAGAAGCTACATCCGCTGCTTTACCTACAATAACAATTCTGCTATTGTCAGCCAAGAAATATTTATTAGCCACTCTCAAAATATCGTCTGCAGTTACAGCACTGATGTTTTTGATGTAGTTTTCATAAAAATCAGCTGGCAAGCTTTGCGTTTGGATTCTTAAAGCGTAACCTGCTACCGTTTGTGGTTTTTCAATTTGCATTACAAATCGTCCAATGTATCCTGCTTTTACGCTGGCTAACATTTCATCAGTTACTTTCTCCGTTCTTATTTTTTTGAATTCTTTGAAAATCTCAACAACGGTACTATCTGTTACTGCATTACGAACTTGTGTAGAAGCATTAAACGTAGAAACGCGTTTGTCTCCGTAGATACTTGTTCTAGCGCCATACGTCCATCCGTGAGCTTCTCTTAAGTTCATATTAATGTAACTATTAAAGTCACCACCTAAAATTTGGTTCGCAACTAAAACTGCAAAATAATCCGGATCAGTCATTTTAAGATTTGACATATTTACCACAGCAACTTCTGATTGAACCGCATTTGGCATGTCAATAAAGTTGATTTGTGTAGCGGAAACATCTTTTGGATCGCTATAAGAAATCGAAGGAGCAGATGCTTTTTTCCATGATCCAAAGAATTTCTCTACCATTTTTTTTGTTTCGTTGAATTTTACATCCCCCACAATAATTAGGTAAGCATTACTTGGAACAAAATACGTATTGTAATTCGCTTTTACATCGGCAAGAGTTACGTTTTTCAAAGTAGCTTCGCTTACATACTCACCTGCAGGATGGTTTTTTCCATAAGTCAAAACATCAACAACTCTTGCTGCTACTGCTGAAACGCTTTTTTCATTCGCTTTTAATCCTTCGATAAGTTTCGTTTTCTCTTTGTCAAATTCTTCTTGTGTGAAGTTTGGGTTTAAAGCACCGTCAGCCATTAACTCTAAAACTCTGCCAGAATATTTAGATAATGCGCTTGCTGAAGCACCGTTCGAACTAAAATTGATGTTGGCTCCTAAGAAATCAACTTCTTCATTGAAAGCTGTTTTCGAAATTTTTGTAGTTCCGCTTCCAATTAAAGTACTGGTCATGTCAGCTACTCCTTTTTTGTCACCTTCAGCATACGGATCATTGTCTAAAGTCAGGCTGAATGCTACTCTTGGTAATTTATGGTTTTCAACGACCATAACTTTCAAACCATTTTTTAATTCAAAGGTTACCGGTTTTCCAATTTTTATAGTTGGAGCGACTCCGGGTTTTGGCTGAGGGATGATTTGTCCTTGCATGATTACTGTTAAGAACAAGCTTGATAAAATTAATATTGATTTTTTCATAATGATATATCTTAGTTTTGAGCTTTGTCTTTAGATGGAACGTAATCCAAAACTAATCTTTGGTTTGGATTTAAATATTTCTTGGCAATATCTCTAATTTCTTCACGAGTAATAGACTGGTAGATTTCGATTTCGGTATTGATTAGGTTTACGTCACCGTATAACAAATGATAAGAAGCCAAGTTGTCAGCAATACCATCAATGGTTGAGTTGCTGTTCACATATTGGTTTTCGAATTTATTTTGTAATTTTTGTAAGTCTTTTTCAGAAATCAATTCTGTTTGTAGGTTTACGATCTCCAAGTCAATTTCGGCAAGAATATTCTCGGCAGTGTTTGGAGCTTGTGGCAAACCGTAAATGATATAACTTCCATAATCTTCTTGGTTGTTGCTAAAAGCACCAATCTGCAAAGCCATTTTCTTATCGTCAACTATTTTCTTGTATAATCTTGAGCTTTTTCCATCACTTAAAATAGAAGAAATCATGTCCAAAACTCTTGCATCTCTGGTTTTCATAGACGGCGTTCTATACGCTGCTACGATGGCAGGGATTTGGATATTAGCATCTTCAAATTTAGCTTTTATAGTTTGAGTAATTGGTTCTTCAACAAATGTCTCTCTTTGAATAGCCGCTCCTTTTTTAATAGGACCAAAATATTTTTGAATCCATTCCTTCGCTTGTTCTTTTTTGAAATCACCAGCAACAATTAAAACAGCATTATTGGGGATGTAAAACTTCTTGTTGAAAGCTTGAAATTCTTCTAAAGTTGCAGCGTCTAAATGGCTCATTGACCCAATTGTAGCCCAACGGTATGGGTGTTTTGTAAAAATATTCTTTTTTACTTCAGCCAAAAAGTTTCCGTACGGTTGATTGTCAACACGAAGTCTTTTTTCTTCTTTTACCACTTCGTTTTGAGTGTCAACACCAATTTGATTGATTACTGGGTGTAACATTCTTTCCGCTTCCATCCATAAACCTAATTCCAAGTTGTTAGAAGGGAAAACCTCATAATAATACGTTCTATCATCTGTAGTGTTTGCATTATTTACACCACCGTTTCCAGTTACAATTTTAAACCACTCACCGCGTTTGATATTCTCGGTTCCTTCAAACAATAAATGTTCAAAAAAGTGAGCAAAACCAGTTCTTTCAGGATTTTCGTCTTTGGCACCCACATGGTACATTACCGATGTAATAACAGTAGGAGCAGATGGGTCATTGTGCAAAATCACATGCAAGCCATTGTCTAATTTGTATTCCTCAAAAGCTACTTTTTGCGCAGAAGCGACTCCTCCTAGCATAAACAAAGCACCTAAAGCCATTAATGAATTTTTCATAAGGTTAATAATTTTGTTAATATAAATGATTAGTAGGGATTTTGTATTTATGTTACAATATAAGGGCTTGGATACAAAAAATTTAACATTAGTTGATCGTGATGTTTCATGAAAATTATTTAAAAGTCTAATTCCTAAAGAAATCTGGCGTAAAGATTGTTTTTTTTCTTCAACAAATTGCGAGGTAAATATTTAATTGTATATTTGCAACCTTAAAAATTATTAAAACAATTCAGTATGTATGCAATCGTAGAGATAGCAGGGCAACAATTCAAAGTAAGCAAAGACTTAAAGGTTTATGTTAACCGTTTGACTAATGAAGAAGGTTCAAAAGTTTCTTTTGACAAAGTTCTTTTATTAGATGATAACGGAACTATCACTTTAGGCGCCCCAGCTATAGAAGGTGCTTCAGTAGAAGCTAAAGTGTTACAACACTTAAAAGGAGATAAAGTTATCGTTTTCAAAAAGAAAAGAAGAAAAGGATACAAAAAGAGAAACGGTCACAGACAATATCTTACTCAAATTGTAATTGAAGGTATTACTGGTTTTGGTGAAAAGAAAGCAGCTACTAAAAAAGCAGCAGTTGAAGCCACTACAGAAGAAGTTGAAGCTCCAAAGAAAAAGGCAGCTAAAGCTAAAAAAGAAGACACAAAAGAATAATAACAAAATAAAACTAATACGTCATGGCTCACAAGAAAGGTGTCGGTAGTTCTAAGAATGGTAGAGAATCAGAATCAAAACGTTTAGGCGTTAAGATATTTGGTGGTCAAGCTGCTATTGCTGGGAACATCATCGTAAGACAAAGAGGTTCAAAACATAATCCAGGTGAAAACGTTTACATTAGTAAAGATCACACACTACACGCAAGAGTAGATGGAGTTGTTAAGTTCCAAAAGAAAAGAGATAACAAATCATATGTTTCTATACTTCCATTCGAAGTTGAAGCATAATTGAATTTTCTTCAAATTAACTAAAACCTTTAGAGAAATCTAGAGGTTTTTTTTTTGGAAAATAAATTCAGACTACTTTTGATAGTAGGTTTTATTTCAACCTTAAAATGAACTGAAACTAAAACTATAAATAAGCACACTACAAAATACTGCACCAACTTTTAATGCCGTAAAATTTCATAATCTTCACAAATACCAACCTTGCAACGTGTTCATATAAATAAAAAAGAAGGCGATAGAAATTAAATTGTCTTGGTCTAACCAACCACTTATACAACAAAACGGAACCGCTACAATTTCAGCCCCAAATGCAACCTCTCTTATTATTTTCAATTTCAGTTACGAATTTTGATTAATATATTATACGTAATAAATAACATAAATCAACTTTTTATTAACAGTTAATAATAGGGTATTTGCCAAGAATCCACGAAAAAAAAGCACTGACAATACATCAAATGAAACCTGTTAATCTAGAGAATTTACAGAGGACATAAAAGGAGTCATTTATCGCTAAAATGTTTCTAAAAAGAGATATAGAGGTCGTGACGGTATTCTTTTGAATTACCATTAGAACTAAAACGGTTAACTAACGCAAATAATTATAAATAATTAAGAATGAAAAAATAATATTCATCACTTTTCTATTGATTATCAACATATCATTTGCACAAAATAAAAACTTTAGTATCGAAGACGGATTGATCATTTGGAACTATATTTACAAGGATTCAACAAGCATATCCAAACTCAAAAGCAATCCACGATTAGAGTTTAAAACCGACTCCACAAGAATTATAAAAAAGACAAATTTCAGTGACAAAATGCGCCATCCGATTGTCGCTGAATTCAAAATTGAAGTAAAAAAAATAAATATCGGATCTCTGTTTTTAACACACACTTTATTGAAGAACCGCGTATCATCATCAAAGATGGGTTACTTATTCAAGCCACTAATGAGTATACAATCGACCAACCAATAAAACCATAAAAAAAACATCTCTATTCAATAATAGAACGGAAACTTTATATCCGCATTTGATACAGTTGTTTGCTATCAAAAAGCCTTCAAAAAACGATTGGTAAAAAAAGACAAAAAAAACCGTAAAATACTTTAAGTAGTACTTACGGTTTTTTTAATGTGACCACGGCAGGGTTCGAACCTGCAACCCTCAGAGTCGAAATCTGATATTCTATCCAGTTGAACTACGCAGTCAAGTTGATTCGAGAATGATGATTAACGATTTAAATTTACAATAAAAATCAATTAACAAGAATTCTTGATTATTACGTCAGTAACTTTTTAACAATCGTAGAAATAGTTTTTCCCTCAGCAGTTCCACCTAATTGCGCTGCTGCTAAGCCCATCACTTTACCCATTGAGGCTATTCCTGAAGCACCTGTTTCACTAATAATTTTTGCAATTACAACTTCTACTTCCGCTTCGCTTAATTGAGCTGGTAAGAATTTTTCTATTACCGCAATTTGAGCTAATTCTGGTTCAGCTAAATCCATACGATTTTGTTCTGTAAAGATCTTAGCACTGTCTTTTCGAGTTTTTACTAACTTTTGCAACAATTTTATTTCGTCGTCAGCAGTAATTTCTTCTTTTGATCCTGTTGCTGTCTGCGCCAATAAAATTTCAGATTTGATAGCTCTTAGAGCTTCTAAAGCTACCGTATCTTTGGCTCTCATGGCGGTTTTGATTTCGTCCATGATTTGTATTGATAAACTCATATTCTTTATTATTAATTTGATGAATCGATCATTAGTTAATCGATTGTTGAAATAGTATTTTTGATAACAATTTTTTAAACCAGCGATACTAAAAAGTCTTTCAGTAAAAAAGTTTCTTTTCGATATAAAACAGAAACGAAGACCGGATTAAGAAAGTGCAAATTTAAAGAAATTTACTGGAATTCACAACAGATTATTATGTTCACGTTGCATAAAAAAAATAACCCGAAAAATAAATTTTCGGGTTATCTCCTTTTGACTTGATTTACTTAATCTACATTGTCATGCAAATAGGAGTTGTTTGAACGCAACTGCAAATCGTTGTTGCTATCTGTTCCTACAGAAATCCTTGAATTTGTATTATTCGCCTGATTGTTTGAAATATCTATTCCTAATCTTTTGTATGCTGGCTCTTTTTCGTATTCATCAATTTTAGAAACATTGTTGTGAAACTTGTAATTGAATTCCTTTAGCTTTTTTCTTCTTTCATCAGCTCTCATTCTCAACGACTCTTCGATAGTCATTTCCATAGGAGAGATTGTCTCAAAATCTTCTGGCGCCTGTACCGATCTTTCCACTTGTTTCATGGTAATATTTAACTCAGCCGGAATAACAACTTCTGGTATTTTTGCGACTGGTTTAGCCATGAAATCAGGCTCTTGATCCATATATTCTTCTAGAGAGTACTTGATGATTCCGTTATCACTTAATTCTGTCACTGGAACAAATTGAACGGCCTCATTTACTTTGATATCACGAGTTTCATTCGTTAACTCATACAATACTTTATTTTCCTGTACTTGATCTGCTGGTTCTGTTTTAAAAAGAGGTAAATCAAAAGAGAAAGTAGTTTGTTCTTGTCTTTCGATAACCTTTGGCTGCACTGCTTTAGCTTCAGCTACAGGAGATGTGATTGTAAAATCAATATCAGTAATAGGAGAAACTATTTCGAAGGTTACATCTAAATTTTTAATAAATTCAGACATAACCATCAACTCTTCCTTATTAATTGTAGTTGGCGCAATCGCTGGTTGAGGAACGATTTCAGGCTCAGCAGCAACAATATCTTCTACTAGATCGAAAACAATTCTTTCGCTAGAGTTTGAAATTGGTGATTCTGTATTCAAATCGAATGCTGTAACTGTTTTACTACTTAGATTATGCACACTTCTTTGTTCATCCTCTAATGTGTGAATAATTTTTTTCGGCTCTGTATTTACGATTTCATTTTGTTGTTCAATGTCAAATCCTGTAGCAATAATAGTTACTGCGATGGCATCTCCAAGAGATTCATCTTCACCAACTCCCATAATAATATTAGCATTATGACCTGCTTCAACTTGAATATGATCATTAATTTCTCCAATTTCGTCAATTGTAATTTCATTAGTTCCAGAAACGATAAGCAACAATACGTTTTTGGCACCAGTAATTTTATTATCATTTAACAAAGGAGAATCCAAAGCTGCAATAATTGCTTCCTTAGCTCTGTTTTCGCCTGAAGAAACAGAAGACCCCATAATAGCTGTTCCACTATTGAACAATACCGTTTTAGCATCTCTTAAATCGATATTCTGCGTATAGTGATGCGTAATTACTTCAGCAATCCCTCTTGAGGCTGTGGCCAAAACTTCATCGGCCTTTGAAAATCCAGCTTTAAAACCAAGATTCCCATATACTTCTCTTAATTTATTATTATTGATAACAATTAAAGAATCGACTTGCTTACGCAATTTTTCTATACCAATTAACGCTTGTTCCTGACGCACTTTACCTTCAAATAAGAAAGGCAATGTCACAATCCCAACCGTAAGAATATCTCTTTCTTTTGCCAGTTGTGCTATGACAGGTGCTGCACCAGTTCCAGTTCCACCACCCATTCCGGCTGTAATAAACACCATCTTAGTATTGCGATCTAGCATTTTCTCAATCTCAGAAATACTTTCAATTGCGGACTGTTGTCCAACATCAGGGTTTGCCCCAGCACCAAGTCCCTCCGTTAGATGAACTCCTAACTGAATTTTATTTGGCACAGAACTACTCTGCAACGCTTGAGAATCCGTATTACATACGATAAAATCAACACCTTTGATCCCTTGTTTAAACATGTGATTTATAGCGTTACTTCCGCCACCACCGACCCCTATAACTTTTATTACATTTGATTGGTTTTTAGGTAAATCAAATGAAATACTTCCAAATTCTGTGTTGCTTGGCATAATTTTGGGTTTTTGATATTTATTATTAATTCTTATATTTTTCAGGCCGTGCCTTTATTCTGCATTATCTAAAAAGTCCTTAATCTTATCTACATATCGATCAAAGAAATTTCTTTGTATCCTATTTACTGTAGAATTGTGTTTCTCGTTCGAGTTATGGTCCTCTTTTACTTCCTCAGGGATTTCATTGATTATTGGACTCTGAACCACTGGCGCTCTGTACACGGTAGCTTTTGGTTGTTCAACTGCATCCAAACGTACCGCGCTTTGCGTTTTATTTTCAATGCTTTTCATTACTAAACCCACTGCCGTTGCATACAACGGACTTGAGATTTCCTCATCTGAATTCCCAGCTAAATGTTCGTTAGGATACCCTATTCTTGTATCCATTCCAGTAATATATTCTACTAGTTGCTTAATATGTTTCAATTGAGCACCACCACCTGTTAATACAATACCTGCGATCAGTTTCTTTCGAGGATCTTCATGACCGTAAGCTTTAACTTCTGTAAACACCTGATCCACAATCTCCACAACTCGAGCATGAATTATTTTGGATAGATTCTTTAACGATATTTCTTTTGGCTCTCTACCTCTTAGACCTGGAATAGAAACAATTTCATTATCTCTATTTTCTCCTGGCCAAGCAGAACCAAATTTAACTTTTAGTAATTCAGCTTGCTTTTCAATTATAGAACATCCTTCTTTTATATCGTCTGTAATTACATTTCCTCCAAACGGAATTACTGCTGTATGCCGAATAATACCATCTTTAAAAATAGCTAAATCGGTAGTACCTCCACCTATGTCAATTAATGCAACTCCAGCTTCTTTTTCTTCCTGACTTAAAACTGCATCGGCAGAAGCTAATGGCTCCAATGTCAAACCTGAAAGTTCAATTCCAGAACTTTGAATACACCTACCCACATTACGAATAGACGATGCCTGACCCACTACTACATGAAAACTAGATTCTAATCTTCCACCGTACATTCCTATAGGTTCTTTGATTTCAGATTGTCCATCAATTTTGAATTCTTGTGGCAAAACGTGTATTATTTCTTCACCAGGCAACATGGCCAATTTGTTGACTTGATCAATCAAAAGTTGAATATCATTCCCACCAATCACTTCCTCAGGATTGTTTCTGCTAATATAATCTGTGTGTTGTATACTGCGTATGTGTTGTCCTGCGATACCAACAACCACATCTTTTATTTTATAACCGGAGTTATTCTCCGCTTCTTGAATAGCTTGCTGTATGGATTGTATGGTTTGTGTAATGTTATTTACAACACCTCGTGCCACACCCAAACTTTTAGATTTACCAACACCTAAAATTTCTAGTTTACCATATTCATTCTTTTTGCCTATCATGGCAACTATTTTAGTTGTCCCAATATCTAGACCTACTGCAATATTCTCTTTTTCCATTATCTATTATTTAGTGCAAACTACTTGTTCCGTAAACCGGAGGTCAATTTTTTTATATTTATACAACGAACTATCTAAAACTGCTTTTTGAAAAAAAGCTTTGTAATTTTTAAATTTACGCTCCACATTAATCAATTTACCAAAATCAATTTGATAATCAAAATTTCTGTTGTGCATTTTTAAGCTACCATTTGGCATAATTTCAATTCCTATAATGTTTTTTTTCAAAAATGCATCATCATAAATTATGCGAAATAAGTGGGCTAAATCTTCGTTATTATTTTTATTTATTCCCCCTGAAACAAGTGGAACTCGAGCTGTAAAATTTGTCGATAATGGCATTCTATTCCCTTTATAATCAATGTAAAAAGAACCTCCATTATCAAAAACTCTAGCAATAGGAGTTTTTTGTTTCACCTCTGCTTTTAACACCCCATCAATACTCACATAGACATGTGATTTTTCAATCATTTCTTGTGCATTGAGATTTGTCTCCAGCGTATTCAAATCTAAATTAACTTTTTGAATGCTGGATGCCTCTCGATTATTTTCTATTAACAATTTATTAACCGTTTCTTGTTTAACAAAAGGATCATTATCTCCAACAAAAATAACTTCAGATTTGGTCAATTTCCTGTTTTCATTCCGTTTTGACGTAAAAGAAAACAGAAAAACTACTAATGCAAACATCAGTATCAATCGAATATTGGTCCAATTAAAGAGTTTCATTGATTGCTTTTTTAATTAATGGTACTAATTCTCCAATATCTCCTGCTCCAATAGTGACAACGACCGTTGCATCACTTGCCAATATCGCGTTAATCAAATCATTTTTGGCAACTAATTTCTTATTATTATGCAGCATCTTATCCAAGATCCATTGCGAAGTTACACCTTGTATCGGCAGTTCTCGAGCCGGATAAATATCTAACAAAAGAACTTCATCAAAGTGGGACAAACTTTTGGCAAATTCATCAGCAAAATCTCTTGTTCTGCTATACAAATGAGGCTGAAAAATCGCTAGTACTTTCTGATTGGGATATAATTCCCGTACAGCTTGATGCACCGCATTTATTTCTGTTGGATGATGTGCATAATCATCAATATAAACTTTAGCTGCTGTTTTAATTTGGTACGAAAACCTTCTTTTTATCCCCTTAAATGATGCAATGGCATTTGCAATGGCATCGGTTGGGGTGCCGAATAAATTTGCCATTGCAATAGCCATTACCGCATTCATTAAGTTATGACGTCCTGGTAATCCAAAATGTAAATCTTTAATTATTTCAGTGGGTGTTTGTACATCGAAAACATAGCTTCCGTCTCCTATTCTTATGTTAAACGCTTTATAAATAGCGTCTTCGTTTACCGCACACGTTAATCCTTCTAATGGTAATTCTTTTGTGATGAAAAGATTATTTTTATCTTCTATTTTAGCTGCAAATTCCATAAAAGACGCCTCAATAGCTTCACTTGTCCCGTAAATATCAAGATGATCAGCATCCATGGATGTAATGCAAGCAATATTGGGATGCAAATGTAGAAAGGAACGATCAAATTCATCTGCTTCAACTACCGTTACTGTTGTACCACTTCCTATTAAATTTGAATTATAATTCTCCACTATTCCACCTATAAAAGCAGTAACGTCAGCGCCACTTTGGTATAATATATGTCCTAAAATCCCCGATGTCGTTGTTTTTCCATGGGTACCTGCAACTGCAAAACAAAACGTATCCTTAGTAATTAATCCTAAAACTTCGGCTCTCTTTTTTATTTCATACTCTCTTTCCACGAAGTAATTCCATTCCGAATGTGTAACTGGTACTGCCGGTGTAATAATTACTAGCGTATTCTCGATAAAAAAATCTTTAGGGATCAAATCAATACTATCTTCAAAGTGAATTGCAATTCCACTTTCCATCAATTCATTTGTTAGAACAGAAGGCGTTTTATCATATCCGCAAACCTGTTTTCCCAAATTTTTGAAATAACGAGCTAAATTGCTCATCCCGATTCCACCAATTCCAATAAAATAGACGTTATGTATTTGATTCAAGTTCATTTTCGTTTCTTTCTTTATCTCTATTATTTTCTATCTATCAGCTTAACAATTTCATCAACAATTCGTTTTGTTGCTTCTGGCATTGCCAATTGTTTTATGTTATCACTTAGCATTTTTTGTTTTGCCTCATCTTTAATTAAAGACTCAAATACAGTACCGAATTGAGAATCTAGCTCTACTTCTTTCAATAAAATAGCTCCATTTTTATCAACTATCGCTTGCGCATTTTTAGTTTGGTGATCTTCAGCTACATTAGGAGAAGGAATAAAAATCACGGGTTTACCAACAATGCATAATTCCGATACGGAAGAAGCTCCTGCACGAGAAACCACGATATCTGCCGCTGCATAAACCAGATCCATTTTATCAATAAAAGAATGAATCTGAATATTACCATTCTCTTCCAAACGTTTATAATCATCAAAATACAACTTACCACATTGCCAAATCACTTGCACATTATGAGCTGCAAACAACAAAATTTCTTTCGCGATTAACTCATTTATTCTTCTGGCTCCTAAACTACCTCCTAAAACCAAAAGTGTTTTTTTCTTAGGGTCTAAATCAAAATGCTGTAACGCTATTTCTCGTTTGGAATCAATATCAATTAAATCCTGACGCACTGGATTTCCAGTTAAAATCATTTTTTCTTTTGGAAAAAAGCGTTCTAAGTTTTCATAGGCAACACAAATCTTTTTTGCCTTTTTGCTCAATAACTTATTGGTAATTCCAGGATAGGAATTTTGTTCCTGAATCACAGTTGGAATACCTGCAATTGCCGCTATTTGTAAAAGTGGACCACTGGCAAAACCTCCAGTGCCAATAACTACATCTGGCTCAAACTGCTTGATTATAGTGCGCGACTTTAGCAAGCTGCTAATTAGTTTTATTGGAAAAAGAGTATTGTCAAATGTTAGTCTTCGTTGTAATCCTGCAATCCATAGTCCGATGATCTTGTAACCTGCCTGAGGCACCTTTTGCATCTCCATTTTATCTTTGGCACCAACAAATAGAAATTCGGCATTAGGAAAACGAGACTTCAATTCATTTGCAATAGCAATTGCCGGATAGATATGTCCTCCAGTTCCGCCACCGCTTAATATGAATTTGTATTGTTTCATTTTTTTAAAGTTACTGAGTTGCTATTATTTTAAAAATTTAAGGGTATAAAATGGCTTACTTGTTTAAAACTGCCTGCATTGGATTTTTTGCCTTGTCTTCGATTGAATACGCTTCCTCTAAAACGTACTCTTCTTCTAACTCTCTATCGATTAATTTTTGTAGCGCTTCCTCCCTTTTTGCCGTATCTTTCAATTCCTGAGCAATTTCTTCTTCTTTCTTAGTTACACCAATAATGATTCCTAAAGCGATACAGGTCATCCAAATAGAAGTTCCTCCACTACTAATCAACGGCAGTGTTTGTCCCGTAACAGGTAATAATTCTACAGCTACGGCCATATTAATCATGGCCTGAAAAATCATTGGAAAACCAAGACCTATAACCACCAATTTCCCAAAGAGTGTGGTGGCTTTATGCGAAGCAACTACAAATCGGAAAAGCAATAACAAATAGAGCGACAAAACGCCTAATCCACCTATTAATCCGTATTCTTCAACAATAATGGCATAAATAAAATCCGATGAAGATTGAGGTAAGAAATTTTTCTGAACACTTTTACCAGGTCCTAGTCCATAAATCTTGCCTGATGCAATAGCAATTTTTGCCTTTTCTATTTGATAATCATCTTCATCTGGTTTATCGGTGCTAAAATTTTCAATACGACTTTCCCAAGTTCTTACTCTGCTAAAAAATTTAGCATCGGGAAAAGCTTTAGAAATCAAAACAAAGAAGGTTAGAAAGACTATGCCTGATCCAACTATTACTGCGATATATTTCATAGGATACTTCCCTATGAATGCCAACATTAATATCATCGAAAAAATTAATGCCGTAGTCGAAAAATTCGAAGGAAGAATAAAAATCAAGGTAATAAAAACGGGGAGCCACAGCTCTTTCAATGATTCTACAAAATCAATTGGTTTCTCTCTTGTTTTAGACAAATAACGCGCAACAAATACAAACAAAACTAAGGCCGCAAAAGCCGAAGGTTGAAATGAAATACCTACAAATGGTATCTGAAGCCATCTACTTGCATTGGCTCCACCTATCACTGTACCTTTTATCATTGTTATGGCTAAAACAACCCAAACAACGGGCAACAGCCATTTAGAAATAGATCTAAAATAGTGATACGGAATTTTGTGAACCCAAAAAATGATTAAAAAACCAAAAAAAATATGACCCGAATGTTTTACTAAATACCCTAAAGTATTTCCTGTTCCATGCCCTAAATAGGCCAAGTTACTGCTTGCACTAAAAACAGGCATAAACGAAAATAAGGCCAATAAGGCCACAAATGACCAAATCCCTTTATCTCCTTTTAGATTGCCTATTAATTGTTTCATATCATTTTCTTTTTAAAGTTTACTTTCGTTCATACGATAAAACTTTTCTATAAATTTTTAACTGCTTGTTTAAATTGATTCCCTCTGTCTTCATAATTCTCGAACAAATCAAAACTAGCGCAGGCCGGAGACAATAATACAGAGTCCCCTTTTTCAGTTAATCGTTGTGCCATTCGAACTGCATCATTCATGTTATCCACCTCAATCATCATGTCAACCACATTCCCAAAAACATCAATAATCTTTTTATTATCTACACCAAGGCAAATAATTGCTTTTACTTTCTCACGAACTAAGGACATTAATTCGTTATAATCATTCCCTTTATCGACACCACCCACAATCCAAACCGTTGGTGTATTCATACTGTCTAAAGCAAAAAAGGTTGCGTTAACATTGGTTGCTTTAGAATCATTGATATATTGAACATTTTGAATTTTTAAAACCTTTTCCAGACGGTGTTCTACTCCTTGAAAATTAGAAAGACTTTCTCTAATTGTAGCCTTTCTTATTTGCATTAATTTAGCCACAGAGGTTGCTGCCATTGCATTTTTCATATTATGTTTTCCTTCTAAAGCAATGTGTTCTGTATCCATTGTAAACTCTTCCTGACTGATCTTAATTTCCATTTTGTTGTTTTTTATATAGGCTCCTTCGCTGAAAATTTTAGTCAATGAAAAAGGGATTAATTTTGCTTTTGTTGTGTGCGTTTTGAACCAATTGCATATGGCTTCATCATCTGCATCATAGATGAGATAATCATCTTCTGTTTGATTCATTGTTATTCTGAATTTTGAATCAATGTAATTTTCATATTTGTATTCGTACCGATCTAAATGATCTGGACTTATATTCGTAATAATAGCAATATGGGGTTTGAAATCAATAATTCCATCCAGTTGGAAACTACTCAACTCCAGCACATAGGAATCGTATTTATTATCAGCAATCTGCCAAGCAAAACTTTTTCCTATATTGCCGCCCAATCCTACATTCAATCCAGCTGATTTCAGCAAATGATGTGTCAGCATTGTTGTAGTCGTTTTTCCGTTGCTTCCAGTTATACCTATAATGGATGCTTTCGTAAAAGGAGCCGCAAACTCAATCTCTGAAATCACTGGAATTCCTCGTTCCTTCAGCTTTTTTACTATTGGAGATTTATCCGGAATTCCTGGACTTTTCATCACCACAGCAGCATTCAAGATCAACTCCTCCGTATGTTTTTCCTCTTCCCAAGAGATCCCATTAATGATAAGAACTTCTTTGTAATTTCCTTTTATTTTTCCAAAATCAGATACGAAAACTTCGTACCCTTTTTTCTTACCTAGAATAGCAGTACCAACACCACTTTCTCCACCACCTAAAATTACTAACCGCATACTATCTTAATTTTAAAGTGACAATTGACAATATGGCCAGCATGATAGCCACAATCCAAAAACGGGTTACAATTTTACTTTCGTGATACCCTTTTTTCTGGTAATGATGATGTAAAGGAGACATTAAAAATATTCTTCGGCCTTCGCCAAAGCGTTTCTTCGTATACTTGAAATAACTTACTTGAAGAACCACAGATAAATTTTCGACAAGAAAAATCCCACACAATAAAGGAATGAGCATTTCTTTTCGAACTGCAATTGCAAGAACTGCTATAATTCCGCCAATTGTCAAACTACCGGTATCACCCATAAAAACGGATGCTGGATAGGAATTATACCAAAGAAATCCAATCAATGACCCTACAAAGGCGGCTATGAAAACCGTCATTTCACCAGAATTGGGGATATACATAATGTTCAGATAATTAGAGAAAATAATATTACCTGAGACGAATGTGAATATTCCCAATGCGAGTACCGAAATAGCCGAAGTTCCCGCAGCAAGACCATCAATTCCATCTGTTAGATTAGCGCCGTTTGAAACTGCAGTTATAATAAAAATTACTACCGGAATAAAAATTAACCAAGCCCATTTTTCATATCCGTCCCCAGTCCAAGCCAGCAATTCGGCATAATCAAACTCATTGTTTTTAAAGAAGGGAATTGTCGTTGCCGTAGATTTTTCTTCGATAGGCGCAGGCATAATAACGGTTTGCGTCGACGTTTTAAAAACGTCTACTTTGCCCGTATCCGTTCTTACAGTTACACCAGCATGAAAATATAGAACGATTCCTACTATCAAACCCAAACCAACTTGTCCAAAAACTTTAAATATCCCTTTTAAACCTGCTTTATCTTTCTTGAAAATTTTAATATAATCATCAATAAATCCAATCGTTCCCATCCATAACGTGGTCACTATCAACAATACGATGTAAATATTATGCAGTTTTGCAAACAGTAAAACTGGCACTAAAGTGGCAAAAATTATGATTAATCCTCCCATCGTGGGTGTTCCCGCTTTTTCATTTTGGCCTGCCAACCCTAACTCTCGAACAGTCTCCCCTACTTGTTGTGCTTGCAAAAATCGAATGATTCTTTTTCCATAAATAGTGGACAGTAATAACGATAGCATAAAAGCTAATGCCGATCTAAACGTGATGTACTGAAAAACCCCTGTTCCTGGAACATCTAATGTTTTATCTAAATATTCAAATAAATAGTATAGCATATATCGTTGTTTATTTGGTTAATCGTTGCTGTGCTGTTCGTTACTTTCCAATCTGATGGCTATTCGCAAACAAATAATAGCAACCGATTAAACTATCATTTCCCTAATTGTTCTAAAAATTCTTTTACTGTTTCCATATCATCAAAATGTTGCCGAATCCCTTTGATCTCCTGATAGGTTTCATGTCCTTTTCCGGCTATCAAAATAATATCATTCGGCTGCGCCAATTGGCAAGCTGTCTTTATAGCTTGCTTTCTATCGCTTATGGTCAATGTTTTTTTATAATTTTGAGGTGCTACACCTTGCTCCATTTCAGCAATAATAGCATCTGGCTCTTCATTTCTAGGATTGTCCGAAGTGAAAATTGCTTTATCACTGAGCTCCGATGCAATTCCAGCCATAATGGGGCGCTTGGTTTTATCTCTATTTCCTCCGCAACCTACAACTGTAATCAATTGCTCGTTTTTTGTACGAATAGCATTGATAGTTTTTAGCACATTATCTAAAGCATCTGGAGTATGGGCATAATCCACAATTGCCGTGATGTTAGTTGAAGAAACGATAAACTGGAAACGACCTGAAACACTTTCTAAATCAGATAACAATCGGAGTACTTCTAAACTTTCCATTCCAAGCTCAACGGCAGTACCATATATAGCCAGAAGGTTATAAGCATTAAAGGTTCCTATCAACTTAACCCAAACTTCGTTTCCATTTATTTTAAGCAGCAAGCCCGATAATTGGTTTTCCAGTATTTGTGCTTTATAATCAGCGTAAGTTTTTAAAGCATAAGTGCACTTTTTAGCGGCAGTATTCTGCAACATTACCTGCCCATTTTTATCGTCTATGTTAGACAATATAAAAGCCGTTTTAGGTAAATGATCGAAAAACGATTTTTTCACATCTCTATATTCTGCAAACGTAGGATGATAATCTAAGTGATCGTGTGATAAATTAGTGAATATCCCACCCACAAAATGGAGTGCTTCTGTTCTTTTTTGATGAATCCCATGAGAGCTTACTTCCATAAAACAATAGTCAACATCATTCTCAACCATTGCTGCCAGATAATAATTTATCGTAATAGAATCTGGGGTGGTATGAGTTGCTTTATGCTCTACATCATCTACCATTATTTTTACAGTTGACAGTAAACCAACTTTATAACCCGCTTTTTTAAACAATTGAAACAACAAAGAGGCAATCGTAGTTTTACCATTTGTTCCTGTTATTCCAACTAATTTCAACTTTCGCGACGGATCACCAAAATAATTTGCAGCCATAAAAGCTAAGGCAGAATTCGTGTCTTTAACCTGCACATAGGTAATTCCGTTTACGATCGTATCCGGAAAGGTATCGCATATCACTGCAACAGCACCTTGCGCAATTGCTTTTCCAATAAAATCATGCCCATCAGAAATAGAACCACGTATAGCCACAAAAATGTCATTATTTTCTATTTTTCTAGAATCAAAATCCATTTTGTTTATGGCGATATCTGTCGAACCTTTCACGGCTTCAATAGCTACTTTGTACAATATGTCTTTTAGTATACTCATGATAATTCCAATAATATCGTTGTGTTTTTTACTAAATTCTGTCCCGCTTCGAGCGATTGTTTTTTAACTTTACCAACCCCTATAACCTTCACTTTCATACCCAAATTCCCCAATAAAGCGACAGCATCCATACCTGACATTCCCTTTAAATTTGGAATTATTTGTTGCTTCTTTTGATATTTAGCATAGTAAGCATCATAATTATTTTCTTGTTTTGGAATTTTTCTATCCAAGTTTTTGATTTCATTTGTGGAGGGTGCATCTGTAAATATTTTTTGTGCAATCCTTTTAAAAACAGGACCTGCTACATCCGCACCATAAAAGTTATTAAGAGCAGTATTGGGTCTATGAACTACAACAATACAAGAATACTTAGGTTCGTCTGCCGGAAAATAACCTACAAATGAAGAGGCATAATACATTCCAGATCTGCCACTTTTTCCATAGTCAACCTGTGCCGTACCTGTTTTTCCTGCCATAGAAAAATCTTTAGAATACAGCTTTGAACCTGTTCCTTTTTTTACCACATTTGCTAAAACCGCTTTTAGCTTTGCAATAGTTGCTGGAGAACAAATGCTTGGATTTAAAACTTCCTTCCCATATTTTTTGATGGTTCTGTTCCATTCTTTGATTTCAGAGACAAATTGAGGTTTGACCATTTCACCATTATTAGCAACGGCATTGTAAAAAGCTAAAGTTTGCATTGGCGTGATCGACACTCCGTAACCAAAAGCCATCCACGGAAGGGATATATTAGACCAATTTTTATCGCTGGGTTGCGGAACGTAAGGCTTTCCTTCTCCTTTAATTGAAAGGCCTAATGGTTTATTTAATCCAAAATTATTAAGATGATTTACGAATTTAGAAGGGTCATTTTTGTAATTATCGTAGACCGCTTGCACCATAACAGTGTTAGATGAAAGTTCAAAACCCCTTGCTAACGAAATCTTACCGTAACCTCCTTCATGTGAATCACGCACTTTTTTCCCGGAATAAACTATTACGCCACCTTTACTATCATAAACAGTACTAGTATCTGCTTTTTTATCTTCTAGAAGTGCCATTAAATCAGCTAGTTTATAAGTCGATCCCGGCTCATGAGACTCAGCCACCGCATAATTAGTTGTTTCAAAGTAGGTTCCGTCCTTAGCTCTTCCCAGATTCGAAATTGCTTTTACATGACCTGTTTTTGTTTCCATGACCACAACACAGCCATGATCTGCCTGATATAACTCCAACTGTTTTAATAAAGCATGATGAGCAATATCCTGAATATAAACGTCAATTGTTGAAATTACATCGTATCCATCCTGAGGATCTACCTCATTTATATCACGAATGGGTTTCCACTGTCCTTTGGCGATTTTTTGTTTTAAAATCTTACCGTCTTTACCATTTAAATATTTTCTAAATGCCCACTCAATTCCCTTTCCTTCATAAGACTCACCATTAGAAGTTCGCTCATATCCTACGGTACGCTCTGCAATTTTTCCTATTGGATGCTCTCGCACCGTCTCTTGTTCAATTATAATTCCCCCTTTATAGGCACCCAAATTAAACAATGGAAAACCTTTAATTTTAAAATACTGAGTATAACTTAAATTACGCGCAATCAAGTAATACCTATTTTTATTGGCTCTTGCTTTTCGAAGCTCATTTTCAAAAAAACTAGACGACTTGCCTAATACTGTCGCTAAGGAATCTGATAGTGATTTAACATTTTTTTCAAATGATTCTGCTTTGGGAGTAACAGCATCAAACCGTATTTCATAATTAGGAATCGATGTAGCCAATAGACTTCCGTCAGCAGAATAAATATTTCCTTTATTTGCTGGAATCACAAAGTTCCTAACCGTTCTTTCCTTGGCTAACTTTCTATAATAATCTCCTTCGACCCACTGAATATTTGTTAATTTCACAGCAATAGCAATAGCCATGACAAAAATGCCAAAAGCTACCAGATAAATTCTGTACGATATGTGTTTATCTTCTACTGCCATAATTTTTCTAAAACACTTTTCTCTTTTTCTTCTTTAACTTTAATTTTTACTGGAGGAACTGTTGATGGAAAAATTTCTTTTTCTATCATTTTTTCAGAAACAGTCGATTCCATTTTCAGTTTCATTAATTCTGAGCGTCTATCGACAAATTCTGAGCGCAACTCTTTGGCTTTATTTGTTAATTCTGCAATCTTAAACACTTTTTGTTCAAATCGTTGGGTGTTTGCTATCATTAGAATAGCCAACAGAATTATAAAAACGATAAAACGCCAGTTTTTAACCGCATCCTCATTGACAAGGAACCTTGCTTTTAGTAAACTGTATACTCCGTTTTTCATTTTTTATTAACCCCAACCTATCTCTAAAGTAGAGAAGATCTGCAATTGGGTATATTTTATTGTTTATATTTTACTTTCCAACTCGGGCGCTTAGAATTACCTCTTTTCAGCTATTCGTAATTTTGCACTTCTGGCTCTGTTGTTTTCTTTAATCTCGGCGTTATCTGGAACGATTAATTTTCCAATTGTTTTGAACGGAACCGAAAAATTACCAAAAAAGTCTCGCTCTGGTTCTCCTTCAAACATACCATTTTTCATAAATCTCTTCACCAATCTGTCTTCTAACGAATGATAGGAGATCACACTTAATCTCCCATTTGGATTTAATATTTCAAGAGACTGTTCTAAAAACTCTTTCAAAACATCCATCTCTTGATTTACTTCTATTCGAATAGCCTGATATATCTGAGCTAAAATTTTATTTCTAACTCTCTCTGGTAAAAAACGTGCCAAAACCTCCTTCAATGCATCTGTTGTCTTGATTGGATCTTGTTCTCTAGCCTCTATAATTGTTCTGGCTAAAACGGGTGCATTTTTCAATTCACCATAATCCAAGAACACCCTTTTTAAATTAGCCTCGTCATATTCATTGACCACTCTATAAGCATTCAAATCATTTTTCTGACTCATTCTCATATCTAAGTCGGCATCAAACCGAGTAGAGAAACCTCGTTCTGCAACATCAAATTGATGGGAAGAAACCCCTAAATCTGCCAAAATTCCATCCACGCTTTTTACTCCATAAAAGCGTAAAAACCGTTTTATAAATCTAAAATTTTCATTGATTAACGTAAATCTTTCATCAGCGAGAGCATTGGCTAAAGCATCTTCATCCTGATCAAAAGCAAATAATTTTCCATCTGGACCAAGTCTTTTCAAAATCTCTTTTGAATGCCCACCACCACCAAAAGTAACATCTACATATATGCCATCAGGCTTGATATTTAAACCATCTACTGATGCTTGAAGCAAAACCGGATTATGATATTCCATTGTCGTCGTCATTTATATTTCCCATTACATCTTCGGCTAAATCCGCAAAATCTACATCTTCGCCACTTATTGATTTTTCATACAAATCTTTATCCCAAATTTCTACAATATTTACAGCAGAGGAGAAAACTACCTCTTTAGTAATACTGGAGTAAGCCACCAAATCTTTAGGAACTAACAATCGCCCTAAAGCATCAATCTCAACTACTTTTACACCAGCGGTAAACCTGCGAATAAAGTCATTGTTTTTCTTTACAAATCGATTTAGTTTGTTGATTTTTTGCATCATTAAATCCCATTCTTTCATAGGATACAGCTCTAAACAAGGCTGAAAAACAGAACGCTTCAAAACGAATCCGTTTTGAAGTGAAGTAGCCAACTGCTTTTTTAAGGGCGCTGGCATGAGCAGCCTTCCTTTAGCATCGACTTTACATTCATATGTTCCGACAATTGTATCCAAGCAAAAAGTATTAAATGATATAGAGCAAAAATATAAAAAATATTACCACTATTTACCACTATATACCACTTTGTTAATAAGTTTAACCACTTTAGGATAAAAACCCTTAATTTATGGACACTCAAAAGATTAGCCTTCCTTTGTCGTATTTGTAAGAAACATAATGTTATAAAAAATAGACCTTAAAAACACAAAGAATTATCGTTTTTAAGTACTATGAGGACCACTTAAAAAGAGTAAAATAGGGACTGAAAATTGAAAAAAAAGTATCAATTAGTAGAGCCATCTCGATAATTTTACAATTAAAAATTGTTGTAAAAATTCATTTTTATTTATTAAATCCTATATTTGTCAAAATTGAAAATCCGGTTTCACAAAAAATGGAAAAACACTATAAAAAAGAAGGTAGATACAGCTATTATGAAGCTGGCGAAGGAACTCCAATTGTGATCTTGCATGGACTTATGGGCGGACTCAGTAATTTTGATGCTGTGGCTAATTATTTTTCCACAAGAGGATACAAAATAATCATTCCAGATTTACCCATATACACGCAAAATATTTTGAAAACGAATGTAAAAAGTTTTGCAAAATACGTTAAGGATTTTATCACATTCAAAGGTTTAGAGCGCGTAATCCTTTTAGGAAACTCATTAGGCGGTCATATTGCTTTATACCACACTAAAATGTATCCTGAAAAAGTAGCTGGGCTTGTAATAACTGGTAGTTCTGGACTTTACGAAAGCGCTATGGGAGACAGTTACCCTAAAAGAGGCGACTACGAGTATATTAAAAAAAAGGCTGAGGATGTGTTTTACGATCCCAAAGTAGCTACTAAAGAGCTTATTGATGAAGTATATGAATCGGTAAACGATCGTATAAAATTGATAAAAACATTGACGATTGCTAAAAGTGCTATTCGTCATAACATGGCAAAAGATTTACCAAAAATGCATGTTCAAACTTGCATTATCTGGGGGAAAAACGACAAAGTTACCCCGCCGGATGTTGCTGAAGAATTTCATAAATTATTACCTAATTCTGCTTTGTATTGGATTGACAAATGTGGTCATGCAGCTATGATGGAACATCCCGATGAATTTAATCGCTTGTTAGAAGACTGGTTAACACATACTCATTTAGCAGTACACTAAACGTAGAAGGAGAATTTTATACCCTGAAAAAATGAAAATTAATACCGCCGAATTTGTTATTAGCAACTCCGATGTAAGCAAATGTCCAAAGGACTTTTTGCCGGAATACGCTTTTATAGGCAGATCAAATGTTGGAAAATCCTCTTTGATCAACATGATAACGAATCATAAAAAACTAGCAAAAACATCTGGAAGACCAGGAAAAACTCAATTAATTAATCATTTTTTAATAAATAATAATTGGTTCTTGGTCGATTTACCTGGATATGGGTATGCAAAAGTTTCCAAAAAAACAAAATCTATTTTCCAAGAATTTATCACGGATTATTTTGAAACCAGAGAACAATTAGTTTGTGCTTTTGTGTTGATAGACATTCGCCATGAAGCACAAACTATAGACATTGAATTCATGTCATACATGGGGGAAAGTGAAATTCCTTTCTGTATTGTTTTCACCAAAGCAGATAAGATTAGTAAAGTAAAAATTGATTCTCATGTAGCCGCTTACAAAAAGAAAATGTTTGCTAACAACTGGGCCGAAATGCCACATTATTTTATAACTTCAGCGACCGAATCTACTGGGAAAGAAGAATTATTGAGTTATATAGACGAAGTAAATCAAGAAGTTTTCAAGAACAATGCTCAGTTATAGAAATAGGCTACTTTCATAAAAATAAATCCCAAAACTTAATTTAGTTTTGGGATTTTTGCTTTAGTGGAACTTCAATTCTATTACTAAAATTCTACTCCGTTTCTTTATATCTGTTCCGACTATTTTTTGGCTGTAGTGAAAAATTTAAAGGCATATAAAAACAGCTAAGTAATAAGAATAAAACAATGACGTATTTTTTTTTACCATATAAGTCATTGAAGTTTCATTTGTGTAAGACTGATAACTTAAGCAATAATAAGGTCGTTTAAGGTTTACATGACTTTTTATGTTAAATAGTATTTCACTCCTTTTATAGTACGGCAATAAATAAGTCCAACTACTTACTTCCCAACCTATAATGATTTATCCTAATAAATAATAACGCCAAAGCGTACTACATTACTGCTTTTTCAGGTCCAATTTTTCAGCAAAATAATCACAGAAATCTTTCATTGTATCCGCCATTTTTTCATCATCCGTGGCTCGTTTAAATGTTTCAGACATTGCTACTAAAGTCTGATGAAAGAAAATTTTCATTTCATCAACTGGCATATCTTTTGTCCATAAATCAATCCGCATACTTTCTTTTGCTTTGCTATCCCAAATGGACAGCATAATAGCTTTTGCTTCCTCTAATTCGACTCCTCCATCCTTTGCAGACCACATAAGTTTTTCTGGAACACGGTTTTCATCTAATTCGACTAGAAACTTAATTTCTGATGTATTTTTATTTGACATTATTTCTTGGGTTTGTATTTTGATTTAATAAAAATTTCTTTCGCATTTGTTTTTAACAAATCCGCAATAGGTACTTCATTATTTTTTACATAGGATCGCACGATTTGCCAACCTAACCATGCCCCAACTTGACCAGGTGAATCATTATCGATTTCCAAATAAAATTTGGAAAATGGAGCTGGATTTATAAATCGAGGAACTAATTTTTGATCACTGCTGTAAAGCATTTCTTTTTCAATAAAATAACGCCACATGTAACTTTCATTTTCCTGACACCATACTATTTGTTCAGGAGTATATCCCATTTTTTCAGCATCTGAATAAGCAGGCAACAACAAATCTTTTAAATACAATTGCTTTCCATTATAAATCATTTGACTTAACAAATCCTTATCTAAAATTGGCACAATTTTACGACCAGCAAAACTTGAAACAACATCTGGCGCAATCTGCCTTTGCTCAAAATTTTGTTTTAAATAATTTGGAAACTGATAAAACCTGTGGTCCTTCCCTAAATATAATTCAAGGGAAACAATGACTAAACTGTCTGCATAAATAGCTTTATTTTTATAATCCATTTCAGAGATTATAGCAATTACTTTAGGCGTTTGGGTTTGTGGAAAGTAGTATTTAATATGTTTAAAAAGCGTTTCTAATTCCTCTTTCACGGGTTCAAAATCAGCATATTTTTTTTGAACTTCGGTATACAATTCTCTCCAAATAGGATCTTGCATTTTATTTAACCAAACACTGTTATCGTTTCCTAAAGGGAAGAAAAACGGAAATTCCTTTTTAACATTTTCTAAATCCTGCGGTGGTGTTTCAAAAAATATTTTGTCAAACCGTACTACTTTTATTTCTACAGGAATGGCTGTTACGGCACTTTCCACTTTACTTTTCTTGTCACAGGACAAAACGAAGAGGCAAAAGGCTACAAGAAACAGATATTTTTTCATATATATTAATTAAATTTGTTCCCAAAGAATCCTGGGAAATAAAAGCACAACATAATTATTTTGCAAATATACATTCCTGCTTTTTAAAACGTAAACTATTATGACTAAAAAAAGTACAATCCAAATTGAAAAAGTGAATACCCAAATTGTAGACTGGCTGAAAAGTTATGCTCAAAATGCAAAGGTAAATGGATTTGTCATAGGCATATCAGGCGGAGTGGACTCCGCTGTTACCTCAACCTTGTGCGCTCAAACAGGATTAAAAGTTTTATGCGTAGAAATGCCAATCCATCAAGCACCAAGTCATGTTACTAGGGGAAGAGAACATATTGCACAGCTAAAACAACGATTTCCTAATGTTACTAGTACTGAAGCGGATTTAACCCACGTTTTTGATACCTTCCAATCAGCAGTTCCTGGCGATTCAAATGACGCAAAAGTATCCTTAGCACTAGCCAATACTCGCGCACGATTACGAATGACTACTTTGTATTACTTTGCTGGAATTCATGGCTTATTAGTTGCTGGAACTGGTAATAAAGTAGAAGATTTTGGAGTTGGTTTCTATACAAAATATGGAGATGGTGGAGTGGATTTGAGTCCAATTGCCGATTTAATGAAATCCGAAGTCTATTTATTAGGCCATTTTTTGAAAATACCAGAATCTATATTAGAAGCCTCCCCAACAGATGGCCTATTTGGTGATGATAGGACGGATGAAGATCAATTAGGAGCTAGTTATGATGAACTAGAATGGGCAATGAAGCAGGATGAAGCTAAAAAAAATAAGGATGACTTTTCAGGAAGAGAAAAAATTGTTTTCGAAATTTACAAACGATTAAACACCATTAATCAACATAAAATGGCACCAATTCCGGTTTGTTTTGTGATAAAAGACTAAAGAAATCATATTTTATATTGATTTACAATTAATTACAGAATTTATTTATTAATTTTACAGTTCCAATTACAAATAAAAACAATTCTAAAAAATTAAAAGTTATGATTAAAGTATGTATAGCCGATAATTTCCCTGTTGTGCATTTTGGAGTAAAATCTTACTTTAAAGATAATGCAGACATCTCAATAGTTGCCAATGTGGGCAATTTCTTGATGGTGAGGGATATACTTCAAACAAAAGACATTGATGTATTAGTACTAGATTTGGAGCTGGAAGGTCTTTCCAGTATTTTTGAGGTTAAAGCAGTCTTGAAAAATTTTCCAAAAACAAAAATTATTATCTTCAGTGGTCTTTCTGAACAAATTTATGCGCCAAATGCCATAAAAGCCGGAGTATCTGGCTTTGTGCATAAATCAGAAAAGTTAGAAACTTTAGGTATTTCGATCATTAAAGTCTACCAAGGTAAGATCATAATGAATGAAACCGTGAAGAAAAACTTAGCATTGATTGCTAAACAAAGTAAGAGCGAGCGTTTGTATCGCAAGCTATCTAATCGAGAAGTGGAAGTATTACGTTATTTAAGTGGGGGGAAAAAGAATCACGAAATTGCTGAAATTTTAGGACTCAACGAAAAAACTATTAGTACGTACAAATTGCGGTTGCTTACAAAACTAAATGTCACTAATTTAGTAGACTTAGTAGAAAAAGCAAAAAAATTAGAGATTGTCTAGCACTAGCTAAATGATATTCTTCCTTTTTTTCTAAAAAGGGATTACTCTTAACGAAAAGCGCTATAAAATCTGAATTTAATTTAGATTTTATAGCGCTTTCGTAATATTTAAATGTTTGATCAAAGTTGAAATTATATTTTTTCAATGGTAGCGCACTACTACTCTTCCCAATTTCCTTGAAAATTTTCCTCTAAGTTCGATATAATTCATTACCATGGTTAAAGATTCCATATTATCAGAATCTGGTTCATTTGACACTGCATTTTTTAAATCTTCGATGATCTCACTGAGTAAGAACCATCTGAGAGTAAACAACGTGTCTGAAATACTCTGATTTAAGGTTTCTTCTTTGGTTTTTGGAAAAATATTCTGGCCAATCCAGTCGTGCAATACGTATTTCTCATCCTCCATCATAATACTTGTTACCTCCTGAGGAACACCCGCCTGCAAATGGTTTATGTATTTTTCCACACCAGAATCTTCGTTTTGAAGATAATAATTAATTAAATCACCATAAATTTCTCTGAATATTGGACTTGCAAACTCTACTTCATCTTCTTGTAAACTTAAATATATTTTTTGGAAAATCTTTAATTCTTTCATCTCAGAAACTTCAATGATTTCCCCTTCTTCATTGGCCTTCATCAATACTTCTTCGAAATTTTCCGTCTTGTTTCCGTATAACAAAAGAACTTTGATAATCTCTCGCTCAAATAAATAAAGAGAATCCACTTTATCCGTTGGATTTGTGCTTTCATTTTTCACAAAGTCAAATGCCTTTTGAACTTGTTTTTGCTTTTTGTCCACTTCATTCACCTCTTTTAGAACTAATTGTGCCAGAGTACTTTGCAAAACTTGTTCTGAAATATCCATTATCCTAGAACACTCCTGAATGTAAATTTCTCTCTGAATTCGATCAGGAATTTTTGAAATACTCACCACCATATCCCGAATCAAATCAGCTTTTTTGATAGGGTCATTTTTAGCTTCATTCATCAAAAGCGATGCTTTGAACTGGATAAAATCTTTAGCGTTATTCTCTAAATAAAAAATTAAGTCTTCATAGGATGTTTTCTTGGCAAAACTATCTGGATCCTCTCCGTCTGGAAAAGTACACACTTTCACATTCATGCCCTCTTCTAGAATCAAATCGATCCCTCGGATGGAAGCACGCAATCCTGCTGCATCACCATCAAAAAGTACGGTAATATTTTTTGTCAAACGGTTGACTAATCGGATTTGATCTGGAGTCAATGCGGTACCAGAAGAAGCAACGACATTCTCAATTCCCGCTTGATTGAACTGAATTACATCTGTATATCCTTCTACTAAATAACAATTATTAAGTTTAGCAATAGATTGTTTGGCTTGATAAATCCCGTAAAGCACTTTACTTTTGTGGTAAATATCACTTTCAGGCGAATTTAAATATTTTGCTGCTTTTTTATCATTGGTAAGAATCCTTCCTCCAAAACCCAGCACTCTTCCTGACATACTTTGGATAGGAAACATAACACGCCCTTTGAAACGATCAAACGGTCTGTCTTCTCTAGGGATTGTCAACCCTGTACTTTCCAAAAATTCTAATTGATAGCCTTTACCAAGCGCTTCTTTTGTAAAAGCATCCCACGCTTCGGGTGAATAACCTAAACTAAATTTCTTTATTGTTTCATTGGTAAACCCTCGTTCTTTAAAATAGGAATACCCAATCGCCTTTCCTTCTTCGGAGTTTAAAAGGGTAGTATGGAAGTAGGTTTTTGCAAATTCCGAGACCAGATACATACTTTCTCTTAAATCAGTATTGGCTTTCTCTTCATCAGTTTGCTCCGTTTCTTCAATTTCAATATTGTACTTTTTGGCTAAATAGCGAATCGCTTCCGGATAAGTAAACTTTTCGTGTTCCATCAAGAAAGCCACAGAGTTACCCCCTTTACCTGAGCTGAAATCCTTCCAAATTCCTTTGGCGGGTGAAACCATAAACGATGGAGAGCGCTCTTCAGAGAAAGGACTCAATCCCTTGAAGTTAGATCCAGCTCGTTTTAAATTTACGAAATCACCAATAACCTCCTCAACTCGAGCAGTTTCGAAAACAGTATCTATAGTAGCTTTTGAAATCAATTTTTTTATTTTGGAAATCCAAAGTTACAAAGTTTAGTGCGACAAAATTATACGTACAATGAATAAAATCAAACATCCTTTCACTTTTTCACTTACACTATAAATTCAAGAAATTTAAATACACCAAACCTGACTTTCAAATATTTTTTTTAGAGTAATAAACTTACTTTTAAAATCGATTTCTTCAAGAATCCCAAATTCCTATTTAATCCCTGTTCATTTTAAATAAAATATGCGTTCATTTGCAAATGCTATCCAAACCAATATACTAATTTACGACCCCATAAGCTATGATTTTTATGGAAATCAAACCTTTAGCGCAGACTAAAAAAGCCAATACTAATTTGCTATCAAGTACTGTCTACAAAAAAGAATTTAATGAAATTTTATTATTTCTATCAGAAATAGGTATAATTTCAGATGCTTTTATTTCCCTTAGTGCCAATGAGGGACATTCCATTCAATCCAAGATAGGCTTGGAGACTTTAAGAAACCCATACGATATTATTTGCTTTCAAGATTTTATAAATAGCAATCAAGTGGTACTTGTTTCTAATATTAAAACTGATTCTAGATATCAATCTCTAGATAAAACTAATCCTCACTCTTTTGAGTTTTTTGCTGGATTTCCTATAACTATTTCTGACCATTTTACAGGAACACTTTGTATCCTAGATAAAAAGTCTAGAGAACTTTCCTCCAATGATTTAAAAATCATAAAACAATCCGTTTCCAGAATTGAATCTGTGCTGCAGCTGCACATAACCAACCAGGAGATAAAAACACTTGACAATCACAATAGAATGAAATTTAAAATGTTTGAAGAAAATTCAAATGAGATTTTATTTCAACTTAATTTTGAGGGCGTACTCACTTACGTCTCCAAAAATTGGACAACATCTTTTGGATATGAAGTGAATGAAGCAGTAGGCAAAAACCTCATTCAATTTATTCATTCAGAAAATATTGACTCATGGGCGAGTTATTTAAGTAGTACATCTGTAAATAAAAAAAATACAGACAAAATTACATTTAGATTCCAACATAAGAAAGGGCATTATGTTTGGCTTTCCTCCTGTGTACAAATATTGGAACAAGACGGAGCATACTTTTATATTGGCAACTGCACAGATATTTCAGCATTTATCGAAAATGAGCATAAACTGAATCAACAAAAAGATTTTTACGAAACCATATTAAATAGTTTACCAACTGATGTCGTGGTTTTTGATGTACACCATAAATACCTATATTTAAATCCTATTGCTATTAAGAACAAAGAACTTCGTGAATTTATTATTGGGAAAGATGATTTTGAATACGCTGCACATCTGAATAGAGACCCTTCAATTGCCAAAAGTCGTCGAGAACGATTTCTCGCTGCACTTCACACTAAAGAGGTCATTGCTTGGGAAGAAATGCTAAACACTCCAACTGATGGTAAAACCTATCATAATAGGAAAATAACTCCAGTATTTAATGAAGACGGAAGTTTTAAAATGATGATTGGTTTTAGTGTAAACATCACAGAAAGCAAAAATATACAAGAGGAAATACTACAAAGTAAAGCGTTGATTCAAAACATTCTAAATAATACCGCCGTTGGGATTTTGGTTCAAGGACCCAACTCGGAAATTTTAGAAAATAATTTAGCTGCCTCTGAGATGCTTGGACTTAGCCAAGATCAATTAGTAGGAAAAACCTCTTTTGATGAGTATTGGCACGTAATTCGCGAAAATGGCACCAACTTTGAACCGGAAAACCATCCTGTCTCACAATCTATAAAGTATTTAAAACCAATCAATAATATAGTAATGGGAGTTCATCGACCAACCAAAAAAGATTTGGTTTGGTTATTGGTTGATGCCGTACCTATTTTTAACAATGATCAGGAATTACTTTATGTAATTTGTTCCTTCAATAATATTACACAACAAAAAAATACTGAAGAGGCGCTGAAAATAAGCAACGAACGTTTTACTTATGCCACCAAAGCTACATCTGATGTAATATGGGATTGGGAAATAGGAACTGAAAATTTTATAATTGGAGAAAATTATACGAAGATTTTTGGTCATAAATTAAATAATGAACATAACTTTTTAAAAGTGACGGATTTTGATAATTTGATTCATCCTGAAGACTTAGAAAGAGTTCTTAAAAACGTCAAAACAACACTTAAAAGCAAAGCAACAACTTGGTATGATGAATTTCGCTATTTAAAATCTGATGGTTCTTATGCTTATATAACAGACACCGCCTATATAATCCGTGACAAATCCAATAGAGCGATTCGTATGATTGGGGCTCAAACGGATATCACTACCAAGAAAAAAGTAAGTGAAGAATTACGGATCAGTGAAGAAAAATTCAAAGGGGCATTTGAACATTCTGCTGTAGGAATGGCTATCATAGATCTCGATGGTTTCTGGATAGAGACAAACAAAAGATCATGGGAAATATTAGGCTATTCTAAGGAAGAGTTTAAAAAACTAACTTGTCTTATGATGACCTATCCAGATGATATAGAAGAAGATGTGATTAATAAAAAAAGATTGACTCTAGGTTTGGCCCCAAATTTCAGTTTAGAAAAAAGATACATTCATAAAAACAAGTCTATAGTTTGGGTTCATTTGTCTGTATCTGTGGTAAGGGATAACGAAGGAAGGATTTTGCATTTTATACCTCAGCTTATAGATATTACAGAAAGAAAGAAAATTGAAAAGGAGAATAGATTATTAGCAGAAGAAAATTTTAAAAATAAAACACTTCAACTTGACGAGGCTAAAAACAGATACCGCCTTTTAGCAGATAATACGGTAGATTTAGTTTGCTTGCATAATTTTGATGGTACTTTTCAATATATTTCACCTTCAGTATTTAAACTTTTGGGCTACCATCCTGAATACTTAGAGGGAAAATCACCTCTAGAGTTCATGCACCCACAAGATGTTGAAGAGGTGCAAAAAAACATTTCAATTTTTAGAACTAAAAAGGAAGACATCTCTATACGAGCTAGATTTAGAAATACAAATGGAAAGTATATTTGGTTTGAAACCAAGGCTAACTTAGTAAAAGTAAATGGAATTTCAGAGAGTATTCTTTCGGCAACAAGAGATATCACTGCGCAAAAAGAAGCAGAAGAATCTATAAAAAATGCATTGGGTCAGGAGCGAAAATTAAATGAATTACGCACCAATTTAGTTTCTACCATATCGCATGAGTTTAGAACCCCTATGACAACTATCAGAACAAGTGCCGAATTAATAGAAATGTATATTGAAGATGTGACTTTTAAAAACTCCGATAGATTGCAAAAGCATTTGTATACTATTACGAATGAAATTGATCGAATCGTCGAACTAATGAATACTGTTTTGACCATCTCTAGAGAAGATTCAGGAATGACTAATTATAGCCCAATTACTTTCGATTTAAAGCAAGTTTGCTTAGACGTGATAGAAGCTAGTTATTCCAATCAAAAAGACGGTCGAATAGTAGAAACAACTATTCAGGGAAATGCTTTTCCTGTTCTTGCTGATAAAAAATTAATGGAGTACGCGCTATTCAACGTTTTAAATAATGCTTTCAAATATTCTGAAGGATGTGGTAATATCGTCCTTTATCTTTTTTCTACAGACGCTACTGTTAGTGTTGAAATTATTGACTTTGGTATCGGAATTCCAAAAATAGATCAGCATAAACTTTTTAACACCTTTTTTAGAGCTAGTAATACCGATGGGATTCAAGGGACTGGTCTTGGGCTTTATATTGTAAAGACATTCACTGAAAAAAATTCAGGAACTATAAAACTCGAAAGTAAATTAGGAAAAGGGACTAAAATAACGTTAGAATTCCCACTGCATCATAGCAACAAAAACTAATAAATAGTGTATTAGGACAAGGATAATTTAGATTACAAACTGGGAGGTACGCATTGCTCTTTGTCAAAAATTAAAGTATTATTAACAAAACGATCAAGTACTGAATACGCTGGAAAAACATGATGTTTAGATAGTTTTATCGCTAAAAATCCAGAAGATTTTGTATTGAGTACTAATTTATAGGAATACCATCGAAATGATAAAGAAAATCGAAGGCATAACAGCACAAATACGAAGAAAAGACATTGCAAAGGGAAGTTTATTTTACAAGAAATTAGTATTGAATAGTAACATAAACAGGTTATAAGCATCAATAAAGTATTTATGGATAGATCCCTACTTTTCGTGATTCTAATGTTGGTTATTTGATTCAAGTCTAAACCTATTTTATGTCCGTTATTACAAACTAATAGTTTCTGTTCTACAATACCAAAAAAACAATCATTAGGCGTATTATTATGTTTATTTTCTAAACTAAAAATCATGTTACTACATCATTTAACTTATAATATTCCTACCAAAACAGCTTACATTAATCAACCAAATCTTAATTATAAAAACTTATTACTCCTAACAAATTTTAAGTAAGCTGTCCGGTAAGAACCCCAAATCTTGAACCAAATGTAACTTAAGAAACAACTTGGATACGGATTTTAATTAATAGGTTAAAAAGAAGTAGTGATAATTTTAAATGTCAAAAAAATGACTATTAAATTAAGACTTTATTTTGTTCTCTAATTTTTTGAACTAATTTCATAACCAATAAATAAATTAGATAATTTTTGAAAAAAATGAATAGGAATTTAATTTACCCAATTTTTCTAAATAATTCCTTTGATAATATGAATAAGGCTATTCTTAAAATAAAGTCTATCAAGAATAAAGCCAGCAGTATTACTTATATATTACGAAAATAAAAAAAGCAAAAACTACAATAAATACTCCAAGAAGGAGGACTGCGCTGACACAGAGATTAATTTTTTTATTTAAATTTGTGTCTGTATTCTTTAGCAAAAAATCTAATTTAGCCCAATCACTATCTGAAAGAGGAGTATTCATAATTTACTTTTTCATGGAATTATAGTTTAAATATAAAATCCTAAAAAGAGATTAATTGCGTTTTGACTAATAAATTAAAAAATAAAAGAAATAATTTAAAATGGCACTGATTTAGAGATACTCATTAGCCTTGCTCATGATTGTTCACTTGAATAGATTTAATATAATCAGACGGAGTCATCCCTTTATACGCTTTGAAACTTGTGGTGAAATAAGAAAAGGAATTAAAGCCCGTTTCATCTACTAAAAACTGAATATTTCTTTCTCCTAAATCGATGAGTGGATGTACTAATTTAGCTGGGAGTTTGAGTTAAGAGAAAAAACCTTAATTTTAACTTATGACAAGAGAAAGAAAAATTTATGACGCAGCGTTTAAAATAAAAGCTGTAGAATTGAGTAATGAACGATCTAACCTTACTGAATTAGCCAGAGAATTAGGTATCCGTGTTAGTATGCTGTATAAATGGCGTAAAGATTACGATAAATTTGGATCTGGTAGTTTTCCTGGTAATGGAATTTTAAAACAAACCGCAGAACAAAAATTGATTAGCGAATTAGAGGCAAAATTAAAAGAAGCTG
>NZ_SMFN01000014.1 GCF_004349135.1 Flavobacterium sandaracinum | reverse complement strand
AATGCGACAATATCAACAGCTCTTAAAGGAAAAAGGAATTAAACAAAGTATGTCAAGAAAAGGCAATTGCTTAGATAATGCTATCATTGAAAACTTCTTTGGAATACTCAAATCGGAGTTGTTCTATCTTAAAAAGTACAACTCAATAAATCAATTAAAAAAAGAGATTCAAGAGTATATAGTATATTACAATAACGACAGAATTAAATCAAATTTAAACAAAATGAGCCCGATACAATATCGAGCTCATTATTATCAAAATTAATTATAAATTTGTCTAAACTTTTGGGTGCAGTCCACTCAGAATGGTTTTTTTATGCTCCAAAATTTATATCTAGATTGCCATCGTATATCCGGATTTCTAATTTTCTGGCATGAAATCACTGAATCTTTGATACTTGTATATCAATTTCTTTAAAATAAAATTAATAGTAAAAAGGACCGAAGTCGTTACTAATCCTCGCCATAAACTGGTATCGTTTCCTACCATTGCATCTACTGATGAGCAGAATTAATAGTACATCAGCAGTGTTCAGTTGAGACAATTCTTTCTTGCCCAAAAGTTGTAAAGAGACAACCATAAAAAAATAAACGGCACTACTGCGAAGAATTATAGCAAGGTACTCGTTCATTTTTTTTGGTTTACTAATTGGTTTTTTAACTTTATACGATGACCAAAACTTCAGTCAGGTTTTTTAAATTAAAGGGTAGCAAAATGTTATTTTAAGTCTGTTTTTTGTTTGAAATTTTTTTCAATAGCTTTGATCATTTCGCCAGCAATATCTTTATTCGTAGCACCTTCAATTCCTTCTAATCCTGGTGATGAATTTACTTCCAGTAATAAGGGACCTTTTGAAGAACGAATGATATCAACTCCAGCCACTTTTAAGTCCATTGCTTTTGTAGCTTTTATGGCAATACGTTTTTCCTCTGCTGTTACTTTTATAATGGATGCCGTTCCTCCAAGATGAATGTTGGCTCTAAATTCGCCAGGCATGGCTTCGCGCTGAATAGCGGCGACTACTTTTCCGTCAATTACAAAACAACGAATGTCTTTTCCGTTCGCTTCTTTGATGAATTCTTGAACTAATATATTGGCATTTAAGCTTTTGAAAGCATTAATAACACTTTCTGCAGCTTTTTTAGTTTCGGCTAAGACGACACCTTTCCCTTGAGTTCCTTCCAACAATTTTACGATTAAAGGAGAACCGCCTACCATTTTTATTAAATCATCGGTATCCAAAGGAGAGTTGGCAAAACCTGTAGTTGGAATTTCTACACCGTGATTCAGTAGTAATTGCAACGAATATAATTTATCGCGTGACTGCGTAATAGCATTAGATGAATTCAAACAATATACTTTTAAGGCTTCAAACTGTCTCGTTAAAGCGCACCCGTAAAAAGTAATACTAGGTCTGATTCTAGGTATAATGGCATCAAATTGATTTAGTATTTTACCGCCACGATAATGAATTTCTGGCGTTTTTGCATCCAGTTTCATATAGCATTCCTTGATGTTCAGAAAGTGCATTTCGTGACCACGCATTTCGCCCGCTTCCATAATACGCTTGTTGCTGTACAATTCAGGATTACTGGCTAAAAGTCCGATTCGTAAACCAGAACTCGCTTTTTCCGAGTTTTTATATAATTCTTTTAAAGTGTCAGTTGTTGGTTGTCCTAAAAGATATTTTTGTTCGGGATCAACTAGAACTCTTCCGCTCATGGCTTCACGACCTAAAAGCATTCGGAAACCCATGGAATCTCGATTGGTCAATGTCATTTCTATTGGCCACTGCGAACTTCCAATTTGTAGATTTGTTTGGATTACATAGCGTTGTTCTCTAAATCCACTGGAACTTTTAACAATTCGTTTGTCAATTAAAGGTGCTTCACAATGAATGACCGTTTTTAAATTATTTTGAATTGGGTTAATGTCAAATTTTACCCAGTTGCTTTCATTTTTAATGAATGGAGCAATGTTTATAGCATGTAGAGCAGATGTTTTTGCACCTGAATCTACACGGGCTTTAATAGTAGGAATTCCTAATTCTGGAAAAGAACACCATTCTTCACTCCCTAGAATAACTTTGTTATCTGACATAAATTAATTTTATTAAATCTTTTTTATAAAAATCAAATGTAAATATTTGTTTTCAAAAAAAGTATGATTACTGTAAAGAATAAACCCGCTATGTTATAAAAACGTAACGGGTTTATTTTACTGAATTTGTTTGTAAATTTAAGGATTTGTAGGCTCTCCAGCTTTATGAATTTGAACTGTAAGTTCTTGTGAACCTTCTTCAATATCCATGAAAATCTCATCTCCGGAACTAATTTTCGAAGTGATAATTTCTTCTGCAAGTGCATCTTCAACATATTTCTGAATAGCTCTTTTTAAAGGTCTAGCACCAAATTGTCTATCGAAACCTTTCTCTGCAATAAAAGCTTTTGCTTTATCAGAAAGATTCAATTGGTAGCCTAATTCAGCAACACGAGCAAATAATTTTTTCAATTCGATTTCGATAATTAAATCGATATCATGTTTCTCCAGAGCATTGAAGACAATTACATCGTCTATTCTGTTAAGGAATTCAGGAGCAAAAGTTTTTTTCAATGCATTTTCGATAATGCTTTTCGAATTATCGTCAGCTTGAGCTACTTTTGCAGCAGTTCCAAAACCTACACCTTGTCCAAAATCTTTTAATTGTCTGGCTCCAACATTTGAAGTCATGATAATTATAGTGTTTTTGAAATCAATTTTTCGGCCTAAACTATCAGTCAAATATCCGTCATCTAAAACTTGCAATAACATGTTGAAAACATCAGGATGTGCTTTTTCTATTTCATCTAATAGGACAACACAATAGGGTTTTCTGCGAACTTTCTCTGTTAACTGTCCGCCTTCTTCATATCCTACGTATCCCGGAGGTGCTCCAACTAAACGAGAGATTGCAAATTTTTCCATGTATTCACTCATGTCAATTCGGATCAAAGCATCTTCAGAATCGAATAATTCTTTGGCGAGTACTTTGGCTAATTGCGTTTTACCAACACCGGTTTGTCCCAAGAAAATAAAAGAACCAATTGGTCGATTCGGATCTTTTAACCCTGCACGATTTCTTTGTATGGAACGTGCAATTTTCATTACAGCTTCTCTTTGTCCAATTACTTTTCCTTCAATAAGTTCTGGTAATTTTGCAAGTTTGTTACTTTCAGTTTGAGCAATACGATTAACAGGGATACCACTCATCATAGAAACTACATCGGCAACATTGTCTTCAGTAACTTCAATTCGGTTGTTTTTAGCATCTTCTTCCCATTGTTCTTGAGCAATTGCTAAATCTTTTTCAATTCGTTTTTCATCATCACGAAGTTTGGCAGCCTCTTCGTATTTTTGTTTTTTGACTACAACATTTTTTAGTTCACGGACCTCTTCTAATTGACGTTCGAGGTCTAAAATTTGCTTCGGAACTTCAATATTGGTAATATGGACTCTCGAACCTGCTTCGTCTAATGCATCAATGGCTTTGTCCGGCAAGAAACGTTCAGACATATACCTATCTGTTAATTTAACACAAGCCTCTATTGCTTCTTCAGAGTAGGTAACATTGTGGTGATCTTCGTATTTATTTTTAATATTATGCAAAATAGTAATCGTTTCGGCAACAGATGTAGGCTCAACAATTATCTTTTGAAAACGTCTTTCTAATGCACCATCTTTTTCTATGTATTGTCTGTATTCGTCTAAGGTTGTAGCACCAATACATTGGATTTCTCCTCTAGCTAATGCAGGTTTAAACATATTGGATGCATCCAAAGATCCTGTTGCCCCACCAGCACCAACAATGGTATGAATTTCATCAATAAAAAGAATGATGTCGTCGTTCTTTTCCAGTTCGTTCATCACTGCTTTCATGCGTTCTTCAAATTGCCCTCTATATTTTGTACCGGCAACAAGACTCGCTAAATCTAAGGTAACCACACGCTTATTGAATAAAGTACGCGATACTTTTTTCTGAATAATGCGCAAGGCTAGGCCTTCAGCAATAGCTGATTTTCCCACTCCAGGTTCTCCTATAAGTAAAGGATTGTTTTTTTTGCGACGGCTCAAAATTTGAGAAACACGTTCAATTTCTTTTTCACGTCCTACAACGGGATCCAGTTTTCCTTCTTCGGCCATTTCTGTTAAATCTCTTCCGAAATTATCTAAAACAGGAGTTTTAGATTTTTTGTTGGATTTATTAGCTGGATTGTTAAAAGTCCCTTCTTTTAGACTGTCATCTTGTCCGGAATCGTCATTATACGATTCGTTTCGGGGTAAATTTTCTATAAAATCTTCTTCGTTTGGAGTCATATTTAGGTATTGTTCTTTAGCTATATCGTAATCAATTTTGAGTTTATTCAATAGCTTGGTTGTTGGATCGTTTTCGTTTCTTAAGATGCATAATAGTAAATGCGCGGTGCTGATGGACGTACTTTGAAAAACTTTGGCTTCCAGAAAAGTAGTTTTTAAGGCTCGTTCCGCTTGACGTGTCAAGTGCAAATTTTTCTTTTCGACGTTTACTTCGACGCTGGGGCTTGCTGGGCTTAGAATCTCTACTTTTCTTCGTAAATGGTCTAGATCAACATCCAAGTTATTCAATATTTGAATAGCTTTTCCGTTTCCGTCTCTTAGAATTCCAAGCATTAAGTGTTCTGTGCCGATGAAATCATGACCCAGTCGCAAAGCTTCCTCTTTACTGTAGGTTATAACGTCTTTTACTCTTGGTGAAAAATTATCATCCATAATATATATTTGATATCGTAAATTTAGTGAATTAGTGATAGAAAAACAAAAACCATTCCTATAAGTAGTCGTGTCAGCTAAGAGACAAAAATTATACATATATATGAGTTAAATTTCCCTTAAATTATTAACTAAAAGAGAAGTTTATTTTGTTAATAAATCATTGAAATAAGTGTTTTAAAATTGGTTTAAAAATTTCAAAAAAGCGTATATTGGCACGTTTTGAAACTAATATAATTATTTAATATAACAACTTATGTCTGAAGGAGAAAAGTTAATTCCTATTAACATTGAAGATGAAATGAAAACGGCCTACATCGATTATTCGATGTCAGTAATTGTATCAAGAGCGCTTCCAGATGTTAGAGATGGCTTGAAACCAGTACATCGAAGAGTACTATTTGGAATGCATGATTTAGGAGTTAATTCGAGATCAGCCCACAAAAAGTCTGCAAGAATTGTTGGGGAAGTTCTTGGTAAATATCACCCTCACGGTGACACCTCTGTTTATGATGCCATGGTACGTATGGCACAAGAGTGGAGCATGCGTTATTTATTGATTGATGGTCAGGGTAACTTTGGGTCTGTAGATGGTGATAGTCCTGCAGCAATGCGTTATACGGAGGCTAGAATGCGTAAGATTTCGGAAGAAATCTTGGCAGATATCGATAAAGAAACAGTTGATTTTAAATTGAATTTTGATGATACGTTAGAAGAGCCAACAGTAATGCCAACACGAGTTCCTACCTTATTAATAAATGGGGCGACAGGAATTGCGGTAGGTATGGCTACTAATATGCCACCTCACAACTTAACTGAGGTAATCAACGGTACGTTAGCTTTCATGGACAACAATGACATTGAAATTGACGAGTTGATGACGCATATTAAAGCCCCAGATTTTCCTACTGGTGGTATAATATATGGATATGAAGGTGTTCGTGAAGCATTCAAAACAGGTAGAGGGCGTATTGTAATGCGTGCAAAAGTTGGTTTTGAAGAAGTAGACGGAAGAGAATGTATTATTGTTACCGAAATTCCATATCAAGTCAACAAGGCTGACATGATTAAGCGTACGGCTGATTTGGTAAATGATAAAAAAATTGATGGAATTGCGAATATCCGTGACGAATCGGATAGAAACGGGATGCGTATCGTTTATATTTTAAAACGTGATGCTACCCCAAACGTAGTTTTAAATACACTTTATAAATTTACACAATTACAATCTTCTTTTAGTGTAAACAATATTGCCATTGTAAAAGGACGTCCGCAAATGTTGAATCTGAAAGATTTGATTCATTATTTTATCGAACACCGTCACGATGTAGTAACTCGCAGAACGCAATTTGAATTGAAGAAAGCGGAAGCAAGAGCACATATATTAGAAGGTTTGATCATTGCTTCGGATAATATTGACGAAGTAATTGCGTTAATCAAAGCTTCAAAAAGTACAGAAGAAGCTAGAGAGAAATTAATCGAAAGATTCAAATTATCAGATATTCAATCTCGTGCTATCGTAGAAATGCGCTTGCGTCAATTAACCGGTCTGGAACAAGACAAGTTAAGAACAGAATACGATGAAATCATGAAGTTAATTGAGCATTTGAAAGCTTTATTAGCGGATGTAAACTTAAGAATAGCCTTGATTAAAGAAGAGCTGACTGAAATCCGTGATAAATATGGAGATGAACGTCGTTCTAAAATTGAATATTCAGGAGGTGATGTAAGTATCGAAGATTTAATTGCCGATGAAAATGTAGTTATTACCATTTCTCATGCAGGTTATATTAAACGTACCAATCTTACTGAATACAAAACTCAGAATAGAGGTGGAGTTGGTCAAAAAAGTGCTGGAACTAGAGATCAAGATTTCTTAGAACACATGTTTGTGGCAACGAATCACCAGTATATGATGTTCTTTACTCAAAAAGGAAAATGTTTCTGGATGCGTGTTTATGAAATACCAGAAGGAAGTAAAACCGCTAAAGGTAGAGCAATTCAAAATTTGGTAAATATTGAAAGCGATGACAAAGTGAAAGCTTTTATTTGTACTCAAGATTTAAAAGATAAAGATTATATTAATAGTCATAATTTGATCATGGTGACCAAAAAAGGTCAGGTAAAGAAAACGTCATTAGAGAAATATTCTAAGCCAAGAGTAAATGGAGTTGCTGCAATTACTATTAAAGAAGGGGATGAATTATTAGAAGCCAAATTAACGAATGGTGAAAGCCAAATTATATTAGCTGTGAAATCAGGTAAATTAGTTCGTTTTGAAGAAACTAAAACCCGTCCAATGGGAAGAACCGCTTCAGGAGTTCGCGGAATCACTCTGAAGGATGATACGGATGAAGTTATTGGCATGGTTACTGTAAATGATATGAGCAGTGAAATATTAGTTGTAGCTGAAAATGGATATGGAAAACGTTCTAGTCTTGATGAATATAGAATTACAAATCGTGGTGGTAAAGGTGTTAAAACCTTAAATATTACCGAGAAAACAGGAAAGCTAATTTCTATAAATTCAGTTACAGATGCCGATGATTTAATGATCATCAACAAATCTGGGTTGACTATCAGAATGGCTGTTGAAGATTTGAGAGTGATGGGTCGCGCTACGCAAGGAGTGAAATTGATTAACATTAAAGGAAATGACTCGATTGCAGCGGTTACAAAAGTCATGAAAGATGATGTGGCTGAAGTAGTTGTAGATGAGGAAGGGAATGTTATTGAAACAGAAGCTATTGAAAGAGTTAAGCCCGTCTTAGAAGTTCTTGAGGACGAAGGTGTAGAGGAGGAGGATGATGAAGATGATACGGAAGAAGATGACGCTGACGATGAAACTGATGAAGACGATTCGGATGATGAAGCATAAATTTAAAATAGATTAAGTAACAATAAGTATTAAATAAACACAGAATATTATGAAAAGTAAATATGTAATCTTAGCATCAGCGTTATTGATATCAGTAGCTACTTTTGCTCAAAAAGATCAAATTAAAGCTGCTGAAAAGGCGCTTAAAGGTGGAAAATCCCAAGAAGCAGTCATCATTTTGATGGAAGCAGAATCTTTAATAGCTACTGCTACAGATGCTGAAAAGGCACAGTTTTTCTTTGTAAAAGGAAATGCTTTATTAGATTTAGCAAACAAGAATATTGATGCCAATACGAATCTTTCGCTTGCCGCAAAATCATATCAGGATTTAATTGCAGCTGAAAAACTTTCTGGGAAAGTAAAATTCTCAACACAAGCAGCTGCTTCAATAACAGATATCAAATTCAAATTAATTAATGGTGCAATTGCTGATTCAAAAATTGAAAAGCATTCAGATAGTGCTAAAAAATTATATGATGCTTATTTGTTAGATAAAAAAGACACTATCAATTTATATTATGCAGCTTCTACTTATGTAAATGCAAATGAATATGATAAAGCGCTAGAGTTATACGAGAATTTAAAAAACTTGAACTATTCAGGACAAGGTACTAGCTATTTTGCAGTGAATAAATTAACCAGCCAAGAAGATTTTTTTGCTACTGCTGCTGAAAGAGATAGAATGGTGAAGTTAGGAACGCATGAAAAGCCAAGAACCGAAGCTATTCCTTCTAAAAGAGGAGAGATTTATAAAAATATGGCTTTGATTTTAGTTGAAAAAGGAAAAACAGACGAGGCTAAAAAAGCAATTTCTGAAGCTAGAAAAGCAAATCCAGAAGATAATTCTTTGCTTTTGACAGAGGCTAATCTTTACTTGGAAACTAAAGATTTTGAAATGTACAAAAAACTAATCGCTGAAGTTTTAGAAAAAAACCCTAACGACGCAGATTTAGTTTTTAACTTAGGTGTGATAAGTGCCAATGCCAAAAACGTTACTGAGGCTGAAAAATACTATAAAAGGGTGATTGAAATCGATCCAAAATACATCAACGCCTATATTAATTTATCCGCTTTGAAATTAGAAAATGAAAAAGTTATTATTGATGAAATGAATAAACTTGGAACTTCTACTAAGGATATGAAGCGTTATGATGATTTGAAAAAGAAGAGAGAAGATTTGTTCAAAAGTGCTATTCCTTATCTTCAAAAAGCAGTAGAATTAGATCCTAAAAACTCGGATGTTTCTAAAACACTTTTAGGGGTTTATAATGCTTTGGAAATGACAGCAGAATACAAAGCGTTGAAAGCTAAGAATTAGAAAGTCAATTCGCATTGATACTATAAAAAACCTATCTAGAGAATTCTAGATAGGTTTTTTTATATAATCTTTTTAATAACTCGTAATTTATGGGTGTGTTTATTTGTCTCGGCATTAAAAATTCCCAAATGATCCAATCGATCCACGCGAACTTTACCGCTAGCATGAATGATGTAATTATCGTCCATGATGATGCCTACGTGAATAATTTTGCCTTCCTCGTTATCAAAAAAAGCTAAGTCTCCAGGCTCACTTTCTTCAATAAAACTCAAAGCTTCTCCCTGAGTTGATTGTTGAGAAGCATCACGGAGTAATTTGTACCCATTTAATTTATACACCATTTGAGTAAATCCTGAACAATCTATTCCAAAAGGACTTTTCCCCCCCCAAAGATAAGGAGCGTTTAAATACATAAAAGCAGATTTAATAAGGTTCTCTTTGGTCTTCTCTCCGCTTGTTTTAGTTCCTTCGAAATCAAAATTAGACGTATTGATCTCATTGTTATTAATAAACGACACGGAGGAACCTAGAGGAATTGGAATCAATAAATTGGATGGCGTGGTTATATATTCAATTAAATCAGCATTTAGAATGATGGCTTCTATTGATAATTGATTAAAACCTGATTCAGAAATTAATTGAAATTGTTTAGAATCAACCCAGCCTTCATAACCGTCATATTGCATTTTGATAAAAGACCACTGCTTGTGTTGTTCTAAAATTTCGAAATGTTCTCCAAATAAAACTTGAGAAACAATTTCGCTTTTATCACTTGGTTCAAACCGAAGCGGTATCATTGCTAGATTACAAATTCCAAACATGTATGTTGAATTATGAGGTAAGAGTTATGAGCCATACGTTTCAAAATGTATAACTCATAACTCATAATTAATTAAATTCTTTCAATAACAACTGCTGAAGCACCACCACCACCATTGCAAATTGCAGCAGCACCGATATTTCCATTATTTTGTTCTAAAACGTTAAGTAATGTGACAATGATTCTCACTCCAGAACAACCCAGTGGATGTCCTAAAGATACAGCACCTCCATTTACATTTACTTTGCTACTGTCTAAGCCTAAAATTTTAGAATTAGCTAAACCTACAACTGCAAAAGCTTCGTTAAATTCGAAATAATCAACATCGCCAATGGCTATTCCTGCTTTTTCTAAAGCTTTAGGAATTGCTTTTGAAGGACTTGTTGTGAACCATTTTGGTTCTTGAGCCGCATCTGCATATCCTTTGATATAAGCCAAAGGCTTCAAACCTAATTCAAGTGCTTTTTCCTCGCTCATCAAAATTACTGCAGCAGCCCCATCGTTAATTGTGGAAGAATTAGCGGCTGTCACCGTGCCTTCTTTTGTAAATGCTGGATTTAAAGAGGGTATTTTGTCAATTTTTACATTTGTAAATTCTTCATCAGTAGAAACGATAATCGGATCTCCTTTTCTTTGAGGAACAGGAACGGGAACAACTTCATTATCAAATTTTCCCTCTTTCCATGCTTTAGCACTACGCTCGTAGGATTGAATTGCGGCCTTGTCTTGGTCTTCTCGGGTAAAATTATATTCCGATGCACATAAGTCAGCACAGACGCCCATAGCATTGTTGTCATAGGCATCAGACAATCCGTCTCGCTGCATTCCATCAATCATAGTTGTAGTGCCAAATTTTGTTCCATTTCTCAAATGCATGTAATGTGGAATTAAACTCATGTTTTCCATTCCACCTGCTACTACAATTTCGGCATCACCACATTGAATGGCTTGCGCGCCTAGCATCACTGCTTTCATTCCAGAAGCACATACTTTATTTATTGTGGTACAGGCTACAGTATTTGGTAAACCTGCAAATATAGCGGCTTGACGAGCAGGAGCTTGACCTACGCCAGCCTGAACTACGTTGCCCATATATACTTCATCAATCAAATTTGGATCTAATTTTATTTTGTCCAAAGCGCCTTTAATAGCAATTGCGCCTAATCTAGGAGCAGCGACTGTAGATAATCCCCCCATAAAACTTCCGATAGGTGTCCTAACGGCAGAAACGATAACAACTCTTTTGTTCATGACTTTCATAATGTTGGTTTATGAAGCAAATTTAATCTTTTTTAAACAATTTCATATTTTGATAAAGAGATTATCTTTTTTATATTTATTTCTATTGTATTTGTTTGATTGTGAAGTGTTTTTAAAAAAAGGATAAAAAAGTTTAAAAAAAAGGGTTCAAATAGTTGTGAGAAGTCTAAAGATGTCTTAAATTTGCAACCGCAAAACAGGACACGTTTCCTTGAGCTTGGAGGGGTGCCAGAGTGGTAATGGAGCAGTTTGCTAAACTGTCATCGAGCAATCGGTGCCAGGGTTCGAGTCCCTGTCCCTCCGCTTTATAGTTTTTGTTTACGGGGTGTAGCGTAGCTCGGTTATCGCGCCTGCTTTGGGAGCAGGAGGCCGCAGGTTCGAATCCTGCCACCCCGACTAGTTTTTACAGCAGTAATGGAGGCATAGCTCAGCTGGATAGAGCACCTGCCTTCTAAGCAGGCGGTCGAAGGTTCGAATCCTTCTGCCTTCACAAAAACCGATACTTTTATTAGTATCGGTTTTTTTTGTTTTAATAATTCCTGAAATCTCTTTATTTATGGTATTTTTATAAAAAATAGATTATATGCTTTCCTACTTCAAACTTCTCGTGCCTTTTTGTATTTTCTTTTGTTTCGCCTCTTGTAAGTCGCAAGCCATTTTGTCTGATAAACTGGAAATAAATAGTTCATTAAGTAATGATACCACATTTGTAAATTTGAAAGAGTATACTAGTGATTTTGTTTATGACATGAAGTACGCAACAGAAGATAATTTTCTAAAGACAAAAGTGTACGATTGTGCCGAATGCTTTTTAAGATTAAAAACGGTGAAGGCACTTATTGAAGCCAATAAAAAATTCATAGAAAAAGGATATAAAATCAAAATTTTTGATTGTTACCGGCCTTTGGATATTCAAAAGAAAATGTGGACTATCGTTTCGAATCCTAAATATGTAGCAAATCCTGCTAAGGGCTCTATTCATAATAGAGGAGGAGCGGTAGATATTACTTTGGTAGATGATAGCGGAACAGAACTCGATATGGGTACCACATTCGATTTTTTTGGAATCGAAGCCAGTCATAACTATCCGAAAGTTTCAGAAGCAGTAAAACAAAATAGAATACTATTAAAAACCCTTATGACTAGTAGTGGATTCAATTCTTTTGATTCCGAATGGTGGCACTACAATTTGAAGTCAGGTTTGAATGATAAAGTATCTAATGCTAAATGGGATTGCAAATAGTACCTTATTCTATACATTGTAGGTAATTAATGAAGTAGGTCTCCGGATTGTACACTTCATTTGTCAATTCCGATGTAAACTCTTTTTTCAAGATATAATCTTCTGTATCAGTCAAATATTTTATACGCATCATGGATACTGGAACGTTTTTTAATTCTTCAAAACTACCTTTCATGAACATGAAAACTCCAGAATTAACTCTGTTGTCAAAACCTTTATCATCCCGCAATAGCGTTCCGCAATTTTCTTGGTCAACATGAATCAGTGTAATTATTTTTCCATTATTTAATTGTAAAAATAATTTAGAATTTTTATCAAAACAATTCGCTTTTAAAAAATCTTTACTTTTTTGAATAAGTTGTATATTCAATGTGGGCATACCGTCTGTTAAAGCAAGGGAATAAAAAATATAGCTAGAATTTCCAGCAAATTTTTTTTCGCTAATCATGTATTCCTTTGTGGATTTATAAGTTCCTAAGGAATCAGCTACTTCTGAACTGTATTCACAAGGTTTTTGAGCAAATAAACTGCAGCTGAAAAGAAATAAGGCAAGAAGGAGCAAGTGTTTCATTTTATGTTATTTTGGTGCAAATTAAAACTATTTTATGGTTATTTGAATCAGTTGTGAAAAAACAGTAGTTGAATCCTCCATCTTTGATTTTCCATTTTTTTCGAATATTTTCTACGCTATCTGGGAAATTACGAGTTGTAATATTCGCTTGACTGTTTTCTAAGTGAATTTTCATTTCCATTTTATTGTATGGAAATGTTTTCTCAATTACGAAAACACGCCCTGGAAAGGATATTAAGTTGTTTGAAGTATATAAATGCGAATGTTTGTGTAATTTGTTTACGTTGTAAAACAAGCTAACTTCATCAAATCCACCTGATTTCATGATAGCGCTATTGGGTTCGTAGAGATACTTTTGAGGCAAACTAAAGTGTATGAATTTGGATTCTTCATTCAAAATAAAATCAAATTTCTCTGTTTTACCCTTTAAAATATTTATGGTTTTAATGCTAATATTTTTAGAATATCCTTTGTGTAATTCCCATAATAATTCTTTTACTTCATTCTCTAAGGCTACTATATGAATTGTTTTTACATGTTGCAATTCAGATAATCCAGCAGAAATATCAAGAAGAGGCGCTGTTTTTATTAAAATTGCATTCGAATTTTTAAAATAAAAAGCTAGATTTTCTGGAATATTTGGCAAACAATCTTTCAGCATGAATACTTTTCCTTTTGAATCATTTCTCCTAGACGGATCAATGTAAATCCAATCCCATGTTGTTTGTAAAGTTGTTAAAGTATCAAAGCTATCTGCGGAATAGCAAGTAATGTTAGAAGTATTTAATTGTTTAAAATTATGTCCTACAATAGCAGATAGTAAAGGATTAATTTCGCAATGGGATACTTTTTCTATTTTTTTTGCAAAATAATAATCATCTACTCCAAAACCTCCAGTTAAATCAATTAGACATTCTCCTGAAACAATGGAGGCTTTATAGGAAGCGGTTGCTTCAGATGAGGTTTGTTCGATTGAAATTTTACTTGGATAAATTATATTTTTGGTTGCAAACCAAGTCGGTAATTTGTTTTTTGCTTTTGTCTTTGCTTCAATTTGGCTCAAAACACCAATCCAATTAGACTGTGGAAATGGATTTTTTTGCAGTGCTAATTTTGATATGTTTGCACCAATAGTATCATTTATAAAAGCTTGTATTTCTGGATTTAATAAGGATGTATCCACAATTAAATATCTTTAGTCAATAACATGATAATTTTATTTTCTGGGAAGAATTCTTTGCCAATTACCTTGATTATTGTGTAAAGAGGAACTGCTACCACCATTCCTAAAATTCCAAAAAGGAAACCAGCAATAAGAATTACTAGGAAAATTTCTAGGGGGTGTGAACTTACACTTTTAGAAAAAATGATAGGTTGAGAAAAATTATTGTCAATTATTTGTACCATCCAAAAACCGATTAAAACGTATATTGTTGTTGGTAAAATTTCAGATTGAAAATCACTGCCCAAATTACTTAGCATTGTTAAAATTGCGGCTAACACCGAAGCAATTAACGGACCGATATAGGGAATAATGTTTAACACAGCACATAGAAATGCAATAACAAGCGCATTGGGTACTCCAAAAATAAATAATACAATCATATATAAAATAAATACGATGAATAATTGAATCAATAAACCAATAAAATAGCGTGACAATAAATGGTTTATTTTATCTAAAGAATGTAAGATCTGATCCTCATGGCTATTTGGAATTAATTTTTTAGCACCAACAATAAACATCAACCGGTCTTTTAAAAAGAAAAAGGTTATAAATAAAATCGATCCTAAAGCTACGCCCAAGCTACTAATGGTGTTTAATATCGTGTTTAAAAAATTAGGGATAAAGTTAAAGTTAACTTTTGAGGTTACGTTAGCCTCCTTTAAAAGTTGTGCAGAATCAATTTGATGGCTGTCAAGGAAAACACTTATTTGCTCCATTAGTTGAACAATATCTTTTTCAATCTCTACCGTATTTAGTAAGGAAAGATTTTGTCCTTGTGATAAAACCAGCGGAACAAACATCATTAAAAACCCAAAGATAATTAATATAAAAATGAATAAAACTAGTATTGTAGCAAAGATATGATTGAATTTTAGCCGTCTTTTAAAAAAGTCTAAAATTGGATTTCCAATTAACGTCATTATAAACGATATTACCAGATAAATTAAGACTGATTGAATTTGGTAAAAAAATAATAAAATTAAACCGCAGAAAGCTAAAGTCAATAGCGCTCTCAAAATACCGTTGGAAATCGTCTTTGATGTAATCATTTTTTATTTTTAGTTGGTAAATATAAAAAAAAACTCGCTAACAAGTAGCGAGTTTTGAATTCTTAAAAAACTAAAAAACTACAATCTGAAACTTGCTCTTGATCCACCAGAAACAAAAACGGCAGCCATTCTTGATTTTTGACCGTTAGAGAACATATACATTCCTCTATCATCAGTATAATCCATATAGTTCATTGTCATTTCAACTGGATTACCAGAACAAGTACTGTAACTTGGATAAGCTGGAACTCCAGAATTTGCTGCATTGTGAGTAGGTGTATCAGATACTAAATCACTACCACAAGTTGCATCACCCCAAATATGACGTAAGTTCATCCAGTGTCCTACTTCATGAGTTCCCGTTCTTCCTAAGTTGAAAGGAAATGTAGCTGTACCAGTAGTTCCTAAATACTTAGAATCAATTACAACTCCGTCCGTAGAAGAAGATCCACCAGGAAATTGAGCATAACCTAAAATTCCACCACCAATAGTACAAGACCAAAGGTTCATCCTAGTAGTTGGTGTAGTTGGAGCAATTCCGCCTTGAGAAGCAATTTTCATTGCATTGTTAGTACCCCAAGAGGTTTTGGTAGTAGCTTTTCTGTAAACAGCTTCTAGTACAAATGAGATTCCTACATTTGCTTTTACACCTGCAAATAAAGAAGGAACTTGATTAAAATCAGAATTTGTAGCATTAAAATCTCTGTTCAAAACATCAATTTGTGATTGAATTTGCGCTAATGAAATATTTTCAGCAGTTGTTCTATAAAGAACATTCACTACAACCGGAATTTGAACTTTTCCGTTTACTAAACGACCTGACAACATTGATTTTTGAGTAAATGCTTCAATTTCGTTCATTCTTAACGCTAGCGATGGATCTGCTTTCATTTGGGCGGCTAGGACCTCTTGAGAGGCACAACCACGTTTTGTAATTGCATCAGCTGATGGAGTAATTTCTGTATTTTCATTTTGACAAGAAAAAAGCATTAGTAATGCTACAGCAGATAAAAGAATTTTTTTCATAATAAATTTGTTATAAATAGATAGATTTGGTTAATTATTTGACAATTTAATGATAACTAGTTCGAATGATTATTTAAATATTTTTTCAAATGATTGAGAAAATATGTTAAAATTGTGTCTTTAGGATACTAATCGTAAATACAGTAGCTCAGGAATAAATACATGCTGAACGACTACTTTTATAAAATCACCTTCTTAAGATGTTTTATAATAGGTAAAAAGAAAGGAGTATATTTTGAATAAAAAGAGGTGACTATTAGCCACCTCTAGAGATTAAACTATTAAAGTGAATTGAATTAAATTCCGAAACCTGCTCTTGCTCCACCAGAAACAAAAATGGCTGCCATTCTGGATTTTTGACCGTTAGTAAACATATACATCCCTCTGTCGTCTGTGTAATCCATATAGTTCATTGTCATCTCTACTGGAGTACCTGTACAAGTACTGTAGTGAGGGTAAGCTGGAACACCATAGTTAGCCGTATTGTGTGTAGGAGTGTCAGAAACTAGATCACTTCCACAAGTTGCATCACCCCAAATGTGACGTAAATTCATCCAGTGACCCACCTCGTGAGTAGCAGTTCTTCCTAAGTTGTAAACTCCTGAAACTGTTCCAGTACGTCCAAATGCATTATTATCCATTACAACTCCATCCGTTGCAGATGATCCCCCAGGGAATTGAGCATAACCAAGAATACCACCTCCCAAATTACAAGACCACATGTTTAATACTGTGTTAGGTGTAGTAGGCGCAATTCCTTTGTTAGCGCTTTTCATTGCGTCATTAGTTGAAAATGAAGTTGTTCTTGTTGCTTTTCTTACAACATTTTGTAGAACAAATGTAATTCCAACATTGGCAGCAACACCAGAGAATAGAGCTGGAGTACTACTAAAATCAGAATTTGTTGCATTGAAATCTTCGTTTAAAACGTCAATTTGAGATTGGATTTGAGCTAAAGATATATTTTCGGCTGCTGTTCTGTACAACACGTTTACTACAACTGGAATTTCTATTTTACCGTTTACTAAACGTCCGGATAGCATCGCTTTTTCAGTAAAAGCTTCAATTTTGCTCATTCTTAAAGCTAAGGTTGGATCTGCTTTCATTTGTGCTGCAAGAACTTCTTGTGACGCACAACCACGTTTTGCTACAGCACTGGTTTCTGGAGCTGTTTCTGTAGTGTCATTTTGACAAGAGAAAAGCATTACTAATGCTGCTGCAGATAAAAGAATTTTTTTCATAATGAATTTGTTATAAATTAATAGATTTGGTTAATTATTTCACAATTTTATAACAATTATTTCATAAAAAAAATTAATGGTTGTTTTATTTTAAAAATAATTTGTAACTCTTTCATTTTACGGGTTTCCGTAATATTTAATATTTTTGTTTCAAAGTATTTTCTGATAGTTCATTTTGGTTTTAATGTAAACAATCTTCTAGTTTTTAGTTTTTTATGGAAGTAATTATGCTTTTTTTTATTAAATTATTTTAAAAAATACTAATTTCAATAAAAAACAACAACGAATTTGTTTAGCTTATTTTATATTTTGTTAGACAAATTCAGTAATGGGTCAAGCTAATCATGAGATTTTGGTACTTGATTTGTCTAATTATTCTTTGATTTTAAGTAGATCAAAAGTGTTTTTTTTCTAAAATTTATGTTAAAATATAAATATCAAAAGTTATGCTAAAGGAGTAGGGCGTTTGACTTTTAAAATCAAAAAGGAAGCGCTGCAAACGGAATGAAGAATAGGGTAGTAAGTAAAAAAAATGCCTAATTAGTAAAAAGATAACTTATAATATTAGCACCCATTTTTAAAGCTTTTTCACGAATCTCTTTTGGGTCATTGTTTACTTCAGGATCTTCCCAGCCGTCTCCTAAATCACATTCATAGGTGTAAAGTAAAACGAGTTTTTCTTTGATGAAAATACCAAACGCTTGTGGCCGTTTGCCATCGTGCTCATGTATTTTCGGTAATCCATTTGGAAACGAATAGGGTTTCTGAAAAATTACATGATTAGCAGGAATTTCTACTAAGTTGTTGTTTGGGAATATTTTTTTTATCTCTTTTTTAATATATTGATCCATTCCGTAATTATCATCAATATGTAGAAATCCACCCGCTAGCAAATAATTTTTTAGGTTACTTGTATCTGCATCGCTAAAAACAACATTTCCATGACCCGTCATGTGAACATAAGGATACGAAAATAAATCAGGGCTACTAGGTTCGACAGTGGCCGGCTTTAATTTTATGCGGGTGTTAATATTGGCGTTGCAATATTTTATCAAGTTAGGCAGTGATGTTGGGTTGGCATACCAATCACCACCGCCACTATATTTTACCAAAGCAATTTCTTGTGAAAATGATGGTATGGACAAGAGTAATAAAAGATAAAATATTTTTTTCATGTGGTATAATCCGTTATTCTTCGTTAATAAAGACTACGCTGTGACAGGCGACAATGGCCGCAGTTTCCGTTCGTAATCTTGTATTGCCTAATGAAACAGGAATAAAGTCATTATCAAGTGCCAATGCGATTTCTTTTTCTGAAAAATCGCCTTCAGGACCTATAAGCATTGTTAGCTCTTGATTGGGTTTTAAAACTGATTTTAGCGTTCTTTTATCTGTTTCCTCGCAGTGAGCAATCATTTTTAAACCTTCTTGTTTAAGATTAATAAATTCCTTGAAAGTCACGGCATTATTTAATTTTGGAAGGTACACTTCATTGGATTGCTTCATTGCTGCCAAAAGGATTTTATCAAATCGTTCGATATTGATAACTTTTCGTTCAGAATGGTCGCAAATGATTGGGGTAATTTCATGTATACCAATTTCAGTGGCTTTTTCTAAAAACCATTCAAATCGATCGTTCATTTTAGTGGGAGCAACAGCCAAATGCAATCTAAATTTTGATGGAGGTGCTTTTTCAAAAGAAATAATTTTAACCGTGCATTTACTGTCTGAGGCTAAGGTGATTTCAGTTGTAAATAAAAAACCTAAACCATTAGTGACCTGCAGTATGTCAGTGTCTTTTTTGCGCAGAACTTTGATGATGTGTTTGCTTTCTTCTTTGTCAAAAGAAAAAATTTCAGTAGCTTCAGTAATAGTAGGACTGTAAAATAATTGCATAATTATAGTTGTATTCTTGCTTTAGAAACCACAGCTGAAGTTTCAAATGTTTGAGTTAAAAATTTTTGATAACCTACAATTCCAATCATTGCAGCATTATCAGTGGTATATTCAAATTTGGGAACAAAGGTTTTCCAGCCGTATTTGTTCTCGGCCTCTTTTAAAGTTTTTCGGATGCCTGAATTGGCAGAAACCCCTCCGCCAATAGCGATTTGAGTTATTCCTGTTTCTTTCACGGCCAATTTTAATTTGTCCATCAAAATTTCAATAATCGTATGTTGAATAGAGGCGCAAATATCATCTCGGTTTTCTTCGATAAAATTTGGATTTTCTGCTTTTTTCTTCTGTATAAAATATAAAATAGCGGTCTTTAAACCAGAAAAACTAAAGTCTAATCCAGGAACTTTAGGTTTTGTAAAAACGAAAGCTTTTGGATTTCCTTCTTGTGCGTATTTATCAATTAAAGGACCTCCGGGATAGGGCAGACCTAAAATTTTGGCACTTTTATCAAATGCTTCACCTACGGCATCATCAGTTGTCTCGCCTATAACAGTCATGTCAAAAAAGTGATCGACTTTAATAATTTGAGTATGTCCGCCGCTAATGGTTAGGGCTAGGAAAGGGAAGTCCGGTTTTTCATAGCCTTCTTCCTGTATGAAATGAGCTAAAACATGGGCTTGCATGTGGTTGACTGCAATTAGCGGAACTTGCAATGCTAGCGCCATTGATTTTGCAAAAGAGCTGCCTACTAAAAGAGATCCCATGAGTCCAGGACCTTGCGTGAATGCAATTGCTGATAACTGTTCTTTTTGTATATTTGCTTTGCGGAGTGCTGCAGCAACTACGGGAACAATATTTTGTTGATGTGCACGGGAGGCTAATTCAGGAACTACGCCGCCGTATTGGGTATGGATTAGCTGATTCGCCACAACATTTGATAGTACTTTGTCGTTGTGTAAAACGGCAGCGGCAGTATCGTCACACGAACTTTCGATGGCAAGAATAAAAACCTCGGAATTTTGCATAAAAAGGCACAAATTTTGAATTACATTTGACGGGTCAATTAAAGAAAAAATATTTTGTCAAAGGACAAAATTAGAGAATTTTTATCAAAGGACCCCGTTTCTAAAGGCAAAATGCAGTAGTGAAAAATTTAAACAGAAAATAGGTATCAAAAAAGTTATAAAAATAGTGCTTCGTTCCCTGCTTGGGCTAATCCTACTTTTGCTAGTTCTTGCTATCGCACTCACTTTGCCAGCTGTTCAAACTAAAATTGCTCGCTATTTCACGAACAGTATTAATAAAGATTTTGGGACAAATATTGCTATTGATGGGGTTGCAATTTCCGTTTTTGGGGGAATAAAATTCAAAAATGTATTGATTCGCGATCATCGTAAAGATACCTTAATTTATTCCCAAAGAATTGCAACTACCATTTTGGAAGGGAAAAAATTATTGGATGGTGATTTAATTTTTGATGGATTGGATTTGCATGGGTTAATTTTTAATCTAAAAACGTATAAAAACGAAAAAGAGTCAAATCTTGATAAATTCATTAAAGCATTCGAAACCGGAAAGCCGTCCAGTAGAAAATTTTTGCTTAAAGCAAATAAACTTCAAATTTTTTCTGGACATTTCATGTTAACTGATGAAAATCGGGAGATTCCAAAAGAGTTGGATTTTACTAAACTGAATGCTTCCGTAACTGATTTTAAAATATTTGGTCCCGATGTTACAACCAATATCAATAAAATGTCATTTTTGGATTTTAGAGGTTTGTATGTTAAAAATTTAAAATCAAAATTCACCTATTCGAAAAAAAATATAAAGCTCGAAAAGTTAGACTTATTAACGAAAGAATCCACCTTAGTAGGAACGGTTTTATTGAATTATAAAATAGAAGATTTCTCTAATTTTACCGATAAAGTTCTTTTTGATATCAAATTGAATTCGGCTTCTATAGCTTCAAATGATATTCGGTATTTCTATAAAGAAGTTGGAAAAAATCAACATTTTTACGTTAAGGCAAGTATTAAAGGTACACTTAACGATTTGAAATTTAAAAATCTGGAATTAGTAGACGATCGAAAGACCCAAATAATTGGAGACGTAAATTTTAAGAATCTTTTTGCTAAAAAGGGGCAAAAATTTTCTATGTATGCCAAATTTGATAAATTAACCTCCAGCTACGAGGATTTGATCGTAATTCTGCCTAATATTTTGGGGAATAAATTACCGACTTCCTTAAAAAAACTAGGTAGATTTTCAGCTTCAGGATCTTCCAATGTTTCCACTACCGCAGTCGAAGCAGATTTTTCTATGAGCACTGCATTAGGGAAAGTAACTTCAAAATTAGCCATTCAAAATATAAACGTAATTGATAAGGCTTCTTATTTAGGAAATGTAATTTTTGAAAATTTTGACATTGGAACTTTATTGGATCAAAAAGAAATAGGTCGGGTAAGTTTAAATATTGATGTGGATGGTAAAGGATTTAAACAAGAATATTTGAATACGGCCATAAAGGGTGATATAAGTCAAATAGAGTATAAAACGTATAATTATACTAATATCGTTGTTAATGGAACGCTAGAGAGTCCCAATTATAAAGGTCAAATAGAAATAAATGACCCAAATTTGAAAATGACATTTGATGGCTTATTGGATTTAAGTAAAAAAGACAGTCGGTATGACTTTCATATCATTGTTGAAAATGCAGATTTAAACAAACTAAAATTAGTAAAAGACTCGGTTTCTGTATTTAGGGGTGATGTTGTGGTTCAGGCTTCAGGAAATAACATAGAGAATTTTCAAGGAAATGTTTATATAAACAAAACCTCTTATCAAAATGCGAAAGACACGTATAATTTTGATGATTTCACTATAAATTCTGCTTTTGATCAAGATAGGATACGAACGATAACTGTAAATTCTCCGGATATTGTCCAAGGAGAAATTGTGGGTAAATATGAATTCAATCAACTGGAAAATTTAGTAAAAAATTCTTTAGGAAGTTTATACACTAATTTTAAGCCAAATAAGGTCAAAAGAGGACAGTTCCTAAAGTTTAATTTTTCGATTTATAATAAAATAATCGAAATATTTTATCCTGAAATTTCAATAGGGGCTAATACTATTGTTAAAGGAAACATCAATTCAGATAGTCAGGAATTTAAATTCAACTTTGATTCGCCTCAAATTAAAGCATCAAATACGACATTTGATAATATCAGAGTAGCAGTTGACAACAAAAATCCTCTTTATAATGCCTTTATTGAGCTCGATAGTATCAAAACAAAATATTATAAAATACGTGATTTTAGTTTGATAAATGTTACGATGAAGGATACATTATTCTTTCGTTCAGAATTTAAAGGGGGTCCAAATGCAGAAGACTATTACAATCTGAATTTATACCATACTATAAATAAGGATAATAATAATGTTGTGGGCATTAGCAAATCAGAAATTAAGTTCAAGGACTATCTATGGTTTTTAAATGAAAATGAAACTCCAGATAATCAAATTGTTTTTGATAAGTCATTTAAAAATTTTAATATCGATAATATAATTCTATCCCATGAAGATCAGTCGATTTCATTAGCTGGGGTTTTTAAGGATACGACTATAAAGGACTTAAAATTGAGTTTTAAAGATGTTAATTTAAATCAGATTACACCTACGAATAATAAGTTTGTTTTGCAGGGGAATATTAATGGAGAAGTTGATTTTAAACAGAATAATGATGTTTATCAACCTACGGCTTCGATAGTGATTGACAATTTAGATGTAAATAAAACCCCTTTAGGAACTTTAAATTTTGATATAGAAGGAGATGAGAATCTGAAAAAGTTTACGATCAATTCGAATTTAGAAAATGAAAATATTGAGGCATTTAATGCAAATGGGAGTTTTGAAATCGTGAACAAAGAGACAATCCTTGATTTAAAATTAAAATTCGAAAAATTTAATATAGCCACATTGAACTCGCTTGGCGGAGAAGTATTGTCTAATATTAGAGGTTCTATTTCAGGGAATTCTACCATCGAAGGAAATCTTAAAAAACCAAACATCAATGGTCGCCTTTACTTAGATAATGCAGGTATAACCATTCCCTATTTGAATGTAGATTATGGATTAGCTGATAATGCAATTATAGATTTAACAGATGAGCGATTCTTATTTAGAAATAATACGCTAACGGATACTAAATATGGAACTATAGGAAGCTTAAATGGAAACATTGAGCACAATAATTTTACAGATTGGAAATTAGATCTAACAATTAGTTCTAAGCGATTATTAGCCTTAGACACTAAAGATAGTGAAGATGCTGCTTATTATGGAACTGCCTTTATAGATGGCACTGCTTCGATTAAAGGACCTACGAATTCTCTTTTTATAAAAGTAGAAGCTAAATCAGAGAAAGGAACTGCTGTAAAAATCCCCATTAATAATGCGGAGAGTGTAAGTGATAATATCTTTATTCATTTTGTAACAGCTAAAGAAAAATACAATTTAATGAATGGTATCGTTGATAACACCAGGAACTACAACGGACTCGAACTTGAATTTGACTTTGATATTACTCCAGATGCCGAAGTAGAAGTGATTTTGGATCGCAATACCGGTCACGGAATGAAAGGGAAAGGCTTTGGGTCGTTACTATTTAAAATCAATACATTAGGGAAATTTAACATGTGGGGAGATTTTCAAGCTTATGAGGGAACTTATAACTTTAAATACGGAGGACTTATTGATAAGAAATTTGAAGTAAAAAAGGGAGGGTCAATCACTTGGGAAGGAAACCCTATGAAAGCACAGTTAAACCTAGAGGCCATTTATAAAACATCAGCAAATCCAGCAGTTTTATTAGATAACGCGTCTTTCAATACCAAAGTTCCAGTGGAAGTTGTCATAGGAGTTCGTGGAGATTTAACCAGTCCGGAACCCGATTTTAACATCGAATTTCCAACAGTTAGTAATGTATTGAAATCAGAGATTCAGTACAAACTTAACGATAAAGATGTCAGACAAACACAAGCGTTGTATTTGTTATCCTCTGGAGGTTTTTTAAGTCCAGAAGGAGTTAATCAATCTGATTTTTCCGGTAGTTTATTTGAAACTGCTTCAAGTATTTTAGGAGGGATCATACAATCAGATGATGAAAAGTTTAAGGTTGGGCTTAATTTTATTGGTGCAGATCGAAGAATTGGGAAAGAAACAGACGGAAGATTCGTTGCCACAATTTCATCTAAGATTAATGAAAGAGTGACTATAAATGGTAAACTTGGAGTTCCTTTTGGAGGTATAAATGAGTCTGCAATTGTAGGAGATGTGGAAGTTCTATTTCGTGTTAACGAAGACGGAACACTAAATCTAAGACTTTTTAACAAAGAGAATGATATTAATTACATTGGTCAAGGAATTGGATACACACAGGGATTAGGGGTTTCTTATGAGGTAGATTTTGATACTTTCAAAGAATTTGTAGATAAGATTTTTAAAAACCTTAAATTTGATAAAGTAACAACTCCTGCATCCGAAGATCAAGATTCCAACTTATCTCCCGACTACATTAATTTTACCAAATCTAAGAAAACCACTACTGCAAAAATTAAAAAAAATCAAGAGGGCTTGATTCCAGAGGAAAATTAACTCATAAGGGTTTGTTAGTTCGATGTAGAGCGTTATTTTAAAGTGCCTCAGAAATGAATTGTTGGTAATTCCAAATGCTTCAAAAGCGAGAATGCACAGACAAAAAATCAATTCCTCATATATTTGGTCTTTGACGCACTATTGTAAAGTTGTCTTGAGGTTTGCAAGCGATTAGTGCCTGATGTTTTTTCTATTTGAAATACTCGGTGTGGACTTCCAGCGAATAATCTTTAAGTATTTCCGGATTGTGATTCCTGTTAATATGGCAATGTACTTATTGTCTCCTTCTAAATAAGCGATACAGATTATCGGCCAAAAAAATATTTTATTAAACTTCTTCAACAATTATAAAAAAACATTTTAAACAGGATGGTTTTTTATATGTTTGATCCTCTTTAATTTTCTTCTGTGACATTTGTCACATACTGTATTTACTCATAAAATAGTTATTTTTCCATGATATTTATCACACAAGTTGAAATAGGTTGCACCTACTTTTGCTTAGTTAAAATTCGAAAGAATAGTATTTATTTAAAAACTCTTGATTATGAAAATAGAACAAATTTACACAGGATGTATTGCTCATGCAGCTTATTATATTGAGAACAATGGTGAGGCAGCAATTTTTGATCCCTTACGCGAGGTTCAACCTTACATTGACAGAGCATTTAAGGATAATGCTACAATAAAATACGTTTTTCTAACTCATTTCCATGCTGATTTCGTCTCTGGACATTTGGATTTAGCTAGTAAAACAAATGCTAAAATTATTTACGGTCCAACAGCCAAGCCTGCTTATGAGATAATTTCAGCTACTGATGGACAAGTTTTTGAAGTCGGAAATTACAAAGTAAAAGTTATCCATACTCCAGGACATACCATGGAAAGCACGACCTACTTGCTGATTGACGAAAATGGAAGAGAACATGGCATTATCACTGGAGATACTTTATTCATTGGAGATGTTGGGCGACCGGATTTAGCGCAACACGTTATTGCAGAGTTAACGCAAGATAAATTAGCGCGTCATCTATTCCATTCGTTGAGAGAAAAAATAATGCCTTTGTCAGATGATTTAATTGTATATCCAAATCATGGTGCGGGTTCAGCATGTGGTAAAATGATGAGCAAGGAAACCACTGATACTTTAGGAAACCAAAAGAAAACCAATTATGCTTTGAATCCAAAAATGAGCGAAGATGAATTTGTTACGGCTGTTTTAACGGGTTTAACTGCTCCTCCTGCCTATTTTCCTGCTAATGTTTTAATGAATATTAAAGGATATGAAAGTTTAGACGAAGTGATGAAGAAAGCAAAAACGCCGCTAAACCCAATTGAATTTGAAGCTGTTGCAAATGAAACAAGAGCATTAATTTTGGATACAAGAGCTGCTGATGAATTTGCAAAAGGTTTCATCCCAAACAGTATTAATATTGGTTTAGATGGAAATTTTGCAATGTGGGTTGGTGAAATGATCGCTGATATAAAACAAGAAATTTTATTGGTTACCACTTTGGGAAATGAAGAGGAAAGTATGGTACGATTATCTCGCATAGGGTATGACCATACCATTGGTTACTTGGAAGGAGGTTTTTCTTCATGGAAGAACACAGGTTTTGAAACCGATACTATTGATCGAATTACTGCTGAAGAATTGGAAAAAAATATCAATTTTGAAGAAACTCTAATTTTTGATCTTAGGAAAAAAAGTGAATTTTTATCGGAACATTTAATAGAGGCAACTAATGTTCCGCTAAACGAAATAAACAGTCATCTTGCTCAATTTCCAAAAGACAAGAAATTTATTTTGCATTGTGCTGGAGGGTATCGCAGTATGATTGCAGCATCTATATTAAAACAGCGGGGTTGGGATAATTTTGTTGATGTTGTTGGTGGATTTGAAGCGATCAAAAAAACCAATCTCTCAATCACTGATTATGTTTGTCCAACTACATTATTATAGAAATACAGCTCATCTATTTTTATCAAAACGCTACATAAAAGTAGCGTTTTTTTTAGCGCTTGATTTTTGTTATTCAGTCCATTCAGCCTACTAAATTCCCCCAGCTCTTCACAAAATTATTTTGTATTCAAGTGCGTTGGTTTTTCATTTCTCTTCAATTTAACATTCTTAAAAAAAAATGGAATAGCACTAATATTGAAAACTACTTTTTATAATTTTTCAACTTGAAAAATGAAATTGTTATTAAATTGTGATTGATAAATAATACAAAGGATTGGCTTTTCTTTTAATTAAAGACAGAGGAATTGTTAATTGTTAAATAAAAGTTACCTATTTTTCATTTTTGTTAAATAAAATTCAATTTATTTGGGTATTCCAATAAACTTATCAACGAAAACGTTTGAATTTAGAATACTTTCCTAATTTATTAAAAACGCGGCCTTGAAAGTGGTTAATGTTTGCTAATTTTACACTTTAATACTTTAAATAATGCCAAAAACAATAAAAAAAGTTGGTGTTCTAACTTCGGGAGGTGACTCACCGGGTATGAATGCAGCTATTCGATCAGTTGTTCGAACTTGTGCTTATCATAACATAGAATGTATCGGAATTTATAGAGGATATCAAGGAATGATTGAGGGAGACTTCAAGGAAATGGGACCTCGAAGTGTAAACAACATTGTAAATAAAGGTGGGACCATTTTAAAATCAGCTCGATCTTTAGAATTTAAAACTCCAGAAGGCAGAAAAAAAGCACACGAAAACCTAGTTAAATCAGGAATTGATGCTTTGGTAGTAATTGGTGGTGACGGAACGTTTACCGGAGGATTGCTATTTAATACGGAGTTTAATTTTCCAGTAATGGGGATTCCAGGAACAATTGATAATGATATTTTTGGAACGAGTCATACCTTAGGTTATGATACTGCTCTAAATACTGTAGTGGATGTAATCGATAAAATTAGAGATACTGCAAGTTCTCATAATCGCCTATTTTTTGTTGAGGTTATGGGTAGAGATGCCGGTCATATTGCGTTGAATGCCGGAATTGGAGCAGGTGCCGAAGAAATTCTTATACCTGAAGAAGACTTAGGTCTAGACCGACTTTTGGAATCTTTACAAAAAAGTAAGGCATCAGGAAAATCATCCAGCATAGTTGTTATTGCAGAAGGCGATAAAATAGGTAAAAATGTTTTCGAATTAAAAGATTATGTAGAAGCGAATTTACCCGAATATGACGTTAGAGTTTCTGTATTAGGGCACATGCAACGTGGTGGATCACCTTCTTGTTTTGATAGAGTTCTAGCAAGTAGATTAGGTGTAAAAGCGGTTGAATCCTTATTAGAAGGAAAATCCAATTATATGGTTGGCTTGCAAAATGATCAAGTTTCATTGACCCCTTTAGAGCAAGCAATAAAAGGAAAAACAATGATTGATAGAGAATTATTAAGAGTTTCAGACATTATGTCTACATAAGTGGTTAAAGTTTATTGTGAGGAAATTAGACTTTAGGTTGAGTTAATAGAAATAAACAAAAAAATTAAAGTAAAATGTCAAAAGTAAAATTAGGAATAAACGGATTTGGAAGAATTGGAAGAATTGTATTCAGAGAGTCTTACAATAGAGATAATGTTGAGGTAGTTGCAATTAATGATCTATTAGATGTGGATCATTTAGCTTACTTATTAAAATATGATTCAGTACACGGTCGTTTTAATGGAACCGTTGAAGTTAAAGAAGGAAAATTATATGTAAACGGAAAAAATATCCGCATTACTGCTGAAAGAAATCCTGCCGATTTGAAATGGAATGAAGTTGATGTTGATGTAGTTGCTGAATGTACTGGTTTTTTTACCACAATTGAAACAGCAAATGAGCATATCAAAGGTGGTGCTAAAAAAGTAATTATTTCTGCGCCTTCAGCTGATGCTCCTATGTTTGTAATGGGTGTAAACCATGAAACTGCTAAAGCTTCTGACGTAATCGTTTCTAATGCTTCTTGTACTACTAACTGTTTAGCTCCTTTAGCTAAAGTTATTAATGATAATTTTGGAATCGTTGAAGCATTAATGACTACTGTTCACGCTACAACTTCTACTCAAATGACAACGGATGGTCCTTCTAAAAAAGATTGGAGAGGTGGACGTGCTGCTTCAGTAAATATTATACCTTCTTCAACTGGTGCTGCAAAAGCAGTAGGAAAGGTGATTCCTGAATTAAATGGAAAATTAACAGGTATGGCTTTCCGTGTTCCTACAACAGATGTTTCTGCAGTAGATTTGACCGTGAAAGTGGCTAAAGAGACTTCCTACGAAGAAATCATGGCGGTATTAAAAACTGCTTCTGAAACTACAATGAAAGGGATCTTAGGATATACTGAAGATTTAGTGGTTTCTCAAGATTTTGTATCGGATCCTAGAACTTCAATTGTCGATGTACATGCTGGAATTGGATTGAACTCTACTTTCTTCAAAATCATATCTTGGTATGATAACGAATATGGTTATTCTAGCAAATTGATTGATTTATCTGTTCATATTGCAGGTTTAAAATAATTCTTTATATTTACAAATCCCGTTATATTAATTTTGACGGGATTTTATTTTTTGTTACTTTTTTGAAGAAGCGTTTTCAGTTAAACTCATTTTTAAATTAGATAGCTCCCAAACCAAAAAAACCAAAAGAAAATGAGATTAATAGTTGATAGTGGTTCTACAAAAGCCGATTGGATTGCAATAGATGATGAGGGAAAAATATTGTTTACTACACAAACTTTAGGCTTGAATCCTGAAGTGCTTGAAGCAGATGAGATCATAGACCGTCTAAATGATCGTTTTGATATCTTACAGAATAAGAAAAATGCAAGCCATCTTTTCTTTTATGGTGCAGGTTGTGGTACTGAAAAAATGAAAATCAGCCTTTCTCAGGTTTTTCAAACTTATTTTCCTAATGCTATTATAGATGTTAAGGAAGATACGTATGCAGCAGTGTATGCAACTACACCAAAAGGCGAAAAAGCGATTGTATCTATTTTAGGAACAGGATCTAATTGTAGCTATTTTGATGGGAAAGAATTGCATCAAAAAGTACAATCCTTGGGTTATATTGCCATGGATGATTGCAGTGGAAACGTTTTTGGTAAAGAATTAATTAGAAAATATTATTTCAATAAAATGCCAAAAGAACTGGCAGTCGAATTTGAAAAAGAATACGATCTAGATCCAGATGCTATAAAAAGCAAATTGTACAAAGAGCCGAATCCAAATGCTTATTTGGCGACTTTTGCCAAGTTTTTAATTCAACATAAAGAAACAGAGTTTTGTAGAAAAATTATCTTCAAAGGCATGAAATCTTTTGTCAAAAATTATATTAAACAATATGATAATTGCAAAGAGGTTCCGGTGCATTTTGTTGGTTCTATTGCCTTTTACTTGAAAGAAGAACTACAAGAAACATTTGATAAATACGAATTACAATTAGGTAATGTCCTAAGAAGACCAATCGATGGATTGATTGCTTATCACATTAAGAATAAGTAATTTTTTAAAAGTTGCTTTAAACTCAAAAAAACACTACTATTTTACTCGATTCAAGTAAAATAGTAGTGTTTTTTTTATTTAAGTTTAGCATGGTTATCTTAGAGTTGACAACACTATTTGATGATACAATTGTTTAAAGAATCGCAATCATTGAAATTTCAACATTTACATTTTTTGGCAAACAAGCTACTTGAACTGTTTCACGTGCTGGAGCAGTTTTTTCATCAAAATAAGAACCGTAAACCGTGTTTATTTTCACAAAATCATTCATATCCATTATAAAGATGGTTGTTTTGACCACGTTTTCAAATGTCATTCCAGCAGCTTCTAACACCGCTTTCATATTTTGCATTACTTGTTCTGTCTCGATTTCAATAGAAGTAGTTACTAATTCTCCTGTTGTAGGGTTGATCGCAATTTGTCCAGAGGTATAAAGTGTGTTTCCCTTTAGCACTGCTTGGTTGTAAGGACCGATGGGTGCTGGTGCTTTTTCGGTAAAAATTATCTTTTTCATAAAAGGCATATCGTTATAATTTCTAAATTTATATTTATTGTAGATTTTTGAAACGCTTTATCGGTTGATAACGCTTCGTTTGTCCCATTTAATGTCGCTAAGCACACCAGATTTTATTCCAATGAAAAATCCCCAGTTCGCATTGGTACCAAAAGGCGACCAGTTAAAATCCATTCTCCAGCTTAATAAATCTCTTTCAAATCGCAATTGCGTAAAAGTAACTCCATTTTGTACAAAATCATAGCCCGTAGAGACACCAGCTTTCCATTTTGGAGTTATATCGGCATTGGCAGATATCATAATAGAATTCCCAATGATTTTATTTTCCCTGTTGTTGTTTCCGTAAGTCAAGGAATAAGCGAAGGTCATGTCCCAAGGTAATTTAGAGTTAAAGAATTCTGAAATTTTATCTTCTCCTTCACTTTCTTCTTCATCTTCAAACTGGCTTCTTCTACTGTCTCCTAAGTCTGTATTTGTTCCAAATAAGTCATCTTCACGACCACCATTTCGTTGACTTAGTGAATTCTTGTCCTTTTTGGTTTTGTCTTTGCCTGTACTAGCAATCGAATAATTTAGGGTCATATTAGAACTTGTCATTCTAAAAAGGCTTCCTCCGTTATCTATATTAAAAACATTAATTCGTCTGCCAGAATTATCAATTGCGTAAGGGTCTAATGTTGCTCCAAAATTGACATTCATTTTATTGTCGAATAATGTTGTACCGCCACTAACTCTTACTGGAGAAAAAGCTAGGGAGGTTATGCCATCAGCATCCATATTGTAACTAGTAGAAAGATTTAAATTGTTCAGCAACATGATTTTTTTTGGTTCAACTTTAGTGCTATCTCGATCTGTAACTTTGGCTTCAAAAGTATTGCTCAAATCAAAACCCAAGGTATTGGAATTACTTAAACCTGGAGCGCCAAAAATTCCATTTTCAAATCGGGAATATTGCTGTATCATCGTTCCGCTGGCATCTGAAGCATAGGTGTCATAATATTTCTCAAAACTAGGAGTATATCCGTAGGAAGCAGAAGGTCTCATGACGTGTCGTATTGATTTTATTTTTTTGTCATTGCCAAAATTAAATGTTCCATAAATAGTAGTTCCCACGCTAGAGGAGAAGGAATACGTTCTGAAAGCGTCAAATCCATTGATTGTTTTGTCTACTACTTTGCTCTGGTCGGTATCATAGCTTCTTTCAATTGTTTTGGTATACCAGATTTCCTCATAATTTACAGCCGTTGATGCACTGAAATATTTAAATAACTTGAAATTGGTACTTAAGGGAATGCTATGTTGAAATCCAATTCTAGCATCTCGGAACATTTGTGGTTTAAAAAATAAAGAGTCATTGGTAACAATGCTGTTTCTTCCGTTCAAATTATATTGTAAATTGATGTTTTTTATAAATCCTTTTCTAACCCCATCTTTGCCTACAAATGGATAAATTCGATCCACACTTAATTGCAGTGTTGGTAAGGTCATATTTATTTCTTCGGTTTGTGTATTTTGGGAGTGAGTTGCAGTCAAAGACATTCGTACTTGGGGTACTGTAGTAAAAGTTTTAGAATAAGAGACAGAGGAACTCAATGTGTTATTTAGGTTGGAACCAATATTGACTTGATTGATCGATTGCTGGAAGTATCTACTACTCCCCAAATTGACAGAAGCTGAAAAACTAGAATTGGGATTCGATTTGGAATCTCTGGAATGGGACCATTGTATGTTATAAATATTTTGTTTCAAATAATCGGGATAGCCTCTTTCACTAGTAATCAAGTTTTCGAATCGAATATTTAAATTACCAGAAAAATTGTATCTTTTGGCGTAGGAAGTTTCAAATCGCAAACCATAACTACCATTGGTGTAATAATCCCCTAAAACGGTTAAGTCATAATTATCACTTAGCGCAAAATAATAACCTAAGTTTTGGAGAGAAAATCCTCTGTTGTTTGAATCATTATAACTGGGCAAAATAAGCCCTGAAATACTGGTTTCTTTACTCATTGGAAAAAAAGCAAACGGAAGAGCTATAGGGGTTGGGACGTTAGCAATAACCATGTTGGTTAATCCGGTTACCACCTTTTTGCCTGGAATAAACTTTACTTTATTCGTTTGAAAATAATATTCAGGATTGTCCACGTCTTTTGATGTGGTGAAACGTGCTCCTTTTAAAAAATAAACAGAATCATTTTCTTTTTTGGTAACAGCCGCCTTTATTTTGAATTCACCTTGTTCCGATCTTGAATTCCATATTAATGCTTTTTTTGTTTTAAAGTTAAAACGAATAGAATCTGGTTCAATGACGTTAGCACCTTGCTTGAAATTGGGGAATTGTGTGTATGCACCAGTGGAATCTTTTATGCGGCCAGCGTATACTTCATTTTTCTCATAATCCATCACAATTATACCGGACTTTAGCTCGACATCTTGATAGTATAATTCTGCTTGATCGTAAAGCGTAATGGTTTTTTTCTTTTGGTCAATTTTCGCATACTTATCTGCTTTGTATTTTACCTTGCCGTCTAAAAAAGCTTTTTTAGGTTTGATGCTATCACCTTTTACGGTGTCTCTTTGTATTCTAACTGCTAAAATGGGAGTTTTAGTGGTGTCAACAGTTGGTTTTACGCTATCTGCCTGTTTTTTAGCGGGTATAACAGTCTTTTTTTTTGTTATATCTTGTGAATATAATTTACCAGAACCTAGAGATAGGAAAATTGATAATAAAACGATATTAAATAAGTTTGTATGCAAAGGTTTAAATGCTATTTTTGTAAAATTATGGCCTGTTTTTTGACATGTCAAACTTACATATTATTTTTTGTCAAAAATAGTCAAATAAATAAATTTATAACGGTAGTGTTTTAATTAAATTAACTTACAGCTTTATGCGCAAAACATATAAAATTAAAAGAATATTAACTTTTATTTTGATAATATTTTCGGTAATCGGGCATAGTCAATCCAATACTTTTAAGGTGACTTTAGATGCTGGTCACGGTGCGCATGATTTTGGGGCTGTATATGAGGGGCGTATAGAAAAAAATATTGCTTTGGCAGTCGTTTTGAAAGTAGGTAAAATATTAGAGGCGACACCTCAAATGCAAGTCAATTATACCAGGAAAACGGATGTTTTTATAGATTTAATTGAAAGAGCGAACATTGCCAACCGATTTAATGCAAACATATTTGTTTCCATTCATTGTAATGCCAATAGAAATACTGCGGCAGATGGAACAGAAACCTATGTAATGGGTTTGAGTAAGGTGGCTTCTAATTTAGAAGCGGCCAAGAAAGAGAACTCCGTTATTACTTTGGAAAAAGATTACAAACAAAAATATGAAGGATTTGATCCTAACTCTCCTGAAACCATGATCGGAATGACTTTGATGCAGGAAGAATATTTAGATAATAGTATTTCCTTGGCTAGCAAGGTTGAAGATGCTTTTGGTGATTTAGGAAAAAAAATAAGAGGTGGTGGAGTGAAACAAGCTCCCTTTATGGTGCTGCATAAGGCTTATATGCCACGAGTATTGATTGAAATGGGTTTTATTTCAAATTCTACTGAAGGAAATATATTGAATTCTGAGGAGGGTCAAAATGAAATTGCTAAAGCTATCGCCGAAGCAATTTTAAGCTATAAAAAAGAGTATTTTGGAAATGGCGAAGTAGAAATCTTTGAGGAACTTCCTTCCCAAAAAATCAACGAGAAAATAATAAGAGACACTGTTACTCCTGCAAAAGCAAAAATGACAGCACAGTCTTCTGGATCAGTGCTCTCCAATAAATCAGTTGATGCTTCCAAAGCAATTTTCAAAGTACAACTTTCGGCAAGTAGCAGAAGATTAGAATTAGTACCTAGAAACTTTAAAGGATTAAAAAATATATCGGTAGCCTATGAAAATAGAGTCTACAAATACATGTTCGGAGAAACTTCTGATTTTGATGAAGCTAAAAAACAGTTGCAGGAAGCCAAAGAAAAAGGGTATGATTCAGCATTTTTAATTGCATTCAAAAACGGTGAAAAAATAACCATTCAAGACGCTCTTAAATAACAACCGCTGTTATTTTTATTAAATTTGCAACAAAAAAACAATAGTACATTGAATTTAGCTAAAGAAATTAAAGCCGTAATTGGAATCCTAATTTTATTTTCTTCTCTCAACATTTTTCCTCAATCTAATTCTAATTTTATAGTAATTTTAGATGCTGGGCACGGAGGTAAAGATCCGGGAAATTCTTATCATGGTTTTGTTGAAAAAGAGATCGCACTTAAAACAACTCTTAAACTAGAAAAGCTCCTTGGGAAAGAGGGCGGTATTCAAGTTATAAATACCAGAAAATCAGATATTTTTATAGATTTAAAGGACAGGCCAAAGAAAGCCAATAGTCTTCACGCCAATTTATTTATTTCTATACACTGTAATTCTGTCAAAAATCCAGTTCCTTTTGGTACAGAAACTTTTGTAATGGGTTTGGCAAGGAGCAAAGGCAACTTGGAAATTGCAAAACAAGAAAATTCAGTGATATTATTAGAGAAAGATTACAAGCTAAGCTATAAAGGATTTGATCCAAAAAATCCCGAAACATTAATAGGATTAAAAATTCTTCAAGAAGATTATTTAGATCGAAGTATAAATTTAGCTTCAAAAATTGAAAATAATTTTAAAAATAAAGTACATCGAAAATCAAGAGGGATTAAACAGACTCCGTTATGGGTTTTGGATGCCGCCTACATGCCCAGTGTATTGATTGAATTAGGTTTTTTGTCCAATAAAGAGGAGGGCGTTTTTCTAAACTCAGATGCGGGACAAAACAAGATGGCACAGGCAATTGCAACTGCGATCATTTCTTATAAAAAAGAATATTTTGGATCTCAAGGGTACGTCACTTATGATGAAATACCGTCTAATAAAACGGTGGTGCGTGCCAAGTCAAAACGAATTGCTGATAATAAAGCATCAAAAACAACAAATTCAAATGTTGTTTTTAAAGTTCAATTTGCTGCAGGAAATAAAAACATTGAATTAAATCCTTCTAATTTTAAAGGATTAAAAAAGGTGTCAGTAAGAACTAGAAATGGGTCGTTTTACAAATATGCTTATGGCGATACATCAGATTATGCGGTTGCAAAAAAAGATTTAAAAGAGGTTAAATCCAAAGGGTATTCTGCTGCGTATATTATTGCATTTAGAGACGGAAAAAGCATAAGTGTAGAAGAAGCGCTTAAATAATAACAACAAGTCAAATATTTTATATTAAATTTGTAAAAAATACTTAAATTTTGAAAATAACACGAGAAATTAAAACTGCTATTTTAGTAATTGCTTCCATATTATTGTTTATTTGGGGCTACAGTTTTTTGAAAGGCAGAGACCTTTTTATTAATTACAAAACATTTTACGTAGAATATAAAAGCGTTGAAGGCCTGGCTACATCAGCACCAGTTACGCTAAACGGTTTAGTTATAGGTAAAGTGACTAAAATCTCTATAATTGAAGGTACAGGTCAATTATTAGTAGAATTGCAATTGAAAACGGATTTTCCAATTTCAAAAACAAGTATTGCTTCCATATATGAGCCAGGCTTTATAGGAGGAAAACAAATTGCAATTATTCCAAATTTCCAAGATAAAACCTTAGCTGTTGATGGCCAAAAACTGCAAGCGGGAGTCAAAATGGGACTTACTGATAAAGTAGGAGATCAATTAGCGCCACTTCAAGAAAAATTAGAAAAGTTATTGGGAAGCACGGAAGTATTAATTTCAGGTTTAAATAACGTATTAGATCCAAAAGGGCAACAGGATTTAAAACTCACTTTGGCTGAATTGAGTAAAACTATTGAACAATTCCATAAAGTTTCTATGAGTGTTAATGATTTATTGAACACTAATAAAACCCAAATAAATGGTGTGGTTACCAATTTTAATAAAATATCTGGAAATTTCTCAAAAATTTCAGACTCACTTGATAAAGCTGATTTGGGTAAAACCGTTAAAAATTTGAATGCAACTTTAGCAAGAGTAGATGGTATTGTGACTGGATTAGAGTCCGGCAAAGGTTCGATGGGTAAATTATTAAATGATGATGCTTTCTATCAAAATGTTAAAACTTCTACCAAAGAATTAGAATTGTTATTACAAGATATAAGACTTTATCCAACGCGATATGTTAATATCTCTGTTTTTGGTAAAAAAAATAAACCTTACGTTGGTCCTGAAAATGATTCTATTTCAGTAGAAAAAAAATAGTAAATATGAGCTACTTAGACAACATTTTATTTGCCATACTATTGGTAATTGGTTTTGGATATTTTTTTACAAGTGTTAAAAAAATTAGACGAAACATTAATCTTGGAACGGATGTAAATCGTTATGATAATCCAAAAGCACGTTGGACTAATATGGCTATGATTGCTCTTGGTCAATCCAAAATGGTCAAACGCCCTATTGCGGGAATACTTCATATTATCGTTTACGTAGGATTTGTGGTTATTAATATAGAGTTGTTAGAAATTATAATCGACGGCCTTTTTGGTACGCATCGTATTTTTGCTTTTTTAGGGACTACGTATGATGTACTTATAGCTTCTTTCGAAATTTTGGCTTTCTTAGTTTTAATAGCTGTTTTTGTATTCTGGACGAGAAGAAACGCAATCAAACTGAAACGATTTGTAAGCTCAGACTTGAAAGGATGGCCTAAAAATGATGCTAATTATATCTTGTATTTCGAGGTAGTATTAATGACTTTATTTTTGTTAATGAACGCGTCTGATTTGCATTTGCAAAATGTTCCAGGAGGTTTTTCTCATTTCATAAAAGCAGGGTTTTTTCCAGTAAGTCAATTTATTGAACCTATCTTCAATGGAATGTCAAATGAATTAGTAATGTTGCTTTCAGAGATATTCTGGTGGTTGCATATTGTGGGTATTTTAATTTTCATGAACTACCTATATTTTTCTAAGCATTTACATATCCTGTTGGCATTTCCTAACACTTATTTTGCAGATCTGAATCCTCAAGGGCAATTTGATAATTTAGAATCTGTCACTAAAGAAGTAAAATTGATGATGGATCCTAACGCTGATCCTTTTGCAGCAGTGCCAGTAGATGAAAATGCAGTTCCAAGTAAATTTGGTGCAAGTGATGTTCAGGATTTAAACTGGGTTCAGTTATTGAATGCTTATACCTGCACTGAATGTGGTCGTTGTACGTCGTCTTGTCCAGCAAACATAACAGGAAAGAAATTGTCTCCACGTAAAATCATGATGGATACAAGGGATAGATTGGAAGAAGTAGGAAGAAATATAGATGCCAATAAAGGTATTTTTATTCCTGATAACAAAACCCTTTTAAACGATTATATAACAGCTGAGGAGTTGTGGGCATGCACATCATGTAATGCTTGTGTTGAAGAATGTCCGGTAAATATTAGTCCACTTTCAATTATTATGGATATGAGACGTTATCTAGTAATGGAGCAAAGTGCAGCCCCAATGCCTGTAAATGCTATGATGACCAATATTGAAAATAATGGAGCGCCATGGCAATACAATCAGCAAGATAGATTGAATTGGAAGAATGAAAATTAATTTGTCCAAACAGGATTTTACAATGCTTACAAGTAGGTCTTTTTTGATCATTTGAAAAAAAATATAAGTTATGTCAGAGAATTTAATAGTGCCAACAATGGCCGAAATGTTAGCTCAAGGAAAACAACCAGAAGTTTTATTTTGGGTAGGATGTGCAGGAAGTTTTGATGATAGAGCAAAAAAAATAACTAAGGCATTTGTTCGTATTTTAAATCGAGCGAATGTTCCTTTTGCAGTCTTAGGTACCGAAGAAAGCTGTACCGGAGATCCTGCTAAAAGAGCTGGGAATGAATTTTTATTCCAAATGCAAGCCATGATGAATATCGAGGTTCTAAATGCTTATGAAGCAAAAAAAATTGTTACCGCTTGTCCTCATTGCTTCAATACACTAAAAAATGAATATCCGGAATTAGGCGGTAAATATGAAGTAGTGCATCATACGGAATTTTTGAAATCTTTGTTAGATGATGGAAGATTGACCATCGAAGGTGGACAATTTAAGGGAAAACGGATTACTTTTCATGATCCTTGCTATTTAGGCAGAGCTAATAATGTATATGAAGCACCAAGGGAGTTGATCCTTAAATTGGATGCTGAATTGGTAGAAATGAAGCGTTCTAAAGCTAACGGATTGTGTTGTGGCGCAGGTGGTGCTCAAATGTTTAAAGATGCTGAACCTGGAAATAAAGAAGTTAATATTGAAAGAACCGAAGACGCATTAGAAACAAAACCAGAAATTATTGCTGCAGGTTGTCCTTTTTGTAATACCATGATGACAGATGGAATTAAAAATAAAGAAAAGGAAGGCGATGTAAAAGTGATGGATATTGCAGAACTGATTGCTAATGCACAGGATTTGTAAATCAATAGTGTCCTAAAAATTTAAAATTACGAATTTTGATTTTATAATTCAAAATTTATAACTCATAACTCAGAATTACCATGTACGTTCCATTTGAAAATTTACCTGAAGAATCCAGAATTTGGATATATCAATCGAATAGAAAATTTTCGGATGCGGAATTTTCTGAAATAGAAACTGCTTTGCAAACTTTTCTTGAAGGTTGGGCTGCTCACGGAACCAATTTAGAATCTTCGTATCAATTAAAATACAATCGATTTATTATTATTTCTGTAAATCAGGATGTTCAAGCTGCAACAGGTTGTTCTATTGATTCCTCTGTGGAATTTATCCAAAGTTTAGAACAAAAATATTCAGTTGATTTATTGGATAAAATGAATGTCACTTTCAAGCTTGGAGAGCATATTGCACACAAGCCTTTGATTGATTTTAAGAAAATGGTCAAAGATAAAGCGGTTACGGAAAACACAATCGTTTTCAATAATCTGGTGAATAATATTGAAGAATATAATGAATCCTGGGAAGTACCAGCCATTGACAGCTGGCACAGTAGGTTTTTTTAAACAAAACAGTTCAATGAAAAAAATAGGCATCAAAATTGTTTTTTCTTATGTCTTATTTATTTTTGTTGCTGCTGGTTGCGTTGGTACAAAAGTGAATAAGAATAAAACAATTGTATCGACTGTCCCGTCCAAAATAGAAAATTTGGACAGCATAAATACCAGTAATATTCCTAAACTTTTTGACTTATCTCCCGATGGAATTAGATGGGTTGACAGTCTCTATAATGCAATGACTTTAGAGGAGAAATTGGGGCAATTATTTATGGTTGCTGCTTATTCCAATAAAGATTCTGTTCATAGTAATGCCATTGAAAAGCTCATTTTGGATTATAAAATTGGAGGATTAATTTTCTTTCAAGGCGGTCCAGTTCGTCAGGCTGATTTGACTAATCGTTTTCAATCCAAATCAAAAACCCCTCTTTTTATAGGAAGTGATGCCGAATGGGGATTGGGAATGCGTTTAGACTCTACGTATCGTTATCCTTGGAATATGACACTTGGCGCCATCCAAGACCTGAAATTGTTAGAGAAAGTTGGTGTTCAAATGGGACAGCAAAGTAAGCGATTGGGAATGCAGTTTAATTTTGCACCAGTGCTGGATATCAATTCAAATCCTAAAAATCCTATTATTGGTTTTCGTTCTTTTGGCGAAGACAAATTCAAAGTTACAGAACGGGCAATTGCCGTTATGAACGGGGTTCAAAGTCAAGGTGTATTTTCGACAGGCAAACATTTTCCAGGTCACGGCGATACAGATACTGATTCTCATAAAAAATTACCAATCATTAATTCTTCAAAAGAAAGACTAAATGATATTGAGTTTTACCCTTACAAAAAAATGTTTCATGAAGGGCTCTCTTCAGTGATGGTGGCACATTTAAGCGTACCCAGTTTAGAGCCAAGACCTAATTTTCCTTCTTCGATTTCCTATACTGTAGTCACTGATATTCTTCAGAAGGAATTAGGTTTCAAAGGACTTATTTTTACTGATGCTTTGAATATGAAAAGCGTTAGTAATTTTAAATTACCCAGCGAAATCAACTTTGAAGCTTTTATGGCCGGAAATGACGTTTTGTTGTTTCCTGAAAATGTCCCTGCTGCGATTGACAAATTTAAATTAGCATATTCTCTGAATTTATTTTCAGACGAACGACTAGCTTTTTCTGTAAAGAAAATTTTAAAATTCAAGTATAAAGCTGGTCTGAACGTCTATAAACCAATTGTTACAGAAAATTTATACGACGATTTAAATCCTGTCGAAAATGATGCATTACAATACCAATTGTATGAAAATGCGATTACTGTTCTAAAAAATACTTCGGCTGTTTTGCCAATTAAAAATCTCGACAAACAAAGAATTGCTTATGTAAAAATTGGCGATGATAGCAACGATGCTTTTGTTTCAACTTTAAAAAAATATGCTGAAGTAACTGAATTTACAGAAACTAATTTGGATAGTCTTCAAGCTAAATTACAGCCTTTTACAATGGTGATTATTGGGTATCATAAATCTGATGTTGCTTTTAGAAATGATGATTTAAAATCAAATGAATTATATAAAATTAATTTTTTAGCTAAGAACAATACAGTAATTCTTAATGTTTTTGCCAAACCATATTCGTTATTGCCTATTACAAATTTTGATGATATCGAAGGATTGGTTGTTTCTTATCAGAATAGTTCCATTGCACAAATTGTTTCTGCTGAACTAATTTTTGGATCGATCGAAGCTAAAGGAAAATTACCGGTTTCAATCAATGATAGTTTCAAAGTAAATGATGGTTTGCTAACAGAAAAGCTAAATCGTCTTGGATTTACTTCTCCTGAAAATGTTGGAATGAATTCAACGATTTTATCAAAAATTGACGGCATTGCCAATAAAGCGATTAATGCTAAAATGACACCTGGAATTCAGGTTTTGGTAGCCCGAAAAGGGAAAGTTATTTATCAAAAATCATTCGGATATCATACCTATGATAAAACGATTAAAGTTAAAGATTCAGATATTTATGATGTCGCCTCTTTAACAAAAATTCTAGCTACGTTGCCAAATGTGATGTTGCAATACGACCAACAAAAAATAAATTTGGAGACTACATTAGCGACAATGTCTCCTATTTTTAAAGATTCAAATAAAGCAACGATCAATTTTAAAGATTTATTGTCTCATTATGCAGGTTTGGCAGCAGGAATTCCTTTTTACAAGGTTACAATGGATAAATCAAAAGCGCCTTCTGAGCTTTATTTCAGGAAAATTGCCGAAGAAAATTTCTCAAAAAAATTAGGTGATAGTCTTTACATACGAAATGATTTTAGCGACACTATTATGAATATGATTGTTGATAGTAAGCTTTCGGTAAAAAAAGAATACAAATACAGTGATCTTACTTTCATGATTTTGAAAGACTATTTAGAAAAAACCACAGGAAAAACATTGGATGTTTTGATTCAGGAAAATTTCTATCGTTCGCTCGGAATGAATAATTCCAGTTTTAATCCATTGAATAAATTTGATAAAAATAGAATTCCGCCAACGGAAACGGATACGTATTTCCGTCGCCAACTTTTGCAAGGGTATGTCAACGATTTATCAGCTGCTTTAGAAGGAGGAGTTTCAGGTCATGCAGGAGTTTTTTCGAATGCCATGGACGTAGCTAAAATAATGGAACTGTATCTGCAAAAAGGGAAGTATGGCAATCAGCACTATTTTTCTGAAAAGACATTCGAAGATTTTAATACCTGTTATTTTTGTGCGGTAGGAAATAGAAGAGGCGTAGGTTTTGATAAACCACAATTGGGTGCTGAAGGACCTACGTGCGGTTGTGCTTCGATGACTAGTTTTGGACATACAGGCTATACAGGAACAATGGCTTGGGCTGATCCTGAAACCCAAATTGTCTATGTGTTTTTATCCAATAGAACTTTTCCAGTTGCTGCAGAAAACAGATTATCCAAAGCAAATATTCGAGAAGACATTCAGAAAATAATTTATGAAGCCATTACAGATTAAAAATAAAAAGTCTTTTTGTATCTACTTTAATTTTAGAAAAGAATCGTTCAACTAAATTCTTGAGGGTTAATTTTGTGCTTTTAGAGTTCTTAATCTACTATAATTCTTGCTAAGAAACCCGCGTATAACGCTAGTCCCATAAATTCCTGTTGCGCATTAAGAGTAAGTAAAACGGGAACAAATAATTATACTGATTGTTGCTGCTCAGGCAGTGATATTAAAATTACTCAAGAGATGATCACGGTCTTTCAAATTAAACTAAGCGTAGTATGATGTTGTCACCCTCAATAGTTAGGTTGGCATTATTATTATATCAGTTGCTTTGTTGTTTGAAACTTACTTTACGTAATCTTGGTTCAACGGTTTGATTCGAATAGCATTGTACGATATTGTGTATCATCCAGTCTCTTTTTCAGTTTTGAAAGATGCTTTTCAAAGTAGTAAAACTGCTGCCGCTTTTTTAGAGTTATTCCTAATGTGTGTTGTTACTATTGGCACTTTTAGTATTAGTCAATAGACCGAAAGAGTTACTGTAATGCTTTTTTATGTTATTGGTGAGCTGTTTCAAACGTTGGCTGCACAAAAATCGGAATCTAACATCAAATCGGTATTGGTTCAAATGCCTGATTTTGCAGATGTAGGCATGGTAATATTGGCAATTTTTAATGCCATACTTTGTCAACGTATGAAGTTTCAAATACCCAGAGTATTTAACTTAAAATTCCATAAAACACATTGCTATTTTTATTAAATTCGTTTTATTAAATTACATACATGAAAATTGCAATTGTTTGTTACCCTACCTTTGGTGGTAGTGGAGTTGTCGCTACAGAATTAGGTCTAGAACTGGCTCGTCGCGGCCACGAAATTCATTTTATAACGTACAGTCAACCTGTACGGTTAGCACTTTTGAGCCCAAATGTACATTACCATGAAGTCAATGTTCCGGAATATCCATTATTCCATTATCAACCCTACGAATTGGCTTTGTCAAGCAAATTAGTCGACATGGTTAAACTCTATAAAATCGAATTACTTCATGTACATTACGCTATTCCTCATGCTTACGCCGGTTATATGGCCAAACAAATGTTAAAAGATGAGGGAATAAATATCCCAATGGTTACGACTTTACATGGAACTGATATTACTTTGGTGGGCAATCATCCGTTTTATAAACCAGCGGTTACTTTCAGTATTAATAAATCAGATTTTGTTACTTCGGTTTCTCAAAGTTTAAAAGATGCTACTCTTGAATTGTTCAATATAAAAAATGAAATTGAGGTTATTCCAAATTTTATTGAATTAGACAAAAATACAAACGATCCCAGTATTCCTTGTCAACGTTCCGTTATGGCCAAGCAAAATGAGCGTATTATAACCCATATCAGTAATTTTAGAAAAGTAAAACGAATTCCTGATGTGATTAAGATTTTTTATAATATTCAGAAAGAGATTCCAGCTAAATTAATGATGGTAGGGGATGGTCCTGAAAAGGAAAAAGCAGAATATTTATGTCAGGAATTAGGGATAGTAGATAAGGTTATTTTCTTTGGAAACAGTAATGAAATTGACAAGATTTTATGCCTGACGGATTTATTCTTACTCCCTTCAGAAACTGAAAGTTTTGGTTTGGCTGCTCTCGAAGCTATGGCGTGTAAAGTTCCGGTTATTTCCAGCAATTCAGGAGGTTTGCCAGAAGTTAATTTTGATGGTGTTTCGGGTTATTTAAGTGACGTAGGAAATATAGAAGAGATGGCTCAAAACGCTTTGAAAATTTTAAAAGAGGATGATACTCTTCAAAAATTCAAAGAAAATGCATTGTCTGTTGCAAAACAATTTGATATAAAAAATATTTTACCCCTTTACGAAACATTGTATCAAAAAGCAATCAATAAATACTTATAAAGAATACTGATTTAGTAACTGTAGTAGGAATACGTTAAAAAACAATATTGGGTACCATCGTAAAAAATACAATAATGAAAAAAACAATTGTGTCACTGTTTGCCTTAACACTCGCTTCTTGCGGCACAACGGCTGTTAAAAGTGCCGGTGTAAATAAATTATACGAAGTGTTGACCCAGCAAATTACTGGTGGAGCAACTATACGTTTCTTTGAAATACTTTCAGAGCCAAACGAAATTAAAATGCTGCAAAATGATGAAAGTTTAAAAAATAAAATTAGTGCAAATGATGTTCAGAACTCTAATTTTGTTATTTTGAATATGGGAGAGAAAACAACTGGCGGATATGCTATAGGAATTGAAAATATTGTTGAAACTGATAAAAATATAATTATAACCGTAAAAGAAACCAATCCTGAATCTGGAAGCATGGTAACACAATCTTTGACCACTCCGTTTTGTGTAGTCAAAATAAATTCTAAAAAAGAAATTGTATTTAAATAAAAAAAACGGCCACTATTTCTAGTGGCCGTTTTCATGTATTATCTAGATAATACTAGAATTGATATCTAAGCGCTAATGCTACATCAGATCCGTAATTATTTCTGTAATAACCTCCGTTACCACCAAACTCAGGTCTGAAATCGATAGAAACTAATAATGGGAAATCAAAGTTGTATTCAAGACCGATATCTCCAGCAGCAAATGCAAAGACTCCATCATTATAATCTCTATTGTCATAATAATCTCTGTTGTAGCTTCCTACACCACCACCAATACCTGCGTACCAGTTGAAACCACCTTCAATATTCCATACCCATTGGTATAAACCTGTTAATTTGATAGCATTATCATCATACTTGTCATTGTTGTAGTCTTTTCTGTTTCTCCAACCTAAATCTAATTCAAGTCTGTTGTTGTCAGATAATCCTCTTTGGTAGGAAAGTTCAGTTCCAAATCCACCGTTACTTCCAAAACGTAAACCTATAGCATTTTTTGAAATATCTTGTGCTTGTGCGGTAAATGCTAATCCCATTAACATTAGTGCTGATAAAATAATTTTTTTCATAAGTAAATTTTTATAGGAACAAATTTACCTCTAAAGTTCACGATATTAATTATAAGATTACAGTGAAAAGTTATATAATTACCACATTATTGATACATGGAAGGGACTTAAAAAGAGCAATACAGTTTGATATTCAGTTTTGAAAATGGGGCTTATACAAATGTTTGATAACTTAAAATATCTTCCATTTCAAAAAGATTTTCTTCCTCTGCATACTCCATTTCTGAATAATGAAATAATTTCCATCGTTTTTTATTGTATTCTAATGCCGTTAAGTTTTCAACCCAATCTCCTGAATTTAAGTAAAGTGTGGCGCCATTTTTATTTTCTTTTTTAATTATTTTAGGTTCGTGAATATGACCGCAAATAACGTAGTCATATTTGTTTTCGATTGCTAAATCGGTAGCTGTTTCTTCAAAATCAGAGATGTGCTTAACCGCTTTCTTTACACTAGCCTTTATTTTCTTTGAAAAAGAATAGGGTTCTTTTCCTATTTTTAACAAACAGCAGTTTACAAAACGATTTAAAAGAATGAGATAGTCGTATCCTAAGCCTCCTAATTTTGCAATCCATTTGGAGTGTTGTACCGAAGCATCAAAAACATCACCGTGAAAGATCCAAGCTTTTTTGCCATCAAGATCCAATACCAATTTATCACGTAATTCAAAATTCCCCATACTCATGTCGCTAAATTTTCGAAGCATTTCGTCATGATTACCGGTTAGATAATAGACTTTAGTTCCTTTTGAAGCAAAACTGATTATTTTTTGAATAACTTTTAAATGCGCTTGAGGAAAATATGATTTTCTAAATTGCCAAATATCAATAATATCACCATTTAATACTAAAATTTTAGGCTTAATGGTTGCTAAGTAATTGTAAAGTGCAGCAGCATGGCTGCCAAAAGTTCCCAAATGTACATCAGAAAGGACCACTAGTTCTACTTTTCTTTTTTTCAACGGATGTCCATTTTAAGTTGATCAAAATAATAGAATTATTTTCAAATAAATTAAATGTAAAGGTTAAGAAATCTAATACAATATTAAATTTATAATAATAAATGTGAAATGTTTCTTAAAACTTTAAACTTTAAACTTTTGAACCTTAAACTAAAATGGTACTTTTGTTCAAAACTAATTATAATGGCAGGAAATAGCTACGGAACACTATTTAGAATATCAACTTTTGGAGAATCGCATGGTGAAGCTTTAGGTGGAATAATTGACGGTTGTCCTCCAGGAATAGCACTAGATTTGGAAGCTATTCAATTCGAAATGTCTCGAAGAAAGCCCGGTCAATCGGCAATAGTTACCCAACGCAAAGAACCAGACGATGTTCAATTCCTCTCTGGGATCTTTGAAGGTAAAACCACTGGAACTCCAATAGGTTTTATTATTCCGAATACCAATCAGAAATCCGATGATTATTCTCATATAAAAGATAACTACAGGCCAAGTCACGCTGATTACGTGTACGATCAAAAGTATGGAGTACGCGATTATCGTGGTGGAGGGCGCAGTTCAGCGCGTGAAACGGCTAGTAGAGTAGTTGCTGGTGCTGTTGCCAAACAAATGTTACCACAAATAAAAATTAATGCTTACGTTTCTTCTGTAGGACCTATTTTTTTAGAAAAACCATACCAAGAGTTAGACTTTTCCTTGACAGAGAATAATCCTGTTCGTTGTCCTGATCCAGCAATGGCAGTAGTAATGGAAGAGTATATTCGCGAGATTAGAAAACAAGGCGATACAGTGGGCGGAACCGTAACGTGTGTAATTCAAAATGTACCCATCGGACTTGGAGAACCAGTTTTTGACAAACTCCATGCTGAACTCGGTAAAGCCATGCTCTCTATAAATGCTGTAAAAGGATTCGAATTTGGAAGTGGCTTCTGTGGAGCCAAAATGAAGGGAAGTGAGCATAATGATTTATACAATCTTGATGGATCAACTAAGACAAACCTTTCTGGTGGGATTCAAGGCGGTATAAGTAATGGGATGGATATTTACTTTCGAGTAGCTTTTAAGCCTGTGGCAACAATCATGCAAAAACAAGAGTCGCTAGACAATAAAGGCAATATTACTGAGATGACAGGAAAAGGACGCCATGACCCTTGTGTAGTACCGCGAGCAGTTCCTATTGTTGAGGCTATGGCTGCCATTGTTCTTGCTGATTTTTATTTGATAAACAAAACATATTAACAACAATTTTTAGCTTTTTCCCTATTTTGAAATAAACTTTCTTACTAAGAAATAAATAAGAAAGAGTTATGCGACATAGGCTAATTCAAAACCTAACACTTAACTTTTAATGAATACAAATACTAGTAAGAAGCCCTCTTTTTTTTCAGGATTGACAGGACAAATATTAATTGCTATGGTCTTGGGTGCTATTTTAGGCATTGCTATACATAATTCGATTTCACCGGAAGATGCTAAAGTCTTTAGTAAAAAAATAAACATCTTAGCAACCATCTTTATTCGTTTAGTTCAAATGATTATTTCTCCATTAGTTTTCACCACTTTGGTGGTAGGAATTGCTAAGCTTGGAGATATTAAAGCGGTAGGACGGATTGGTGGTAAGGCAATGGGTTGGTTTTTTACCGCATCGTTTGTTTCCTTATTGTTAGGTATGTTTTTTGTAAACACGCTTGAACCTGGAGTTGGACTTAATTTACCAAGTATTGACTTAGCCTCTGCTTCTGAAGTAACTGCTAAAACACAAAACATATCTTTTGAAAATTTTATTGAGCATATCGTACCCAAAAGTATCTTTGAGGCCTTGGCTACTAATGAAATTTTACAAATTGTAATTTTCTCCATTTTCTTTGGTCTAGCGGCCGCTTCATTAGGAGATTATGTAAAGCCAGTTACAAATGCTTTAGAAAAAATATCTCATATTGTTCTGAAAATGGTTAATTATGTAATGAAATTTGCACCAATTGGAGTATTTGGAGCGATAGCTGGAGTTTTTGCAGTACGTGATTTTCAGGAGTTAGCAATTACGTATTTCAAGTTTTTCGGTTCCTTTTTGATTGGAATTTCCTCTCTTTGGGTGGTACTAATACTTGTTGGTTATATTTTTCTAAAAAGTAGAATGACCGTTTTACTGAAAAGAATAGTTAGTCCACTAATCATTGCTTTTGGGACTACTAGTAGTGAAGCTGTTTTTCCTAAATTGACTGAAGAATTGGAAAGGTTTGGGGTCAAAGACCGAATTGTTTCTTTTATGTTGCCTTTGGGTTATTCTTTTAACTTGGATGGAAGTATGATGTACATGACTTTTGCTAGTATTTTTATTGCTCAAGCATACGGTATTGATTTAGATTTGGGAACTCAGATGACAATGCTTTTAGTTTTGATGTTGACCAGTAAAGGTATCGCAGGCGTTCCAAGAGCTAGCTTAGTAGTAGTTGCTGCAACCTGTGGGATGTTTGATATTCCTATTGAAGGAATTGCCTTGATTCTACCAATTGATCATTTTTGTGATATGTTTCGTAGTGCAACCAATGTTTTAGGAAATGCATTAGCAACATCAGTTGTAGGTAAATGGGAAGGTGATGCTGAAACAGAAACGGCTACTATTGAATAATAATTTTACCAATTACATAACAACCCTATTCTTTGAGAAGAGTAGGGTTTTTTTGTACAAGAAATTTAAATTAATTGAACATTTAAAATCTTTAGTTTAACTAAAAAGAAGTGTTTTTATGTTTTTTTTTATTAATAAAATGTATATTTGATGAAATTCAATTGGCTATGTATCAGATACGTATTGTTTTGTTTTCACTATTAATTATAAATTATTTTAATTATAGTTTAGTTGCGCAGACAAAGACATTTTCCAAAAACGAAATTACAAAATTAACAAATCAAGCTTCTCGGTATTTAAAAGAGGCCAATTTTGAAAAATCATTAGAGATTTCTAAAATAGCTCTGCAAAAATCAATTACTGCTAATGACTTTTCTTCTACAACTATTTCCTACAATACGATTGCCGCAAATTATGCTGAAATAGCTCAATTTGATAAAGCTATTTTTTTCTATAACAAGGCCATGCTTTACGCTACCAAACTTAGTAATGATACTTTAAAAAATAAAATTAATAATAACTTAGGCAACATCTATTGTTTTGAAAAAAAACAATATTTAAAAGGGATTAAATACTACGAAAACACCCTTAAATACAGTGAAAAAATAGCAGATAGCAATCAAATATTTATGACTAAACTTAATATTGCTTGGGCTTATTTTGACGTTGGCCATTTTGAAAAAGGATATCCAAATTTAGAATTTATAAACACTCATAACGAAAAATTTGGGAATGAATCAAATGTTGCAGCTGTCAATATGCTCAACGGAATGTACTTCGCGCATCAGGACAATAATAAAAAAGCGACTTCTTTTTTTTTAAATGCCATTAAGGATGGAAAGCAATCGAATCAAAAGTCAGATTTATCCTTTGCCCATTTGGAATATTCTAAATTTTTGTGGAAGAAAGGCGATTATAAAGAGGCCTATGTTAACCTTTCTAAATACAATGAAATTACAGAAGAACTTTATAACAATGAAAAGCTAGAAAAAGCAAATATAGCGGGAATAAACATACAATTAGAAGAGTATAAAAGAGAAATTGATAAATTTGAAAATGAAAAGGAGGCCCAACTTCAAATAGTAGAAAAATCGAAAACTATTGTGGTGCTATTCACTGTAATTTCCTTCGTTCTATTATTGCTACTTTATACTTTATTTAAAAATAATAATTTTAGAAAAAAATCCAATGCGCAACTTTCTAAGACTAATGAAGCGCTAATTTTCGCAAAAGAAAAAGCAGAAGAAGCCTCTGTTTTAAAATCACAATTTGTTTCAACGATCAGTCATGAATTGCGAACTCCTCTATATGGAGTAGTAGGAATCACAAATATGCTGCTAGACGAGCACAAAGAGTTATCCAACAGTCCACATTTAAATTCGCTCAAATTTTCAGCTAGATATTTACTATCCCTAGTGAATGATATTCTTCAAATCAACAAGATTGAAGATAATAGAATTGTATTGGAAAATTTGACTTTTAATATATCTGATGAAATTAATATGGTCAAAAATTCGCTTTCATTTTTGGCTAAAAATAACAACAATACTATAGCAGTTAAAATTGATGCTGCAATTCCAGAATATCTAATTGGTGATAAATTAAGGCTTTCTCAAATCATTATGAATTTGGTGAGTAACGCATTGAAATTCACTAGAAATGGTAAAGTAACAATCGATGTCTCATTAGAAAAAATGTCCGGAAAATCGTATTTTATAGCTTTTAAAATTGAAGATAATGGTATAGGAATAGCGGCTGAGGATCAGGAAAAGATTTTTGAAAAATTTGTGCAAGTGGGGAGAAAAGAAACTGATTATCAAGGAACTGGTCTTGGTCTTTCTATAGTAAAACAATTGTTGGGTCTATTCAATAGTACAATTTCACTTCAAAGCACCCTAAATCAGGGAACAGTTTTTAAATTTGTGATTCCTTTTGAATATAATCCACAGAAAACAATTGAAATCATCAATAATATTCAAGTCGATATCACTGCACCACAAACGATAAATGTCCTAGTAGTTGAGGACAATCACATTAATCAATTGGTCACTAAAAAGACCATCGAAAAGAATAACTATAAGTGTAGTGTTGTTGATAATGGCTACGCAGCGCTAGAAATTTTGGACAAAGAATTTTTTGACATTATACTGATGGATATTAACATGCCATTGATAAATGGTTTTGAGACCACTAGAAAAATTCGTTTAAAGGGAATAGTAACTCCAATTGTTGCACTAACAGCATTCGATAAATCTGAAATTACAGAAGAGGCACTTTCTTGCGGAATAAATGACATCATTATTAAACCATTTGATTCCGCCAAATTGTTTAAAATCATAACTATTTTGATAGCCACTAATTAATACTTAATAAATCACTTCGTCAATTTACATCTAAAATAAAATCGTTAAACCCTAAACTATTTTAATAGCTTTACGGTTTAACGATTTTAAATTTTTAGATTTTCGAAATGAAAATCCTCCTTATTTTATTGTAATTGTTTTGTGCTTTTTTTTCATGACTCCATCTTTTTTGCCAATTTCAACATGAAGAATTCCATCTTTATAACTAGCTTCGATCTTATTTTCGTCTATATATTCTGGCAAAGAGAAAGATCTGCAGAACGACTGATAATTAAACTCTTTTCTAACATAATTATCTTTTTTTCTAGTTTCTTCTTTTTCTTCTTTCTTTTCAGAAGAAATCATTAGCATGTTGTTGTCGATTTCAATTTTGAAATCTTCTTTTTTTAATCCGGGAGCTGCTAATTCCACTTCTAATTTATTTTCTGTTTCTTTTAAATTTACCGAGGGTAAATTTGTTCCAATCGAGGAGAAATTTTTATCAGTCCAATCGAATACTTCTTTTGAAAAGATGTCATCAAATAAAGTATTTACTGATGGGAAAAAGCCGTTTCTTTTAACTAAAGTTTCCATAATTTTGTATTTAATTGTTTTAATATCTTAAATCAAATGTACTGATATAATTTATTATTAGCCAAAATATAGATCACAAAACGTTGAAAAACAAATAGTTAATGTTTATATGCATCTTTTAACTAAAGTTAAAAAGGTATTTCTGACAGTCGAAAAAGATGTTAGTACCACCTTTTCTTGTTTTGCTTAGAAGCGTCTGATTTTCTTGATTTATGAGCTCCACCGCTTCGATTAGAGTTGCCTTGTTTTGATGCAGGGGCAGTTTCTGGACTTCCTGAATGCCAACCATAAGGATGGTCACTTACTATTTTTACATCTACTTTGATTAATTTTTGAATGTCTTTCCAATATTGATGTTCATCTTTACCACAAAAAGAAATGGCAACACCATCATTCCCAGCGCGTCCCGTTCTACCAATTCTATGTACATAGGTCTCAGCAATATTTGGTAAATCAAAATTGATGACAAAAGGCAATTGGTCAATATCAATTCCTCTGGCGGCAATATCAGTAGCCACTAAAACTTTGATTTCTTTATTTTTAAAACCATCAAGAACACGTTGTCTTGCATTTTGAGACTTATCTCCATGAATCGCTTCGGCTTCAATGTCATGTTTTCGCAAGGCTTTTACAACATTGTCAGCTCCATGTTTCGTTCTTGAAAAAACTAAAACATTAGATAAATTTTCGTTTTTTATCAAATGATATAATAAATTTCTTTTTTCTCCTTTTTCAACAAAATAGACACGTTGTTCTACATTTTCAGCAGTTGATGAAACGGGAGAAACCGTAACTGTTGCTGGGTCTTTTAAAAACATTTCTGCTAATTCTCTTATTGCAATTGGCATTGTTGCAGAGAATAAAAGTGTTTGTCGGTTGTTAGGCGTCAACTTTACAATTTTTTTGACATCATTTACAAATCCCATATCTAGCATTTGATCAGCTTCATCGAGAACTAGTGTATGTAAATGGTCTAAATCTATAAACCCTTGTTTTACCAAATCAAGTAAACGTCCCGGTGTGGCAATGAGGATATCTATTCCTTTTTTAAGCATTTCTACTTGAGGTACTTGTGAAACTCCTCCAAAAATGGTAAGTTGAACTAAGTTGGTGTACTTGCCATACTGGTCAAAATTTTGTCCAATTTGAACAGCTAATTCTCTAGTTGGGGTGATAACTAAGGCTCGGATTGGACTTGCTTTTTTAGACGAACCTACAATTCTATGGAGTTGATGAATGATAGGAATGGCAAAAGCAGCAGTTTTACCAGTTCCTGTTTGGGCACAACCAATCATATCTCTTCCGGATAAAACGATTGGAATTGCTTGTTCTTGTATTGGAGTTGCTTCTAAATAGCCTTGTTCAAATACGGCTTTTTGTATACTTTTTGAAAGTGATAAATCTTCGAATAACATATTTTTGATATTAATTATCTTGTATTAGGTACAAAGATAGTTTTGCAAAGATAGTACTAATATTTTTGGTGTGTACTTTTAGGTCCTGCAGGCGCTCCATTACAACGATTTACTTACTGAATTTGTAATTTGAATAGGAGGTATTGTATTGGATTTAATAAAATCAGTAATCAAGTATCCTATCAATTTGCCTATTAGGTGATTGTTTTTTTCTTCTCCTAAATCTGGGGCGCCTTCGCAAATATGCAAGTAGGATGCATTTTTATTTTTTCCAAAAAAGGAAATAAACTGTCTCAGTTGTTCCACCGAAAAACCACTCATTGTCATTGCACTGCAAGCAATATTTGGAATGGCATCCAGGTCGATTTCTATTCCGAAGGAAGCATCATTTACAAACTCTAAAGCATTTGCCATTTCCTGATCAAATTCTTTTTCCTTTCTAATACTTACACTATCATAAGTGGTATAGCGCACTCGATCCTCGGTTTTTTTGATAATATCCAAAACACTTTTGGAAGTATAGTTCTCATGCAAACCAAAAATAAAATATTTTTTTAAAAAACCTTCTTCATAGGCATAAGAAAATCCATTGCCGCTATGACGTCCTTCTAGAATTCTAAAATCAGAGTGGGCATCAAAATTAATTGCATTTATAGGTTTGCCTTTAGCCAGTGCCGTTCCTTTTATATTGCCGTAAGAATTATTGTGTCCCCCACCAATAACAATTGGTGTTTTGCCTAATTTCACCAAATTAAATATAATGTGCGAAACATCTTTGTCAATTTTATCGACTAGCTGACTCAATTTAGAGCGGTCATCAATATCATTAAAGTCTAGATGCTCCACGTTTTTCATTAGTTCACTCACATCAAGCTGCCCTAGAACCACAAGTTGACTGCCTTTACAAAAACGATTGTGCTGAATGTTTGCAATGCTTTTTATCGCACTATCCCACGCGGATGCTGCTCCTGGTCTGCCATAATTGGCTCTTATGCCGATATCTTCCGGAATTCCAAAGAGCACATATTTAGCTTCACATTTTTTTAGAAAATCAGTAGGATCTGCATCTTTTGGAATGGTTATCATTTTCTCGCCAAATTTTATTTCACCACTTCTGTGGTTGGTTATTTTTGCAAGATCTTTGATGGTAAACGGGATAATTTTGTCCATTAAAAAAATAATTTTTGTTCAAAAATAATATAATTGTGTTAACTTACGTTATCAGGTGGTTATATAATGTTAAATTTGTAAATAAATTAAAAAATTAAAACGAGATGGAAAATCAAAAAAGCAGTTCAAGTCTTAAAGTGGTAGTAGCAGTATTGGCTATTTTATTAGTGGGTAGTTTGATCTACATTTTCAAAATGACTTCTGATGCAGATACAGTTAAAACAGAATTGAAAACTACATTGACCGAAAAAGAAACGGTGATGAAAGATCTACAGGAACTAAAATCGACTTATGATGCTGCTATTTCAGAAAATACTTCAATGTCTGATGAGTTAATTCTGGAAAGAGATAAAGTGGTTAACCTGATGTCTGACTTAAGTAAATCAAAAGGGGATGTAGCTTCTTTGTCAAAATACAGAACTCAATTCAATGCTTTGCAAGGGAATATGAAAGTTTTAATGGCGGAGAACGACAACTTGAAAAAAGCTAACACGACACTTACAGTGCAACGTGATAGTACTGTGGTTGTATTAGGAGAGTCTAAAAAATACAATGAAGCTTTGGTTGGGCAAAACGAAGAATTGGCTAAAGCGGTAGAAATAGGGTCAAAATTAACAGTTTTGAACACAAGAGGATCGGCTTTTAAATTACGTAGTTCTGGTAAACAAATTGAAACAGATAAAGCTAGTAGAGCTGATGTTCTTAGAGTTAGTTTTACAATTGCGGAAAATCAAATTGCTAAATCTGGAGATAAAACGTATTACGTTCAAGTAATTGATAGTAAAAGCAATGTTTTAGGGGATAAGAAAACAGAGAACTTTGGAGAAAATAGTTTAACGTATAGTTTTCTAACTAATGTTAAATATGAAAATAAAACGATTCAAGTTTCTGAGGATTTAAGAGGAAAAGATTTTGCTAAAGGAACGTATTTTATCAATATTTTTGACAGAGATGTATTAGTTTCTAAAACAAGTTTTATCTTAAGATAATCACCAATAGAAAATATTTAAAAGAGGAACGTACTGTTCCTCTTTTTTTTTATGAAAAAATTTCACCTTCAATCAATACTGTATCAATCAAATTGCTACCAAAAGCATAAGGAATTTGATAATAGGAGGGAATAGGTTTCGTGATAATTAGATTTGCTTTTTTACCGATAGTAATACTTCCATGCGTATCAGAAATTCCCATCGCATACGCTCCGTTTATTGTAGCTGCGTTAAATGCTTCTTCGGGCGTCATTTTCATTTTGATACAGGCAGTGGCGACCACAAAATTCATATTTCCTGATGGGGTAGAACCCGGATTATAATCTGTTGCTAGTGCCATAGGAAGTCCAGCAGCGATCATTTCTCGTGCTGGAGTATACGGAATACTCAAAAAATAAGAGCAAGAAGGTAATGCAACAGGCATTGTTTCAGTATTTTTCAACGCTTCAATATCTTCCGGTTTCATTACTTCTAGATGATCTACAGAAAGTGCTTCCTGTTTTATTCCAACTTGAATTCCGCCAATAGAGTTGAACTGATTGACATGAATCTTTGGTTTTAAGCCAAATTTAATTCCAGCTTTCATGATTTGTTGCGTTTCGGCAACAGTAAAATAGCCGGTTTCACAAAATACATCGATGAATTCCGCTAACTTTTCTTCAGCTATTGCAGGCAGCATTTCGTTGATGATAAGATCGATATAGCCTTGATGGTTTTCTTTAAATTCTGAGGGAAAAGCATGAGCACCAAGAAAAGTTGCTTTTATCGTAATAGGATAATTTTGAGCCAAGCGTTGAATGACGCGCAGCATTTTCAATTCTCCTTCAACAGTTAAGCCATAACCCGATTTGATTTCTACTGCTCCGGTTCCTAAACGCATCACTTCTTCTAGTCGAACTTTAGACTGGTCGTACAGTTCTTTTTCTGAAGTTTCGTTAAGTTTTTTAGCGGAATTTAATATTCCACCGCCACGATTAGCGATTTCCTCGTATGTCAAACCATTGATTCGATCTACAAATTCCTGCTCTCGGTTGCCGGCATACACAATATGTGTGTGACTGTCGCACCAAGATGGTAAAACTATCTTTCCGGTGGCATCAATTGTTTTGTCCGTGTGAATTTTCGGTAATTGATCCATTGAACCAAAATCAGCAATTAAATTGTCTTTAAGTACTAAAAAGGCATTTTTGATGGTGGGAAGAATCGCCATTTCTGCACCGGAAACTTTAGCGATCGAAGTTTCTCGTACTTGAAGCAATTCTTTGATATTGGTAATTAATGTAGTCATTTAAAGAAAAATTACTCTGAAACTTTAATTTCAAACATTTTATCCCAATTTTTACCAGTTACAAAAATGGTCTTTGTTTTTGGGTTATAGGCAATTCCGTTTAGGACATCTGTATCAGGTAACTGAGTTATTTTTTTCTTTAAATCTGCAAGATTTATAATTGCTTCGACCGCTCCATTTTTAGGATTGATAACAGCAATCGCATCTTTTTGGTATACATTCCCATAAATTTTCCCATCAATCCATTCGAGTTCATTGACTGCTTTAATTTTTGTTTCAAAAGAGTATACGTTCAAGTAGTCTACTTCTTTAAATGTGCTTGGGTCAATTATCCAAATTTTTTCAGTTCCATCAGATTGATATAAATATTTTCCGTCATTTGTCAATCCCCAACCTTCGATAGGTTTGAAATAAGTAAACGTTTTTTCTTTTTTGAAAGTATCTGCATTGTAAATGTACCCTTCATTATTTTTCCAAGTCAGTTGGTACACTTTATTGTTAAGAATTGTGATTCCCTCACCAAAGTATTTAGAATCAAGTTTAATTTCTTTGTGTACTTTCCCTGTTTTGTAATCGGTTTTTCTTAAATAAGATTTTCCATATTGTCCAGTTCCTTCGTATAAAGTATCACGATAAAATTCTAAACCTTGTGTGTAGGCTCCGATGTCGTGTGGATAAGTATTTACAATAGTATATTTTAACAATTTAGGTTGAATTTCAGAAACCAGTTCTACTCTAGCGGTAGCTTCTGAGTTTTCTCCTCCATAATACACCAATGCTTTTAGGTTTTGATAGCCTAGTTTTTGGTCTTTTAATTCTAAAGTTAATTTTTCTAAGCCCTTTGTCGAAGCTATTTTTTTATCATTTACAAAATAAATAATACTGTCTACAGTTTGTTCTTTTAGGTTCAAAATTTCCAAAGAAAGCGCTTCTTGTGGCTTATATTGTTCCTTAAATTTAGAATTGTCAAAGGTGAATAAAGTATTTTCTCCTTTTTTTGTGTGATTGCAATTGGTTAAAGTGATTCCTAATAAAATGATAGATAGGAAGTTATAATTTCTCATAGTTTGGATTTTGAATACCCGAATATACAACGTTATTTTTAATGTATAAAGCTCTTGCAAAAATATAAAAAGATTGTATATTTGCACCGGCAAGTCCTACACGATCAGCTCCTGCAGACTCCCCCAGGATGGGAACATAGCAAGGGTAAGCGGTTGAGCGATGCGATGTAGGTCGCTTGCCATTTTTTTTTAATCTGTATTTATTTCAGATTCTTTTTCTAAATACACAAATAGTAGTCTTCCTTCGGGAGGATTTTTTTATTTTTGGACCTTTCGTATCACAAACAGCAATAACCATGAATAAAGTAGTTCTAATTACAGGAGGTTCTTCAGGAATAGGAAAATCTATTGGCGAATTTTTGCACCACAAAGGTTTTGTTGTGTATGGAACCAGCAGGAATCCGGATCGAATTTTGAATTCGGTTTTTCCACTAGTGGCTTTGGATGTTCGGGATTCAGATTCGATTCATGCGGCTGTTGCCAAAGTGATTTCGATCTCCGGAAGATTAGATGTTGTTATTAATAACGCTGGTGTTGGAATTACGGGACCTTTGGAAGAAATTCCGATGCAGGAAATCAAAAATAATTTTGAGACCAATCTTTTTGGTCCAATTGAAGTGATGAAAGCAGTTTTGCCCCAAATGCGTGCGCAAAGCTCGGGTTTGATTGTCAATGTTACCTCGATTGCGGGATATATGGGCTTGCCGTATCGAAGTGTTTATTCTGCTTCTAAAGGTGCGTTAGAACTTATTACAGAAGCATTGCGTATGGAGGTTAAATCATTTGGTGTCCATATAACTAATGTGGCTCCGGGAGATTTTGCAACAAATATTGCGTCAGGACGATATCATGCTCCAGTTATAAAAGGTTCAGCGTATGAAACTCCATACCGAAATACATTGAAAACAATGGATGAACATGTGGATAGCGGTAGTAACCCTAATGAAATGGCGGAAGCAGTTTATCATATTATACAAACTCGGGAACCTGAAATTCATTATAAAGTGGGCGTTTTTATGCAAAAATTCTCCATTGTTTTGAAGAGAATTTTACCCGATAAAGTATATGAAAAAATGCTGATGAACCATTATAAATTGTAACACCACATTAAAGTACTAATACGTGTTAATGCTAATGAACATAAGGCGTTAAGTCCTATAAATAAAGGATCTTGCAAAATACTTAAAACACCCTAAAACGCATTAAAACGCAATAATACTTAAAACTGCATACACAAATGCGTACACAAGTTTTTAAAGCCTTATATTTGTATTAGAAAAATATAAGCTATGAAAACCACCACTTTTGAACTAAGAGGGAACACCAATAATAAAACAATACAATGTAGGGTAACAAATGGCCGCAATAATATTGTTAGAGCCTCTACGGGCTTAAAAATTGATACTGAAAATTGGAGTACCGAAAAGCAGCTAACAAAAGGATCCAATGCAATCGAAAAAAATATAAATTCAAAATTGCGTAAAATTTGCGATTTAGTAGAAAATGACCTTATTACTAATATTGTTACTACTGAATGGCTAAAAAGTATTATTGATATTGTGAACGGTAAAATTAAAGCTGATGAAAAACTTTTATTTCTTGGAGCTTGTGAGAATTACATCGATCAAAAAAAGAACCTTGCAAAAAACACCCTCGATTTATACAATAGGGCGTTTGCTTTGCTTACTGAATTTATAGGCACCAGCAGGCCGCAAATAAAGGCCGTAAACAAAAGTTTTATGTTAGCCTTTGAAAACTATTTAATAGGTACAAAAAAGCTATCTAAAAACACCGCTATACAACACACCCGTTTTATTATTACGGTTTTGAACGATTGCAGCAAAGAAAGAGGTTTGGAGGTTGCAATTTCGAGAGGCTACAACGAAAAGCCGATCAAACGAGATAAAAGGGAAATTGTAAAACTCGATAGATCAGAATTACAACTTATCAAAGATTTAAGAGATTTACCCCAGCATTTAGAGAACTCTCGTAAATGGCTTTTAATTGGGTGCGAAGTAGGGCAAAGGGCTAATGACTTACTAAGTATAACGCCGTCAAATATTTCTAACGGCCGTTTGCGGTTAACCCAGCAAAAAACTAAAAAGCCCGTTGTTATTCCTTTGCAGGCCGAAACAATAGAATTATTAAAAGAGTTTCCGAAACAATGCGATATAATTACACTAAACCGAAATATAAAAACTCTTTGCAATCTTGCAGGTCTTAACGCATCCGTATTAAAAAGAGTAAAAGAAAACGGAATAGAGTTTTTAAAAGAAGTGCCAAAATACGAGGCTATTTCTACACATTGTATGCGTAGGAGCTATGCGAGTAATCACTATAATATTATTCCAACGTCTTTAATAATGTCGATCACAAAACACGCCACAGAAACCCAGCTAATAAAATATATCGGTTTAACTGATGAAGATATTGCGGACGCATACGAAAAGGCACTTTTGCCTAAATAGTCATTTGCTCGCTTTTTTGCCTAAAATTAAATTTATTGTTACCGTAAATTAAATTTATTAACGGTTTTTATTAGTCTTTAAATACCTGTAAATCATTTGTTTAAAACTTTATAAATAGTTGTTTTTTCTCTTTCAGAAGTCTAAAAACGTTCTTATGTTTGTATTCAGAGTAAGGAACTAATCCTTACACATATTTAACCGAGATTAAAGCATAAGAGTAATACCGAAATTACCGAAATTAAAAAATGAGTTAGTAGGTCGCTATCTTCTTAAAATACAAAATCTACTCGAAAGACCAAATTTGCCTTTAGTTTCTCAAAACTAATTACAATGAAGTTATTAACAACTAGAAAAGTTGCCGAAAATTTGGGCTTTTCAACAAGGTATGTTTGTTTACTTGTAAAATCAGACAAAATTAAGCCCTTTGCCGTTCTTGACAATGGCCACAACGTTTTTACAAACGAGGCAATCGAGGCCTTTAAAGCAAGAAAGGAGGCCAAAGATGCAAAGTAATATCTTAATCCAAATTAGCCCCGCTGAACTAAAGGAAATGATTGTTGAAGCTCTCGGAACAGTTAGCAACGTAAAACCAGCAGAAACCCTACTATCTAAAAAGGAAGTTTGCGAACTGTTAGGCATTACTTTAAACACCCTTGATAAATTCACTAAAAACGGAACAATACCAGCGTTTGGAATTGGCAGCCGTGTTATGTTTAAGCGTTCGGACGTTTTGAGTTCTTTAATTAGAATAAATAAATAACGGGAAATGGCTAGTACTAGTAACCAAACCCCGCAAAAAAGCAAAGATAATAAAGTTTCTCTTTTTATCGGAGGCATTAAAACAGTTAAATCGCAAAAAACTATTTCGATTGATGAAGTAGTGAGTATTAGCGCTTCGCTGCAGGAATTAACCGCAAAAATGATTGCTTGTAATAATCCAGCAGAAAAGCAAAAATTAAAATTATTGCAGCCCTTTATTACGCCTTACGGTACGTTTAGTTATAGAGAAAACAAAAGTATTTTACATTACAATCGTAATATTGCAGCCTTTGACTTCGACAAACTAACAACGGAACAAACGGAAGCCCTAAAAGCAATTTTAGTAAAAAATGCTAGTGTATTGCTTTGTTTCATTTCGGGCAGTCAACACGGAGTAAAAGCGATCATTTTACTAAGTGAAGTAATAAACTTAGATAAGCATTACAATACATTAAAAGTAAATGCAGCGGCTTTGCTGGACGCTATCGGAGCTACTGAATACGCCCCATTTTTAGACGTTGCACAATTTAAATTATCGCAGCCAATGTTCTTGAGTTATGACGCTAATTTACATTTTAATACCGATGCAACGCCCTTAGCTATTCAGTTAATAGAACCTATTGAAATTATAAACGAGCCGCAGCCAGTACGAGAGCTAAAAAATTATGACGCTGCAACTCAAATACGAATTGAAGCCTATGCAAACAATGCAGTTGACCGCCTTTGTTTTGAACTTGAAAACCACGACGGAGCAAGACACCCACAAATTGCGAATGTTAAGGGAATTGCAGGCCTTTACAAAGGTTATAATTTAGAGAATGAACAACAAGCCTATGACCGTTTAGAAAGTAAGATTGTTGCAATGTACGGTACCGATAGCGAAGCCAAAGCAGGGAACGCATTTAATTCTATGCGTACGGCTTGGAACGATGCTGAACCGCTACGCAACGCAACAATTGAGGAAATTATAAAAGAAAGCACGGACTATTTCGCCAGCGAGCACGAAATTAACCGCCTTAAATACCGTATTGACGTAACAGAGGAAATTCCAGCCCCTCAAATAGCGTGGAGTTTATTAAATGTTACCGACGGCAAACCCGCAATTTTGGGAACTCTTGGAAATTTTAGCCTAGTTATTGGAAAAGCTAAAGCGAAAAAATCATTTTTTATAAATATTGCAGTTAGTACCGCTTTGAGTGATTGCGTAATGTTGGAACGTTTTACAAGTGATTTGCCGATTGAACAAAACGAGGTTATTTATTTTGACACGGAACAAGGCAAATACCACGTGCAGGCTGCAATTAAAAGGATTTGCGACCAAATTAACCAACCCGAACCAAAGAACCTACACGCCTATTTTTTACGATCATTAACACCGTCGGAACGTCTCAAATTTATTGAGGAGGAAATTTATAGCAATCCTAGAATTGGTTTTGTAGTGATTGACGGAATAAAGGATTTAGTAACCAGTATAAACGATGAGGAGCAGGCCACCAATGTAGCCAGCAAATTACTAAAATGGACGGAGGAACGCAATATTCATATTGTAACGGTATTGCACCAAAACAAAAGCGATGCAAATGCACGTGGCCACATTGGTACTGAGTTAATCAATAAGGCGGAAACCGTTTTGGAGGTTGCAAAAAGCGACACAGAGCCGAAAATTTCAATCGTAACCGCTTTGCAATGTAGAAATATAGAAGCCGAGCCGTTCGCCTTTGAAATAGACGTTTTTGGGCTGCCAATTGCGGCGGAACACTTTGAGCAGCGAACAGAAACCAAAAATAACCGTTTTGACGTTTCAGACCTGGAGGAGGTTAAAAAATATGAACTGCTGCAGGAAGTTTTCAGCAACGGCCAAAGTTTTACTTATACTGATTTAGTTATTCAGTTAGGTTTGGCCTATAAATCTATGTTTAATACTAGCATAGGTACTAACCGAGCCAAAGAGCTTTTAACATATTCTAAAAATAGGGGTTGGCTTATAAAAGGGAACAGTACTCGTTCGCCTTATTTATTAGGGGTTTTTGCCGTTGCTGATGAAATATAAGGTTTAATAAATAAAATAATTTTTAGAAGCAAGTGGTTTAGGTTTACGCCTATATATAGGCGTATAAACCACTCTAAACCACTTGCAAAGGGTTTAATTAAACTGGTTTAAACCTTAAACCATTGACAACAAATATTAATCAATTAAATATAATTAAAATGAAAAACGCATTAAAAGAATTGCTAAAAATTGCAATCAAACCAACACAAGCAAAATACACGCTTTTACACGACGGCCAGCGAAGCACTAGAGCTATCAAAGGAATAGATTATAAGATAATTTGCGAATCACCAGCAAAGCCCAGCCCGTTAACGGTGGAGCAGGTTTTAAACCTAGACAACGAGCAAGCCGCCCAGCTTGTTGAGTTCTTAGAACTACGACGCCGCAAAAGACTATTAATCAAAGCAGATTTGAACTATCAAAATTTCTTTAATAGAATAAACCTATCACAAAAATAATTAAAATAGATTTACCCTATTTAACCGATAGGGTATTGGCGATTGCTGGCGAGCATTGGCGAACAATTTTATTAAACTTTTACAAATTTTGCCAAAAAAAGGCAATTAAACACCCACACTATGAACACAAAAAAAATATTACTAGCAGAAAATCAAGTAGTTACAAATGAGTTAATTACTTTTCAGATTAACCGACACCAAAACGGCAAAACACTTTTAAGTAAATTAGCAAAGATAGGTTATGTTGCATCGAGTATTGAGAGCTGGGAATCAATTGAGACCCATTTTAAGCAGCCGTTTCCACAGGCAAATTTAACTTTCAACTTGCAAACTGAGGGCATCGAAAAGGAGTATAGAGATGCCGAAGCCTTTTATTTAAAAAACCGCTATCATTTGAGATTTGATCCAGTTACCGAGCTGGAGCAGGAAACAATAAGAGAGCAAAACCGCCTTTATACAAGTAATGATATACAAATTGAGGCATACGCTTTAATTTTACAAACAGTTGAAAACTTTAATAGGCTGGGCAAACTCGGTATGCGAATTAATTGGGGTGCTACTCACACGATCAATAGTGTTTTTGTTAGTGATAAGCTGAATTTAACGATGGAAGCAAACAAAAAACATTTGATTGATATAGTATCGAGTTTGAAATAATGATTTTTAATCAATAAAGTTAACCGCTGCATTAAGTAGCGGTTTTTTTTATGCTTAAAATCCCCTTTAAATAATTACTTTTGACGTGCAAACGAGCTATTTAAAACACAAGTGCGTACACAAGGCAATTGTTAAGTACCGTAAACGTTAAAACGAGGCGTTATAAATTGTAATTTTGCACCGTATTTGCGTGAAGGATTGTAGCGGCATCCCTCGCTTTTTATCGAGGATAGAGCGAAAAGCCTGACCCTTGTGGGCAAGCACAAATAAAAAACACACACAATTAAATATATAAATACTATGAAATTTTTTATTGACACGGCTAATTTAGCTCAAATTAAGGAAGCACAGGCATTAGGCGTTTTGGATGGCGTTACAACGAATCCTTCATTGATGGCCAAAGAGGGAATTACAGGGAAAAACAGCATTTTGAAGCATTATGTTGATATTTGTAATCTAGTTGATGGTGATGTAAGTGCCGAAGTTAATGCTTTGGATTACGACGGAATGATTAAAGAAGGCGAAGAATTAGCAGATTTACACGAGCAAATCGTGGTAAAATTGCCTATGACCAAAGAAGGAGTGATGGCTGCTAAATACTTTTCGGACAAAGGAATTAAGACGAATGTAACTTTAGTATTCTCAGCTGGACAGGCTTTATTAGCTGCAAAAGCGGGAGCTACTTATGTTTCTCCGTTCATCGGTCGTTTGGATGATGTATCTACAGACGGTTTAGCTTTGATTGAAGAAATCAGATTGATTTACGACAATTACGGATACGAAACTCAAATTCTTGCGGCATCAGTGCGTCACACCATGCATATTGTAAATTGTGCAAAAATTGGCGCTGATGTGATGACTGGACCATTATCTGCGATTTACGGATTGTTGAAACACCCTTTGACTGATATTGGATTGGCACAATTTGTGGCTGATTTCGAGAAAGGAAATAAATAGATTTAAGGTTGCAGATTGCTTCGCCAGTTCGCCTTTCAGGTTCGGGCAACGATTTTTGATTTTGAGATTTCGGTATAAACAAAAACTCCCATTATGCATAGCAAAATGGGAGTTTTTTGGTTGGTTTGGTTTTGATTAGTTTGTGTTGAAATTAGTGTCCTCCACCCACTTCTATTTCTTTTCCGATTCCTTGTTTTTCTAAAATTCCAATTACTTTCCATCCGTAGAATGCGATGAAAGCAAAACATAAAACAGGAATGAAGTAAGACGTATGAATTCCGATAATATCCGCTAATTTCCCTTGTAATGGCGGGATAATTCCACCACCAAGGATCATCATTACCAAGAAAGCCGAACCTTGAGAAGTGTATTTTCCTAAACCTGCAATGGCTAAAGAAAAGATAGATGGCCACATGATACTTAAGAATAAACCACCGCTCATAAAAGAAAAAATTGCGATCGTTCCAGTAGTGAATAGTCCAATAAGCATGGCTGTCATTCCCATTATACCAAAAATCATTAAGGTTCTTGACGGTTGGTCTTTTCCTAAAAAGAAACCAGCGATTTGGAACAAAATTACAAATGCATAAGCGTATAAAGGCGTCACATCTTGTCCAGAAATAGCGTTTGCCGCTAAAACTACTCCAAATGCAATATAAGGAACAACGATAAGTAAAATTTTCTTTAGTTGTGATGATGGGTTAAAAACCGTAATGGCTCCTGCCCAACGTCCAATCATTAAACTTCCCCAATACATAGACATGTAAGGCGCTAAAGCTGGACCTGAAATTGAACCAAAATCAGCCGTTACCAATAATTCACCAAGGTTACTTCCTATAGTTACTTCGACACCTACATAAGCGAAAAGGGCTAACATTCCCAAAACTAATTGTGGATATTTCATGGCTCCCCATCCTTCAGGATTTTTTTGAGCTGTTGTATTTGCAAAGAATAATCCAATAACAACTACCAAAAGTGTAGAAACTGTTAAGGCTAATCCTAAATAATCTTTTTCTTTATTCTCTATAAAACGAGTGATAAATTCAGGCTCTTCGTAACGAGAAAAGATGTAAGCAAAAATAGCGACCAAAATTACAGTAATGGCAATCAAGGTTTTCATTGCTTTATTCGCCGTTTCAAAAGTAGAATCACTTTTTCCAGCCGGTAATTTTTTAGAAAAATGGAATAGCGCTGCTGCCAATAAAAACAGTCCTCCAACAAATACATATAGGATTCTCATAGAATCTAATGAATCTGGTTTTTGAGCAAATTCTTCAATATTTACACCTGCAATAACTCCAAATAAGGCGATAGACACGACTATTGGTCCTATTGTGGTTCCCAATGAATTGATTCCTCCAGCAAGATTTAATCTGCTTGAAGCGGAATGTGGTTCACCAAGAGACGCTGCAAAAGGTTGTGCCGATGTTTGCTGTAGTGAAAAACCAAGTGCAACAATAAATAAAGCGCCAAGTATGAACAAATAACTTCCTTGTGTTACCGCAATTATCATCAATACGGCTCCAAATGTACTTATTAATAATCCGTAAATTATTCCTTTTTTGAATCCCCAACCGTTAAGAATATCTTTTTTGGCAATACTACTAAAAATGAAAAGCAATAAAGCACCAATATAGTAAGCACCATAAAAAGCAAAATCAATTAATTGACTTTGGAATTGGTCTAAGCCAAATTTAGCTTTGCAAAATGGAATAAAAATCCCGTTTGACGCTCCAATAAATCCCCAAAAGAAAAATACGGTTATGAGCGTATAAAGCGCGGAATTGTTAGACTTTGTTTGTTCTGAATTCATAAGTATAAATTGGTTAATGATTAGTATTAAATACTTTTTATCGCTGTAAGACCGTAAATATATTTGTTAAGTAAATTAAAAAAAAATAATTTAGACTAAATATTGTTAGAATTATTGAATAACCAATTTTTGTTGAATATACCTGCTTTTTTTTCAAACTTTTTGCTAATTCTAAAACAACGGTAAATTAGAAATTGGGTTTGGAATATTCTTTATTCACAGAAATAGTCTAAGTTTTTCATGATTTAATATTTTTAAAAAGTAATCTCAGTAATTCGATTTCTGATATTATTTACTTTCCTTGTTCTTTTAAAAAAAACTATCTTTATGAATATGAATAAAGAACACGATATGAAAAGCACTTCAGAAGGAAAAATAGATATCAGTTATGAAAGTATCGGTAAATTTGAGGAAACACGATTTGAAAAAATTCACAATAAAATTTTCAAAAATGCTTCTGAGGCGTCCCTACTAGTTGCTCAGGAAATTGCACAATTGATTGTATCCAAGCAAGCCGAAAATAAAGTTTGTATTCTCGGGTTGGCCACTGGTTCTTCACCTATAAAAGTGTATGAAGAATTGGTTCGAATGCACAAAGAAGACGGTCTTAGTTTTAGTAATGTAGTGACTTTTAATTTGGATGAGTATTATCCTATGAAGAAAGAGAATCATCATAGTTATTACTATTTCATGCACGAGCATTTGTTCAATCACATTGATATTAAACCAGAAAACATTAATATTCCCGATGGAACGGTTCCAATTGAGGCGCTTAAGCAATATTGTATTGATTATGAAAATATGATAAAAAATGCTGGTGGACTTGATTTTCAATTGTTAGGAATCGGTCGCACTGGGCACGTTGGTTTTAATGAACCAGGTTCCCATATCAATTCTGGAACCCGAATAATTACTTTGGATTACATTACTCGTGTCGATGCTTCCTCTGATTTCAATGGTATCGAATATGTTCCCAAGCGAGCCATTACGATGGGTATTTCTACGATTCTTAAATCCAAAAGAATTATTTTGATGGCTTGGGGCCAAAATAAAGCCGACGTAATAAAGAAAACGATTCAAGATGATATTAGCTCTGAAATTCCTGCTACTTTTTTGCAAAATCATGATAATACTACTTTTGTTTTAGACCAATCAGCGGCTTCAGAATTAACCCGATTCAAAACACCATGGCTTGTTCAAGATTGTAATTGGACATTGGAACTTAAATGTAAAGCTATTGTCTGGTTGTGTTTAAAAACAAATCGCTCCATACTAAAATTAACCGATAGGGATTATAACAATAATGGTATGTCAGATTTGCTGGCTTCAGAGGGTTCAGCTTATGATTTGAATATCAATATGTTTAATGTTTTGCAACACACCATAACCGGATGGCCGGGAGGAAAGCCTGAAACGGATGATACCAACAGACCCGAAAGAGCGAATCCCGCGAAAAAACGTATTATACTTTTTAGTCCGCATCCGGATGATGACGTGATTTCTATGGGAGGAACTTTCTCTAAATTGATACGACAAGGACACGACATTCATGTGGTGTATCAAACCTCAGGAAATATTGCGGTTACAGATGAAGAAGCATTAAAATTTGCTGAAGTTTGTAATGATTTTATAGAAAATGATGCAATAAAAATCGATTTTCAATCGGTTATTGATTTCTTAAATAGCAAATCAGAAAACCAAATGGATTCTCTCGAAGTTCGCAAACTAAAAGGACTTATCAGAAGAAGAGAATCCTACGCTGCGGTGCGATTCATAGGATTGAAAGAGTCCAATATCCATTTTCTAGACATGCCTTTTTATGAAACAGGATTAATAAAGAAAAATCCAATTCATGCCGATGATATTGCTATTGTAAAGACGATTATCGAAAAAATAAAACCGCATCAAGTTTTTGCGGCAGGTGATCTTGCAGATCCGCACGGAACGCATGAAGTTTGCCTTAACGCAATTTTTGCTGCAATGGCCGCTTTGAAAGCCCAACCATTTATGAATGATTGTTGGTTGTGGCTGTATCGCGGTGCTTGGCATGAGTGGGAAATTCATGAAATAGATATGGCTGTTCCTCTAAGTCCCGAGGAAGTTATGCTGAAAAGACACGCTATTTTGTACCATCAATCGCAAAAAGATCGGGTGATGTTTCAAGGGAATGATTCTAGAGAATTTTGGGTGCGTGCCGAAGACCGTAACAAACATACAGCAAAATTGTATGATGATTTGGGATTGGCGGAATATGAAGCCATCGAAGCTTTTAAACGTTTTGATTATTAAAAACATATTGAATATCCACAAACTATGAAATACTTTTTTATGCTATTATTTGGAACTTTTGTTTCGAATGCTCAAATTACCACCGAGCAATTAAACCTGATGCCTTGGCCACAAAATATAAAGTTGATCGCTGGCACTTTTGCTTTAAGCAAAAATTTCAAAGTGAATATTACGGGGAATCCACATCCTAGAATTTTTCTAGGTGCCACTAACTTTGTACGACGATTGGACGGCAGAACAGGATTGTTTCTGGGACAAAGTTTTTTGACGAAAGTCAATGAAAGCCCTGAAGCCGAATTGCAAATTAATTGTACTCGCAATGGAAAAATAGAAATTAATGAGGACGAAAGCTACCAACTGATCATTAATTCCAATAAAATAATAATTAATGCTACCAATGATTTAGGGGCTTTGCATGGCTTGGAAACTTTATTGCAATTGCTTCAAAATAACAGTACTTCGTATTATTTTCCGATTGTTGAAATATCAGATTCGCCACGTTTTACCTGGAGAGGTTTGATGATTGATGCGGCACGACATTTTCAACCGGTTGATGTTATCAAAAGAAATCTGGACGCTATGGCTTCAATGAAAATGAATGTTTTCCATTGGCATTTAGCCGATGATCAAGGTTGGAGAATTCAATTGAAAAATCATCCAAAATTAACAGAATTAGCCTCAGATGGTAATTTTTATACTAAGGAAGAAATCAAAAAAATTGTACAATATGCTGATGAAAGAGGAATTTTGGTTATTCCCGAAATAGATGTTCCGGGACATGCTTCGGCCTTATTGACTGCGTATCCAGAAATAGGAAGTAAAGTAGGCGAAGGGAAAATTACCTATGAAGTACAAAGAAATTCAGGAATTTTCAATGCGACTCTAGATCCTACAAATCCAAAAACGTATGAAATCTTAAGCTCAATTTTTGATGAGGTTTGTCCGTTATTTCCGGGCAGTTATTTTCATATTGGTGGTGACGAAAACAATGGAAAAGAGTGGAATGCAAATCCTGCAATACAGCAATTTAAGCAGGATAATAATTTGGCAAACAACCATGATTTACAGACTTATTTTAATATGAAGTTAATTCCAATGCTCAAAAAGCACAATAAAAAATTGATGGGTTGGGAAGAAATAATGACTGAAAACATGTCCAAAGATGCTATAATTCATGCCTGGAGAGGAACGAATGAAGGACAAGAAGCTGGCGGAGCATTGATCAAAGCTGCAAAGAGTGGTTACAATACCGTTTTGTCTAATGGGTATTACATTGATTTGATGCTGGGTTTAGAAAGTCATTATTTGAATGATCCTTTACCTAAAAAAATCATTCTTAGTCCGGAAGTAAAAGCAAGGATTTTAGGAGGAGAAGCTGCAATGTGGAGCGAACTCGTAACACCATTAAATATAGATTCCAGAATTTGGCCACGAACTGCCGCAATAGCGGAGCGATTATGGTCAAATGCGGAAGTGACTGATATGAACAGCTTGCGCAAAAGGTTGAGAACAATTTCTTTTCGATTAGAAGAACTCGGAATTACGCACATTAGAAACAAAGAAGTAATCTTAAGAAACATCAGCAACAATCAAGATACACGGGCATTGAATGATTTTTCGAATCTTTGTGAACCACTGAAAAATTACAAACGCAACGGTGGCGGAAAGAAATACCGGATGCATTCTCCGTTAACCTTATTCGCGGATGCATGTAATTCCGATGCTTCGGAAGCACTAGATTTTAATGCTGCCGTCAATTCTTATTTAGCGGATAAAAGCAAGGAGAATAAAGTAGTGGTAACGGATTATTTCAAGAAGTGGATTGTCTTAAATTCTGATTTAATCGCTTTAAGTGCTAACGCTCCATTGGTGCAGCCTCTTTTGTCTTTGTCTCAAAGTTTGAGTGATGTATCCCAGCAACTTTTACTTTTGATAGATAAAAAACAGAAGGTAAATCAAACTGTTTTGAAAGATTTATTAGAAAAATGCAATACTAGAAGCCCTGCTGATGTAGAATTAGCTGTTTACGATGGTTTGAAAAAATTACTTTAGAATAAATCTACTATTGGTTTTTCATGAATAAACGCTAGAATCCTGACAATTTGTGTCAGGATTTTTTATGTTAATTATTTTGGTATGCAACAAATTTAAATCATTGAAAACGGATTTTGTTGGAATTCAGTAAATCGGTATTTTTTTCGTATTTTTGCAAAAATTTAATAAAATAAATATTCATGTTAACAGTAAATAATTTATCAGTTCAGTTTGGCAAACGAATTTTGTTTGACGAAGTAAATACTACCTTCACACACGGTAATATCTATGGCGTTATCGGAGCCAATGGTGCTGGAAAATCTACTTTTCTTAAAATAATTGCAGGTGAAATGGACCCAACTTCGGGGAATATTCATTTAGAGCCAGGAAAACGGATGTCGGTTTTAAACCAAAACCACAATATGTTTGACGAAAGCACCGTATTAGAGACCGTTATGATGGGAAATAAAACCCTTTATGCGATCAAGAAAGAAATGGATGCTTTGTATTTAGATTACAACGATTCAAATGCGGACAGAATAGGAGAGTTGCAAGTGCAATTTGAAGAAATGAACGGATGGAATGCTGATTCTGATGCAGCATCCATGTTGTCCAACCTTGGAATCACAGAGGAGCATCATTATACATTAATGGGAGATTTGGAAGGGAAAATAAAAGTTCGTGTCCTATTGGCACAAGCGCTTTTTGGAAATCCGGATTTACTTATTATGGATGAGCCTACCAATGATTTGGATTTTGAAACCATTGCTTGGTTAGAAAATTTCTTGGCCAACTATGAAAACACCGTAATTGTAGTTTCTCACGACAGACACTTTTTAGATTCTGTTTGTACGCATATTTCGGATATTGATTTCAGTAAAATAAATCACTATTCAGGAAATTATACTTTCTGGTATGAATCAAGCCAATTAGCCGCAAAACAACGCGCACAACAAAATAAGAAAGCCGAAGAAAAGAAACAGGAATTAGAAGAATTTATTCGTCGTTTTAGTGCGAATGTAGCCAAATCCAAACAAGCTACTTCACGTAAAAAAATGATTAGCAAGTTGAATATTTCTGAGATAAAACCATCAAGTCGTCGTTATCCGGCAATTATTTTTGATCAAGAGCGCGAAGCAGGAGATCAAATTTTGAATGTGCAAAATTTAAGCGCTTCCATAGATGGAGAAATTTTGTTTAAAGGAGTAGATTTAAATATGGCCAAAGGCGATAAAATCGTTCTTTTCTCTAAAGATTCACGTGCAACAACTGCATTTTATGAAATATTGAACGGAAATCAAACCGCAGATTCAGGAACTTTTGATTGGGGAGTTACAACAAACCAAGCCTATTTGCCAGGTGATAATCATTCCTTTTTTGAAAGTGATTATTCTCTAGTAGATTGGTTGCGCCAATGGGTAAAAACCGAAGAGGAGCGAGATGAGGTAAACATCCGTAGTTTCCTTGGAAAAATGATTTTCTCAGGAGAAGAAGCCTTGAAAACATGTAGAGTATTATCCGGAGGAGAAAAAGTGCGTTGCATGTTGTCACGCATGATGATGGAAAGAGCCAATGTTTTAATGCTGGATGAACCTACCAATCACTTAGATTTAGAGTCGATTACAGCTTTTAATAACTCATTAAAAAACTATAAAGGATCCGTAATTTTCACCACACACGATCATGAATTTGCTCAAACGGTTGGAAATAGAGTTGTCGAATTGACACCAAATGGCGCTATTGATAGATACATGACGTTCGATGAATACTTGGATAACGAAGGTGTTCAGGAATTAAGAGCTAAAATGTACACCGTTTAAAAATAGTTACATCGATATATAATGAAAATCTCCCGCATTAGTGGGAGATTTTTTTTTGAATTCTATGTCATGTATATGTAGTGATGTGCGCTTACTTTTAAAGTGGCTAACTTAAAAAAAAGCAAATAAAACCTATTGAAAGTGATCAATAGTAATGATTTAAGTAATAAGAATAAAACAATGACGTATTTTTTTTACCATATAAGTCATTGAAGTTTCATTTGTGTAAGACTGATAACTTAAGCAATAATAAGGTCATTTAAGGTTTAATGCTCACATGACTTTTTATGTTAAATAGTATTTCACTCCTTTTATAGTACGGCAATAAAGAAGTCCAACTACTTATTTCATTGTATTATCACTAAAATGGATATCCAATAGCTAAATTAAAAACTAAATTTTCTCTGCGCCATGGACCACTTCCAAAATCAATTTTATCTAAAACCCAACGGTTACCGTCAGCTAAATACGGTTTTCGTAATGGGAAGGCAAGATCCGTTCTTAGGATTAAAAATGAAAAATCAAAACGCAAACCAGCTCCAGCTCCAACGGCTATTTCATTAAGGAATTTTTTTGAAAATTTTGCCCCTGGTTTCTCTGAATTTTCATTCAATAACCAGATGTTTCCCGCATCTAAAAATAAAGCACCTTTTACTAAACCATAAATTTTGGCTCGGTATTCCGTATTAAATTCCAATTTTAAATCACCGGATTGATCAGGTAAAAATGTACTGGTATTTGTTGCAGCACCATCAAAACTTCCAGGTCCTATGGAACGGGCTCTAAATGCGCGCAAACTATTGGTTCCACCGATAAAAAACTGTTTGATAAATGGCAATTCACGCGAGTTTCCGTATGCAAATCCTGCTCCTGCAATTATTCTACTAGCAATTTGGGATTCAGGACCTAACTTATAATAATGCCTGAAATCATTTTCTATTTTGACAAATTGGCTAAAAGGAACATCAAACAATTTTATGGTATCGCCTTTTTGAATGTTGGCACCTGAAGCTAATCCAGCAATATTTCCGGCCAAGTCTATAGTTCCTTTGTAGTAAAAAGTATTCTTTTTTCGTCTTTGCAACGTATTGGTGTACGTATAGGAATAGGTTGGACCAAAAATCAATTGTTTTTCAATTACTTTTTCTAAAGATGGATTTCCATCAATTTGTTCTTGATACAACGCCGTAACATTTTGCGGGCTAGCATACGTAATTTCAGAAATATTCAATAAATGTTCTTTTTGCTCACTCTCTTTCCACAAATATCCAAAAGATCCTTTGAACGTTTGTAGCGAGTACAGCTTCGTTCTATTTTGAAATTCATACCCTAATGTTGCTTTTGTTTTTGGAACAAAACCACTTGGAGAATCAAGTTTGAAAGGAGCCACTAATCTTGGCCAAATTAAATTAGCTTCGGTTCCAATACGGTATACATTAAATCCATTGTTTTGTCCGGAAACTTGTACTTCAACACCTCCAAATGCTGATATCGTCAGCAATTCAGCACCTCTAAAGGTGTTTCGGTTGCTCCAGTTTAAATTGAGTTCCGTTCCCGTGTAATTAGCGGAGTTGGTTTTAGCTAATAATTCCAATCGGACTGATTTTTTAGGCAATGGCGTGAGGTAATAATAGGCATCTAAGTAATTTCCTGTAGTATCTGAAACCGTAAATTGATTTTTTACGAATTTAAATGTACCTAAATTAACCAATCGATTTAATGATAAGTTATGATCAGTTCTGTTGTATAAATCTTCTTTTTTAAAATATAAGGCACGATCAAAAATACGCGGTTTGAATAAATTTTCCGGGTCAATAATTGTTAAATCGTTGTACTTTTGGATAGAATCCATATTGTTTTTTACACTGTCAATCCCAATGGAATAATTAGGATAAACAATAATTTTATTGATCTTGTAAGGTGTCTCGGCTAAGCTTGGAGTTTCATCTTTAACTTTTACAATTAAATCCACTTGATGATCCGCAACGGTACTATCAATTTGTACTTTTAAATAATCCGGGTTGAAATAGAAAAAACCTTTTTCTTTCAATCGGGCATCAATACGAACTCGCTCTTCTTTGATCGCATTAAGACTGTATCCTTCCTCTTTTTTCAATACACTTCTGCGTCTTGTATTGCGAACGGCTGTTGAAAGAATGGAGGAATCCGTAGGAAATTTAACCTCTCTAATTTTGTATTGTTTTGCTGGATTTACTGTGTATTCAGCACTTGCTTTTTTCCCTTTTCGTGTGGAATCCGCTGATGTTTTTGTATTGAAATAACCGCTGTTTTCAGAGAAATTTTGCAATACACTTTTGTTGTATTCTAAATCTACTTTACTATAAAAAACGGGTGCTTCGCCTACTTTATTTTTCAACCAATAACGCCATCCTTTTTCTTTCTTTGGCGTCCCAGCCAGATTGTAAATATACAGTTTTGGCTTTAAGCCAAGAATTGAAGAGTTAGGTTTGGGTCTTACAATTTCCTCAAGTTGGTTTTTTAGTGCTTTGTTTTCTTTCTTGGAGGTTTGTTTTCCTTCCACTTTTATTTTCGCGCCTGTGTACAATAATTCTCCTTCAGGCAAATATCTGGTATTGCTGCACGAGGAAATAAACAATCCTAAAAAAAGAAAGTGTAATAAAGGAGTTTTATTCATCTGATTTATTTTTTAATTCTTTTTTTGCTTTTTGCTTTGCTTTTTTCGCTTCACTTTTAGCATATAATTCTCTGAATTTGTTGTAATTCATTGTTATAACAAAAGCGATTCCAGTTTCAACGACTTCCCCTTGAAGCGCGACTTGATATTTATTGATACGATATACTCGGATTTTATACCTTCCATCTTTTGAAAGTTGATAATCTAGGGAAACATCACCAGCAATATTATTAGCATCCTGATTGGTTTGCTGTGGACCTTCAATTCCAAAACTGCTTCCTACTGTAACTTTCAATCGATCATTCAGCAATGTTTTTGAAATTCCAACATTCAAATCGGTTTTATTTTCGCGTTGACCGGTTGTATAATCGTCAGAAGTATTTAAATCAAAATTAAGTTCTACGCCTTCAATTAAATCTCCAGCCAAATTATTAAGCTGTTGTGATAAAATTTTACTGGCACTTTCTCTCGCTAATGACGAAACGTTTGTTCCACCGGTTTCACTGGCAAATGGATTTTCTCCAATAAAACGGTTTAATAACAATAAGGCAAAAACCTGTTTGTTCATTTCATCAGGTTGCTGACGCAATTGTGTCAGTTTAGCCTGTGTAGTATTAATAATTTCGGTTGAAACACTATTATTTCCTTCCGGTAAAACAATGTCAAATGAGATTGTAGGTTTTAGTAATTCTCCAGTCATTTTCAGACGGGTTTCAAACGGAATTCGTTGCTTGTACGTATTTCTTATTTCGGCAGTAACAGCTCCTAATTGGTCGTTTATCAGATCGATTGGTGCTGCTTCTGTTTTATAAATCGCGGTAATGCTAATATCAGCTGTTGTTGGTTCGCCAGTCCACAAAATATAACTTCCTGATTTGATATCGAATTTTCTTTTGATGCTATTAAAATTCATCTCATAACTTCCCTCAGACAATTCATATCTTCCGGTCAGCGTTGTTTTTCCGGAAGGATCAATTCCACCATTTAATTGCGCTTCTCCTTTCAATTTTAAGAAATCTCCGTTGGCTTTATCAATGTTTAAAGATAATTCGGCTTCTTTATCCACTTCTATATTGACAGAGGCATTGATCCCTTTTAGCTCCATTTCACTGCTAATTTCAGCAAGTGCAACGCTACCTAAAATTTGTGGATTATCCTGGTCAATGAACTCTACAATTCCTTCTCTGTCCGCTATTGATGGATCAGATTGTGGTAAAACAACAGTAAATTTAGTGTCTTTGTTGATTTTGATACTTCCTTCTACGATAGGATTGTCTATTGTCCCGCTTACTTTTAAATGGTTGTCCAGAAAGAGTTGTCCATAATACAAATCATTGTCTTTTGCTTCTGAATTGACGGCTTGAAAATTATCTGCATCAATTGCTAAATCAAATCCAAAATTGCTGAAATTACTACTGTTAATTGCACCGTTTATCACTAAATCATTGTCTTTCTCATCTTTTATTGTAAACGTGTCAAAAAGAATTGCGTTTTCGGTAAAGGTGATTTTGTCATTCAAAGACTTAAATTTAGCATTAAGTTGTGTTGCTTTGAATCCAATGTCATTGAATTGTAATTCTCCAATGACTTTAGGTTGGGTGGTATTTCCAGTAATTTTGAAATTTCCAGTCAAAAATCCAGTACTTTCAGTGATATTATCCAATGTAAAGCCTTGAATACTTTTCAAATTCAATTTGTCGATGTCTAAATCTAAATCAAAACGACTTTCATTCGCTACATAAAATCCTTCTAAATTCACTTGATTACCTTGCCCGGTAATAGCAACTTTCGCATCATATTGATTTGTAATTGTATTATTTACTTTGATGCTGATATTTCCAACGGTGTCTTTTTTGAAAGTAAAATTTTCAATATTCAAATCCGAAGTAAAAAGTGGTGTTTTAGCAATGTTTTTTACCGTTGCATTTCCATTTATTTTCCCGCTTAACTGTAAATCTTTTTTCTCAACAAAGCTAGTAATCGTATTGATGTCAAAATCCTTAAAATCAATTGCAATAGGAGCATTTGGAATGTTTGATTCTGATTGAACACTTATTGTACTTTGCTCTTTACTCAATTCGAAATTATCGATGAAAATTCCTTTTCCGCCAAAGCGAATGAGATTGTCTTGTGCAATTTTCCAAGATTCATAGTTCAACACTATTTTGTCTAGACCAAGTCGCACTTCATTGTCTCCATTTACAGCCTGCAATGTCCCATCAATTAAGTAGCGTTCTACATCTTTTGCATCTTTCAGTTGCAAGATATAATCTACTAGATTTTTCTCGATTTTCCCAGTTAAGCTGGTGTGTGGTAATTGGATTTGGTTGTTTTGAATGTCGTCTACAATAAAGCTGTAAAGCAGTGCTTTGTCTTGCGTGTCTACTTTTAAAGTCGCATTGGTAATTGTGTTGGTTCCATAAATTAATTTTGGAATAGAACCATTTAAAACTATCGAATCGTTAACAGAATTGTATCTGCCTGTTATAGTAATGGGTTCCAAACTTTTTAATTCTGGAATTACTTTTAATATAATAGGATTGTCTTTTACGTTAACTTTAAAATCGAATTGTTGATTTTTAACGGCTATTTTTTTAGAATTTGGGTTGGTGTCATAATAGGTTGCAATAGAATTCGTTAAAGCAGTTGCAATTTTTGATAATTGATATTTTCCATTTATTGCAGCATCTAAAAAAGGAGAATTGAGTTCCAGTGTATTTTTTTCAGCCGTTGCTGTTGCAATTACATTTATTGTGTCTATTACAAACTGATCTTTAGCATTGACCACATTTATGCTGTGTGCATTGACAGTTCCGTTAAGATAATCTAAATCAGCGTACTGAATATCAGCATCTACAGCGCCTCTTATTTTTAAAGGTCCGGCATGCAGATTCAGTTTTTCTAAATCGGCAATATCTACATTCAATTTTAATTTTCCGGAAGGGTATTTGTCTTTGAAACTACCGCTGCTCACTAAATCAAAAGTTAGGTTAGGATCTTTTGCAACAGCTGTCGCATTAAAATTTCCTTTTCTAATGGCGCCTTTAATGTTTAGATTTTTGTACGTGTATTTGTTGTAATATGCTTTTAAAACACTTCCGTTTAACGAAGCTGTTGCGGTTTTTGGATCAAAACCAGTTCCTTTTATATTGGCTTTTAGTGTTACTTTTCCAATCGAATCGTTTTTTATAAATTTTCCTAGATCAAAATTAGTAAATTCAGCTTGCGCATCGTATTTCTCATAATTTTTTCGGCTTTGATCAAAGGCTGCTTTTATTTTAGCATTTCCAAAACTGCTAATCAAATTCAAATTAGTGTTGAAATTAGCAACTTTCCCTTTAAATGTTCCTTTTACACTCAATTTTGAGGGCAACTGAATCGTGTTTGGAATCGTACCTTTAGGTAAAAAACTAACAAAATCTTTTGCTCCTGTTTGCAAGTCTTTGATATTTAAATCGAAATAAGCTTTGGTCATATCAGGTAATCCCACAATGCTGCCGCTTGCAGCTACTTTTGTTGCTCCAATACCGCTAATCTCTATAGACGGAAATATAATGTTGTTCAGTTTGCCTTTTATAGAACCATTCAGCAACAATATTGCATTGGGATAGCTCATGAAAGGGTTGGTTTTGTTCAAAGTTGGAGCAAAAAGTAAAATGTCTTTAATTCCTAATTTACTTTTCTTTAAAGAGGCGATAAGACCTAGTTCACCTGGATTTGCTGCCAAGGATGCGATGGATGGATACCCAATTCGGATTTCATCTTTCAGTTCTGTTTGTGGCGTTTTTAAATATAAATTTTTAAGAAAAGCATTCTTTTTTCCATAGAAAAAATCTGCATTAAATGATTGAATGTTTAAGCCGCTTTTGTCTTTAACAGATAGGGATTTTGCAGATCCAGAAATGTTTTCAGCATTGTAATTCAACGCATCTACCTGCAAGTTTAAATTGGTAAAATTTAAATGGTTGTAGTCAATTCCTTTTTGTACCGCTGCAACATTGTTGTTATCGTAGCGGAAATTAACCCGTTTGAATTCTGTTGTATTTACTTTGACTTGCCAGTTCGTAGATTCGGTGTCATTAGATTCTTCCTTTACTTTAACTTTGTCTGATTTACCAAGCGCCAGCGCACCCTCTACACCGGTGAGATTAAGACTTTCAATAATGGCAAATTTATTATTGAGATCCATTTTTTCAATTTTAGCCACCATTTTTTTTAAGTAAAAAGTAGTAGCTAATTTTGTTACTTCACTTTCGTAATCAAAATCTATTTTGGCTAAATCAATTTCTCCAAGTTTTAAATTTAAAATCGTTTCTGGCTCATTTTTTATTTCGGCTTCTTGTGAGGCAAGAGATTGTTGCACCATGCCTTGTTTTAGTTTGAATTTCAAACCATTGATTTTAGCTTTTGGAATTTCAAAGTTCATTTTGTTAAGATCGAAGGTTTTGATCTTTGTTTCAAAATGATTTAGATTGGCGTAAACGTTATTTTTTGTAAAAGCATCCTTATATTTAAATTGAATACGATCTAGCTTTATTTCCTCGACTGAAAATTCCATTGGTGGAGAATCACTTTTCTGTTTTTCTGGCGAAGCAAATGCTTTGATAATGTAATCAAAATTAAAAATAGCCTTGGAATCTCTGTTTAAATTTGCAGAGATACCTACGAGGTGGACGGAATTGATTTCAACTTTGTTGTTTATTAATTGAAACAAACTAATGTCAACTGCTAATTTCTCTCCAGCAAAAAGAGTATCTTTTTTTTGATCTTCAAAATAAACACCTTCCAAAATCACTTTTTTTGGAAGACCAATTTCTAGTCGGTCAATGGTCACTTTGGTTTTGATTTTTCCTTCCAGATAGGCTACCGCTTTCCCTTTGGCATAATTTTGAACAGTGGGGATTTGAATTGCAATGACTACTGCTAAGAACAATAGAATCACACATCCTATTGTCCAAAGGAAAATTTGTACACTTTTCTTTAAATATTTTTTCAAATGAGGTAATTTTTTTTGGCTAAAAATAACAAATTTAAATCAGAATTGCAATTTCAATCCCAATCACAATAGCGTGTAAAGATCAAAAAATGATTTTTAAAAAGGTTATATAATTTAAGATTATAGTTGTAAAATTTTCAAGTGTTTGCGCCATCAAAAAGTGTCTTTTAGGTCTTGTAAATAGGAATTTCATTAAAATTTGCTGCAAGTTTCTCCTCTAAAAGAAGGTCTTTCACTGCCATTAAAATCGCTTTGTTGGCAGTGAAAAGTTCCCTGTTAAAATTGATGACAGTAGTTATGTCGATACTTTCAATTGTAGTAAGTTGCACTTCAGTGTAAAAGGTGTTTAGCGCTGATGTATAGTTTTTTTGAATGGTGTCGAAAAGAGACTCAAGTTCTTCAAAACTAGACTGTTTTTCTCGAATTAGCAATCCATTCAACTTTAAATAGAGGCTTTCAGTTTCTTTTTTATTGTGCAGGAAAAAATGGTATTTTATATCCTTTGAAGAGTGGCTCAGATTTGTAATGTTACTGCCAATATCTTTCACACTTTTCACCGCATGCATAGCACTTCGTACGGCAGATATTAGTTGGTTGAGTTCGGAACTTTGTTCACTGTTCAACTTGGTTCTTAGTTTCAAATAGAAAGCCTGTAATTCGCCTTGGAGCTGTTTCAGAAACTCATATTTTTCCTCATTTGTTTTCGAATTATAGTTTCGTTTTTCATTAATTGCTGTAAACTCATTTTTTTTGTGAAATTCGAAGTCGTTGATTTTAAATAATTCCAGATTAAAAAGGATCGAGTTGTGTACAAAGTAATATGCTTCACGACGAAATAAATCCAAAGCGGATTCCGGTTCTTTGATGGAGGCATGGCCTATAAAAGCCGCAGTATTGCCATCCGAATTTTCGAAAAAACGCTCTAAAAATTTAGTAAATGAATCTAATACTGGAAGAAATAGCACGATGGCTAATAAATTGATGAGACTGGAAAAGGTGACCAAACCAATCAACGGATCTTTAATTTTTATAACATCAGTGATTAGTAAAAGAATGGGTTTTAATAATACAAATGCAATGGCAGTAATAAAAATATTAAAAAATAAATTGCCAAGGGCTACTCTCTTTTTTGAAGTATTTCCACCGATGGCACTTACTAAAATTTTAATAATAGTGCCAGTTTCTCCGCCTAGAACAATCGCCGCTGCCATTGGAAATCCAATTGCTCCAGCATTCAATGCGCTTAGTGTTAATGCCATGGTCACGGAGCTAGACTGTACAATCAACGTGATTAAAAAACCAATAATCAGAAAAACAAGTAACGGCATAGCAGCATAATGTGAAAAGTCAAAGTGCTGGACTTGTGTTTCCATTGCTGATTTCATAAAGGAAAGTCCTATGAACATTAGACCAAATCCTAAAAGAAAATAAGAAATATATTTAATTTTTTTTTGGTTTCCAAATAGGATCAATAGAAAACCGCCTAAGCAAACGGCCGGATAAGCAATGACTTCAATATTGGTTTTAAAACCGAGTGTGGCCACTAACCAACTGGCAATTGTTGTCCCCAGGTTGGCACCAAGGATAATGGCCATGGCATTTTTCATGGTAAAAACACCAGCGCCAACAAAAGCTAAAACCATTAAGGAAACCATAGAACTACTCTGGAGAATACCAGTTACGATTGTTCCACCCACTACGGCACCAATATTATTTTTTGTAATCCGTTGCAAAAATAGTTTGAAACTTCGGCCAGAAAGGTTTTTTAAGGATTCTTCAACAAGATAAATAGCGAAAAGGAATAAACCTACGCCAGCTCCTAATTTTAGTATTGTATTGACAGTTTCCATAGCTTAAATTAGGATTAAAGATACTCAAATTTATAGGATTGTCCATCCATCAATCCAATCCTTATTTTATTCATTGCTACGGGTAATGAAACTGCTTTAACTTTTGAATGTATAAAATAAAATGGAGGTTGAAAATAGTTTTAATTTGTACTTCTGCGTATTAAAAAAGGAAGGTTTAAAACCTACAGGGGGCTAACAGATATCTAGTTAAATAGTGAGATAAGAACAGCTGCAATCCTTTGTAAACTGCAATTTTTGAGTGAATTTTTATAATGAAGTACGATGGTTTTGATCAGTCATTGTTCATTTTTTTAAAATATAGAGCTGCATTAGTTTCCTGTGTTCTAATACTGTGGTGGTGTAATAGGGTATAGTCCCCAAAGTTTTTCGGCAGGCAATAATGAACAAAGACCAAGTAGTACAGATTGTACTCGTATTTTAAAAATTAATAATCAGAATATTCAGTAGGATGCATAAAAGTGATATCTATGTGCGATACATTATTTTGATATTTTGGCAGGGAGGACATTTCTTTCCATTCTGGTGCTGCAGTAAAAGACTTCCAATGTGCTTCTCGACTGGCCATATCTGCAAAAGTAGTAAGGTACATTAGGTTTGGCATTTTGGCGCCGGAGAGAACTTCGCCATAAAAGACAGCATTAAATCCGAGTTTATCAAACAGTTTAATTTCTCCTCCACCATTAAACATGTCTACTTTGTTGGCGTAAATGGTTTCAGTAGCTGATTCGTAACTTCTTAATTCATAAACACGATGGTTTCTGATGCTATTCAATACTGGTTTTTTTAGTAAAGGATGATCTGAAAAAGCTTTTAGTAAAACGGATTCAATCCTCAGGTAGGGTGGCTGCTGGTGTATTGCATTTAAATATGGTGCGCCCGCAAGCTTATAACTTTTGTCTTTTGCTAGTTTTTTGTCTAGATTAAGAAATTCTTCTAAATTAGAAAAAGGAATTATCACGATTATTTTTTTGAGCGTGTCCTTATTGTTAGTTATCGTTTTGAAAACACCTATGTCTTTAATTCCTAGTTTTTTTAACCCAGGCAAATACGCCTCCTTTAAATACAGTTCAGTAGTTTGCTCTTGCTGTTCTGTTTTAAAAATATACGTTTTAATTTGATAATATTCCTCAGTTGTCGCTTTAGACGGGATTCTTTTAGTGCGCTTAAATAATGAATTAAAACTGCTAAAGGTCAAAATCAATAGCAATCCTAGGAATAGTTTTGATAATTTCATTATTGGTTCTTTAAAGATTAGTCACTAAATTAAAACATCATTATAAAAGGACAAAAAGATAGGGACTTGCGGTAAACAAATAGTATCAATCGAGCATGATTTACTTTTCTTTTTTTGGTCCACTTATAATTCTGGAAATTAATCCATTCTGTGTCGTAAACTCTGATAAGAAAACACCTCCTAAGTGAAGAACGATAAAGGTCAACAAATAGTAAATCGAAAGTACGTGTATTTGTTCCATTGGCTCTTTTAAATTTTTTGGACCTAAAACGATAATTAAACCTGTCGTTAGAGAAATGGCGACACAGACATAAAAAATGGCATAAATGTAATATTGGAATTTTTCCTGTACCGTAAGGCCACGACTAAAAGGATTGGAGAACTTCATCTGTCCAAAAAACGGAAGCAAAATTCGGATGCTGTACAAACCTACCAAAGCGTATCCAATATAAATATGCCAATCCCACATGGGTTTTCTTATTTTTTTGGCAAGGGCAAGGAGTTGGTCTTGAGATAAAGATTGATTTGTTGTCGCTAAATAATCTTGAATGATTAGCGCAATATTGTTTTTGTTCATCCAAGTGAGTCTTAAAAATATAGTAAAAAGCATAGCAATCAAACAAATTGCAATGGACCAATGCATGACTCTATAAATGACGGAGTAGCTTCTAATTCTCATAATTTTTTGGTGTTGATTGTTACTATATTTGAGACTTTATTATTTAGAAATGACAACATTAATGGGATTAGATAATTTAATCTTCTAAAGACTTATAAAATCTTCACTTTTAGGAAAAAGACTAATTGCCTCTATGGCAATTTCAGGAGTTGGATTTGCTATCTTTCGCAACTTTGTATCCATCCAAGCTCCATCAACAGTTATGACGGCACAAAGTTTATCTTCTTCATTCAAGAATTCATGAACAATCGACCAGCGTGAAGCATCGGGTTTCATTTTAGAAATTTTTGTTCGCATTATGATTTTATCAGAAAGTTTTATTTCTTTTCTAAAAATACATTCTTCTCTAAATAGAATTGGACCAAAATGCTGCGCTTGTAAAACTTTCATTGTTAGGCCTAAACCTTCTAGAATTTCAATACGATGTTGCGCACCAAAATCATAATAAGCACTGTGGCGTACATGAAAATTAGGGTCTAAGTCAGACCAACGAAAGGATAATTCTTTGCTAAAAGATGTCATTATTGTTTTTTTTAAGTTTTTTTATTAGGATTCCTTTGCATTTAAATAGAGCAGCAGAAAGACAAAGTGTTATGGTCAAAACTACGCAATATATGTGGAACGAAAACCAACTAAATCAATTCTTTTACCCTTTATTAGAACGTTAAAATCAAACGGAGTCTGTAAAACTGTTGTTTCTTCAAAAAAAATATAATTATAAACGGTCTTTTGGATTGCAATCAGCAAGGTTAAATAGCGAATAGTATACTTTGTCTTTTTAAGAATTTTTGTTAAGGGAAAACGATAGGCAATTTTCTGCACTGCATCTTCTACTAGTATGAAAGGTTCTATTGGGTTAAGGGTAAATTGATTATAGCATTTTTTTCATGGAACCAGTTTCTAAGAATCGCAAATGAAATTTAAAAGCTTCTTCCAGAAGATGTGGTGTGTGACCACCGCGAAGTTTGGAACGATTAAAATAATCCGATAATTCTTCTTTGTACTCGGGATGAACACAATTTTCGATAATTACTTTGGCGCGTTCTCTTGGTGCCAGTCCTCTCAAATCAGCGACTCCTTGCTCCGTGATCAAAACATCGACATCGTGTTCCGTATGATCTACATGGGAAACCATTGGTAAAACATGAGAAACAGCATTTCCTTCTTTAGAGGAAGATTGGGTTACAAAAATACTCAGATAGGCATTTCGAGCAAAATCACCTGACCCGCCAATGCCGTTCATCATTTTGGTTCCAGCAATGTGCGTTGAATTTACATTGCCGTAAATATCAAATTCTATCGCTGTGTTGATTGCAATAACGCCTAATCTTCTGATGACCTCAGCCGAATTGCTTATGGTTTGCGGACGAAGTAGCATCTTATCTTTATAAAAATCAAAATTAGCCAGTATTTTTTTATAGCAATTTTCTGAAACAGTGATAGAAGAAGCCGAAGCGAAATTCATTTTTCCGCTATCTATAAGTTCAAAGGTGCTGTCTTGCAAAACTTCGGAATACATCACTAGATTCTCAAAACTACTTTTCGCAAATCCAGACATAACGGCATTGGCTACTTTTCCAATTCCAGCCTGAAGTGGCATCAACGAATTGGTTAAGCGCCCTGCTGTAATTTCATTTTCTAAAAAACCTAAAAGATGCCCAGCAATAGCGGCAGTTTTTACATCTATTTCCGTAGGCTGAGCCGGACTGTCTAGAATTTCTGTAAAAACAATTCCCACTACTTTTTTAGAATCAATGGCAATATAGTCCTGACCAATTCTATCGTTTGAAGCCGTCACATTAAGAATTTGTCTGTTTGGATAATTTTCAGAAATGTAAACATCATGAATTCCTTTGAATCCCAATGGAATAGATGTGTTTATTTCAATTATAATTTTATCTGCTAAATGAGCAAATGTAGGCGAGTTGCCAACTGAAGTCGTGGGAATAATATTTCCATTTTCATCAATATAAGTGGCTTCAATTACTGCAATATCAATTTTTGGCAGGTGTTTGTTTTCTAACATTTCAGCCGTTTCACTTAAATGTTGGTCAATATAAAGTATTTCGCCATCGTTTATTTTTTTTCGCAAAGCAGCATCGGACTGGAAAGGCATTCTTTTATACAAAGCATTATTATTGGCTAAATCAGTGTCGGTGGTTTGTCCTAAAGAGGCACCGGTAATCAAAGTGATTGCAATATTTTCAAATTTTGCTCTTTCTGCAAAAGCAGGTAAAACAGCTTTACTATCGCCAGCTTTTGTAAAACCACTAGTTCCAACGGTCATTTTGTCCTTGAAAAAAAGAGCTGCTTCCTGCGCTGTAATAACTTTGTCTTTGTAACTTTGAAATTTGATTCTATCCGATTGCATAATTGGTTTTTTACTAATAAAATTAACGGAAAATTGATGTTTTAATAAAGATTAAATCAATTATTTTTAATTTGATTTATTTGCCATACAATTTTAATACAATTACCCATTGGTTTTGTATCCTAATACGCCATAAACATATTCAGATAAGCCACAATGAATTTAATAGCAGTTTCCACAGAGAAATATTACATTAAAGAGGTAGATACCGATAAAAAAAGTATTTATTGCCATCATGATTTAATGGGGGAATTATTGATTCCAACTCACAAGCATGATAAAGCTCAAATGCTCTATTCCGAAGGTGGTATTGTCTATGTCACCACCGAAACGAGAACTTATTTCCTCCCAGCTCGCCATTTTATATGGATTCCAGGTGTTGTAGCACACAGCATTCATCCCAGTTCTGAAAAAGTGATGATGCGAAATTTGTATTTTCCTATTGAAAAGGGTGAAGAATCTTTTTATGAAACAGAAGGGATTTATCCTGTTAATGATCTTTTGTTGCAAATGATGCTTTTCACGAATCGATGGAACGGAAACCTTAAAAAAGGAAGTCGAAATTTTATCATTGCCAACGCTATAAAAGCTATTTTACCAGAAATTTGCCGGACTAAATTGCCTTTGTCCTTACCCTCTCCAAAAGACATGCGATTGCTAAAGATTATTGACTATTTAGAAAAAAACTGGGGAGATACGATTTTGTTTTCGGACTTGGCCAGTCGCTTTGGTTTTAGCGAGCGATCGTTATACCGTTTGTTTCAGAAAGATTTGGGTATGTCTTTTATTCAATATTTTACGATCCGAAGAATTTTGAAAGCAATAGAATTGTTACTTGAAAAAAAACTTTCCATAAGCGAAGTGGCGCGGACTGTAGGATACAACAGTGTTCCCACGTTCAGCAATACTTTTTTCAAAATATTGGGACAGCGCCCTTCTGATTATTTAAATGGTGTCGAAATACTGAAAAAAGGATAAGCTCATATTCAGAATCACCTTCGTTTTTAATTTTGTCCGATATGAATACATATTTGACTTTTGATGCTTTTACAGCATCAATAAAATTAAAGACCTTTGTGTACTATTCTTTTATCTTTATTATGTTTCTTAAAAAGCAGGTTACACCAGAGCAACCTAAGATCAATTTTTTAAAAAGTGTATTGTTAACCTTACTCTTGTTTCCATACGCCATGGCAGTACAAGCCCAACAATCCGTTGCACTCACTTTACCTGAAGCGATGCGAATTGCCAACGAAAATAACAGGACCATTCGAAAAGCCCAAATCCAAAGAAAGATTATAGAGACAGAAATTAGAACTGCTAAAAATCTTCGTTTACCCGAAGTTCATTTTAATGCCATGTATTCGCGATTGTCAGATTTAACGCAGTATCGTGGTGGTTTTTTTAGCCAAAAAGAAACGATTGCGCCACTGCCAGGTAATTTGATTTACGATGCCGTTTCAAACTTCCGAATGCCTATTTATGAGGCAAATGGCATCAACAATGCGATAAAAAAATCAAAACTACAAAGTGAAATTGCAGAAATCAACGTAGAGAAGGCAGAGAATGATGTGCGTTTAGAGGTTGCGGCTACTTTTTTGGGTATTTACAAAATGATGGAACTTCAAAAAATTATTGATGAAAGCATTAAAGAAGAACAAGAGCGATTAAAAGAGGTAAAAGCATTTAAAGCGTTTGGAACAGTGACTAAAAATGAAGTCTTACGTGCCGAATTGCAACTTTCAGATCGGGAATTGAGTGCTTTGACGAACAAGAAAAATTGCACGATTGCACTTCAAGAGTTAAAAACAGTATTGCAATTGCCGGAGGAATCCAATATTGTAATAGATACAACAGGCCTATTTGATAGGGACACGATGGAGGATTATGATTTTTATTTTAAGAAGACTATGCAAAATGAGGAAATGAAAATGGCGAGTGGGGAAGTAGCGGTCAAAAAGACAGAGCTAAAAATGGTCAAGGCAAAGTATCTGCCTAAAATTGGATTTTTTGGAAATTACAATTTACGGTATCCTAATTACATGGCGTTTCGATTGGACATGCCTTTTTTATATACCATTGGCCAAATTGGCGTGGAAGCTACGTATGATTTGTCAGCTTTGTACAAAAATAAGGTGCAGGTTCAAGTGGCTAACTTACAATTAGAATTGCAGCAAAATGAATCCGAAATAGTTAAAAATGAGATGACTGATAAAGTATTTAGGCAGCACACCCAATATCAGGAAATAAGCGATCAATTGGTGGTTACCAAGAAAGCATTGGATTTAGCCCAAGAGAATTATCGCATTGTTAAGGTAAAATACCTCAACCAACTTGTTTTAATTACTGAAATGGTGGATGCTGATAATGCTTTGCTTCAGGCCAAGTTTAATAGAATAGCTACCAGAATCGATGCGTTGATGAAACAATACGAATTGCTTCATACAGCGGGAATTCTTTCCAAAAAATAATTCAAGTTTATATATAATTTTTAGTTCTCAGCGAATATGATAAAAATAGAAAATTCATCAAGAGCCCACAAATCATTTAGTAAACTGATTACAGTGATTGCAACTGTTTTAGTGGTCATGGGAATTGTTCTAGGGATTTGGTTTTATTTTTTTAATAGAAATCACGAAGAAACAAATGATGCTCAGGTAGAACAATATGTAACACCTATTTTGACTCGAATAACGGGTTATGTTCAGGAAGTTCGTTACAATGAAAATCAGTTTGTACACCAGGGAGACACGATAATTATACTAGACAATAGGGAATATAAATCGCATTTAAATAGTGCTTTGGCCGAGGTTGAAAATGCTAAAGCCAATGTCAATGTGATAGAAAAAAATGTCGCGACCACTTCTAATGCTATTCTGGTAAGACGATCGCAACTCGAGGCTGCAAAAAGTAAAGTTTGGCAAACAAAACTGGAATACAACCGCTATCAATCTTTATTAAAACAGGAAGCAACCACGAATCAACAAGTCGAAAAAGTTAAAGCCGATTATCAATCGGCTCAAGCCCAATACCAAGAAATTGTCAATACCATTCAATCAGCAGCGTTAAATACTTCCGAAGCATCTGCTAAAATCCCAACGGCTCAGACTGTAATTGTAGCTAAACAAGCCGTTGCGGATAACGCTGCATTGTTTCTTTCTTATACGGTGATTACGGCTCCTTATGATGGCTGGGTGGGAAAAAAAATGATTCAGCCCGGACAACTACTAAAAGAAGGACAAGTTTTAGTCTCTATTGTGAGCAAGAAAAAATGGATTACGGCTAATTTTAAGGAAACCCAAATACAATACTTGTCTATAAGTCAAGAGGTAACGCTACAAGCTGATGCGATCAGCGGACGAAAATTCATCGGAATTATTGAATCAATATCGCCCGCTAGTGGCGCGCGTTTCTCGCTTTTACCGCCCGACAATGCCACTGGAAATTTTATTAAAATCGAACAACGTATTCCTGTTAGAATCAGACTACAAGAACCAGCCGCTCAAACGGCTTTCCTTCGAGCAGGAATGAATGTTATAGTTGTAGCAGAACACCAATAACCAATGTCAAATAAAAGCATTTTTAAATCCTGGGTACCCAACTGGGCCAGCATCGCGATTTTGTTTATCTGTTTGATACACTCGATGGTTTTGCTAGGCGTTTACACTTCTAATTTGACGTATTCAGCCAGTTTTCTAGATGTAGAAATTGAAGATTTACAGTTTTCGATGTGTGTGACTTATGGAACTTTTTTGACTACGATTCTAATTGAAACCCGTCTATTTCAATTTTTTCCAACTAAAAAGTATTTTATAGTCATTTACAGTTTGGCAGCATTAACCTTTATTTTAACGGCTTACATTGAAAATTACGCACTGTTTATCATCTTAAGAGTAGCCGAAGGTATTTTGATGGGCTTGCCTGTGGTGCCGCTGCGACATTTCTTAATTTCAAGGTTTAAATCTAAAAATGCAGTGATTATTGGCTTTACTGTTAATTATGGTGCGTTGATGCTAGCCTCACCTTTCATCATGAATATTGCGGTGTGGCTGCTGGAAAATTATGATTGGAAATATATGGCGTATGGTTCGGCATTATTTCAAGTGATGTGTGTGGCTTTAATTATGATAACTTTTGAAGGACATCGTTTTCATAGAAAAATTCCTTTATATCAAGTAGATTGGGCAAGTTCTATTCTTTTACTCACGGCCATTTTATCAGGAGCATTTTTCTTTGTTTATGGAGAAAAGAAATATTGGTTCGATTCCCACCAAATAATTTCAGCATTGGTTCTTTCATTAATCACGGGAGGTTTATTTATTTTTCGACAAATGATGCTCAAGCGACCTACCTTTGATCTCAATGTATTTCGCTATGCTAATTTACGAACCGGATTAGTCCTTTCGGTATTTTTTTATATCGCCCGATCGACTTTGAATATTTGTCACAGTACAATGTTTGTAATTTGGAATTGGGAACCTTCAAGAGTGGCGCATGTGCAATATTTAAATGTATTTGGGAATGTAATAGGAATGTTTTTAGCGGGACTGTTTTTAGCAAAGGCACTGAGCATACGTTTTATATTTATAATAGGATTTTCACTTTTTGCTGTTTTTCATTTGTGGTTTACTTTTCTTTTTGTCCCCGATGCTACCTTGTCTGATATCGCAATTCCTTATGTTTTACAAGGAGTGGCTGTTGGAGTTATTTTTGTGCCGTTAGTCTTATTTACTGTCTCGGCGGTACCCACTCCTTTTGCTCCGTTTGCTGGAATTGTAGGCGTAGAGGGACGTTTTTGGGGAAGTATGATGGGGTTTTCATTTATTCAAAATGCAGGTGTTTACCTGCAGCACACTCATTATTCAAAGTTAATACAATCTGTAACACCTGAAAGTGCGGAAACTCAAATGCGTATTGCACAAGCAACTGAAAGTTTTATTTCTAAAGGGTATACGGAGGATAATGCGGGTCAATTAGCGTTAAAAAAAATTGCAAGTTCCGTGGCCAAACAATCGGTTTTATTGTCTAATATGGAAATCTTTACCGTCGTAGGGTATGCCATGTTAGTTATCGTCATCCTTTTGGTTATAAACCAACATATAAAACAAACCGTTGATATTTTCAAAAATAGGATATGGGGAAATTAATATGGAATTTTTACACTTTTTTTACTTTAGAAGAGAAAAAAATAGCTGATCGCACAAAATCAAAACGGAAGCAATGTACAATAGCTTATATTTTAGACTACAAATCTAAAACAGGAACTTTCGATTTGTCTGGATTAATTTTGCGACCCTTTTCTATATGTCATTCTCAATTTTAGGTGTTGATTTTAGGTGTTGATTTTAAGAGGTGATTTTAATGTATAGCCTATAATTTTTTTTCTAAATTCTACCGCAGGTAGGGCTTTGCCTGCGAATGGTTTGGTCAAAAAAAGATTTTATCTGATGCATCAATCCCTGTGATTGTTTTAAACGACAGCACTGTAAATCAACAAAAAAAGAAAAACTTCAATTTAAACCTATTGCTTTAGCTGTTTTTTCTGAATTTTATTTTTGCAGCTGAAATAGTTTAAAGACTTTTTTTTACCTTATCTAAAATTACAACTAACGCCGCTCCACATAGTTGTGATTTTTGCTTGTTTTCCCATGCCGTCAAAAATTCCATATAGGCCAGAAGTCGTTGAGAATTCATATCCCAAACTGGATTTCTTCACGATAATCACATAAGCGCTTTCCATTTCGCCTCTCGTAGATCCAATACCGATTCCTGCCATGGTAGTACTCTTTGTTGTATTTCGTGGGTTGAGGCTTACATACCAACCCGCAAATTTCCAGGGGCTTTCTGATTCTACTGCTTGTGCCTCTTTTTTCTGAAACACCAGTGTCAATCCATTATTCCACGATGCCATTTTTAGCGGTCCAGCGCTACATTCCGCATTAATTCCTTCGGATATTGGTTTTGATTGTAAAATTCTAGACACGATTTCTTTCATTTCATCAAAGGGTTTGCCAAAAGGAATTTCCGATGTGGAACCTGTCGTTGTATTTATTACTTGTAAAGCATTTGACGTTAGAATAAGTTGGCTAGGCGGTTGTGTTTGTATAGCGGTCACACTATCGGTTGTCTTTTGGTTGCTTTCTTCAACAATGTACAAAGTGTCTGCCTTTTTTTTAATTGGTGCTTTTGGCGCTTGGTTGTCTTTGTTTTGACAATTCAAAAGCAATACTGAAATAAGAATTAGAAAAGAAGAAAATTTCATAGTAAGTGTTTTAAATCAAATAGTTTCATTCTTTAAAATACTATTTTTGATGATAGGTATCTAAGTAGTTGGCCTTATTTATTGCCGTACTATAAAAGGAGTGAAATACTATTTAACATAAAAAGTCATGTAAGCATTAAACCTTAAATGACCTTATTATTGCTAAAGTTATCAGTCTTATACAAATGAAACTTCAATGACTTATATGGTAAAAAAAATACGTCATTGTTTTATTCTTAGTACTTATATTACTTTTTTCAATTTATTAGTTTGAAATAGTAAGGTAGCATTTTTCTTTATTCAAAAAAGAAATGTTTTTAAAATAGGGTAGATGCAAGCAGTAAAAAGAGAGCCAGCGGTTTGCCAATTATTACCCACACAGTTAAATATATTTTTTTCAAATGTTGGGATATGGAATTCCAAAGATCGCCTAAGCAGTCGTTTATTATAGAAAGAGCAAAGGGAATTGGTAGTAATTTTGCAAAAAAAAACCGTTGTATTGCTACAACGGTTTTTAGATTTAAAACTTTAAAACCTTATTTAGGCATCACTACAGTATCAATTGCATGAATTACTCCATTAGAAGCAGCTACATCAGCAAGTACAACTGTTGCAGTTCCACCATTAGCATCTGTTAACATTACATTACCGTCTTTTAAACTTAAAACGATTGTACCACCTTGAACAGTAGTCACAGTGTATTTTCCGTTGTTTTTGTTTATGGCATCAATTACTGTTGCAGCGTCAAATTTACCTGAAACTACGTGGTACGTCAAAACTGCTTTCAGTTTATCAAGACTTTCTGGCTTCAATAAACCATCTACAGTTCCAGCAGGTAGTTTGTCAAATGCAGCGTTGTTTGGTGCAAAAACAGTGAAAGGACCTTCACTACTTAACGTTTCAACTAAACCTGCTGCTTTTACAGCTGCTACAAGTGTTGAGAAATCTGCATTTCCAGAGGCTACTCCTACAATGTTTGGCGTTTCCATTACAACTGTAGTGTCCATTGCTACTGCTGTTGAATCAGTCATGTCTGTAGATTCTGCTTGTTTTTTTTCTCCACAAGAAGTAGTGATTACTCCTAATAATACAAATGCACTAATTGTTTTTACTAATTTCATAGTCAATATTTTAAGTTTAAATTAAATTAAGATAATCAAAGGTAAACAATAATATGGTTTGTTTACTCTTTTTAACAATATTTTAAACAAATTGTAAAAATATTGATTTTTGACCTATGCTTTTCTAATGTGCTCTTAAGATTAGACCGTATATTGGTACGATTGATATAATTGTAGGAATAAAAATACGCCATTTAAACAAAGGAAGCAACCGGACATTAGTTGCTATTCCTTTATTTTAAGTAAAAAAAGGACTTAGCTAGTTTACATTTTCATTGTCTTTTTCCTTTATTTAATGTAGTTGTTTGAATAAAATTTATTTGCTTCCCTATAAAAGAAATCCTTTTGAAGATCGAGGATCATATTAAATCTTTTCAAAATTATCGGTACATTTTTTTTATATCGTATTGGCTTTTGCCAAAAAGCCTTTTGGAAGTCCAAAATCAGTGGTGGAATATTTAGGAAGATATACTCCTAAAATCCACACTAGCAACAACCTAATCTAAAGTATTGACCATCAAAACGTAATTTTTAGCTGTAAAGACTTCAATCAAAACGGATTCAAAAAGCAAATGACACTTACGCACGCCAAATTTATTCCACGCTTTGCGTTGCCTTTTGTCCAAACGTTTTACTTTGTCAGTTCCCCCTTTGGGCTCGGGTGTAAAAATACGGCATTACGGTTTTTTAAGCAGTAATTGGAAACGGGAGAAAGTAAAGGTTTTTCAAGAAAAACTACAGAGTAAGTGCTATAAAAAGAAGAAAAGAAATCTTTTTTACCCAAATGCCTGTGTTGCAAAACGGGTAATTTACATCGAATAGCGGTTTTTGACCAGCCTGGTCCGCCTCCCGAAGTAACGGGATGGTATCTTGGCAATAGCAAAAGTTCAAGTTCTTATGAAAGCTAATTTTGTGGGTATGGTTATGTATGGTCAATCTCAAAACTTCGGGAAAGGAAAACACTAGAAAAACCTTCCTTGTTTTATTGCAAAAAAAACGAGGCGTTTTAGCTTCTTATAATGTCTCCAATAATTTTACGATAAGTCCATAGTGTTGACGGCATGTAATCGGTTCCTGTAAAAACGGGACAGGTAGTTCAAGCGCGGGTTCATTACTTCGTCCGTTTGCTGTCGCTCGGGTGTTCGTGCTGCACAGGCAACGAATCCTTTGCTGTTAGGCTTTCGTTTTTATTTTCGGTTGCAATTTCTTTATTATTTCTTGACCATTCACTCCACGAACCAACATAAAGTTTTGGAATTTCTAAACCTGCATAATCGATGGCTAAAAGCGAATGGCAAGCTGTAATTCCAGAACCACAATGAAAAATTATATTTTTAGGATTCCTCCCGGCAAATATTTCTTGATATTTTGTTTTTAATTCCTTTGATGATAAAAATAAACCTTCTGTATTTAGATTTTCTGAAAAAGGAATGTTTATTGAACCTGGAATATGTCCAGCAATTAAATCAATTGGCTCGTTTTCTCCTCTGTACCGTTTATTTTCTCTTACATCAATTACTAAAAAGTTTTCTTTTTGCGAATTTTCTTCAACTTCTTGAATTTGTGAAATAGGTAATTTCCAGTTGTCATAATTATAATTTTTGGAAATTTTTGGTATTTCTACTTTGTTATTTGTTGGAAAACCGGCTTTTTCCGCTTGTTGAATTCCACCATTTAAAACTTGTACTTTTTTGTGACCAATTGATTTCAGCATCCACCAAAACCTCGCCGCCGCATTAGCTCCATTTTTATCATCATAAACTATGACGTGACTATTTTTAGATATTCCTATGTTTGCTAAAGTTTCTGCAAACTTTTCAATTTCAGGTAACGGATGTCTTCCACCTTCTGCCAAATCTACTTTTATAGTTGCTAATTGAGAATTCAAGTCAACAAAAATGGCTCCATCTAAATGTTTATTGGCATACTTTTCTTTAGAATTTACTCCATTACTTACATCAACAATAATGACATTTTCTGTTTTGGTTAATTCTAAAAATTCACTTGCTTGAATTATAGAAGATATTTTGTTGATCATAAATTTAGAATTTAATTCTGTTTTACTGTGTTCCGCCAAAAATACGCCTAACGTTAGCCTTTGAAAAAACCTCCGATTACTAATATCAAATGTAAGTAAATAATCTAATTATTAAGCAGAAAAGCTCTATGAAAAATACGCAACACCTCACCGGAATACCGCGCAATCAAATGGTTTTTTCTTCCGAAGCTTTGGGATTAGAGGATGCTATTTTGCCAGAAAAACTTTCTGATACTTCGGGTATCAATTGCCAAAAATCCTTTTGGAAGTCCAAAATCAGTGGTGGAATATCTGGGAAGATATACTCATAAAATAGCCATTAGCAACAACCGCATCCAAAGTATTGACCATCAAAACGTGACTTTTGCGTACAAGGATTACAGGCAAAACGGATTTAAGAAACAAATGACACTGACGCATGCCGAATTTATCCGACGGTTTGCATTGCATATTCTGCCCAAACGTTTTACTTCGTCAGTTCGCCCTTTGGGCTCGGGTGTAAAAATACGGCATTACGGTTTTTTGAGCAGTACTTGGAAACGTCAAAAGCTCAAGCTTTTGCAGGAGAAATTAAAAGTAAAAGTGCTAGAAAAAGCAGAAAAAAAGCCTTTCTTACCCAAGTGTCCTTGTTGTAAAACAGGCAATTTACATCGAATAGCGGTTTTTGACCAGCGTGGTCCGCCTGCTTGGTATCTTGGCAGTAGCCACAGTTCTAGTTCCTATGAAAGCTAATTTTGTGGGTAAGGGATTTTGTATTCAGATATGAAGGAAAACAGTAGAAAAACCATACTCAATTTTACTGCAAAAAAAAGAGGCGTTTTAGCCTCTTGTAATCACTCTACCCATTTTACGATAACTCCATAGTGTTGACGGCATGTAAACGGTTCCGTTCAACCGCGGCTTCATTGTTGGCTTTTCAAGCCCAACGAATCCTTAGCTGTTAGGGCTAGGCTTTTTATTTGATTTGTATTCTTTTATTTTTCAAAAACACTAGATATTCCAAGTTCATTTAACTATCAAATTATAATAATTTTACACTTCTAAATTCAGTTAAAATATTAAAATTAGCAATTCTGAAAATGTTTGCAGAACTTCTCAATTTTGTCATTTCTACTGATTTAATATTTCCAAAAGCAGTTTCATATTTTCACTCTTTTGGGTGATGAAAAATCAGGCTAACTGCTAACAAATACTAACAATATATCTAGGACAATTCCAACACATCCAACAATAACTAAAAATAACCACAACTTACCTTCACTTTTAGTATTAGGTATATATCCTTTTTTTAGCAAAATGCCTGATACAACTAGTATTATCGGAATTAGTAACTTCTGAAGCAGTTCATTCATATTTTATCGTTTAATTAATTGATTATTTTCTTTTAAAATTGTCATTTTTTTTAAGCTTAGCCCTAACGTCAGTCTGTGAAAAAACTTCCGTTTATTTCTTTCAAATATAGTACATATTCTCAAGATAAAAGGCAGAAAAGTTGTATATTTAAAGATGCAACATATCACAGGAATTCCGCGCAATCAGATGTATTTTTCGAGTTTAGAGGACTCGATTTCTGCAGAAAACCCCGTTCGTTTTGTCGAAGCTTTTGTCGAAGCGTTAGACTTGGGGTCTTTAGGCTTTACACTTCAGACCATTAAAACCGAGGGTCGTCCTAGCTTTGATACTAAAATCTTTCTCAAACTTTATTTATATGGCTATCTCAATGGATTACGTGGTTCCCGCAAGCTCGAGAAAGAGTGCATTCGTAACCTCGAATTACGGTGGCTCCTTTGTGGTTTAGTGCCCAATTACCATAGCATATCCGACTTTAGAAAGCAGAACCCAACAGGGCTTAAAAAACTCTTCAAACTTTTTGTAAGTTTCCTTAAAGATGCCGAYTTRATATCRGGAGAAGTAATTGCCATCGATGGCACCAAAAGTCGTGCGCATAACAGCAAAAAAGCCAATTTCAACCAAAAGAAAATAGAACGTCATTTGGCTTATATCGAAGAAAAAACCCAAGAATATTTAACGCAATTAGATCAAAATGATACCCAAGACAATGGGATCAACATAACCAAGATTCAAGAAAAGATTGAACGATTAAAAAATAATAAAATAGGATATGAACTTCTAGAAGCAAAACTAAAAGCCAGCGGAGAACCCCAAATAAGCACCACCGATGAAGATGCACGCGCGCTTCTGGTTCAAGGAGTAGTAGTTGAGATCAGTTACAATATCCAAGCAGCAGTAGATAATAAACACAATTTAGTAGTTGCCACCCATACCATCAATCGCAATGATCTTAACGCCTTAGGCGCCATTGCACT
>NZ_SMFN01000013.1 GCF_004349135.1 Flavobacterium sandaracinum | reverse complement strand
TTTTCATTATATGAAAAATTATTAATGTTTGAAAAATAAGAATTGACGGTTTGTAGCACCGCAATTTGTTATTGTGCCGAAGACACTAAAAACATTAATTAATCTTAGGCGGTTGCCAAATGGAAGAGAAGAAGTCTGAAACAGCTGACGCAGTTATTACACCTAATTTCTTTTTAGGTTGTTGGACATAATTGGATGTTAAAGCATAAAAAGAAGTAATTACAAATCCAGTACAGGTATTGCATTTAGAAAAAGGCGAGCAACATTCCATACCGCAACCGTCGCTATCTTCTTCCTGATTATTTGTTGTTTGATGTATGACGTCAAAGCATTTATCTTCCATAAAGCCTGGCAAGATCGATAAGACCAAGACCATTAATGCTAATATGAATGATAAATTTTTCATTTGGCAAATGTATAAATTTATGCTCAATTTCACACAGTAATAAAGAATTAGAACATCAACTGTTATTTTTAAATAATATATAGCGAGAATTAGAGAAGAGATAGTATTAAATTTCTATCATTTTTAAAAAATATATTTGGTTTATAACACAGAATCTTTTCTTTGGTCGCAGATGTGAAAAGAAAAGAAGTCCGTTAAAATCAATAATGGGATACTGAATATCCCACGAAAATATCTCGCAACTTGTTTGGCGAAAATAGGGAAATGAAAGAATGAAATGGAAGATTTTTGACAAAGTGGTTGCACCTTATTAGATGCAAAAATGCGTTTCCGACCATAGTGAGGAATTGCATTTTTGCCACCCGATTTTTCGGGTCAGGGGACTTTTACCGGGTGGGTGCGGAAGTCTTTCAGATTATGAAAAAATCCTCTGTATTCCGTCATTCCATAACGAAATAAGTTCCAAAGCAAAGAACAACCCATTTGCGCCAATGACGAATTAATAAATAAATCCTGTTTTTCCAATGCTTCAGCTAAACTGCAACTTGGCGTGTCGTCCTGCTCTTCAGACTGTTTTAAAAGTTCGCCAAATTCATCGGTAACCAATGGCAGGCTTGCCACCGTTTCGAATCTCTCTGAATTGGGTTGTTGGATATTTCCTATTGTAGATAGTAAAACTTGTCCTGTATGTTGGCTATTGCCAAAATCCAACCAATACCGTGGGCGATTTGAATAGGCTTTACCGTTGTTTAAAATTTTTAAAATGTCTGCAATCTCAAATCTTGCTTTTACGCTGTCCACACAAGAAATATAAATACTTGAACCAGCTTTTTCGGGTAATTTATCCAAATAGTCTTTTTCGAATTTTGCCGTTTCCGATTTCCAATTTGTCCCCGAAAATCGGTTGGCTCTGTTAATTAATGCAACGGATTTGTACAATCCAATTTCACATTCTGCAAAACGCTGTCTGCCTAAATTTGCTTGGGTAATTACATCATCATCCCAAAGGCGGATTTGTAGTCCTGCGTGTCCCAACTCAATTAAACTGTGGTTCATTTCCATCAAGGCAGTCAAAACCTTTGAACCTGTTCCACCTGCACCAATTAAATTTACTAAAATCGGATTGGTCGGATTAATTAAATCAATATCTGTAAAATGTATTTTCGTTTTCATCACAATAGATTTTTAAGTGTTTTGTTATTTGGTTTCAATACTTCTTTTGGAAAGGGGTTGTCTGTACCAATTAGGTCTTTCCACATAGTTACACAATTTCCTTTTACTGGATTGTATTCGCCTAATAAGTGACTGAAATAACTATTAAAAAAATAACTTTCCCAAGCCTGTATAAATTCCTCCACCGTAGCCGAATTTTGAATATCAATAGTTACCGTTCCCATACATACATTTCCGTTTTCATACACATTGAAAAATGGTGCGTAATGCAAAAGCGTTTTTTGTGTCGGTCTTCTATCGCTTGACAAAGCAAATACTGCCAGGCTATTTTTATTAGCAAACCAAAGCATTGGCGGTACTTGTGCTTTTCCATTAGGAATGCCCAAACCATCTACAAAATACAGTTGTCTTTGCTGTGATTTGGTGTACCAAAGTACCGTACCCTTTTCGCTCGGGTTGATTTGTAAAATGTTGGTTGGTAAAATCCCTTTTGGTTTTAAAAAAGCTTTATTTTTTTCTTCATCCGTCTGTAATGATTTTGCCAATAGATTGGCTTCTTTTACAGTCAATGGATGCGCATTAATTGGATTACCGTTCTTGTCCATATCGAAATGCTCTACATACATATCTGTATTTATACCTTTGGTTTCATAAAAAACCAAAGCAGATTTCGGGTGGTATAATGTGCCAAAATTCTCGGTTATGTCGTTTGTATTATTCATTTTTCTGCTGTTTTATATTCATCTAATAAACCGCATAAATCATTTAGTATCGGAAACAAGCGGTTTTCAAAATCAAGGTTAGTATATGTTTTCTCGCTTCCGTCAAAGTGTTTGCTAATTGTTGGTTCTGCCATTGCTCCATACTCATTAAATTCATTGTTAATGCTATCCGAAAGACGTTCATACAGCCAACCTTTGGTATCTGCTACAAATGAAATGTACTTTTCCATTCCAAGGATTTCATTGTCGTAATCATTGTCGTAAGAGTCTTGTTCGGAAATGGGTGCATTTTTAAAAATACTTGTTATTGGATATTCCGTAAAAAGTTCAAAAACTTTACAAGCTACTTGCCAACATTCTTGGTCAAATTCATCAAGTTTTTTGAAGTTTTTTAAACGCTCTTCAAATAGTTGTAAATTGATACGGTTGAATATTTTCTGTTCTATTTTGTCGCCAATTTGTTCGGCTTGCCTTAACTCACTTTTATATTTCTCCGTTTCGTCCGTTTCATTGTCCTGTTCCACCCAATCGGTCATCATCTCATACATCCAATACAGATAACTATTTTCTTGTCTGTAATACGGAATACCAACAATGTGATACAGATAACTGCATACGGAAACCAATAATTGAGCAGTCTTTTTACGCCTTTTGTCGTTGAGCATTTTAAAGAGCGGAACGATAGGAATATAATACAAGGTCGTTCTTGTATCGTATCGTTCCTCACTTACAAAAAATGTTTTCTTACTGTCCTGTACCAATCTCAAACTATTCCAATTTAAATGGGTGCGTTTTAACTTGGTTTCTATATCCCACATCGCCAACGCTATATTGTAGGGATAGCCATAAATTTGTGTTTGCATTGGTTCTATGCCATATTGCTCGGCAAGTTTGGAAAGGGATTGATAAAAATCCCTCTCTGTTTTTGCTATTTCTTTACAAGCCTGTAAGGATTGTTGCGTTTTCAGTTTAGGCAGGAATATACACTTTAGAAAACCATTGGCAACATTGCTATTGGTACGGCTTTCCGCTTGTCTTTTTGTACTTGGTTTGCATCTTTTGGTCTTTGCATCCATTGTGCGAACTCGCCGAATTGTCGGTGCAATTGCCGTTGTCTTTTCTGTTCGGGTATGCTGATAATTCCCGATAGGATATGTGGTTGCATAATTCATCGTTTTGATTTTTGGTTTAACCTTTTGTACCCATTACGCTTTCAAATTTGTACTCAATTGCATCGTCTTTTATTTGCGGAGCAGATACTTTTGCCGTTGTAAGTATCGGGTACAAATTGGCGTAAAAATTCATTACGGCTTCCACGCTCCAACGTGGTTCGGGTTCGGTTAGTCTAATGTCCTGTCCTTTATCTTTGAGTATAAAAACTCGCTTTAATTGCGTTGCTACTAACATAACTCTGATTTTTTGGATTAATATTCTTGTTCTTCGTCCGTTTCATCGGTAGGATAATTTACTGTAACTTCTTCCTCTTGGTGCAGTTCGGGTTTTACTTCTTCCATTGCTCCAAAAAGGCTCGGTGTTACAAACTTTTCAGACAATGCGTTTTTACGTTTGCGTATCTCGTCCGCTTTTTCGGGAAACTCTGTTATCTCGGGTACTTTCATCCATGCTTCACGGAATTTGCCTTCTTTTTCTAGTTCTTCCGCCTTTGCCATTGCATCTTTAAATTTCTTGTCTTTGGCTTCTTGTTCTTTCTTCTGTTTATCGGCTTTTTCTTTCTCCATAGCCGATTGTTTTCTGACTTCTTCCATTTGTTTTAGAAATTTCTCCATATCCACCATTAAACCCGAAACGGTTTGGATAGGTGCGGTAATTTGCTCAAAAAATCCATCGTCAAACTCTTGGGGCGTTGCATTAAATGTCAATGGCGGAATTAGATTTTTGGCGTTATCTCCGCATTGTTCGTTGTTGAGGATAACCGAAACAATTAGGTTATTTTCTGCTCCTTTTGAAATATTCAGTTGTAATACTCCTGTAAAGTCCAACTGTGCTATCTGATTGAAAAAATTAGTATTCATTGCTATAAAATTTAAGATGTTGTTAATTGCGTATTGATTGCTCTTAGTTTTTCGTACATATCTGACCAATAGGTTATTTGTCTTTTGTCAAACTCCGAAAAATTGCTGTCCTGGTGGTTATATTCTTTGTATCGCCTTGCTATTTTTATAGCTTCCTTTAAATCTGTTACTTCGATTTGGCAACCATTTATGTCTGTTACGTTCATAGCTGTTTTATGGTAGGCTACCACCGCTTAAGGCGGTAGCCTATAGTTATTTAATTGAGGTTTAAGATTTCCGCACCGTCCAATGCAAAGGCGGTACACAATTCAAATGCTTTTTGAGATTTGAGTTGAGCTGTTCCACCCAATACAATACTCTGCAACTTGGCTTCATCATTTTTGTAATTGCGTACATTCTGATAGTATCCTGTAACGGCATTGTATGCTCCGAACAATGTTCCTTTTGTAGTGTCCATTTGTTGCGTGTCGCTCATCATTGCGTAAGAAAAAGCATCGTCAACGGTGTTTTTAAATAAGGTTGAAATTTCATCTTCTGCACCTTCTTTAATTAACTCAAGCGTTTCTTTATTCGGGCAAAGTGCCAATTGGATTAGCTTTCTTACTTCTCGGTCTGTAACTTTTACGCTTGCCCACTCATTAAAAATATTCTCTAATTGGTTGCTCAAAGTGTTCGCTAGTCCCATAATTTTATGGGCGTTTTCGATACGTTGTTTTGCTCCCGAAGTATGTTTTATACGAACTACATTGGTCATACTACGTAGCGAAGCATTCAACGTATTTTGGCAAACTATTCTAACAGGTGTAAATGCGGCTGTGATACTTCCGCTACCATCGTGCGAAGTAGTTAAGAAAATGTACTTTTCTGTTACATCATCGCCATTACCTACACGGATATAGTCGGGCAATTTGGCTGTGATAAATATGCGCTCTCCGTTGCCTAACGCTCCTGCGGTTTCATACAGAATACCCTCGCCACCTCCTACAATAGCATCAAAGAAATTGAATGCTTCACGGTTTTGTACGATGTGGTAATCTTTACCCACCACGCCCAATACTGCGTTGTTATCGTTACGGATGTTGGCAAAATAGTTAGGAACTTCAATTTCAGTATCTTGCATAACAATACCCTCGGTTATTTGAATAATTCCTGAGCCATTAGTATATAAAGGTCTTTTTACAACTTCGTAATCTAACCCTGCATGTTTTATAGCTTCCTCGCTCGTTGGGTACTGCTCTACGATTTGCCCTAAACCGTGCCACGCTTTTTGTTGAACGCTAAAGAATGAATAACGTCCTGTTCTCTCGTTGAAATTGATATTATGTGCCATAATGCTTAAAATTTATAGTTTGAAAAATGATTAAATACTCGTTGTTAAAATGGGAGGTCGTTTTCCGTACCTTGTTTTGTAGTTTTGTTACTTTCAGTTTGCACAGTAGCTTGTACGGTATCAGTCTTTCTACTGCCTCCGTGTAGTTTGATTTGTGAGGTATGAAAATTCAGTCCTGCTCTTAATTCTCCGTCATTACCTGTCCACGCTCTTGTACTTACTCTTCCCGATAGTTCTACCAAAGTGCCTTTTGTGAGTAGCAAGGCTACGTTTGGGCTTATCCAATAGGAGCAGTCGAAATAGGTCGTCTGGTCTATGCGTTCGCCCTGTTTGTTACGGTAGCTGTCGTTGATTGCTACTGAAAAGTTTACTACTTGTTTTTGCTGTGACGTTGTGCGTACTTCCGCATCTCTCGTCAATCGTCCTGTGATGTTCATGATTTCTACTTTTTTGAGTTATTAAATTTGTACTGATTTTATTTTTTTTAATTTATTCGGTAATGAGAGGAGGTTCTGAAGTTTCGTTTCTCTTTTACCATTTCTAATGCTGTATATTTTCGTTTCTGACATTTTTTTTATTCGTCTAAAGAGCCGGAGTATGCTTTGTTTCGTTTCACGAGCATAAAAGGTTCGTGTTTAGCAGCAGCAAGGTTTTGACAAAAAATACGACCCGAATGGGTGGAGATTTTTTGGCAAACCCGCAGGGCTTGACCTTGATGTTGCGTAAAGAACACGGAAATACCTTTGCTCTTGAAATGGGACAAAACAGCATACTGGCTATTGAATAAAAACCTTGTGGAAGCCAATGGAAAAGGCATTAAGAAATGGTCTATGTAATTACAAAACCAGCATTTATCTGGCAGAATTTTTAACTATGTTTAAGTGTTGGTGGCTATGAAAGCCACTAAAAAGATATTGGAAAATTTTGACTAGGGTTTTTTCTAAATTTTTGAATATGTTTTTCAGTATATCCAACCAAAGCTCTTTTATGCGAAGGGGGTGAGTAAAGGAAATAAATGTGCTTTGGGGATAAAAAGTGTGGGCATAAAAAAAGCAGAACCGTTAAGTTCTGCTTACAATCATTGTTATTCTAAATATCAAATGGTTTAAGTAAAGGCTTTTTCCATTTTCTAAAAATTCTACAATATAAAATCATCTGTTTTCGAAGTTTAAAGAGTTTGAAATGGTAGCTATAAAGTAAAAATAAAACATTAATGTTCTTGATTTATTCAGTATTAAAATTTTTACTTAAATGATATTTTATTTATTGTTTCGCGCTTTTTCTCGTCAATTATTTTTGTATATATCTGCGTTGTCTTTATATTTTTGTGTCCCAGCATTTTAGATACAGTAAAAATATCTGTCCCTGCTGCCATTTGTAATGTTGCATACGTATGGCGAAAGCAGTGAAATGTTATATGTTTTTCAATACCTGCATCTTTAACCCAAATAGGTATCAAGCGATCAAAATCCCATTTCTTTAAATCTAAAAAGATTTTGCCTTGATCCACTCTTTTTTCTCCTAGGAATTCAAGTGCTTCCTCGGAAATGGGATTGGTTGATGGTCTGTTAGTTTTCTGATGCTTAAATCGTATATAATATCCTTCATTTTTACTGTACTGTACTTCATCCCATGTAAGTTTAGAAATATCAGAATATCGCATTCCTGTTAGTAGAGAAAACATACTGACGCGCTTGACAATATCTTTTTTACACGGCGTACTGAACAACCTTGAAGCTTCTTCCATTGTTAAGAAATTTCTTTGAGACTCCTGTTCCTTGATACTTTCAACCATTGCATTAACATCTGTTTGCAATAATCCTTTTTTGTACGCTTTTTTAAGAGTTGCTTTGATCTTGTTAAAATAAGATAGGGCAGTGTTTTGGGCTAAGAACTGGTTTTTTCTCCGTAGACTTTTTGCGTTCAAGATATATTCTCTAAAATCTTCTATAACGGTTACGTCTATTTCCCGCATTATTATATCCTCATTCTTAAGGAACATCTCAAAGTGAATAATCGCGTACTTCCAGATATCACTGTTAATTCCAATTTTACTTTCTGCTGTCTCTTTTAAAAACTGAAGAAATGATTTTTCACCAATCTCAATCAGACGAAGACGCTCCTGCTCGAACGGAGTATAGATTTGCAACTTGTTCAGTTCATTTAGCCTATTTGCACATATAATTTCAGCCTTGCACAGATTCTCTAAATTCATTTCTCTATCCATATTGCTTTTGGGATTTGAAACGAGATATAAGCCTAAATATTCTCTTCGTGAGAATTCACGGATTTTAGGGTTATAGACTGCGGGAAAAAAATCAAGATATAATGTGATCTTTCCACTAGGCAGCTTTCTCTTTCTTAGCGTAACATTTACATTTTTCATCTTCTCACGTCATTAAAAATTATATCAATATCCTGTTTGGCTACATAGTTAAATTTTCCAACGGAATATTTAACTATGCCCTGTCGCTGAATCAAAAGATAGAGTGCCCCTGAAGAAATATTGTACTTCTGTTGAATTTCTGTTATTGTATAGCAATTGTCAAATCCAGGAAATTGGTGACCAGTACTCAAGGTTACATCCTGTATGGGAATAGCAAAAAAAGATTCAAGATCGCATCGTCGGATAACTGTTCTTTTGCCGAACTTTCCAATGTCCAAATGTCCATTGTTAATTAACCTATAAATAGTACTCCGGCTGATTCCAAAAAGAAGGCTTGCCTGAGTAATTTTTAGAAACTCTAGCGGCTTTATTTTTTCCAAATCTGTGTTTAATAGCTGAACTGTTTCGCTATTGCTTTTTTCTAGTTTTCCGTTGCGCACGATTGATTTATATCCTCTGCTGTTGCAAATGTGTGAACAATATCTTGTACGCGTTGTTCTGGCTGTGAACTGCTTTTTGCAGTACTCGCAAATTCTGATAACCTCAATTTTAGAACTCATAATATGACTAATTTTGTGTCCCATTGTGTCTAAGCGTCTCTAATTGTGTCATAATTTCGCCTAAAAAATTCCCAAGTTGGATTTTTTTTTAAGTGGTACAATAATGGTACAAAAAAGAACAAACTCTCTGTAAATAAAACTAAATAAACAGAAAGATAAATCCCAGTTAAAATGTTATTTTATAACATTTTAACTGGGATTCTTTGTTTTGTTTTGCGTTATTTTGTCCTGTTATTTGCCAATACAGAAAATTGCAAAAAAACTCTCGGCAAAAATTACAAAATACTATCGCTGAAGGTTTTCTTCAACCCGAGGATGATTCGTTTGCTTAAGGCTCGTTTTTGAAAGTATTTTTGAAGTAGCCTTTACTATAGATTAATTGCCAAGAGTTGATGAACAGACAATCATAGCCAAGAATCTCCTTTTAAAGCCGAAGATTGATTATTTCTGTATCATTCTAATAATTTAGTAGTTGTACCGATTAAAAAAAAGAAATCAAAAAAGCAGAATTTATTTTTTGGTAAATGAAAATATGCAACAGTCAAATTTTTAAAAAAATGTTATGGAAGAAATTATAACAAAAGAAGATTTAAGGCAGTTTGGTCTGCAATTATTAGATAAAATGCGCATTATAGTTCAAGAGACCACTCCTACGCAAACGGAATTAGTACAGCCAGAATGGCTCAAAAGTAAGGCTGTCAAAAAGCTGCTGGATATCTCTGCAGGTTCAGTGCAGAATCTCAGAGTGACACAGAAAGTCCGATTTAAAAAAGTTCTGGGCTCGTATTATTACAATAAAGAAGATCTTCAGAAACTTTTTAATGATGAATCAGACAAATAAACCAAGTGAAGACCAAATCATGAACTATTTATCCATTTGTATGGACGATCCAAGGCTTAATGTTTGGCATCTGGCCATTTTAGCGGCAATTCTAAATTTAGGTTACAGGCAGAGACAATGGCAGAGAATCAAAGTTAGTCGTAGTAAAATAATGGCATTGTCGCACATAAATACACTGCCAACATACCATAAATACTTTAAACAGCTTCAAGATTTTGGATATTTCAAGTACAGCCCCTCATACCATCCAGACTATAGGAGTGAAGTTGAATTACATGAAAAAAGGTTATCTCATAACTAGTGAGATAACCTCTTTGTTTTACTATTTATTTTTTTTCCAAATATGAATTAAGATGAGGGTATATTGTATTTTTCCTTAATTGTTTTTATATCTTTTTCTAATCTTGAAAGTACAGCCAGATCTACTTTGGACATCTTAAAGGACGTTTTAGACAGTCTTTTATTGAGCAGTGACATTTCGCGTCCAATGGTTGCCTGTTCTGTAATGGCATAGGCTTCCGTCTGTTTAACAGACGCATGGCCTAGCATTTCTTTAACTACATTAATGGGGACATTATTGTTTAATGTAACTGTACTTCCAAAGGTTCGACGTGCCATATGTGTATTTAATGTGAAGGGAAAACCGCATAGAGTCGCAATCTCTTTAAGATACTCGTTCATTTTCTGGTTGGAAGAAACTGGTAAAACTGTGCCACGCTGTAAGCACAGAGGGTGTTCTTTATATTTTTTAATTATTTTGAGTGCTTGAGGCAATAGTGGGACATTGGTAGGAGAACCCGTTTTTTGTCTTTCAGACATTATCCAAGAATTCCCGTCAATACCATCTTTGATATCGGTTTTTTTTAATTGATATGCGTCGATATAAGCCAATCCCGTGTAACATTGGAATACAAATACATCTCTGACAACATTAAGTCTTTCTGTGGTAAAATAATGCCGTTCCAATTCATACAGTTCTTGTGTGGAAAGAGGTTTCTTAACTATTTTGGTTTTTCGGCTTTTAAAGTTTTTAAAAGGGTCTTTTAGGATGACTTCCTTATCGATTGCACGAATGACAATTTTTTTGAAATTAGCAATGTATTTAAGCGTGGTATTGTTGCTGCAATTTCGAACTGTTCTCAGGTAAAACTCAAAGTCCTTAATAAATTCAAGATTTAGATCTGTAAATTCAATATCATCAGCATTAAATTTAAATCTAATAAATGACCTTAAATGATTTATCGTAATAGTAAAACGATCAAGAGTTCCTTTAGCATATCCTTTTCCCAGTAAGGCAGTCATTTCATCATTATGTTTTTGAAATTCTTCCAGTACTTTAACCCTTGGAGTAACGTTTCCTAATATGTAATCCATGATCTTTTGGGAAGTTATTGGTTTTCCGCTGTACATGATGTCGGTCTTGTATTCATTGATTTTTAAAATCAGTGAATCCAGAAAAAAGTTAAGGGATCTCGCATCTTCTTTGGTGCCGATAGCCCTTTCGGTTTTCTGGTCCCAGCGGGCGCTGTCCCATTTTCGTTTGGTGGATGTTTCCTTAGGGATTCCATCTACAGTTATTCTAAGATAAACTGTTCTAATTTTACTTTCATTGCGGGGGATTTTCAAAAAGAAAACCAACCCAAAGCTGCTCTCTAACATAATTCAACTTTTTAGATTAATAAATGTAGAATTATAGCATCAAAAAAACAAGTCGTTAACCTCGTTAACCTCTGTATTTACTAGTGTTTAAGTGGTATTCTGTGGCACATTTTGTGAACACGGTAATGTGCCACGATTTTGCCATAGAAACTTTGAGCGTTTTTATAAATATTGAAAAGTGCTTTAAAATAAAAAAACCTGCGAATCCTTGGATTTGCAGGTTTTACCACGTTTTTTGCGGGTTTTTGAAAAGATTGAAAAAGTTGCCTTTTTGCTTCTTTTACCCTTTTGGTGGGGAGAGCAGGATTCGAACCTGCGAAGTTTACACAGCAGATTTACAGTCTGCCCTCGTTGGCCGCTTGAGTATCTCCCCAAGTCTCAACAAGCATTGCTTATTGTGCTAACCGGGTGCAAATATAGAAACAGTTTTGAAGTTTCCAAACTAAATTTGCACTTAATTTCAGTATTATTTTTAATGTATTGGTATTGAATAAAATAAAAAAATCTCCACTAGGGAGATTTTTTTATTTTCTATCAAAGAAGTTGTTTATTTTGCTAAAAGTTCTACTATTTTTGCTCGAAGCGCATCACCTCTTAAATCTTTTGCGACTACATGTCCTGATGCATCTAAAATAAACGTAGCAGGAATAGATTCCACTTTGTATTGTGCTGCAATAGGTTCATCCCAAAATTTTAAATTTGAAACTTGGGTCCAAGTTAATTTATCTTTTGCAATGGCTTCTTTCCAAGCCTTGGCATCTTTATCTAAAGAAACACCAATAATGTTGAGTCCTTTGCTGTGAAATTCCTTGTAAATTGCTACAACATTGGGGTTTTCTTGACGGCATGGACCACACCAAGATGCCCAGAAATCAATTATTGTTACTTTACCTAAACTTTCTTTTAAAGATGTTATTTTTCCTTCTGGATTAGGAGCGGAAAAATCGGCTCTTCATTTACCGTCCGTTGTTGGGGCAGTTGCTCCAACAGCCGCAGGTGCTTTGATTTCAGCTAGTTTAGTTTTTATTGCTATACCTGGTTTAGTTTTTTTCAATGATTCTTCTAACCCGTTGTATAATTTTTCAGATTTTGCAACATCAGCAGTTGGATCATTTAACATTCCTTGAATGATTAAAGCAGAAATAAATGATTTTGGATGTGTTTCGGCGTAAGAAACATATTTTGCTTTTGAAGCAACACCAACTTCTTCTTGAATTTTTGCAAATTCTTTCATCAAACTATTGATAACAACAGTATCTTTAGTTTGTTGCGCAGCATTCATAGCTTCCATATTTTTATTTTGAAAATCCATTAGTTTCTTTTGAACTTTAGTGATTTCCTCATTGAAAGTTACATACTCATCATTATTGTAAGTTCCTGATACTTTCGATTTTTGAATACTATCTTTATTAATAGCAATAGTTACTTCGCCATTTTCAAGTATAAAAGGTATTTTAGCTTGTGCTCCTTCTAATTGAATCGTGTAAAATGAAGGTTCAGTTATTGTTCCTTTCATTTCAAATTTCCCATTTTCAACTTTTACAGTATCTTTTGGTAACATCATTCCCGTTGCATCTTGTGTTTCTAAGATAATTGTTTTACCATTTTCAATTCCTGTTGCAGTTCCTGTAATGATGTACTCGTCTTTGCCAACTTTGCTACAAGATATTAAAACAACAGCTGCCGAAAGTAATAGAATTATTTTTTTCATTATTAATTAGTTAATTGAGTTAAGTCTGCAAAAGTATTTAAAAAATATAAAATATAATTCATTTTAGAACCTAAATTTTTGTTATAATTTATAATTATTTATGTATCGTTTAGAATGAATTGATTAGCCAGTTTTAGATGCTGTTCGTTGTTAATAATAACAATTACAACGCAAGCAATAGTAAGAAGTATTTTTTTTGAAGCAACATTAAAAATGTTTAAAAATGAAAATGATTCTCTATTGTTGTTATTTGAATTAAAGATCCTTTAAAAAAGTGATAGTAAAAGAAAAAAAAGTGTTTTAAAAGCAAAAAAAGCACCCTTTTTGAGGATGCTTTATAATTTTATCTAAAAAAATTAATCTTGATTGATTGTTTTTCTCCAAGTAAACGAATTCAGAATGTGTCTTTTTGCAAATCTTCCAGGAGAATCAGCGTTGACCATTTTTACATAAGTTGCTTTAGGAACACTGATGTATTCATAAACGCTACCGTTTGAGAAATTAATTATTAATCTTCCTTCAACAAACTTATAGTCAGAAATTGTAGCTGTTGCTATTGTTTCAGTGTATTCTGGTAAGTTTGCTTTTAAAGTTTCAGGATTGATACTAACCAAGAAATGGTAAGCTTCAATGATTTTTTTACTATTTTCTTCAGCAGCTTTCAATCCAGCTTCATCGCCTTGAAATTTATCAGGATGCGCTTCTTTCATCGCATTACGATAAATCGTTTTTAAATCTTTTAGCTCTGCAGTTTTGTCTACATTTAGCAGTTTGCGGTATTCAACTATTTTTTTCATAAATAAGGTAACTACTTGTCTTTTACTATAAAATCAATATAATTTGATTTCAAAATCGACAAATTTTTTGCAAAGGTACACTTTTTTTTATTTTATTAGTTATGACCAATAAATTTTAAAAAAAAGTATTTTTTAAAAGTATGATTAAAAAGAATTAAAACTCTTTAATAAGCTACTGTTGTGGCTTATTATTTGCTTTATCGAAATTTTTTGATTTTTTTGGATATTTGTTGTGGCTGATATCGCTAGGATTTTCGATGATGGATTTTATAGTTATCAAATCTCCTACCGCATATTTTGTAGCCATTTGATAATCTAAAAGATATTGTCCACAAAAAAAGTTGTTATTTTCATCTTTTTCCATGATTCCGGTGTAAACCCCTTTTTGCAACATTCTTTCTTCAGAAGCTTTAGTCATAATAGTATTTTTAAAATAAATCTTTTTTGCAAAGTTAATCAATTATAGTTTGTCTTGCTACGATTTGCGCTTTCTGATTATCTTTGCTTGATGGAAAATTTTTTTCGCCCTAACCCAAATTCTTTCAAAAATACTTTTTGTGTATTTAGTGAAATACCTGTTGATACTGTCAATGGCATGAAAATCCAGTACGATAGTAAATCGGGAAGCAAATATTATTATACAAATTTAGGAATGTATCGTCTATCTAATCACTGGGGACGATTAGCAAACAGTAAATGGCGTCTAGAACCTTTAGAACCCCCAACTCTTTCTAAAATTAAATTGGGTTTCGCTTCTTGGGACCACTTTTATCCAGATAATGCTGTAGAAGAGCTCTATTATTTGGAGGTAAATTTCTCAAATAAAACCGTTAATTATCAGCATAAAAACAATCCAGTTTATGATAAAAAAGCAATTTTACGAACTAGTTTTGAAACTTCCAAGCGGATCAAACAAGTTCGAAATTTACTTACTTTAACCTCATGGGCTCGATATTTTGATTGTGATGATATTGATCTTTTGAGACAACAAATCATCAATGAACTTCTCTTTACTACTAAAACATTAGAAGAAATAAAAAAAGAATTTCACTGATGTTAGTTCTCACAGCATCATTTAATATTTTTTAGGAAGCTTCATAGCATGCTTTCTTTAATCATTTGAAGCAATTAATACCAAATCATTTACGGTGATGGGCTTGGAGAGGTATCCTAAAATATTTTCATACGATTTTGATTTGTTCTTATCTTCAATGGCAATCGAGGAACTGACAATATAGACGACGATTTCTTTATGCAATTTAGGTTTTATAAGCGCCATTGCTTCCATAAACTCCCATCCATCCATTATAGGCATATTGATATCCAGTAAAATGATATCTGGAAGATCACCATTAATTGTTGCAGCATGATCCAAGTTATCAATAGCTTCTTTTCCATTTTTGAAAGAGGAAATCGCCGAAAACATCTCTGACCTTTGAATTATTTTGTTTACTATAATTTGGTAAATGGCATCATCGTCAACTATCCAGATTGCTTTTTTTGTCATTGAATATAAATTTTAAAGGTAGTTCCAATATTGGGTTCGCTTTCCACAGTAATATTTCCTCCCATTGCATCAATTTGATTTTTGGTGATAAACAATCCAATTCCTTTGGAATCAGAATTGTTCGTGAAGGTCTTGTACATGCCAAAAATTTTGTCAGCGTTTCTCACAAGATCAATACCTATACCGTTATCTGAAATTTGAAGTACTTTCCTATCATTTTCGACCGCTAAATTAATTTTTATGATGGGTTTACGAGACGGATGTCTGTATCGAATTGAGTTTGAAATAATATTATACAGGATACTTTCCAGATAAGCGGGGTTATAATTAATAAAAGTATCCTGCGGTATATCAGATGAAATAGTTACTTCATGACTGGTGATTTGTTCAGAAAGCACACTTTTTACAGTTGTAATATAATGTGCTAAATTCAAAGATTCTGATACTAATCCAATATTATTCCTAATATTTATGACTTCATTTAAGTGTATCATGGTTTCGTTAAGAGAGCAGGAAACAGTTTTTAATAATTGCATCATTTGTTCTCTTTCTTCTTCGGATTCGGAGGATTCAATCAAAGAAACGATAGAGGCGATATTGCTGGTATGTGATCTTAAATTATGGGAAACAATATAAGAGAAATTTAGCAACCTTTTATTTTGTTCTGTCACTATCGTAAAGGAAGAATTCAACTCTTTTTCCGCTTCTTTAGTTTTAGTTATGTCAATCATAATACCACGTAAACTAACCGCTTTGCCATTTTCTAAAACTACGTTTACGATGTCCCTGAGCCAAACAATCGAATGGTCTTTAGCAACCATTCTATATTCAAAATCATGGTTTAATTTTTGTTCTGTTTTCAGTTTGCAATAATTTCGAACCATTTCTTGGTCTTCCCAGTAGATATGATCCTGCCAAAATGTGGGTTCTGCAAGCCATTCGGCAGCAGTATATCCCAGAATATTTTCTACTTTTTTACTTATAAAATTAAACGAAAAGCTTGTAGCATCACATTCCCAAACTATTCCGTCTATGGTATTAATCAATGATTCTACTCTTTGTTTTGTGTCAAGCATAATTTTTTCAGTGGCTATCCGATCCGTAATATCTTCTGTAGAGACAATGATTTGTTCGAATGTTTTTGTGTAACTTCTAACTATATTCCATCTTAAATTAATGTCACGAAATTCTCCTTTGGCATTTTTTATTATCGTATCAATAATGAACTGCTTCTTTCCTTGGGTGATTGCGATTAAATTCTCAATGAAATCTTTCTTGGATCTTATGTTAAATAGTTCTGACTTCGCTTGAATTAAATCTTCTTTGGATTTGACTTTATATAATTTTAAACTGGCCTTATTTATATTGATGACTTGAATTAAGGAATGGCACTTTTCTACAACAAGTGGGTTAGCGTAAAAAAAATCAGTAACTATATCTTTACTTTTATTTAATAATTTCAGTTCTTCTAAGTATTTTTTAACTTCAGAAAAATCTTCTTCTCTTAACGGCATAGGGGAGTCGTCAAACAGACTCTTAAATCGGGTTTCATTTTTTTTAATTAAATATTCAGCTTCTTTTTTTGTTGAAATATCCTCAACTATAGATATGTGTGTTGTTACTTTTTTATTATTTTTTAATAGCGGAGAGACCGTTAAATTTATCCAAACAATAGCACCCTCTTTTGTAATGTATCGTTTTTCCATTGTGTACGCTGCAATTTTTCCTTCTCGCAGTTTTTCAAGATTTAGTAAATCTTCTTCTAAATCTTTTGGATGAGTTACAGATTGAAAGTTCCTATCTTTCATTTCCTGCTGCGTGTATCCTAATAATTGGCAATATTGATTGTTGATTTCAATAAAATTTCCTGTAAAGGAATCTATGTGCGCAATTCCCACCGCTGCTTGATCGAAAATAGCCCCAAATTTTATTTCAGAATTCAAAAGCTTAGTAGCCTGAATGCTCACTAATGATTGTAATTCTTCCGGTATTTTTAAAAGCGTAAAAATTAATAGCCCAAAAAGAGCGGCTATTATGATTCCAATGATTCCAGGAATTAAAATTTGAGAATAAAGATAATTTTGATTTTTTGATATGATGTATAACTTCCAATCACCATCCGGAATTTTTAATGAAATTTTATATTTTTTAGAAAAATCACTTTTATTAGGTAAGTAAAAAATCTCTTTCTGTTCTGTGGAATCGTATTTTGAAAATTGAAAATAATATTTAGAATCATCTATATTATCGATTCCAGATGATTTTAAAAGTGTTTCTAGTGTGATGATTACTGCGGAAAAACCCCAAAATTTATTATTTTGAAAAACGGGAAACCTTCCTACAATTCCCATACCGCCCTGCTTTAATTTTAAAGGCCCTGCAAAATACATTTTTTGAGTTGCAATTGATTTTAAAGCTTCCTCCTTAAGATAAGGATCCGTTAGAATATTTAAATTCATAGCCGCTTCATTCCCTTTCATGGGATATATGTATTTTATAATTCCTTTTGGAACTAACTGTACCGCATTAATATTAGCATTTGAGGCCATTAGTGTTTTGCCAACACTGTCAAAATTTTCAGGAATCCCGTTGTTATCGATAGTGAGTGCTAAAGTCAGTGTAGTGGTATAACAATTTTTAAGCGATTGTTCAATGTTTTGATGCACGACATGAACAATAGAGTTCATTTCGCGTTGCTCATCTTCTTTAATGAGTTTATATTGCTGCCATAAAATAAAACCGGTAATATAACTCAAAAACAAGAATGTTAAAAAACCTGTTAATTTTGGTTTGCTAAAAAACCATCCGATGAATTTGCTGTGTTTTTTTCCAGACTTCATTTTTTATTAGGTTGGTTTTCTAAAAGTTTATTATTCAAAAAATAAATATATAAAAAAATATAACATGAGAATCCTATTTTGAAATTATATTTTACTACTTCAGGATGATATTCTTCAGCCAATAGTACCTTTTACATCATCATTTTTACTAAAAAAACTAATTATTGCAAAGAAAGTAACTCTAGAAATAATAAATTTTAGGTTGGATTTAAAGAAATAAACCGAACTTTACAGCATTTATTGAATCAAATAACAAATAGATTACTTAAAAATAGACGGGTATGAGCAGAAATAACGACAGAAATATTAAAAAACACAACGACAAATTGCATAAAGCACAAGATAAAGTCAAACAAGCGGAAATTGTGCGCAAAGAAAAGTTAAAGCAAATTGTAAAGAAGTTTAATGAAAATAACGCTTCGAAAAATAATTAAAAAGCCGCATCATGGAAATAAATAAATTTGACCAAGTAAAAAGTGGTGTTCAAGAAATAATTGATTTTATAGCTAAAAAAAATGCCAAAGAAGCCAACAATAAATTAGTTGCAGTTAGCGAAGAGCTAGATGAATTACTCGATTTTGCCGAAGAAGATGAAGACCTGATAGAAATAAGTAGGTATCAAGTTTTGTTGAATCAATTACACCAAAGAATAGTAGGACTTAATGGCCAGGCAACAACTTCTATCTAAAAGTAGCATGCTAAATAGCAACCAGAAAACTTGTTTTTGCGGTTTGGGTAAATCCTATCAGGAATGTTGTGAACCCATTATTAATGGCATTCAAAAAGCAACAACAGCTGAATTGTTAATGCGTTCTCGTTATTCGGCCTATGTGACGCATCAAGCTGATTATTTGGTAGCAACAACTCATGTCTCCAAAAGAAGTTCCCATTCTAAATCAGAAATTCTTAATTGGGCGACCAGTAATAAATGGCTTCAATTAGAAATTATACACGTAACCGAATATACGGTGGAGTTCAAAGCCTACTTTTTGGACTCTAAAAACCAGCAGCAAATTCATCATGAACTTTCCTCTTTTAAACTTGAAAATGGGAATTGGTTTTATGTGGATGGGGAATTCTTTTGATTTTTTTTGATTACGTTAGAAAGAGCATTCTTGGCTCCATTATTCCGATGACTATTTTTATTAAAACGCTTTTAACTAAAAATTAATAAACGTTTTTGCAGGGTCATTTGAAAATGATGTAATTTTAACAATTATGAAAAATGACAATAGAAAAGGTTTTTATTTCAAGCAATACGAAGCGCCAAATCAATCTCCGTTTGATAAACTCTTTGGAATTTTCAAGGAATTAATCACACATACTTCTGGAGATTTTGATGAAGCAATCGACTGGTTGCGGGAATTAGACAAAGAATATAAATTGACGGATGAAAATTACACCATTGATAATTTTATCGAAGATTTAAAGAAAAAAGGTTACATCCGAGATGAACTTAAAGAAGATGGAAGTTCAGGAATTGGAATTACATCAAAAACGGAGCGAGCCATCCGGCAGCAGGCATTAGACAATATTTTTGGGAATTTAAAGCGCAGTGGCAGTGGAAATCACAAAACCAAACATGCCGGAAATGGTGACGAACATACTGGTGAATTTCGCGAATTTCATTTTGGTGATGGACTAGAGCGAATCTCATTGACAGAAAGTTTGCGAAATGCCCAAATCAATAATGGAGTCGACAGTTTCATGCTGACTGAAAATGATTTGGTTGTTGAAGAAACACAATTTAAATCTCAGATGAGCACCGTCTTGATGATTGATATTAGTCACAGTATGATCTTGTATGGGGAAGATAGAATTACACCAGCTAAAAAAGTGGCAATGGCTCTAGCTGAACTAATTACAACACGTTATCCAAAAGATACTTTAGATATATTAGTTTTTGGAAATGATGCTTGGACGATTGCTATCAAAGATTTACCTTATCTAAAAGTGGGTCCATTTCACACTAATACTGTCGCAGGCTTGCAACTAGCAATGGACCTACTTCGTCGAAAACGAAATACCAATAAACAAATATTCATGATTACGGATGGGAAACCAAGTTGCGTTCGGGAAAAGGACGGTTCGTATTATATGAATAGCAATGGTCTAGATGAATATATTGTAGATAAATGCTACAGTCAAGCGCAACAAGCCCGTAAATTACACATTCCGATTACTACTTTTATGATTGCTAATGATCCTTATCTACAGCAGTTTGTCAATAAATTTACCGAAGCCAATCAAGGAAAAGCGTTCTATACTGGATTAAAAGGTTTGGGCGAAATGATTTTTGAAGATTATGAAACAAATAGAAAGAAGAGAATTAAATAAAGCGATACAAACACTGTAGAGTAAAAAAGAATAAAGCGAACAAGATAATTAATCAAGATAATAGATAGAAAGAGCAGGAAAACAATTTTTAAAGTAGTCCTTCTTTCAATCGTTAAATTTCAAACATGAAAATAGAAAATATAAAAACATTAGGCGAATTAAAAAAATCAGGATACGAAAGCAAAAGCATAAAAGATGAATTGCGTTTGAACTTGAGAGAAAAAATCAAATCAGGAAAACCAACATTCGAAGGCGTTCATGGATTTGAAAATACGGTAATTCCAGAGTTGGAGCGCGCCATTTTATCACGTCATAACATCAATTTATTGGGACTCCGTGGTCAAGCCAAAACGAGGTTAGCGCGTAAAATGATCGAATTGTTAGACGAATACATTCCGTTTGTAGCGGGTTCAGAAATTAATGACGATCCTTTGAAACCAATTTCCCGTTTTGCTAAAGACTTAATTGCCGAAAAAGCAGATGAAACGCCCATTTCTTGGCTGCACAGAAGCGATCGTTTCTTTGAGAAGCTTGCTACTCCAGACGTAACCGTTGCCGATTTAATAGGAGATGTAGATCCGATAAAAGCCGCAAATCTGAAATTATCCTATGCTGATGATCGAGTGATTCACTTTGGGATGATTCCAAGAGCCAATCGCTGTATTTTTGTAATTAATGAATTACCTGATTTACAAGCAAGAATCCAAGTTGCTTTGTTTAATATTTTGCAAGAAGGTGATATCCAAATCCGTGGTTTCAAATTAAGAATGCCCTTGGACATGCAATTTGTCTTTACGGCAAATCCAGAGGATTACACCAATCGTGGAAGTATTGTAACACCATTGAAAGACAGAATTGGTTCTCAAATTTTGACACATTATCCCGATACGATAAAAATTGCGAGAACAATTACAGAGCAAGAAGCTAAATTAGATAAAGTGCAGAACGAGATGGTCTATGTTCCTTCATTAGCAAGGGATTTATTGGAACAAATCAGTTTTGAGGCTCGTGAGAGTGAATACATAGACAATAAAAGTGGTGTAAGCGCCAGATTGAGTATTACTGCTTTTGAGAATTTATTAAGTACAGCGGAACGCAGAGCATTGAGATCAGGAGCAGATCAAACTACTTTACGTTTATCTGATTTTATGGGAATTATTCCTGCGATTACTGGAAAAGTAGAATTAGTATATGAAGGAGAGCAGGAGGGTGCAGCCGTTGTAGCACAGCACTTATTAGGCGATGCAATCCATACCTTTTTTCCAGCTTATTTTCCAAAAATTGAAAAGCTGGAAAAGCAAGATGAAAAAACAGCTTATACGGATATCATCGAATGGTTTTTTGCCGAAAGTGGTTTCGAATTATTAGATGATTGTTCTGATGAAGAATATGAAAGAATCTTGGGAAGTATTGTTCCTCTTGAAGTTTTAATCAAGAAATACCAACCTCAACTCGCCAAGGAAGATAAATTTTTCATGAAGGAATTTATACTTTGGGCTTTGGTTGAATATAAAAAACTAAGCAAAGATCGTTTTTCTGAAGGCTATCAGTTTAAAGATATTTACGGAAGTTATATCAGCAAATTATAAAAATAAGTAAGGGTTTAGATTCATTTCTAAACCCTTTTTTATTTTTGGCAATCGCAAAGCAAATGAAAATTATAAGGGAATAATTTTATTTATTTCTATAAACGACGATGCCGGTTTTATTTAGTCTACCTTGTCCCGTTGGCGGTATATTCAGTCAATAAAAATGACATGGAAAATAGCTTTGAGGATTTGATTGCTACTTATATCGAAAATAAAGTAGGCATATCCGAACATTTTTTGAGTACTACTTTGGCTAATAATTTAAAGCAGAACTTAATTAGTTTGAATGAGCAAAGTTTATTGCTGGAAGCTGGAGTTGGGAACTCAGTGAAGGTTTCGTATGATGGAGCTATCCGAAGCGATTCTATTTATTGGCTTGACAAAAAACACAATAATGCTTTCGAAAACGAATTCTTTACTCAAATAGAAGCGTTTATTCTTTATTTGAACCAAAGTTGTTATGCCGGAATAACAGGTTATGAATTTCACTATTCACTTTATGAATCGGGTGATTTTTATTTAAAGCACTTAGACCAATTCAAAAACAATCCCAGTCGTAAATATTCTATGATTAGTTACCTGAATAGCAATTGGCAAGAAAGTGATGGAGGAGAATTATTGATTCATCAAGTAAATAACAATCAAAAAATTGCTCCAACTCAAGGTAAAACTATTTTTTTTAAAAGTGATGAGTTAGTTCATGAAGTTTTAGTAACTCAAAATACTAGAATGAGTATTACGGGATGGTTGAAGAGCGATTGATGTTTTAAATTGAAAAGTAAGACTACTATTTAGTTGTATTTTATATTAAATAATCACATTGAATGGTTTGATTTATTTAATTAATAATGAATGGTTTGATTTTAATTTTATCACCTATAATACAAATGGATTTGATTTAGGAAAAAATAGTAACTGCCGAAAGCTTTTTTCGTTTTCATTCCTTTAATGTAGTGTAATGTATAAAATAAGGAGCATCTTAATTTCCTTTGAGTCGATTAAATATTTTATGTAAAAGTCGTTTTCCATCTCTTTTGCTTTTAGGGACTTCAACGGCATTCAAGTCGCTATTGTTGGCAATAAATTGATAACTAAAAGCAAATTGAGGGTTTACAGGATTATCATTCAATAGTCCAAAGCGTAAATCATTAAAGTATAAAGTTTCTTTTTTTCGAGAAATAATGTACCAACCTTCGCTGGCTTTTTTTAGTTTTTCAAAATCGGTGTTTCTTGTCAGCTTTGATTCTAAAATTTTATTTTTGTTGTAAGCTACAAATGAAATGGGTTGGGTATCAAATAATGAATAGTTGGACAATAAATAAGAATTGGTCGTTGCTACATTGGCATTCCACAAAATCAGATTCAAAGGCGTAGGTTTTACGATAATTTCAGAATAATGAATTCCCTGGTTTAGTAATGCTTTTTCAAATTGGTGCAAGGCATACAATTTTATAAAGCAGGATAAAATAAGATAGGCAGTACTAAAAATCAATCCTTTATAATTGTACTTTTTACGAAGCAAAGGATCTTTGGTTCTCCATACCCAAAGCAATGCAATCAGCAGCGGAATGGTATATAACGGATCAACTACAAAAATGGTTTTAAAGGCAAAGCGATGATCCAGCGGCCACAAAATTTGTGTACCCCATGAGGTAAACATGTCTAACAATACATGAGTTAAAAGGCACCAAAAAACCATAGTAGTGGCCAGAATGAAGCTAATTTTGGCTCTTTCAATTTTTGAAATAAACCAACCTAAAATAGGGGATAAAATCAAAAAAAGAAAAATCGAATGGCTGATGCCGCGGTGAATGAGAACAGCATCTATTGGATTTAAAAAAAGGCCAACTACAACATCTAAATCGGGAATGGTACCAAGAATAGCACCATACAAAAAAGTCTTATTCTTTAATTTTTTGCCAGCGCATACTTCAGCTATTGCAATTCCTAAAGCGATTTGAGTAAAAGAATCCATGACACAAAAGTAGCTGAAATCAAATAATATCTGGGTAGTGTTAGTGTAAATGTTTGTGCCATAATTTCAGCTTGCTAAAACTCCTGTTTAGTAATAAATAGTATTGAAATAAGTCTTTTGAAATACCTTAAAGACAAGGATTTCTAATTAGAGGATTTTTTAGTTTCGTCTTTAAATCTGTTTTTTATGTTTTTTTAATTTTCAAAAAGAGCAATTGGAGAGACAATAAATGGTAGTTTTGCACTCTAAAATTGTACTATGCTATTTCTGATTTTGAGTATTATTTGCAGTGTCACTGTGGGAATACTGTTTAAATTTTCTCGCCATTACAACGTTAATAATGCACAAATTGTTGCTGCTAATTATCTGTTTGCTCTTGTTTTATGTTATTGGTTTTTCAGTCCAAATTTGAATGAGGTGAACACTTCGTCACCATGGCATATTTATATAGCGCTTGGTATTTTATTACCTTCAGTATTTCTATTTCTGGCAATTTCCATTAAGTACATGGGAATTGTAAAAACCGATGCTGCTCAGCGACTTTCATTATTCATTCCGATTTTAGCTGCTTGGTTAATATTTAAGGAGGATTTCAATGTATTTAAAGTTACGGCTCTTGTAGTTGGGTTCCCAGCTCTGGTACTAATTCTGTCTAAACCCTCACAAAATACCAAGAACAAATGGATTTATCCTACTGTAGTTCTGCTGGGTTTTGGGGTTATAGACATCCTTTTTAAACAAATCGCTCTATTTACAACACTACCTTATACCACTTCTCTATTTATAGTTTTTAGTATTGCATTGCTAATCATGCTTGCAGTAGTAGGTTACGAATTGCTTGCAAATAAAGTTCGATTACAGCCGAAAAACATAGTTTTTGGTGGGCTAGTGGGTATTTTTAACTTTGGTAATATTCTCTTTTATCTTAAGGCACATCAAGCATTTGCTAAAAATCCGTCAACAGTTTTTGCAGGAATGAATATGGGAGTAATTATAATAGGGAGTCTTGTTGGTATTTTAGTTTTCAAAGAAAAACTTACGAAAATAAATTACGCTGGTCTTTTTATGGCGTTGGTAGCGATTGTTTTAATTGTGCTTTCACAAACAAAATAGAAAAAGATACTATTTTGTAGCTACTTATTTAAATGACATAGAATGCTGCTAGTTAAGATTGCCATTTAGATTCGTTTGTTTAGGATTTTATTTTTTCTAATTCTAAGTAGAGCTGATCCATTTCTTTCTTTAAATTTTCAATCTCTACATTTAAATTTTCAATTTCATTTTCGATCAAACTGATGTCCTCATTTCTCTCACTGTTTGTTCTTAAAAATTGAAAATCTGTAGCTTTAGCCAGCTTATCTTTAGCTTGATCTAAAGCACTGAAATCAATAGCAAGTTTTTCCTTAATTTCAAAAAGCCTATTGTTTAGGGTTTGTTTTCTCTCTTTTAAAACTCTTTCAAATTCCTGTTTTTCTTGTTCAATTATGCGATTCTTTTGTTCTTCAATTTCTTTTTCCTGTAATTGAAATTGTAGATTATTCCTTTCCGTAATGCTGTTTTTTTGTTTAAGTTCAGCACTTCTGCCTTCTTCAAAATAATTAAAAATAAGAGTTCCAACTACTAAAATCAAAATTCCGGAGAGCATGTAAAAAAGCGACTTGTCAATCCCTATTATTTTTGTATTTGCCTCTTCAGTACTTTGTTTTGGAAGTGCTGTAGTAGTATTAATAGGTGGAGGCATCACTCTGAAAATAGATTGTAATTCTGCTATTTCACCTGCAGTTTTCCAATCTTGCATTCCTTCACACCAAACCGGTGTTGTTTTTAAAATTGATTTGGCTTTCAATTCGGTTAAATTAAATGGACCGCTACTTTCCGTGCCGTTGTGTAAGTAATAGGAATTCATTGCGTGCTTCTTATTTATTGCTTCTCGATTGATTTTTTAAGTTTCAAAAGTACAAAACAATTTGCTTTTTTTAGTAGTGTATTTTAACAGAAAACTACTTATCGAAATTATAAAATAAATGATTAATTTGGATTAAGTAGTTGTTTTTCCATAGACCTGGATGATATAATTTCCATTTAAAAAGGATTCGGGATCAATATGGCTTTGAAGAACAACACCACGTAGCGATGATTCTAGCAATAGTTGTGCTGCTTGGGCTAATGGCGCCGCTGTGGTTGTTTGTATAGCTCTCAATTTGTGCTTTCCTACTATTTGGGGTGTAATGCGCTTTGCAATTTCACGTCTTCGCAAAATACCAGCAGCATCTTTACCTTCAACCGCAGCATATAAGATAATTTGATCGTCCTCGACATGAGGAATTGCCGCCTCCATTGCTTGCTGTAATAATTTTATCGCTTCTTCAGTATTTTCCAAAATAGAAAGTTGCTCTTGAATCCATGCATAGTGACCGGGATGGCGTAAGGTTTTGTAATCTAGTGAACGCACTTTCCCAGAGAGCGCTTCTGGTAAATCTGCTGCTCCGCCAGAGGTAAGATCTTCTTCATAGGTTATACCTTCAATAATAATAGAAGCTCTTTCCGATAATGGAGGGAGTGTTGTTTTTATGAAATCCCGGAGCACTAGGGTATCTTTCAAATATTCCGTAGCCACACCTATTGGACTCCAAGTAAATCCGTAGTAATGTGGAGCAACGGCGTGATTGGTCAAGGCGCCAACTTTAAATTCTAATTTATCTACTTTATCAACTTCAAAGTCATTGCAAAACTGCTGAAAAAGTCCATTTGCCAGTACATCGATGTACCCTGGAGCGAGTCCCGTTTGAAGAACAAAACCTGTTTTGGCATTTTTTGCCAAAGCTACTATTTGGGAAGTTTCGGTAACATATTCTGTGAGATTGGCGTAATGCATATCAAAATCTTTAGCAAATTGCGCCATACGTGGTGCTTGACTACCAGGAAGGCAGTCGAGAATGATATTACCTCGACGCAAAATGGTCTCCATTTCACTCGTAAGTTCTATTTCATTAAGATGAAAGTCATGAACGGATTTCTTTTTCGTTGTTCCTTCTTGAATCCACTGCGTTACTTTTTTTGCTTTGTTGTGGTTTCTGTCACCAATGTATAAGGTAGGAGTCACGTCACTCCATTCCATGAGTAATAAAGCAACAGCTTCGGCTATTCCGCCGGCTCCCGCTATAATGATAGTGTGATGCTTTTTCATATTTTAAAGATACTATTTTTAATTGGTTCCGCATTTTAGTGCGTATAGCAATTTATTTTTTCTTGAAATGAATTTTCTGCCTCTGATAGCAACGAAAAGCCCGTAAGGGAAGCGCCCATTAAAAAACAAAACCCATAAAGCGACCAGCGGAAGCTTTTTTTGGGTTTCTGTTTTTAGGGCAATGACTGCGGACTTGTAGTGTAAAGCGGAAAATGGCAGCCTAATTAAGGTACACAGCAACTGCTGACTCAATGCTAAATTACTTCCCAATACAGAAAATAGCAGCCAGTGTTTACTGGCGTTTCCAGATTATATGGTACAAAAATGGTACAAATCTGGCCGAAATATCACAAAATAAAACAAAGTATCCTTATTGAGATAACATAACTCATGGGAGTTGTTTCATGCAAAAATAATATAAATTTTGAATGTTGATTATATTACTAACATAAAAATGATTAGTCGCTTAGAAATGATTTTTATCTTTACAAATACATGATACATACATTATGAGAAAGGATTCAGAAAAGAGATTATTAGAGTTAGGTTTTGACACAGATTTGATTCAAAAGATTGACTCAAAATCATTGAATATTAGTAGTCTTAAGCCCATGAGCAAACATGCTCTTTTAAAGGCTGGATTTACAAATGATGAAGTTGAATTGATTTATAGTAAAACAAAAAGGGATCCTATATCTGATGAAGTACTGGATGCTGTTTTATCAAAAAGTGGTGAGGTTTGTTGCTACTGTTCAGATGGTATTTCTACAAGGCCTTTTCACATACATCATATAGATGAATATCATGTGAGTAGAAATAATGATGAAGATAATTTGGCTTTAGTGTGTCCGAATGACCATGCTAATATACATGCAAAAAAAATAACTATCGAAGAACAAAAAGCTATTAAAAAAGTCTGGGAGAATCTTTGGAGTATTGCACAGGAGTACAAAACAAAAGGAATTGCATTCCCGTTTGGTGCATTTGAAATAATAGATTATTCGGTAAAAGGAAATATTACTGATGTGTTTTCCTTTTCTTCTCCCAAAGGATCTGTTTGTCTACAGCTTGCCAAAGGATATTTATCTGACCATTGTTTAATGACTATTGAAAAAGAGAATAAACTTATACTTGCAGGCGGTTCCGGTAGTGGTAAAACAACTCTTGCAAAAGGTATTGCTGGGCACATTAAAGACGCTATAGTATTTAAATATGTTGTTTCTGATAAATCAAGTGTCGAAATTGCTAAAGAAATATCTCAATTTCTAACACTTGCACAAAAGACACTAGTTTTAATTATTGATGATGCAAATACCAAACTTAAAACAGAACAAATTGAAAGCATTTTACAATTTGCTAAAAAAGAACAAAAAATAATTCTTGTAAACACAAGAAACTCTTTCAGTAGTGAAGGTAACTTAGAACAACACTTTCCTAATTGTGTTGAGCATATTAGTTGGCCTATACTTCGCGAAGAGGTAATTGCAGCTATTTTAGAAAGTGAAACAGAAATTATTAGTTACTTAGCTCAAAATGAAATCAATTATCACAATGGGGATAGAATTGGTTATGGAGTTTTGGACCAGCATCTAAACAGGGTTGCTGAAAGTTATGCTAAGAGTACAGATACGGTATGGCAGTTTATTTTTATGTTAGGTGGAGGACTACTAAGGATAAGTAAAATGTTTACCGAACTTCAAGCTGAAGATAGGTTTGATTTAGTTGTACTTTATATTTCTATCAAACAGATTGCAAAAGTTGAAGAGGGCTCCAGTATTGATGAAATTATTGAGTTATATAGTCGAAATAGTATCTTGAAAAAGCAATCCGTGCCAACAAAGGAATGGCTAAAAGATAAATTAAATCATTTATGTCATAGAAGGATTTTAGTTGAAAGCAGAGGCATGTTTAAAACGGTTCATCGTGAGTTTTCCAAATCATTTATCGAAAATGCTTACTTCATGAATAGAACGGGTTGCTCTGAGTTGTTGGATGAAGTGTTTAAGGACTTTACAAAAGCTAGGGAAATAATGATTCTTTGGTCGTGGTTGAAATATGGGCAAGCCAATGATTATACTAAAAGATGGTCTGCTTCATTAACCATAGATCAATGGAAGAGCTTAACGAATGAAACTATTAAGCATGGTTTGCCAATATTGTCAATTTTGGCAAGACACCTTCATACTACAACATTACCAGGACACAGCAAAATTGCCAATGAGGTTTTTAAAGACAAGGCGGATAAAATAGCCGATTTGATTGATAATGGGGATGAAAGTACGCTATACTATTTTAACGAAATGGGAGCTACATTGCAATACCATTGCAAAGAAGTTATTAAACCGATTATGGATAAAATAGATTCTGATAAGTTTGCTGACCTTATTAAAAATTCAGATGTCGAAGCATTTCATTACCTACCGTGGTTATTTAATACTATTTCTATAGGGCATTTGGAATGGGTAGTAAATTTTCAAAGCAAATTAAGTTTTATGGATTTTCAAAGAATAATTGAAAGAAATGAAAAGGGAAAAATTGATTTGATATACGACTTGATTTCTTTTTATCGTAATTACATAGGAAACATCAAAAGAAGTGAATTCAAATATCTTGTTGACAAAATCAGCTTACAGATTAAAGCATGTAGTTTACAGGAAATTCGATTTCCTCAACTGTTTATCTCAGGGTTGACGGAATTGATTTTTTTTGAAAAAGAAGTTAATCAGATAGTTAATTCTATTGATTTTAATAGAGTAAAAAAAGATTTTGAAGAAGCTACTCCAAGGTATTGGGGAAGTTTGTCGAGTATTTCAATGCTTGGGGAATATGGAACAAATAGCTTTAGCAGGGATTTTGTTGATGCACTTGACTTAAATAAAGTTGTAAGTAATATTGAAAAGCATTATGAAGCAAATCTGCATGAATTTAGAGTTTTAATGTACCAGCTTGCGTACGGGAGTGATTCAACAAAAAAGGAATATGCTAAGGCTTTGCAACCAATGGTAGAACATGTCATGCAAAGATTTACAGAAAAAGAGGATCATGAAGATATATTAAAAGCTTTCTATAATTTGGATATTGAACTTGGAAAAGAGAGCTGTAAAAAATTAAATAAAGCTGTTCCTAAAGCACGCAAAAAAATTAAGAAGCCATCAGATAAGAGAAAGTCAAAGTTAGGCATAGCTGCGACTGAAAAAAGTGGTGAGGAATATGTAATGCTTGAAAGTCTTATCAGTTTAAGAAAAGAAGAATCAAAACAGGAAGATTGACTTCCTGTTTTGATTCGAGTTTAATTATATTATTTTTTGTCAATTTGCCATATATGACTTTGAGCTTTTAACATAAAAAAGCTAAGTCATACATGATTAGAATATTCAGAGATGAACCTTAAAAAGAGATGAATTCAAAAATCTAAAGTAACACTAGATTTCTGAACTTTTTTCAATATCATTTTGGACTTCTAAATAAGTTTTTATCCGACCGGACTTAATCCATTTCATTAACTCATGTTTGTAAAAATAAATGCTCTTACCTTGTTTATTAAATGGAATTTCTCTTTTACATACTTTACTATAGATTGTTGATACCGATAGATTTAAAAGTTTTGATGTTTCTTGAATGTTTAGTAGTTCATCTTGATTTTTTCTGGTAGGGGAGATTCTTTCAATAAGTTTTTCCAAATGCTCTAATTTATCATAAAGCTTTTTCATCATTATTGGTATCTGGTCAAAAGTAAATGGCTTCATGGGAATTTGTTATTTAGATCCTATGTAAAAGTACATATTACCATTACAATAGTTTAATAAATAAACAGATATATATACGTATTAGTCAATGTCTTTTTAATTGATATATTTGAAATTGTTTGTTAAATACTTAAAATACGGTTTTCCATAAATAAAAAATAAATTAAATGATAATATTTGTCAATGGAGGCTATAAAAGTATTATTAAAATTTAAAATGAAGATTAAAAGAGTTTCTACTTTTTATTTGATGGTGAAATTGATGTATAAATGTTTGATAAAGTGGTTGAATAACTTTAAAGCCTTTTTAATATGATTATGAATGACTTGAGAGCATGTCAATCAGGTTGTTTGACTCTTCGATAATCCATTGGTTTTTGTCAATAAGGTTATTAATTAAATTTCTTTGATCTGGATTATAAGCCATCTCATTTAACCCTGCAAGAGTATTGTTTTGCCAAAAGCTTTTGTGTTCTGTAATTTCAATACTCCTGGGATCACCATTGGGATATAGCAACTTTATTCCGGGAATCTTTTCTAATACTGCCTCGAAAATTTTTAATCCGTCATAATCCCAGTCGCATGAGTAGTAGATTGGTAAATCTCTTGTATTAACATAATTAAGTTTTGCAATATTCTTGCCCCCTGCATACCACAATTCAATATTATTAGCCCTCGGAGCTGCAGGTCGCTTTAAAAAGTCAAGGTTTTCACAGAGAACTATTTTGTTTGGTTCATTACATTGCAACACATAGAGATACTGCTGATCCTTATCGTTTGCCAGTTCTTCAATCTTTAAAAGTTGCTTTACGGCATTGACTAATGAAATTTTCTCTTCAAGATATTTATCATTCTTAAAGAACATAAGGGAAACACCTCTCACACTTTCTTGATTTGCGATAATTTGTTCCCTTACTGCGTATAGTTCACCACTATCCATTTGCTCCCTGATACTCATCAGTATTCGTATGTCTTTTTCTTCGAATCTAGTCTGTGATTTAAGGAGTGCATTTTCCATAAGGAATGCGTTGAATCTGTTGAATTCATTAAGGTATTTATGCTCATATAATTTTTCAAAACCGTTGCCTTTTAAAATATCGTTTTTATATGCTTTGAGTTCTTTAGTATTTTTAAGCAAATGCAAGACAAAAGGATCTTTAAGCAATGATTCTTTTTTTGAGGTTTTCCCTTCGATATAAATTTCATTTAAGGATTTTAATACTATCCAATTCATTTTTTTTGCGATTTAATATATTCTAGCAGGGGAGTGGATGTCCTGTTGGTTTTTACATAACTGCTGGGAATCGGAAAATTGATGTCAGTATCAATTTTGCCAGGAATTAGGTGATGTATAATCCAGCCGTCTTCTGAGTCGGAACCATAAGGCTTTGGGGTCATTGTTATTATCTGATATCCATGCTCTTTTGCCAGGTCGGGGAATGTTCCAAAGTTTGTGGCATCAAGATTAGCAGTCTCTTCAAGGATAATGAATTTTATTCCCTTTTTGCTGTCCGACTGCACTTTTGAAAGCCTTCCTATGCCAAGGAGTACTAAGGCGGCATAAGTTTCTCCTGTACTACCTGGTGTTTCTTTGTCTCCTGCCTCATTTTCTAATTTAGTATTCAATTCGAAATAGGTTCTGGGATCAAGAAGGTCCGAAAATTTAATCCCGCGTTTGAAACCTGTTGCTTTCTTGAAAAAGTCTTCAACAAAGCTCTCTACAGATATATCTGAAAAGGCTATTTCACCGGATTTATAGGCTGAGGCAGATTCGTCCTGAAGTTTATAGATCCAATCAATGGTAAAGTCTTTTCGAGCTTCAAATTGAATTTGGAAATAATATTTATTACTGATGACTTTTCCTTTGAAAAATTCATTCAATCCATTGATGACAGATCGGTACTGGCTGAACTTTTTACTTGTTTGTGAAAAGATTTCCAGCATAGTCTCAAATATCGCCTCTACTATACCTAGGCGTGAGCCATTCAGTTCCCTTAATATTTCTGTGATGTTGTCAATGTGTTTGATTCTTGATCCCAACAGGGCCTGTTCTAAAATGTGAAAATTATATTTTAACTGGTTTACTTGGTCATTGACTTCAGTATTTTTTTCGTTGGACGTATCTTCAAATTTGGCGACAATCAGCATGTACTCTTGGTTGTATCTTTCCCGTACAGACTGATACTTTTGGACCAACTCTTCAGAAGATATTGTGCGTATTGAACCCTGATCATAGTTTTTCGGATCTTCTTCAGGATAGAGCTTTTTAAAATCCGTTAGCTTTTGGTCATATTTTTCAGTAAATTTAATTGCATCAATCTCATCTGAAGAACATTTTGACTCCATTGATGGGATGAGTTCATCCTTCAGCGTTTTGATCCTTGTATCTTCAGTAGCAATCTGTGAACTGATTTTTATAAGATTTTTGTTCTTGGCTGTAAGATCCTTTTCATAAAACTCAACAGATTTCGAAGTGTCGATTCTGCTTGTGAGCCCGAGTTCTTTTTGTTTGTCTTTGCAACTCTGAATTTCCTGAACAATCTTTTCAAATCTCTCATCCAGCTGTGAAATCAGGTAAGCGGTCGTCTCGTAATTCTCGTATGCCGTAAAATCCTTCAACCGCTGGTCTAGCTGATAATCGAGGTTAATTTTTTCATGCTGAAAACTACTGCCTCTTTCAAAATCATCCAGTGCTTTTTGTTCTGCCTGCAGGGCAGACTTTGCCGCAGTAATTGTGGATTCCATATCCTTTAAAGCCTGATCCAACTTGTCAGGATCGTTAAATAGTTGAGCTTGCTGTAGTGGTGGTATAAATCGGTTTATTTGTCCCATCCTGAGCCAATATCCTCCGGAAGCCTGATCCGGGATTATATTTTCTTTGGAAAATGCACTTAAACTCTCCGTGTACATTGTCCCGTCAGAAGGACTTGAAGGTTTACCCCAATGGGTATCGATCAGATTGAACAATGTTGCTTCCTGCCCAGAGGAAAGACTTTGTTTCTTGTCAATAACCTGCGAAAGTATTGAGCCGTCCTCCCGCAATTTTATTAAAGAAAGAATTGTTTCATTAGCTGCAAACTCTTTTTGGAGTTCGGTCCTACGTTTCGACAGTACTGACCTTTGTTGCTCAACCTTTGCTAGCATATCAGGCACAGATCCATACTGAATAAAAATATCCTTAAATTCTTTAATCCTTTTGATTAGATCCTGTGTTTGATAATCATCTGGGTTAGTATCATTTTTTTCAAATGTACTCACTACAGGGGCATCACAATCTTCAATACTTTTTTTCTCCTGTCGCAGTTTTTCTATCTCTTTGCTGTATTCTTCATATTTTCTAAGTGCGTTAACTTCATTCCTTAGGAGTGAAACTGAAGTTTCCTTGGTTAATAAAATGCATGAGAGTCTTGGTTCACGGGCTTTGAGGTTGTCTAAATTTTTTTTAAATCCTTCCAGTGAGCTACGGCTTGCATTGTATTTAGCTGTCGAACTGCTTCTGCTTTTTTTAAATTGATATATTTCGGATTTTATTGAAATCAGGTGTGCGATTCTTTTTTCGTCCTCGATTGTTTTCAAATGAGTAAGTGCAACCTGCTTGTTTTCTAGCTCTTCTATTTCTTTTTCCAAAGACTTATATTCCTGTATTTGCCTTTCAAGCTCTTTTTTATGTGAGATGAACAATTCCTGATAGTCCTTTTCGGTATCCTCAAAGATAAAGTCCTTAAGGCTTTTAGAATTCTTAAGATTCAATGATTTCGCCCTTGAAAAAGACTGTATAATTTTGGCAAATGATTTAAGGTTACTCCTGATGCTAAGATTGATGGAAAGTATATCTTTTTTATATAAAAAGGAATAGTAGCGACTCTTATCGTCATTAGTTATAAAGTATTGCAGGCAGAGTGCGTGCTCATCCCTAAAATGTCGCGTAAGATCTGCAAGACCAAGGAACTGGCCATGGTTAATGAATTTGTTGTGAAACGGCAACTGTGATGCAGAAAAGGTCAGTTCTTCAATATTTTTATCAAGATCCAGATCTTTTAATATGACGAAGGGTTTTAGCCTTTTACTCCTCTTATTAGGGATGCACACCCCTATAGTTATAAAGGCGTTTTCAGACACCTCGATGTTCATAAAGGCATATCCTTCGCTGGTATCTTTAGGTAATGTATAGGCGCTCCTTCCATCTTTGTCCATACTGTAAGTTCCAAATTCAATCAGGCTGTCGTCATGGATAAATATAAGCTGGATAAGATCGGCCAGGATAGATTTGCCTATCCCATTGTTTCCGGTAAAATCTGTCCTTTGCTCATGTAGTAAGTAATCCTGGTTGTAGTGTTTTACAATTCCTACAGTTGAAAGCGAATATATTTTTGGATTATTCATGATTATGACTGATTAAGGTAGCTTACAACAAAATCATCAAAATGCTGTAACTCTTTTTCATAAAGTTTCGCAAAGCGGCTAATGCTTTCCCGGATCACAAAATGTATTTCATGTTCAGAAGATGAAATTTTTGAAACCCAGCCTAAAGCTTCAAACTCACGCACGCATTTTAAGAATCTCTTCCTAACGCTTTCCCATTCGGCATCGCTGTAAAATTCCCTGATTTCATCAAAGAATACTTTCTTAAAGCTATCACTATATTCTGATTCCATAACGTGATGTTCAATATCCTGCCATGTTACGATTTTCTGCAGTTCAAAATATTTATCGTAATACATTTTAAGCAACATGATACCGGTGATGATGTTCATAGGGGAAAGCTCCCGATGCCTGTCTTGGCGCGATAATTTTCCTTTTCCATCTAGGATATCGAGATAATAGAAAGTCTCGTTGTTATGCCTGTCTCTGATCAGTTCAAGTCCATATAGGGAATTGTAATAGTTGCGCAGTTCCCTTTCCTTGTCCTGAAGGAGGGAAAATAGGTAGTACGATTCTTTCTGTATGTGTGTCCCTCTGAGAAGCTCAATATTTAGGTCGGCAAAATAATTTTGTGCCGCTTCCTCAGATAAGAATGTAAAATCTATCTCTTTACTATATCCGTCTGCCATGAGTATATCTTTTTATCCTTGGAATTCTTTAATAAGTTTTGGTCGATGGTAACCTTGTATTGTTTTGAGTGGTGGGCGAAGAGCAATAATTCGTAGCTGACATTAAGAGCTATTTCCACGTCCTTATCCTGTTCCAGAATGTGATAAAATTTCTCTGTAAAATCCATCTGTTTATCCAGAGCGAGTAATTCCTTATAATAGCTCACGAGTTCCATAATTCTTTCCTGGCGTGCAATATCCTTTTCGATTTTGGCATTCTCAGACTCTTGGTATTCCTTGTCAATCAATGTAGTGGTGACCATAACCTTTTTAGGAAAAAATTCTTCCATATGGTTAACCATTGTTATCTTAAATGACTCATAAGGAATTGACTTGCGGGGAAAGCAAGCTGACAGCCCAGGGCCGTCCTTGGTAAATCGGGATTCTGTTAACACAAAATGTAGCATTCTTTTAATATTAAGCTTATAACTACTTTGGTAGTGAAAGTTATGCTGTAGGTCATTGAGCTTATTACTGGCAAATACAATCTTTTCTCTTAACTGTCCAATTTTTCCGCCTACCACCATAAAAAAAGTATTGACTTCCCATTGTATCTTTTGAGCACTTTCGTAGTCTTTGGAAACTTTCTTGTACAAAGTCGCATCTGATTTTGGCTCAGTATTGCTGCTTGTATCTAAAATGGCATAAAAATGGTCGACTACTAGCTGGAGTTCTCTTTCTAATCGGTTCCCTAATCTTAAAGTATCCCTGATTTCTTCCGTTTTTTCATTTAAACCGGTGAAAATCTCTGCAAATTCTGATACAATCTGTACTATATCTATATTTTCCTGCTGCAGGATCTGTCCGAGCTCCTTGACGGACTGGCTCACTACATCTTTAAGTGCTTCCAGGTGATCGATGATATTCTGTCTGGTGATATTGTTAAAGCCCTGCTCGAACCAACGTTCAAGTTCCACTATATCCTGTATTTCGGTTGCCTGAAAAGTTGTATATTTTTCGAAGCTCTTTCTTAATGGAAACGTTCTGTAAGGATTATTGAGCTTATGGTCTACTATTGCAATGAACTTTAATGCATATTCTGTTAGCTTGTAGCCATTTTTCTGATCGGCTGGCCTTTCTATAAAATTATTCAGAAAATTTTTCAGTAAAGTTTCTGAACGCGGTATACCACCTGGAGACCAATCAGCCACCTCCTTAACGACCTGCCTGAAGTCTCCGTAACTAAATGGCTCTTCAATTTCTCTGTCTTTTATTTTTTGGTGCAGGAGAAAAATAACCATTCCATCCTCTTTGCTTGGTAGAAGAAGTTCATAAGACTGATAAATATTTTGAAGCTGATTATTCATTCTTTGGTCAAAAACGATTACTACTGGGCAAAATATACTAAGGCAAAAGCGTTAAATTTTTACGGTATTCGTTATCAGTTAATTATTATAAATTTAGCATTATTTTTGTAAGCAAGTTATGAAAATTAATCAATGTTGACAATTCTTTATAAATAGCTGACTAATTTGCTAAAAAACTATTTTATTCAGCATTAGATTATGAAATTTCTGTTGGTATTTAAATTAAATTAGGAGGCAGACTATTCCTATTTATATTCATACCATCTTGTGATATATCAATAATTTCTATTTTGTTGTATGCAGGGACTATCTTGGCTACCTTTTTATTCCGTTTAGAATTGAAAATTTTAGTATTTACCTTATATCTGTGTAAATAAAATCTTATATTGTGGGTTTGATTTATATAAAATTTCAAGAAGGCCAATCGGGCTGCTAAACCAATATCTAGTGGAGCTTACAGCTTTTAAATAATTATAAGAGGTACATTGTAAAGCACGGATAGCCGAATTAATAGTTCAAATTATGGAAACCCGTAAATTCATAACGACATAAATTTTATATATTTATCAATTAAGGAATTAGAAACCACTTGTTGATTATGTATATAGAAAAACTTACAATTAAAAAATTTAGGTCTATTGAGTATTTAGTAGTAGAATTTAATAAAGGACTAAATATTATTGTTGGAGAAAACAATGTAGGAAAAACGACCATAATTGACGCAATCAGGATATGCTTAAGCTTAGGAAGACAATGGAGAGATATTGGTGTGAAAAATCCGGAAGATTTTTATATTGACAACTTGGTTATCTCAGATGTCCTTGAACCTATAGAATTTACTATAGAGTTTAAAATTGAAGAAGCTGAAGACAGAAATCTTTTTCATTCACTATTATGGCAAGACCCAGCAAAGAAAGAATCCCCAAACTTAAGGTTGAATTTTCATTATGATATTGAAAAAGACATTAGGGGAAATGAAAAATTAAAATGGAAAGTATTGGGAGGACATGATACTATCGTAGATATGGCAGAGTTGCAGCAGATATATTACTCTTATCTGGAACCATTAAGAAATGCCGAACAGGAATTAAGGCCTTATGCAAACAATAATAAAGTTACTTCCTTATTTAGGGATATGACTTCGTATGAGAAAGCTGATCCAGCAGGAAAAACAACAGTCAGCCTTACACATGACAAAAAAAACGAGCTTTCACAAGCAATTGAAAAAGTGCTTCAAAACGATGACTGGACTGGTTTAATCAGTACAGGACAAAGTTATATAAATGAACATCTTGAAAAAGCAGATATCAAGAAAAAGAGTTCTAAGGTCCATTTAAAGCTATTGGAATATAAATATGACAATATTGTTAAGGGGCTCCTTACAAGGAAACCTGTTTACTCACAAGCGGTTTTGGGTACTGATTTGCATCTTCAAAAATATTTTGATATCAGCCAGAATGGATTGGGAGATAATAATATAATATTGGCCTCGGCAGTTTTAGGGGATCTGAAGAGCAGGAGAGATCAGGAAATTGAACATTATTATGCTTTATTAATAGAGGAACCCGAAGCTCATTTACATCCGCAACGTCAAAACACATTTTTTAATTATCTAAATACTTTACAAGATTTAGGTGTGCAAATATTTATAACTTCACATTCTCCAACAATCACCGCAAAATCAAATCTTGATAATCTACTGATATTACAAAAAGATGAATTGTATAAAACATCTTTTTTCACGACTAGGAAATCGATCCTTACAGGCAAGAACAAAGATTATTTGAGAAAATTTTTAGACGTTACCAAATCGCAACTGTTTTTCGCAAGCGGGTGTATATTGGTTGAAGGTATATCAGAAGCATTATTACTTCCTGTATTTGCTAAAATGACTGGAAAAGATTATGATCTTGATAAGAATGGTATTGAAATAGTAAATATCAATGGAGTTGCTTTTGAGCCATTTGCCAATCTTTTTAACGCACCTGATAAAGAAAAGAGATTGGCGACTTATTGTTCGCTAATCACTGATGATGACAAAAGTATCATAAAATCTGGAAATTTTATTAGCAAAGGCGAGGGAATCAATAAGGCTCAAGCTGTTGAAGTTTTCAAAGAGCTTAAAGGTCTAAAAATAATTGACCACAGTAATCGTATAGTGGATTTTGACGCGACAAAGGATCTAAAAATCACAGGTTTTGAGTCCAATGAAGTTTTTATTAAGGCAGTATTGTCAAACAAATACAATAAGTTATCTGACCGTGCCTCAAAAGCACAAAAATTAGCCAATAAAAATCTAAGAGTTGAATTGGCGAATCATACATTTGAGTATGAGCTTATAACCGCAGATGACTACAATGCCAGATTAATTGCCCGAATTTATAACGATATGCATTCTAAAAAATATGTTGATGTTTTTGCTAATAAGCACTTGCTAGCGGCTGATATTTTGAAGAAGTTGAAATCCAATAAGGATAAATCAGTGTTAGCAGAAAACTTAGCTTATTTACTTGAGCAAAAACCTGGAATGTGGAGGCATTTTGTAATTCCTAAATACCTTGAAAATTCAATTCGTTGGGTAATCGATAAAAAGGTCTAACATGTATAGCAAATTATCAGAGGGCCAACGAAAAATTTTAGAGTACAATCAGGGTACAGTAGTTGTAAAGGCTTGTCCCGGCAGTGGTAAAACATATTCGTTGGCGGCACGAATATCGCGTCTGCTCAGAGAGCCTGATTTAGGAAAAAAAGGCCTAGCAATAATTTCATTTACAAATATTGCATGTAGGGAAATCGAAGATAAGCTCTTAACTGATTTTTCAACTCCAATTCCTTTAAGCTACCCTCATTTTTTGGGAACCATAGATAGTTTTATCAATACGTTTATCTTCCTTCCTTTTGGTCATTTAATAATGGGATGTTCTTTCAGGCCGGAATTGGTAGGGGAACCACATGGCCCATGGAGTGTGAAGAAGTTTGATATGGATTATGACCAGTATTTTGATAAGACAACTTTTGATTCGAATGATATCCTAATTCGTATAGCGCCTTATCAAGCATTCCATTTTAAATGGGTTTATAACAACATTAGCGGTGGTATCAACGGTAATATCACAAATATTATCAATTCTAAATGGGCTTTGTTTAAAAAAGGGTACGCCAATCAATCTGATGCAAATTATATTGCTCTTAAAGTGTTAGAAAAATATCCTATAATAGCTGAAAATATTGCTAAAAAGTTTGCTAATTTTTTAATTGATGAATGTCAAGATACGAATGACATACATATGAAAATCATTGACATATTTAATAGTAAAGGCAACAGCAATATTATGCTGATCGGTGATCGTGACCAGTCGATATTTGAATGGAATGAAGCCCGGCCTGAATTATTTGATGCGAAATATGATGTATGGGACAAGATACTTTTGTATGAGAATAGGAGAAGCTCCCAGCATATTTGTGATTTCATACAGAATCTATCGTCATTTTCAGAAATAAAAGCTGTAAATGAACGAGTTAAGGACTCTGTTTTAATACCTGCAATTTCTGGCTATAAAATGCCAAAGAAAGCGACTAAAAAAGATATTACAGTTATAACCACTGAAGAAAGCCATGAGGCTTTTGGAGAAATTTTAAAAGATTTCCTTAAGGAATGTGATAGTAATGGAATAATAGTAAATAAAGAAAATGTAGCGGTATTGTATAGAGGTACTGCGAGTTCGAGATACTTAGGGCTTAGTTCTGATGTGCATAGTTTTGAGACTATCCCCTGGCTAAAGAATCATTATCATGTGAAAGGCATAATTAAAGGAAAGCATATGTATGAACATGGGGGATTAAACAAAGGATATAAATTATTGGAAAAATCATATTTTGAGGCTCTATTGCGTCCGGCCGATTCACGATTCTACTGCAGCAGTCAATTTATAAGTGATAAGATAGCGGTTTTAGGAATCAAAAATTATAGAAGAGAAATTTTTAGATTTATTGACAGTCTGCCTTATACTAAAGATAAGACCTTAAATGTATGGGTGAAGGAGGCTAATGCAGCGTTAAAAAGCTCAGGGATTAATATTAATTTAAATATTGATAGCAAATACGGGGATATTTTAATTGATGATTATTTTGGTGAAGATTTAAACAGTGAGCGACTGCATCCATTTTATTTTGGGACCGTTCATTCGGTAAAAGGCAAAACTTTTCAGGCTGTCTTGTTGTTATTGGGGAAAAAATCGGTTCTTAAGAATTATGATACCATTTTAAATTCTGACCCAAAACTTTTGAATCCAAACGATTTGGAAGAATTGAGGATTGTATATGTTGCTTTATCACGTCCTGAGCTATTTTTAAAATTGGTAGTTCCTGACTCAGATGTGAAATTATGGACTGATAAACTACTCAGGCAGAATAATGTTTAGACCTATTGATGTGACAACTTATTTTAGGGTTTAAGGCGTTTTATCTTTTTTTGGGTATTTTTAATGATTTTGTGATTGTTTAAATAACTGATTATCAGATTTTTGATTTTAAAAATCAATTGTGTTTAAAAAAACGAGCCGTGCGCATAAAGGTAAAAAATATAATTTATAAGGGCAGCGTGACAAATGAAAGAAAAACAACAAAGCGTACAAGAAAAATATAATAAATTTTTAACGGATCTGCTTGAGCAGAAATTGTTCGAATCTGCGATGGAAATACATTCCAGCTTGGTAAAAACTTTTGGTGTTACTCCTGAAAATGCCAGAAAAATTGTGAGTAGGGCCGTATCGCAGAAAGCAATCAAATCGTCAGCACCCTATACTTTTGGAAAGGGACAGTACGTCTATATCTATAATGAATATGGTTTTGGAAAAGATGGAATAAAAAAAGTTGCAGAAAAATCCCGTCCTCCTGTATATAGATTATTAGAATTAATGGATCAAAATATGGGAATTATTTCCTATTACGAAGCATTGAAAATTACTGCAGCTCCATTGGAAGAGAGCTCTACAAAAGTAGTTTCCTTAGATGATATACTTACTCTTTTGATGAAACTGGATGTAGCTTACAAAGTGAAGGATCGAAACGATTTGGTTTATATTGTATATAAAGTGAACAAGGAAAAACAAGCTGAAGCATCTGTAGAAATTATGATGGCGGATCATTTTGCAACTATGGTAGCAGACTGCAGCGTTTTACCAGATATCTTACGATGGTTGGGGAATGCAAATATTATTGACAATGTCAATGCCATATATAGGAATAAGAAAACGCCACATATTGGAGCAAAACATAATAATCTGATGTGGGATGCCTTTGCTTATTCCCGTGCAACAGGAATTAATCCGATTTTGGGAGCAAAAGCAGATACTATAGATAAAAAAACTCTTGTTGCTTTGGATGTAGTTCTTGCCTCGGAGTATTCTGCGATACACCTGGATGCTTTTATAAGCAGGATTCAGATTAATCGTAAATCTGTAAATGAAGAGGATAGAAAAATACTCCCTATCATTATTTACAGATTATGTTCGCAGCATACCATTAATAAAATTAGGAAGAATGGAATTATTGCATTTGATATTAGCGCCATTTTTGGGACAAGGATTTATGATGTACTAAATCGAATCAAGGAACTGTCTGTGCTGCTTAAGGGTAATGATAGGATTGAACAGACTATAGAAAGTATATTACATACAATTAACAATGCTGGCCAGGATGAAGCATTAAAGGAACTTAGAGGAACCTTATTTGAGTTTTTGATGTACCCCTTAATAAAAACATTATATCCCAATGCTTCTATTGAGAGAGGGAAAATATTGAGTATGGATAATAATGGCAAGAAGGAGAGCTACGAGTATGATTATATTATTGAATCAAGTAATCCTCCTGAACTAATTTTCGTTGAACTTAAAGGCTATAATGCCAGTGCTACTATAAATTTGGGTGACAGCAATAAAAAAGCGACACTTCAGTGGTTTTTTAGGAAAACGCTTCCCTTTGCTGAAAAATATTATAAAACAACTATTGAAAAAGGGAAAAAAGCAAAGGCAGTTTTTATAACGTCGGCTAATTTTTTTGATGACGGCAAAGAATTTATTGGCAAGATGAATGTTAGTAAATATAGGTCCATGCAATTAGAAACAGGTTATGAAAGAGAAGCATTGCTTCAATTACTCAAGAAGTACGGATTTGAAACAGAAATAAGAATTATCGACAAATTTTATTCCGGTTCTCAAAATGAAGATGGTTTTGATCAGGAAGAACAGCAAAATAATGAAGTACGGAATATCCTTTCTGATATTAAAGAAGATTTGCCGTTTTAATTAAATGATGAACTAAAGTTTACGATTTATCCTTTGAAAAGTTAGATTGAGAGGGCTGGATATTCCGCTGCAAAGTGCAGCGGAATATCCACACTGCTTATTTGCCTCTCCAATTCTCTGGAGATAAATTTTTACTGACTTGAAAGGCGAATGTAAAATTCCTATTCTTCAACTGACTTTGCTCTGCTTAAAATAATAAGGTTATTGGTCCAGCTAATTTCTCTCAGCAGTGCTGAGAGCTTTGGAAAAGCTTTGTATGTCTGATAAAATTGCTTCATTCTCGAAAAATTTTTATCTGAAAAACCTTTTAGATCAGGTTGGGTTTTCTGTAAAAATTAGACAAGATTCTTCACTACGGACTTTCCCCATTGCTCCGTTTCAATTCGAGGTAGCCACTTTATTGCTTCGTGCAGTAGCGATAAGACTATCCATATTATTAAGGTAAATCGTCGGAAATTCATCAAAGATGAGGCTGGATTTCATTTTACCTTTCTTGCTGACCAGTTTAACCAATCTGTTTACATAAAGTGACAGTACAGCATCATAAATTTATATTTTCTGTGGATCGTTGTCCATACTACAATCTTAGGTTCCTTTGGATTATTAATGCCTAAAGTGAAGTCATTTCCCGATAACACATAATATAGTTGAGGTGAGGAGAATCGTGCCATTGCTACTTTTGCTGAAGCTATTTGTCCTTCTAATTGCTCTATCACAACATTGAGATAGGCACAGCTTCTTTTGGGATTAAAAGCAAATACCTGAGCGATATTACTTTATAAGAGCTTCAATATCATTTTTAGCAACATAAGTAAACTTTCCCAGTGAAAATTTACATATGTTATTACGTTTTATAATATTGTACAATGCACCACTTGAAATATTAAATTTCTTTTGTATTTCAGTGATAGTATAACAGTCTTTAATTTCAGCCTGTTTTCTTTGTTCTATAGGCCGTAAAACTACTTCGAATCCAATTTGTGACTTTTCAAATAAAACATTGATATCACACCGTCTAATTAAGGTTTTTCTTTCTGAAAAGTTATAGGCATTTATTCTTTTGGTATTAATCAAACGATAGACAGTTTTAGCAGAAAAACCTAAAAGCAATGCAAGTTGTTTTACAGTTAGAAATTCTTTGTCTTTAAGCTCAATAAGCGGCTGGTTTTTTATTTTGAGCGTTTGAAGGTGTGAGTTTTCAATTTTCTGATTTCTTAGCCTTCTCTTATAATCTTTGCTTGCACATTTCAAAGAGCAATATTTTGTCGTGGTTTTCTTTGCAAGGAACTCAGAACCACAAAATCCACATATTCTAAATACTGAAATATTTGAGCTCATTTTTCAGTTTTATTAGTTGGAATTATAGGACTGAAAAGTAGTAAAGAACGCTAAAACGACACGTTGTGATTTGGGAGAAATATTACAAGTATACTTTTTAAAGTATCCAGACTAAAATATTTAATTACTCCAGTAAATATAAGGCTTTTCATTTTAATAATTATACTTCCAGGTTTGTTTACAAAGTTTAAAAAATTGCTAATTTCTGTAATAGAAAGTAACAATCCAGTCTTTACAACAGCTCAGAGATAATGGATGAAAGAGTGGTACATTTTTAAACAAAATAAAACAAAAGAAAAGCAAGTGAAAATTATAATTTGCCTATAATTTTGGTTGCTTTTAATAATATTAAGTAGATTTAAGCGCCGTTATTTGCCCCTAAAAGCCACATAAAAGAGATTTTTTCTTTTCTGGTACAATTACGGTACAAAAAGTCGATTATGAAGAAAAATATGTAGGATTTTTAGCTTATTATTTAACATAAAATTAAGTGAAAATGTTAAAATTATGTTAATTATTTGCCGATGCAGAAAATAACTTTCCTTACTTTAATAGGGTTTTAAACTTAGATGGTACAATTATGGTACAATTTAAAGCAAACTATCGCAAAACAAAACAAAGTATCCTTAATCAAGATAACATAACTCATGGGAGTTGTTTATGCAAAAATAGTTATAAACTTTGAATGTTGATTATGTTACTAACATAAAAAAACTAAGTCTTGTATGATGAGAATATTTAGATATTAGGGGTAAAAAGAAAAGAGGTCAAAAATCTAGTATTAGCTTTAGATTTTTGACCTCTTTTCAATATCGTTTTTGATTTCTAAATAAGTTTTTACACGACCGGACTTAATCCATTTCATTAACTCATGTCTATAAAAATAAATGCGTTTACCTTGTTTATTGACGGGGATTTCCCTTTTACATACTTTACTATAGATTGTTGATACCGATAGATTTAAAAGTTTTGATGCTTCTTGAATGTTTAGAATTTCGTTCTCATTTTCCTCTACAATAGAGATTCTTAGAATAAGTTTTTCCAAATGCTCCAATTTATCATGAATTTTGTTCATCATTACAGGTATTTGGTCAAAAGTAAATGGCTTCATGGTGATCGGTTATTTAAATCTCATGTAAAAGTATTTATTACCGACTTTGGAGATGAAAGATGTCCTTAAAAGGGAGAGTTTGGCTTTTAATTTCTAATGATTACTGATTGGATGGCAATTGATAATAATTATTAATTTCGAAAAATGTAGTTTCGACCTATCCATTTTAGTAGCGCTGTACTTACAAATGTCGATTTTTTTTGTAGAGGATTTGGAACGTTTACCCTGTAAATATCTAGGATTAAATGCCGTTAGTATTTATGCTGCAAATACCAGCGATATTGATTTCCAAATTCTGATTTAAAAAGATGATTGAATGTTATTTAATATTGTAATTCAAATACTTACAGAAATTTATGGATTCCATTCCTAATTTTATCACAGCTGTTTTTTATCAATAAACCTACTTTTTTTTACGGAAATAGCACCTAGCTGAACATAGTTTTTGCTCTTAATTTGTAGTTTCAAATAGATTGCTAATTGTAGAATAAATAATATTGTAAAAGCCAAAAAAAGAGGCTTTACAAAATTTTAAATTTTATGAATAAAGAAAAACTAACCCTTGTGATTTTGGCTGCGGGTATGGGAGCCGCTATGGGCCTTGAAACAAATAGATACGTTTACACCATAAGGGTATACCATTATTGATTTTTCAATGTATGATGCACCTCAAGCTGGCTTTGGAAAATTTGTATTTATAATCCGTAGAAGTTTTGAAAAAGAATATAAGGAAATTTTCAATAAAAAACTTGTAGGGAAGGCAGAGCAGGATTCGAACCAATAAGCTAGAACCCTTGCCTATACTGCATTTTCAACTACTTATAAACTGATGTCCCATGATTTTGCCACAAAACTCAATGTGAAAATTTTAAGCCATTTTTTAATTAAATTATTGAATTAACTTGTTTAAATTGAGTGATATAATTCATATTTTGAAAATCTAAGTTAAGTAATTTTGTGATAATCTAAAAAGTTTATTTAATATTTTTTCAGTTTAACGCTAATTTATTATTTTGTACCAATAGTTTCCTAAATGGTTTCTTGAATCAATTATAATAATTTGAAATACAGAAAAATGCATTGCAAAAAATGATTTGGACAGCTTTATTCATAACGCAATATTTTTAGGGTTAAAAAAATAACTATTAGAGACTTTAATTTTATTGGGTAATAATTCTAGTCTCTAATGAGAAAAAATCTTGTACTGTTTACGGTTCTTGTTTTGGAGAAGGAAAAACACCTCCAAAAAAATCATAAATATTCTAAAGAACGCCCTTATTAAGGGGCGCTTCTTAAATTATTTCAGATTTAAAACTTCATTCGCTGTATTCTCACGGCATTTAAAATGGCTTATAAAAGCAAGCTAACATCAGTGAAAATTTTTATGAAATTACGGGTAAGCAACCCACAACATGGAACTTATTTATTGAAAAACATAAAGTAGAACTTGACTTTTTTTGAAAGCCAATAATGTTGTCTTTACAATCAACACTTTTGGCTCAATGATTTCGGTTCATTTTGACGCTGCTCCTGTTGTAGACTTTCAAACTGCCGCAAAAGGCGATAATTGAACTTTTAAAAAATTCTTTCACGGTTATTGTATGAAGGAATTTATATTGCGCCATCCGCTTATGAAACGTGGTTTATTACCAATGCATTAACGTATGAGAATTTAGATTTTACCATTCGAGCGATAGATAAAGTTTCGAAAACATATTAATAAAAAAAATGCCACAAATAGTGTCTAACTTTTTGGGGCATGTTCATTTTGGGCTTTTCTATGAATTAAGATGAAATATTTCAAGTGGAAGGATTATTTTTTATCAACCATTTTTGCTGGTTTTCCATCTTTATGGTGCATCATTCTTTTTTTCATTCCGTGATGTCTTTTTCCTTTCATGTCCTCCCATTTTTTGTATTGGTCAGCTGAAAGTATTTTTTTCATTCTTTCTTTCATCACAATTTGCTCGTCTAACATTTGATTTTTTTGAGCAAAACGTTCGTCAGCGGTTAGCTGTTTTTTAGCTGAATTTTTAGTTGCTTTTCGTTCCACCATTTTAGCTTCTCTTTTATTACTTTGTTCAGCAATAACTTTACTCATTTCTTTTTGTTGAGAAGCATTCAAATCTATTTCTAAAGTCATTTTTTTCAAATGCAACTGATTTCTTTGTTCAGGAGTCATTTGTTCCATTTTGGCTCTTTCTGTAGTTGCTCTTCTTTCTTGTGCAAAGCTTGTGATTCCGACAACTAATAATGCAGCGATGAATAATTTTTTCATTTTGTATTGTTTTACTTTTTATAGATATAAGACAAGGATAGGTTTTAAAAGTTTAATCGTTAACAAAAGTTTATCGTTTGGTTTTCCAAGTACAGGTAGAGAAATCTGGAAAATAGTTCTATAAGTATGATTCAAGTCATAATTAATTCACTAATCTAATCGCAAATTTGTTAAACAATTCTAAAAACAAATTTATGTACAAATTAACTTTTTTTGTAGTTGCATTCGTAATGTTAACTTCATGTGGTGATAAAAAAAACAAACCTGAGGAGGATTTTACACCAACCACTTCATCTGATGAAGGAATGGCCGCACCGGAAGGTTCCGCAGCAGATGCTGCAACTTATGATCCAAACAGAGGTATCGGAAAACACACCTCAGTGGATTTAGGTGCTAAGTTGGATGAGGCAATGGCTGCCGAAGGAGAAAAAATACAATCCGTTAAATGTTCTTCTTGTCATAAATTGACTGATGAAAAATTAGTTGGTCCAGGATGGAAAGGAGTTACTGAGAGACAAAAACCAGAATGGATTATGAACTTTATCACTAATCCAGATCCAATGATTGATAAAGATCCAAAACTTCAAGCACAGTTAGAACTTTGTTTAGTTCGTATGCCAAATCAAGCCTTGACCGATACCGATGCAAGAAACTTGTTGGAATATATGCGTAAAAATGACGGAGTAAAATAATTTAACTCAAAATAAAATGAACAATATTTTTATAAAAACAAGTCTTTCCATCGTTTTGGTTAGTGCATTTTTTGGCTCTTGTAGACCTAAAGATACAGCTGATGCCGTAGGTGGCGACGCTGCTCAAAAAGTCTATGTTGCTCCGGGAAAATATGACGAATTCTATAATTTCGTTTCAGGAGGTTTTAGTGGACAAGTGAGTGTTTATGGTTTACCAAGCGCACGATTATTGAGAGTCATTCCAGTATTTTCTCAAGACCCGCAAAGTGGTTATGGATATAGCGAAGAAACCAAACCAATGTTGAATACTTCTCACGGCTATGTGCCTTGGGATGATCAGCACCATTTAGATCTGTCTCAGACTAACGGTGAGGTTGACGGTCGTTGGCTTTTCGCTAATGCTAATAACACGCCCAGAATTGCACGTGTTGATTTGAAAACATTTAAAACGGTTGAAATAATTGAATTGCCAAACAGTGCTGGAAATCATTCTTCTCCATTTATTACTGAGAATACTGAATACGTTGTTGCAGGAACCCGATTTAGCGTTCCTCCTGATAATGCCAATGGTGATGTTCCTATTAACACTTACAAACAAAATTTCAAAGGATATTTGAGTTTTGTAAAAGTAGGTAAGGAAGGTCAGATGGATATTGCTTTCCAAATTGAAACTCCTGGTTTAAACTGGGATTTAAGTCATGCTGGTAAAGGCAAATCTCACGGATGGTTCTTCTTCTCTTGCTATAATTCAGAACAAGCCAATACTTTGCTGGAAGTTAACGCTTCAAAGAACGACAAAGATTTTATTATGGCTGTAAACTGGAAAAAAGCTGAAGAGTACATTAAAGCGGGAAAAGGTAAAAAAATTAAAGCTAAATATGCTCATAATACTTGGGATGAAAAAACGCATACTGCAAAATCTGAAATGAGAACTGAAGTATTAGTGTTGGATTCTAAAATGTTAAAAGATATTTGCTATTTGATTCCTTGTCCAAAATCACCTCACGGATGTGATGTAGATCCTACAGGAGAATATATTGTAGGAAGTGGGAAATTAGCGGCTTTGATTCCGGTCTTTAGTTTTGACAAAATGAAAAATGCGATTGCCAAAAAACAATATGATGGCGACTACGAAGGTATTCCCGTTATAAAATATGAGGCTGCATTGTATGGTGAAGTTAAAAAACCAGGTCTAGGACCCTTACATACTGAGTTTGATGGAAAAGGAAATGCATATACTACGTTTTTCGTTTCGTCAGAAGTTGTGAAATGGGACATTAAATCATTGAAAATTTTAGACAGAGTACCTGTTTATTATTCTCCTGGACATCTTTCTATTCCTGGTGGAGACAGTAAAAAACCATTTGGAAAATATATGGTTGTTTACAACAAAATCACTAAAGATAGATATTTACCAACAGGACCAGAATTAGCGCAAAGTGCACAATTATTTGACATTAGTGGTGATAAAATGAAACTTTTATTGGATTATCCAACCACTGGAGAACCGCATTATGCACAATCTGCACCAGCTGATTTAATCAGAAACAATGGTCAGTTGAAATTTTATAAAATCGAAGAAAACAATCATCCTTATGTTGCCAAAGGTGAAAAAGAAGCTAAAGTAGTCAGAGAAGGAAACAAAGTTCATGTGTATATGACTTCTATACGTTCTCACTTTGCTTCTGATAATATCGAAGGAATAAAACTAGGAGATGAAGTATACTTCCATGTTACTAATCTTGAACAGGATTGGGATGTTCCACACGGATTTGCAATCAAAGGTGCTGATAATGCCGAGCTATTAATTATGCCTGGTGAAACAGCTACTTTGAAGTGGATACCAAAAACAATAGGGATATTTCCATTTTATTGTACTGATTTTTGTAGTGCACTACACCAAGAAATGTCAGGATATTTAAGAGTGTCTCCTGCAGGAAGTAATGTTCCAATAACATTTAGTCTAGGAACGAATTTGCCAGCTAAATAGCAATCACTTCAAAATCAAGAGGGAACAAATTATCTAGTTTGTTCCCTTTTTTAATAAAAAAATCATGAATAATTCAAAAATTTCAACGCTTTCAAAAGTGATGCTTTTGGTTGTGATGGCATTATTAGTGTCGTCGGTTTTTGTTCCAATGTGGAGAATTGAATTGTCAGCTCCTCAATATCCTGAAGGTTTAGTACTGCTGTTGCATGCTGATAAAATTGCGGGTGATGTCGATATTATTAATGGATTGAACCATTATATTGGTATGAAAACCCTGCATAAAGAGGATTTTATAGAATTTACTGTACTGCCTTATATTATTGTTTTTTTTGCATTGTGTGCTTTGGCAGTTGCGGTAATTGCTATGAAAAAAGGACTTTATGCTTTATTTATATCTTTTATTCTTTTTGGGATATTAGCAGGAGTCGATTTTTACCGATGGAACTATGAATACGGACATAATTTGGACCCTAATGCTGCAATTCAAGTGCCAGGAATGTCATATCAGCCACCATTATTAGGTTACAAACAACTTTTAAATTTTGGTGCGTATTCTATTCCAGATACTGGAGGATGGATGTTAATTGCTGCAGGATTATTACTGTTTATCGCAGTAATCAAAGAAACTAATTTGTTAAACAGATTTAAAAAATCAAATACAACAGCAGTGTTGTTAGTCTTTTTAACTTTTTCTTTTTTTTCTTGTGCCAAAACAGAAGTGGTTCCCATTAAATTGAACGTTGACACGTGCGATTTCTGTAAAATGACGATCGCCGATGGTAAATACGCGGCAGAAGTGATTAGTGAAAAAGGAAGAGTTTTCAAATTTGACGACATCATGTGTATGATACATTATGGAAAAGAAAATGCCAACACAAAAATGGCGGCTCATTATGTGAATGATTATACGCAAGACAATGTTTTAATTCCTGCCAAAACTGCTTTCTTCCTTTCCGAAGGAACGATTCAAAGCCCTATGAGGGGCGGAATTATTGCTTTTTCTTCTGAAAATGAGGCAAAGGAATTTGGAATAAAATTAAAAGCAAAACCAGTTACTTGGGGAGCTGTAATTACAAAATAAACCAGTCGTTTTTTGAATCAGTAAAAAATTAAGAAAAGTGTGTTTTCTTAATTAAATTCAGATGGTTTAATTTTAAAAATAATGAAAAAACTCATCTACATATTTCTGTTTTTTTCTTCATTCCTTCATGCGCATGTGATTGAAGTTGGCGCTAATAAACCTGTAAAATCAATAAAAAAAGCCATTAGTCTGGCTAAAATTGGTGACACGGTTTTAGTTCATAAAGGTGTTTATCGAGAAGGCAATATTGTTATTGATAAAAGAATTGTTTTTCTGGGTAAAGGATATCCGGTTTTAGATGGACAAAAAAAGTATGAAGTACTTTCCATTAAAGCGGATAGTGTGGTTGTTCAAGGTTTTAAAGTAATAAAATCTGGTTATGCCTCACTCGAAGATCCCTGCGCGATTAAAGTCTATAATAAAAGCCATGTTGTTATTCAGAACAATATTCTAGACGATAATTTTTTTGGAATTTATATCCAAAATGGTAAAAACTGCCTGATAAAAAACAATACCATTGTAGCGTATGGCAAAGAAGAACAGCAAATAGGCAACGGAATTCATTGTTGGAAAAGTGAAAATCTCCAAATTATTGCCAACACTATTTCTGGTCATCGGGATGGGATTTATTTTGAATTTGTGACCAATTCCGTTATCTGGAGAAATATTTCAACTAACAATATTCGGTATGGTTTGCATTTTATGTTCTCTAATGACGACGCTTATATTACGAATGTTTTTAAGAATAACGGTGCCGGCGTTGCGGTAATGTTTACCAAAAATGTCAAGATGTTCAATAACTATTTCGAAGAAAATTGGGGTGATGGCGCTTATGGATTATTCCTTAAGGAAATCACGGACAGTCATATCATTGGAAATAAATTTTCTAAAAACACTTCTGGAATTCACATGGAAGGAACCAATAGGATTCGAATTGAAAAAAATGTATTTGAAGCCAACGGTTGGGCGATGAAAATTCAGGCCAGTTGCGTAGATAATGAAATCGTAAATAATAATTTTATTGGGAACACTTTTGATATGGGAACTAACGGAAGTTTAGTTTTAAATACGTTCGACACCAATTATTGGGATAAATACGAAGGATATGATTTAGACAAAAATGGTGTCGGCGATGTGCCGTATCATCCGTTGAGTTTATTTGCAGTTTTAGTTGAAAATAATCCCTCGGCGATGTTGCTGTTCCGGAGTTTTATGATCACACTTTTGGATAAATCCGAAAAAGTGTTGCCCAGTATAACCCCAGATAATTTCATTGACAATTCGCCATTAATGCATTCATTACCATTATGATTGAAATAAAAAAAATATATAAAAAATTTGGAAAATTAGAGGTTTTAAATGATGTCAATCTTTCTTTTAAAAAAGGAGAATGCATTGCTCTAATTGGTCCAAATGGCTGTGGAAAAACGACTTTGATAAAAAGTATTTTGGGAATGGTGATTCCTTCTAAAGGCGATATTTTATTCAATGAAAAATCAATTTTAAAGGAATTTAAATATCGCGAACAAATAGGCTACATGCCTCAAATAGGGCGATATCCGGATTACATGACAGTTGGGCAAATCATCGAAATGATAAAAAAAATTCGAAATTCGGATCAGGTTTTAGATGAGGATTTAGTCCATGCATTTCAGCTCGAAAAAATAGTCGACAAACAAATGCGGACACTTTCGGGTGGAACAACGCAAAAAGTAAGTGCTACGTTGGCTTTTCTGTTTAATCCTGAGGTGTTGATTTTAGACGAACCTACAGCGGGATTAGATCCATTGGCTTCCGAAATATTGAAAGAAAAAATTATAAAAGAAAAAGAAAAGGGAAAACTCATCTTGATTACTTCCCATCTTTTGAGCGAATTAGATGATTTGATTACCCAAATTATTTACATGCAAGACGGAACAGTGCATTTTCATCAAAGTATCGCGGATTTATTGGAATCAACAAACGAACAAAAAATATCCAAAGCAATTGCTAAAATCTTAAAAAACAAAAGTAATGAACAGAATCATTAAGATTATTTTTTTAGACATTCTGAAGAACAAGATTATACTGGCGTACACGCTTATTTTAGCCATTCTTTCCTGGAGTTCATTTGGGCTGGAAGATAATTCTGCCAAAGGATTGCTTACCATTTTAAATATAATTTTATTCACGGTTCCGTTGGTTTCCATTCTTTTTGCCACGATTTATTTGTACAATAGTACAGAGTTTATTGAGCTTTTGTTAAGCCAACCCATTAAACGCAAGAAAATTTGGTTGAGTCTGTTTCTCGGACTTTCGTTAGCAATGGTTTTAGCCTTTTTTATTGGTGCCGGAATTCCGCTTTTAATCAATGCGCCGAATAGTGTAGGCATTATGATGCTCGTCATAGGTTGTCTGATTACGTTGGTCTTCGTGGCTTTGGCGTTTTTAAGTTCAATACTCACCAGAGACAAAGCAAAAGGAATAGGTATTGCCATTATGGGTTGGTTGTATTTTGCGTTGCTTTTTGATGGAATAATTTTGTATTTGCTGTTTCAGTTTTCAGATTATCCAATAGAGAAAGCAATGATTGTAGTTACGGCGTTCAGTCCAATAGATTTAGCCAGAATCCAAATCTTGCTGCATCTTGATGTTTCGGCGATGATGGGATATACCGGAGCAATTTTCAAAGATTTTTTCGGGACATCATTGGGACTGCTTCTTTCTTTTTCGTTATTGTGTTTGTGGATTATTATTCCATTTTTTATTTCATTAATCAAATTTAAAAACAAAGATTTATAATGTTTAAAGATATTCTTCAAAAACTAGAAAATGCCGCTAATCCAGTGGCGCAAGTGGTTCAAAATACTTCTTGCAGTAAAGTAATGGTGATTGCTTTCAAAAAAGGAATGATTCTCAAGGAGCATAAAACGGATGTTCCTGCCAAATTATTGGTGATAAAAGGAAACGTGATTTATAAAGAGGAGAACCAACAAAATGAACTCTTTCTTTATGACGAACAAGAAATTCCGGTAGCAGTTTTGCATTCAGTAGAAGCATTGGAAGACAGTTTGTGTTTATTGTTTAAAGGCTAAAAAATCTAGAAATGAAAACAGATATAATAAACAGAAACGACATTGAGAAGCTGATAAACACTTTCTACGGTAAAATAAAAACAGATACTAAAATCGGTTATTTTTTTACGGATGTAGCCAAGGTGAATTGGGAAGAGCATTTGCCTAAAATGTATGATTTCTGGGAGAATATTATGTTTTCTAAAGGGAATTATACCGGAAACCCGATGACTAAACATAAAGAATTACATCAAAAAAGTGAAATGAAAGAAGCTCATTTTCAGCATTGGAATGCTTTGTTCAATGAAACTGTTGATGAGTTATTCACAGGAGAAAAAGCTGAAGAAATCAAACAAAGAGCTATGAATATTTCGGGGGTATTGATGTACAAAACAATAGGTTGAAAAGCATAAAAAAAGCGTGAACTATTTTAGTTTACGCTTTTTTCAATCTGGCAAAATGAATTAATAATATTATTTTTTTGGAAGTAAAACATCATTAATTACGTGTATAATTCCGTTTGATGTTGGGATTGAAGTTACTATTTCGGAACCATTTACAAATACTTTATCACCTACTTTGGTGATTTTTATTTTTCCGGCATTTACTTGTTCATATTCCTGCCCGTCTTGCATGTACTCTGTTTTTAGATTTCCTACGTAAGTATGATACTCTAATATGTTTTTCAAATCATCTTTTTTTCCAGATTCTAATAATCCTTCAACGGTTCCTTTTGGGAGTTTATCAAAGGCAGCGTTTGTTGGTGCAAAAACGGTAAACGGTCCGGCATTGCTCAATACATCCACTAATCCTGCTGCTTTTACGGCTGTTACAAGTGTGGAGTGATCTTTGCTTCCGGAGGCTGTCTGAACGATATTTGGACTAGAAGCTTCGTCAACCACGGCAGACTGTCCAGGACCTTGGGTTGCTGTATTTTCTGTTGTTGTTTCAGATGGAGCTTCGCTATTTTGTTTACAACCAAAAATGGTAAAGAAACAAACGACGGCTACTAATTGAATTGATTTTTTCATAATTAAGGTTACTTTGGTTTTATATAGCAAAGTACTTAATTATCAATTGTTTATTCTATGCGTTCAATCATAAAGGCGGGTTGTTTTTAACTTTTTTGATAGAAAAATAAGTAGTAAACCCAATTCCTAAAAGCAAGAGTAAGGCGACAACGAAAAGAAGTTCATTCACATACGGAATAATAGTATAAGTGAATGATGCAACACCTTGAATGGCGAGAACCAACTCGTTTAATAGAACGCCAACGGAAAATAGAACCAAGCCAATTTTTATCTTTTTATTGATAATAATCAGATGACTGGCATAGATGTAAAACAACAAGAACAACGTGATTACCGCCAATAAAACCAAGTGTAAATAGGCGATTACAATTGGTCTGAAACCAAAGGCAAGCTGGCTTAAAGATGGGATTGTTGAACCCAATTGCAGAATGAATTTTATGCTTAATGCCAAACAGGAAAAGAGCAAAATATAGCGTAACAATGAAGCGGAATTTTTCAGATACTCTTTTTGTTTTTGTATTAAAATTAAAAGAAGTTTAAACCATGCAAAAACCTGAATTATTGCTGCAAAGACAGAGATTGTGTAAAGCCAAACGGGTAAATCCAACCAAAGTGTGGACAAAAAATAGGCAGGAATACAAGAAACAGCAAACAGCTTAAAGGAAGTTTCGTAAAAGGAATGTTCTGATTTTTTTAGATTTAAAAAGCCAAAAAACAAACCGATACAACCAAAGAAAAACCAACCGTTATATTGAAAATGTAGAAAATAATAAATAGATGCTAAATATAAATCCTGAATGACATTTTTACTGGCCATCATGTAAGCCAAGTAAAAAGTCCCAAAAGAGGAAATAATGTTGAAAACTATGGCGGCTTTAAACCAATTAATAGCAGCGAAATCGGTATCCAGTTTTTTTAAATCTTTGATGTAATAATAACCAAAAACATAAGAAACCAAGATCGATGCCGTTGAGAAAAATATGGAAATCATTCCGTATCCCTGAATAATAAAAAAAATCAGCATTCCATAAGAACAAATTAGATTGGCTATGATTATTTTTTGATATTTATTTGCTTGAAAATCAGTGATTTTTTCCTGAAGATAATATGTCATCAATGTCATCAAAGTATGTGTGATCCATCCTGAAAATGCAAAATGGGAATGGGAATGTAAGATGTTTTTTTGATTGAAATAAGGAAATTCAAAACCAATTTTATAACGCATTAAAACCCCAAGCGAGGCTACAATACATAGATTTAGCAACGAAAATTTTAGCCAGAATTGTATGTTTAATTTCATATTTTTTTTAATAAAATATTTTGTGATTGATGATGTCAACTTTGTTGCAATCATTCATTTTCGAAAAAACCCGAATCACCGTTTCGACTCTCAAACCGGTAAAATTTGCAATTTCCTGACGTGTGTAAGGAATTAATACTTTTTGGTCATTACATTCCGATTTTCTTTTGTGTGTGTTCAAAAAAGCAAGAATTCTAAACTCTGGTTTCTGGTTGATGATCTCTTTTGAAGTATTGGATTTTGAATGAATTTTATTGGCAAGTAAAACCAAAAATGATTTTTGAATTAAAGGATATTCATCAAGAATTTTTAAAAATTTATCTTTTGATAGCTTCATAATGGTGCAATCTTGAAGGCAAACTGCTTTCGAGGGATACGGTTGGTCAATAAACAATGGAGGTTCGCCAAAACTCTCTCCTTTACAAAAAAGTCCTTGTGTGAACTCTTTTCCTTCGTCATTTGAATTGAACATTCTCACGCTTCCATCAATAATTTGATAATAAAAATGGGCCACTTCATCTTCATTAAAAACTACTTCGTTTTTTTTGTATTTTTTCGCAACAGCGCCCCAAGAAAAAAGTAAATCTATGTCTATTTGCATAATTAAAGTGGATTTAAGAATGTGTTTTTTAGGACGCATATTTGCAATTGCTACAAATATAATTTCTATAAATTTAACAATATTATGATTGAAATCATACTAGAAAAGTGTAAAATGTATTGTTTTTGAAATAATCTTAAAACAGGACCTAAAATGGCTAAAGTATCTTATTAAAGTATCATAGCGTATGATATTTATCAGTTTTTAGTTTCTCGACTTTTGTGGTTTATTTATTTAAATCATTTTAGCATGACAACACTTAAACCACTCCATACTTTTCATATCCCGGTTATGGGACTTGCTTATACGATTGATAGTCCGATACGAGTGGCGAAGTATGGAATTTCATCCGTTATTTCAATTATGGATGATGAGCTTATCGAAAAAATGAATGCTTTTTACAGCAAGAAATTTGATTTTCCGTATCAGGAAATTACCCAAAAAATACATGATTATCGCGCAGAACGCATTACTTCTTATTTGAATTTGGTTGACAAAATCGTGAAGGAAAAATTCGAAAATTTTAAAACAGAATTATCCGAAAGTAAATTAGCTTTGGAAAATTACATCGCCATGCTGCCCAACAAATCCGAGATTAAAACAGGGTTGCAAAACTTGATGGAAGACGGTTTCGCTTTCAAAGAAAATATCAAAAATTATCTGGAGAAAAATCTTTATCTGGGCAATATTGATGTTAATATTATGACCAAATTGGATAAGGATAATTTCATCAAAGAGGAACAATTACCAATTATTTTTAATGATGCGCATGCCGCATTGCGTGGTTTTGTAAACAGTACATTAGAATCTTCAGTTGTTTTATCGGCTGGGATGAATCCAAGATTATACAGCTATTTTGAAAGTTTTTCGGCCTTCTTTCCGGATGCGAAGAATGCACTGAAAAAGAAAATCACGCTGAAAGTAAGTGACTTTCGTTCGGCAATGATTCAAGGGAATTTTTTAGCTAAAAAAGGACTTTGGGTTTCTGAATATCGAATTGAATCCGGACTGAATTGTGGCGGACACGCTTTTGCCACCGAAGGCTATTTGTTGGGACCGATTTTAGAAGAATTCAAACAGAAAAAAGAGCAATTGATTCAATCTGCGCATGAGTTGATGGTTAAAGCATTGGGACAAAAAGAAATGCATGTTCCGGAACAACCATTGGATTTAAAAATCACGTTTCAAGGCGGCATAGGAGCTGCTGAAGAACACGATTTTCTATTGGATCATTATGATGTGGATTCTGTGGGTTGGGGTTCGCCGTTTTTATTAGTTCCTGAAGCCACTTCGGTTGATAAACTCACCCTAGCATCATTGGCCGCAGCCAAAGTGAATTTGTCTCGCAATATCTTCATGTCTTCACTTGCTTTTTTGTCTAAAACCTTTGCATAGTGCTGGGTGGTTCGTAAGTTTTTATGCCCTAACAATTTGCTTACACTCTCGATCGGAACACCATTTGTAAGCGTTACCGTGGTTGCAAAAGTATGCCGGGCAATATAATTTGACTAATTTAATTGTTTAAAGCCGAATTAATGATTATCTCACATTGAAATAGTTTGAACTCATTATTTATAAATAATTTTAATAGTTTTTTTAGTTTTCGTTTACCTTCAAACTTGCTTAAAGAATATTAGGATGATTAGTCAGGTTTGTGTTTTTAAAAGTTGAAAGTCTAACACCATCAGTAAGCAAAATAATTTTTTTGATTATCACTGTTTTTATTTTCATCGTTTAATATAAACACTGCATAATTCCCTTTTAGTAGATCAAAGAAGGCTGCCGATGAAGAATTATTTGAAATCGTTGTACTTTCTTTTTTATAATATCTATTGAATTTCTCATCTGGTATTGAATCCTCTTTGTTAAATCAGATCAATAGAATAACTCTTCTAGAATTTCTTAAATCATTTACTTTAATCGCTGACTTAAGGAATAATAGGAAACTGTTGGTAAGAAAAATGCAGATATAAGTTTTTTCGTTGGGATTTTTTTGAAGTTAATTAAGATTTTAATTTGATTTTTTGTAACTCCAAATCGCCATACCATTGACAAATACTGCAAAGCCACTGACGATTAATAAATTATTCAGCACGTCAGAAAAACCGGAACCTTTCAAAAGAACCATTCTTATGAACTCTACAAAATACCGAATAGGGTTTAACAACGTTAGATTTTGAGCCCACTTAGGCATACTTTCGATAGGTGTGAACAAACCGCTCATCAAAATAAAGATTACCATGAAAAACCAAGCAATAAACATGGCTTGTTGTTGGGTTTCGGTGTGATTGGATATATACAGTCCTAATCCTAAAATTAAAAGTAAATACACGGCTGTGAATCCATAAACTAGAAAGATATTACCTAACATGGGAACACTAAAAACAACTTTGGCTATTACTAAACCCACGGTTAAAATCACTAAACCAAGCACCCAAAACGGGAATAATTTCCCAATAATAAACTGATACTTTTTTATTGGTGTTACATTGATTTGCTCTAATGTTCCCAGCTCTTTTTCTCGGACAATATTCATCGATGACAGAAATAAAGTTAACATAGTGACCAATAAAACTAAAATTCCGGGTACCATAAAAGTTTTATAATTTAAGGTCTTGTTGTACCAAAAAGAGGGGATAACCAGTATGTTTTGCGATACTTCTTTATTTTCGGAGAAGTATTTTGACTGCATTTGGATGTTTTGATTGTAGGTGTTTATAATCTGTGTTACATATACATTTTCAACACCGGCTGTTGCAGCATCAATGGCGTTAATATTTACTGAAATGCTCGCTTCTTGGTCTTTTTGCAGGTCACGATTGAAGTGAACCGGAATGTTTACTATAATATCGGTTTTTCCTTTTTGCATTTCCTCGACAGCTTCTTTTTCTGAAAAATCAGAGTCTGTAACTTTAAAATAAGTTGAGGCTTTAAAAGCGTTTATTAAATCTCTTGAATCCCGACTTTTGTCATTATCAACAAAAGTGATAGCAATATTTTTAACATCGAATGTGGCTGCATTTGACAAAATTAATAATTGCAAAATGGGCAAAATAAATATCAGTTGCAGCATACTTTTGTCTCTAAAAATTTGCTTAAACTCTTTTTGAATGATGAATACTATTGTTTTCATTTTTTGGCCGCTAAGTCGCAAAGTCGCGAAGTTTTTAATTTTTTTATTGTCATTGACATTACGATTGAAATTTTTATTCTAATCTAATTTTATATTTTTTAATGCTTAACGTTATAAAAAACACGGTCATGCCAATTAATATCAGCGTTTCTTTCCATACATATTGAATTCCGACTCCTTTGAGCATGATGGCTTTTACAATGATAATAAACCATTTTGCAGGAATGATGTCGCTGATCAACTGCATCGGCAACGGCATACTGTTTACAGGGAAAATGAATCCAGAGAGGATAATGACAGGCAGCATCAATCCCATTAAGGAAAGCATCATTGCGGTTTGCTGTGAATTAGAAACGGTAGAAATTAATATACCCAGTGAAAGTGCGGAAATTATAAATAAAATACTTTCGAAAGCCAACAAAAAGATACTTCCATTAATTGGCATTTTGAAAATAAAATATCCCAATGTTAAAATTACAATTGCATTGATTATCGAAAGAAAAATATACGGAAATACTTTGCCAATAATTACCTGAAATGGTTTTAAAGGAGAAACCAGAAGGATTTCCATAGTTCCCAATTCTTTTTCTCGTGTAATAGAAATAGAGGTCATCATAGCCGAAACCAGCATTAAAATTACCGTCATAACGCCAGGTACAAAATTAAATACACTTTTGAGTTCCGGATTATAAAACATTCTCGATTGTACTTCAACTTTTACTTGATTGCTATTGGATTGTTTTTTTTGGGATTGATAATTCTGAATAATAGCCGACGTATAATTGGCTATGGTATTTGCTACATTTGGTTCGGTGGCGTCAGTGATGGCTTGGATAATGGCTACTTTTTTTGTTTCGAGATTTTTACTGAAATTAGGTTCAAAAATTAGTACTGCCTTAATTTTTCCTTTTTTAAATTCGGATTCTATATCACTTTCTTTTTCAATTTGGTTTTCAACGTTAAAATAGGGGGAAGCTTTTATTTTATAAATAATTTTCTGAGTTTCAACATCATTTGACTGGTCTAAGATGGCAATATTTACATTATTGATTTCATTTGTTATGGCGAAACCAAAGAGTAAAATTTGAGCGATTGGCATACCAAAAAGTATAAACAACGAGCGTTTATCTCTGAAAATATGGTAGAATTCTTTCTTTACAAATCCGATGAATCTTTTCATTTTAAACTTTTTAGGTTTTTAAACCATTAAGATAGAAAACTTAATAAACCTTAATATGTTAATGGTGTAGATCTTTTTATTCAATATTCCGCGCTAATTTTAAAAACACATCATTCATGGAATCTACTTTGAATTGTTCTTTCAAATTTTTTGGCGAATCAAGCGCCTCAATGGCACCATCTACCATAATTGAAACCCGGTCGCAATATTCGGCTTCGTCCATATAATGTGTGGTTACAAAAATTGTAGTTCCTTTGTAGGCTTGTGTGTAAATCATTTCCCAAAATTGTCTTCTGGTAATAGGGTCAACACCACCTGTGGGCTCGTCCAGAAAAACAATTTTTGGTTCGTGCAATAAGGCAACCGAAAACGATAACTTTTGTTTCCAACCCAATGGTAACGAACCAACCAGATTATTAACCACTTCCTTAAGCTGTAATTCTTCGACTAATTGGGCTATTTTTTGTTTGATTTGTATTCTCGACAAACCATAAATTCCGCCAAAAAAAGTAATATTTTCTTTGATGGTTAAATCATCGTACATTGAAAATTTTTGGCTCATATATCCGATATTTTTTTTAACCATTTCGGCTTGTGTATGCACATCAAAACCAGCCACATTAGCTTCTCCGGAACTGGGATTTGAAATTCCAATCAACATTTTCATCGCCGTTGTTTTTCCTGCTCCATTGGCTCCTAAAAAACCGAAAATCTCTCCTTTATAAACATCAAACGAAATGCCTTTGACAGCCGTGAAATTGCCAAATTTTTTGGTTAGGTTTTGTACCGATATGATTTTTTCTTTATCCATTTATTTTTTTTTAGCACAAATTGCACAAATTTGCACAAATATTTTTAGCCACAGATTATACAGATTTTCACAGATTTCTTTTGTAATTTATAATTAATAATTCGTAATTATTTATAAGTCCATGAAAACATCTTCAATTGTTATTATTGCGGGTTTTATCACTATGTCGGTGTGATTTTTATTTTTTAAATAGTCGTGTAAATCATCTGGATTAAAATCTGCATTTCTATCAATGTAATGAATGAATTCTCCAAACGCATACACACTATATTGATTGGGATAGTTTTTTAAATCGTGAATCAATCCGTGTGTGTTTTTTGCTTGTACATCATAAATTATTTTTTCATAGTTATTAATAATGTTTTCAGGGGAATCAATTTTTAAAATCTTACCTTTTTGTATCAAAGCGATTCTGTCACAAAGTGAAGCTTCATCCATATAAGGTGTTGAGACTAAAATGGTAATGCCTTTTTTTTGCAATCGTTTGAGCATAATCCAAAATTCTTTTCGGGAAACGGGATCAACTCCGGTGGTAGGCTCGTCCAGAAATAACACTTTTGGCGCATGAATTAACGCACAACACAACGCTAATTTTTGTTTCATTCCGCCAGAAAGCGCTCCTGCTCTTCTCGTTTTGAAAGGCTCAATCTGAACGTAGATGTCTTTGATTAAGTCGTAATTTTCTTCAATCGTGGTTCCAAAAATAGTGGCGAAAAAATCTAAATTTTCTTCCACCGTTAAATCCTGATACAACGAGAATTTCCCGGGCATGTATCCCACAGAATTTCTAATTTCTTTCAGCCCTTTTATTACATCATAACCTGCCACTTCTGCGCTGCCTTCATTAGCTACTAACAGAGTAGTTAGAATTCTGAAAATAGTTGTTTTTCCTGCACCATCTGGTCCAATTAAGCCAAACAGCTCTCCTTCTTTTACATCAAAAGTAATGTTTTCGACTGCTTTTAACTTGTTGTAAGATTTTGATATGTTTTTGACTGAAATGCTCATTATTTTATCAATAAGAAATTACTTTCTTCCTGAGCGTCAACCCAATGTTTTACATTTACAGGAATGTTGAAATAATCACCCGATTGTAATTTTATAGTAGTTCCGTTTTCATCATTGTACGTTGCATTTCCAGAAACGCAAACTAATAAAGCAGGAACTTTAGTAATGTGTTCTGCTAATTGCTCGTTTTTGGCAATTTGTAGTGAAATTACTTTTCCATCGGTAGGTTGAAAAAGTACATTAGTTTGAACGGCTTTATTTTCGGTGTGCAGATTTTTTAAATTCATAGTTGTTGATATTGAGTTGTTTTGAGTTGTTTTGCATCCAATTAAAATAAACATAGATGCCATTACGATAATTATTTTCATTTTTTAGATTTTAAGATTTATCCACATTTCGGCAGGCATCCCAATTTTTAAACTGCCATCGTTTTTGACTTTCACTTTCACGGCATAAACCAGATTTACGCGTTCTTCCTTGGTTTGAATAATTTTCGGAGTAAATTCTGCCGAAGATGCAATCCATGAAATAGTTCCTTGATATGATTTCATATCTTTTGCAGTATCAATTTTTACGGTTACATTTTGTCCTACTTTTATTGAGGATAACTGGGTTTCGCTAACATAAGTGCGCAAAGTCATTTCTGAAATATCTGCAATTTTGTATAGCGGTTTTCCAAATGCAGTTATTTCGCCCGGCTCTGAATATTTGGTTAACACCGTTCCATTGATAGGATTAATAATTTTGCTTTTCGCTATTTGGTCATTGATTTTAGCAATTTGAACATCTATCGATTTCAAGTCACTTAAAATCGGTGCATTTTGAGTTCCAACACTTTTTATTTGCTCTTCAATAACATTTACTTTTCCATCAATTTCATCCACTTGACGTTTGGTTGCAGCATTTTCTGCATACATATTACGGATTCTGTTTTTCTCTAAATTGGTGGTTTTTAATTGCTCCTGCAAAACCCTTTTCTGTGAGACTACATTTGCGGATTTAGACGAAACAGTACTTTTAGATGCGATTAATTGTTGTTTTGCAAAATGTAATTGCAAAGTATCAACTAATCCTACTTGTGATTGAGATTTCAAAACATCTCCTTCTTCTAATTTCAGGAACTCAATTTTCCCGTTCGCTTCGGAGGAAACAGTTATTTCTGTTGCTTCAAAATTCCCGTAACCATCGGCTTTATCGCTATTTTTGTTACAGGAAATTAATCCTATTGTGGATAGAATTATGATAATTATTTTTTTCATTTTTAAAAATTTTTTCTGATTCTTTTTTATTTTCCTTTGATTATTTCGTAACTCGATTTGGCTAACGACAATTGAACTTCATGTGTTTTTAAAATATTTTTTGCTTCAAACAGGTTAGTTAATTCTGTAAGATATTCTGATGAAGTTATAACACCATTTTTCATTTGAGCATCAGAGGATTTAATGATTTTTTCACGTATTATAATTATTTCGCTATCTGAAAGTAGGAGTTGTTCCATTTTTTTAATTTCATAATCTAGCTCTTCTAATTGCATTTTGTTGTTCAATTCAAATGTTTCTTTTTCTGATGTCACTATTTCTTTTGAAATATCCAATGCCTTTAGGTCTGTTTTATTTTTACCCCAATCAAAAACATTCCAATTGGCTTTTAAGCCCACCACATAGAAAGTCTGAAAAGAATTATCTAACATATTCAGTCCTGGATTTCCGTAACCGGCTTGACCAAAAGCATTTATTTTAGGAAGATTAGATTTGGAAATTACATTTTTAGAAAACTCTAATTGTTGATTTTGCAAATCATAAAAAGCAATTTCCGGTCTTGTTCTTGTTGTATTTATAGAATTAAAATCGGGTTGTAATAAAATTGTTTCGGAGTCAATTTTGGTAAAAGTTAATTCAGAAAGGTTATTTAGTAACTTTATTTTCTCAAATTTAATTTCCGTTAACTGCTGATTGATTTTAATGATTTCAGCTTCTAAAACCTGTTCAGATGCAGGAAGAACAGCGCCAAATTTTACCGCTGATTTTACTTCTTTAACTTTAGATAGAAGTAATTCATTTTTAGACAATAATAAGTTGCTTTTTTCTTGAAGTAATAAAATAGAGAAATAATATTGATTGATTTTACTTTTTAACTGATATAAACTGACCTCAATTTGTTGTTGTTGTATTTTGGTCTGTGCTTCTTTTAATTTAGCATTTGCATCAATTGTACCGCCATTATAAATTAATTGATTGACATCTAAAGTCGCTCTGTATTGGTCTTTATTTAAAGGTTCAACACCAGGTAATGTTGTAGGGAATCCTATTACTTCGGATTGATAAGTTGCTTGAGCGTTTACGTCAATTTTTGGTAATTTTCCTTTGCTTAGTGCCTCAATTTCATAACTAGATTTTTGTTGCAGCAATCCCGTTTGTTTTGATAAAGGATAGTTTTTAGTAGCCAATGCATAACAATCTTCCAATGTCAGAGTTTCCTGTGCATTCGAACTTACAGATAATAGAAATAGTAATAATAGGACTAACTTACTTTTCATAACTTAGATTTTTATAGAATTAATAATAAACTCTGCCACTTCAGTTTTTCGATTTTCTAATATTTTATTGTAGTTGTCTTTGTCCACATCAACGAGAGCCATTAAAAGTGGTTCTCCTATAAATGGAAATATATTTAAACACATTATATTGATAAATAATTGTTCCGCTTCTATTGGTTTAATAATTCCTTGTTGGATGGCATCACTAACCTGAAGTTTGAATTTACTAATAGACGGAAAATTTTTTTCTGATCGAAGCTTTAGTACAAACTCTGGATTTTTATTTAATTCTTGAATTACAAAATTTGGCAAATAAGGATGTTTAATTACAAACGAAACATAACTTTCAGTAAATCTTTTTATTTTTTCAAATAAATCACTGTCATCATTCAATACTTTATTTAATTGAGGTGCTAATAACGAAAAAGCGCTTTTGAAGACTGCCTCAAATAAAAGTTGTTTGCTCCTAAAATAATAATGCAGTAAGGCTTTATTGATTTTGGCTTTATCTGCAATCTCTTGCATTCTAGCTCCCGCCATACCTTTTTGCTGAAAAATTTCTTTTGCTGCAATTAATATCTCAGTTTCTGTATTTTCAGTTTTAATCTTATCCATATTGTTTAATTATATAGTTTAACCGTTTGGTTAACAAATTTATTAAAAAGTATTCATTAAAATACCATTTAAGGATATTTTAACAAATAATAATAATGAAGAGGATAAAGTCTTTATTTATGCCGTAAGGCATTTAATACGAATGGTGTTCAGTTTCAAAAAAATAATAACAAGCCGAATATTTACAAAAAAGATTGATATATTAGATGGGCTTGCGACATGTTGAATGCATGCAACTGATTTTTCTATCAAGATTTAGTTTCAGGTGGCAAAAATCAGCTTTTGATTTGCATAAGTATTATACTTTCATAAAACCACCACGGTTATCCTTCCGATCAATAGACTGCTGCACGATTAAATTCCCAATTGTAATCATGTTCAGTAATTCGTATAGTGCAACACTAATTTGATGGGTTTTACTAACTTCTTCCATTTCATTTTTCCAATGTAAAAGCTGTTCTTTGGCTTTCGGCAAATCCAATTCATTTCGCACGATTCCTGCATTCTGACGCATCAAAAGCTGTAATTGGACTTTCATTTTAGCCAAATAATCCGGACTGATTTTAGGTTTTTCAGCGGATTCCCAATTCGAGATAATCCCATTGAATTGGCTTTTCTCAATAGAAACATCAGCCAAATAATCATAAATTTTCTCTGAATATACGAGCGCTTCCAACAAGGAATTAGAGGCTAATCTATTGGCGCCATGCAATCCTGTGCGGGAACATTCGCCACAAGCAAATAAATTTTCTATAGATGTTTTTCCGTTTTTATCAACTGTAATTCCGCCACACAAATAATGCTGTGCGGGAACCACGGGAATCCAGTCTTTTGCTATATCAATTCCTATGCTTTTGCAACGCTCATAAATCATGGGAAAGTGCTTTATGAAAGCGTCTAAATCGAGATGGGTACAATCTAAATAAACGCAATCGTCTCCTGATTTTTTTAGTTCCAAATCAATGCTTTGCGAAACAATATCTCTGGATGCTAATTCGCCTCTTTCATCATAATTTATCATAAACCGAAGTCCTTTTTGGGTACGCATATACGCTCCAAAACCTCGAACTGCCTCCGAAATTAAAAATTTAGATCCTGCTGAAGCATCATATAAAGCGGTAGGATGAAATTGAATGAATTCCATGTCTTTTATGGCTGCATTTGCACGAAAAGCCATGGCAATACCATCTCCGGTTGCTATAACCGGATTGGTCGTATGACCGTAAAGATGGCCTATGCCACCAGTGGCCAGCACTGTGAAATCAGATTGGAATGGGATAATTTCGTTTGTTTTTTCATGCAAGGCATAAGCGCCAAAACAGTGATTGTTTTGGGTTATCAAATCAAGTGCAAAATAATGGTTCAGAACGGTTATGTTTTCTTTTTGATGGACTTGCTCTAAAATGGCACGTTCAATTTCATAACCCGTTTGGTCTTTATGATGTACCACCCTGTTGCGTGAATGGCCGCCTTCTTTGCCTAAATCAAAATTTCCTTTGACCGTTTTATCAAATTTGGCACCCCACGCTATGAGTTCTTTCAATCGTTTCGGGCCTTCGGTGACGACCATTTTGACGACATCAACATCACACAAACCGTCTCCGCAAATGAGGGTGTCGTCAATGTGTTTTTGATACGAATCTTCGGTTTCGTCAGTGACAATGGCAATCCCGCCTTGAGCATATTTTGTATTGGATTCATCTTCGTTCGACTTGGTAATTATCGTGATTTTTCTATCAGGAAATCGTTCTGCAATTTTTATGGCAAAAGTCAATCCTGCCACGCCAGAACCAACGATTAAGTAATTTGTAGCAATCATTATTTTGATAATTCAAGCATTCGTTCAATGGGAACTAAGGCTTTTTTTCTAATATTTTCAGGGACATCAATTTCTGGGCTTTCAGTAAGCAAGCAATCATACACTTTTTGTAATGTATTCATTTTCATATAGCCACATTCGCTGCAAGCACAGGTATTATCCTCTTTTGCAGGAGCCGGAATCAATATTTTATGCGGGACTTCCTGTTGCATTTTATGTAAAATTCCCGCTTCGGTAGCCACAATAAATTGATTGTTCGGATTTGTTTTTACATAGTCAATCATCCCTGCTGTTGAACCAATATAGCTTGCCGTTTGCAAAATATGTGTTTCCGATTCGGGATGTGCAATTATAGTTGCATCAGGATATTGTTTGTGGACTTCGATTAATTTATCCAGCGAAAAAGCTTCATGAACCACACAGGAACCATCCCAAAGCAGCATGTCTCTTCCTGTTTTGCTAATAATGTATTTTCCTAAATTTTTATCCGGTGCAAAAATAATGGGCGTTTCTTTGGGAATGGATTCTACTATTTTCAAAGCATTTGAGGAGGTACATACAATATCACTCAACGCTTTAATTTCGGCGGAACAATTCACGTATGTGATGACAATGTGATCGGGATGTTCATCAATAAATTTTTTGAATAAATCCGGAGGGCACGATTCCGCCAGTGAGCAACCTGCTTTCAAATCGGGCAGAATTACTTTCTTTGTCGGGTTCAATATTTTGGCAGTTTCGGCCATAAAATGTACGCCGGCAAAAAGGATAATATCGGCATCCACTTTCATGGCTTCTTGTGATAATCCCAAGCTGTCACCCACATAATCCGCAATATCTTGAATATCGGCTTCTTGATAATAATGGGCTAAAATAACCGCATTTTTCTCTTTTTTCAATTCCAGTATGCGCTCTTTAAGATTTTTCATTAGTTAAGTTTTAAAAAAAACATCATTTGTTATGCATTCCCACTTCAAACTCTAGAAGCGGATTTTATAGTGCATCACACTGGAACAATTTCGTTTTTCTGTTGAAGTGTAGTTTTTAAGTCTGTTATAAAAGCCATCAAATGGTCTATTTCGACATGATCCATAATTACAATTTTGTACCATTGATTATTTCCGTCGTGTTTTTTGGGAACCAAATCGAATTTTTTCACTAATTCTGGCGTAATATATTCGGCTTGAATGGTTGCAATATTCATGAAAGGTTCTCTGAAATACTTCACGTGTAACGCATCCAATTGTTCACACAACCATTCTGTTCTCATTTGTAAAATGCGAATTTTTTCACACCATCCAAAAGGGCCGTACGTGAATAATATCATCCAAACCGCTACGGCATTTGCACCGGAACGGCTTCCGCAGAGCGTCAAATCCATTCCTTCGACATATTCGGCTTCTTTTGTCAAAACATTTTCGATTAATCCCTTTCGACAAATAAAAACTCCCGTTCCATAAGGAGCCTGAAGCATTTTGTGTGCATCAATGGTTATGGAACTGATTTTTGGGTTTTCAAAATTGATTTCGGAGGCATTGTTGCTAAACGGATATACAAAACCACCATAAGCGGCATCAATGTGTAATTTGTATTTTAAGTCGTGTTTTTCGAGAATTTCAATATAATCATTCGGATTATCAATCGCCCCAAACATCGTCGTTCCCATATTAGAAACTACGATAAAATATTTTTTTCCGCGTTTTTTAGCATTGATAATGCTATTTTCTAGCGCGAATATATCAATAGCGCGGGTTTCGAAATCAACAGGGATTTTTAACCAATCCAGCATCAAAACATTGGCTGCTTTCGGAATGGAATAATGCGTATCTTCTGAAGCTATTATAGCAATTTCGGACAGACTGGTATTCAGTTTGTTCATGAAATAGTTGCGATACATCCAAATGGCCTGAATATTTGCCTCGGTGCCACCAGGAGCGATATAACCGTCAAAGGAATTGGGTTCAGCTTTAAAAACATCAATGGCGAGCACATTCAAAACCTCCCGTTCTATTTCCTGTGTTCCTCTAAAAGCTTTTTCAGAAGTGCCAAAAGTATGGCAGCCAATATGATTGGGATTGGCAACATAGGTTTGTAAAATGGGTGCATCTTTTAGAAATTGAACCTCTTCATTGAATACTTTTCCATCTAACTTGGATGCAGGATACCCCAAGGAGGCATCATGAGAGAAATTCACATTCTCGCCTAATGCTTTTTGAATGCGAATTTGCCTTTCTGTGGGGGTGATTTTTTTCCAGAATTGCATGATTACTATTTTTACCAAAGCTACATGCTAAAAAAATCAGAAAATATGATAAATGTTATGTTTTGGTTTTAAAAAATAGAAATTTTATAAGCGTAATTTTGATAGCGTGGATTCATTAAATTTTATAAAGTCAGAGATATTTGGCTAAACAAGAAAATTATTTTTTAGAAGGTAAGTTTTCGGAACGGATTTGCCAAATCAAGATATACTTTTATAAACATTTACGATAGCGTTGTAAATGTTTTGTTGTCAAGATCAGTTAATAAATCTGAAATGTATTTTAGTAGTGAAATAACTTTTAAACTATTGATTTCGATTCCATAGTTAGTATTAATTCCGTGTAAAATTTCGTGACGATTTAAATGACAGTTAAATTTATGAATATCTTGTTCTCTCACCATTATTGGTGTTTGATTTTGTAAAGGAGATAAATATAGAACTAAAAATTTTCCAGCAACCTCTTCTAATTCTGATGTGACTTGGGGTAAATGTTTATTGTCTTTTATGAAAAATTTCTTTTTCGTAAAATCAAAGCAAATACCATCAACTTGAGTTAAAACTGTTGGAATAAGAGTGAAATGATTATTGTTTTTAAATGAATATAATATTTCTTCAAAAATTTCTTTCCTGTTTGGATGTCTTTTAATTAGACTTTTAAATATTTCATCAATATTAGTTTTATAATATTCTACTAATAATTCGTTAGCTTTTTCGATTTCATCATTTTGGATTCTATACGCAATTTTGGATGCGAAATTCAGTTCGGAATCTAAATCAATAAACCAACCATATTGAGCAATTAGTAAAAAATATTCTGGGGTTTTTTCAGCATATTCTTTTAACCTTTCGCCTAGTTCTTTAAAAGTCTCTAAATTATCAAAAATTGGATTTTTAAATTTCGGCATCGAAGAATATATTTTATTAATATTTTCAAACGATTTTTGTAAAGTTGATGAAATTTCTTTTAGAGATTTTTGAATTACGGTATTTTGCTCAGTAGCTTTTAGGTTAGCCAATAATACTTCTCCTATTTTATTCTCAATTTTTAAAATGGGTTTATATGTCTTTTGGATTTCTAAATAAGGTTTAATCATTTGTTCGATTTTCTTTGATAGATTTTCCAAAATAGTTTTTTTTAAGATTATTTAGCAGACTTTGAGCTGTAACTAAAAAGGAAATAATTTGATCCTTTTCAACAAAAATATTTTCTTGCGTTCTTTGTTTTTCTAAGCTATACTCCATAACTTGTATATAGTATCCATAAATCGGCTCCAATCAAATGTTTTTGGATGCCTTCTTCCCACAAAACAGTTTTTGTAAATATAAGATTACTTATTATTAATACCGCAAGAAAGTATCGCCAGATTTTATTCCCATTGCTAATTCTTCCAAATTGGTGTTTTCGAGCATGAAAGCCAATTCATTTCTGATGGACTTGAATTTATCATGAACTGGACAAGGATGATCCTCGGAGCAGTGACTTAATCCCAGACCACAACCGGTAAAAACTCGATCTCCATCTAATGCAGTTACTATTTGGGATAGTTTTATTTGGCTCATGGTTTCTTTTGGGATTTCAAATCCACCACCTACGCCTTTAATAGAATGGATGATATTATCTCTCGATAGTATTTGTAAAATTTTGGCAGTAAAAGCCTCGGGAGAATCTATTTTTTTTGCAATATCTCTAAGCCCAACTCTATTATTTTGATAGGATTCTGATGCTATAAAAATGGTGGCTCGGATTCCGTATTCACAGGTTTTAGAAAACATAATTGTTTTTTTACAAATTTATAGAAATAAGTGCTATCCTTTATTCTTTGTGTTGGCTATTTTTTTAAATCCAAAAAGGATCATCGTCCTTCTCTGTAAAAGATTCTTCGGTATGAATTTCTTTTATTTTAGCCAATTGGTCTTGGGTGGCTATTTTTTGGATTTCAACAAATAAAATGCGTTCCTCAAAACGAATGTGTGCATCTAATTCTTCTTCAATGAGTCCTAAAGACTTTTCTAAATCTGTAGTTTGTTTGAATAAGCGTTTCAAACGACGATGTTCCGCCAACGCTTTTTTTACAAGCTCATTTTCTGAACCTAAAATAGGAAATACGTATTTTTCTTCTAGTTCGAAATGAGGTTTTAAATGCGTTTTAAAAAACCAATCTGTATATTTTTTGATGCGATCGGGTTCAATTTGCTTCGAAAAACCCGTTCGTATTTTCCAACACAGTTGCAAGCCATGATGATGATCGTGACTTAATGGTTGCAGTTCCGGAGCTCTTTTTAATGGTTTATTTGATATCATATGATGTTAATATAAAATCCGAATTAACGGATGTATAGCACCCAAAGTGCGGTGCTTACTTGATGTGAAATTTTATTTATTTTTAAAGATACGCTTTTGTCAGCAATGCTACTTTAGAATCAACCTCTAAAATGTACTTTAATACGCGCGGTAGAAAGATTTTCCTTTTCCAATTCCTTAACAGAATATCCCAATTTTTCTAACGTAGTCGCGCCATTTACAAAATGCTGGATATAGTAATTTCCCTGATAGTTATGTTGTTCTAAATACTGTATCATGGCTTTCATGTGATTCGTATCAATCAAATCCGAATGTACTGTGGTGCGGACTTCAAACGGGAGCCCACTTTCTACTAATAAACGCAACGATTTTTCAAAAGGCAGAAAAAGATTGGACTGTGTTATCTTTTCAAAATGAACGGGCATAGCCTTAAAATCCAAAGCAATATAATCGATCAATTGATTTTCAAGTAATTGTTGTAAGACTTCAGGTCGTGAACCATTGGTGTCAATTTTTATCAAAAAGCCCATTTTTTTGACTTCGGTTATGAGTTGAATACTGTTCTTATGCAACAGGCATTCGCCTCCGCTAAAAACCACCGCGTCCAACAAGTTTTTTCTGGAATGAAGAAAAGTAAGCGCTTTTTCGAATGAAATAGTTCCTTTTCCCATTACGATTTCAGGATTGTAGCAATACAAACAACGCATATTACAGCCTGCAAACCAAAGAATGCAAGCTGCTTTATGCGCATAATCTAATAAAGTAAAAGGCGTTATGCTGTAAATGGGAGTATTAACATTTTCCTTCATTGAAATGAGTGCGCTGTTTGTGTTCTCCTTTTTTTCCAATATTGAAACTTTCTACAGGTCTGTGATAACCCATTACTCTTGTGTACACTAAACATTTGGTTCTCAAATGTTGGTTTTGTTCTAAAATCGGGTTTGTTGTTTTCATATATTTAAAAGGTTTAAAGTTTAAGGTTTAAAGTTTTGACATCACTAGTTTTTCTATAAAGACAAAATTTTAAAATTGAGATTTTTTTGAACCATTAAGAAATTAAGAAAATTAAGTGTGATTTGGCTTAATGGAACTTAATTTCTTAATGGTTTTAAAGTTTTATAGCTCAACTTTAAATATTAAACTTTTTTCTTCAATTAGAATTTCATCGCATTTTGGGCAATATTCGTGCTCGCCATTCAAATAACCATGAACCGGACACACGCTAAACACTGGCGTAACGGTGATGTATGGCAATTTGAAATTGGAGATTACTTTCTTTACAAACTGTTTGCAGGCTTCTGGCGAACTGATTTTTTCACTCATATACAAGTGTAAAACCGTTCCGCCGGTATATTTACATTGTAATTCGTCTTGTAAAAACAACGCTTCAAAAGGGTCTTCGGTATGATCCACCGGAATCTGGGAACTGTTCGTGTAATACATATTTTCGCCCTGTCCGGCTTGTAAAATGTTCGGGAAACGTTTTTTGTCTTCTTTGGCAAAACGGTAGGTGGTTCCTTCGGCCGGTGTGGCTTCCAGATTGTATAAATTTCCTGTTTCTTCTTGGAATTCTTTCATTCGGTTTCGAATATGCTCCAAGATTTCTGATGCAAATTCGATTCCTGACGATGAAGTTATGGCATCTTGATTTCCGGTAAAATTCGCAATCATTTCGTTCATTCCGTTTACACCAATGGTCGAAAAGTGATTCCTGAAATGCTGCAGATAGCGTTTGGTGTACGGATACAAACCTCGGTCGTACATTTCTTGGATAAACACTCTTTTTTTCTCTAAAGTAGATTTAGAAATATATAATAACCGATCTAATTGTTTGAATAATTCTTCTTTATTTCCTTTGAATAAATAACCCAAACGTGCCATATTAATGGTTACTACGCCAATGCTTCCTGTCATTTCTGCACTTCCAAAAAGTCCGTTTCCACGTTTTAACAGTTCTCTTAAATCGAGTTGCAAACGACAACACATACTGCGAACGGCATTGGGTTTATACGCGTTTTCATTTTCTATTTTATTGCCATTTTCATCCAAAACATATTGGCTTCCAATGAAATTCTGGAAATAAGAAGAACCGATTTTGGCTGTATTTTCAAAAAGCAAATCGGTATTTTCTCCGTCCCAATCAAATTCTTCGGTAATATTTACGGTTGGAATAGGGAAGGTGAACGGCTGTCCGTTGGCATCGCCTTCGGTCATTACCGTGTAATACGCTTTGTTGATGAGGTTCATTTCCTTTTGAAAATGCTCGTAACGCAATTCGGTTACTTTTGTAACGCCTCTTTCTCTGGCTCGCAATAAGAGATCATAATCAAAGTTATTTTCGAAAAAATGATAGTCATTCTTCGTCGGAATTTGGGTTTTCAAATCATCGGGAACGATCCAGTCCAGAGTGATATTTGTGAAAGGCGATTGTCCCCAACGCGCTGGAACATTCAAATTATAAACAAAACTGCGAACGGCTTTCAGGACATCCTCAAAAGACAAATCATCTTTGAAAACATAGGGAGCCAAATACGTGTCAAACGAACTGAAGGCTTGCGCTCCGGCCCATTCGCTTTGCAAAATCCCAAGAAAATTCGCCATTTGTCCCAAAGCTTCTCTGAAATGCGAAGGCGCTTTGCTTTCCACGCGTCCGCGAACGCCATTAAAACCATCGTTAAGTAACACCCGCAGACTCCAACCGGCGCAATATCCGGTCAAACAATCTAAATCGTGAATGTGTATGTCGCCATTGCGATGCGCATACCCTTCTTCTTTAGTATATACTTTGTCGAGCCAATAATTAGCAATAATTTTTCCGGCAACATTGTTGACCAATCCCGCATTAGAATAAGAGGTATTGGCATTGGCATTGATGCGCCAATCCGTTTGTTCTATATATTCTTCGATGGTTTGCGTGCTATCAACGTAAGTAGTGTCCTCGTTTAAGCCATTCACATGTTCGCGTTGCAATTTGCGCGTATGTCTGAATAACATAAAGGAACGCATGACTTCGAAATACTGTTTTTCAAAAAGTTTTTTTTCGATTAAATCCTGAATTTCCTCAACGGCCCAGGTTTCTTTAGATTGTAAATCCTGAATAATTTTTTCGAAAAGAATTTCATCAAATGCTATGGAAACACTCTGAAAGCTTTTTTCAATAGCGTCTTTTATTTTAAAACTTTCAAAAGGTTTGTATTCGCCGTTTCTTTTGATAACATATTTTTCCATAGCATTGGATGATTTAAGTTTAGGTTATTGAAGTGTTTTATTCTTGTTCGGAGAATTTTTTTTCTAAAAGCATCGCACTTGGAAACAAAATGTTGTTTTCCAAATGAATGTGTTTGTGTAAATCCTGCTCAAAATCAGCTAGCATAGCATAAGTCACACGGAACGTACTGCAACCATCGGCCGGTGGCGTATAATTATTGGTTAGTGCTGCTATTTTTACAAAACGATCTCCTTCGGCTTCATGCTCTTCCATCATCATGGCAATTGGGTTTTTTACAGTTCCAAATTGTGGTTTCACAATTGGTTCCTCGGTAAGCGCTGCTTTTGCCATTTTTTTGATAAAAGGAAACAAAATCAGTTCTTCTTTTTTCATGTGTTGCGCTAATTCGCCTGCACAACCAATAAAGAGTTCATTGATTTCGAATAATTCAGGATGATTTGCACCATGTACTTTGCACAGTTTGTCTAAAAAAGGAAGCAAAATTTGCGTTTTTTCTTCCACATAACGATGATGCGTTTTCTCAATATAATCGGCCAATAAATCCAAAGGCCAAATTTTGAAATCTATAGTACTGTCATTTTTGGTTGCCAAAACCGTGTTGATCTGGTCCATTAATTGATCCGTATCAACATTCTTTTTTTCACAAGCTTCCTCGATTGTTCGATTGCCTTTGCAGCAAAAATCGATTCCGTATTTTGAAAATATTGCCGCGGTTCTAAAATCTTTTGCAACGTATTCTCCGATTGTTATTTTCTCTAAAGTTTCCATATGATCTGTTTTCTATTAAAATTTATTTAGACAAAAATAATCATTATTTTTAATAAAAGACAAATTTATCCTTAATTAATTTTTTAAATTAATTTTATTTGTAATTTAATAGTTGTCAGACAGATGTGTTTTGTGTAAGTCTTTTTTAATGGATTATAATTTTACAATTTAAAAAAAAATCAAAAGATGACTTTTATCATGTTTTAGCTTTTTTTAATGACATTAATTTGCAATAAACAAATAAAAGACATTTTTGTCCTTTATTTAAATTAGAGTACATTTATTAACTAACAAAAACGGATACTTATGCTTTCAAAATCACAGGCAAGAGCATTTTTTTTAGGAGGAACATTGGTCACCTTTTTAATCTTTATAGGATTGACCATTTATTCGTTCATGCCAAGGAATGACCAAACAAACTACAGTAAGATTACCAAAGAGGTAGTGAGAGGAAAAGAAATTTGGGAAACCAACAATTGTATGGGCTGTCATACCATTATGGGCGAAGGAGGGTATTATGCTCCCGAATTGACAAAAGTGATGGATCGTCGTGGCGAAGGATATATCAAAGCGGTTTTGATGTCGCCAGTTCCTTGGGCACCAAATGGACGAAAAATGGTAGCTTATAAAATGAATGAAGCGGATGCCAATGCCATGGTAGCCTACTTCCAATGGATTGGAAAATTGGATTTAAATGGTTTCGACCGAATCGTTTCCCCTTTAGCTAAAGAAAATAATTAAAATTTTTAAAAATGAAATATAAATCACAAAAAGTAGCCTACTGGTTTTTTGCATTATGCATGCTTTTGTTCTCCCTGCAAATTGTCTATGGCTTTATCATGGGCTTTGACCGAATAGGAATTCAAGGATTACATGAAATTATCCCTTTTAACGTGGCACGAGCGGTGCATACTAACTTGTTAGTAGTATGGTTGTTAACCGGTTTTATGGGTGCGGCATATTACATTATTCCCGAAGAGGCGCAACGCGAATTAATAAGCGTGAAATGGGCTTATGTTCAACTGATATCCTTAGCTATTGTTGGTGTTGTTACCATAATTGGTTTTCACTTCAACCATTGGGAAGGAAGAAAATTTCTTGAAATTCCAAGAGAATTAGACTATTTAGTAGTTGTAAATGTACTGCTGTTCTTATTCATAATTTTGGGGACTCTTTTCAAAGGAAAGCGACAAACTACTACGGCTTTAGTACTATCAATGGGATTGTTTTTTGCAGCCTTGCTTTATATACCCGGAATGATTTGGTTTGACAGCCAGGTAATGGATTCATTTTTCCGTTGGTGGGTGGTTCACTTGTGGGTTGAAGGTGTTTGGGAATTAATTATGGGAGGTATCCTTTCGTTCTTATTGATCAAGTTAACCGGAGTGGACAGAGAAGTTATCGAAAAGTGGTTGTACGTAATTGTTGGTCTTACCTTTCTTTCCGGAGTTTTGGGAACAGGGCATCACTACTACTACATTGGAGTAAATAAAATTTGGTTGATCGTTGGTGGTATTTTCTCTGCCTTGGAACCTTTGGCTTTCTTAGCGATGGCATTATTTGCCGTGAACATGTACAGAAAAGGGGAAAAAAGTCATCCAAACAAAATTGCTTTATTCTGGACAATCGGTTCAGCTATCGTTTCTTTTGTAGGTGCTGGATTACTTGGTTTTGCACATACTTTGCCACAAACAAACTTGTATACGCATGGAACTTTAGTGACAGCAATGCACGCTCATTATGCATTCTGGGGCGCTTATGCGATGATTGTTCTAGCGATGATTAGTTATGCTTTACCCAATTTAACGGGACGTAAACGTTACGAAAGTTCGCAAGGTATGATGGCTTTTTGGCTATCTAATATTGGAATCTTGGGGATGACCGTAGCCTTTGGTGTTGCCGGAGTTGCTCAAGTCTATATGGAACGAAAAATGAAAATGGATTTCATGGTTGTTCAAAGCGAAATCAGTATCCATTTTGTAGTGCTTCTTATTTGTGCTACCATGTTTACGATAGGAATTGGTCTGTTTATTTTTGATTTTATCAAATACGGAAGACCTACAGATGAAGCTCTTGAAACAGACAATCAAGGACATAGAGCAGATGGATATAAAATCGATGGCCATATAATTGAAAATCTAACAGGTACAAGTGAGAAAAAAGGAAAAACAGTGATTTAAAACTGAAACCTTTTTCGTGTAACGGAATACTTAAAATAAAATTTCCAGAATGCTTTAACCACCGTTTTTTAGAATTGCATTTCCGAAAAAACAATAGTTATCGTGTTCTGGTTTTTTTCTAAAATAAAAAAAAATGTTAGTAAATATCCCATATTATCACGCGGTAGGCAAAGAAAAAGAAGTCTTTGAACACGCCTATAAAAACAAAATACCTTTCCTCTTGAAAGGGCCAACCGGAACTGGAAAATCCCGTTTTGTGGAATACATGGCACATCAATTGGATAAAAAAATTATCACAATTAGTTGTCACGAAGAAACGTCTTCTACGGATTTAATTGGACGATTTATCATAAAAGGTGCCGAAACGGTTTGGCTGGATGGACCATTAACCACTGCCGTAAAAGAAGGAGCGATTATTTATTTGGATGAAATCGCCGAAGCACGACCAGACGTTATTGTAGCCATTCACTCCTTGACAGATCACAGAAGGGAATTATTCATAGATAAATTAGGCGAAACCGTGAAAGCGCATGACGATTTTATGTTGGTTGCTTCCTTTAATCCCGGTTATCAAAGAGGTTTTAAAGAACTAAAACCATCAACCCGTCAGCGATTTATTGCCGTTTCTTTTGAATATCCGGAAACGAAAATTGAAACTGAAATTTTGGTAAAAGAAACAAATGTTGATCCTGTTGTCGCCAAAAAACTGGTAGCCATTGGAAACAAAATCAGAAACCTAACCGAATTGGGGTTGACAGAAACCGTTTCGACCCGACTTTTAGTGGATGCCGCCAAAATTATTCATTCAGGTCTTCCAAAACGATTGTCGGTTCATGTGGCTATTGTAGAACCGTTAACCGATGATTTACAAACGGTGGAAGCATTGAAAGATTTGTGTGATTTGATGATTTAAATCAGAAAAAAATGGGTTTCGAAATAGACGAATATATAGTTGGGAAGTTATTCAGACACTTAAAAAAAAGTAAAAAGATACATCCCGAAATTACTGCAAGAACTGTAACGCTTAATGACATAAAACCGCGATTGACTATTTTGGCTCGTGCTTTGACGGGTAAACCAATCGAAATTTTCCCTGCCGAAAGAGAGGGAGGATATAAAAACAATAATTTTTTCCTTCCCATTTCTTTTTCCAAATTGCCAACAAAAAAAGATAACCTTACTTTTTATCTTTTTAGAATTTTGTATCTGAGCGTACAACAGCGGTTGAATTTGAATTGGACTTTAGAAGAAAAAGACCAGCCTTTAGCACTTTCACAACAAAAAGCATTTGAAACATCGGAAGAAATTTTGACCATTTTGTTTGAAGAATTTTCTATCGATAAAAAATTTCATACAGAAACAAAACTGTATTTCATTCAAAAGGAAAACGGAAAAAATGCTCCTGATTTTTCTTGGCTGTATGGCAAATGGATGCAAAATGAAATAGAAAAAAACAGTAATACTATTCTCGAAAATTTCTCTGATAAAACCAAAAAAGCGAATGAAAATCAGGCTTTAACAACTTTGAAATCAAAAGCGGTAGAAGAAGTGATTACTGTTGAGGTCGATAAAAAACAACAGGAAGATTATGTCTTGCTTCACAATTTTGAAAAAGTGGAAACGGCCGAAGAATTCAATGGAACCTGGCGTGACTTTGATGGTTCAGACGAATTAGAAGAGCATCAGGAGGCATTGGAAGAGTTGAATATGAAATACACTGTTCGGGTAGATGATACGGCACATTCCGTTTATCAATCGGATTTTATTGAGAATACTTCCATCTCCGAAAGTGCCGAAATTGATGCCAAAGGATTCCATCTTACCTATAACGAATGGGATTTTAGCAAGCGTATTTACAAGGAGAATTTTTGTAAAGTATATCCGAAATCACAACAGAAAACCGACCCTAATTACTATAAAAAGACCATTGCAAAAAATGCTTCGACCTTATTGGGTTTGCGAAAAATGCTGACCAATGTCAATAACAGAATGCAACAGCAAAAACGCCAGACACAAGGTGACGAATTTGATATTGACGCCATTACGGATTTGTATATTGACGTTCATTCGAAACGAACGCCATCTGAAAATATATACATTTCAAATCGAAAAAAAGATAAGGATTTGTCGATTTTAATCCTCTTGGATATTAGCCTTTCCAGTGATGGATATGCTGCAGGAAATCGTGTTATTGATGTGGAGAAAGAGGTTTCTATTCTTTTTGGAGAAATCTTAAACGAGTTCAATATTGATTTTTCCATCGATAGTTTTTACTCCAAAACACGAAATTTTTCGACCTATTTAACGGTAAAGGATTTTGATGAAAACTGGAACATCGCCAAACATAAAATTGGAGCGATAGAACCCAATGGCTATACCAGAATTGGAGCCGCCTTGAGACATGCCGGCGCAAGACTCGATAAAAGAAACACTAAAAATAAATGGGTTATCCTGATTTCTGATGGAAAACCCAATGATTACGATAAATATGAAGGAAAGTATGGCGTCAATGATGTGAAACAAGCACTTCGAGAACTCAATAACAGGAATATTAATTCCTATGCTTTGGCTATTGAAGCCCAGGCAAAATATTATCTGCCGCAAATGTTCGGGCAAAATCACTATCAAATTCTAACAACACCAGTCGAACTATTGCGTTCCTTGGTGCAACTGTACGAAAAAATTAAACATCAAAAATAAATACTATAATGAACGATATTTCCAATACCACAACACTTCCCGAAGGACATCCGGTTCAGATTTACTTTCAGGAAAACGACATTATTCATGCACTTTTAGAAGAATTATCAGCTGTAAATCCTGAGAATGATTTACAGAAATATACGAATATATTCAATCAGCTTCAAACCATCGAGAAACGATTTGCCCGTAAAGAAAATCAGCTTTTTCCATTTTTAGAAAAAAAAGGATGGAACGGTCCTTCTCAAGGAATGTGGTCCTTTCATGATAATTTAAGAGAGCAATTCCGTTTGATTCAATATTATCTTAAAATGAATAATCCAGAGAAAATTAGTATCAATACTCCTTTTCTGGTCAATGGAATCGACCGATTGATGCAGATGGAAGAAGCGGTTTTATTTCCAAATGCCTTAGAACTACTTACTGAAGCCGACTGGATTGAAATGCGTAAAGGCGAGGAAGAAATAGGCTGGATGCTGTCACAAGCTCCTGCTCCTTATCCAAAACAAGAATACATTCACCCAAGTGAAGATTTTACGAAAAGAGAAATCTCTTTTTCGCTCGAAAATACCGCTCATTATGATGAGGGTTATATGACGGTGGAGCAAGTAAATTTACTTTTTAAAACCCTGCCGTTAGATTTGACTTATGTGGATGAAAACGACAAAGTGATTTTCTATAATCGTGGAGAAGAACGCGTATTTCCCAGAAGTGCCGGAATTATTGGTCGTGAAGTCAAGTTTTGTCATCCACCAAAAAGTGTTGGGACTGTGCTTAAAATCCTGGATGAATTTAGAAAAGGAACACAAAATGAATCTTCTTTCTGGATTAATTATAAAGAACGTCTGATTTACATCCGCTATTTTGCAGTCAGAGATGCTGATAAGAACTACAAAGGTGTCATTGAAATGTCGCAGGATATTACCGATATCAAGAAAATAGAAGGTGAAAAAAGATTGTTGGACTGGGAGTAATTTTACTGTGAAAATAGCCATTATTTTTAACCTCTTCTTTGCATTCCAATAGATTCCAACTCATAAATTGTGAAGGGGAGGTTATTTTTAAAACGCTGGGTTAATAAAATAAATTTCAAGTATATGTGTCCAAAATACGAACGCAATAACCGAAGAACACAGTTTTTATTTGTATTATGTCCATTTTTTGCACTGATTATTTTCAGTTTCATATTTTTTAAAAATGAAAAAGCAGAAGAACATCATCTTGAAATAAAAACTCCTGATGAAGCGATTGCGGATTTAAAAAATGGCAACTTGCGTTTTTTAGAAAATAAGTCCGTTCATCTCAATTATGCGCATGAAATTGATCTTACAAAAAAGGAACAACATCCGCATACATTGGTTTTAACGTGTATTGATTCACGGGTTCCTCCTGAAATTATTTTTGACCAAGGTATAGGGAATCTTTTTGTAGCAAGAGTTGCCGGTAATATTGAAGACGATAACATTTTAGGCAGTATGGAATTTGCCACTACAATTAAACACACCAAGCTTATCGTGGTTTTAGGACACAATTATTGCGGTGCAGTTCAAGGCGCAATTGATAATATTGGTTTAGAACATTTGACCCAGCTCACCTCACAAATCAAACCATCCATAAATCCACACAAAACGTATCCATTATCGGACTACACCATTGATGATACTTCAAGAAAAAATGTTGTGTTGACCATTGAAAAAATTATACAAAAAAGTGCGACACTAGAACATCAATTAAAAAATAAAGAAATAAAAATCATTGGCGCTTATTATGATATTACTAATGGAAAAGTAGCTTTTTTAGAAAACAATGAAGTACTCAAATAACACTATAAATACAATTCTATAAAATGAACACACACAAAATCGATTACAAAAACATCTACTATCCTCCAGGAGGTATTTTGATGTGGATTATTATTTTTCTGGAACTTCTTACTTTCGGGATGGCACTTGTTGCTTTTGTATATTATGGAAAAGAGCAACCTGAATTGTTTCATCAGTCACGGATGCAACTCAACAGCACTTTTGGAGCAATAAACACTATTTTTTTATTGACCAGTGGTTTTTTTATGGCCAATGCAGTTTTGGAATTTAAGAGCAATAACCGTTTTAAATCTTCTCAATATTTTAAATTGACTATGATTGGCGGAACACTATTTTTACTATTAAAAGGAGTTGAATACTATCATAAAATAGATTCGGGGATTACATTGGATACCAATATGTTTTTTACTTTTTATTGGATGTTAACTATATTTCATTTGATTCATGTTATTATGGGTTTGGTGATTTTAATTTGGACCAACCATGGAATGATGAAAAAAAATTCAGATACCGGTATTGATGATGTTGAAGCTTGTGCTTCTTTCTGGCACATGTGTGATTTGATTTGGTTATTGCTGTTTCCCGTATTATACTTAATTTTTTAGAAAATGAAAAAGACACTTTTTATTACTTATGGTTTATTAATTGTATTGACGGCTTCAACGGCTTTTATTTCTAATACAATGTCCGTTTCCGGACTTGCAATTGTTTTAATTATGGGATTATCCGTATTGAAATTTCTCTTAGTTTCTTTCGAATTCATGGAACTTAAAAAAGCAAATTCTTTTTGGAAAGTGAGTGTGATTGCGGTTTTAGCACTGATTGTTTTAGGTATAATTTTGTAGAAACAAGTCTTAAATAAAAGTTAAAAACATGACGAATGTCATAATAAAGGACATAAGTATCTTTTATTTTTACACTATAAATCACGATTAATTTAACACTTAAATTATTATGGAAATTACATTAAATTTCAACAAACAGAGCAGGGTAGTGGCCATTGCTTTTTTTGTAGCCCTTGGTCTGTTCTCTTGTTCTAAAAATGAGGAAAAAGACGCAAAATATTATGAGAGTATTAAGGTAGAAGGTCAAAAAACAGCACAGCTTACTGCACCTCCTTTTGTTCCAAAACCAGTGGGCGATCGTGCAGCCACAAAATTAGTGGTGAACATGGAAATAAAAGAGCAAGAGGGCGAAATGGTAGATGGTGTTAAATATACCTATTGGACCTTCGGAGGATCAGTTCCTGGAAGTTTTATAAGAACAAGAGTTGGTGATGAGGTAGAATTTCATTTGAAAAATCACCCGGATAATAAAATGCCGCACAATATAGATTTACATGCGGTAACAGGACCTGGTGGAGGAGCAACTTCTTCATTAGTGGCACCGGGACATGAAAAAGTATTCAATTTCAAAACATTGAATCCAGGCTTGTATGTATATCATTGTGCTACAGCTCCTGTTGGGATGCACATTGCAAACGGTATGTATGGTTTGATTTTAGTGGAACCTGAAGGTGGTTTGCCTCCAGTTGATAAAGAATACTACATCATGCAAGGGGATTTTTATACAAAAGGGAATTATGGAGAACAAGGGTCTCAGCCATTTGATATGAATAAAGCCATCAAAGAGCAACCTGATTACGTAGTGTTTAATGGTAAAGTAGGAGCGTTAACAGGAGATAAATCGTTAACAGCCAAAAAAGGAGAAACAGTACGTATTTATATGGGTAACGGTGGACCAAACTTAGTGTCTTCTTTCCACGCAATTGGTGAAATATTCGATAAAGTTCATATTGAAGGTGGTGATCTGATTAACACAAATGTCCAAACAACTTTGATACCGGCTGGTGGCGCTGCAATAGTAGAATTTAAAGTAGAAGTTCCCGGTACATTTATTCTGGTGGATCACTCCATTTTTAGAGCTTTCAACAAAGGAGCCTTAGGAATGCTAAAAGTAGAAGGTGAGGATAATAAAAACGTCTATTCCGGAACTACCCAAGAAGGAATTTATTTACCGGAAGGTGGTACTATTCAAAATATGCCTAAGGTGAAAGGTGCAACTAAAAGGGTTGCAGTGAAAACGGTAGCTGAACACGTAAAAGCAGGAAAAGAACTATACGGCAGAACCTGTCTAGCTTGTCACCAATCAGAAGGGCAAGGAATTCCTAACGCATTCCCTCCATTAGCCAAATCAGATTTCTTAAACGCTAATCCTGAAAGAGCAATAAATGCGGTTTTACACGGATTAAGTGGAGAAGTTAAAGTAAATGGTAAAAAATTCAATAACATCATGACCAGTCAAAATTTGACTGACGATGAAGTTGCAAGTGTGTTGACTTATGTCTATGATAGTTGGGGAAATAATAAAACGGTTGTAACTCCAGCAATGGTAAAAACGTTGAGAGGAAAAGTGGTTCCAAAAGTAAAAGATATTCATGAATAAAAATGGGAATTAATTCAAATTAAAATAAGTATTTAACATTAATTATAATAAAATGAAAAAGTATATTTTATGTATCGGAATGATGGGATTGGCTTTACAAGGATACAGTCAAAGCGCAGAAAAAGGAAAAGCAATTTATGCAAAAACATGTATCGCTTGTCACCAAGCTGCCGGGCAAGGAATTCCGGGTGCTTTCCCTCCTTTAGCCAAATCAGATTACTTAAATAAAGATGTGAATCGCGCTATAAAAGGAGTCGTAAAAGGATTAACTGGACCGATTACCGTAAATGGTAAGAAATACAGTGGCGCTATGCCCGCACAAGCATTAAGTGATCAACAGATAGCGGATGCAATGACGTATGCTTACGCTAGTTGGGGAAATAATAAAACCAAGGTTACACCGGCAATGGTAAAAGCCCAAAGAAAATAATTCGTACAACCTAAAAGAAAATAGCCATGTATAATATGAAAAGATTTTTGCCCATATTTTTGTTTCTTATTACATCATCGTTATGGTCTCAAGTTGTTAAAATGGCTTCTATTGAAAGGGGGACTTTTGTTCCCCTTTATGGAGCTACAAGTAAAAAACCAGTACAAGTTGAAGCTTTCAGCCTTGATATTTATCCGGTGTCCAATGCCCAGTTTTTGGAATTTTTAAAGAAATATCCAGAAAACAGTCGCTCTAGAATGAAAGGTATTTTTGCTGATAAAAGTTACTTATCGCAATGGGAAAGTGATTTTAATTATGGTGCTGCCAATTTAAGTACTGCTCCGGTAACGAATATTTCTTGGTTTACAGCCAAAAAATATTGTGAGTGCCAAGGAAAACGATTACCCACTATGGATGAATGGGAATATGTCGCTATGGCAGATGAAAAACGAATTGATGCACGTACTAAAGAAAGTTTTAATAATTACATCTTGTCTTGGTATGAAAAACCAAAAACCTATGCGAATCCGGTAGGCCGCACCTTCAAAAATTATTGGGGTGTTTATGATATGCATGGATTAGTTTGGGAATGGACAGCCGATTTCAATAGTGTTTTTCTTTCCGGGGAATCCAGAAAAGATAAGGATACAGACCGGAATCTATTTTGCGGAAGCGGTTCTGTCAATGCAACAGATTTAATGAATTATGCCGCTTTTATGCGTTATGCTTTCAGAGGAAGTCTTAAGGCACGATTTACTACTAAAAACCTTGGTTTTCGATGTGCGAAAGATAAAAAGTAGCGCTCAAAATCAACTCAAATGACAACAGAAATGAAATCAAATACTCACAATTCCAGCTTATCAGAACAAGCGAATTTTTCAAATATAAAAACTAAAAAAAACAACTGTAAAATACTCTTTTTAGGATTCCTTTTAATTCTTTTATCACTTCAATCTTGTGTTAATAAATCAAAAGCAGAAACAATAGACAAACCTATTTCGGATTTATCCATTTATAATCTTCCTTCAAAATGGACGAATGAAGAAGGTGAAAATCTTGAAATGAAAGATTTGAAAGGAAAAGTGCTTGTTATGGTAATGATTTATACTTCTTGTAAGTCTGCTTGTCCAAGATTAGTGGCAGATATGCGTAATATAGAACAAAGATTGCCCAATAAAATTAAGGATAATGTGACATTGGTTTTAGTGAGCATCGATCCCGCTGTAGATACGCCCAAACGTTTGAAAGCATTTGCCATTGAAAATAAAATGGACGGTCCACAATGGGTTTTCTTACGCTCATCAGAAGAAAATACAAGAGAATTTGCCGCAGTTTTGGCTGTAAATTATAAAAAAATAGCGCCAGTGGAATTCTCCCATTCCAACATCATAAGTGTATTTAATACTGACGGGGAATTAGCCTATCAACAGGAAGGTTTAGGTGTCAATTCAGACCAAACTATTCAAAAGATTACTGAGGAAGCTCAAAAAATAAATTAAACATGAAACTACTTAAAATAATTGGTTTGTCATTTTTAGGAATGGTAAGCATTGGGACTTATGCCCAAGAGTTGGATGCCAATCTGCAACTCAGACCGCGTTACGAATACCGAAACGGTTTTAAAAGCCTTATGCCAAATGGCGAAATGGCAACCTCATTTGTATCGCAACGTTCCCGATTAAATTTTAATTACAAGCAAGAAAAATTAAAAGCCAAATTGACTTTTCAGAACATTCGTACTTGGGGTGATGTGGTAACAACAACACAAGTTGATAAAAACGGAATTGCTTTATTTGAAGCTTGGGCACAATATGATTTTGATGCCAAATGGAGTGCGCGATTAGGTCGCCAAGTGATTTCGTATGACAATCAGCGTATTTTTGGAGAAATTGATTGGGCGCAACAAGGACAAAGTCATGATGCTGCAGTAATTACGTTTCATCCTAAGAATCATCAATTGGATTTAGGTTTTGCTTTGAATGCCAATGCAGAAAATGTATTGGAGCCGAAAATCGCCTACACGACGAACTACAAAAACTTGCAATATGCATGGTATCATACTCAGTTTAGCAAATTAAATTTGAGTTTACTACTGTTAAATACCGGATATGAATTTGAAAAAACCATTGGCAATTTAGAAATAGATTACAAACAAACCTTCGGTACGTATCTTTCTTTCAAGGAAAAAAAATGGGATACTAATTTTGGAGCTTACGGACAAACTGGAAAAAGCGCCGACAAAAAGGTGAACGCCTGGTATGCAGGAGCGTTCCTTGGTTATGCGGTCACCAATACATTCAAAGCGGGATTAGGATATGAATATCTTTCGGGTAAAAACCAAAATGATAGTAGTTCTGATATAAAATCGTTTAGTCCAATTTTTGGAACCAACCATGGTTTTAATGGTTTCATGGATTATTTTTATGTAGGAAATCATCAAAATAGTGTGGGATTGCAAGATGCTTATTTAAAGTTAAATTATACGTCTAATAAATGGCAATTTACGTTGATGCCACATGTTTTTAATGCGCCAAATACTGTTTTGGATGCTTCCAATAATGAAATGGACAGTTATTTAGGGACAGAACTTGATTTTACTGCCAGTTACACTATTCAGAAGGATATTGTGGCTTCAGCGGGATACTCTCAAATGTTTGCTTCTGGAACTTTAGAAAGATTAAAAAATGTTGCTGATGCCGCCAATACCAATAATTGGGCTTGGGTAATGGTTTCATTTAGTCCTAGATTGTTTAGTTTAAAATAAAGAGAGTTCGTTTATTAGTTTTTAGAAAGGTTGTGTTGGTTAGCACAGCCTTTCTTTGTTTCATACAAATAAGATAAAGTCTAAAATAATATGGGTAATACAAGATGGAAAATCATTTTTGAATCGTATTTTTGAATTTAAATAAAACACAAAATATGGTTTCAGTTCAGGACGCTTTTTCGATACTAAAAAATAATTTACGAGAATCTAAAGAAGTAGAATATACGTTACTTCAGGCCCGAAATCACGTTTTGTCGCAGGCACTTCATTCTCCCATTAATATGCCACCATTCAGGCAATCGGCGATGGACGGTTTTGCACTTTGTTTGCATGATACTTTGGAATATGATATTATCGGGGAGATAAAGGCGGGAGATACACACCAAATGACTTTGCTTCCGGGTCAGGCGATAAAGATATTCACGGGAGCTGCCGTTCCGGATTCGGCTCAGACGGTAATCCAAATTGAGAAAACTTTGGTAAAGGAAGGAATATTGCATCTTCAAGAACAACCAAAATCAGGAGTTAATGTAAGACCTATCGGAGAGCAAATTTCGGAAGGTGATTTGGCATTAGAAAAAGGAACCGTTCTCAATGCTGCCGCGATTGGTTTTTTGGCAGGTCTTGGTTTCACTTCGGTAAAGGTTTATAAAAAACCAACTATTGGGATTGTTATCACAGGAAATGAATTGGTAAAACCCGGCAACACCTTAGAATACGGAAAAGTATATGAAAGCAATGCCATCATGCTTCAATCTGCTTTAAGCGACGCCAATTTTGATTTGATTACATTATATGAAGTTAACGATGATTTTGAAAATACCAAAAACAAACTACACGATGCTTTATCTGCTAATGATGTAGTGTTGGTTTCTGGTGGTATATCCGTTGGCGATTATGATTTTGTGGCCCGTGCTTTAAAGGAGCTTGTGGTCGAAACGCTTTTTTATAAAGTAAACCAAAAACCGGGTAAACCGCTTTTTGCCGGTAAATTGCAGGATAAAATAATTTTTGCCTTGCCTGGAAATCCCGCCGCTTGTTTGACCTGCTTTTATGTGTATGTATTGCCAACGATATCGATAATTTCCGGAAAAGCAACCCACTACAATACGTCAAAAAGGATTTCTTTGGCTCATGATTATTCTGTACGTAATACCCGCAGTCAATTTCTTAAGGCAAGTATTGTTAATGATGAAGCAAGTGTTTTATCGCATCAAAATTCTTCTATGCTCAATACTTTTTCGGTAGCAAAAGGTCTTTTGTATCTTTCCGAGGGTGAATACGAATTAGAAAAAGGAACAAAAGTTGACATTTATCATATTTAAGCTACGGTTCTTTTCGTTATATTTGTAAAAGTATAACGCAACGAAATTTCGTTTTGAAAATAAAGAGCAAAATTTGGATTGAAACCAACGATAGGATTCTTATCAGTGAAGGTCGGGTTCAATTGTTAAAACTGATTGAAGAAACGGGCTCTTTAAATAAGGCCGCCAAAGTCATGAATTTATCCTATCAAAAAGCGTGGAAGCTAGTGGATACCTCCAATAAAGCGGCCAAGAGTCCATTGATAGAAACGCAGGTAGGCGGAAACAAAGGCGGCGGTACAGTACTTACTCCTTATGGGAAATCACTTATAGACTCTTTTGAAGCCATCAATGTGGCCTGCTGGGAATTTCTGGACGAACAACTCAAAAAACATTCCTTATGACGGTGGCTGATTTATTAGACATGCCTTTGTTATTACTGCTATTGCCAATAGTAGCTTTCTTATACGCCAGTGTTGGCCATGGGGGAGCGAGCGGTTATTTGGCCTTGATGAGCGCATTCGCTTTCCCGATAACGTTTATGAAGCCAACTGCTTTAGTGCTTAATATTTTGGTTTCGGGAATTTCCTTTTATTTTTATTACCGGGAGAAAAAATTCAGATGGAATCTGTTTTATCCTTTTGCCATTACATCTATTCCGTTCTCATTTTTAGGAGGATATCTTACCGTTCCTACGTTTTATTATAAAGTAATTCTAGCGACAGTGTTGTTTTTTGCAGTACTGAGATTAGTAGGATTTTTGGGTAAAGAAAAAAAGGAGATGACGCCATTGAATCTATATGCCGCCTTAATTGTAGGAGCAGTAATAGGTTTTTTGTCGGGTTTGATAGGAATTGGAGGCGGAATAATTTTGAGTCCTGTAATCATCCTTTTAGGCTGGGGAACCATGAAACAAACAGCTGCCGTTTCGGCTTTATTTATATTAGTGAATTCCATTTCGGGAATTTCGGGTTTCCTGTTAAAGGGAGGCGTTTTGCCTGAATCATCGTTTCCGTTAATCGGAATTGTTTTTGTAGGTGGGTTTTTTGGCGCTTATTACGGAAGCAAGAAATTTAATTCTGTTATTTTAAAAAATGTACTCGCGCTTGTCCTTGGAATAGCAATTTATAAATTATACGCAACGGCTTAAATAGGGAAGAAAAAAGAATAGAGTGAAAAGATTGTGTTAAAAGATAAGATACTAAATTATAGATTTCCATTTCGTCTCGCCTAACGAACGAGCGGGTAAGGGGAGGAAAAAGAGATACCAATGAAAGACAAAATTACAGCATTCATTCTGGCTGGAGGGAAAAGTCAACGTATGGGAACCGATAAAGGCTTGTTGCTTTTGAACGGAAAACCATTTGTAAGTCATATTTTTGAAGCTGTAAAACCTATTGTGGGTGAGAATATTGTGATTGTTTCCTCGAATGCTGATTATGATTTTTTAGGATATACCCGCATAGAAGACATCGTTCCGGATAAAGGACCAGTGGGCGGAATTCATACCGCTTTGCAACAAACTGAAACAAAGCTGAATTTTATACTAAGCGTGGATGCGCCCTTAGTTTCAACGGATCTATTGCTTTGGATATTTGAAAATCGGGATGATTCTTATGGAATGACCCAAGTGCAATTGGAGGACAAAGCCTATCCGCTTATTGCAATTTATGACCAATCCTTAGGAACTATTTTTGAAGAAAAATTAAAAAAAAATCAGCTAAGGTTGCGTCAGGTAATTAATGAAGTAACACATCAAACACTACTGATTCCTGAAAAATGGAGTGATCAGGTACAAAATATAAATACTCCGAAAGAGTATCAAAAAATACAATTATGATTCTAAACGTTAAATATTTTGGAGTATTGGCTGATATAACCAAGAAGAAAGAAGAGCAGTTGGTGTTGGATGAATCTAATCTGACGGTGAATTCTTTGAAATCAAAAATAGAATCCGTTTATCAGGAATTGCAAAAAAACAGTTATTCCATAGCTGTAAATCAGACGATGGCGGGGATGGATGTAACTGTAAAAGATCAGGATGTAATTGCTTTTTTGCCTCCTTTTGCAGGGGGGTGAAAAAAAAAGAAGTTTTTTTGAACCATATAAGGGCATATAAGTTAGGTAAGAAAACTAAAGAGTATATAAAACTTTAAAACACAAACAGCTTAAATGCTCTTATACGCCTTATATGGTTCAAATAATTTGATTAATGTGTTTCGCAAGAATTGAAGTAATATAAATGAAAAATACAACACGCTATTCCAGACAAATAGTTCTTCCGGAAATTGGAGTTTTAGGACAGCAAAAATTACATGGCGCTCACGTTTTGGTAATTGGAGCAGGTGGTTTGGGCTGCCCTGTGTTGCAAAACCTGGCTGCTGCTGGTGTTGGAAGCCTCGGAATTGTGGATGGTGATGTGGTGGAGGAAACCAATTTGCACCGTCAGTTACTGTACACCCTAAAAGATTGCGGAAAGGGTAAAGCGGCAACAGCTGCCGAAGCTGTTTTGTTATTAAACCCACATGTGAATGTTACTGTGTTTCCAGAGTTTTTAAATAAACAAAATGCCTTCGATATCGTGGGAGATTACCAAATCATTGTTGATTGTACCGATTCGATTGGGGTTCGCTATCTGATCAATGATGTGGCTTTGGCCAAAAATATTCCGGTGGTTTATGCTTCGATTTATAAATTTGAAGGGCAGGTATCTGTGTTCAATTATAAAAACGGTCCGAGTTACCGGTGTCTTTTCCCCGAAACTGAAAGTTTAATAACCGTTCCCAATTGTGTTGCCTCAGGAGTTTTAGGAGTTTTACCTAATACGTTGGGGGCATTTCAGGCTACCGAAGTGCTCAAAATTATCCTTGAAATTGGATCCGTGCTGTCGGGGAAATTATTGATCTATGATGGTCTGCACTATCAAACCCAATTTGTCGATTTTGCCAAGAATCCGGCAGCAATAGAAAAAGGACGGATTAATGGATTAAAAATTTTAAACCAAGAAAATACTGAATTACAGGCTTTAGATCGAGAAGCTTTTTTAGAAAAATGCAGCCAGGACAATTGTTTGGTTATTGACATTAGGGAAGCCTACGAAGAACCGGAATGGAGTGGATCGAACGTTGTCAACGTACCTCTTGCCGCACTGGAAAACTATTGCGGCCAACTTGATAAGGATGAATCCATCGTGTTGTTTTGCCAAAGCGGACAACGCAGTCAATTGGCTTTAGCCTATTTGAAAAAAGAGGGATTTACAAGGCTTTCGCATCTTGAAAAGGGGATTCAATCCTTATAAAAAGCATTAGTCAATAGCAAGAAATAAAAAATGAATAATTACAATATAAAATTAAAATGATATATTAATGTCAACACCAAAACCTAAAAAAACATCCTTTATTCAAGGTCCTATATCGGCGGAATTCATAGGGAATTCGATTGCCAAGCACCAAAGTAAAACGACTATTGGCGCACATAATATTTTTTTAGGACAAGTTCGCGCCGATATGATTGACGGAAAAACGGTTGCAGCTATTGAATATACGGCTTATGAAGAAATGGCGGAGCAAACTTTCCATGAAATTCGCGAAGCGGCTTTCGCCAAATATGAGCTTTCGTGTTTGCACATTTACCACAGTCTGGGAACGGTAAAAACAGGTGAAATCTGTCTGTTTGTTTTTGTATCGGCACCAAGACGACAGGTAGTCTATGAAGCCTTGGAATTTTTGGTCGAAGAAATAAAAGAAAAAACAGCCGTTTTTGGCAAAGAGCTATTTGAAGACGCATCTTATACTTGGAAAAAAAACACATAAAAATGGTAGATATCACCCATAAAATAATAACCCAGCGCACGGCAACCGCCCAAGCCATTGTGAAATTAGGTTCGGCGGAAACCATGCAAGCCATTTTGGATAAAACCGTCCCAAAAGGCGATGTGTTGGAAGTATCCAGAACGGCGGGTTTGTTTGCGGTAAAAAACACCTCCAATGCTATTCCGGATTGCCATCCGATGCCGATAGAGTTTACTGGAATCCAATTTGAATGTTTGGAAGATGAGGTTCGAATAGAAGTGACCGTGAAAGCAATTTACAGAACAGGCGTTGAGGTCGAAGCCATGCACGGTGCGTCCATCGTGGCATTGACGATGTACGATATGCTCAAACCTATTGACAAGAAGGTGGAAATTTCGGCCATAAAATTACTCCACAAGAAAGGCGGGAAATCCGATTATGGTAACAAAGAAGTTCAGGATTTATCGGTAGCCGTAATGGTGTGTTCAGACAGTGTTTCCAGCGGAAAGAAAGAAGATAAAGCGGGAAAAGTAATTTCGGATAAAATCAAAAAATTAGGATTAGAAGTTTCTAATTATGTTATTATTCCGGATGAGGTTTTGGACATTCAGAACACTATCAATACATTATGTGCTCAAAAAACGGATTTAATCATTATAACTGGCGGTACCGGATTGTCAAATAGAGACGTAACGCCCGAAGCCGTGATTCCGTTGCTCGATCGTCGCATTCCGGGTATCGAAGAAGCGATTCGTTCCTACGGTCAGGATCGTACGCCTTATGCGATGTTATCCAGAAGCGTGGTGGGTTTTAAAGGAAATACATTGATTATGGCCTTGCCAGGTTCTACCGCGGGTGCGGGCGAATCCATGGATGCCGTTTTTCCTTCGGTATTGCATTTATTTAAACTGCTAAATGGATTCAACCATGGAAAATAACATTCAAATGCAGGATTCTCACGGACGCGGACACGGTTATTTGCGCATTTCGATTACAGAGAATTGTAATTTGAGATGTACCTACTGCATGCCTGCCGAGGGGATTGCGCTTACGCCAAAAGCGCATCTGATGACTGCAGATGAAATTATTACCATTGCACAAACTTTTGTCAATTTGGGAGTAAATAAAATTAGACTTACCGGTGGAGAGCCTTTAGTTCGGAAAGACGCCGCAGCCATTATTCAAAGATTAGGAAAACTGGGAGTGGAGCTCACCTTAACGACTAACGGAATCCTGGTGCATGATTTTATAGATACCTTTAAAGAAGCAGGAGTGACCACACTGAATGTCAGTATTGATAGCCTACAGGAAGAGAAGTTCAACCAAATTACGCGCAGAAATTATTTCGATAAATTTTGGAAAAATCTGGAGTTGCTTGATGCCAATGGCTTTCAGCTGAAACTGAATGTGGTGGTGATAAAAGGGTTCAATGACAATGAAATAGTTGACTTTATAGAATTGACCAAAGAGCGCAACATCCAGATACGTTTTATAGAATTCATGCCTTTTGACGGCAACCAATGGAACAAAGACAAACTGGTGTCTTATGCCGAAATCCTCACCCAAGTCAATTACAACTATTCTGCTGAAAAAGTAGAACGAATGACAGACAAGCCAAACGACACTGCTAAGAACCATAAAATAGCATCCTACAAAGGAAGTTTCTCGGTAATTAGTTCCGTGACGAATCCTTTTTGCAGTACGTGTAACCGCATTCGCCTCACGGCTGATGGCAAGCTGAAAAATTGTCTTTTCTCAAATACGGAAACTTCCCTGCTCGACACTTTAAGAGCTGGTGGAGACATAGAACCGCTGATTTACCAAAATATAAAATCAAAATTTGCGATGAGAGGCGGGATGGATGATGACACCAAATTTCAAAATCCAAAATTGTTCTCGCAAAACAGGAGCATGATAAAGATTGGGGGATAATTTTGTATAAATGCAAAGCCCACAAAGAATGAATTTAGATCACAAATTATGGGCTTACAAACTAATTTTTTTGTCAAAATTTAAAAGTGCAAGGCAAAACCAATATTAAATTGGAAATTATCGTCATAATAATCGGTATTCATAGATTTGTTATAACGCAATCCGGGTTCAATACTCACATTTTTCCCCAAGAACAAAGCATAGCCTGCTTGAAAGCCAAGATAAGTTGGATTTGCATCAGCATAACCAAATCCAACACCGTTATAGGATAACTCAATTGGAATCATTTTCTTAAAGTAATACTTAGCTCCAATTTTGTAAGCAATAGGAGTGTCGTTTCCCTCTATGCCATCGTCGCCATATCCTAATCCAAGTTTGATAGCCAAATTGTCCTTAATAAAGTAGCCACCTTCTGCTCCAATGTTATAAGCAGTTGTTCCATCTGATGAAGTTAAGGATAGTGAAGTATTACCTACATTTTCTCCAAAACCTGTATTCACTTCGATCAGCCATTTCCCTTTTGAAACTTGTCCTTCTTTCGCTTGTCCATTGGCAAAGCCAAATGCAAATATTGCCATTACAGCTAAAGTAATTTTTTTCATATTTTGTTATTTTTTATTGAAGCAAATGTAAAATTAAAACATACTATTGTAAGCAAATTATGACTTATTTAACTTAGTTGTGACTCGTGAAATTCAAATCTAAAAATGGTATTGTAGATGATATTAAATTTCAAAATCCAAAATTGTTCTCGCAAAACAGGAGCATGATCAAGATTGGGGGATAATTTTTTTTCCGCAAAGAGCACAAGAGTTTTTGATAAGCTCATAAAGTAATTTTTTGTTTTTATAATGATTTCTCATGTTGAATTCTGTTTCTTAATCCGTTACCATTTTTCAAGATTAGCTTCCACTTACTGCTCTATTGTTCATAATTACCAAAATCTTTTTTCCAACAAACTGCACTCTTTCTTCTGAAAGACTTTTTTATGATTGCAATCAATTGCAATCATAAGTGCGTAATTGTTTTGTTATTAATTATTTGTGTGTAAATTTGGGTTAAACTTTAGACTATAAAAATCGCTAAATGCTCCTTTTTATGGGCTGACTGACAAATATCATATTTTTGGTTGCGTCAACAGATTAATTTTACATCATTATCAAATGGTTATTTTATGAGTAGTTTATCGCAATCCCACAAAATTTTATTTCTGAACACATTAGCCTTTTCCATCTGTTTTGCCTGCTGGACTTTAAATGGTGTTTTGGTTACATTTTTGGTTGACAAAGGCATATTCAATTGGAGCGTGGTAGAAGTGGGCTGGTTACTGGGAATTCCAATCTTATCTGGAGCTATCTTTCGTTTGCCAATTGGTATTTTGACTGATAAATACGGAGGTAAAATTATATTCTCTGTCTTGTTATTTCTTTGCTCCATTCCGTTGTTTTTACTTCCTTTTGCAGATACATTTTGGAGTTTTGCTGTATTGAGCTTTCTATTTGGATTAGTAGGAACCAGTTTTGCCGTTGGTATCGGATACACTTCGGTTTGGTATCCCCAAAATTGGCAAGGAAGAGCTTTAGGTATTTTCGGAATGGGAAATGCAGGTGCTGCCATCACTACTTTTATGGCACCAACTTTATTAAATAGATTTTCTGAAAGTGATCCTATAAATGGATGGAAATGGTTGCCTATAACTTATGCTTCTGTATTAGTGAGTATTGGGATACTCTTTATCATATTCGCAAAAAATAAAAAACCAGCAGGTGATTCTAAAAATATTAAAACACTCTTAACTCCATTAAAATCAGCTAGGGTTTGGCGTTTTGGAGCCTATTACTTTTTAGTATTTGGTTGTTTTGTAGCGTATTCTCAATGGTTATTGCCTAATTTTATGAATGTTTACCAAACGTCTCTTGTAATGGGAGGAATGTTTGCCACCATGTTTAGTTTACCATCAGGAATCATCAGGGCTTTTGGGGGATATTTATCTGACAAGTTTGGAGCTAGAAAAGTGATGTACTGGGTTTTGGGTTCGTCTATTGCAATCAGTTTTTTATTGATGTTCCCTAAAATGGAAATTATTACAGCAGGTCCGGGCGTTTTGGCATCCGAAAGCGGAGTTATTACGGCAGTGTCTCCATCTCAAATTAGTATAAATGAAAAAGCGCAAAAAGTAAATTCAAAAACTATATCATTTGAGAACGAAGACGCAATTTTACCCGTAAAAACTTCTTGGCAAGAAATTGTGGTCAAACAAAACCAAGAAGTAAAAAAGAAAGAGCTTTTAGCCAAAGGAATTACTCAGATTAAATTTAGTGCTAATATGTGGGTTTATGTCATACTGGTTATTCTTATAGGAATATCGTGGGGAATTGGTAAAGCGGCAGTGTTCAAACACATTCCTGAATATTTTCCTAATGAAGTAGGAGTAGTGGGAGGAATGGTTGGTTTAATAGGAGGTTTGGGCGGTTTTATTGGGCCAATAATTTTTGGATACCTTCTTAATTTCACAGGTTTGTGGACAAGTTCATGGATTTTTATTTTTATCATTTCTATCGTTTGTTTATTGTGGATGCATAGAACGATTATCAATATCATGAGAACTAAAATGCCTAACTTCACAAGAGGAATCGAGCACAATCATTAGAAATTGCGATATAAATTACAATATCTAGAGCACTTACAACGTCATTCATAAATTACAATATCAATTTAAATAAAAGAGAACATGAAAACTTGGCTAGACAAATGGGAACCGGAAGACGAAAAATTCTGGAATGAAGCGGGGAGTAAAATCGCTTGGAAAACGCTGACAATAACAACTTTGTCACTGATTTTGTCATTTGCCTCTTGGTTTATGATGAGTGTGATAGCAGTTAAATTGCCAGGGCTAGGTTTCTCTTTTTCAAAAGATCAACTATTTTGGTTGGTTGCAATACCTGGTTTAGCAGCAGGAATTTTAAGAATTATTCACACCTTTATATTACCTATATTCGGGACTAGGCATGTAGTTACTTTCGCTACTTTTATTAAATTGATTCCCGTAATTGGAATCGGATTTGCGGTAATGGATGTCAATACACCATTCTGGATTTTTGCTGTATTAGCTTTTACTTGTGGTTTTGGTGGAGGAGATTTTTCTTCCTATATGCCAAGTACAAGTTTGTTTTTTCCTAAAAGATTAAAAGGAACTGCTCTAGGAATACAGGCGGGTATTGGGAATTTTGGAGTTTCGTTGGCACAGTTTATTACTCCACTTATTCTTAGTGTTAGTATTTACGGTGCGGCATCGGTATTTACAAGTATAGATGCAAAAGAAACGTTAGCTGTTTTTAAAAGTTCAAGTATTGAAAAACAAAAAGAAGTTTTCGCGGCTTTAGACACCGAAGTGCAAACTAAAATTTTATCTAATGTTAAGAAACCCATATTAGATTCAGTTACAGCCGCAATTAATTCTAAGGATAATGCGGTTATTTTTGCCTCCTTGCCTTTAAAAGTAAAATCGAAAGCGATTGCTAATGCCAATCCAAAACTGGCCGAGAAAATATTAAACAAAATTAGCCCAGAAAATGCTGCGGTAAAAAATAAGGAAGTGTACATTCAATCGGCTGCTTTTTGGTACATACCTTTCCTTTTGATATTGTCAGTTATCAGTTGGTTTTACCTAAAAAGTATTCCGATGAAAGCGTCTATAAAAGAACAATTGGATATTTTTAGCAATAAACATACTTGGTATTGTACGATTACTTATGTAATGACTTTTGGAACCTTTGCAGGTTTGTCTGCTGCTTTTCCGCTGATGATTAAATTTTTATATGGTGATTTTCCAGATGCTCCGGATCCTTTGGTATATGCTTTTTACGGACCACTTATAGGTTCTGCCAGCAGAATTATTTTTGGTTTTGTTGCTGATAAAGTGGGAGGGGCAATCTTGACAACAATTACAGGTTTGGGGATTTTAGCAGGTGCTATTTTATTAGTTACCCAAGGATTGGTTGCACCAACGAGTATGGAGCAATTCCCGATGTTTGTTGGGGTAATATTGGCCATGTTTTTATTTACTGGAATTGGAAATGCGGGTACTTTTAGACAATATCCTATCATTTTTGCCGAAAATCAACGTCAGGCGGCAGGAGTAATTGGTTGGACGGCAGCAATCGCGGCATTTGGACCATTTATTTTTTCAAAATTAATTGGAAATAACATTACTGCTAACGGCGGAGCTAATCAATTCTTTATTGGGTTAATTCTTTTCACTACATTAGCAACAACTATCAATTGGTGGTTTTATAACCGCAAAGGTTGTGAAAAACCAAGTTAGTGTATGAATTCATATTCGTTTTAAAAAAAAAAGAGAATTATTTTATAAACCTACAAGGTTTTAGGGTCTTGTAGGTTTCTTAACAAAACGACTTAGATACCACTTATTAAATTTTAACGAAATGAAAAATAGAACTTTTAATACCAAAGCTTCACTAATAGCTACTGTGCTGTCAATATTTTCTGTTATATTAGTATTCTTAGGCTCTAGAAATTTACAGAATTTTGATGCTGCATTAATTACCTATTTGTTCGGGACAATTTTTGCTTTTTTTGGCATAGTTTACAGATATTCTGTTTGGTTGCAAAGACCTCCTACATGGATTTATTTTAAGAGAGGGATAACGTATTTAGTTACTGGCAAAGTATTTTCTCATTTTTGGTTTGCATCTAAAGAAACTATAGAAAACATTGCCTTTCAAAAATTCATTTATCCAAGAGGAAAATACCGATGGGTAGCCCATTTTATGATTGCGATAGGTTGTACTTCTGCATTTTTAATTACCATTCCTTTGACTTTCGGATGGATACATTTTACGATGGCTCCGAATAGCATATCGCTATATGAAGCTCATTTTTTTGGATTTAAAGTGATGGAGTTTAAACTGGATTCTATTATGGCATTTCTAACTTTTCATGCGTTAAACTGGTCTTCTTATTTGGTTATTCTGGGTTCTTTGTATTATCTGAGAAGACGATTGACGAATCCGGGATTAATTGCCACACAGACATTTGAAGGGGATTTGTTACCGCTTATTTTATTGATTGCAATTTCAGCAACAGGATTAGCGTTAACCTACTCGTATCAGTTCATGAAAGGGTTTGCTTATGATTTCTTAGCGGTAATTCATGCCGTGACAGTAATTATGTTTTTGATTTGGATTCCTTTCGGTAAATTTTTTCATATCATTCAGCGTCCTGCTCAGATTGGTGCACATATTTATAAAAAGGAGGGAATGAAACAGGGAATGGCAGTTTGTAAACATACAGGAGAAGAGTATGCTACAAATATGCACATTAATGATCTTAAGGAAGTGACAAAAGAACTCGGTTTTGACTTCAGCATGGAAGACGGGGGATCTCATTTGGATTTGAGTCCAGAAGGAAAGCGTTCCCGTTTAGCACAAGCCCATTTGAAAGCAAGAGTAGCAGGCGGAAATTTATTTGGATAATTTTAATGGTCAGTATTCATGATCAGTATATAGTTAGCAGATAAAACATAAAAAACTAAGAATAGAAAATATAAAAACATGGCAAAATTACCTGTTTCAGCAGAAAAAATAATTGAAGATTTTGGTCCGCATCTTAATTATAGTCCAAAAGAGGGCTTTGATGGTAGAGACGAGCCGGATGATGTGGTCAAAACCCATTGTTGCTTTTGTGGAATGCAATGCGGAATTCAATTGTTAGTTAAAAGTAATAAAGTGGTTGGTTTTGAACCGTGGATGGAATTTCCTTTTAATGAAGGGCGTCTTTGTCCAAAAGGAGTACAACGTTATTTGCAAAACAACCATCCTGACCGTTTATTGGGACCTATAAAAAGGGTGGAAGGAAAAGGTTTTGAGTCTACTTCTTGGGATGAAGCCATGGATAAAACTGTTTCGGAAATTAAACGCATTCAGGAAAAATACGGTAAAGATGCTTTTTCGATACTTTCGGGGGTTTCATTGACTAACGAAAAAAGTTACCTCATGGGAAAATTTGCCCGTGTAGCCGTAAAAACAAAAAACTTGGATTACAACGGTCGTTTGTGTATGGTAAGCGCTGGTGCTGGTAACAAAAAGGCATTTGGATTAGATCGAGCTTCTAATAATTATTCGGATTTAGAATATGCTGAAGTAATTATTGTGGCTGGGGCCAATATTAGTGAAACTTTCCCAACATTGACACATTGGATTTGGAAAGCAAGAGACCGTGGTGCCAAAATAATTGTAATAGATCCAAGAATGATTCCACTTGCCAGAACAGCAGATGTTCATTTGGATGTAAAACCCGGAACCGATTCTGCACTTTACGGAGCTATGTTGAAATATCTAGTGGATCACGACATGTTAGATCATGATTTTATAGATAATTATACTTCAGGATTTGATGTCACTTTAGACTCAGTTAAGGATTATACTTTAGAATGGGCAGAAGAAATCACTGGCATTAAAAAAGAAAAAATAAAGGAAGCCGCTGAGTTATGGGGTAAAGCCAAAACGAGTTTCTTGCTTCATGCTCGTGGAATTGAACATCATTCTAAAGGTGTAGATAATGTTTTGGGTTGTATTAATTTAGTTTTGGCAACAGGACGAATTGGTAAGCCATATTGTGGATATGGGACGATTACCGGTCAGGGAAATGGTCAGGGAGGAAGAGAGCACGGTCATAAATGCGACCAGTTACCCGGAAACCGAGATATTGAAAACCCGGAACATCGTAAATATATTGCGGACGTTTGGGGAATTGATGAAAAGGACATGCCTGGAAAAGGACTTTCGGCTTATGAAATTATTGAGGCCATTCACCGAGGCGAAATTAAAGGACTATTGTCTATTTGTTTCAATCCTTTGGTGTCATTACCAAACAGTAACTATGTTAGGGAAGCACTGGAAAAACTGGAATTTTATGTGTGTATCGATTTTTTTCTAAATGAAACAGCACGCCATGCCGATATTATTCTGGCGGGTTCTTTGCAAGAAGAAGAAGAAGGAACAACTACATCAGCAGAAGGTAGAGTAATTCGAATTCGTCAGGCGGTAACCCCTCCGGGAGATGCTAGAACTGATACTTCCATTATCTTAGAATTGGCGAAGCGTTTAGGTGAAGAAGATAAATTTACTTACGATTCCAGCGAGGCAATTTTTAATGAACTACGTGTTGCTTCAAAGGGAGGAACAGCGGATTATAACGGAATTACCTATAAAAGAATTGAAGATAACATGGGGATTTTTTGGCCATGTCCAACAGAAGACCATCCGGGGACTCCTCGTTTATGGGAAGATAAAAAGTTCAAAACTCCTGATGGAAAAGCCCATTTTAATCCAGCTCCCTACAAACTTCCAGGTGAAGTAATCGATGCGGATTATCCTGTGATTTTAACTACGGGACGTGTCGTTTCCCAATATTTAAGCGGAACCCAAACTCGTAGAATTGGTAAATTGGTAGATCAGTTTCCGGAACCATTATTGGAGATTCATCCTACTTTGGCCAAGCAATATGGTATTCAACAAAGAGAATTAATAAAGGTTTCTACTCGAAGAGGGGAAGGAATTTTTCCTGCCAATATCGTAGAAACTATTAGAGAAGATACTGTTTTTATTCCCTACCATTGGTCTGGAAAAAAATCAGCAAACCTACTAACACCCGGTACATTAGACCCGATATCAAAAATACCGGAATTCAAGGTATGCGCCTGTCATTTGGAACCTATGAAAGAAATAGCTCCTCCATCTAAAGAATCTAAGGCGTATGCCAGTGTTTAATCTATAAAAAGCTAAAATATGAACTATACCAGTTTTAATACAAACGAAGAGTTTTTTGTAGATATGCAACGTTGCATTGGCTGTAAAGCTTGTGAGATGGCTTGCGCCGAATGCGAGACCAACGGTCAGGACTCGATGATTCATGTCAATTATGTGGATCGTGCTTCAACTGTTCAAACTACAGTTCAGGTATGTATGCACTGTGAAGATCCAGTTTGTGCCAGTGTTTGTCCTGCTGATGCAATATCAAAAGACGAATTCGGAATTGTACATACCGCCAATACTGAAAGATGCATCGGTTGTTCAAATTGTGTGATTGCTTGTCCTTTTGGTGTACCAAAGAAAATTGAAGAATATGATTTGATGATGAAGTGTACGATGTGTTATGACAGAACGAGCGTTGGGAAAAAACCAATGTGTGCTACGGTTTGTCCAAGTGGTGCGTTGTTCTACGGTACAAAAGCAGAAATCGAAGAAATGCGTCCTAATAGTACTCCCGTGAATACCTTTGTTTTCGGAAAAGAAATTGTAAACACCAAAGTGAATATCATGATGCCAAAAGGCAGTACTGAGTTGATAATATATTAGTCGTGAAAAGTGAATAGTTATTAGAAGAACTTGAAACATGAAACTTTAAACTTTAAAAAATGTCAAAAGAAGATAATTTAGATAAAAACTGGAAAAAAGACTTTCCAATTTTAAAACAAGAAGCCACACAAGTAAGTCGTCGTGATTTTGCGAAGTTCTTAACGCTAGTTTCTGGAGGATTAATGGTTGGTAGCGGTTTGGTTGCTGCTAAAGCTTATTTATTACCTAAAGAAGAAGTCGCTGGAGAGCATTTTGTTTGCAAGCTAAACGAAGTTCCGGTAGGAGGAACACGAGGTTTTGTTATTGAAGGAAGTACCGTTCCTTACATTTTGATTCATCTTGAAAATGGTGAATATAAGGCTTACGAACAAAAATGTACACATCTTTCTTGTTCCGTTTTTTACAAACCGGGAACTGGTATTATTCATTGCCCCTGTCATGAAGGCTCTTTTGATGCTATGACTGGCGATGTAATTGCAGGTCCGCCGCCAAGAGCTTTACCTAAACTAGATGTTTTTTTCAAAGACAATGATATTTACGTAAAAGCATCCGAAGAAAAAGTGTTTAGTTAAAAACCAAGAATAATCAAATTCAATTGTTATGAGTAATTTTAGAACAAGCCAAAACAAAGCTAATCCAAACAAACTAAACAATATCCTATCAACGCTGATATTCATTTTAATTTTAAATGTGACTATTCAGATTTGGTTGTTGTATGCCTCTTTGAATAATGCTTTAGATAATAATAGAGAAATTCTCATCCCCGCATTTATTGCCTCCTTGATTTTATTTTTGATAGGTTTCAGTTGGCTTTATTATTTGCCAAAAGGGAATTATAAAAAGTAGTATTGCTATTGTAGACAATATAAATTGTAAAAAAAGGCTGTCCGAAAAGTAATTTTCAGATAGTTTTTTTTGTTTCAAACGCTGATGTAGAAGGTAACTTGTCTAATCCTAAAATATCGATTCATGACCGATCAAAAGCGATTACTTTTTTAGGTGATCCCATTTATATTTTATATAAATCAATTCTTTTTGAAATAAGATTGTAAAATATCATTGAAAGAGATTTTAAACAGCTGTTTTTAATTATCAGATGTCTCTTTTCTTTTTTTCGTCCTTCTTCTGTTTTTCAATTGATCGGTAAATAATCTGTTGAATATTCTGCCTATATAAGCATATCTGATACTTTCTCCAAATATGGAATATTAAGTATATCTTTTTGGTGCTGCACGCTATTAATTAATGATTTTTTAGAAGGAAGTTTTTCATGAATCTGATTTCTTTTTCCTTCACCAGCAACTTTTAATTTGCATCGTTATTGAATCGCGTTTGCACTGTCTTCTTTGTCAGGTAATCTTCTAACTTCATTACATTTAAATTTTTCCTCTAATAAAAGCTCCTACTAAAATAATTATTATCAATTTTGATACCATTCTGCAAATTCCGGTTATATTGATCACCCCATTCCGTTTTAAAGTGAGCACCTGATTCCATTTCAAAATGACCACCTAATTCCGGAGCAAAATGACCACCTCCGTTTTGATTAAAAACTATATTTTTTCATCTGTTAATTAGTATTCAAATATAATAAAATATCACTCTTTGTTTATTCCTCTTTTCTTTCTCATGGATTCGCCATGTAATTCAAGCCTGTGAGATTGGTGTATAAGTCTGTCTAATATTGCATCGGCTATCGTTTTTTCTCCAATTATGTCATACCAGCCTTGGACTGGG
>NZ_SMFN01000012.1 GCF_004349135.1 Flavobacterium sandaracinum | reverse complement strand
TCTATCTACTGTGGGCGCAAGAAATTTGAGTGGATCTGATTCTAGTACGAGAGGACCGAATTGGACAAACCTCTAGTGTATCTGTTGTCACGCCAGTGGCATCGCAGAGTAGCTACGTTTGGAAGGGATAAGCGCTGAAAGCATATAAGCGCGAAACCCACCACAAGATGAGATTTCTTTTAAGGGTCGTGGGAGATGACCACGTTGATAGGCTATAGATGTAAAGGCAGTAATGTCATAGTCGAGTAGTACTAATAACCCGTAAGCTTATGTACGCTTTTCCTGCCGAGCAATCGGCATGAAGAAACTTTCTAATAAAACAAAATTTTTCTTTATCTCAGTATGTTAAGATATTATGTAATTGATGTTTATCAAATAATAAACAACATTACAGTAATTGCCCAAAGCAATTATAACCTCTTAAGGTGGTTATTGCGGCGGGGCTCACCTCTTCCCATCCCGAACAGAGTAGTTAAGCCCGCCTGCGCAGATGGTACTGCAGTTATGTGGGAGAGTATGTCGTCGCCTTTCTTTAAAAACCCTTCATCTAGAGATGAAGGGTTTTTTGTTTTTAAAGGCTTTTAGTTTTAGATTTATTATGAATTATTGTAGGAATCAACATTAGTAAATGCTATTTTCGCTTTTAAATACATAATATCTTAATGGAATCTAATTTTTTAATAAAGAGTACTACAGTTAATGTAATTCAGATATCATATGATTTTTTTAAAAAAATATGTGTTACTCAAAATGAATTACTTAATGATTTCATAATCGTTTTTATTTCACCTCGATCAGTGCTTGTTTGTAATTTATTTTTTATTAAAAGGATTTTTACATGCAAAAGCTAAAAAAAACAATTATATACTTTTGTTTCTTTTTGGTCCCTTTTTTAATCTTTGGTCAATATTTACCTTCTCGTAATTATTCTACCAAAGATGGTTTACCAAATAATGCTGTTAGATCATTATTTTTAGATTCAGAAAATGTTTTATGGATTGGAACTGAAAATGGAGTTTCCAGGATGGAAAATGGTTCGTTTTTTAACATGGACGAGTTAGATGGTTTAGGACACAATAGTTGTTGGGATATCTCTCAAGATACCAATGGAAATATGTGGTTTGCCAGTTATGGTGGTGGAGTCAGTAAATTTAACGGAAAAAAATTCACTATTTTCACTACTAAAGATGGTCTATTAGCCAATAAAACCAGAAAAGTATTTCCGTACAAAAATAAAATGTACGTTGGTACAGAACAAGGGGTTTCTATCATTGATATTAATACCAATAAAGTTGTAACACCAAAAATGCCTACACATAAAGAAGATTTTATTTGTATTTCATTTTTTGAAGATGATGGTGAAGTATATTTTACTTCCATTTTTGATGGTTTATATAAAATTGATGAATCAGGAGAAATTCCCAAAATAATGCCCATTATTTTACATAAAAACACGTACTGTTTAGCTCTTTTTAGTTCGAGTTTATATAGTGCAAATGATGGCTTTATTGATAAATTTGATATTTTAGATATTAAAAATAGGAAATTTACCTCTTCTAAATTTGGAAAGTCAACCGTATGGCAGTTTGCTAAAGATAAAAGAAATTCCATTTTTGCGGCAGCCTGGGGAGTTTATAATCCCAATGGAGGACTCTTTCGCATTGAAGATGATAAAATGATTGATGTGTCGAACCAGTACGGAATTGATTCAAAAGTTTTACTCAATGTTGTTTATGACAAAACAAAGGACATCTTATATGTCGGTTCTAATGATAAAGGTATCTATAAAGTTCGATTGGATAAAATAATTGATTATTCTCCATTTGATGGAAGTTCAGTTATCGATTTTGAAAATTTTGATAAAAGGAAATTTCTTTTACACAATAAGGGGGTAACAATTTTAGATTCTAACAAGGAAATTTTAAAAACAATTTCACTTTCAGAGTTTAAAAATGTTGAACAAGCCTATTTAAACAAAGGAAATAATAGTATAAACAAACAAGGAGTTAAATCGAGAGATTTTGAACTGAATTTTAATATTAAAGCAGACGGAATTGTATTTTATGAAATGGTTAAACATAAAAATTCATTCTGGATTGGCAGTAATATTGGAATATTTGAGATTAATTCTTTAGGAAAAATCATCAATTACGTCCCTAAACATAGTCTAAAATTTGGATTTTCTTCAAATGATAAATTTATTGAGACGATTACTTATGCAGGTGTTCGAGTATATGATGATATTTATAAACTTAAAAGTAAACATTATTCAAAATTTGAAAAAGATACGCCGCAATATATTGTGCAAATATTGAGTAACAAGGACAAAACGTATCTTCTGTCCGTTTTTAATGGTTTGTATGTTTATCACAATAATCAATTTCAGTCCTATTTAGCTGATGAAATTTGGAAAGAAAAAAAGTTCAAACACATTACCATTAATGACAAAGGTCAACTTATTTTAGCCGCTGAATTTGGAAATGTTTTTATAGTGGAGGACAGTAAAACTTTTAAAGTTTTAAAAACGATTAATAAAAACAAACTCGTTGGTAAAACTATTCTTTTCCTGGAAGCTTACAAAGATTGTATTTTAATAGGAACTGAAAAAGGAATGAACATATACCAGAATGGTGTCTTCCGATTGATTGATCAAGAGCAAGGATTAAAAGATTGTAATTTTACCACTTCTCAAATTTTTAAAAATCAATTATGGTTAGGGACTGAAAAAGGCTTTTACACCGTGGATTTAGATAAACTTTTAAAGGAGCAAATTACCGTATTAGGTATAGCTATTAGTAAGATAGCGGTCAATAACATTCCTATTGATAAATTTAATTACAAATGGTTCAAGTATACTTCTAATAAATTAGTTCGGGATTATCAACAAAACTCTTTTTCTATTGATTTTATTCCAAAAGGGTATCCTTTTCCAGAGAAATTGAAATTCCGCTATCGTTTGAAGTCTAATAACCGATGGAGTCCATACAGCGACAAAGCCAACTTGTTTTTTCCTTATTTGCCTTATGGCGATTATCTAGTTGAAGTAGAAGTTTTTGATTCGAATGCTGGAAAATCTACTATTTTTAAATTAGTGGATATTTGCGTGGAACCTCCCTTTTGGTTTACTTGGTGGTTCATTTCTTTAATTATTTTATTTATTTCCAGTGTGGTATTTTATATCATTAACAGAAAAAGAAATATTGCTAAAGATAAAGCTTGTAAAGAAAAACAAGTAGCTGAAGCTAAATTTGAAGCACTATCTAACCAAATGAATCCGCATTTCATTTATAATACTTTAAATTCTATTCAAGCGTATGTTGGTTCAAATGACGAGAGGAATTCCTCGTTATATATAAGTGAATTCGCAGGATTGATGCGAAAAACTTTAAAAAACTCACCAAAACAAACCATCACAATTAAGGACGAAGTTGAATATTTAAAAAGTTATATTTTTATAGAAAACATGCGATTTAAAGGTCGTATTAGTAGTGAAATTTATATTGATCCGTTGATTGATGAGGCAACCTTAGAAGTTTATCCAATGTTGCTTCAACCTTTTGTAGAAAATGTTTTTGTTCATGCTTTTGATGAATCACACCCATTTCCAAAATTGAAAATTTCTTTTGAAATACTTGAAAGTAAAATTTTAGAATGTAAAATAATTGATAATGGAAAAGGATTAAATACTCGTAAACAATCAAAATTTCATGTTTCAAGAGGAATTGCATTGGCTCGAGAGCGAATCCTTTTATTACAGCCAGCTAATGTTGATCCCATCAAAATTGAAATGACTGAAAATGACGGAACAACCGTTACCATCAGATTATTGTTTTAGTAGTTTAAATATAAATTTTGAAAGCTCTTATCCTGTGGTAAGGGCTTTTTTTATTGATGTACTTAATCGATAGTTTTTAAAGATTTTTTTTTAAAATTAAATAGCCCCTTTACTTAATTCCGTAAGGAATCTTTTGCTATTATTTATAGGTTTGGCTAATCAATAAAAACAGTAAAAAATAAGATACATACTATTTTGATATTTGACTTCAACTTTGTCAATTTATGAATAGTAGCCATCTAAATTTAAAATCTATGTTAGACCAAAATCGACCGTATTGCAGAGTAGAAATTGACCGAGTTTTTAATCGAGTAAAAGCAGCGATGCATGTTACAGCTTTAGTAAGTGGAAAGTCCAAGGGACTGACGCAGGCACATTATTATGATGCTTACACTGGAAAGGAACTTATAGGCGGGGATGCTTACGAATACGAGCACATTCGATCATCAGAAGAAATTCACACGAGATATAAATCTATCTTAACTGATGAACAAATTGCCTTAGTCGTCAATTGTGTTGAAAATGTGGCTGTCACTCTTACCTCAATTAATAAAGCTAAAGGAAAGAAAAAAATGGAAGATTGGTTGCGTAACAATGACAATATTGTTACTTACGGTATAAACTTGAAATTAGCCTTAACAAAATTAAAAAAAGCGGATGATGGCATTGAACGGATTGTAAAATGGTTTTAAAGGTTTACTTTTTCGATGATTTATTAGTAAGATTTATGTAAATGCGTGTTTCAACTTACCTGTTACCTTACAGTATACTTCTAGATAAATCCTCTTTGTTTATTATTTTTTAGCGACTTGATAATAATTTAGCACTGTAGTAGAGAAATTCATTTATATAAAGTACTTTAGTGGGAAGCTATTTTACCTAAACAAATTACATTATTTATGAAAAGAAGATCTTTTTTAACCACTGCAACTTTAGCGTCTGCAGGTCTTACCACACTTTTAATTACAGGTTGCACATCAAGCACTAAAAAAGACCAAGAGGTGGCACCCGCTAACGTAATTGATACAAACTTTGAACTGGAAGAAGAAACTATTGCTAGTCTGGTAGAGAAATTATCTTCTGGAAAATACACTTCGGAACAATTAGTGCAATTGTATTTAGACCGGATTGAAGCTTTAGATAAAAAAGGTGCTCAACTAAATTCAGTCATCGAAGTTAATCCTGACGCAATTGCTATTGCTGTTGCAATGGATAAAGAACTAAAAGCTGGTAAGAGTAGAGGTCCTTTACATGGTATTCCAGTTTTAATAAAAGACAATATAGACACTGCTGATAAAATGCAAACGACAGCAGGGTCTCTTGCCATGGTTGGTAATATTGCGTCAAAAGATGCTTTTGTAGTTAAAAAACTCAGAGAGTCAGGAGCAATTATCATTGGAAAAACAAATTTAAGTGAGTGGGCTAATTTTCGTAGTACACAATCATGTTCTGGATGGAGCAGCAGAGGGGGTCAAACTAAAAATCCATATATTTTAGATCATAATCCTTGCGGTTCTAGTGCGGGTTCAGGTGCTGCAGTGTCAGCTAATCTTTGCGTGGTAGCGATAGGGACAGAAACGGATGGCTCTATTGTTTGTCCCGCTTCGGTTAATGGAATTGTTGGCATTAAGCCAACTGTTGGTTTAGTAAGTCGATCTGGAATTATTCCAATTTCAATAACGCAAGATACGGCTGGTCCAATGGCGAGAACAGTAACAGATGCGGCTATTTTACTTGCTGCAATAACTGCAATCGATGAAAACGATTCGGTAACTCTTGAAAGTAAAGGAAAATCACATACGGATTATACCAAGTTTTTAGATGTAAATGCTTTGAAAGGCAAACGTATTGGGATTGAGAAAAAACCACAGGGAAATAATAAATATATTAACGCACTTTTAGCTGATGCCATAAACCTATTGAAAAAGCAAGGTGCGACTATTGTTGAAGTTGACTACTTAGATAAAATTAATACTGCAGGTCAAGCCGAATTTGAAGTTTTGCAATATGAATTTAAAGACGGTTTGAATAGTTACTTGGCTACAGCAAATGCAAAAGTGAAAAATTTAAAAGAAGTTATCGATTTTAATACTGCTAATGAAGATAAAGCAATGCCGTATTTTAAACAAGAAACATTGGAGAGTTCTAATGCAAAAAATGACTTGGATGATAAAAAATATACAGAAGCCCTGACTGCAAGTTTTGAAGGAAGTAAAGGTGTTTTAAATGCTGTTTTTAAAGCAAATAAATTAGATGCTATTTGTGGAATAACTATGGGACCGTCCTGCAGTATTGATATGATTTACGGTGATCGTTGGGGCAGTTATTCATTGACTTCTCCTGCTGCGACAAGTGGTTTTCCGCATATTACAGTTCCTTGTGGACAGGCTTATGATTTGCCTGTAGGGTTGTCATTCTTTGGAACACCATATACAGAAGGTGAATTAATAGGATTAGGATTTGCTTATGAACAAGCGTCTAAAAAGCGTTTAAAACCTAACTTTAAGCCTTCCTTTTTATAAAAAAAAAATATTTTAAAAGGGTAAAAAGTGATGTACTTTTTACCCTTTTGTTTTTTTATAAAACTCGCAAATAGAGTTAATAGGACACTCGGGACATTTGGGTTGTGGTCTACATATTTCTCTTCCCAAAAATGAAATAGCCATCCCAATTTCGCCCCATATTTCTTTTGGAAGCACTTGCATGAGCTGTTTTTCGGCTTTAATTCCGTCATTGGTTTCTGTGATTAATCCAATTCTGGGAGCCACTCTAATGACATGTAAATCAGCCATAATTCCTTCTGCTGGAATTTTTGCTTCGCGGAGAATGACATTCGCTGATTTTCTTCCAATGCCTTTTAAAGCAACTAAACCTTCCATTGTTAGTGGGATTTTATCGTTTTTTTGAATAGTTTTAGCTATTTCCAAAAGCCAAATTGCTTTGGTTCCAAAATTCCTCACTTTAGAAATATACGGAAATAATGCTCCCTCATTAGAAACGGCTAAACTTTCCATATTTGGATATGCGTCAAATAAAGCAGGAGCAATTTTATTAATATTAGCATCGGAATCTTGGGCCGAAAGTACCACCATTACCATAAGGTGGTACAAATTATGGTATTCCAGCGGATGTTGTCTTCCTTTATATTTCGTTACGATAGGTTTTAGATTTCCAGCCCAATCAGTAGAATTCCCAAATAAGTCCATCATATTACTCTTTGAAATCTACGGATAAAGAGTTTATGCAATAGCGTTGTCCTGTTTTAGTAGGTCCGTCATCAAAAACATGCCCAAGGTGACTGCCACAATTAGCGCACAAGATTTCAGTACGTTTCATGCCATGAGAAACATCAGAAATGTATTCTACTTTTCCAGGAATAGATTCGTCAAAGGAAGGCCAACCGCAATGAGCATCAAATTTTGAATTACTCTCAAATAAAGGTTCTCCGCAGGCACCGCAGCAATAAGTTCCTTTTTCGTAATGTAAATTATAAGTTCCTGTATGTGGGTACTCTGTTCCTTTTTGTCTAAGAATTCGGTAGCGTTCTTCTCCCAATTGTTCTTTCCATTCTTGCTCGGTTTTTTCTAGAGGATATTTCATGATTTATTTTTTTACTAATTATATATTGTTGTATTCTATTTATTTTGAATGAATTGAACCGTTTTTTCAATTACTTTAAGACTACCTAGAATTTTGCGATGCCCCAAACCATCGGTTAATAGTAACCCCCCATTTTTTAGATGTTTATGGATATGAATTCCTGCTTTTACGGGAACTTCAGGATCATTATTATCATGAATTACTAAAACTGGAATCGCAGTTTCTTTCGCAGCCAAAAAAGCAGAATAACTGTTCATTTTCTCTCCGTATTTTTTTTCGAAATGCAAACGTAAAAGAGTACTGACAGTTGGTTTGAGTCCTAATTTTGCCACAAAATCATCGATGATATCTTCAACGATATCGCCGCTACCAATAACTACGGCATGATTCACCTTTAAACCTTTTTTTATTGCATTTAAAACCGACATTCCACCTAATGAATGACCGATTGCAGCTTCAAAGGGACCAAATTGTTTTTCTATTTCTAATGTTGTCGCGATAAAATCGACCATTATGGTGTCTTTTCCTGGAGATTTTCCGTGCGCTGGCGCATCAAAACTAACAGTTGAATAACCAGCTTTAAGCAATTCATCAGCTATTTTGAATAATTGCGTTCCACGCCCTGACCAGCCATGTACCAATAAAACTTTCTTCTCGCTATTGCCATATTCGTAAACAACAACTTCTTTGCCAATTTCAGGAATCGAAACTAATTTTTGCAGACTGTTGCGATCCATTTCTAATTCTCTTTTTGGAATTTTATGTTTTATAGGTGTAGTAAACAGTTTAGCAGCAAATAATGTAATTAATTTTGGTGAAATAAAAGAGATTAATTTACTGGTTAATAAAATAATCTTAGGAATTTTCAACGATTGTGTATGAATAGAACTTTTTTTTGTCATTATGATAAATTTTCAAGCGGGTTACTATTTTATAATTTTTTCACTAAATTTAGAAAAACATAAATGTAGTATTTTTTAAAAGGTTTTAATTGGTATTAGCATAAAAACAGATTTAATACTTTCAGGAAATGTAAGAAATAAAGCAGTTGACGCTTCTTTCTAATAATTAATTAAAAAGCAAAATTTTTATATGGAAATATTTCATATCAGTGCAGAGTGTTACCCTATTGCAAAAGTAGGCGGTTTAGCTGATGTAGTCGGCGCATTGCCAAAATATCAAAATAATGCGGGCAATTTAGTAAGAGTTGTTATGCCTTGTTATGATACTAAATTTAAAAAAGAAAACCATTTTGAATGTGTGCATTGGGGGCATGTAAAATTGGGGAATTTTAATTTTCCTTTCAGTATTTTAAAAGAAAAAACCGACTACCTTGGTTTTGAATTATACTTGGTCGAAATTCCAGAATTGTTTGATAGAAAAGATGTTTATGGATACAAAGATGATATTGAACGATTTTTGTCTTTTCAAATTGCTTCATTAGATTGGATTATTGCCAGAGAAGATGCTCCAGATGTTATCAATTGTCACGATCATCATACAGGTTTAATTCCGTTTATGATGCTATATTGTCATAAATACGAAAAAATCCGCAATACACCTTCTATGATCACCATCCATAATGGCTTGTACCAAGGGCAGTTTGGATTTGATAAATTATATTATTTACCCGAATTTGATTTGGCTCATGTAAAAGTTTTAGAGTGGGATAATTGCATTAATTCATTGGCAGTTGCCGTAAAATGTGCAGGGGCTGTAACTACGGTTTCGCCAAGTTATTTGAACGAAATTAATTATTTTTCAAATGGTTTAGAGTCCTTATTCAATTTGGTTCGCTATAAATCCAAAGGAATTCTGAACGGAATTGACATTGAGGTTTGGGATCCGGCTAAGGATATGATGTTGGAAAAAAACTATTCTATTAAAAATTTTGAAAAAGGGAAACAACAAAATAAAGAAAAATTGTGTAGCCTTTTTAATTTAGATCCAACAAAACCACTTTTTAGTTTCATTGGAAGATTATTAGAAGAAAAAGGAGGGGATTTATTGCCACATGCCGCCGCTCTTGCATTATCAGAGAATTATCAGCAAATAAATATTTTGATTTTAGGCTCAGGAAATACTGCCATAGAAAATCAGTTGAATAGTTTGTTACACGATTATAAAGGGAATTACAATACATTTATTGGTTATAATGAAGAATTGGCTCACTTAATTTATGCGGGTTCTGATTTTTTATTAATGCCTTCAAGGGTCGAGCCTTGTGGTTTGAATCAAATGTATTCTTTGCGTTATGGAACAATTCCTATAGTAAGAAGAACGGGAGGGTTGAAGGATACTGTTATTGATTTTGGAGATGACGGAAATGGGATTTGTCATGATCAAGCCACAGTAGGAGATATTTGTTATTCGATTCAGAGAGCAGTCAATTTATATGAAGACAAAAAACATCTAAATACAATCAGAAAAACAGGAATGAACACGGACCATTCTTGGGAGCGTGTTTGTCAGGAATATATAGAAATGTACAAACTAATAATTAACAAGAAATGAAAGCCAAAAAGAAAAATGTAATTGCAATTATTTTAGGTGGAGGACAAGGTTCCAGATTATATCCTTTGACAGAATCAAGATCAAAACCGGCTGTACCAATAGGAGGAAAATACAGATTAGTCGACATTCCGATATCAAATTGTATGAATTCAGATATTTACAGAATGTTTGTATTGACACAATTTAATTCGGCTTCCCTAAATGCGCATATAAAAAACACGTATAATTTTAGTATTTTTAGTCATGCTTTTGTTGATATTCTAGCAGCTGAGCAAACGCCTGATAACCCAACTTGGTTTCAAGGAACTGCAGATGCCGTAAGACAATGTATGCCTCATTTCTTGAATCATGATTTTGATTATGCCTTGATTCTTTCCGGAGATCAGTTATACCAAATGGATTTTAACGATATGGTAGAGGAACATATCAAGAGAGAAGCTGATATTACCATTGCGACATTACCTGTGAATGCAAAAGATGCGCCTGAATTTGGAATTTTGAAAACAAACTCCGAAAGTTGTATTGAATCTTTTATTGAAAAACCAGCGAAGGAATTATTACCAGATTGGGAATCAAATGTAAGTGATCAAATGAAAAGCGAAGGCAAACATTATTTGGCTTCCATGGGAATTTATATTTTCAATAGAAAATTATTGATGGATATTATGTCCAATAAAGAAACAAAAGATTTTGGTAAAGAAATTATTCCGCAGGCTGTAGGAAACAAAAAGATTTTAAGTTACCAATATGAAGGATATTGGACAGATATTGGTAATATTGATTCCTTTTTTGAAGCTAATATTGGATTAACCGATGACTTACCAAAATTTAATTTATTCGATAACGATAATAAAATTTTCACCAGACCTAGATTACTTCCACCATCAAAATTCCAAAAAACAATGATTGATAAATCATTGATTTCGGAAGGTTGTATTTTGAATGCAAAAGAAATTAATCGTTCCGTGATTGGGATCCGATCTAGAATTGGCGAGGGAAGCATCATTCAAAATTGTTATGTAATGGGGAATGATTTTTATCAGAATATTGATGATATGAATGAAGATCTAAGAACAGGGAGACAACTGGTGGGAATTGGAGAAAGATGTTTTATCAGCAATGCTCTCGTGGATAAAAATTGCAGAATTGGGAATGATGTATACATTAGTGGCGGCAGTCATTTAGAAGATTTTTCGAATGAGTTGTATGCCATAAAAGACGGAATTGTTGTCATTAAAAAAGGAGCAATTATACCAGATAATTATATCATAAAATAAATTTTTAAACTGTTTTTTCTGAAAAAATAATATTCTATTCTGTTTATAAAAAGTAGAATTATACAATTGTTATATGAGTAAAGTTATTACGCATTCTCTTTTTACCGATTTTGACATCGATTTATTTAAAGCTGGGAAACATTTCCGCCTGTATGAAAAACTTGGTGCACATCTTATTTCAGTTGACGGAGTAGATGGCGTTTATTTTGCAGTTTGGGCTCCTACCGCTCATTCGGTATCAGTGGTTGGAGAGTTCAACTTTTGGACACAAGGCGAACATCTTTTAGAAGTTCGTTGGGATTCATCAGGTATTTGGGAAGGTTTTATTCCAAATGTCAAAAAAGGGACAACCTATAAATATAAAATACAATCTAATAACGGAGGTATTGTAACGGAGAAAGCTGATCCTTTTGCTTTTTACTGTGAAAAACCACCGCATACGGCATCAGTTGTTTGGGACTTAGAGTATAAGTGGAAAGACAAAAAGTGGATGGAGACGCGTCAAAATCATAATGGTTTGGACAAACCTTATTCCGTTTACGAAGTCCATTTAGGATCGTGGAAGCGACATACAACGGAAAATCGATTTTTGACCTATCTGGAATTTGCAGAAGATTTGGTAAACTACATTAAAGAAACCGGATTTACGCATGTTGAGTTTATGCCCATCATGGAATATCCTTATGATCCGTCTTGGGGATATCAATTAGTGGGATATTTTGCGCCAACATCCCGCTTTGGGAATCCGCAAGAGTTTATGCATTTGGTAGACAAATTACACGAAGCCGGAATTGGAGTAATTCTGGATTGGGTTCCTTCACATTTTCCGGATGATGCGCATGGTTTAGGGTTTTTTGATGGATCAAATCTTTTTGAGCATCCGGATCGTAGAAAAGGATATCATCCTGATTGGAAAAGTTTAGTTTTCAATTATGGACGAAATGAAGTTCGTTCCTTTCTAATCAGTAATGCGTTGTTTTGGTTGCATAATTATCACGCCGATGCGTTGCGTGTAGATGCTGTTGCCTCGATGTTGTATTTGGATTATTCCAGAGATGATGGCGAGTGGGAACCTAATATTTACGGTGGAAGAGAAAATTTGGATACGATCAGTTTTCTGAAAGAATTTAATGAAGCTGTTTATTCTAATTATGAAGGCGTACAAACCATCGCCGAAGAAAGCACGTCTTTCCCTATGGTTTCTAGACCTACGTCCATTGGTGGTTTAGGTTTTGGTATGAAATGGATGATGGGTTGGATGCATGATACGTTAGAATATTTTCAGAAAGACACTGTTTATAGAAAGTATCATCAAAATGATTTGACTTTCTCGATGACCTATACTTTTTCGGAGAATTTTATGCTACCACTTTCGCATGATGAAGTAGTGTACGGAAAAAAATCTATTGCAGGAAGAATGCCCGGTGATGAATGGCAGAAATTTGCGAATCTCCGATTACTCTATGGCTATATGTTTATGCATCCCGGAACTAAATTGTTGTTCATGGGAAGTGAATTTGGACAAAGTGGCGAATGGAATTTTGAAGGAAGTTTAGACTGGCATTTATTGCAATATCCTTTTCATTCCGGAGTCAAAAAATTAATAACTGATTTGAATAAACTATATAAAAATCAGCCTGCTTTACATGAAAAACAATTTAGTGCAGATGGTTTTGAATGGATCAATTACTCGGATCATCAAAATGCGGTTATGTCTTTCATACGTAAAGGAAATGATCCAAAAAATGACGTCATTGTAGTTTGTAATTTTACGCAAATAGTACGTTCTAATTATCGTATTGGTTTGCCCAAAAAAGGAAAATTGACAGAAATTTTTAATAGTGACGCTTCCAATTATGGAGGAAGCGGCGTTTCAAACGCTAAAAAAATTGCAATTGAAGCAATGCCGTACGATGGAAGAGATTATTCAACAGAATTACTTTTGCCACCTTTAAGCGTTACTGTATTTAAAATTTCATAAGTACAAAATTGTTTTTTTGTTGATTAAGAATAGATAATGGTTTTCATTTATTATGGAAACCATTATTATATAGTTTTAACTGCTAGATTGAAATACACTATAACGTTATCGTTAATAAAACTCACAAATTTAACCGTTTACAAACTAAATTTGTAAGTTTGAATTTTAGATTAAGATCAAAGTAAATACCATAAAATATGATTACAAATACAGAATTAGAATATAAAGGAGATTTATATCCTACTAAAATAGTCTCTTTTGAACATGAAGTTGATTCGATAAGTTTTCATACAGATAATAGTGTCATATTAAAAGTAACGGTTTTAAGAGATAGTTTAATTCGGTTTAGGTTTACTACAAAAGGATATTTTAGCAATGATTTTTCTTATGCAGTAGATAAAAATCATTCCCATGGGTACAATCATCTGGAAATATCAGAAGTAGCCGATTATTATCAGATTAAAACCAGTAAAGTAAAGTGCAGGATTCAAAAAAATGACATGCGATTGTCAATTTTTGATTTAGAGGACACTATTATTTTAGAAGATGAACTTGGATTTCATTGGGAAGAAAGCTATGAATATGGTGGTAATATCGTAAAAATGAGTAAAGCTTCTAAAGATGGAGAATGCTTTTACGGACTTGGCGATAAAGCAACTCAAATGAATCTTAAGGGTAAGAGACTGGAAAATTTTGCCACGGATCAGTATGCTTTTCAAAAAGACCAAGAACCTTTGTACAAAGTAGTTCCGTTTTATATTGGATTACAAAACAAACAATCGTATGGTATTTTCTTTGATAATACTTTTAGAACCTATTTTGATTTTTGTCACGAAAGAAGAAATGTAACCAGTTTTTGGGCTGAAGGAGGAGAAATGAATTATTACTTCATTTACGGTCCTGAAATGCAGGATGTGGTTACAACTTATACCCATTTGACGGGTAAACCAGAGCTACCGCCGCTTTGGGCACTTGGATATCACCAATGTAAATGGAGTTACTATCCGGAAAGTAATTTGAAAGAAGTTGCTGCCAAATTCAGAGAATTAAAAATTCCTTGTGATGCTTTGTATTTGGATATAGATTATATGGAAGGTTTTCGATGCTTCACTTGGAACAAAGAATATTTTCCTGATCCTAAAAAAATGGTGGCTGAACTTGCCGAAGATGGTTTCAAAACTGTCGTGATTATTGATCCGGGAATAAAAATCGATAAAGAATATTCAATTTATAAAGAAGCTTTAGAGAAAGATTATTTCTGTAAAAGAGCTGACGGTCCTTACATGAAAGGGAAAGTTTGGCCGGGAGAATGTAACTTTCCGGATTATACGAATCCTGTGGTAAGAGAATGGTGGGCAGGATTATTCAAAGAATTGATTTCAGATATTGGGGTAAAAGGAGTGTGGAATGATATGAACGAACCTGCCGTTATGGAAGTTCCTAATAAAACGTTTCCCATGGATGTGCGCCACGATTATGATGGAAACCCTTGCAGTCATAGGAAAGCACACAATATTTATGGTACGCAAATGGCAAGAGCAACGTATCATGGTGTGAAACGATTTGCGTATCCTAAAAGACCTTTTGTAATTACGAGATCAGCTTATGCAGGTGCGCAACGCTACACATCGTCCTGGACTGGAGATAATGTGGCTACTTGGGAACATTTATGGATAGCCAATATTCAGGTGCAACGCATGTCAATTTCGGGAATGGGTTTCACTGGATCAGATATTGGAGGATTTGCAGAACAACCTTCTGGAGAATTATACGCACGTTGGATTCAACTGGGCGTTTTCCATCCATTTTGCAGAACGCACTCTTCAGGAGATCATGGAGATCAAGAACCTTGGGCTTTTGACGAAGAGGTTATTAATATCACCAGGAAATTCGTCAATTTAAGGTATCAATTATTACCTTATTTATACACTATGTTCTGGCAATACATTGAGGAAGGAATTCCTATGTTGAAACCATTAGTTTATTATGATCAAGAAGATATTCAAACGCATTACAGAAATGATGAATTTGTTTTTGGAAATCAGATATTAGTTTGTCCAATTTTAGAACCAAATTCTTTAGGAAGAAGAATGTATATTCCTCGTGGACAATGGTATAATTATTGGTCGAATGAAAAAGTAAAAGGAGGAAAGGAAATTTGGGTAGATACTAAATTTGATCAAATTCCAATTTTTGTGAAAGCGGGAGCAATTATTCCTAAATATCCTGTACAACAATATGTGGGAGAGTTAGAATTTGATGAGCTGACTTTAGATATTTACTACAAAGAAGGAAAAGAAAAATCAGTAGTCTACGAAGATGCTCAAGATGGTTATGATTACAAAAAAGGAAGATACAGCTTCTTATCCTTTAAAACCACTGGTAAGGAAAATGAATTGATTATTCAATTGCACAAAGAAGGAAAATATGATACAAATTATTCTAAGTATAAAATTAATCTCATAGGATTACCCTTTAAAGTAAAAACGATTGAAATTGATAATGTAGAGGTGTCATTTGACAAAAACACTTTAGAGAAAGAAGGCTATTTAATTGTTGATAAGGAGTTTACGGCATTGCACATTATTGGAGAATAACAATAAAGTTGAAACTTTTATATTTAATTATGTAAACATTAAACTTTATAATACGTGTATTTTTGTTAAATATTAAATATTTAAAATTATGAAAAAGCATTTATTAATAGGGATTTTTGCAGCAGGATTGGTTTATTCTTGCGCAACTAATCCAATTACAGGGAAGAAAAGTTTAAATTTTGTTTCTAACAGTGAATTGTTTCCAACATCATTTCAACAATATGGTACTTTTTTAAAGGAAAATAAAGTAATTACCGGAACTGCAGATGCTAGAAAAGTGGAAGCAATAGGAATACGAATTAAAGCTGCAGCCGAAAAATATTTAACGTATTTAGGTCAATCACAATATTTAGCGGATTACCGTTGGGAATACAAATTGATTGATAATAAAGAAGTAAATGCTTGGTGTATGCCAGGAGGGAAAATTGTTGTTTATTCCGGAATTTTACCAGTAACATTGAATGATTCAGGTTTAGCAACTGTAATGGGTCATGAAGTTTCTCACGCCTTAGCAAATCATGGTGCGCAACGTATGAGTGCTTCTCAATTACAACAATTAGGAGCTGTAGGAGTTGCTGTAGCTACTGGAGGAAAAAGTGAACAAACCCAACAAATATGGGGTCAAGCGTATGGTATGGGTTCACAATATGGTGTAATGCTACCTTTTAGTAGGAATCACGAGACGGAAGCAGATAAAATTGGACTTACTTTAATGGCAATTGCAGGATATAATCCAGATGAATCGATTAATTTCTGGTCTAGAATGGCTGCGCAATCTTCAGGTCAAGCACCATCAGAGTTTTTTAGTACACACCCTTCTGATGCAACAAGAATTGCAAATTTGAAAGCATTAATTCCAGAATCTAAAGCTTTAGCTGCTAAAGTTGGTATTATTTACAAATAACAATTTGAAATTATAGTGTTCTTTATTGAACATCTAAATGGGCTATTCTCGAGTGAGAGTAGCCTTTTTTCGTTTTAAAATTTTACTCGTTTTAATACCTTGTAATTCATACGCTAGTTGTTACAATCAAAAAAAGTTGTTTTTTGAATTTTATCAGCGAAAATTAAATAAATTCGCAACATAAATAAATATACATGGCTGATTTACCTAAAGGAAGTAAAAAATTATTGAATGCTTGGGCTTTTTATGATTGGGCAAATTCCGTTTATACACTTACTATTGCATCTGCAGTATTCCCAATTTTTTATGAGGCTTTATTTTCTGAACGAGATCATTATATTGATGTTTTTGGTTTGCATCTAAAAAATTCCGCTTTAATTAGTTTCGTGACTGCTTTTGCATTTTTATTAGTTGCTTTTATTTCGCCGTTATTATCTGGAATTGCAGATTATGTTGGGAATAAAAAAGTATTTATGAAATTCTTTTGCTATCTGGGAGCTTTGTCTTGTATGGGATTGTATTGGTTCAATCTGGACAATATTTACCTCGGATTGGCATTTTATTTTCTAGGATTGATTGGGTATTGGGGAAGTTTAGTTTTTTATAATTCTTATTTGCCTGATATTGCTTATGTAGAGCAGCAAGATAAAATTAGTGCCAAAGGATATTCTTTGGGATATATCGGAAGTGTAATTTTATTGATTGTCAATTTAGCGATGATTATGAAGCCCAAGCTTTTTGGGATTTCTGGAACTGATGGTGAAGCAGCTATGAAAGCCATGCGATATTCCTTTGTAATGGTGGGAGTTTGGTGGATTTTATTCAGTCAGTACACCTATTATTTTTTACCAAAAGGAAATAAAAATAGTGACCGTAAAGTAACGCATCATGTTATTCTAAATGGTTTTAAAGAGTTAAAAAAGGTCTGGATTTTGTTAAAAGAAAATATTGCATTGAAACGATATTTAGGAGGTTTTTTTGTTTCAAGTATGGCTGTACAAACAGTAATGCTAGTTGCCACTTACTTTGGTGCACAAGAAATTGCTTGGTCTTCTAAAGCGGAGAGTACAACGGGTTTAATTATTTGTATCTTAATCATTCAATTAGTAGCGGTTCTTGGTGCGGTTCTAACTTCAAGGGCATCAGAAAAATTTGGTAATATTCCAACTTTGATTTTCATTAATTGTATTTGGGCTGTTTTTTGTGCACTTGCATTTTTTATTACTTTACCCATTCATTTTTATATAATGGCGTCAATTGCAGGTTTGGTAATGGGAGGAATTCAAGCTCTATCGCGTTCTACGTATTCTAAATTATTACCAGAAACGCAGGATACAGCGTCTTTTTTTAGTTTTTATGATGTTGCTGAAAAAATTGGAATCGTAATTGGAATGTTAGTCTATGGAATTATTGATCAGATTACTGGAAGCCCAAGACTTGCTATCGTATTTTTGGGAGTGTTTTTTGTAATAGCTGTTTTATTATTGAAAAGAGTGCCAAAAAAAGGTGTTTTAAATTAATAAAACACCTTGCTATAACATGCTAAATTCTAAATTAAGCTTTTGAAATAGTACCTGAGCCTGTCACTTTGGTATCTTTTTTCTTTGGATCGCCTTTGTATTCAATGTCTCCGGAACCAGAAACTCTTGCATGAAGGCTATCACTGCAGAAAACTGTATTGTCTCCTGATCCAGAAACGGTTGCTGTTACGTTTTTAGCTTTTAAGTTAGCAGCATCTATATCACCTGATCCGTTAAGATTACTGTTTAAATTTACCGCTGTACCGGTTAGTTTTAAATCTCCGGAACCACTTAAATTTGCGTCTATATCATCCGCTTCTACTTCTAAATTCAGGTCGCCAGAGCCAATTAATTTAGCTGAAAATGATTTTGATTGGATGCGATTTTTAGTCAATACATCGCCAGAACCGGTTAAAGAAACTTGATTAATACTTTCGAAAGGAACAGTTATAATAATTTCTTTCCCTTTGCTGCTGCTGATGTATTTGTTCTTTTCTGCATAAATTTTCAAAACTTTATTGACCACTTCAATTTTGATGTAAGGCAGTAAATTTTCTTCTCCTTTTACAGTTATGTTGCCTTCATTACCCGAAACTAATTCCACATCAAAAAAGCCTATTACAGCAATTTCATCGTAGGCGGATGTCGTTCTTTTTTCGGATACTAAAGTTCCATTACCATTTATTTTTGATTTTGAGGACCATTGCGCTTGAGCTATCGACGTCATTAATACTGCGCAACTGACAAATAATTGAATTGATTTTTTCATAAGTGTTGTTCTTTGGTTATTGGTTTTTAGTTAATGTTACGTTTCCATAATCTGAAATTATACTCAAATTATTAAGTCCTTTTTTCTTGTGAAAACCGCTGTATTTTTTTGAATTTGATACTTCTTCTTTAGAATCAATTTCTAAATCAGAATCATATTTAAAGGTAGCGTATTTTAAAAGCACATTAAAATCAAAGGCAAAATTAGTAGCGTATCCAATATTAATTCCGGTATATCCCGCAACTACAGTAACCGAATTTGCCTTAGCATTTATGGATTGAACGGCTAAAGAGCTATATTTTGTGTTCAGTTTTAAATAATCAAAGACTTCTCCAATTTTTATCGTCAAATAATTTCCTGTTGCGTCGAGGGTTTTTACATTTTGAATTCTGATTTTACCATATTTACTGTTGTATTTAATAGCATCACTTTGCTCAATTTCGATATCTGTGTAATCCGAAATTAAATCGAGCTTAGTTGTTTCGCTAATTTTTAGATTCGAATATTTAGCAGTAACCATTCCATTTTTTAGAAATTCAATACTCGAGTTATTGCAATATTCCATTTGAATAGTGCTGTTTCCAGACAATCTCCCCAAGGTTAATTTTCCATATTTACATTTAATATCCGCTTCTGCAAATAAATCAGTGGTATTGATATTACCGTATTTGTTATTGAGTTTTACACTTCCATTTCTGGGAATTTTTAGCATATAATTTATCTCAAAACTATTGTTTTTGCCTTGACCTTTGAAGCTGGAATTTCCTAGAATTGTTTTGGCAGAAATCATTCCTTTCAGAGCGATTATGTCAACAGCAATAGTTTCTATACGTTGGTTGACCCAATTCTCATTATCGCCACTCACTTTGATACTAATACCAAGTTCAATTTTGTCTTCGTTCCAAGTAGTTACTGAAATCGTACCGTACGAATTGTCAATCGAAAGCGTAGCGTCAGGATTTACATAATACGCTTTTTTAATATTTTTTTCTTTTGAATGCAGGAAATCATTATCGATTGCATATCCAAAAATTGGAACCAAAATAAATAAAATTAGTATTTTACATTGTTTTTTCATCAGCTATTTTTATTATTTGTTCCTTATTTTCAATATGTTGTAGTACGCTTTGCAAAAAAGAAATCCGCGTTTGAAGATTACTGATCATTGCATAAATAATCTGTTTACTTTCTCCATTAGTTTCAAGTTCCTTAATTATTTTGTCGTAATCGTTGTCCAATGTTCGCATTTGTTTGAGTGCGTCAGCGATTATTTTTTCGTTTTCAGGTGATTTTTTTTCTTTTATTTTTTCTAATTCCTTTTCAATTAAAACAGTAAAAATCGAATCCGTTTGTTTGGTTTCTTTAGACGCAAATTGCAATTCTTCCGTTTTCTTGGGTGTATTATAAATGAATGAAAGACCTAACATTAGGACGATAGAAGCAGCAATACCTATAGACACGAAGCGTTTCCACTTTGATTTTTTGGATTTTAATTTTTGTATAAATCGTTTCTCATGATTACTTTCAAGAGTCTCGATGTCCCATTGATTTTCAAATTTTTCAAATAATTGATCTAGTTTTTTATTTTCCTTTTTCATATTTCCTCTAGTTTTTTTCGCAAACAATCCTTGGCTCTGCTTAATGTAGTTCTGCAATTGGCATAACTAATGTTCAAAATTTCGCTAATTTCTTCCTGGTCGTATCCTTCTATGTAAAATAGCGTTAAAACCATTCGGTAATTGTATTTCAAAGAGTTGATAACCTCTAAAATCTGTTTTACTTTTAACTCATTGAAATGTGTACTATCAGTTAAAGTGGATTCCTTTTCCTCAATTTTATACAATGTTGTATCAAAATCCTCCAATTTAAATTGATTGTTTTTCTTGTAAAAATCAATACTGCAATTCACCACAATTCGTTTTAGCCAAGCGCCAAAAGCTACTTCTTGTTTATAATCTTCTATACGACTGAATGCTTTCAAGAAACTCTCCTGCATCACATCCTCAGCAAAATGGCTGTCTTTTACAATTCTATGCGAGACATTATACATGGCTTTTGCATAGCGATTGTAAATTTCGCATTGTGCTTTTTGATTTTTTTGCTTGCAGAGCAAAATCAATTCTTCTATATTGTATTGGTTTACATTCAAACAGCTGCTTGTAATTTAGTATAAAGACTTGTTATTTTTTTCATTGTTACATTTTTATAAAAATAAAACTAAAATTTTCATTTTATTGTTCCTGAGTTATTAATTTGTAGCTGTTTTAATAGCCTGTATTTTTACTTTCTGATTAAAAATTGGTTAAAGATAGTTTGTTTTGGCACAAAGATTGACTCTTTTACCGTCATGCAAATTTTGAGGATTAAACAATGCTTTTATATTAAAAGACTATTTTGAAACCTTATATTTGCTTCAAGAATAATTTTTTTAATGACAAAAAGACTTAAATAATATATGTCAAATCATAAAATACTTACTATTGACAATCTGTCACTTCAGGAATTTGATTCGGAAGCAGATTTAATTCCACTTTTGACTCCCGAGGATGAGGAGGAAATGAATAATGAGGCATTACCTGAATTATTAGCGATCTTGCCATTGCGAAATATGGTTTTATTTCCTGGAGTTGTAATACCAATTACTGCAGGACGTGATAAATCAATCAAATTGATTAATGACGCCAATGCAGCTGGAAAAACAATTGGTGTCGTTGCTCAAATCAACGAGGAAGATGAAGATCCAACGAAAGATGATATTCATAAAATAGGTACTGTTGCTCGAATTTTACGTGTGCTAAAAATGCCTGATGGCAATATTACTGTAATTCTTCAAGGTAAAAAGCGTTTCGAAATTGACGATATCGTTGAAGAATCTCCATATTTAACTGCAAAAATCAAAGAGGTTCCTGAAAAGCGACCGAAAAAAAATGATACCGAGTTTGTAGCTATTCTGGATTCCGTGAAAGAATTAGCGATTCAAATTATCAAAGAAAGTCCAAACATTCCTAGCGAAGCAACCTTTGCTATCAAAAATATCGAAAGTCAATCTTTCTTGATCAATTTTGTTACTTCAAACATGAATTTATCAGTTAAAGAGAAACAAGATTTACTAGCGATTAATGAATTAAAAGAGAGAGCTTTAGAGACGTTGCGTTATATGAATATTGAGTTGCAAAAACTCGAATTGAAAAATGATATTCAATCTAAAGTTCGTTTTGATTTAGACCAACAACAACGAGAATATTTCCTGCACCAGCAGATGAAAACCATTCAAGAAGAGCTGGGTGGTGTTTCTCAAGAAGAGGAAATAGAGGAAATGGTACAGAAGTCTCTAACCAAGAAATGGGATGAGAAAACTAAAAAGCATTTTGATAAAGAATTGTCAAAAATGCGTCGTATGAATCCGCAAGCGCCTGATTTTGGAATTCAAAGAAACTATTTAGAGTTGTTCTTAGAATTGCCTTGGAACGAGTATTCTAAAGATATTTTTGACTTGAAACGTGCTCAAAAAATATTAGATAGAGATCATTTTGGGCTTGAAGATGTGAAGAAAAGAATGATTGAACATTTGGCAGTTTTAAAATTGCGTAATGATATGAAATCGCCTATTATTTGCTTGACAGGACCTCCTGGAGTTGGTAAAACTTCTATTGGTCGTTCTATTGCAGAGGCTTTAGGTAGAGAATATGTGCGTATTTCATTAGGTGGTTTGCGCGATGAATCAGAGATTCGTGGACACAGAAAAACCTATATTGGTGCTATGCCGGGGCGTATTATTCAAAGTTTGAAAAAAGCAGGAACATCAAATCCAGTTTTTGTTTTGGATGAAATCGACAAATTATCAAACAGTAATCAAGGTGATCCTTCATCGGCATTATTGGAAGTTTTAGATCCGGAACAAAACAATTCTTTTTATGATAATTTCCTTGAAATGGGATATGATTTATCTAAAGTGATGTTTATTGCGACTTCTAATAATATGGGTGCAATTCAACCTGCGTTGAAAGACCGAATGGAAATCATCAAAATGTCAGGTTACACCATTGAAGAAAAGGTAGAAATTGCGCGTCAGCATTTGTTTCCAAGACAATTGAAAGAACATGGTTTAACGACCAAACATTTAACCATTGGAAAAAAACAATTAGAAAAAATTGTTGAAGGATATACCCGTGAATCTGGTGTTCGTGGTTTGGAAGCTAAAATTGCTCAAGTAATCCGTAATGCAGCTAAATCAGTTGCGATGGAAGAAGAATATAACAAAAAAGTTACGGACGAAGATATTATAAAAACGCTTGGTGTTCCAAGATTAGAAAGAGACAAATACGAGAACAATGATGTTGCCGGTGTGGTAACTGGTTTGGCTTGGACTTCTGTTGGTGGTGATATTCTATTTATCGAATCGTTGCTTTCTCCTGGAAAAGGAATTATGACTATTACCGGAAATTTAGGTACAGTCATGAAAGAATCGGCTACCATCGCTTTAGAATATATTAAAGCCAATGCAAAACTTTTAGGATTGGATTCAGAAATTCTTTCTAAATATAATATTCACTTGCACGTTCCGGAGGGAGCTACTCCAAAAGACGGTCCAAGTGCTGGTATTGCGATGTTGACGTCTTTAGTTTCATTGTTTACACAAAAACGTGTCAAGAAAAACTTAGCGATGACAGGAGAAATCACGTTGCGTGGAAAAGTGTTGCCAGTAGGCGGAATCAAAGAAAAAATATTGGCAGCCAAAAGAGCGAATATTAAAGAAATTATTCTGTGTCATGAAAATAAGAGTGATATTGATGAAATAAAACCAGAGTATCTAGAAGGACTTTCTTTTCATTATGTGAAGGAAATGAGCGAAGTATTAAAATTTGCTTTAACCGATCAGAAAGTAAAAAACGCTAAGGATTTGTAATAAATTACAACTTCTAAATCATAATAGTCCAAATTTCAAAACTTGATTTTCAAGAGATGGAATTTGGATTTTTTATTTGCAATTACGAGTTTCAAAGTTGCCATTTATTGTATTTATAATTTTATCTTCGCAGTTGCGTTTTTATTTTACACCAACTGCAATTTAAAGCATGTTAAAAAAACTTCTACTATACTGTTTCCTGATTATTTGTGCTGTTTCTTACAGTCAAATAGGAGGAAAGTATACCTATCAGTTTTTGAATTTAGTCACTTCGCCTCGACAGGCAGCCTTGGGAGGAAAAGTAATTACAATCTATGATGATGATGTCAATCAAGCTCATTTTAATCCCGCAACCATAAACGCAGAAATGGACAACCATCTGGCTTTGAATTATGGAAGTTATTTTGGGGAAGTTACATATGGAACTGCTTCATATGCGTATACTTATGACCGCCATTTGCAAACTTTTCAGGCTGGTGTAAATTATGTAAACTACGGTAATTTTGAAGGTTTTGATGAAAATGGTCAGCCTACATCTGCATTTACAGGAAGCGAAATAGCGCTGTCATTAGGATATGCTTACAATATTCCTTACACTGATATTCATATAGGAGCGAGTGCAAAACTGATTTCTTCCAGTTTGGAAAGCTATCATTCTTTTGGCGGAGCTTTAGACATTGGCGCTTTGTTTATTGATGAAAAAAACGATGTAAACTGGGCGTTGGCAATTCGAAATATTGGAACTCAGTTTTCAACTTATAATGGTGTTCGTGAAAAACTACCAATCGAAATTATTGCTGGAGTTTCGCAAGAATTAGAAAACGTTCCTATTCGGTGGCATCTTACTTTAGAAAATTTACAGCAATGGAATATCGCTTTTTCAAATCCAGTAAGAGGATCATCCTCCTTTAATGGGGAATCGACCGAAGAAAAAGTATCATTTGTAAATAACGCACTGCGACATGTGATTGTAGGCGTTGAACTCTTTCCTAAAAAAGCATTCAATTTGCGATTGGGATATAATTTTAGAAGAGCAGAGGAATTACGGTTAGAAGAGCAGCGCAATTTTTCCGGAGTTTCATTGGGTTTCGGACTCAAATTAAACAAACTGAAATTCAATTATTCGTATTCCAGATATACATTAGCTGGAAATACAAGCTTATTTGGACTGACGATTAATTTCCAGTAAAAATTTTGACATAAAAAAGAACTTTAAATTTTATATTTTGAATAAAAAAATTACTATCGCCATTGACGGTTTTTCCTCTACAGGAAAAAGTACTTTAGCAAAACAACTCGCCAATCATTTGGGATATGTGTATGTAGATACGGGAGCGATGTACCGTGCCGTGACATTTTTTGCGATGCAAAACGGCTACATAAATGCGGATTATTTTGATATACAAACATTGATAAACAGCTTGCCAAATATAAAATTGCACTTCAAATTTAATTCAGTTTTGGGTTTTGGCGAAATGTATTTAAATGATGTGAACGTTGAAACCGAAATTAGAACGATTGAAGTTTCTAGTTTTGTCAGCAAAGTAGCTGAAGTTTCTGAAGTTCGAGCCAAATTAGTGGAACAACAGAAAGAAATGGGAAAAGACAAAGGAATTGTTATGGACGGAAGGGATATTGGTACGGTCGTTTTTCCCAATGCTGAGCTCAAAATTTTCATGACCGCCAGTGCAACCACAAGAGCAAAAAGGCGTTATGATGAATTGGTAGCAAAAGGTGACCCCGTGACATTTGAGGAAGTTTTGGCAAATGTTGAAGAGCGAGATCACATTGATACACATCGGGAGGATTCTCCTTTAGTGATGGCAGACGATGCGATTGAAATTGATAATTCCCATTTGAATCGTGAGGAACAATTTGAGCTTGTTTTAGAATTGGTAAATGAAATTACTAAAGCGATATAATTATTTGCAGATTTCATTTTTAATAGTAGATTTACGCCTTGCTAATTTTTTTAAAAAAAAAATAAAAAACAATTCATCTCATGGGAATTAAAAATAGATTGGTAATAATGAGCTTTCTTCAGTTTTTTGTTTGGGGAGCTTGGTTGATTACCATTGCAAATTATTGGTTTGGCACCAAGAATTGGGAAGGAACTCAGTTTGGATTAGTTTTTGGAACGATGGGAATTGCTTCCTTATTTATGCCTACACTTACTGGAATTATCGCTGACAGATGGGTAAATGCGGAGAAATTATATGGAATTCTTCATATTTTATATGCTGCGGTTCTGTTCTACATTCCACAAGTATCCACTCCTGAAACTTTTATTTACATTATGCTTTTGGCCATGTGTTTTTATATGCCAACGATTGCTTTGAGCAATTCTATATCATATACCGCATTAAAATTAAACAATAAAGATGTAATCAAAAATTTTCCGCCTATTCGGGTGTGGGGAACGATCGGTTTTATTGTAGCCATGTGGATTACTAATTTAACGGGAAATAAAGCAACAGAATATCAGTTTTACATAGCAGGTTTAGCCGCTGTGGTATTGGGAATTTATTCTTTTTCTTTACCAGAATGTAAGCCACAACGTTTATCAAAGGAAAATGCGTCGCTAATGGAAACATTAGGATTAGAGTCTTTCAAGTTATTCGCCGATTATAAAATGGCTTTATTTTTTGTTTTCTCTATGTTTTTAGGAGGGGCGCTACAATTAACAAATGCATACGGAGATGTTTTCTTGGATGAATTTAAACATTTTCCAAAATATGCAGATTCTTTCGTAGTGGAATATTCAACCATTATCATGTCCATTTCTCAAATTTCTGAGACTTTGTTTATTCTTGCGATTCCTTTTTTTTTAAGACGTTTTGGTATCAAACAAGTGATGTTGATTAGTATGCTGGCTTGGGTATTGCGTTTTGGATTATTTGCTTACGGAAATCCAACAAGCGGATTGTGGATGATTATTATGTCTTGTGTGGTGTACGGAATGGCATTTGATTTCTTTAATATCTCTGGATCATTATTTGTAGAAACGAATACAGATTCAAAAAATCGTTCTTCGGCGCAAGGTTTGTTTATGATGATGACCAATGGTTTTGGTGCCGTTTTAGGGAGTTTTACTTCAGGATGGGCAATTGATAAATATTTCACTAAATCATTTAGTAACACTACAGATTTAGCTGGTTTTCTGGAAACAGAAACGACAAATTCAAAAATGTTAGAATTTGTTTCTGGTCAAGGGAATACGATAGGAGCTGATGGATTGTTCAGCAAAGTAATTTTAATGAAAGACTGGCATACAATTTGGCTGGCTTTTGCAATTTATGCGTTGGTGATTGCAGTAGCCTTTGCGGTACTGTTCAAACACAAACACAATCCTTTGGATGTTGAAAATATAAGTCATTAAAAAGTGACAGGAAAATAAATAGAACCCGATAACTGAAAAATAGGTATCGGGTTTTTTTGTGTTGAAAAACCAATTGAAGTATAATAGCCCCGAGTGAAGCGGCATCCCACGCTTTTGGGCGTGGATACAGCGGAAAGCGGGAAAAGAGGTCTTGAAAATCGCAAAATGTCTGCTCCTAATAATCAACGTATTATCATACTATAAATATTTTGCTATTTAAGATAATTGTGTTACTTTTGCAGTCCTTTAGGTGAATAAGAGTTTCCTTTGGGGTTCAATTAATTATACAAACAACTTCTGCTGTTTTCTAACACATCAAGAAACTCGAGAGAATACAGAATACAAATTTTTAATCAGCATGTCTGAACAAGTAAAATCACAAGAAGAGTTTTTAGCAAATTTTAACTGGCACAATTTCGAAGAAGGTATTGATGCTGTTGATGAGAAAAACTTATTAGAATTCGAAGAACTAGTTTCAAAAACATTTATCGCTACAGATCAAGAAGAAGTGGTTGATGGTACAGTTGTTAGAATTACAGATAGAGACGTTATCGTTGATATCAACGCAAAATCGGAAGGTGTTATTTCATTGAACGAATTCCGTTACAACCCAAACTTAAAAGTAGGTGATACTGTTGAAGTATTAATTGACATCCGTGAGGACAAAACGGGTCAATTAGTATTATCTCACAGAAAAGCACGTACTATCAAATCATGGGATAGAGTTATTTCGGCTAACGAAACAGGAGAAATCGTTAATGGTTTTGTAAAATGCAGAACTAAAGGTGGTATGATTGTGGACGTTTTCGGAATTGAAGCTTTCTTACCAGGATCTCAAATTGATGTTAAGCCAATTAGAGATTACGATGTATATGTAAACAAAATGATGGAATTTAAAGTTGTGAAAATCAACCACGAATTCAAAAATGTTGTTGTATCGCATAAAGCGCTTATTGAAGCGGATATCGAAATCCAGAAAAAAGAAATCATCGGTCAATTACAAAAAGGACAAGTATTAGAAGGTGTTGTTAAAAACATTACTTCTTATGGTGTCTTTATTGACTTAGGTGGAGTTGATGGATTGATTCACATTACTGACCTTTCTTGGTCTAGAATCAACCACCCATCTGAAGTTCTTGAATTAGATCAAAAATTAAATGTTGTAATCCTTGATTTCGATGATGAGAAAACAAGAATTCAATTAGGATTGAAACAATTAAACGCTCACCCTTGGGATGCTCTAGATGCTAAATTAGCTATTGGAGACAAAGTAAAAGGTAAAGTAGTTGTAATCGCTGATTACGGTGCTTTCATCGAAGTTGCTGAAGGTGTTGAAGGTTTAATACACGTTTCTGAAATGTCTTGGTCTACTCATTTACGTTCTGCTCAAGATTTCGTAAAAGTAGGTGATGTTGTTGAAGCAGTTATCTTAACTTTAGATAGAGATGACCGTAAAATGTCATTAGGTATCAAACAATTGTCTCAAGATCCTTGGACTGATATCACTTCTAAATATCCTGTAGGTTCTAAACATTCAGGTATCGTTAGAAACTTTACAAACTTTGGTATTTTCGTAGAATTAGAAGAAGGAATTGATGGATTAATTTACATCTCTGACTTATCTTGGACTAAGAAAATCAAACATCCATCTGAATTTGTAAATGTTGGTGAAAAATTAGACGTAGTAGTATTAGAATTAGATGTTGATGGACGTAAATTATCTTTAGGTCACAAACAAACTACTGCTAATCCTTGGGATCAGTATGAAGGTTCTTTCGCTGTAGGAACGATCCACAACGGTGAAATTTCTGAAATCGTTGACAAAGGAGCTACTGTAGAATTCGGAGATGATATCGTTGCTTTCATTCCTACTCGTCACCTTGAAAAAGAAGACGGTAAGAAATTGAAAAAAGGAGAATCAGCTGATTTCAAAGTAATCGAATTTAATAAAGAATTCAAAAGAGTAGTTGCCTCTCACACTGCTATCTTCCGTGAAGAAGAAGAGAAAAATGTGAAAACTGCAACTGAAAATACTTCATCTGCATCATCTACAAATGCACCAGCTGCAACTTTAGGAGACAACAATGATGTTTTAGCAGCATTGAAAGCTAAAATGGAAAAATCAGAGAAAAAATAATTTCTTGAAATTTTTTAAATAGAGAAAGCCTCACAGCAATGTGAGGCTTTTTTTTGCTTTATAAATTGATGTTTTAATATTTAGGAGCATCATAATTGATTTTTCAATTCACTATTCCTCCCGCTTTTCGCAGTATCTTTTTATTGTGCAGCACATTTATCTTGTATTTGAAACTTTCAAAAGCACAATAAAAAGGATACTTACTTCAATCGGGGCTATTTTACACGTTAAATTCTTATAGAAATATAAAAAAATATTTGGCTTTAATTTATTGTAAATCAGTAATTTATAAAATACTTTCTTTTTTTTAAAACCAAAAGCAATTGTAGTGCGTAAATGACTTTATATAACTTAAAAAAACAGATTTTATGAAAACTAGAAAATTTTTATCGATTGCATTATTTGCATTAGTATTTGGAGTAACTTCTTTTGCTCAAAAAACAGTAATGGTTGGTGGAGCTGCTATGTATCCGTCTAAAAACATTGTTGAAAATGCTGTAAACTCAAAAGACCATACCACTTTAGTAGCAGCAGTTACAGCAGCTGGTTTAGTTGAAACATTACAAAGTAAAGGACCATTCACCGTTTTTGCTCCAACAAATGCAGCATTTGATAAATTGCCAGCTGGAACTGTAACTACCTTGTTAAAGCCAGAAAACTTAAAAATGTTACAAACTATACTTACGTATCATGTTGTTGCAGGAAAAATGAATGCCTCCGATATAGCAAAAGCTATTAAAATGGGCAATGGAAAAGCAACAATGAAAACAGTAAGTGGTGGAACTTTGACTGCTTGGATGAAAGGGAAAGACTTATATATTACTGATGAGAATGGTGGAAAATCTAAAGTCACAATTGCAGATGTAAACCAATCAAATGGTGTGATTCACGTAATTAATGCTGTAGTATTACCTAAACAATAACTTTTAGAATTAGAGGTTGATATTTTGTTAGTCTTAAGAGCCTCGCTAAATGCGGGGTTTTTTTGTATAAAAAAATCCCAATTCTAATTTTAGAATTGGGATTTTATATGTTTTATAAAGTTACTAGCGTAAGCTGGCTCCAAGTTCAGTTTCAAAATTCTTTTGCAACTTGCTCATAATTTTATCAATTTGAACATCAGTTAGTGTTTTTGAATTGTCCTGAATAGTGAAACTCAACGCATACGATTTTTTGCCTTCTGGAAGATTTTGTCCTTCATACACATCAAATAAATTAATGTCTTTTAACAATGTTTTCTCCGTTTGACAGGCAATACTGTAAATACGATCATAAGTTACACTTTGGTCAATCAATAAAGCCAAATCTCTGCGAACTTCTGGATATTTAGGAATTTCAGTGTATTTTATTTTGCTTGAAAGTAATTTCAAAATTAAGTTCCAATTAAAATCTGCATAAAACACTTCTTGTTTGATTCCAAAATGTTTTAAAATTGATTTTTTTACTACTCCTAATTCTACTAGAATTTCGTTTCCAACGCTAATTGCAATCCCTTCAGAAAATACATCAGAAGTAACTGGTACATTTTGTGTTTTTTGAATTCCTAAACGAGAAAGAATTCCATTGGTAAACCCTTTAAATAAAAAGAAATCGGAAGGTTTTTGAGTTGCTGTCCAGTTTTCCTGATTTCTGCTACCAGTAAGGAATAAGCTTAAATGCTTTTTTTCTTCGTAACCAGCAAGGTAGTTATGGTATGTTTTTCCAAATTCGAATAATTTCAAATCGGCATTTTTACGATTGATATTATACGATACGGCTTCTAATCCTGAAAATAGCAAGGACTGTCGCATTGTAGACAAATCAGCACTTAAGGGATTTAACATTGTCACATTGTTTGTTGGATTCAAATCCTCTGAAAGTCCAACGTAAGATGCAGTAGTTAATGAATTTGCCATCATTTCATTGAATCCCTGAGAATTTAATTGTGTGGCAATCACATTTTGTATTTTGTAATCTTCGTTTCTAGGCGAATTAGAAACCGTGGCATGTAGTTTTTTAGAAAAATTAATGTTGTTGTAGCCATAAACTCTTAATATTTCCTCTATAACATCTATTTCTCTTTGTACATCAACGCGGTATGCAGGAATTGTTAATCCCAAACCAGCATCTGAGACGCTATTTACTTTGATATCTAAAGAAACTAATATTTTTTTTATCGTATCTTTTTGTAATTCTTCTCCAATAATTTTTGCGACTTTACTAAAGTTTAAGAAAACGCTAAAATCTTCTATTTTTTTTGGATATACATTAAAAACGTCAGATGTAATTTCTCCACCTGCTACTTCTTGTATTAATAACGCAGCACGTTTTAAGGCATATTCTGTAATAGTAGGGTCAATTCCTCTTTCAAAACGAAAAGAAGCATCGGTGTTTAGCTGGTGTCTTTTAGCTGTTTTACGTATACTCACAGGATTAAAATAGGCGCTTTCCAAGAAAATAGAGCTCGTATTTTCAGAAACACTCGATTTTTTACCACCAAAAACACCGGCAATGCATAAAGGTCCTTTTTCGTCACAAATCATTAAATCTTCTTCGTGTAAAGTTCTCTCCACATCATCAAGGGTAGTGAACTTCGTTCCAGCAGGAAGCGTTTGTACAATTATTTTACCATTAATTTTTGCAGCATCAAACGCATGAAGTGGTTGTCCTAATTCATGCAAAACATAATTAGTAACATCGACAATATTATTTTTTGGATTTAATCCAATTGCTTTCAATCTGTTTTGCAACCAGGCAGGAGATGTTTTGACTTCGATCCCTGAAATAGTTACACCGCAATAACGAGGGGCAAGTTTTGGTTCTTTTACATCTATGTCAATTTTCAAAGTTCTTTTATCTACTCTAAAATTACTAACGGATGGGGTGATTAATTCTACGTTTACACCACTCTGTAAAAGTCCAGCTCTCAAATCTCTAGCTGTTCCTAAGTGACTCATGGCATCAGCACGATTGGGTGTAAGTCCAATTTCAAAAACTTCATCATTTTCAATTTTAAATACGGTTGAAGCAGGGGTTCCCGGCACTAATGCATCGTCTAAAATCATAATACCGTCATGGCTTTCACCTAGACCAATTTCATCTTCTGCACAAATCATTCCGTGGCTTTCCTGTCCTCGTATTTTACCTTTTTTTATCGAAAAAGCAACTCCCGCTGCGTCGTATAATGTAGTTCCAATAGTAGCGACCGGTACTTTTTGACCTGCTGCAACATTATTGGCTCCACAAACAATTTGCACATGAACACCGTTGCCTAAATCTACGGTGGTTATTTTTAGTCTGTCCGCATCGGGATGTTGGACGCAGGTGAGAACATGCCCTACAACAATACCTTCTAATCCACCTTTTACGGATTGGTATTTTTCTACTATTTCTACTTCCAGACCTAAATCTGTAAGTAATGCAGCAGTTTCATCGGATTTCCAGTCTATTTTGATGAATTGTTTTAACCAGTTGTAAGATATTTTCATTTTGTGTTTTTTTCAAGATTGCAAATATAAGGATTGCAGGTTGGAGTAAGAAACAATTTTTTTTGTTTTTTATAATTGATTTTGTAGTAGTAAGCATATAGTAAAATGTTAATTTGGCAACATTAAATGTAAATAAATGTGAAATAAATAATAAAATTAGGTTAAAAAAACAGATAGTAAAATTTAATGCTATTAGTTGGATGATTAATGCTATTCTGTTGACAAATAAGAAACTAAATTTGAGTAAATCTAAAAATAAAACCAAATGGATAACGTAATGCAAAGACCTGAATTTAAGGCAAAATACGATAATTACATCGGTGGTAAATTTGTAGCACCAATAAATGGTGACTATTTTGACGTAGTTTCTCCTATAGATGGAAAAGTTTTTACGCAAGCTGCTCACTCTAGTAAGGAAGATGTAGCATTTGCTGTTGATAAAGCGTATGACGCTTTTCAAACATGGGGAAAAACCTCTGCTACAGAACGCAGTAACTTATTGAATAAAATTGCTCAGGTTATTGAAGATAATTTAGAATATCTTGCAACTGTTGAGACTATTGATAACGGAAAAGCCATTAGAGAGACATTAGCGGCAGATATGCCTTTAGTGGTGGACCACTTTAGATATTTTGCTGGAGTAATTCGTGCAGAAGAAAGTTCCATCACAGAATTAGATTCTCAAACGGTTTCCATTGCTTTAAGTGAGCCTTTAGGAGTAATTGCTCAAATTATTCCTTGGAATTTTCCAATCTTAATGGCCGTTTGGAAACTTGCCCCAGCCTTAGCCGCAGGAAATACCGTAGTTTTAAAACCAGCAGAAAGTACTCCAATTTCAATTTTAGTTTTGATGGAATTGATTGGTGATCTTCTTCCTCCTGGAGTTATAAATATTGTAAACGGTTTTGGAGCAGAGCTTGGAAGAGCTTTAGTAACCAATAAAAAAGTTTCAAAAGCAGCTTTTACAGGTTCTACACCAACAGGTCGCTTAGTAATGCAATATGCTACAGAAAACATTATTCCGGTAACTTTAGAATTGGGAGGGAAATCTCCGAATATTTTTATGAAATCCGTGGGTGATGCTGATGATGATTTCTTCGATAAAGCAATTGAAGGAGCGGTAATGTTTGCTTTAAACCAAGGTGAAATTTGTACCTGTCCTTCTCGATTATTAGTTCATGAGGATATTTATGATAAATTTATCGCCCGAGTAATTGAAAGAACTGAAGCAATTAAAATGGGGAATCCATTGGATAAAACCACAATGATGGGAGCACAAACTTCATTGATACAAAAGGAAAAAATACTTTCTTACATAAAATTAGGAAAAGAAGAAGGTGCCGAAGTTTTAACAGGAGGTGAAGAAAACTTCATGGATGGGGATTTAGCTGGAGGATATTATATCAAACCAACTCTTTTCAAAGGGCATAACAAGATGCGTATTTTTCAAGAAGAAATTTTCGGACCTGTTTTGGCTGTAACTACTTTTAAAACAACAGAAGAAGCGATTGCTATTGCAAATGATACGATGTATGGTTTGGGAGCTGGACTTTGGACACGCGATGCGCACGAGATTTATCAGGTGCCAAGAGCGATTCAGTCAGGTCGTGTCTGGATTAATCAATACCATTCTTATCCTGCTGGAGCTCCTTTTGGAGGATACAAACAATCTGGAATTGGTCGTGAAAATCACAAAATGATGTTAGGTCACTACCGTCAAACCAAAAACATGTTGATTTCTTACGATAAAAAGAAATTGGGTTTCTTTTAGAATGAATTATTAATTGAAAAAGGGAAAGTTAACGAACTTTCCTTTTTTTATAAATCTAAATACTATGTTACCAAAAACAATGAAGGCTGCTGTGATTAGGGAATTTGGGTCACTTTTAAAAATCGAAGAAGTTGAAGTTAAACGCCCTGGTAGAAATGAAATTTTAGTAAAAATAATAGCTAGTGGTGTTTGCCACACAGACTTACACGCAATTGAAGGGGATTGGCCAGTTAAACCTAAAATGCCATTGATCCCAGGTCATGAAGGAGTAGGATATGTTGTAGCTGTGGGTTCAGATGTAAAGAATGTAAAAGAAGGGGATGCAGTTGGTGTACCATGGTTATATAGCGCTTGTGGTGGTTGCGATCAATGCATTACCGGTTGGGAAACATTGTGTGACACTCAGCAAAATGGAGGCTATAGTGTAGATGGTAGTTTTGCCGAATATGTGATTGCCGATGCAAGATACGTTGGGCATTTACCTTCGAATGTGAATTTTTTGGAGATGGCACCTATCCTATGCGCAGGGGTTACTGTTTATAAAGGATTAAAAGAAACAGAGGTAAAACCTGGCGAGTGGGTAGCTATTTCGGGAATTGGTGGTTTGGGGCATGTAGCTGTGCAATATGCAAAAGCTATGGGAATGCATGTTGCTGCCATTGATATTGCAGATGATAAATTAGATTTAGCAAAAAAATTAGGTGCTGATTTAGTAATAAATGCTAAGAATCAAAATCCTGGAGAATTTCTTAAAAAAGAAGTTGGTGGTATGCACGGAGCTTTAATTACGGCTGTTTCTCCAATCGCCTTTAAACAAGGATTAGAAACCTTAAGACGAAAAGGAACTATGGCGTTGAACGGACTTCCTCCTGGAAATTTTGATTTATCGATTTTTGATACGGTATTAAATAGAATTACAATTCGGGGTTCAATTGTAGGAACACGAAAAGATTTACAAGAAGCGATTCAATTTGCTGTAGAGGGAAAAGTCAAAGCAACCGTGACATCAGCAAGATTAGAAGATGTAAATGATGTTTTAGGAAAAATGAAAAAAGGACAAATTGAAGGACGTGTCGTACTTGAAATTGCCAAGCAATAATTTAATTTAGTATAACAGAAAATTTGTGTTCGCATAAATTTTCTGTTTTTATCAATACCCATAAAAAGATGATAAAAAGAATTGACGCTACCGAAAAGGCAATAGCACTAATCAAAATTTTACAGGAAAAACATGGAGATTTAATGTTTTACCAAGCCGGAGGTTGTTGTGAAGGAACGCAACCGCAATGTTTTGAAAAAGGAGGTTTCTATCAAAGATTAGGTGATGTTTGTATTGGTACAATCGAAAATACGGAGTTTTGGGTAGACAAAGATTTATTCGAATATTGGAAACACGCTCATTTCACATTGGATGTGATTGATGCCTTTGGGGTTGGAGGATTTTCATTGGAAACACCTTTGAAAAAAACCTTCCGAATCGAATATCGAATTTTTACACCAGAAGAAGAATTAACATTGGAACCTGTATCCTATATTGAATAAATTTAGTTGACAACATACAGTAATTGGTACTGTTTTGGTGTAATTCCCTCGTGTTTTTTAAACAAACGTATAAAGTAATTGGAATCTTCGAATCCGGATAAGTAGCAAACTTCATTAATTTGAATTGTAGGATTTTTGAGTAATTGTTTGGCGCATCTAATTTTCTCGCCAATCACAAATTCGATAGGACTCATGCCTAATTCTCTTTTGAAAAGTCTATAGAATGAAGTAGAGCTCATACATGCTTTTTCGCTAAGATTTTTCATGCTGATATTTTCCTTTAAATTCAATCGGATAAATTCTACTACTTGCGTAATGGGGTTTTTTGGGTCGGTAAACAAGCCATCATCAATTGCTTTTGCGGTTTGGGTTTGAATAATCCGAATCAATAATTCCTGTAAAGTCAAATCGGCCAGCGCATCTTTTGTGATAGAAGTGCTCATGCATTCTTTGATCAATTTATTAATCGTTGTTGCTAATTCCACATTATTATAAAAAAAATAATTTTGGTAATCCAATTGCCAAAATTGGTTTTTTCCTTCTTTTGGATACCGTTCGTTTAAAAACTGCAACGTATCTGTAATTTTAGTTTGGTCAACTGCCAAGGCCAAACACTGCGTAGGATTATTTTTTGAAGCCTCTGGAAAATCGATTTTCATTTCCACATTGGAAGGAATGACAACTGTTTCTCCGGGTAAATAGACAAAACCAGGATCATCAAACAAATGCATCACTTTTTTGCCTCGCAGCATGCTGGTCACCACAAAATCATTAAATTTCAAAGGAACTAATGCAGTAGATTCATAAGTCTCAAAAAGATTGAGCTCGCAATGGTTCAAGGAGTAAACGGTTCTGTTTTCGACTAAAGTTTTTAATGATTTCTCGTTAGATAGAAGAGGTGGATTTATAAGTGCGCGGTTACTATTCATATTATTTAAACTTTAAAAAGTACAATATTTAAATTTAATAAAAAAATTCAGGATTAGAACACGGTTTAACAAAATTAAAGTAATTCTTCCACATGTTTTTTAATGTTCTCAGCCATTTTATGTGTAGGTAAATCATTCTCGTCAGTTCCAAAAGGATCTTCAATCTCCTCGGCTATTAACTCTAAACTCGCTAAAACATAAAAAATAAATACTATAACGGGAACTACATAAAACCCAAGGCTAAGAGCGTAACCAAAGGGTAAAGTCATCACATAAAAAAAGATAAATTTCTTTATAAAAGCACTATACGAGTAGGGAATAGGGGTGTTTTTAATTCGTTCACACGCACCACAAATATCTGTAAAGGATTTTACTTCATCGTTCAAAATAATCAGTTGATCCCCCGAAATTTTTTTTGAATTGTACAAATCATTAATTTTTTGAAACAACATTTTTGCAACCTGATTCGGCTTGTGTTTGTGATGATCAATTTCTAAATCAACATCATCAAATAATTGTTTAGCAGTTTCTTCATCTTTTAAATGTTTGCTTAAAATAGAAGCGTAGCTGGGAATTAATTTTCTGAAATAGGCTATGTCTTTTTCATCTGTTAATATTACAGAAAGCTTAATAGCAAAATTGCGGCTGTTGTTCACTAAAGCACCCCACATTTTTCGTCCTTCCCACCAACGGTCATAAGCAGTATTAGTTCTGAAAACCAGTAGCAATGAAATTACGAAACCAAACATTCCGTGCATGATTGTAATATTCTTGACATAACTGTTGTCCGATAATTTCCAATATACAACTTCCAAATAACCCACAATTCCAGAATAAACACCAATCCCCAACATTAATGGTAGTAACGTTCTAAAAGTGTCCGCTTTATGAAAACGAAAAATAAAAGTAAACCAGTCTTTTGTATTGTATGAAACCATTTAAGATGCTTTTTTTAACAAAAGTAAATTAAAAAATAAGATTTCCTGCCAATTCGCGCAATGCGATTTCAGATAATTTTCCTTGAAATTGAGCATTACTGAAACGCACTTTGGCATTGACATAATTCAATTGTGCGGTTCTAAATTCTAAAGTGGTTATCGTACCGATGCGGAATTTGTCTAGGGTTATGTTCAGATTTTGTTTGGCAATCAATTCGTTTTTTTCTTCTAGTGCAATCAATTCTAAATTAGTTAAATAAGTCTGATACGAAGTGGCTAACTGTGAGTTTAAAACTAAATTTTGCTGATCTATATTTAACTTCGAATTTTCAATTTGAATCTTAGCAATTTTCTCATTTCGGTTTTGTGCAAAACCATCAAATAAGTTTAATGAAGCACTAAAACCATAGTTAAAACCTCTGGATTGAGATTCTTTCACAAACCCCAGACTAGATTGACTTTCTGAAAAATTATAAGCAGTATTTACTCGTATGGTAGGGTAACGTGCCGCTTTAATTTGCTTTAATTCTAATTCGGCTACTCTTTTATTAATAATTTGAGTTTCTAATTGTGGATTTTGCTTTTCGGCTAATGCTTTAAGTTCTGGCAGTAACAGTAAGGAATCAACTTCAAGTTGGTCAATTACTTTGAAATCTGTAGCAACATCTCTGGCCATTAACTGATTTAGTAAGATTTTGCTATTAGCATACAATTCCTTTTGTCTCAACAGCGCTACTTGATCCGTATTTAAATCTACTTGAGCATTTAGAACTTCTAATTTAGATGCTTTTCCAATTGTAAATCTGTTTTGTGCCAAAGTCAATCGCTGATTTGAAATAACAATTGTAGTATCTAATGCCGCTAATTGTTGTTGTTGCTGAACCAAATCATAATACGCCGCATTCACATCGCTTATTCGGGTAATCAATGTCAACTTTAATTGCGCTTCGCCTAATTTTTGCAATTCTTTGAGTTGATCCATTCTAGCAAACATTCGCAATCCATCAAAAATAGTCCAATCTAGTCCAACCCCGTAGCTTAAACTGTTGTTTTTAGCATTATCTAATTCTGTTTCTGTCCCGTCCTGACGTATTTGAGAACTGTTTTGAACACTATTATTATCAAGTACATTAGCACTAACAGTTGGTAACATTCCAGCATTACCAATGGCTACGTTTGTTTTTTGAATGGTCAAGTTGTTGGTAGCAATTTTTATTTCGTAATTGTTTTCCAAAGCAATTTTAACTGCGTTTTCTAATGTCAGGACTTGTTGTGCACTAGCCGTTGTTGTAAAGAACAATAGTAGAATAAAATTTTGAAAAAGTATTTTAGTATGTGTCATAATTATATTTTTTTGACTCAGATTATTAGTTATTCAAAAGAATATTTTAATCCAAATCATCAGCGTTCATTCAAATTATTTAACTTCTTTCTCATATTCTTCAATATGATCAAATTCAGGATAGTGTTTTCTGGCTTTGGACCACATCAAATACATTGCGGGAATAACAAATAAAGTTAACACTAAAGAGAAAATAGTTCCACCTACAATTACAACTCCCATTCCAATTCGACTCGTTGAAGCTGCTCCAAGTGACATTGCAATTGGTAGTGCACCTAATGAAATAGCTAAACTCGTCATTAAAATTGGACGTAATCTCGCTTCCGAAGCTTCTAAAATGGCTTCTAATTTTGGTTTGCCTTGCTCTCGAAGTTGGTTGGCAAACTCGACAATCAAGATTCCGTTTTTGGTTACTAAACCAATAAGCATTACAGTTCCAATTTGGCTGAAAATATTCCACGTTTGGTCAAACAACCACAACGAGAATAAAGCTCCTGCAACGGCCATTGGTACGGTTAGAATAATAATGAATGGGTCAATAAAACTCTCAAATTGTGCTGCCAAAATTAAAAATATTAGCAGTAAAGCCAATCCAAATGCAAAGGCAGTATTCGAACTACTTTCGACAAAATCTCGAGATTCTCCACCTAAATCAGTTGTAAAACTATCGTCAAGAACTTTGGCTTTAATTTCGTTCATCGCATCAATTCCATCGCTGATACTTTTGCCCGGAGCAAGACCAGCAGAAACAGTGGCCGCCATATAACGATTGTTGTGATACAATTGTGGCGGATTACTTTTTTCTTCAATTGTTACCACGTTATCCATTTGGATCAATTGTCCCATATTATTTTTGACAAACATCGAAGTTAAATCCAATGGTTTCGAACGGTCTTTTTGATCAAATTGTCCAATAACCTGATATTGTTTTCCATTTCTCATGAAATAACCAAAACGCTGTCCACTCAAGGAAAGTTGTAACGTTTGCGCAATATCAATCACCGAAATTCCTAAACTTTCCGCTTTTTCTCTGTCAATGGTGACATTAACTTCTGGTTTATTGAATTTTAAATTCACATCACTAACGGCAAAAGTTGGGTTTTTAGCTACTTCATCCATAAAAATAGGAATTTTTTCTTCCAGTTTTTTAAAGTTTGGCGCTTGAATAATATATTGAATCGGCAAACCACCGCGTCGGTTCACAGCAATTGTTGGTTGCTCAATTACGGATGTTTTTGCGTCGGGATATTGCTTCGTCCATTTGGTCAATTTTTCTGCAATTTCTTTTTGTGAATCGGTTCTTTCATTTGGTTGAACTAAGGATACCCGAATAAAACCACTATTTACTGATGAAGATCCAAAACCAGGAGAGGTAATTACCAAGGCTACTTTTTTGCCCGGAATCGAGTCATCAACTAATTTTGATACTTCTTGCATGAAGCGATCTGTGTATTCATAAGAAGAACCTTCAGGAGTTGTCATTCGTAAAACAAAACCACTTCGGTCATCATAAGGTGCTGTTTCTTTTTGCAAAAGGTTGAAAAACAAATAAATTAATCCAAAACAAGCAATTAGAATTGGGAAACTCAACCATTTTTTCTTCATGAAACGGCTTAATGCACTTGCATAACCACTGTTTAATTGTTGAAAGTAAGGTTCAGTACGAATGTAGAATTTTGATTTTTTTTGTTCGCCGCCTTTCATTAAATAAGCGTTCAACATTGGGGTTAAAGTCAGCGATACAAATGCCGAAATCAAAACGGCAGCACCAATGACGACGCCAAATTCCCGAAACAGTCGCCCGACAAATCCTTCGAGGAAAATTACTGGAAGAAATACCGCTGCTAAGGTGATTGAAATCGAAATTACTGCAAAAAATATTTCGTTAGACCCTTTGATGGCTGCCTCGATTGGCGTCATGCCTTCTTCTACTTTTTTGAAAATATTCTCGGTGACCACAATTCCATCATCGACCACAAGTCCTGTTGCCAGAACGATTGCCAATAATGTCAAGACATTAATGGAAAATCCAAAAAGCCACATAATAAAAAATGTAGCGATTAACGAAACGGGAATATCAATCAAGGGTCTAAACGCAATCGCCCAATCCCTAAAGAATAAATAGATAATCAAGATTACCAAAACAATAGAAATCCCTAATGTTTCCGCTACTTCAATTACTGATTTTTTTACGAAAATAGTATTATCAATAGCGATATTCAGCTTAATATCTTTAGGTAAATCTTTTTTTAATTTTTCGAATTCCTTGTAAAAAGCAGTAGAAATATCTAAATAATTGGCTCCCGGAAGTGGCACAATAGCTACACCTACTAATGGCGCTCCAGATTGCGTCATTTTAGTTTCTGTGTTTTCAGGTCCTAGGATTGCGGTTCCTACATCGCTGAAACGTACTACTTTTTCCCCTTCAGAACGAATAATGATATTATTAAATTCTTCAGCAGTAGAAAGGTTTCCAACGGTTTTTACCGTCAATTCAGTATTGTCTCCCGTTAGTTTTCCGGACGGTAATTCCACATTTTGTTTGTTCAAGGCATCTCTCACTTCTGAAACGGTACAGCCGTAAGAAGCCAATTTAACCGGGTCAATCCACAACCGCATTGCGTATCTTTTTTGGCCCCAAATTTGGACACCACTCACACCAGGAATGGTTTCAAGCCTTTGTGAAATTACATTTTCAGCATAATCACTCAGTTCTAATGCGTTTCTGGTATCACTTTGAACGGTCATCGAAATGATGGCATCACCATTCGCATCCGCTTTGGAAACTACCGGCGGCGAATCTATATCTTGCGGTAGGTTTCTAACGGCTTGCGATACTTTATCACGGACATCATTGGCAGCATCTTCCAAGTTTTTATCCAAATTAAACTCGATAGTAATATTGCTACTTCCTTGCGCACTGGAGGAAGTCACGTTCCTAATTCCGTCAATGGAATTGATCGCTTTTTCAAGCGGTTCCGTGATTTGGGATTCGATGATGTCGGCATTTGCACCGGCATAATTGGTACGAATGGAAACTTGTGCCGGATCAATCGATGGAAATTCTCGAACGCCCAGAAAGGTGTAACCAATTAATCCAAACAATACGATGGCTAAATTGATTACTATGGTAAATACGGGTCTTCTAATACTTGTTGTGGATAAACTCATTTAGATTTTAGATTTTTGATTGCTAATTTTAGATTTATGATTGGTAGGAACGAATCTAATATCTCAATCTATTTTATTAGAACTTTTACAGGAGTTTCGTTTTTTAATGACATTACGCCACTTGTAATAACGGTATCACCTGCTTTCAATCCAGAAAGTACAAGTATGGAAGCATCTGTTCGTGTAGCGGTTTCTATCATTACTTCTTTGGCTTGACCATTACTGGAAATAAATACTTTTTTACCGTTCTGAACTGGAATAATAGCCTCTGTTGGAACAACAATTGCATCTTTTATGATATCCAAAGGCAATTCTACATCTGCAAATGTTCCTGGTAATAATTTTCCAGTTTTATTTTCCGCAATGGCACGAACTTGTAATGTTCTGGTAGCAACAGCCACTTCAGGTTCGATTGCATATACTTTAGCAGTATATTTCTCGTCAGAACCGGCCACTTTAAACGTTAGGGTTGTATTTGTTTTTACTTGGCTGGCGTATTTTTCAGGAATCGAAAAAGTAATTTTTAATTTTCCAGTGTTCACTAATTTTGCCACTAAAATTGTTGGTGTGATGTAAGTTCCCGGTGAAATAGAACGCAATCCAATTCTTCCTGAGAATGGTGCTCTAACGGATGTTTTGGCAATTTGCGCCTTTATCAATTGACTTTGGGCTTGTGCCGATTTTAGATCGGCTCTGGCCAAATCATATTCTTCCTGGCTGATGGCCTCTTTTTGTAGTAATAATTTGGCTCTTCTTTCATTTTCCGAGGCCAATCCTTCTCTGGTTGACGTTTGTCTCAACTGCGCTCTTAACTCTAAATCATTTACCTTAAAAAGTACTTGTCCTTTACTGACATTACTTCCTTCCTTAAAATAAATACCTTCTACAATTCCAGAAACTTCACTTCGGATTTCAACTTGCTCATTGGCTTCTATTGACCCCGAAAGTGACAAATTATTGTCAAAAGTTTGCGGTGTTGCTACTATTCCGTTTACGCTCATCGATTTGCTTTTTCCTTTTTGGTCTTTTGAATCTTCATTTTTACTTTTATTTTCTGAGATTCTGTAACCGATAAATCCAATGATTCCAATTGTTAGCACGGCATAAACTAGGTATTTTATTTTCATGGGTTTAATATAAAGTAGGATTAGTTTTCAATAATTTTAGTTAAAACAAATTTAGGTTTTAGAAACGGAAATTGTGATGTTGTTAATTTTTTTTTAACGTTTGTACATACAAATATTAACATTTAAAAATGAAATATTTTGTAGATGGATACAATCCATTCTAAAGGCTAGATGATAGGACACCCAAAAATGAAAATGGTTTAAGCAAGAATTGAAAAAAGTTTTTATGAGATAAAAATTAAGTAATATATTTCTAAAAAATTATGAAGTACCCTTTGGTGTAAGTAGTTTTGATAGTAATTTTTCGAGAGTTCGAGTATCTTTCTCCCGAAGCTTGGGGAAGTAAAATGTATCGAGAGCAAGAAAAATTTCATTAAAAGCAGTTCTCGATACACGCTACTTCGAGAAGCGTAGCGTATCGAGAAGTTTTGTTCCGTTTTACTTCACAAAAAATAGTCGAACTGACGTTTTGAATAATTGCACCCAACGGGTTAAGAGGTATGAGTTTTAATAATTGAAACAGGAATTTAAAAAACAAATAAAATGATCAAATAACTGATTAATAGTATTTAAAACTGATATATTGTAGTCGAAACGAACTAATATCTTAAATAAAAATACCGGTCTAATATTTTAAATAAAAACATTTGTAATGCCACTTAACTAATATAATTCCAAATATTTTTCTTTTTGGTCATTTCGATAAAAACAGCTCTCAAAGCTGCATGTTCCGGTTTTTGCATTCCGGCATCGTCTTTCAGCAATTTCAAAGCATAATTCCTGGCTAGAGCCAAAGTATCTCGGTCTCGAACCAAATCGGCAATTTGAAGATTAAGCACGCCGCTTTGTTGCGTTCCCATTAAATCACCCGGACCTCGGAGTTTTAGGTCGACTTCGGCAATTTCAAAACCATCATTGGTTTGTACCATGGTTTCCATCCGGGTTTTACTGTCGGAACTCAATTTATGACTCGTCATCAGGATGCAATAACTTTGTTCTGCTCCACGACCCACACGACCACGAAGCTGATGCAGTTGCGATAATCCAAAACGTTCTGCACTTTCAATAATCATCACACTAGCGTTCGGAACATTTACGCCGACTTCAATTACGGTGGTGGCTACCATAATATTGGTTTTTCCTTCCGAAAAACGTTTCATTTCAGCATCTTTTTCTGCTGGTTTCATTTTTCCGTGAAGAATAGAAATCGAATAGTGTGGCAAAGGAAAATCTCTTGAAACACTTTCGTAACCGTCCATTAAATCTTTGAAATCCATTTTTTCTGATTCCTGAATTAAAGGGTACACAATATAAATTTGGCGTCCCAAAGCAATTTCGTCCCGAAGGAATTTCCAAACTTTTAATCTGTTACTATCAAAACGATGTACGGTCTGAATTGGTTTACGTCCCGGAGGCAATTCATCGATTACTGAAATGTCTAAATCGCCATACAAACTCATGGCTAATGTTCGTGGAATAGGCGTGGCGGTCATCACCAAAACGTGTGGGGGAATCACATTTTTCTTCCACAATTTAGAGCGTTGTTCTACGCCAAAACGGTGTTGTTCATCAATTACAGCGAGTCCTAAATTCTTAAATTTCACTTTGTCCTCTAGTAAAGCATGTGTTCCGATAAGGATATGTAAAGTACCGTTTTCCAATTCTTCATGAATAATTCGGCGTTGTGCTATTTTAGTAGAACCCGTTAAGATTCTGATATTTATATTTAGAGTTTCGGCTAATTCTGATAAGCCAATAAAATGCTGATTTGCCAAGATTTCCGTGGGCGCCATCAAGCACGCCTGAAAACCATTATCTAGTGCCAAAAGCATGCTCATAAAAGCCACAATGGTTTTTCCGGAACCTACGTCACCCTGCAGCAAACGGTTCATTTGGGCGTTGCTTCCCATGTCCGTTCGTATTTCTTTGATTACTCTTTTTTGAGCATTGGTCAACTGAAAAGGCAAATGATTTTGGTAAAAATCATTAAAATAGTTACCGACAATCGAAAATGGGTGTCCTTTTATTTTGTGTTTCCTAATGAGATTTTTTGTGATTAATTGCAACTGGATAAAAAACAATTCTTCAAATATTAATCGGAATTTAGCTTTCGCCAAAACTTCGGTGCTTTTTGGAAAATGAATATTGAATAAAGCCGCTTTTTTAGGAATTAGCTTTAATTCTTGAATTAAATAATCCGGTAATGTTTCCGTAAACAACGCTTGTGTTTCCAGAAACAATTGCTGCATCATTTTATTAATCACTCGATTTGAAATACCACGATTTGTCAAGGTTTCGGTCGAAGGATAAACGGGTTGCATGGCGGAACGCAAGCTTTTTTCATGTTCGCTCATCAACTCAATTTCCGGATGCGCCATATTGAATGTACTGCCAAAAGACGTGCATTTCCCAAAAATCACACAAATTTCATTGAGCTTTAAGCTCTCTCGAATCCATTTATGTCCTTGAAACCAAACGAGTTCCATTTGGCCCGTATCATCCACAAAGGAGGCGACCAAACGCTTTTGGTTTCTGCCAAATTCAACCGTTTTAATGTTGATTATTTTACCAATTATTTGAACCTCGGCACTGTTGTTTTGCAGTTCGTTAATCTTGTAATACCGCGTTCGGTCAATGTATCTGTTGGGGAAAAAATTCACTAAATCCACATACTTGTAAATTCCCAATTCTTTACGCAGCAATTCGCCCCGATTGGGACCAACGCCTTTTAAATATTCTATAGGAGTAAGGAGGAGGTTGTTAACAGACATTTTAAATTATTTGGGAAACTACAAAAAGAACCACACTTTTAAAGTCAAAATTCTTCTTTCTTGCAAAGTACGAAGATAGTTTTTTGTTTGCAAAATAGAAAATCACAAAGGATCAAAAAATTAGGTATTGGCAATAGCAATAGAGTCAAAATAACGTATGTCATTTCAGCTACCATGAAATATTTTTTCCTTAGTAGCTATTCTCGCTATCCGTTTCAAGCTTTGCAGGCTCAAACCTTTTTTCTAGGTTAGGGCAGGAGCTTCCTGCGGTCGCTCTGCCTTAACCAGAAAAAAATGGTTTTCACCTCGCAAAGGCTTTCCACTGCTATCAAGGCTAGAAACATTTAGAACTCGAAAGAACTTTTGGATATAAGGACTCTATTTTTATGGAGAGGCACTGCCATCGATTCATCAGGAATGATAAACGTTGCCTCATTTGTTTAAGCTTAAAACTGATACGCACTTACATGACTTATATGTTAAAAACCTGATTTGTAAATCTTATTTCTTCCTCTCTGAGACTTTCCGAAAGAAAACTTACCTGTCTTATATGTTGAAAAGAAACCAAACTCAATTAGTAGCGATTCCTTTGGAACAACAACCCTTGCTGTATTTGTCTGAGTTTAAAACTTACATGCACTTATATTCCTTATATGTTTAAATAACAGCTTAGTGAATCTTATTTTTTATCAGTGAATCTTTGTAAAAGAAAAACTTACCTGTCTTATATGTTGAAAAAATAGCCATGAAATAAAAACCACTACGAGTTAAATTTATATTAATTGTAATCAATTAAATTGTACACAATGTAATTAAAACTATCTTTGTACCATAATAAACAAACCATGAAAGACCAACTACACATCAGCGAGCAAGTTTGTTTTCCCGTTTACGCCTTCGCAAAGGAGATCATCAATCAATACCGTCCATTGTTGGAGGCGCTTGAGTTGACTTATCCGCAGTATTTAGTGATGCTCGTTTTGTGGGAATACAAAGAGCAAACCGTTAATCAGCTTGGTGACAAACTAAAATTAGATAGTGGAACGCTCACGCCATTATTAAAACGAATGGAAACGAAGGCGTTTGTAACCCGAATCAGAAGCACGGTTGATGAAAGAATCGTCAACATTTCGTTGACTGAAAAAGGGGTAGCACTAAAAGAAAAAGCAGCTTGCATTCCGCAACAGTTAATGGAAGCTATGAATGTTTCTGCGGAGGATTTGTTACTATTAAAAAACATAATTACTAAAATAGCAAAAAAATAAAGATGAAAACATTGTATACCACACAAGCTACTGCAACAGGCGGTAGAAACGGACAAGTAAAAAGCGAAAACGGAATTGTAGCATTAGAAGTACGATATCCAAAAGCGTTAGGCGGCGCCAATGATGATTATGCCAACCCAGAAATGCTTTTCGCTGCAGGTTATTCGGCTTGTTTTGATAGCGCCTTGAACTTGGTAATCAAAAAAGAAAACATCCAAACCGGTGAAACTACCGTAACCGCAAGTGTAAGCATTGGACAAAATGACGCAGGAGGTTTTGGTTTGGAAGCCGCTTTGCATGCAATTATTCCCGGAGTAACACTAGACGTAGCGCAAGATTTAATAGAAAAAGCGCATCAAGTGTGCCCTTATTCTAATGCGACGAGAGGAAATATGTTAGTTACGCTAACGGTTTCAAACAACTAATTGACTTATTAAAAAATAGAAATACACAATGGCTTTACTAGAAGATTTAAATAGGAGACATGCTGTAAAAGCATATGATGCTACCAAAAAAGTAAGCAAAGAAGATATTGATAAAATTGTAGAAGCGGCGCGTTTGGCACCTACTTCTTCAGGATTACAACCTTTTCAAGTGCTTGTTGTTGAAAATCAAGAACTAAAAGAAAAATTGGTTAAAGGAGCACTGAATCCAGAATGCATGAGAGATTGTTCTCATGTTTTGATTTTTGCTGGATGGGATCGTTACACGGCTGAGCGCATTGATAAAGTGTACGATTACACTACAGCAGAGCGCGGTTTACCACAAGGGCGTTTTAATAGCTATACGGATATGCTTAAGAAAATCTACCTCGCACAACCTGCTGAAGAAAACTTCGCGCACATTGCCAGACAAACTTACATTGCTCTTGGATTGTCTTTGGCGCAAGCCGCTGAACTAAAAGTAGACAGCACACCAGTGGAAGGTTTTGATAACAGGGTGGTTGACGAAATCTTAGCACTAGATAAATTAGGTTTAAAAAGTGTTTCGCTAATGTATGTAGGCTACGCCGATACACCAAACGATTGGATTGCTCCAATGAAAAAAGTGAGAACACCTAAAGCGGAATTTGTACTAGACTTTAAATAATATTTTTAAACTACTGCAGTTTGTTGCTAATTCACGTTGCATTTTAGTTTTGAAAGCCTCCACCAAAACAATGTTTTGGTGGAGGCTTTTTTTTATTTTTTTTAAGTGATTACAGGAAAATGGAACAGGTGCGTTTATTTAGGAATAATTTTGAGAAAGTATTTTAAAATAAAAATTCAAACTTATTAGTACTATATTTGGAAACCACGAAAAATTAAAATTAATCCAAGATAAAAAATAATAGGCATTGTCGTGGATAATTTTACACTTATTATAAAGTGCGAAAATTATTAGAATGTAGTATTATCAAGTGTAAGGTGTTATAAACAAGATAGTAGCTAATTATTTTTTGATATAACAGTTCAATGAGCTCTATATATTACAAATGTAATCTGAGACTAATTTTAACAAATAAACTGCGGCTAATGTACTTTTATAATAAGAAAGAAGCATATTATTTTTAATTATTCCAGCGCCTGAACAAATAATCAATTAAAAAATGACAGTAATACTATGAATGAAACAGAACAACCATCGGAAAGAATTAAAATCGCTGAGAAAGAGCTGTTCCTAAAATTAATGACGGCACCAAGAACAGCTTTTCAATTTATAAATGAATACAAATATGAGAAACATTTGTATATTTTATTATTTCTAGCTGGTATTGTAAGAACTTTTGATAGAGCATCAGCGAAAAATATGGGAGATAACTTTTCCCTTTGGAATATAATCGCTGTCTGTGTTATTTTTGGTGGTATTTTTGGCTGGATTTCCTATTATCTTTATGCTGCGCTTATTAGCTGGACTGGCAGTTGGTTGAATGGAAAGGGAAATACACAATCTATAGTAAGAGTTTTGGCTTATGCTTTTTTTCCTTCTATTTTCATTTTAATACTTCTGATTCCGCAGCTTGCGTTATATGGAAATCAGTTATTCCAATCAGATTCTGATTTATACAATTTAGCTTCAACTGAAAGTGTGATTTTGTATCTACTGCTTTTTGTACAGTCGGGACTGGGAATTTGGTCGCTTGTATTGTGCATAATTGGAATAGCTGAAGTACAGCAATTATCTATTGGTAAAGCAATATTAAATGTATTATTTCCTGTAATAGTACTAATCTTTGCTATTTTAGTTTTGGTCTTAATTTTTAAAATATTCGAATAATCACCCTAAAATGAGTATTACTAAGTTGAGAAGAACTGATAATTAAATATGTATTTATCTTTTTAAACACAATACCTTCGCAAAAAATAAAATTTCAACAAATGACAACTCATCTCGCATTACTTCGTGGCATCAACGTTTCTGGTCACAGTATGATAAAAATGGAAGCGCTAAAAACGACTTTGGAAGCCATTGGTTTTCAAAATGTGCAAACGTACATTCAATCCGGAAATGTTTTTGTGGATACCGAAGAAGAAAATGGAGCTGCCGTTGGATTCAAAATAAAACAAGAAATTTTTAAGATTTTTGGACATGAAGTTCCTGTTGTTGTTATTAAAAAAGAGGATTTAGAAGCTTGTTTCAAAAAGAATTCATTTTTGAAGGAAAAAGATATTGATACTAAGAAGTTGTATGTAGCTTTTATTTCGACTACGTTGCAAAGTACGAGTATGAATGATTTGAAAATTAGCCAATTCAAACCAGATGAAGCAAGTATTGATGGCAACAAAATCTTTATAAAATATGCTGTTGGCGCCGGAAAGACCAGATTTGATCAAAAATACATCGAGAAAAAACTGAATGTTATTGCAACAATCCGAAATTGGAATACAGTGACACAATTGCTGAAAATGTACGAAGAACGATAATAAGACTTCTAGTCCAGTTCAACCGCTAATTCGCAAATTATAAATGGTATAATCCATCTCAAATTTGCGAATTAGCGGTATTTTTTGGAGTTTAAACAAAGATTTTTAAGGCTCTATTTTAGCTTTAGAAAAAAATAGTTATAATTTGACGCAACCTATTGCAAGAAGTAGCATCTATAAAATATATAACCGAAGTCAAATACTGTTTTACAATTTTAGTTAAAAAGTAAATTATAAGTGCTTATTAAAACATTTTCATAAGGTTTAGATTTGGTTAATTTTAGGATTATGAAGCACTTTTGTCAAAGAGTATTCAGAAGTTTTTACAACTTCTGGTGCTCTTTTTCTATTTTTAATCGAATAGTAGAATCAGTCTTTCAAAAAAAAAATAGTTGGTACGCACAAAAAAATTATATTTACGTACTAATTAATGCTATCAAAATCTTTTATTTATTTTGCAAAACCCTAAAATGTAGCGCTATGAATTTAAAACTTTCTTTTGTTTTTACTGTCTTTTTTGTTTGTGTCTCCATAGCGCAAAACGGAAATCCAAACGATTATTTGTCGACTCAATTCCATAAAGAACGCAGAGCAGCCTTGCGTGCCAAAATGCCTCAGAATAGTGTGGCAGTATTTTTTAGTAATCCTATTCGGAACCGAGCCAATGATGTGGATTTTATCTACCATCAAGATCCAGATTTTTATTATTTAACAGGATACAAAGAACCTAATTCAGTGCTAGTTGTTTTTTCGAATAATCAAACTAATAAAGAAGGAAAGTCATTCACTGAATTGCTCTATGTTCAGGAAAAAAATCCAAGAGCGGAACAATGGACAGGAGTCCGCTTAGGAACGGAGGGCGCTAAAAAAGAGTTGGGTTTTGATAATGCTTTGGATGGAGCAGCGTTTTTAAATTCGGGTATTGATTATGCAAATTTTGATACTGTTTTCTTTAAGGAATTTGAAGATGACACTCGAAATTCGAAAAATGAAAAAGCCGATTTATATAAATTAATTAGTGCTTTTAAATCACAAATTGGCTACAGCGAAAAAGAGAGACCACAAATGGATTTGAATGTGCAAAACGAAATGAACACTAAAAAAAGTGTCACTTCAAAAAAGGCTACAATAAATACCAAATCGATTTTGACCTTTATGGCGAGTCTTCGTGAGAAAAAATCCAAAGAAGAGTTGGTTTTATTGACTAAAGCGGTTCGGATTTCGGCAATGGGACAACGTGAAATCATGAAAGCGATGCATCCTGGAATGTCGGAAACGGAAATACAGGGAGTTCATGAATTTGTATACAAAAAGTACGGCAGTGAGTTTGAGGGTTATCCATCAATCGTGGGCGCAGGAAATAATGGTTGCGTATTGCATTATATTGAAAACAGCAAAATGAAAGTCGAAAATGAGTTGGTTTTAATGGATTTAGGAGCTGAATATCATGGCTACACCGCTGATGTAACCCGAACCATTCCAGCTAATGGAAAATTTTCTACGGAGCAAAAGCTAATTTATGATTTGGTTTATGAAGCGCAAGAAGCTGGTATTGCTGTCGCAAAAGTGGGGAATAGTTTTAATGCGCCGGATGTTGCTGCACGCAAAATAATCAGTGCTGGCTTAGTGAAACTAGGAATTGTTAAAACGGAACAAGAATCTAGAAAATATTTTCCTCACGGAACTTCGCATCACATTGGGTTAGATGTTCACGATCCAGGTTTGTATACTGTTTTTGAAGCAGATATGGTCGTGACCGTAGAGCCTGGAATTTACATTCCAATAGGTAGTGATTGTGATAAAAAATGGTGGGGAATTGCGGTACGAATTGAAGATGATATTTTAATTACAACAAATGGACCGGTAAATTTATCATCGGAAGCACCAAGAAAATCAAATGAAATTGAAGCACTTATGAGTGAAAAAAGTGTTTTAGATACTTTTTCTGTACCAAGTTTAGATTAGTATATTTTACTATTCTTTACAAATAGAACTCCGTTGTCTTATTGATTTGGGAGTTTTTTTAAATCATTTACCAACCAAATCACAATACCAAAACCCAAAATCAAACACATCGGATGCATTTGTATCACAAGAAGTATCGGATGAATCTTCTTTTTCTGGTTTTTCATATTTTCGATACACAACTTCTCCAATTTCAAATTTGATAGGTTTGGAGAAAATGGGACCGTCAAAAGTGAAGGTGTGGAATTCGCCATTTTCACCACAAACATCTACGTTGTCTGGTAAATCATTTATGAAATCCTGATCGATAACGCGACCTACGAAGCTTTTATCCAAATGACGTTCGTTGACACAAACTACAATTGTTTTAAAACCTAAACTTATAAATTCCTGAATGATTTCGTGTGTTGGGATTTTCCAAAGCGGGAAAATGCCTTCGAAACCTATTTCGGCTAATTTATCTTCACGGTATTTACGCAAATCTTCCAGAAAAATATCTCCAAAAATAGAATGGGTGACACCATGATTTTTTAGTTTTACCAATGTTTTTCGCATCACATCTTCGTAGGCTTCCATAGTTGGCATTTCAGGAATTTGCATGATTTCAAGCGGTAATCCAATGCTTTGGGCTTGTTGTTGTAATAATTCAACTCTAACTCCATGCATAGAAACACGTTGATGCTGTTGGTTTACACTGGTTAATAAACAAGAAATTTCAATTTCTGGATTTTGTAGGCTTTTATATAAGGCTAGCGCAGAATCTTTTCCGCTGCTCCAATTAAATAGGGCTTTCTTTTTCAATGTAGTTTACTTATGGATTTCTGGAGGTAAACTTACAAAATTAGCCGGATTAGTTGGGGAAACCTTTGTAACTTTGGAAATCGCATCATTAAATATGCTAGTAATGAAATACCTATTCCTTTTTATTTCCACATTCACTTTTGCCCAACAAACCCAATTTGTCGATTTTAAATCGGTTTTGGGTAGAATTGCAATAAATCCAATTGAAAAAACTGTTTCTGGAGCTGTGGATTATGATTTTAATATTTTGAAACCCATTGATACCATTAAAATTGATGCGCAAAATATGGAATTTTTTGATGTTATGCTGAACGGAAAACCAATTGATTTTCACAACACACAAAAAGAACTACAAATCATATATCGGTTTAAAAAAGGGAAAAATAACCTGACTTTTCAGTATTTGGCAAAGCCAAAGCAAACGATGTATTTCATTGGTTCAGAAGCAAATGATAATGTACAAATTTGGACACAAGGACAAGGGAAATATACGAGTCATTGGTTTCCAAGTTTTGATGACGTGAATGAAAAAGTAGTTTTTAATATGAACATCGTATTTGATAAAGACTATCAGGTAATTTCAAATGGTACGTTGCAATTTAAGTCGGAATTGAATGGACTTTCCGTTTGGAACTATGGTATGCAAAAACCAATGAGTTCTTATTTGTTGATGCTTGCCATTGGGAAATTTGACAAGCAAACTCAAGTATCAAATTCGGGGATTCCATTAGAGATTTATTATGAATCTAATGATAAAGCTAAGTTTGAACCAACCTATCGTGATTCAAAAAGAATGTTTGATTTTTTAGAAAAGGAAATAGGAGTGAAGTATCCTTGGGAAATATACAAACAAGCACCTGTTCGAGATTTTCTATATGCTGGAATGGAAAATACATCAGCAACGCTTTTCAACACGCGTTTTGTTGTCGATTCAACAGGATTTGAAGACAGAAGTTACACCAATGTCAATGCACATGAATTAGCGCACCAATGGTTTGGAAATTTAGTCACTGCCGAAAATAGTAAACACCATTGGTTGCAGGAGGGTTTTGCTACGTATTATGCACTGCTTGCCGAAAAAGAAATCTATGGTGAAGATTATTTCTATTCCAAATTATATGAGTCGGCACAGCAATTAAAATTTGCCTCTCGTACGGACCCGATTCCTGTTTTGAATGCAAAAGCAAGTTCATTGACATTTTATCAAAAAGGTGCTTGGGCTTTATTCATTTTACACGAGGAAATAGGCGATAAGGCGTTTAAAAAAGCGGTCAAAAACTATTTGAAAAAACATGCGTATCAGAGTGTGAATACCAATGATTTTTTTACTGAAATTAAGAAAGTATCAAATTATGATTTGGATAATTTTAGTAAAGTATGGCTTGAAACTACTGTTTTTAATACCCAACAAGCTAATATTTTATTGTTAAAAAACAAATCAATTCAGATCTTGTTTGAGGTAGAAAAATTAAAAAATAAACCGTTGTTAGATAAAAAGGATTTTTTAAAAAAAATAATGGAATCTGACGTTTATTTTTCGGTGAAAGAAGCGATTCTAAATCAATTAAAAAATGAAAAATGGGAAGATAAAGAGAGTCTTTTTATTTTAGCTTTAGAAACTAAAAATCTGCAATTACGTCAAACAATTGCGGGAACATTAAATGAAATTCCTGAAAGCTTCAGAATGGACTATGAAACTTTATTAGAGGACAAATCGTATCAAACACAAGAATTGGCGTTATATAATTTATGGAATAATTTTCCAGAAAAGCGTTTTAAATATTTAGATCAATCCAAAAATTGGGTGGGTTTCAATGATTATAATTTAAGGACTTTGTGGTTGACACTCGCTTTATCAACACCTAATTATACTGTAGAGAAAGAAATATGGGTCAATGAATTAATAGAGTATTCATCTATAAATTACGAGGCGAATACCAGACAAAATGCTTTGGACAAATTGCTTGCTTTCAAAATAATTAATGATATTGTTTTGAAAAATCTTGTAAATGCAACTACACATCACATGTGGCAATTTTCTAAATTTGGAAGAGATACCATTAGAAAGTTATTAAAAAATCCAGAAATGAGATTTGCTTTGGAAAAAATAGTTCCTGACTTAAATGAAGCCGAACAGGTTCAGTTACAGCGTTTGCTAAAAGAATAGCTATGTTTTTTGAAGCTATTTCCTCGCAGTACTGTATTTAATTTAAAGCGGCGCTGCTAAAAATTAAAATAACGGATAGAAAGGATATAAAGAAGTTTACATAGTTTTTAAAATAGTAATGGAGTTCCTCTTTTTAAAGTAAAAGTATTTAATTTAGCAACCAATAGCACCCAGAATCTGATTTATAGCGCAAGAATATCAATTCAAATAAGAAAAATAAGATGGTTATAAAAAAATATATTTTTGCTTTTTTAGTACTATCGACATTTAGTTGTAGTACGCAAAATGACCTGTTAAAAAAGACATTGGCCTCCGATAATCCTAACATAAAAAGGGTGATGGAAAATCCAAAGCAATATGAGCTTCAAATTATCTACACTCAGATTGTAAGAGATAAAAAGGGAGCAATTTCATTTAAGGATTACACGTATCATTTAGACGCTAAAACTTACTTTTATCCAGCGAGCACAGTAAAATTTCCTATTGCAATTTTGGCTTTGGAAAAATTGAATACAATCACTAATACTTCTATTAATACCTCATATACGATAGAAGGGAACACAGATAAAATAAAATTTTCTGAAGAAATTTCAAAAGTTTTTGCTGTGAGCGATAATGCAGCCAGTACAAATTTACTTGAATTCATTGGTTTTGATTTTGTGAACCAAAAGATGAAAGAAAAAGGGCTGTTTCCTTTTCGATTAAGCCACCGTCTTTCAACTCCAGACTCGAGAAACCCTTTAGTAAACTCAACGACAATCTACAAAGACGACCAAACGATCGAAATTTTTCCTTCAAAACTAAATGAAAGTCCCATTCCTTTAGCGCTCTTGGGTATCAAAAAAGGAGTGGGTTATCGGGATATGGAGGATAAATTAGTAAATGCACCTTTCGACTTTTCTAAAAATAATTACTACCCATTAGAAACCTTACACAATACACTAAAACGGATTGTATTTCCTCAAGCTTTCAAAGAAGAAGAACGTTTTAAAATAACAGAGAAAGACAGAGAATTTATACTTTATTCAATGCAAAACCTACCTAAAAATGCAGGCTTTGATCCGATTACCTATTATGATGGTTATTGTAAATTTTTTATGTTTGGAGATACAACGGCAAACATTCCGTCGAATATAAAAATTTACAATAAAGTGGGCACTGCGTATGGCACCATGATTGATTGTGCTTATATTCTTGACCAAGAAAACAAGGTTGAATTTATGTTGTCTGCGACTATTTTAGCAAATAAAGATGGTGTTTTTAACGATGACATTTATGAATATGAAAGTGTAAGTCTTCCTTTCTTAGCTGAATTAGGGCGTCAATTATATGATAAAAGTAGACAATAATCTAGTTTGTCTATTCGTGAATTTATTTTTTGGACAGGTAGGAATATCCCAACTGTGGAAAATAAAAATGCAAGGCAGAATTGATCTCTTCTCCAGAATTATAAAGGTATTGCATTCTTAAAAAGTAGAATGATTTTGAGAATGAGTAACAAATGCTTTAATAAATCTCAATTTGCAGAATGGATTGCTTACCACAATTGTCCCACTTCGTTTTTGATATAAGCCAAAGCTGCATTGCTTGGAGATTGTTTTTCCATTAAATCATTCAATAGAACTTCACGTAACTTATCAGCAGAATCCACACGATCACTCTTGTTTGCAGCACGTATCATTTGGATTGTCGCATTTTTTGCAGTTACAATTATGGTCCAGCATTCATCTGACATGTAAATTTGTTGTGTTGAATTATGTTCAAATTCTTGCTCTATTTGCGCCATTATAAGATTCTCATAATCATTCTTATCTTGGGAAAGAGGAGTAATGCGGATCAATAATTTGGTAAGATTGATGCGTTCTAAATACAAAGCCATGCGTTCGTATGCTTGCAAACGCAGCGGTAAAGCATCTTTCTGAGCTTCCTTTTGTAATAACCAGCGTCTGGTATTTTGCTGATCTTTAAAATAAGAGTCAAATAAAAAATAAGCAACGCTACCGGTTATCAGTGAAGGTATTGTATAAGCTAGAATTTCTATGATTTTTGTTGAGTCCATTTTGATGTAAAAATTTTGAACAAAAATATACTTTTTTGATTAAAAATCAATTTCTATTTAATAGCAATTAATCAAACCGAATAGTATTTTTGTCGCTAGTAACGCTACTTTTTAAAATAAAATACCGTAATGGAGACTTATGTACTTGTTTTACTTTGTTTAGCCGCCTTTGCTGCAGGATTTATTGATGCAATTGTTGGTGGTGGTGGATTGATACAAACTCCTATGGGATTAATTTTGATGCCAAATCTTCCCGTTGCTACAGTTATTGGAACCTTAAAAGTTCCTGCTTTCAGTGGTACTTCCTTTGCAGCGTATCAATATCTAAAAAAGGTGGACATAAACTGGAAATTATTGTCTGTTATGATGCTTTTGGCATTTCCATCAGCATTTTTGGGTTCTACTTTATTGACGTATGTGAGTAATGATTTCATGAAACCATTATTATTAGTAGTGCTATCTTTTTTGGTGATTTATACTTATGCCAAGAAAAATTTTGGTCAACAAATTGAAAAAAATCATTCTCCAAGAACACAAATTTTTAATGCAATTGGTATTAGTTTTATAGTGGGTTTGTATGATGGATTTATAGGTCCTGGAACAGGTAGTTTTCTTGTTGTTGCATTTATCGCTATCATGGGATTTGATTTTTTACACGCTTCCGCAAATGCTAAAATGGTCAATCTTGCCACAAATTTTGGTTCTATTTGTTTGTTTATTTTAAAAGGAAAAATTATTTGGGCAATAGCAATACCTATGGCCGCAAGTAATGCTTTTGGTGGGTGGATGGGTGCAAAATTAGCTATAAATAAAGGAAATAGTTTTATACGAGTGTTCTTTTTGGTGGTAGTAATTGGTACTTTAGTACGTTTTGCCTACGATGTATTTTTTAAATAATAAATTCAGAATCTCTTATTATAATTAGTAGTAAAATGAATTCGCGGATTGTTCTTTTTTGGTACTTAAACCTCATTCAAAATCGCTATTTTTGCATAATATAATTTAAAAATTTCCATGCATAAATATATCGATCAACTTAACGAAGCACAACGCGAACCCGTTTTACAAAAAGACGGTCCTATGATAATTATTGCAGGAGCAGGTTCAGGCAAAACGCGGGTGTTGACTATAAGAATTGCTTATTTGATGCATCAAGGAATCGATGCATTCAGTATATTGTCCCTGACTTTTACCAACAAAGCAGCCCGAGAAATGAAAAAGCGGATCTCTGACATTGTAGGTGCGGGTGAGGCTAAAAACCTTTGGATGGGAACTTTTCACTCTGTTTTTGCACGAATTCTACGTTCCGAAGCAGACCATTTAGGGTATCCTTCCAACTTTACCATATACGATTCTCAGGATTCACTGCGCGCCATCTCTGGAATTATCAAAGAGATGCAATTGGATAGAGATGTGTATAAACCCAAACAGGTTTTAAGTAGGATTTCTAACTTCAAGAATAGTTTGATTACGGTAAAAGCCTACTTTAATGATCCGGATTTACAAGAAGCGGATGCGATGTCTAAAAAACCTCGAATGGGAGAAATTTATCAAAATTATGTCGACCGATGTTTCAAAGCAGGAGCCATGGATTTTGATGATTTGTTATTGAAAACAAATGAACTACTCACTCGTTTTCCTGAAGTTCTAGCTAAATATCAAAACCGTTTCCGTTATATTTTGGTGGATGAGTACCAAGATACGAATCACTCACAATATTTAATTGTCAGAGCTTTATCGGATAAATTTCAAAATATTTGTGTGGTGGGTGATGACGCGCAAAGTATTTATGCTTTTCGTGGAGCCAATATTAATAATATTTTGAACTTCCAGAAAGATTATGAAGGTGTAAAAACCTTTCGATTGGAACAGAATTACCGTTCCACAAAAAATATTGTGGAAGCAGCAAACACCATTATTGATAAAAATAAAGTTAAACTCGATAAAATCGTTTGGACAGCTAATGATTTGGGTCCAAAGATAAAAGTACATCGCAGTTTAACGGACAATGAAGAAGGCCGTTTTGTGGCGAGTACCATTTGGGAACAAAAAATGCAAAATCAGTTGCCTAATGGCGCTTTTGCTATTTTGTACCGTACCAATGCACAATCCCGTGCTATGGAAGATGCTTTGAGAAAAAGAGATATTCCGTACCGAATTTATGGAGGACTTTCCTTTTATCAAAGAAAAGAAGTGAAGGATGTTTTGTGTTATCTTCGATTGGTTATTAATCCAAAAGATGAGGAAGCTTTGGTGCGGGTAATTAATTATCCGGCACGTGGAATTGGGAATACTACTATCGAAAAATTAACCATTGCCGCCAATCATTACAAACGTTCCATTTTTGAAGTAATGCAAAATATAGAACGTATTGATTTAAAATTGAATTCTGGAACCAAGCAAAAACTACTAGATTTTGTAACGATGATTCAAAGTTTTCAGGCTATAAATGAGAATCAGGATGCGTTTTATCTGGCTGATCATGTTGCTAAAAAAACGGGATTGATACAAGAATTAAAGAAAGATGCAACTCCGGAAGGAATGGCTAAAATTCAGAATATTGAGGAGTTATTAAACGGGATAAAAGATTTCACCGATGGCCAAAAAGAAATAGATGGTGCTCGTGGCGCTTTGTCTGAATTTATGGAAGATGTAGCTCTAGCAACAGATCTAGATAAGGATACTAGCGATGAAGATCGTGTGGCGTTAATGACTATTCACTTGGCAAAAGGATTAGAGTTTCCTCATGTTTTTGTCGTTGGAATGGAAGAGGATTTGTTTCCAAGTGCCATGAGTATGAGTACCAGAAGTGAACTTGAGGAAGAACGGCGTTTGTTCTATGTGGCTTTGACCCGCGCGGAACATCAGGCATATTTGACCTATGCACAATCACGATACCGTTGGGGAAAGTTGACCGACAGTGAACCTTCTCGTTTTATCGAGGAAATCGATAGTCAATATCTAGAATATATGACGCCTCCTGAAAACAATTACCGCTATAAACCGATGATTGATAGTGATATTTTTGGTGAAGTAGATAAATCTAAATTGCGTCTGGCAAAACCAATAGGAGGAATACCACCTAAATACAACACGGATACTGAACCTAAATCAGATATAAATATTCGAAAATTAAAGCCGGTTTCCAATAATTTGGCTTCAGGAACGGCAAATTTATTTGATAATAAACTGGCAGCAGGAAATATTGTCATGCACGAACGCTTTGGAAAAGGAGAAGTTGTAAATCTGGAAGGGATAGGCGCGGATAAAAAAGCTGAAATCAAATTTGATGTAGGCGGTATAAAAAAATTACTATTGCGATTTGCAAAACTAGATATTATTGGATAAAAACGTGTTTTAGAGTTCAAGTTTAGGTTTCTATCATGAATTCATTAAACTGCAAACCCTTAATTTTAAACTAAATAAAATGGCTCAATTTATAAAAATATACCCTGATAAACCCAACGAAGCGGCAATTGCCAAAGTAGTTAAGGTTTTACAAGATGGAGGATTGGTGATTTACCCTACAGATACCGTTTACGGATTGGGTTGTGATATTACGAATACCAAAGCTTTGGAACGCATTGCAAAGATAAAAGGAGTAAAGCTCGATAAAGCAAATTTCTCTTTTATTTGTCATGACTTGAGCAATATTTCAGATTATGTGAGACAAATTGACACAGCTACTTTTAAAATCTTAAAAAGAGCTTTACCAGGACCATATACCTTTATTTTACCGGGAAATAATAACTTACCTAAGGAATTCAAAAAGAAAACCACGGTGGGAATCAGGGTTCCTGATAATGCGATTGCATTAGAGATTGTAAAGTTTCTTGGGAATCCTATTGTTTCTACCTCAATTCATGATGATGATGATGTGATAGAATACACCACTGATCCAGAACTGATTTTCGAAAAATGGCAAAACTTGGTTGACCTAGTTATCGATGGTGGTTATGGTGATAATGTAGGTTCTACTATTATTGATTTATCGGGTGACGAACCAATAGTAGTAAGAGAAGGAAAAGGAAGTTTAGATATTTTATAAAATATAATTTTTTGGCAAAATATTTGCTTCTATCGTATAAATTTTTATATTTACCTACAATTTAAGTGATATCGATTATAAATTATAAGCATGTTATTCTTAATTATATTTAATTGGTTGTTAAAGAAAAATTGAGGATACATATAGGCAGGTCTTTTGACCTGCTTTTTTTGTTTTTATACAAGTCAATTTTTAACAATTTTTTATTTTTTTAAAAAAAAATTAGCACAAAAAAACGCCTCAATTTTGAGGCGTTTACTTTTGAATAAAAAGACAAACTTATGGTCTTTGTTTTTTCATTTCTTTTTCAATCATTTCGTAAAATTGATCAATTTTTGGTAAAACTACAATACGAGTTCTTCTGTTGCGAGATCTGTTTTCAGCAGAATCATTGGAAACTAATGGAATGTAAGAACTTCTTCCTGCAGCAATTAATTGCTCTGGTTTAACACCCAGTTGATTTGTTAAAACACGGATAATAGAAGTAGAACGTTTCACGCTTAAATCCCAATTGTCTAACAATACACCTGTTCCATTATAAGGAACATTGTCCGTATGACCTTCAACCATACATTCAAAATCAGGTTTGTCATTAACAACTTTGGCAACTTTAGCCAAAACCATTTTAGCTCTATCTGTTACTTCGTAACTTCCGCTTTTAAATAATAATTTATCAGCAATAGAGATAAAAACAACTCCTTTTTCAACATTTATTTCGATATCCGGATCGGATATTCCTACTGAGCTTTTCAGACTCGTCACTAATGCTAATGTTACACTGTCTTTTTTAGTTAATGCATCTTGCATTCTGCTTATTTTCAAATCTTTCTCCTTGATAGATTCTAAAGCTTTTTCAATATTTTGAGCACCCTTAGTTGACAATACAGTCATGTCTTTGGAAACACTAATTAAACCTTGATTTTGTTCTTTTAAAGTAGCGGCGGTTGCTGCAAGACCTGCTTTTTCTTCTAAGCAAGAATTTAATTTTACAGTCGCAGTATTTAGTAAATCTTGTGTTTCTTTGTTTCTAGCTTCTAAGTCAGTGTATTTCTTTTTAGAAACACAAGAAGTTAAAAGGGCCATTACTGATAAGGCAATTACGATTTTTTTCATAAATTATTGAAATTTAGATTATATTGTTGAGGACAAATTTAGCCTTTTAAATTTTATTTAATTCTAAATAAATCGTTAAAAACTATAATTTTTCTAATAAAATAGCTGTAAACGATGCTTTTTACATTATAGTATTCTAGATCTTGAAATTTATTTCTTCTTTTATAATAAGTCACAAAAAGATTATAAAAGGAACAGTGAGCCTTAAATACGGCCCAAAAATGTCTGGGTTTTCCTTGTGTTAAAAATTGAATTCCTGCAATTCCATCCAAAAGCATTCGCCCCAAAAGAATTTTAAACAATTGATCTTTCGGAAGATTTTTAGTCAACATCAATAAGGAGTTTCTAAAATTTAAAAAAGTCTTTTTTGGATTGCCCTGTTGTAATGTTGCTCCTCCTACATGATAAACAACGGATTCTGAAATATATTTAATTTTATATCCTTTATTAAAGGCACGCCAGCACAAATCAATTTCTTCTTGATGCGCAAAAAATTCTCCATCAAAACCCTTCAGGTCTTTATATACTTGGCTTCTAATAAAAAAACAAGCTCCTGAAGCCCAAAATATCTCACAATGATCATCATACTGCCCGTTATCTTTCTCTAAGGTGTCAAAAATACGGCCACGGCAATAAGGATAGCCATATTGATCTATAAATCCTCCAGCAGCTCCAGCATATTCAAAATATTCTTTACGTTTAAAATCCAATATTTTAGGCTGAATGATTGCAGTATTTGGTTCACTTACAAACGTTTTAATAATGGGTTGCAACCAATTCTCGGTTACTTCAATATCAGAGTTGACTAAGGCATATATTTCCGCGTCGATGTATTTTAAAGCTTGATTGTAGCCATCAGCAAATCCTAAATTACTATCATTTTTTACTATTTGTACCGAAGGGAAAAATGCCTTGACAAAGGAAATTGAATCATCTGTCGATGCATTATCAGCGACATAAATTGTGGCTTCATCCGAATATTTCAGTAGGGAAGGCAAAAATTTTTCTAACAATAAAATTCCATTCCAATTTAGTATTACAACAGCTATTTTCATCTTTTAATTTTGATTACCGGATTTTATAAATTGGTAATTCGGTAAGAAATTGATATTTTTCGTTTTCGAAATCCATTTGGCAAAAGTAATGATTCAATCCGTTAGTCACCATCAAATATTGGGCTTTCATTGTCATATTATAGCGCGCAATTTGGTCGAAAGTCGCTTGCGCAATTTTAATTTCGGGTGCTTTACATTCGATTAAAATAAAAATAGACCCATCAGAATTAAAAACGACGACATCGTATCTTTTGCGTAAGCCATTCACTTTTAAAACTTTCTCTACATTAATTAATGATTTAGGATATTTTTTTTCTTCTAATAAAAACTGAACTACGTGCTGGCGAACCCATTCTTCGGGTGTAAGAATGATAAATTTTTTCCTGATTTCATCAAAAATAGAGACTTTATTTTCGCTATTTTTGAAACGAAAATGATAAGTAGAAAAATTTAATTGCTGCATGAAGCAAAAATAGTTATTTAGTTGAAAGTTTCAAGTTTAAAGTTTCATCCGATTCGACAAACTTTAAACGGAAAACTTCACATAAAATATAAAAATGGACGAAGTACTAAAAATTGTAAATGATATAAAAGGGGGCAACATTAAACCGCTTTATTTTTTGATGGGTGAAGAGCCATATTACATCGATAAATTATCAGACTATATTGAAGGGAAAGTGCTTACGGAAGAGGAAAAAGGATTCAATCAAACGGTTTTGTACGGCAGAGATGTTACAATCGAAGATATTATTTCTACAGCCAAACGGTATCCAATGATGGCAGAACGGCAGGTTGTAATTGTTAAGGAAGCACAGGATCTAATTCGTACTATTGACAAACTCGAAAGCTATGCTGAAAACCCAATGGCGACAACGGTTTTGGTTTTTTGTTATAAATACAAGACGTTGGACAAGCGAAAAAAACTGACCAAACTATTGGCTAAATCAGGCGTGCTGTATGAAAGCAAAAAATTATATGAAAATCAAGTTGGGGACTGGATTAAACGCGTCCTCGCTGGTAAAAAATATGCTATTGAACCCAAAGCTACAGCGATGTTAGTAGAATTCTTGGGAACAGACTTGAGCAAAATAAATAATGAACTCGAAAAATTACAAATTATTTTGCCAGTTGGAAGTACGATAAGTCCAAAGGATATTGAGGAAAATATAGGATTCAGTAAAGATTTCAATGTATTTGAATTGCGAAAAGCACTTGGTGAACGCAACCAATTAAAAGCCTATACCATTGCTGAAAATTTTGCCCAGAATCCAAAAGATAATCCAATGGTGGTGACGACTAGTTTAGTTTTTGGTTTTTTTATCCAATTGCTGAAGTATCACGGTTTGAAGGACAGAAATCCAAAAAAAGTAGCAGCGGTAATAGGCGTAAATCCATTCTTTTTAAAAGAATATGATGTGGCTTTGAAGAATTATCCGATGAAAAAAGTGAGTCAAATTGTAACAGCTCTGCGTGAAATTGATGTCAAAAGTAAAGGTGTTGGTGCCAATGCTTTGTCGCAATCCGACTTATTAAGAGAAATGCTTTATAAAATATTTAATTAAAGGGTAAAAAATCCCGATATTTGCAAACCCTTTATGAGGTTTCAGAATGGGAATTAAAAACGAAATTCCATAAATATGGCAATGAATAAAAATACGATCCTAGGTTGGGCCACGCTTATAATGATTATCATGGGTTTATTACTTATTGGCTTAGGTGCTTTTAGGTACGATGACGTTGCAGGTTGGGGCTTTGCTGCCGTAGGAGTTGGTTTTTTAGCTAACGCATGGGTTTTCAGTTCGCTCAAGGGCAGACTATAATAGTTATTTCAAATGTTGAATTTTAAATTTTAAATTTTAAATTAAAAAAAATGGCAGACGATAAAAAAGTAATCTTCTCAATGTCCAAATTGAGTAAAACTTATCAAGGAGCAGATAAACCAGTACTTAAAAATATTTATTTGAGTTTCTTTTATGGAGCTAAAATTGGTATTTTGGGTTTAAATGGATCTGGAAAGTCTTCTTTGTTAAAGATAATTGCAGGTGTTGATAAAAATTATCAAGGTGATGTAGTTTTTGCACCAGGATATACCGTAGGCTATTTAGAACAAGAGCCTATTTTAGATGATAGCAAAACGGTGATTGAAATTGTAAGAGAAGGAGTGGCTGAGACAATGGCTGTTTTAGACGAATTCAATAAAATTAATGATAGTTTTGGCTTGCCGGAAGTCTATGAAAATGCAGACAAAATGGAGCAGTTGATGGACCGTCAAGCGCTTTTACAAGATAAAATTGATGCATTAGGTGCATGGGAAATTGACACTAAATTAGAAATCGCCATGGATGCCTTGCGTACTCCTGAAGGTGATACTCCAATTAAGAATTTATCTGGAGGAGAACGTCGTCGTGTAGCTTTATGTCGTTTGTTATTGCAACAACCGGATGTTTTGCTTCTAGATGAACCTACCAATCACTTGGATGCGGAAAGTGTACTTTGGTTAGAACAACATTTAGCACAATATGCCGGAACTGTAATTGCAGTAACACACGATAGGTATTTCTTGGACAATGTGGCTGGTTGGATTTTAGAACTAGATAGAGGAGAAGGAATTCCTTGGAAAGGGAATTATTCTTCTTGGTTGGACCAAAAATCAAGCCGTATGGCATTAGAAGAAAAAACAGCTTCCAAACGTAGAAAAAATTTAGAACGTGAGTTGGATTGGGTTCGTCAAGGTGCCAAAGGTCGTCAGACGAAGCAAAAAGCGCGTTTACAGAACTACGATAAATTATTGAATGAAGACCAAAAACAATTGGATGAAAATTTAGAAATTTACATTCCAAATGGTCCACGTTTAGGAACAAATGTAATTGAGGCTAAGAATGTGTCTAAAGCATTTGGGGAAAAATTACTTTATGATAATTTAAACTTTACATTACCACAAGCAGGAATTGTTGGGATTATTGGGCCAAATGGTGCGGGTAAATCAACTATTTTCAAAATGATAATGGGTGAAGAGAAGCCAGATTCAGGTGAGTTCTTAATTGGGGATACTGTAAAGATTGCTTATGTTGATCAAGCACATTCAAATATTAATCCTGAAAAATCAATTTGGGAAAACTTCGCTGACGGTCAAGAATTGATTATGATGGGTGGAAAGCAAGTGAATTCAAGAGCTTATTTATCAAGATTTAATTTTGGTGGTGGAGAGCAAAACAAGAAAGTTTCGATGCTTTCAGGTGGAGAAAGAAACCGTTTACATCTTGCCATGACATTAAAAGAGGAAGGAAACGTTTTGTTACTGGATGAGCCAACGAATGATTTGGATATCAATACGCTTCGTGCTTTGGAAGAAGGTTTAGAAAATTTTGCAGGTTGCGCAGTAGTAATTTCTCACGATAGATGGTTTTTAGACAGAATTTGTACGCACATTCTAGCTTTTGAAGGTAACTCTGAAGTGTATTATTTTGAGGGTGGTTTCTCTGAATATGAGGAAAATAAAAAGAAACGTTTAGGTGGGGATTTAACTCCAAAACGATTGAAATATAGAAAACTAATTAGAAGTTAATTTCTTCTGTTTAGCGTAATAATAGCAAGAGGATGTCCAAAATTGGTCATCCTCTTTTTTTTGCTATTTTTTTATTTTTTTATCAGAATTCATCATAATAAAAACGGCAGAAACGATTCCAATGATTACTAAACCGAATACGACAACCATTATAAAAGTTCCGTTATCCCAAGAAAAAAGTGTAGTGTCTTTCATGATTTATTTATTTTAAGTTGGGCCAAATATAGTATTGATAATAAGTAAAAGTCATGATAAATATCATGCTTGGTCGTTTATTCTAAAAATTTGGCTTGCAACTCCTTGGTGGGAATCATGCAGTGGTCCTTTTTACCATACCATTTGTAGCGGTTTTTTGCAATGTAATCATAAATATAGTTGCTAAATGATACCGGTACTATAGAAAATAGGTTGGCAAAATAAAATATTCCACCTAAATTTTTAGCAATTTCCAGTGCAGCTTCCGACTTATAATAATAGGCAAAATCGGGCTGATACAAAATAATACTATCTGTTTTATGTGTGTCAATTCCTAAATGTGTAATAATTTCTTGTCCTAAATCAGATTGCAAGGATACAAATCTAAAAATGTCTTTTTGGTCATGCTTAATTATAAATTGCACCGCTGAATCACACAAATTGCATAGGCCATCAAACAGGATTATTTTTTTATGTTTAGGTAATTTATCCATATATTTTTAAATTGAAGTATACAAGGAATTGGATTTCTATTCTAATTACTCCTATCATAACTCCTGTTAGTGCGATTGATTCGTTCCTAGGGTGTCTTATTTACTTTTACCAGCCTCAACAAACTCCAGTGCTTCAAGACTTACTTTTGAAGTGAATACGCCATAGTTTACCGTTGCTTTATTTTTTTCTATCGCATCAAGGGTTCCCACTGCTTTACCATCAAACATGCGCACGCGATCACCTACTTTTAGAATGTGTTTAGGTTTTTCAACCACTACTTTTAGTTTCTTTTCCTTCTTTTCTTTTCTAATTTCTTCAACTTGAATAGTCACTTCTTGAATGACTTCTTTCTTCTTTTCTATTAATGCTTTGCTCTCTTTAGTTGAAGCTTTTTTGCGTTTTGAATTTTCTATTTCAATTATTTTTAAAAATTCGCCAAGTAATTCCTTCTTGTTCTTATTGTTGAAATATTTCTCCGCAATATCTTCTATTTTAGTACCTATATAAATCGTTTTCTGATTACTATCATACAATTCCTGATAGCTTTCCAGTTTTTGTTTTATTTTTACATTGATAGTTTCCATTTTTTTACCTTCTTCGCGCGCTTTAGTTTCTTCCTCTTTTAGCGTCTGAGAAGTTTTCTCCATTTTTGAACGTTCTTTCTGAAGCGTGGCAATAGTTTTGTCAAAACGTACTTTTCCAACTTCAATTTTCTTTTTGGCTCGATTGATTAAGCTGAAAGGAATTCCGTTTTTCAAAGCCACTTCAAACGTAAAGGAACTTCCAGCTTGTCCCAAAGCTAATTTATACATGGGTTCCAATGATTTTTCATCAAAAAGCATGTTGGCATTGGTGGCAAAAGGCAATTCGTTAGCCAGAATTTTTAGGTTTGAATAATGCGTTGTAATAATACCAAAAGCTTCTCGATGGTAGAATTCTTCCAAGAAAATTTCGGCTAAAGCACCTCCTAATTCAGGATCTGAACCCGTACCAAATTCATCAATAAGGAACATGGTTTTCCTATTGCACTTCTTTAAAAAGTAGTTCATGTTTTTTAATCGGTAACTGTATGTACTTAGATGATTTTCAATAGATTGATTGTCTCCAATATCTGTTAATATTCGATCAAAAAGAAACGTTTCACTGCGTTCGTGTACGGGAATTAGCATTCCAGATTGCAGCATTAATTGCAGCAGTCCTACGGTTTTTAACGAAATGGTTTTTCCACCGGCATTAGGACCTGAAATAACAATGATTCTGTTTTCTTGCCCTAGTTCAATAGTTTGCGGATGTGTAATTTCATTTTTCTGTTTGTTGTTCAGATACAGAATAGGATGGTAGGCCTCTCTAAAATAAAGGCGGCGTTCCTCTGTAATTGTTGGTAAAATTCCATTGATTTTATTCGCATATTTTGCTTTGGCAGCAATTACATCAATATCACTAAGAAAATCTTGGTATTTGATCAACAACGGTAAAAAAGGACGAATATAATTCGATAACTGTTTTAAGATTCGGGTGATTTCTTCTTTTTCTTCGTATTCTAAATTACTCAATTCTCGGGAATATTGTAAAGTAGCTTCCGGCTCAATATAGGCAATACTTCCTGTCTTGGAACTGCCCAAAATAGATCCTTTGACCTTACGGCGATACATCGCTAAAACTGCTAAAACGCGTCTGTTTTGAACAAAACTTTCTTTGATATCGTCTAAATATCCTAAAGCATTGTATTGGGTCAATGCTGTGCCAAAACTTTGATTGACTTTTCCGCGAACAGCATTCATACTGCGACGGATGTTCAATAAATCCGGTGATGCATTGTCTTTAATTTCGCCATATTTATCGACTACTTCGTCCACCATCGTGATGATTTCTTTGGTCAGTTCGACTTGGTTTGCTCTTGCGTTTATGTTTGGATAATAATCCTCGAATTTTCTCAAAAAACTCAACAGGAAATTTACTGTTGAAGAAATGGTAGCGATTTTTCTAAAACTGCCCACTTCCAAGAAACTGTCTTCAATGGCCAGAAACTTTATTTCATGCGTGATAGCATCAAAACCATGATTGGGAATCGCATTGTTATTTTGGAAAGACGAAACATATTCTGAAGTTTGCATTAATGCTTGCATCAATGTTTCCTTGTCTTTAAAAGGAGTGATTTCTAATGCTTTTTGTTTTCCAATGTCAGTATTACAAATGGTCGAAATGGTTTCGAGTACCGTTGGGAATTGTAAATCTTGTAATGTTTTTTCGGTGATGGATATCATTTATCGTATTATTCTTTTCAACACAAAAATAGCTAATAGTTAAGACTATTTAACAGACTTTCACAAAGAATTAATGAATGTTTATTATCCTTTTTAGGATTCAAAAAAACGATTCTCTCTGTATATTTGTTTTATAAATATTTAACTATGCAAATCAACTTCAATCCCAATTGGAAATCTATTTTATCTGATGAAATCCAGAAACCCTATTTTCAGGAATTAATAGAAAATGTTGATGAGGAATATAAAAATCATACTTGTTATCCTCCGAAAGAACTGATTTTTGCTGCGTTTAATTATTGCAGTTTCAAAGATGTTAAAGTGGTTATTATTGGTCAAGACCCGTATCATGGTAAAGGTGAAGCGAATGGTTTGTGTTTCTCTGTTAATGATGGCGTTCGAATTCCACCTTCCTTGCGCAATGTTTTTAGAGAGCTAAGCGACGATTATGGAACTATTTTCCTGCCCAATTCTGGAAATTTGGAATCTTGGGCAAAACAAGGAGTTATATTGTTGAATGCTTCGCTAACAGTTAGGGAAGACACAGCCAACAGTCATAAACATTTAAAATGGAATCTTTTTACTGATGCGATAATTCAAAAAATTTCGGAGGAAAAAGAGCAGGTTGTTTTCTTGCTTTGGGGAGCTTTTGCCCATAAAAAAGGACTTAGAATAGACCGAAATAAACATTTAGTTTTGGAGTCCGGACATCCATCGCCATTGAGTGCGAATCAAGGAAAATGGTTTGGTAATAAGCATTTTAGTAAAACAAATGCATATTTAAAGCAGAACAATAAAGCGTTAATTGATTGGATTTCAGTAGAATGATTTTCGGTATTTCACCACCAGAACCTAAAACTTTGTGCTTTTAGTACCTTTTGCTTTATCGACTAAAAAAGATATTTTGCCGCAAATTGCATCAATTTTCAAGACCTATTTAGTGGTACGGATTTAATGGTACAGATTTTAATTTGAAAACCAAATCTGAGAACGCGTAGTCTCTAAATGTTTTGTTAAAAAAATTACGTCTTCTTGTGCATTGTTTTGCGTGAGTGATGGGAGTGGAGCTCTTTTTTGAGAGGTTTTTTGGCCTCGAAAAAAAAGCGGGAACGGACAGCAGGACCCGAAGTTTTTACGGAGGGGCACGCCCAGATACTCAATAGAAGACTAGAAAATCAGGTTCTAATTAAGATTATTTTCAGAGTTTATTTTTTTATAATATCCTCTAATACAGCTTTATCAGCGTAATTAATGACTTTCAAAGTCACCTCTTGGTTTTTGATTGTTTTACCTTCTATGATGTACAGTTTTCCTTTTTTTAGGACTACGTTACTTTGGTCGAAATCTACGTCACCAAATTGCAATGTATTCTTTATATCGGCTGTATCAATCCATTTTTCACCCAAAATTACGGAAGCTTTATCGGAATAGTAAAAGGGTTTATTCCTCAAATCATTCAGTACTCTGGCGTTTGGAAAATAATTACAGCGGGTGTCTTTGCCACTAAAAATTAAAGCAACAAAAAAAAGTCCTATTACTAAACCTACCAAATAATAGGCAAAACGGTGTATAAACTTCATGAATTATATTTTTGGCAAAGGTAGCTGAAAGTTTTCTTAAAAAACAATTAAATTGATATCGTTATACGGTAAATCAAACCAATCACCGATGGCACTATTTGTCAAGATTCCGTGGTACATATAGACCCCATTTTTTAATCCTTTATCACAACGGATGGCACTTTCTATACCGCCATCTTCTGCAATTTTCATTAAGTAAGGGGAAATAATATTGCTGATGGATAATGATGCCGTTTTAGAATATCGGGAAGGGATATTGGGCACGCAATAGTGCAGCACATTGTTCTTGATGAAGGTTGGTTTTTCATGCGAGGTCACTTCTGAAGTTTCAAAACAACCTCCTGTATCAATACTCACATCTACAATTACGGCTCCGTTTTTCATGTGCTCGACCATCGTTTCCGTTACTATTACAGGACAGCGATCCTTGCCTCGCATGGCACCAATAGCTACATCACATCGTCTGAGTGCTTTTAGTAATGCTTTGGGTTGAATGGTTGAAGTGAAAATTCTTTGGTTTAAATTGTTTTGAAGTCTACGTAATTTAGTGATGGAATTATCAAAAACTTTAACAGATGCACCTAATCCAATCGCCGTTTTGGCAGCAAATTCACCTACAGTTCCCGCTCCTATAATTACTACATCTGTAGGGGGTACGCCGGTGATATTGCCAAACAATAATCCTTTTCCGAATTCATTGGTAATCATTAGCTCAGCTGCAATCAGTACCGAGGCTGTACCGGCAATCTCACTCAACGATTTAACCGCAGGATAGGTTCCGTCTTCGTCTTTAATATATTCAAAAGCTAATGCAGTAATTTTCTTTTTGCTTAAAGCCTCGAAATATGTTTTTTTTCGGGTCTTTAACTGAATGGCTGACAAAAGAATCGTCTGTGGATTCATCATAGCAATTTCTGCTAGTGTTGCAGGTTCCACTTTTAAAATCATTGGACAACTGAATACTTTTTTAGTGTCATTAGTCATTTCGGCACCTGCATCAGAATATTCTTTGTCAGTATAACTCGAACTCAATCCCGCTCCCGCTTCAATCATTACGCGATGTCCATGATAAGTCAGCGAGTTTACCGCATCAGGAGTAAGGCAAATGCGACGTTCTTGGTGACTCGTTTCTTTTGGAATACCAATAAAAAGTTCGCTTTTTTGTCTTGCAATCTCCAATTTTTCCTCTTGTGGTAATAATTGTTGTTTAGTGAATGGCGTTATAGTTATTGACATTGATGTTGTTAAATTAAGGGTACAATTTACGCAAAAAGTTTTATAAAAAATACTAATGCATTTTGATAAATGCATTACCACTTGATAAAATTAGTAGTGGATGGTGCGTTCCATCTTTATGTCGGCTCTTTCATAAACACCACCTTCCAATGGCACCTCTAAAAAACCATATTTCTCGTATAAATGAATGGCAGGTAGTAATTTCCTATTCGAATATAAAATTAGTTTCTCCATTCCATTTTCTTTAGCAACAGCTAAGCAGTGTAGTATTAATTTTTTACCGATACCCAAACCTTGTAAGCCATCTTGAACCGCCATTTTGCTCAATTCAAAAGTCGTATTGTCAATTTTTATCAAAGAAACAGTGCCTACAATAATCTCATTATATTGGGCATAAAAAATCATTCCACCTTTGTCTATAATTTGGCCTTGAGGATCGGAGAGTACAATTTCATCTTTGGGTTCGACCCTGAAATATTTTTTCAGCCATTCCAGATTTAATGTTTTTATAGCTTCTTTATACGCAGGTGAAAAGGGTATAATTTCAACAGTATCGTCTAAACTCATAATTATTTTTAACTTAAGGTTAAAGAACGTTTTCCATCAGGAAGCTGCGAAATAGTTATTACGGAATGGGTTTCAGGAATCAAATTTGGAATCTTTTCTGCCCATTCAATAAAACACCAATTACCGGAATACAAATAATCATCAATACCCATGTCTAAAGCCTCCTCTTCTTTGTTTAATCTGTAAAAATCAAAATGATAAACGAGTTGATTTGCATCCGCTTCGTACTCATTAACTAAAGAAAAGGTGGGACTGCTTGTTGCTCCAACTACCCCAAGTGTTTTACATAATTGTTTAATTAGAGTCGTTTTTCCAACACCCATTTCTCCATGAAAAAGGATCACTTTTTTAGGATTATTGGTTATAATTTGCTGAGCAACTTCCTCGAGTTGGTCGATAGAAAAAATGATGTTCATTTTTATAAAATTGTTTAAAGTTTAAGTTTCTTGCCAAACACTTAAAACTGAGACTGACTACTTTTTTATTTTGGATTAAAAACTAAAAACGGAATAATCATTTCTTCCAATGAAATTCCACCGTGCTGATACGTGTTTTTGTAATAACTCACATAATGATTGTAATTGTTGACATACGCTAAAAACAAATCATTTTTTGCAAAAATATAAGAACTACTCATGTTTATGGTAGGCAAACCAATATTTTTTGGCTCTTTCACCGCATAAACATCTTTGTGTTCGTACGTCAAACTACGTCCGGTTTTGTAACGTAAATTTAAGCTGGTGTTTTTATCACCTACCACCTTCGAAGGATTTTTTACGTTTATTGTTCCGTGATCGGTGGTTAGAATCAATTTGAAGCCCATTTTTTGGGCCTGTTGAATGATTTCTAACAGTGGGGAATTTTTAAACCAACTCAACGTTAGGGAGCGGTACGCTTTATCATCAGAAGCCAATTCTTTGACCACATCCATTTCTGTTTTGGCGTGAGAAAGCATGTCTACAAAGTTGTATACCACGGTTACTAAATCATTATCTTTTAAGGCTTTGAAGCTTTCGGCTAATTTTTTTCCGCCGGCAAGACTGGTGATTTTAAAATAATCTTCCTTGATATTTAAGCCCAATCGCTTCAACTGTGCCGTTAAAAATTCCGCTTCAAACAGATTTTTTCCTCCTTCTTCGGGGTCATTTTTCCAGTATTGAGGAAACTGTTTCTCCATCTCTAATGGTGTTAAACCAGAAAAAATAGCGTTTCTCGCATATTGTGTCGCTGTAGGAAGAATAGAGTAGTAAGGCACTTCTTTTTCTAGTTTATAGTAATTTCCAACTACACTTTCAAAGGTCTTCCATTGGTCGTAGCGCAGGTTGTCAATTACGACAAACAAAATAGGCTTGTCCTTTTTCTTGAGTTCAGGAAGGACTAATTCTTTGAATAGTGTGTGCGATTGAACCGGTTTATCCGCTTTTGGTGCAAACCAATCCTCGTAATTGCGCTCAATGAATTTTCCAAATTGGGAATTGGCTTCTGTTTTCTGGGATTCCAAAATTTCAACCATACTTTGATCATTGATATTCTCCAATTCCAGTTCCCAAAAAATCAATTTCTTGTATAACTCAATCCAGTCTTCATAGGAATTCACCATCGCCATTTCCATCGTGATTTTTCTAAATTCCTTTTGATAATCCAAAGTTGTTTTTTGAGAAATTAATCGGGAATGATCGAGATTTTTTTTCAAACTCAACAAAATTTGGTTCGGGTTCACAGGTTTGATCAAATAATCAGCAATTTTAGAACCTATGGCTTCCTCCATAATATATTCTTCCTCGCTTTTAGTAATCATAATCATAGGAATCGAAGATTTTTTCTCCTTCATCTCTGATAACGTTTCTAAACCGCTCATTCCAGGCATGTTTTCGTCTAAGAAAACAATATCAAAATTGTTTTCCTCAAAAATAGTAATGGCATCAAGCCCGTTATTACAAGTAGTTACCTCGTAATTTTTTTTCTCCAAAAATAATATATGTGGTTTCAAAAGGTCGATTTCGTCATCCACCCAAAGTATTTTTATTTTATCCATAAGTTCTATAAACAAGTGTTGTAAAGTAGTAATTCAAAGTGCCAAATTACATTTTTTTGCAACTCCTATCTACTAATATTATGATAATTTTTAAAGATTCTACTATTTCAAATTATAAATTACAATGTAGTATTTGCTCACTTTGCGTTTACTTTTGGGCGTGCCCCAGCCTCCGTAAACTCCGTCTGGGTCGTGCTGTAAGCTGTATCTTTCCTTTTTTAAAGAAAAAAGGAAAGGATGCCGCTTCCATCACTCACGCAATCGGAAGCATACTTGGACTTTAGCAGTACAAAATAAAAATAAATATATAAATTAGCTATAAGAAAATAGAAACAGTCCCTATTTGATACTCAAAAGAGTCCTAAATAGTAGTTTAACCAGAAAAAAAGGGATAATTGATTGCTTAAGGTGCTTTTTTTTTGAAATGGGTAATGTTGCAAAAGGAGATTGCATGGTAGCTGCAGTTGTGAAAAGCTGAATAGTTGTATCTATATTAATAATTAGCACTTAATTGCATGTTGGTATAAATACAATTAAGTGCACTAATTTTATAAAAAGCTATTGTAATTCTTTTTTCAAAAATGGAGCGGTATAACTTTTTTTGCTTTTAGCAACCTCCTCAGGAGTTCCTTTGGCAATAAGCTGTCCGCCGCCTTTTCCGCCTTCAGGACCAATGTCAATAATATAATCCGCTAGTTTAATCACATCCATATTGTGTTCGATAATCAATATGGTATTTCCTTTATCTACCAGTTTATTAATTACTTCCATCAACACTCTGATATCTTCAAAATGCAAGCCAGTGGTGGGCTCATCCAGAATATAAAAGGTATTTCCAGTATCTTTTTTAGACAACTCTCCCGCCAGTTTAATGCGTTGCGCTTCACCACCGGAAAGTGTCGTACTTTGTTGACCCAGAGTTATATAACCCAAACCAACATCCTGAATCGTTTTTACTTTTCGGTAAATCTTCGGAATCATTTCAAAAAACGGAACTGCTTCGTCAACTGTCATATTCAGTACATCCGAAATGGATTTTCCTTTGTATCGAATTTCCAGTGTTTCTCTGTTAAAACGTTTTCCTTGACAGGTTTCACATTCTACATAAACGTCCGGCAGAAAGTTCATTTCAATTGTTCGCACACCAGAACCTTCGCAGGTTTCACAACGGCCGCCTTTGACATTAAAACTAAAACGTCCCGCTTTATAACCCCGAATCATACTTTCGGAAGTCATCGTAAAGAGATTTCTTATTTCGGTAAAAACTTCGGTATACGTTGCTGGATTACTACGTGGCGTTCTACCAATTGGGCTTTGGTCGATATCAATTACTTTATCGATATGTTCCAAGCCTTCTATTTTTTTATAGGGTTTTGGCTTTTTGACTCCATTAAAATAATAAGCGTTCAAAATAGGGTAGAGCGTCTCATTAATCAATGTTGATTTTCCGCTTCCAGAAACTCCCGTTACGCAAATCATTTTGCCCAACGGCAATTCTATAGAAACATTTTTCAAGTTGTTTCCTGTTGCTCCCGTTAGTTTTAGGAATTTTCCATTTCCTTCTCTACGTTTTTTTGGAACTTCAATTTTCATTTCGCCGTTCATGTACATCGCTGTAATGGTATGGTGTTTCAAGATTTCAGCAGGTGTTCCTTTACTGATAATTTCGCCGCCATATTTTCCGGCTTTTGGACCAATATCAATCACATAATCGGCACGTTCAATCATGTCTTTATCGTGTTCTACCACAATTACAGAGTTTCCAATATCGCGCAATTGTTCCAGCGAATGAATTAGTTTTTCGTTGTCTCTTTGGTGCAAACCAATACTTGGTTCATCCAGAATGTACAACACACCAACCAACTGTGAACCAATTTGCGTAGCCAACCGAATTCGTTGTGCTTCACCACCCGAAAGGGATTTTGAACTTCGGCTTAAAGCCAAATAATTCAAACCGACATTCATCAAGAAATTCAATCTGTCCTTAATCTCTTTGATTACTTCAGTAGCGATACGCTTTTGTTTATCAGATAAATGACTGTCTAAATCATGAAACCAAGCCGTCAAATCCGAAATGTCCATATCGCACAATTCGGTAATATTTTTTTCATTGATTTTAAAGAACTGTGCTTCTTTTTTCAAGCGAGAACCTTCACAAACGGGACATTTTATTTCGTCCATGAATTCCTTTGCCCAACGTTTTATAGTCGTGGAACCGCTTTCGTCATGTTGATTTTTGATGAAATGCGAAATACCTTCAAAATCAATTTTGTAGTCTCGGGCAACACCTAAATCTTTAGAGTTGATGGTGAATTTTTCTTTTCCGCCATTCAAGATCATTTCCATTGCTTCGTCAGGAATGGTTGATACAGCATCCGTCAATTTAAAACCATATTTTTCGCCTATTATTTCCAATTGCTTAAAAATCCATGATGATTTGTATTCGCCTAACGGAGCAAAACCACCTGCTTTTATGGATAATTTAGGGTTTGGAATAATCTTTTTAGGATTGATTTCGTTTACTGTTCCTAAACCGTTACAATGATCGCAAGCACCTTTTGGAGAGTTAAAAGAAAATAAATTGGGTTCAGGATTCTGATACGAAATTCCAGTTGTAGGACACATTAAATTCCGACTAAAAAAACGCACTTCGTTTGAATCTTGGTCTAAAACCATCAATACATTTTCGCCATGATGCATGGCCGTATTAATGCTTTCTGTTAATCGTTTTTCATTATCAGGAGTGTCCTCAATCACCATTCTGTCCACAACAATTTCGATATCGTGAGTTTTATAACGGTCTAGTTTCATTCCCAAAGTAATATCCAGCACATCACCATTCACCCGAACTTTAAGGAAACCTTGCTTGGCAATTTGTTGAAAAAGTTCGGCATAATGTCCTTTTCTAGCCCGAATAACTGGAGCCAAAATATTGATTCTTTTACCTGTAAAATCTTGAATTATTAAATCCTTGATTTGCTCATCAGAATACGAAACCATTTTTTCGCCGGTATTGTAGCTATACGCATCGGCACCACGAGCATACAACAAACGAAGGAAATCGTAAATTTCAGTAATGGTTCCCACTGTAGAACGTGGGCTCTTGCTAGTCGTTTTTTGTTCAATAGCAATTACTGGCGAAAGACCGTCAATTTTATCTACATCAGGACGTTCTAACCCGCCTAAAAATTGACGCGCATAAGCAGAAAAGGTTTCTACATAACGGCGCTGCCCTTCGGCATAAATAGTATCAAAAGCTAAGGATGATTTTCCAGAACCAGATAAACCAGTAATTACAACCAGTTTTTCTCGAGGAATGGAAACATCTATATTTTTTAAGTTGTGCACGCGAGCGCCTTGAACTTCAATGGTATTGTCTTTGTCTAGCATAATTTTTTGCAAAACGCAAAGTTACCATTTTGATTTATTCTTTCGATACAACAGTTTAGAAGTTTATGTTAAAATAGGAATCGAAAGAGTATAGAAAGTGCAATAAATGATGGGAGCAGAGCAATTCGTTTTTCATCAACGATTCGTCCCGCTTTCCGTTGCAATCTTGAACGGCAAAAAAAACTTGCCGTACAAGGATTTTCACTTCAATCGGGGCTATAGTACAAGTTTCGTTTTCATAACTTAATTTTTAAATAGGTATTAAAAACGCTAACAATCAAGCTAGCGTTTTTTGTTATTTTTTTATTCCATACCTAATCCTAGTGTTTGCAAAATCCCTACGATCCAGACTATTGGTTTCCAGAGTACTATGAAACCTATAATTGATAAAATAGAGAAAACGGACCAAAATCCAAAACCATAAGCTAATGTGAATTCTGGGAACCATTCCAATAAAAGCATGTAAATCCCAAATGGAATTGCTGCCAATACAAAGGCAATCCAAACTAGGCACTTGATAAAAAAGATAATAATGTTTAATAAGGCTTGAAATAACATAATTTTGAATGTGTTGTGACCTTCGTCTAGTTAAAAATGATAAACGGTTTATATAGCTATATTAATTGTTTGAGTTTTTAGGAGGAATTTCATCTTCCATAGCGGTCATTAAGCCTGTAACTAAAAGCGACAGCCCAACTCCAATAATGCCTCCTGTTTGTGGGTTTTTACCAAGATGGTTTGCAATTGCCATTCCAGCGGCAGCTCCTGAGGTTAAGATGGTGCTTAAACTACTAAAGTCCATTGCTGTGTTTTGTTTTTTGAATAGATTTTTCATGATAGGTGTTTTACAATTAGAATGCGAAAATATAAATCGATAATGCCATTTATTGTCAGTGAAAAATAAATCTAAAATGACACTAATAGTCAGTTTGAATTTCTATTTTTGGAATATGAAAAAAGAAAGTAAAGAGCAAAAACATCTTAACACACCACAAGTTTATCAAACAAAACAATTGGTCGAAATTCTCAGAAAATCTCCTTTTGAGAGTATGGAAAATCTAATTAAATACATCAGCACCAACAGAGATAATAAAATTAGTGAACGCACCTTTCATAGAATAAAAGCTACTCTAAGGGACGATTATGGGATTATAATTAAACATTCCAGAAGTAATGAAGGGTTTTATTTGGATGAAGAAAAATCAATGAATATTGAATCTTTTCTCAGCCACATGGAAATTCTAGCCACTGCCGAACAGCTTTCTGCCAATTTAAACGAGAATAATAATACATTATCTTTTGTAAAATTTGAAAACAAAGCGGCAATAGAAACGATACCGAATTTTAAAATTGTTTTAGAAGCTATTCAAAAAAACGTACCAATAAGTTTTATTCACAATAGTTTTTATCATGGCAAAGAACAACAATATACTCTAAAGCCCTATTTTCTGAAACAATACCAAAACCGCTGGTATGCCATAGGCGAAACCGAAAAAGGGTACCGTACTTTTGGAATTGACAGAATAGGAAACATAATAATTGGCACTAAAAAGTTTAAACCAAAAACGGAAGAAGCAAAAGACAAATTCAGTAGCGTAATTGGTTTAAACTACGTGGATCATAAATTAGAATCTATAAAACTTTCATTTCATATTTCCCAAAAACCTTATTTGGAATCATTGCCTCTACATAGTTCCCAAGAGGAAATTAATCTCAATAATGAAAAAACTTTTGACATTGAATTACTGATTCATCCTAATTTTGAGTTCCGCCAGCATGTTTTAAAATATGGGAGTTTGGTTAAGGTTATGGAGCCCAAATGGTTAGTGGAGGAAATTAGGGAGGAATTGAGGAAAGGGTTGGAAGGGTATTTATAAGAATAAAAAAAAACTCTTAACTTTGAAATTAAGAGGTTTTTTGAATTTACTTAAAAAGGGTAGTAAAACAATGTTTTTCCTTTTCTACCTGAAGATGCTGGTCCAAGTTTTAAATAAATCCCTGTTTTTCCAATAAAATAATGTGTTTTCATTTTTTTAGATTAAATTATTAATTGCCCGTAAGGATTTAATATTTAAGTCGCTGTTGTATTCATTTAAAAATAAATCTTCATATCAAGATTAACCTTTTTTATTGATTCAAATTTTTCAGAAAAACTCATATTTAATTTAAAAACCTCTTTCATAACTTCCAAACCTGCTGAAATTTCTAAAAGTTCATTATATTCGCTTGTCAGTTCTATTTTTATAGTTTGCTCTTGAGTAACGGAACCATTATCTGGATTTCTAGACTCTAAAAGACTATTTAAACTTGGATCAGAAGTAAAATTATTGCTTTTTAAAAACTCGCAAGCCTTATTATAACTGCTGTTTTTGTCAAAATGAGGCTCTATTGTGATTTTTCTGTTTAGTTGTAAACTTTGAATAATTTTCTTAGTTTGCTCTTCCTTGCGATCTCCTTCAATTTTGACGACTTGATATTGTATATCTCCATTTACAACTTTTATCTTTTTTTCTTGACTATCTAAAACTACTGTAGCTTCAAAACCAGTAGCTCCTAATAATTGTGCAATCTTTCCATAAACCTCAATTTTTTCTTGCATAAAAAAATATTCTCCCAAACTACTATTTACATAACAATTAGGTTTGCTCGGATGTTTATAATAAACCGAACCTATTTCAGGTTCTTGACCAACTATTTCATAATCATTAAGAAATTTATCTTTATCATACTCTAATGATAAAATCTCTGTTGAATTTAATCTATCTGCAAATTTTTCAAATTTGTAATTTAAAGACCTTTCGTCCTCTTCAAACAATACTATTTTACTATTTCCCATACTATAAAACTTATTACTATTGCGGCAATAATTCCAATTAATATTTTCTTGAGACCCGCGTTTTTATTTAATTTATCAATTAATTTTTCTGTTTCAAAAGCTAATTCTTTATTGATTTTTAAAGAATCTTCTTTTAAAAGATTTATCATAAGACTAATGTCATTGGTTTCTACATAATAAATATAAAAAATAAACCTGTCCGATTCATCCTTATTTATATAATGTGATTTGATACTTAAAAATTCTCCTTTTTTTCTAATTTCTAACTCGGTGTCTTTATAAATAACTTTCCAATTTTCAACATCATTAATAATTTGAAATGCTTTTAAAGATAAATTCGAAACATTATCTAATTCAACAACCCCATCAATAACAAAATAGTCATCTTTTATTGCGCTTTCGTTTTGTGAAAATAAAATCCTTTTCATTAGCTAAATATTTTTTCAATTAATATTTTGAATTCATTTTTGTCTGTCAAATTAACAACGTATAAATTATCATTGAATAATTTTGAATAATCTTTATTACTAACTTGATTTAGAATTTCTTCCTCAAGTTTGCTTTTTAAAAGATTTGATTGGTCAGGGTGTGATGCAATTAAAGCAACCTTTTTATCTTTTATATATGAATGAATACTGTGGAGGCGACTATTACACTCACGTCTATAGTCATCTTCTGTTAGGTACAGGTGAATATTAAAAAAATAAAATATAACATTATTATTTTCAATAATTTCTTTATAATTAGCCATTAAAGGTTTGTTACCTCCTATATCCTTTCCTTTGTCAATAAATATTTTTTTATCGGTACTTATTGTATAAACAAAACTTTCATAATCATCTTTATATGTGTTTACTTTTACTTCCTTGACACCTCCTAAATTTTTCAATAACGTAGTTTTACCTGATGATTTCATACCTATCATCCCGAGTTTACAATCTATCTTTTCTCCCGAAAAATAACTTACAATACCTCCTCCGGCTGCGCCTGCAACTACAGCACCAACTACAGCAGCTGTGGTTCCTAATCCAAGTGCAGCTGCACCTGCTAAAAGAGAACCACCTCCCGTGAAAGGTGCCGCAGCAACTGCACCTACACCAATTGCAACTCCTCCTAAAATTTTACCAACTTTTTTTATATTCATTATTTTTAATTATTTAAATTTATTATCAAAATTAATATTCGTAACTGTCAATTCCTGTCACTCTTTTTTTTTATTTCATTAAACTCTTAACCATTTTTTCAATCCCCTCATCAGCTTTTTTTAAATTAGACAAAGTCAATTTCAAATCAATCCTGTTGGCTGTTAGGTTTGCAGGATTACTGAGCCAATCTTCCATTTTTCTTTTCCCTTTAGATTTATTAATAAAAGTAAGGGTTACCCCAATATTTTCTGGACAGTTAACAACTAAAGCTATTTGCTCGTCAGTTAAAAGAGATTTAAATTGAGTGTGAACTGCTTCGGAAGAGCGCAGGTGTTCGTAGTCGTAAGGATCTCCACCACGTAATCTTTTGCCTGTGTAAACGTCAGTGTAAAGTGCTAAGCCATCCCCGCCACGAATTAGCGCAGCTTGTTGCATCGCAGCTTTAGTTTTTGAAAATACTTTATCGATTGCTAGGCGACTATAAGGGCGATTTGGATTTGCCATTTGGAATTAAATGGTATTTGCTGTTTTTCGTAGGTTAAAACCCAAAACTAAAAAGATAAATTACAATAAAAAACCCCAAAATGTAATTTGGGGTATCTGTCTTGTAAAATAGGTATTCTGTGCTGTTATGTTCTTTGAGCTAAATTATTAATCGGATTTTTACTGTAGTTCCGGTTTCTGAAAAATCAATTTGAATGGGATCAAAATTGGTGGGTTGCATAATTTTTAGGCGTTCAGTAGCGATTAAAATTCCTCGGGAAAAGTGATTTTTTATAGCTTTGGTTTTACCTTTTCCATTGTCAGAAATTGCGATTTGCAATAATTCTTTTTGAAGCAAAACAAAATCAATTTTAAAAGCAGGATGCAGTGATTCGTCATCAAAAGCGTGTTTAAAAATATTTTCTACAAAAGGTTGCAGCAACATAGTTGGAATTTCAACAGCTTCCTTGTTCATGGCGTCATCAAGCAGTATTTCAAATTGAATGCGATTATCAAAACGTTGGTTTTCTATTGCAATGTAAGTCCTTAAATACTCAATTTCATCCGCAATGGTGATGGTTTGTGAGGCGGAGTTATCTAATGTTTGACGCATTAAACTAGCAACTTCACTAATGTAAACAGCCGAATTATGGGCGTCTTTATTAAAAACAAAACTCTGAATCGTATTTAAAGCATTGAATGTAAAATGAGGATTCATTTGGCTCAATAAGGTTTCAAGTTTTGCTTTAGCAATTTGATTTTCGGTTTCGGCTTTTTGAACCGCTCGTTTTTTTATTCTTAAAATTATAAAAACAATACCTAAAACCAATAGGGTTCCTAGTAAACCATAAAACCAAACCGTTTTCCAGAAAGGCGGTTGAATTCTGATTTTCAAAATATTAAAACGCGACGTTTTTCCCGCATTCAAATCTAAAACTTCAATTTCTAAATGATAGGTGTCATTAGGCAAATAGGACAAATAAATAAAAGGCTTTTCGGAGTACGGACTCCAACGATTTGTCTTTTTTAAGCGGTATCTGAATTTTAATTTATTAGGAAAGGAATGTCCTTTTGGTACAAAATCTACTGCGATAGTGTTGTGCTGGTAATCGCAAACCAATTCGTTAGAATTATAGGTAAACCAACGATAATTGGTTGCACTCATAGGTATTGAATTGATAGCTATTGATCGGATCTCGATACTCGAAACGGTATTTTTATTTGCTGTAAGTTTATGTAAATCAATGGTGTAAAATCCCTTCTTGGTACCCAGATATAATTGCTTTTCAAAAATATGCGAACTACTAATTACAGCATCTTTTAGGCCTTGTTCTTTATCAAACAATTGTATTATTCCGTTTCGGTAGATGTTAATTCCTTTTTCAGTTCCAATCAAAATGAAATCTTTATAACTCTCCAGAAAAGTTATAGTGTTCCCTATAATTTGATTTTTTGGGATGGTTTGTAGTATTCGAAATGAATTGGAATCATCAATTACTGAAACAGCACCAAATTCTGAAGCGATAATTAAATTGCCTTTTTTGTTTTTGGTGATGAATTTTAGTTTGCTTTCCTTCCACATATTTGCTTTTAGCAGCGATTGGAATTTATGGTTTTGATGCACAAATAATCCTTGAAACACTGAAATCAAATAGGTTTTATCATTTGAATTTACTATTCCAACAACATCCAAAGGAGTGTTTTTATCAATTTCTGAAAAGTGTTTGGCTTTTAAATGATACACATCATCATACACTCGAACACCTGCGTAAGGAATGGTTTCTATAAATTGATTATCACTTGTAAAACCAATTTTATAACTGTGAATAGGGAGATAATTTATGATTTTACCCTCAAAATTCATTTCGAAAACACCAATATTACTCGTAATCCAAAGTGATTTTTGATGTTTTAGTATTTCATAAAACTCGATTTCTGGTGCTGGGATATTGTAATTTAGTTCATAAAAACCATCAGCGTGATTTGGCAATCTTTGTTTTGAATTGTTAATGTAAGCAATTTCAAATTTTTTAAAATCAAAAGCAGAAATTATTTTTGAGATGGAATTATTGGCATCTAGAAACGAAATTCCATCTTGATGAAGTATGATTTTTTCACTGTCTAAAGTTTCAAAATCAACAATTGCTTTATCGTTAAATGGATTATAATCAATAGTTTCGTCCAAATGAATTTCGTAAATACCTTTGTCTTTTGACCCTACGTAAAGAATATTTTTTTTATTGTTACAGACAACACTTAGTAAATTTTTAGAATCAATCCCATATTCCTCTGAAATATTTTGTAATTGATTATTTTTTACTTGAAACAAGCCTCCGCTTAAATCATAAATGCCCCAGGCGGCTGCATAAATAATATTTTTATTGTCTTTAGTAAAATCCCAAACAGTAGTTTTTCCAAAAGTTTGTGTTTTTATTTTTTGAGAAATTACATCTTCAATTTTAAAATAATTAACAAACCCTTTATTTCCACTAAAAAGAATGTTATTGTAATATCCTAAACTAAAAACGTTTTGATAATTCAGAACATGCTCAATTGTTGGTACATTATTAATAGTAGAGATTTTAAACAAACCTTCGTTAGAAGTGGAGAAGTAGATTTGATTCTTGTGAATAAAAAAATCTGTCACGATGAATACGCCAAAATGTGGTTTTATTCCTTTTGGAGAAAAAACACGATTTGTTTTGATGTCAATAATTGCCACACCAAGTTCAGTGCCAATATACATTTTGCCATTGTGTGAAAATAGTTTTCGGACACGATCCACTGGCAAACCATTTTTTTTGTTGAGGAAAGTAAAATTTATACCATCAAATTTGTAAACACCTCCACCGTAACTGGCAAACCACATGTCGCCGTTTTCATCTTGTGAAATGTCCCAACAGCTTTTGTTTGCAATGCTTTCCGGAAGAGGTAAATTGGTAAAAGAACCATTTTCTAATTTGGATATTCCATTTTCAGTACCAATCCATAAATCGGAATTTTTGTCTAAATACAGGGATCGTACTGCGTTGTTAGGCAAACCATCCGCAGTTGTGTAGTTTCTTGAAGGTTTTATTTGGCCCCAAATACAACTGTAGAAAAGGATTAAAAGATAAAAGGGATATTTAATTTTCAAGCGCATTCATTAAGCTGGTTTTAGTGTAATATTTTTCTGAAACCTTAATTTGGTATTCGTTTTTCATCATTAAAACAAACTTTTTACTATCAAAAGATTTTATGAAATTCTTATTTATTACCGCGCTAGCACTTACCTTTAGAAATGTATGATTTGGAAGTAATAGAAATAAAGTACTCAAAGATTTTGAGACAATTATAGACTCATTATTAAGCATGATTTTGCATTTGCCATCGCCATTGCTTGTTTCACAATACCGAATTTCTGAAATTTCGGCTACTGTAAAGCCATCATTATTTGGAAAAACAATCGATTTCTTATCGCCTTTTAAATTATTTTTTAAAATTTCAATCCGATTGATGCTGTCTGACAATAGAATCTTATCTTCGAAACGCTCTACTATAGATTTTATATTTAAGGGGTTAATAGGTTTCATTAAGTAATTAAGGGCACTGATCTCTATAGCTTTGGTAAATTGGTTGGCATGTCCTGTTATAAAAACAATTTCAAAATCTATTTTAGTGAAATGATTTACTAATTCAAAACCATTTTTTCCAGGCATATCGATGTCTAAAAAAACTAAATCAGGCTTGTTCTTTTCGATAGAAATAATAGCTGAATCAACAGAATTGCACAAATCTAAAATTTGTATTTTGTTATCGCTATATAAATCGCAAAAGGTTTGGATTAGTTCTCTAGATTTTAGATCATCATCAACGATGATAGTTTTTATTAACATGCAAAAGAAATATTTATGAATTATAAAAATGAAAAAATCTTTAAATGTACTATTTTTTTTGCAAAATAAAAGTTACCATTTTGATTTATTCTTTCGATACAACAGTTTAGAAGTTTATGTTAAAGATTTTGCTACTTTTGATAAAATCTGAAACAGTAAAATAAGTATGCGAACAAGAATCGGAATTTTAGGAATGGGTGGAGTTGGAGGCTATTTTGGCGGGTTACTAGCAAAAGCTTATTTTGAATCAGATACAATCGAAATTGTATTTATTGCAAGGGGTGAAACTCAAAAAATAATTGCGAAGAACGGACTCAAAATTACTACTGAAGAAAAGGAGTCAATCGTTTTTCCAACTGTCGTTTCTAATGACCCAGTAATAATTGGAAAACTTGATTTTCTTATTTGCGCCACCAAAACCTATGATATTGAAGAGAGTCTTCTTGCTATTAAAAAATGTATTACTAAAAACACAGTAATTCTGCCGTTGTATAATGGTGTTGATGCGCCAGAGCGCATTAGTGCTTTATTTCCTGAGAATGAAGTTTTACAAGGCTGCGTTTACATTGTGTCGATGATTGTATCGCCTGGAGTGATCAGAAAAGTGGGGCCTTTTGAAAAACTATTTTTTGGATCAGCAACTGCTCCCCTTACTGTATTAAATAAATTACAATCTATTCTTGAAAATGCGAAAATGGAAAGTTATTTGGTGGAGAACATCGAAGAAACCGTTTGGGAGAAATTCATTTTTATCTCGGCATTGGCTTCAGCTACTTCGTATTTGAATCAAAATATTAGCGAAATTTTAGATAGTCAATCGAGTCGGTCTGTGTATGTTGCCTTATTAAACGAAATTACGATGATTGCTGCCGTAAAAGGATTGAGTTTACCAGCTGACATTGTTATGCAAACCATTCTAAAATTAGAAAAAACACCGCATGATGCTACTTCCTCCATGCATCGGGATTTGATAGCAGGACGAAAAATAGAACTAGCTTCTTTGACTGAATTTGTGGTGAATGAAGGCGCTAAGTATGAAATTGAAACACCAACGTATCAAATGGTTTTGGATAAATTGTCACGTGTTTCAACTTCCTAATTAGATAAAATGGGATTATTCCTCTTCGCTATCGTCTTCTATTGATTCCTCAGCTTCTTCCTCCTCGTTATTCCCTAATTCGAAGAAACTAAAAATAGAACCTCCATAACTTTTTTGAAATGAAAAGTGAATCATGTGATCTAGCTTGGTATATTTCGAATGTTCAATTACCATCATTCCATCTTCATTAAGCAATTCTTTTTCGAAAACTAAAAGGATGATTTTTTCGAAAGTTTTTTGGTCCAAAGCATAAGGTGGATCTGCAAAAATAATATCGTAGGATGTTTTACATCTTTCTAAATACGTAAAAACATCACTTTTTGTGGCAGCAATATTAAAATCATATTCGGCTGCGACTTGCTTGATAAATTTTACACAACCAAAATCACCATCAACTGATGTGATTGGCGTGCTTCCGCGAGAAGCAAACTCGTAACTGATATTTCCTGTTCCTGCGAATAAATCTAATATTTTAAGTCCTTCAAAACTGAAATGGTTGTTCAAAACATTAAATAATGCTTCTTTAGACATATCGGTAGTAGGACGAACGGGTAATCCTTTTGGTGGAAAAATGCGTCTTCCTTTGTATTTTCCTGAAATGATTCTCATGAGTTGAAAAGTATAAAATGATTTCTGTTTTCGGCCTCAGAAAAATAATTGTTCCATCGCAAATCTTCCACATCGATAAGGGAAACGTTGCGAATGAATTTGTAAGCGATTTTGAAATAATCACTTTCGGTATCTATATTTCCGATTAGCTCCAATGGGAAGATTTCGGGATTCAAGTTCAATTGCTCTGCCGTGAATAAAATATAATACAAGAAATCTTCGGGCGTAGTGTAATCGAAAGAATTGAAAAGTAATAATTTTTGGTTCTGAACCACAATGATTTCAAAATGACCGGTATTAATATGTACAAACATTTTTTTATCATCCTTATTTTTGGAAGTAATTAAAAGTTTGGAAACCAAAATGCTATTGGCATGTTTGTAATCGAAAGAGCCAAATTGGTCAATGAAAAAATTATTGATATTTACGTAGGGAATATAAACAGTGTTCATTTGATAGTTTGGAATCTCATCAAAAGCAAAAAAATCAGTTTCAAATACTTTAGTACTGTATTGTAAATAACTGCCTAAAAAGTTTTCGTCAAATAAAGGTTCCGGTACAAAAGTAGAAAGATTGTTATTGTGAATCACCAGAATTTCATCATATGAATCCTTTAATTCTGGATGAGTATTGAAAGCATCAGCAAACAAATCTTCAATTTTTGTGGCTTTGTGAAACGTATCAAAATGTACTTCGTTGAATGAAATTACGGTATTATTTAGCGTGTCAAAACAACAAAAAGAAAGTCCTGTCAAGGAAACTTGAATGGATAGTTTTTTATAATTTTTTTCGGCTATGTTTATCATGCTATTGATTTTTTCAATAACGCAAACTTACAAATTATAATAATAACTATTAATAGTAATTGATAGTTAATACTTATATTTGATGTTCATTTTATAGTAAGCAACTCCACATGAATTCCTCCCTGTTTTATAGTCTTTTACAAAAAAAATTCCCTTTTCAACCCACGTATAAACAGGATGTTTTTTTTCAAAAAATAGCAATTTTTTTAACCGAAACTGATAACAGAACCATTTTCGTTTTAAAAGGATATGCAGGAACAGGAAAAACGACCGTTATTTCTACGATTGTAAATAGTTTGTTAGACATCAATAAAAAATATGTTTTGCTGGCGCCAACGGGTCGTGCGGCTAAAGTAATTGCCAATTATTCGAACAAACCGGCTTTTACAATTCATAAAAAAATATACTTTCCCAAGAAATCTTCCGGTGGTGGCGTTTCGTTTACGTTACAACAAAATAAACACAAGAATACGATTTTCATTGTCGATGAAGCTTCGATGATTTCAGATACGAATTTCGATTCGAAGTTGTATGAAAACGGTTCTTTATTAGATGATTTGATTTCGTATGTATATTCGGGAACCAATTGCAAGATGATTTTATTGGGTGATACTGCCCAGTTGCCTCCGGTGAATTTAGACATCAGTCCCGCTTTAGACATTCGCACTTTGGGAATGAATTATGATAAGGAAGTGGAGCATATTGAGTTGGACGAAGTCATGCGTCAGGAAGAAAATTCAGGGATTTTGCATAATGCAACGGAACTTCGAGAATTGTTGAAAGATTCTTTCATCGACGAATTCAAATTTGATGTCAAAAAATTCAAAGATATTGTTCGGTTGACCGATGGTTACGATATTCAGGATGCCATCAATTCCGCCTACAGTAATTATAGCATCGAAGACACCGCTTTTATTGTTCGTTCCAATAAAAGGGCGAATCAATATAATGAGCAAATCAGAACCAAAATCCTCGATAAAGAAAGTGAACTATCAACAGGCGATTTCTTGATGGTGGTAAAGAATAATTATTTTTGGTTGAAAGATTCTGACGAAGCCGGCTTTATTGCCAATGGTGATATTATCGAAATATTGGAAATTTTTAACATCAAAGAATTGTATGGTTTTAAGTTTGCCAAAGTAAAAATTAGAATGATCGATTACCCTAATCAGATACCTTTTGAAACGGTATTATTAATGGACACCATAAAAAGTGAATCACCGTCTCTAACCTTTGAAGAATCAAACCGATTGTATCAAGAGGTTTTAAAAGATTACGAAGGCGAAACCAAATTCCAAAAATTCCAAAAAGTAAAGGCTAATGAATATTTTAATGGATTACAAGTTAAATTCTCGTATGCAATAACCTGTCATAAATCACAGGGTGGTCAATGGAATACGGTTTTTATAGAACAACCATATTTACCGGATGGGATCAATAGAGATTATATTCGGTGGTTGTACACTGCAATGACGAGAGCTAAAAATAAATTATATCTGATAGGGTTTAAGGATGAGAATTTTGTGGAATGATTTTAAAATAACCGCAAATTCGCAAATTTTTCTATTTAATGTTAAAATATATAATTTGCGAATTTGCGGTAAAAAAAACAGCTATGAACACATTAAACGACTTACATAAAATATCAGGTTCTTTTTCGAATACCGAAAAAATGCCGGTGCTATTCCTGGGACACGGTAGCCCGATGAACGCGATAGAAGAAAATCAGTTTGTGACTGGTTTTCGAAATTTGGCTAAAACCTTACCACAGCCCAATGCCATTTTGTGTGTTTCGGCGCATTGGTTTACCAAAGGTACAAAAGTTACCGCAATGGAAATGCCAAGAACCATTCACGACTTTGGAGGTTTTCCACAAGCCTTGTTCGATGTGCAATATCCTGCCATAGGAAGTCCCGAATTAGCCATAGAAACGCAACAATTATTATTGCCAACAGCCATAGAATTAGATGAAGAATGGGGTTTAGATCACGGAGCTTGGAGTGTAATTAAACATTTATATCCCGAAGCTAATGTTCCCGTGATTCAGTTGAGTATTGATTATACCAAACCGGCCCAGTACCATTTTGATTTAGCTCAAAAATTAAGTGCGTTACGCCACAAAGGAATATTGATTGTAGGCAGCGGAAATATTATCCATAATTTGCGAATGGTCGATTTTCAGGATTTTGATAAAGACGATTATGGATATGATTGGGCAATTGAAGCCAGAGCAACTATAAATGACTATCTAATTGACGGAAATTTCCAACCGTTGATTGATTTCGAAAAGCAAAGCAGGGCTTTTCAATTAGCCATTCCTACGCCAGAACATTATTTACCTTTGATTTACACTTTGGGACTAAAAGGAAAACAAGAAGAATTGAGTTTGTTTAATGATAAATTATTGGGTGGTTCGTTGAGTATGACATCGGTGAAGATTATGTAGATTAGTTAATTAAGGAATTATTGGTTCTCAAAAAAGATTGTTTTTTATTATATTTGTATCATTAAAAGTCACTTTGTAAAATATTATCATGAGTACAATAACTATTGAAGTTGATGAAAAACACATTTCGTTTATTAAAACACTTTTGGAACATCTAAAAGGAGTTAAAAATATTACTGTACAAGGAGAAGATAGTCCTTACAATCCTGATTTTGTTAAATCAGTTCAAGAAGGTAGAGCCGAATACGAGCGAGGCGAATGCACTACTATCTCTTCTGAGGATTTATGGAAGTAAAACTCACCAAAAAAGCACTTGAACAGCTAGATTTTTGGAAGAGATCGGGTAACAAGGCGATTCAAAAAAAGATTCAGCTTCTGGTTGTTCATATACTGAAAACGCCATTCAAAGGAATAGGTAAGCCAGAAGCATTAAAATATAATTTACAAGGCACTTGGTCCCGAAAGATAAATGAAGAACATCGAATTGTTTATGAAATTCCAGATGAGGGAATTCTGCTAGTTCATAGCTTGAAAGGACATTATACGGATTTGGATATTTAAAATTGAACCTCACTTCATTTAAGTGGGGTTTGTTTTTTATACGTAACTAAAATCTTAATCCTTGTAAATTTATTGAAGATTAAATAATTACCATTGAGTTTAATTCAATTTTAAAATTACATTGGATGTTAAAAACATGGTAGTTACATTATTTTGATATAAAATTTTGAATCTTCATTTTATTTATCATTGGCAAGTATAACATAATATAAATCTTATATTTGCTCTTTTTTGTAAATTAGCGTTTTGCGAATTACTTATTCTTATAATTCAAGTACATATTATGGATATCCCAAAATTTCATGAAACATTTAGTCCTATTTTAGATATCTTGAGCAACGGCGAAACTCTTCATACAAGAGAAATGCAGAGATTAGTGATCGAAAAATACTATTCTACTTTGTCCAGTGAACTATTAAATGAAAAAACCAAATCAGGAGAAATATTAATCAATAATCGAATAGCTTGGGGAAAATCATATCTCAAGAAAGGTGGATATATCATTTATCCTGAAAGAGGAAATGTAAAAATTACAGAAAAAGGTTTAAATCATAGATCAAACTTAACTTTAAAAAGTATTGAGGATGATTCTAGTATTCTTCAATTTTATCGTGAAGAAAATAGTAAGGAAAAATCAGATAAAGAGGATATAGTCAAAATCCAAAATTCTTCACCGCAAGATTTAATAGACGAAGGCTTTAGTCAAATAGAAACTGAAGTGAAAAATGATTTGTTGGAAAAACTAAAAACAATAGATCCTTATTATTTTGAAAAAGTAATTTTAATTCTGTTGAAAAAAATGGGATATGGTGATTTTATAGAAACCTCTAAATCTTCTGATGGTGGAATAGATGGAATTATAAATGAAGATAAACTAGGTTTGGATAAAATTTACATTCAAGCAAAAAGGTTTAACGAAAATAAAGTTAGAGAAAAGGATATAAGAAATTTTATTGGTGCAATGAGTGGTGATACTAACAAAGGAGTTTTTGTAACTACTTCAATTTTTGATAAAGGAGCTATTGAAAAAGCTAAAAATGCACATCATAAAATTATACTTTTGGATGGTTTGAAATTAGTGGATTTAATGCATGAGTTTAATGTTGGCATTCAGATAAAATCAGTGTATGAAATTAAACAGCTTGATGAAGACTTTTTTGTAGAGCAATAAAATCTTAAAATGTAAATTTAGAACATTTAGAAATATTTTGAACAATGAAAATAATAGCAGTCATTCCCGCGCGTTATGCCTCAACACGATTTCCAGCAAAACTAATGCAGGATTTGGGAGGCAAAACGGTCATTTTAAGAACCTATGAAGCAGCGATAAACACTAAATTATTTGATGATGTTTTTGTGGTAACAGATTCGGATTTAATTTATGACGAAATCGTTTCTCATGGTGGAAAAGCCATCAAGAGTATCAAGGAACACGAATCAGGAAGTGATCGAATTGCGGAAGCCATCGAAAAACTGGACGTTGATATCGTGATTAATGTGCAAGGTGACGAACCTTTTATCGATGCGGAACCGTTGGCAAAAGTCATTGAAGTTTTTAGAAATGATTTGGATCAGAAAGTGGATTTGGCTTCTTTGATGCGCGAAATTACAAATGAAGATGATATCAATAATCCCAACAATGTAAAAGTAGTGGTGGATCAAAATGGATTTGCATTATACTTTTCACGTTCGGTAATTCCGTACCCAAGAGAGAAAAATGTAGGTGTTCGCTACATGCAACACATCGGGATTTATGCGTTTAGAAAACAAGCTCTAATAGATTTTTACAGTTTACCAATGCAATCTTTGGAAGCATCCGAAAAACTAGAGCAATTGCGTTATCTTGAATTTGGAAAACGAATCAAAATGATTGAAACTTCTCATGTTGGAATTGGAATTGACACTCCAGAGGACTTAGAAAAAGCAAGAAAAATGCTGTGATTTAGTTCTGATTTTCATGATCAAAATAGCCTCTCGTTTTTACTTTGGTAGAAAAGAAATTCAAGAAAAGCACAATAAAGAATAGAAACAATAACGCTTGCGTAGTCACTAGAAATTTCCCAATGGTAGTTACGGGATGATAGTCGCCATAACCTATCGAAGAAGAGGTTACAATGCTAAAATAAACCGAATCAAACCAATGTAAAAACGGCCTGTTCATGTAATTTCCAACAGAGTAAAAGACGGCATACGCAAATGCAATCTCTAAATAATTAAAGAAAAGCAACAACATGGATCTCTTGTATGAGCGTGGTTTTGAGAATAAATCAGAGGCAAAAATTAATGTTGGAATGTAAAAAACAGTTTCCAAAAATACATAGACAAGAATCCAAATAATCCATTGCTGATTTTGCCACTGGTTTATTAAAATCACTATTGGAAAAATCACTTTTAATAAAACATAAAAATCCAATGCCAGATCCTGATATTCAACTCCTTTCTTGCTAGCACAATATTTAATGTAAATTCCAGGAAAAAGTAATTGCGAAGAGGCCAACATTAGCCGTACAATTTTTTCAATTCCATTGTCTTCCTGATGATCGTTATTCCAGATGGATTGTATGTTTTGAATCCGTTTTTGAATGGGATTGAATTGAGGCTGAGCACCTTGAGATGGTTTCCCTAAAAGCAATTTTTTTATAATTTTTTTCATTCCACCAAAGTGTTAAATAATACTATGTAAGTGTACAATTAATTGTGTTGCTATGTTACTATGTAATTACAAATTTTTGAAAACCAACTTATAATTATTCATTTAATTCAATTTTTCAATAACAATCAGCTCGTTGTGAATTTCAAGTCTCGGGATTGTTCTTATTTTAAATTGAGGGTTGAAAAACTCGGCTACATATTTTTTATTTCTCTTGTTTTGTGAATCAGTTAAAATCATCGTGTTAAATAAAATGAAGCCTTTGCGATTGAGTAGGAAACAAATTCTATGGATAAAAAAAGTTTCAAATAGAAAATTCGGCATGGTAGTATCTTGAAAAATATCAATAATAATTAAATCATATTTGGTTTTGGTTTTTAAAACAAATTCGAAAGCATCGTCTATTACAATTTCAAGATTTTTCACTTCATCCAATTTAAAATAGGTGTTGGCTATTTTAATTATTTCGGGATCAATTTCAACTCCGGTAATTTTTCCTTTATATTTTATTTCATCCACTAATGTTTTGATAACACTTCCGCCAGCAACTCCTAAAACAAGAATATGTTTCATAGGAACTATTTTTTCATAACCAATGTTTTTCAATCCTAATCTTAAAATACGTTGCAAACTACCATACGAATAATTGGCATTTTCAGAATCTAAAACTAATTCTCCATTTGACCAAGTCACTTCGATTGATTTACTCAACGAAGATTTTGTTTCATAAATTTTTATTGGAAGGAGATAACTAAATATTTTTTTAATCATTAGAGGCAGTTTTACCCAAAAATAAGATTTAAATTATTTATTTTGTGGTAAATAAGAAAGAATGAAGAAACAATTTTATAAATGGATATTTTTCAGGCTCATGGGTTGGAAAATAGTTGGAGGAATTGATGCAAATATCAAAAAATGTGTGATGATGGTTATGCCACATACAAGTGCACATGATTTTTATTTGGGAATTTTTACCAGAGGAATAACCGGATTAGAAATGAACTGGGTGGGTAAAAAGGAATTGTTTCGCTTTCCTTTCGGATTTTATTTTAGGTATATGGGAGGAGAGCCACTGGATCGTTCTGGCGGTTTGAATAAAGTCGATTCGATCGCAGCTATTTTTCAGAGGAGAGAAATTTTTCGTTTGGCTGTTGCTCCAGAAGGAACCCGAGAAAAAGTTACCGAATTAAAAACAGGATTTTATTATATCGCTTTAAAAGCAAATGTACCGATAATTCCTGTAACGTTTGATTTTGGAAGAAAACAAGTGAACTTAGGAAATCCAGTTTCACCAACTGGAGATATCGAAAGTGATATGGCAATTTTGAAGAAACATTATAAAGGAGTAAAAGGTAAAATCTCAGAAAACGGATTTTCATTTGAATAAATAGGAGAGCCCCATTTCGAAATTTCGCAATGGGGTTATTTTTTTTAATCGGGAACATAACTTTTAAAAGTTCCATTTTTATAAAAAATTACGATTTTATCAATGGCATCAGAATTTGATTCTTTAGCGCTATTTTGATTTTCTATTTTTTTTGTTTCCAATGCAGGAATTGGATTTGGGATTTTTATTTCGGAAAATAAATTCTCAGGAATGTTCTCTGGATTTGGTGGAGTAGGACTATTCTGTTTTACAACTTGATCAACGCTTTTTTCTTTTTTATCCAACTGCTCCGAATTTTTTGGGAAAGTTCCTTTTCCATTCAAAATCCAATACAAATCTACATCCGGAAAAACCTCTAAAATTTTAAGAATAAAATCTAAGCTCGGTTTGTTTCTACCTGAAAGTAGGTGAGACAAACTGGAACGCTGTACACCAATTTTATCAGCAAAAGAAGAAGCATTCAAGCTATAATAATCCAATATAATTTCTAACCTTTTTATGAAATCTTCTATGTTTACCATTGTAAATTGCTTTTACGAATTGACTATTTACAAATGTAATCTAAATCAAAGAGAATACCAAAATTACAAGTGTAAATAGCATTAATTGTATGAAATATTATAAAGTATAACATCATGTAATTAACTTTAATTAACTGATAATATGAATTATAATTAGTTATTATTTGTTAGATAACATTTGTCAACTAGAAGCAATCAAAGGACTAACTTAGAATCCAAATAAATGTTTACAGTGTTGAAATATTTCAATTGAGACTTGTTTACAAATGTAAATATAAAGATGTTTACTTTTGTAAATCAAATAAAACAGCATGAATTTAGAATTATTATTTAGTCAATATAAAGAAGAAACTATTCAAGGTAGGTACATTACTTTGGATTCGATTGAACCGTTATTGCAAAAATTAAATACGAATAATCAATTACAAATTATTGGAAAATCAGTTTTAGCAAATTCGATTTATTCGTATCAAATTGGAGAAGGTAAAACTAAAATCTTCCTTTGGTCGCAAATGCATGGAAATGAAAGTACAACTACAAAAGCGTTGTTTGACTTTTTAAATGTCTTGCATAGTGGTTCAGAATTAGCACAAAAATTATTAAGCACCTTTACTTTTTACAGTATTCCGATGTTGAACCCAGATGGTGCTGCGTTATATACCAGAGAAAATGCGAACAAAGTAGATTTAAATCGTGATTCACAAGACCTTACACAGCCTGAAAGCAAACTTTTAAGAGAAGTTTTTGAAACTTTTAAACCGGATTATTGTTTTAATCTGCATGATCAACGCACTATTTTTGGCGTAAGCGATACTGGAAAACCAGCTACATTGTCATTTTTAGCCCCTTCTTATAATGAAGAACGAGAAATAAACGAATCCAGATTAAAGGCTATTAATTTGATTGCCAGTGTTAATGGAGAACTTCAGGAGTATTTACTGGGTCAAATTGGGCGTTTTGACGATTCGTTCAATATAAACTGCATAGGAGATACGTTTCAATATTTGGGCGTACCGACATTATTATTTGAAGCAGGGCATTTTGCAAATGATTACGAAAGAGAAGAAACGCGCAAATATGTTTTTATGGCACTAATTCTGAGTTTTACTACACTGAGCGAAAACGTTATAGTTAGCAACGGAATTAACAAATATTTGAATATTCCTCAAAATAAAGTCGTTTTTTATGATTTTATATATAAAAACATCAAAATAAATTATGATGGTATCGAAATAATCACCAATTTTGCATCACAATACAAAGAAGAGTTAATTGAAAATCAGATTTGTTTTAATGCCTACGTTGTTCAGATAGGCGATTTAGAAAATTATTTTGGTCATTTTGAATACGATGCTAAAGGAGCACTTTATAAAGATGATTTTGATTCAATTCCTAAATTAAACCAAAAAACTGATTTTTGTTTAGATAATAACATAAAAGTTGTTAACGGAATGATAAAAATATAATATTTATGTCATTTTGTTGTTTTTATGTATATTTTTATACTTTGTTAAAGCAATTAATAATATTAATTTAAGAGTTATGAGTAAATTTCGTTTAGATGAAGTAGATCACCAGATTTTAGATATGTTGATAGACAATACAAGAGTTCCATTTACGGATATTGCAAAAAAGTTATTGATTTCTGCAGGTACCGTGCATGTCAGAGTGAAAAAAATGGAGGACGCAGGTATTATAATGGGATCTTCATTAGTTCTTGATTATGATAAGTTAGGGTATTCATTTATTGCTTATGTAGGTGTTTTTCTAAACAATACTTCTCAAACTAAATTTGTTTTGGAGCGAATTAATGAAATTCCTTATGTTACAGTTGCGTCTGTTACAACAGGGAAATTTAATATTTTCTGTAAAATTAGAGCTAAAGATACAAAGCACGCTAAGGATGTTATCTTTATGATTGATGATATAGATGGTGTTTATAGAACTGAAACTATGATTTCACTAGAAGAAAGCATTAATGATAAGAAGCGCTTGATGCATACTATTTTCAAAAATATGTAATTAGTCTTGAATATGCTATATAATAAATATAACCTCAAGTTAATTCTTGGGGTTTTTTTATGACAAACCAACTAACTAAACCAACTACAACTAAACAACTATGTATACACTACCTAAAATTGAACGTTTTAATCAAGACGTTCTGTCTAAATATAATATTTACAATAGTGTCTTTATTACGCTACCTTTTCATTCTATAGATAATACAGGAGCTTTACTTCCTTTATTTTCAGATATTTGCGATACAGGCTTCAAAAAACAAGAAACACCTAAAGAAATAGTTGATTTTTTTGCTAATCGGTATTTGCATAATGCCTCGGAGGCTGATAAAATCGACATCATGTTTCGTTTTATTCAGTATATAGAGCGCCAAATCGTATTATTTGATGCTATCGAAGATGCTGCTTTTCCAATTGTTAATAATATGGAGGGTAGAGGTTCTCTTCGAGATATAAAAGAGAAGTCTGATGCAAAAAATAAGCAAGAGGAGTTAATTGATTTCTTAGAAGATTTCAATATAAGGACGGTTTTAACAGCTCATCCTACACAGTTTTATCCTGGAGCAGTTCTTGGTATTATCAATGATTTAACAGAGGCAATCCGCAATAATAATTTATTAGATATCAAGCAACTTTTAGCGCAATTAGGTAAAACCCCTTTTATTCAAAATGAAAAGCCAAATCCTTTTGATGAAGCAGTAAGCTTGATTTGGTATCTAGAAAATGTGTTTTATCATACTTCTGGTGAGATGGTTCATTATCTTCAAAAAAATATTTTTGAAGGAAACTCAATAAAAAATCCATTAATTAAGCTTGGATTTTGGCCCGGAGGTGACCGTGATGGGAATCCATTTGTAACTACAGAGATTACATTGAAAGTAGCAGAGCGTTTACGAACGTCTATTCTGAAATGTTATTATATTGAAATGAGAGATTTAAAAAGAAAATTAACTTTCTCTGGTGTAGATACTTTAGTCAATCAGCTTGAACAAAAACTTTATAGATCTGTTTTTTATTCAAAAGGAGAAATTTTCATTACTCTTGACGAATTTAAATCGCAGTTGAGTAAAATTAAACAAATTATTATTGATCAACATCAGTCGTTGTATTTAGATGAATTGGATGCACTTCTGATAAAAGTGAATTTATTTGGATTTCATTTTGCTTCTTTAGATATTCGTCAAAATAGTAAAATACACGATTCCGTGTTTAATGACATCGTCACGTATTATTTGAAAACCGATGAATCTGTTTTTCCAAAAAATTATTTTGAATTAACCGAAGAAGAAAAATTTAAGGTCTTGTCAAATACTAGTGGGAATCTTGATCCCGCTGTTTTTGAAAATGAATTGACACGCTTAACTATTGAATCTGTTCAAGCTATCAAAACAATTCAACAAAATAACGGAGAATTTGGTGCTAATCGCTATATCATTAGTAATAATGAAAGTGCGCTTAATGTAATGGAAACCTTTGCGCTTTTTCGTTTGAGTAATTGGGAGGATCCTACAGTTGATATTATTCCTCTTTTTGAATCAGTGGATGATTTGCAAAATGCGCATGCCATTATGGAAAAATTATATACTAATCCGGCTTATGCAAAACATTTAATTAATAGAAATAATAAGCAAACCATCATGCTTGGTTTTTCTGATGGTACAAAAGATGGAGGTTATCTTATGGCAAACTGGAGTATTTATAAAGCGAAAGAAGAGCTTACAGAGGTATCTAGAAAATATGGAATTAAGGTTATTTTCTTTGATGGTCGTGGCGGTCCGCCCGCTCGTGGTGGTGGAAAAACACATAAGTTTTATGCGTCCTTAGGACCAAATATTGAGAATAATGAAATTCAGGTTACAGTGCAAGGGCAGACTATTAGTTCTAATTTTGGGACTTTAGATTCTTGCAGGTATAACTTGGAAAACTTATTGAGTGCTGGTGTCACCAATCAGGTTTTTGGCAAAGGAGATAATGAGTTGACTTTAGAGGAAAAAGGTATATTAGATCGATTGGCAGGTTTAGGATATGAAAAATATTTAAGTTTTAAGAATCATCCCAATTTTATCCCCTATTTAGAACAAATGAGTACGCTAAAGTACTACGCTAAAACGAATATTGGAAGTCGACCTTCGAAAAGAAGTAAATCAGAACACTTAGATTTTGCTGATTTGCGAGCCATTCCTTTTGTGGGTTCTTGGAGTCAGCTGAAGCAAAATGTACCTGGATTTTTTGGTGTTGGTAGTGCTTTAAAACATTTTGAGGATACGAACCAATGGAATAAAGTCCAAGATTTATATGATAATTCTTTGTTCTTTAAAACCTTGTTGGAAAATAGTATGATGTCATTGGCTAAATCATTTTTTCCATTAACGGCTTATATGAGAAAAGATCCACAGTTTGGAGAATTCTGGCAAATTATTTATGACGAATTTTTAGAAACAAAACGATTGCTTTTGAAAATTGCGGGTCACAAAGAGCTAATGGAAAATTATCCTGATGGTAAAGCATCGATACAGATAAGAGAACGTATAGTACTGCCATTGTTAACGATACAGCAATATGCTTTGTTACGAATTAACGAGTTGAACAAGGAAAAATCACCTGATGAAGCTTTGATAAAAGTATATGAAAAAATAGTGACTCGTTCTCTTTTTGGAAACACAAATGCTAGTAGAAATTCAGCTTAAATAATATAAAATGAAATCAACACAATTACCTGTAAACGAATATGCCGCTTATTATACTCCCTACATAAACGCTTTGGGGGAAGTCACATTGATGGATGAATTAGAAATTTCATTACACGATTTTATTCATTTTGTACAAAATATTCCCATGGACAAATTTGATTATCGCTATGCAGAAGGGAAATGGACTATCAAAGAAATCATTCAGCATATAATTGATACCGAGCGTATTTTTGCGTATCGGGCATTACGAATTTCTAGAGAGGATCAAACACCTTTACCCGGGTTTGATGAAAATGATTATATTGACAATACGAGTGCTAACAGTAGAAGTATTCAGGATTTACTAACTGAATTTTCAGCGGTTAGACATTCCAATTTGTTTCTTTTCAAAAGTTTGTCTGAAGAGCAGTTAAAGAGAATTGGAACTGCTTCGAACGCTGCTGTATCGGTTCGTGCAATTGGTTTTATTATCATTGGTCATCAAAAACACCATCAAAAAGTTTTTCAAGAAAGGTATTTATAGTTTATTGAAAACCGGCTGACCAGATTTTTAGCTTGTTTTCAAAAGACATGGTATTAGCAGGGCTAGTAGAAGGCATCACATAATACGTGATGCTTTTTATTTGTCCAAATTTTTTCAGAAAGTATTTATGACTTTCTTTGCCATTAAAAATGATTGTGGCAATTCCGGGGAATTCTTTGAATAGTGTTTCAAAATCATTTTCTTTTTGATTTTTGATATGAGTGTCTAAGCTCCCTTTTCTTTCACAATTTCCTAAAACATCCCAAAGTCCAATTTTATTCGCTTGGAGTAATTGTATTTTTTTTTCAAAAACTTCAGCTATTGGTAAATTATCCAACAAAGTGTACATTATTTTCCAAAAATGATTTCTTTTGTGCGCATAATATTCTTGTTTTTCCAATGATGCAATGCCAGGCATAGTTCCTAGAATCAAAATTTCTGTTTGTGAATTCACAAAAGGAGGAAAGGAATGAATCATAATACTTGCTAAACTATTGCGTTTTCTTTTTCTAATATTGCCAGTGCCAATCGAATTTTTCCGTAATCTATTTTTTCTTCAAAATAATCAAAATAGGGTTTCAAAGTATTTGGTGATTCCAGTTTTATTTGTGCTTCGGCAATTTGCGTAACTTCTTCTTTTGAAATAAAAGAATCCAAATCTATATCAGCACCATCAATGTACAATTTAGCTAAATGCGACATAATCGTACTTAGACCTAACTTTCTTTTTTGAGCAATTTCTTCAACAGAAAATCCATTTTTATACAATTCCAATGTTTCTTTGTAAGTAGTAGCTTCTTTCTTTTTTCTGACAACCTTAGATTTTTGAAAATCAATAATCGCATTGATAAATGCATCACCATATTTTTCTAGTTTTGCTTTTCCAACGCCGTCAATTGCCAGTAATTCTTGATCGCTCATCGGTCTTTCGGTTTCCATTTGGCGCAAAGCCGCATCACTGAAAATTACATAAGCTGGAACGGATTCTTCTTTGGAAATTTCATAGCGTAGTTTTCGTAAGGTTTCAAAAAGTGAATTTGCTGTAGATTTGCTTTTCGTTTCTTTGATTTCTTGCTTGTCGATATTGATTTTTTGGACAGTTGTGAGTTGTACTTTTTCGCCTTCAAATAATACTTTTTTAGCTAAAGAAGTAAGTCGAATTTTATTTTGTTTATGAAAAGCGATTTCACAATAACCAAGATTTATCAGTTGGATTAAATATTGGTTCCAATCATACCAAGAGAGTTCAACTCCAACACCATACGTTTTTAGATTTTGGTATTCTTTTTCATAAATATAAGCATTTTTGGATCCGCGTAAAAAGTCAATTATCACCGGTAATGGTTCCGTTTCCTGTAAACGAAAAATTGCCGATAATGCTTTTTGTGCAATGATGGTTCCATCGAAAAATAGCGGTGGATTTTTACAGATATCACAATTTCCACAATTCTCTGTAACGAGTTCGCCAAAATAGGACAGCAATATCTTTCTGCGACAGCTCAAAGCATCAGCATATTGTTTCATACGCTCTAGTTTGGCTAGTTGTACTTCAGCATTTAAGCCTTTTGAGGCAAATTTTTGCAATTGAATCACATCGCCGTAACTTTCGAATAATATGGTTTCTGAGGGTAAACCATCTCGGCCAGCTCGACCAATTTCCTGATAATAACCTTCTATATTTTTAGGCAAATTATAGTGAATCACCCAACGCACATTTGATTTATCGATACCCATTCCAAAAGCGATAGTGGCGCAAACTACTTGACATTCATCATTAATGAATTCATCTTGAGTTTTGGAACGGATTTTATTATCTAAACCAGCATGATAGGCCTTTGCACTGATTCCAATTTTTTGTAATTTTTCGGCAAGTTCTTCGGTTGTTTTTCGGCTTAAGCAATATACGATTCCGGATTCGGTAGGTTTTTCTTGAATAAAATCTATAATTTGTTTTACTCTGTCCAAAGCGGGACGCACTTCTAAACTCAGATTTTTTCGATCAAAAGAAGCTACAAATAGTTTAGGATTTTTTAGATTTAATTGTTGGCTAATATCTTTACGTGTAGCTTTATCAGCGGTTGCAGTTAAAGCTAGGATTGGAGTAGAAGGGAAGCGGTTTTTGAGATATCCAAGATTCGTATAAGCGGGCCGGAAATCATGTCCCCAAGATGAAATGCAATGTGCCTCATCAATAGCAATAAGACTTATGGTTAAACTATTAAAAATATTATCCAGAAAAGACAAGCTTTCTGGAGCAATGTAAACCAATTTAATTACATTCGATTTTAAGCTTTCGATATAAAACTGCCGTTCGTCTTCGGTTTGACTGCTATTGATAAAACAGGCTTCAATGCCATTAGCTTTTAAGCTATCAACTTGATCTTTCATCAAAGCTATTAACGGGGAAATTACGATTGTAATTCCAGGAAATACCAATGCAGGCAATTGAAAACAAATTGATTTTCCACCACCAGTTGGCATTATTGCTACTGTATCTTGTCCAGAAAGAATACAGTTTATTATTTCCTCCTGATTGGGTCTGAATTTTTCAAAACCAAAGTTTTCCTTCAGTTTGGCGTGTAATATTTCTTGAGTCATTGTGGCGTATATTTAGAGGTCTAAAGTTATAAAAAAAGGAACTCGTGTAGGAGTTCCTTTTTATAAATATATTTAAAAATGGGATTAATTAATCCTCATCTTCGTCATCATCATCCGAAAAATCTTTTTCATCCGCATCATCGTCATCGTCATCATCACCTGAGTCAGCATCTGGTTTGTCAATACCATCCTCGTCCTCGTCATCATCTTCAATATCATCGTCTAAATCCAATCCTTTAATTGGCTCAACAACTTCATCAATCATGATTTCATCATCTTCATCATAATTTTCAATTCTATCAGCTAGTTTAGTACTTACTTTAACTAAATAAATAGTGTCTTCAGTTCGTACTTCAACTGCTTCAATCAATTCATTTTTAGCGTTTCTAAAACTAATAATGTTTGAATCATCATAACCATCTGGAAATTTATCAACCAAAAGATTTAAAATTTCATTGGTAAGTTTTGCGTAATCAACTATTACTCTTTTCATAAAATAATTCTATAGGTCTAATAAATAAGCGAAAATTAAAGGTGCTACAATGGTAGCATCTGACTCAATAATAAACTTAGGCGTTTTAATATCTAACTTACCCCAAGTAATTTTTTCATTTGGTACCGCCCCAGAATACGAACCATAACTGGTTGTTGAATCTGAAATTTGACAGAAATAACTCCAAAAAGGAATGTCATGCATTTCCATATCTTGATACAACATTGGCACCACGCATATTGGAAAATCTCCTGCAATTCCTCCACCAATTTGGAAAAAACCTACCCCATTAGTACTGTTTTTTGGATACCAATCTGATAAGAAAACCATGTATTCAATACCTGATTTCATTGTAGATGCTTTTAAATCTCCTTTTATAACGTACGATGCGAATATATTTCCCATGGTACTATCTTCCCATCCTGGTACAATAATAGGTAAATTTTTCTCGGCCGCTGCATACATCCAACTGTCTTTTAAGTCGATTTCGTAATATTCCTCAAGAACTCCGGATAGTAACATTTTGTACATGAATTCATGTGGAAAATATCTTTCTCCTTTGTCATCAGCATCTTTCCAGATTTTGTAAATATGCTTTTGCAAACGACGAAATGCTTCATGCTCAGGAATACAAGTATCTGTAACGCGGTTTAAACCTCTTTCCAATAAATCCCATTCGTCTTGAGGAGTCAAATCACGGTAATTTGGTACTCTTTCATAATGAGAATGAGCAACTAAATTCATGATGTCTTCTTCTAGATTTGCACCTGTACAAGAAATGATATGCACTTTGTCCTGACGAATAATTTCAGAAAATATTTTTCCAATCTCGGCCGTACTCATAGCACCGGCCATACTCACCATCATTTTTGCACCATTGGCTAATTGTTCTTCGTATGCCTTAGCTGCGTCAACTAAAGATGCAGAGTTGAAATGCAGGTAGTGCTTTTCAATAAACTGACTGATTGGTCCTTTGCTCATTTTTTTTAATTTAAATACCTAATAATCATTACGTTAAAATTATTATTTCAAATTTAACGATTTTTTAAATTGAATAACTGAATGCTTGTTAATTTATTTTCGGTCGTAGCCTAATATTTTTAAAACGTCCTCTGAGGTTTGTTGTTCTGAGAAAACTTCAGTGGCTAAAATCCCGTTTTCATCTCTATCTATTAATATATGTTTGGGTTGCGGAATCAAACAATGGTGTAATCCTCCGTATCCTCCTATAGTTTCCTGATAGGCTCCGGTGTTAAAAAAACCAATATATAAAGGTTTTTCTTTATTGTATTTTGGCAAGTAAATAGCATTCATGTTCTGCTCGGAGTTGTAATAATCATCGCTATCACAGGTCATTCCACCCAGTAGTACTCTTTCATAAGTTTCATTCCATCGATTGACAGCTAACATGATAAAACGCTTGTTGATAGCCCAAGTATCTGGTAAAGTGGTAATAAAAGAGGAGTCGATCATGTTCCATTTTTCTCTATCATTTTGTTGCTTCTGATATAAAACTTGATAAATAGCACCGCCGCTTTCTCCTACTGTAAAGGAACCGAATTCGGTAAAAATATTTGGTACATCTACTTCAGCTTCATCACAAGCAATTTTTATCTGATTGATAATTTCATCAATCATATACTGATAATCATACTCAAATGCCAGCGAGTTTTTTATTGGAAAACCGCCACCAATATTTAATCCATCAAGTGTAGGACATTCTTTCTTTAATGCCACGTATACTTTAATACATTTTACTAGTTCATTCCAATAATACGCATTGTCATTGATTCCGGTGTTGATAAAAAAGTGTAACATTTTCAGTTCCAATTTTTTATTTTCTTTGATTTCTCTTTTATAGAAGGGAACAATATTTTTGTAACCAATTCCTAATCTTGACGTGTAAAATTCAAATTTTGGCTCTTCTTCGGCAGCAATGCGAATACCAATTTTGAATTTACTTTTTATCTGTCCTTGAAGTAGATCTAGCTCTTCAAAATTATCAATAATTGGAATCGTATTTTTATGACCATTATTGATAAGACGCGCAATATTATCAATGTATTGGTCTCTTTTGAAACCATTACAAATCACATAGGTACTTTTATTGATTTTTCCGTTTGCCAATAAATTTTCAACAATATTAATATCAAAAGCAGAGGAAGTTTCAATATGAATATTATTTTTGAAAGCTTCGTTCATGATATATTCAAAATGAGAGCTCTTTGTACAGTAACAGTAATAGTATTTTGCCTCATATTTATTTTTTTCCATCGATTTACGAAACCAGCTTTTGGCTTTATTGATGTTATTTGAAATTTGAGGTAAATAAGTGAATTTTAACGGCGTGCCGTATTGCTCAACCAATTTCATCAAATCAATGTTGTGAAATTGCAGGTTATCTTTGTTTAAAGTAAATTCTTCTTGAGGGAAATAGTAGGTTTGATTTATTAAATCAGAATATTTTGTGTTCATTAGATGTCGTAATTATAGATTAAAATATTGTAAAAATAAAGTAACCGATAATTCAAACCCGAATATTTGCATAAACGATCTGAAGCTTTTCGTGGTCTGCTTTTAAATATTGGAAAACATCAAAACTAAAGTTGCCTTTGATAGAATAAAACCGTTTTAATATCTTTAGAAAAGACATCTTTTTTTGGGTTTTATTAGAACTATAATTTTGTTTGTTTTGACTTTTTTTCATTGGTGCAAATGTAAAAAATATTATATACGCAATGCAATCCTTTTTATAAAAAATAATTAAGATTTATAATCCAGAAACGCCTTAAGAATTAATTCATTTTCAACCGATTGATTGATTTTTATTTTTCCGATACCATCAATCAAAGCAAACTGTATGTTTCCATACTCATTTTTTTTGTCGTGTATCAACAATTCTAAAATAGGCTCTATATCTTTTTCTTCAAAAATGATATCGTCATAGATGGATTTTATGCCAGATTTTATCTCAGAGAATTCCTCTTTATTGATTAGTTGTTTATGCAACGAGATGAAACTTTCCAAGATCATCCCAACGGCTATGGCTTCTCCATGTAACAAAGTTGTTTTATTTTCATTTTCTAGAAAATAGCTCTCAATGGCATGACCCAAAGTATGACCAAAATTTAATGACTTACGAATATTTTTCTCCGTTGGATCTTGGATAACAATTTCATTTTTTATTTCAATCGAACGGTAAATTAAGGAATCAAAATCAGCAAAATCAATGGATTTTAGATCTAAAAATTGCTCCCAATAGTCCTTATCATATATTAAACCGTGTTTGAGCATTTCAGCGAGACCGGAACGCATTTCATTTTGTGGCACCGTTTCAAGATATTGAGTGTCGATAAGCACCATTTTTGGCACATTAATAACACCGATTTGGTTTTTTAAATTTCCTAAGTCGACCCCATTTTTTCCGCCTACAGAGGCATCAACCATTGATAGTAATGTGGTAGGAATGTGAATAAAATCAATTCCTCGCTTGAATGTTGAAGCAACAAAACCACCTAAATCAGTAACAACACCGCCACCCAAATTAATTATTAGGCTTTTTCTGTCGGCACCAAGTTCAGTGAGTACATTCCAAATTTGGACGCAAGTCTCAATATTTTTATTTACTTCACCTGCATCAAATTCAATGATTTCAATAGTAAGTTCAGTTTCGAGAAAAGGGAGAAATTTTGGAATGCAAAATTCATTCGTATTACTGTCAACAATAATAAAAATTTTAGAATACTTATTTTCTTTCAAATGAATATTTAAGGCTTCGTATGCTTTTTCGTTAAAATGTATTGGGTAACTGTTGGCTTGAATTGATTGCATCTTTATGGATTAATTGGAACCGCAAAATAAGGTAATTTTTGGGGAATAATATTCAAAACTCTGTCTATATTTGTACAAAAATTATAACAAATAATGGAAAAAATATTCAATAATACCCAAGTTGCCTTTTCATTAAAAAGTGATACCGAATTAGATAGAGCTTATTTCCTTTTCAAAATGATTGCTAATCAGCCTTTAGTTCGAATTGGAACCGCAGTTACAAATTTTGCTTTGAAAGCCAATCTCCCTGTTGAAGGCTTAATTCGTGCTACTGTTTTTGACCACTTTTGTGGTGGTGTAAATGAAGTAGATTGCCTATCTGTAGTGGATAAAATGTATACGAAAGGGGTTTCTTCTGTATTGGATTATTCTGTGGAAGGTAAAGAAGAAGAAGATCAGTTTGATGCTGCACTTGAAATGACTCTAAAAACAATTGAATTTGCAAAAGAACGTTTGGCTATTCCTTTTGCTGTTTTTAAACCAACCGGTTTTGGTCGTTTTGAATTGTATGAGAAATTAGGAGAGAAGCAAACGTTAACTTCTGAAGAACAAGCAGAATGGAATAGAGTAGTGGCGCGTTTTGATTTGGTTTGCAAAGATGCTCATTCTAAAAATGTAGCTCTTTTGATTGATGGTGAAGAAAGTTGGATGCAAGATGCTGCGGATGATTTAGTGACTGAAATGATGCGCAAATACAACAAAGAAAAAGCAATTGTTTTCAATACGTTGCAAATGTATCGTTGGGATCGATTGGATTACTTGAAAAAATTGCATGAGCAAGCCAAAAATGACGGATTCTTTATAGGTATGAAATTAGTCCGTGGTGCTTACATGGAAAAAGAAATGGCTCGTGCCGAAGAAAAAGGATATCCATCACCAATTTGCGCTTCAAAAGAAGCTACAGATGAAAATTACGATGCCTCAGTTCGTTACATGGTTGATCATTTAGATTTGATGTCGATTTTTGCGGGAACGCATAATGAATTAAGTACATACAAATTGATGGAATTGATGCAGGAGCAAGGCATAAAAACCAATAATGATCGAATTTGGTTTGGTCAATTGTATGGGATGAGTGATAATATCAGCTATAATTTGGCAGCTAACGGCTATAATGTGGCTAAATATTTGCCTTTTGGCCCTGTCAAAGATGTGATGCCATACTTGATTCGTCGAGCAGAAGAAAATACATCAGTAGCGGGTCAAACGAGCCGCGAATTAGCGATGATTAAAGAAGAAAGAAAAAGAAGAAAAGGGAAATAGTTTTAAAATCTCTTTCACTGAAAAAAGCTTCAATTTTTTAAAATTGGAGCTTTTTATATATAATTACGTTTAATTACTAGCTCTTATAAGTATAGTTATTAGTATATAAGTAGGAGATGTTTCCTGTTTATTGATGATTTTGAGTATAGTGTATCACTTTTTTGTTTCATTTTTTTTATAATCGAAAGTAAGTAATAAGAATAAAACAATGACGTATTTTTTTTACCATATAAGTCATTGAAGTTTCATTTGTGTAAGACTGATAACTTTAGCAACAATAAGGTCATTTAAGGTTTAATGCTTACATGACTTTTTATGTTAAATAGTATTTCACTCATTTTATAGTACGGCAATAAATAAGTCCAACTACTTACTTACTATTGTAGATAAAAATTACGTAGTTCGTTTAATTTTTATTTACAATAGTTAGTGAGATTCCTTTGCTTTTCTATTTTCTTTTAAGTCAAGTTCTTCTTTGGACATTCGACTGTATCCTGAAAAAACAACCTTCAATGTCAATTTTAACTTTTTTTTACCGAGGTACTGAATCTCCGGTTAATCGCATGATTAATAAAAGGTTATTCTCATAGATTAATAGGCGTTCTGAGTCATTCAACCTCTTTGTTACACTAAAGAGGTTTCAAATGAAGAGATACTTTTTATAGTAGTTTTTACGAAAGCTATCAATATACTTTTTAGTATAAATTAATATATACTTTTTAGTATATATTGAAAAACAATGTTTACATTTGTCTTATAGGTTTATTTAAATATTAAAAATCCATTATTAAAACATCAAACTTTTAAACAATGAAAATAACAGCACAAGACGAGTATGGCTTAAGACTATTAGTCCGGATTGCAAAATGTAATGATCAGTCCGGCTTGAGCATTCCTCAGCTCAGTGAAGCCGAAGGATTATCGCAACCCAATGTTTCTAAATTGACCCGAATCCTTCGTATGGAAGGTTTAATTAATAGTACCAAAGGACATGTTGGAGGATATGTATTGGCCAGACCTGCAAATACGATAACAGTAAACGACATTTTGAATGCCTTAGGCGGGCGGTTATTTGACGAACAATTTTGCGTCAATCATGTTGGCGTAATGAAAATATGTAGCAATTCAGTTGATTGCTCCATTCGATCGCTTTGGACCATAGTTCAATCTGCAATAGATAAGTTACTAGATACCATCACACTATCTGATTTGTCCCATGGTGAAAAAGAAGCTACAGTTACTTTTAAAAGTTTATTTGAAGAAATAAGTGGAGAAAATAAAGAATTATTATAATCATTAATTAGAAATAGAATGATAACAGTTTCAGAAAATGCAAAAGAACACGCATTAAGTTTAATAGCAAACGAAAACAGCCCAGAAGGAACCTTTATAAGAGTAGGTGTGGATGGTGGCGGATGTTCCGGTCTTACTTATAAACTCGTGTTTGACAATGTGATTACAGAGAGCGATAAGGTTTTTGAAGACAAAGGAATAAAGATTGCCGTTGACAAAAAAAGTTTTCTCTATTTAATAGGTACGGAGCTCGATTATGTGGGAGGCTTAAACGGAAAAGGATTTGTATTTGTTAATCCAAATGCAAGCAGAACTTGCGGTTGTGGAGAATCGTTTGGCGTTTAATATTGGATTTAAGCCTTAAAAGCTGGAAGTATTTCTTGCAAAATTCCAAACACTATAAAAATAGAAAAAATGGCAATTATAATTACAGATGAATGTATTAATTGTGGCGCTTGTGAACCAGAATGTCCGAATAATGCAATCTACGAAGGGGGCGATGAATGGCGCTTTGCTGATGGAACAGCCATAAAGGGAATGTTTACCTCAAAAAGCGGATTGACTGCCGATGCAAATGAACCGCAAGAACCTGTATCCAATGATGTTTATTACATAGTACCTGATAAATGCACCGAGTGTGTTGGTTTTCATGATGAGCCTCAATGTGCCGCTGTTTGTCCTGTTGATTGCTGTGTAGATGATGAAAATTGGCGCGAAAGCGAAGAAGAATTATTTGCCAAAAAAGATAGTTTGCATTTAATAATTTAATCAAAATGATTTTTGGGATCGGGAATTACCGATGAACAAAATAACAATAGTAAAACTTAAATAGTATGAACGAGGTTTTAGAACAAAAACTCAGCACGGAATACAAATACGGGTTTGTTACCGATATTGATGCTGACAACGCACCGAAAGGATTGAATGAAGATATTATTCGTTTTATTTCTGCAAAGAAAAACGAACCCGAATGGATGTTAGACTATCGCTTAACGGCTTTCCGTCATTGGATAACAATGGAAGAACCAAAATGGGCTCATGTTTCTTACCAAAAACCAGACTTTCAGGATATCATTTATTACTCGGCTCCAAAGCCAAAAGCAGTATTAAACAGTTTAGATGAAGTAGATCCTGAATTATTGAAAACATTTCAGAAACTCGGTATTTCAATCTTGGAACAAGAACGTTTAACAGGCGTTGAAAACAGAATAGCTCTGGATATTATTGTCGACAGCGTTTCGGTCTCAACAACATACAAAAAAACATTGGCTGAAAAAGGAATTATATTTTGCTCCTTCGGAGAAGCAATTCAGGAACATCCAGAATTGGTGCAAAAATATATGAGCTCTGTTATTCCCTACACCGACAACTTTTATGCAGCTCTGAACTCCGCCGTATTTACAGATGGTACGTTTTGTTATGTTCCAAAAGGAGTTCGCTGTCCGATGGAACTTTCGACTTATTTCAGAATAGAAGCGGCTGGAACTGGGCAATTTGAACGCACCTTAATTATTGCTGATGAAGATTCATATGTGAGTTACCTCGAAGGCTGTACGGCACCGATGCGTGATGAAAATCAATTGCACGCAGCCGTTGTAGAGCTCGTGGCACATAAAAATGCACAGATAAAATACAGCACCGTACAAAACTGGTATCCAGGTGATAAAGATGGTAAAGGAGGTATTTTCAACTTTGTTACAAAACGTGGCATTTGTTTGGAAGAAAATTCTAAAATCTCTTGGACACAAGTAGAAACAGGCTCTGCAATTACTTGGAAATACCCATCGGTGATTTTAAAAGGCGACAATTCTATAGGTGAATTCTATTCTGTTGCCCTCACCAATAACTATCAGCAAGCCGATACTGGAACAAAAATGATCCACATTGGTAAAAATACTAAAAGTACTATCATATCCAAAGGGATTTCGGCAGGCTATAGTAACAATAGTTACAGAGGGTTAGTCCGTATTGGAAAAGGCGCAGAAAATGCCCGTAATTTTTCGCAATGCGATAGTTTATTGATGACTGATCAATGCGGTGCACATACCTTTCCATACATCGAAATAAAAAACAACACCGCCATTGTCGAGCATGAAGCAACAACTTCAAAAATTGGTGAAGACCAACTATTTTATTGCAAACAAAGGGGTATTGATACGGAAAAAGCTATTGGTCTAATCGTAAATGGCTATTGCAAAGACGTATTAAGTCAATTGCCAATGGAGTTTGCTGTTGAAGCGCAAAAATTATTGGAGGTTTCCTTGGAAGGCTCAGTAGGATAAGGAGAGATCTTTTATAACCTATAAATTTTAACTCATAAATTTTAAAAAAATGCTATCAATAAAAAATCTACACGCGTCAATTGACGGGAAAGAAATATTAAGAGGAATTAATCTAGAAATAAAAGCGGGAGAAGTACATGCTATTATGGGCCCTAACGGTTCTGGAAAAAGCACCTTATCTGCAGTGCTTGCAGGGCGTTCCGAATACGAAGTTACAGAAGGTGAAATAATCTATAACGGTATAAATTTATTAGAACTAGAAGCGGAAGATAGAGCTAGAGAAGGCATATTTCTTGCGTTTCAATATCCCATTGAAATTCCGGGAGTAAGCAATATTAATTTTTTAAAAACAGCTATTGGTGAAATTCGCGCTTACAAAGGTTTGGAACCTCTGGCAGCAAAAGAGTTTTTAACACTGTTGAAAGAAAAGCAAAAATTAGTTGAGATAGATAAAGCACTTATCAGTCGCTCGATAAACGAAGGTTTTAGCGGTGGTGAAAAAAAACGAAATGAAATATTTCAAATGGCAATGCTGGAGCCAAAACTTTCCATACTTGACGAAACCGATAGTGGACTTGATATTGATGCCTTACGAATTGTTGCCAACGGCGTGAATAAATTAAAATCGAAAGATAACGCAACCATTGTTATCACGCATTATCAAAGGTTGTTGGATTATATTATCCCCGATGTTGTTCACGTTTTATATAATGGAAAAATTGTGAAAACAGGGCCAAAAGAATTGGCTTTAGAACTAGAAGAAAAAGGATATGATTTTATTAAAGAAGTAGAAGAAGTAGAAGCTTAATTTAGTACAAAATGGAAACAGCAATTAAAACCAGTACGATAAAAGATAAATTGATTTTTGAATTTGAGACATCAAAATTATTTTTATTCGGCGATACACAACTTCGTGATCAGGCGATGGAAAGCTTTTACAAACAAGGCATTCCAGACCGAAAGCATGAAGAATATAAATACACTCCTATCGCTTTAATGCTGAAAGGGGAATTTGATTTCTCGACCAGTAAAAACTGCAGCGATGAGCAAATCGAGCCGCTGAAATTTTTAAAAGAGGCTTATAATGTAATTATCGAAAACGGTATTTTTGTGGAAGGATTATCTAATTTAGAAAATCTTCCAAAAGGGGTAACGATTTGCAGTTTAGTAAATGCGGCAACTAGCAATTCTGCTCTTTTTGAAAAACATTATGCACAATATGCAGATATAAAAACGGATCCATTTATTGCGTTAAATACCGCAATGACTAAAGATGGCGTATTTATTCATATTGCAAAAAATGTGATAATTGAAAAACCGATACACGTCATTCACATTTCAACAGCATCCAAAAGCACCATTATTCATCCACGTAATTTAATCGTGGTGGATGAAAATGCGCAAGCAAAAATTATTGAATCGTTTGAAACGGTTGATTCTAAAGCCAAAACATTCAGTAATGCAGTAACAGAAATTGTAGTCGATAAGCACGCTATTCTAGATCATTATAAAATTCAGGATGAAAATGAGTTGGGTTATTTAATGAATACCACACAAGTAATTCAAAAGAAACAAAGCGTATTTTCTACCCATACTTTTACCGTGAGTGGCGCATTAGTTCGCAATAATTTAACTTTAGTGTTAGATGATGAACATATCGAATCGCATTTGAACGGATTGTATATAACTGCAGGAAATCAAGTAGTTGATAATCATACTGTCGTAGATCACCGCAAGCCAAATTGCAACAGCAACGAGCTTTACAAAGGGATTATTGACGGAAAGTCAACCGCTACTTTTAATGGAAAAATATTTGTTAGAAAAGATGCTCAAAAAACAAATGCATTTCAATCCAATAAAAATATTTTACTAAGCGAAGACGGAACAATCAATACAAAACCGCAATTAGAAATTTATGCCGATGATGTAAAATGTTCGCACGGGACATCCACCGGAAAATTAGATCAAGAAAAAATATTTTACCTACAGGCTCGTGGAATAGGTCTAACAAATGCTAAAAAATTATTGATGCACGCCTTCGCTTCGGAAGTTGTGAACACTCTAAAAATTGAGGCTTTGCGTGACTATATTGAAGGAAAGATTGCTAAAACATTTGAATAAAAGATATGGCAGCAGAAATTATTACACAAAATATGGAGCTTGCGCAAAAGGCTATCAATACCCTTAAAACTTGTTACGACCCGGAAATTCCAGTTGATATTTGGGAGTTAGGATTGATTTACGAACTCAATATTGATATAGAGAACAATCTTACTATTCTAATGACTTTAACATCACCATCCTGTCCTGTAGCTGAAACCTTGCCCCCTGAAACAGAACAAAAATTACGTGAAATAGAGGGAATTAAATCAGCAAAAATAACAATGACTTATAGCCCGCCTTGGGAAAAAGAAATGATGAGCGAAGAGGCAGAACTCGAATTAGGATTTATGTAAAATCTCCACCCAACCTCCCCAAAGGAGAGGAGCAAAAAAGAAATAGATGAAGGAAATAATTAATAAAGTAGCATTAAGTGGCATCATCACCATTGACCTCGAAACGTTTTACCCTCAGGGTGATCGTGTAGTATTGGATATAAAAGAGCATTTATTTCAAGGTTTAATATTAAAAGAAAAAGACTTTAGGGAATTTGTTAAGAATGAAGATTGGAGCAAATACACAGATAAATACGCTGCCCTTATTTGTTCTGCCGATGCTGTTGTTCCAACTTGGGCTTATATGCTGTTAGCAATTCAATTAGAGCCTTACGTAAAAAGGGTTGTGTTTGGTGATTTAGAAACACTGGAAACCATTTTGTATAATGAGATCCTTAACAAACTAAATTTCGATGAATATAAAGATGCTCGCGTCGTGATTAAGGGTTGTGGCCATTTACCAGTTCCTAAAGCGGCTTATGTCGAAATCACCAGGCTTTTACGACCAATTGCAAAAAGTGTTATGTATGGCGAAGCTTGTTCTATGGTTCCGTTATACAAGCAGCCCAAACAAATTTAAATTTGGAAAACGACTAAATACCATATTCTTTAAATAGGAATAGAATAGCTACTCAATAATTAAAAAAACCATAATCGCCTTCCTGAATTTATGAATAAAAGGAATTAAAAATGGAATAGTATTAAAAGAAATAAAAAAAGAGAGAGAGGAACTAATTATTGATAATCATTCCAAAATTATAATATGCTGGGATTATAACACAATAATAACCGTCAGAAGTAGCTATAGTTTCGAAATAAGGAAAGAAAAGTAGCCCGATACAAAAATAATTAATTAGCATTTCAATAATCCACTAGGTTACAGCTTTACAAATAAAATAGTGTGGGCATAATTTTTTAAAATAAAATGGAGACAATAAAAAAAATAAACATTGGTATGAAACATATCGCAACACTTACTGGCCACAGCGGCTGTGTATATGCGATGGATAAAGGCACATCTGAAAATACTGTTTTTACAGCGGGCAGTGATATGTTTATCGCATTATGGAATTTAGAAACTCTGCAAGCCGAAAAATTTTCGGCATCTTTACCTGCTGCTGTTTATGCTATTTGTCATATTCCTGAAAAAAAATTATTGCTTGCGGGAACAACAACCGGAAGTATTCACATCCTTGATTTAGAGAAAAAGGAAGAAATAAAAATGCTGCAACATCATACGGCACCGATTTTTGATATCAAATATTCCTTAGAAACCAATTGCTTTTATACAGCCGGTGGCGATGGTAATTTTGCCGTTTGCTCACTTGATACTTTGTCATTGATTAAAATGAAAAAACTATCCAAGGAAAAAGTACGCAGCATTGATTTTAATTATACCACTTCCGAAATAGCGGTTGCACTAGGGGACTGTAATATTCTTGTATTTGACCTGCATACATTGGATTATAAAAAAGATTTTATTGGGCATGGACTTGCATCAAATGTTGTGCGTTACAGCCCTGATGGTAAATTTCTTTTGACTGGAGGAAGAGATGCACATTTAAACATATGGCAAGTAGGAAATTATGATTTAGTAAAGTCAATTCCTGCACATAATTGGGCAATTTACGATATTGTATATAATCCTGATGCGACCTTATTTGCTACTGCCAGCCGTGATAAAACTATCAAAATTTGGGATGCAAAAACGTTTCAATTATTAAAACGCATCACCAAAGAAAATTTTGATGCTCACACACATTCGGTAAACAAATTAATTTGGAGTACTTATAATAACTATTTAGTTTCTGTAGGTGATGATAGATTGGTTATGGTAAGAGAAGTAAATAGTTTTTAGAACAAAAAATTAATGAAATAAAAGGAGGCCAAAATGAATATTACGAAAGAACAAGTTTTAGAAGCTTTAAAAAATGTCGAAGATCCTGATTTAAAAAAGGATTTGGTAACCCTTGGCATGATCAAGGATTTAGAAGTAGAGGGAAAAAACGTAAGTTTTACCGTAGTACTTACAACGCCTGCTTGCCCAATGAAAGAATTGATTCACAAGGCTTGTGTAAATTCAATTTTACATTTTATAGATGAAGAAGCGAATGTAAATGTGAAAATGACTTCCGATGTTTCCTCTCGAAAAAGCGGAGGACCTTTGTTACCAAATGTTAAAAATATTATAGGAGTAGCATCCGGCAAAGGTGGTGTTGGGAAATCAACGGTGGCTTCAAACCTAGCTTTGGCTTTGGTAAAACTAGGTGCATCGGTTGGTTTGGTAGATGCCGATATTTATGGACCTTCACAAACCATTATGTTTGATGTAATGGATGCAAAGCCAATGATTAAAGAGATTAATGGTGTAAATAAAATGATTCCCGTAGAAAGTTTTGGAGTAAAATTATTATCCATCGGATTTTTTGTAGATACTTCCCAAGCGCTAGTCTGGCGTGGACCAATGGCATCAAAAGCGGTTGTCCAATTGTTTCAGGAAGCAGAATGGGGGGAATTAGATTATATGATTATTGATTTACCTCCCGGAACTGGCGACATTCATTTATCACTGGTTGGTGCCGTTCCTTTGAACGGAGTTGTAATTGTAAGCACTCCTCAATTTGTGGCTTTGGCTGATGCCAAAAAAGGAGTTGGAATGTTTCAATTACCGTCTATAAATGTACCCGTTTTAGGCATTGTAGAAAATATGGCTTATTTCAGTCCGCCCGACGAGCCGGAGAAACGCTATTATATTTTTGGTAAAGACGGAGCAAAAAAGCTTGCCGAAGAATTAGAAGTTCCGTTGTTGGGAGAAATACCATTAGTACAAAATATTTGTGAATCTGGTGATCTAGGTCGCCCCGCTGTGCTGCAGGAAAACACACCCCAAGCTATTGCCTACATGGAAATGGCACGCAAGGTGGCGCAGCAAGTGTCTATACAAAATGCAAAAGTACCAGCTCAAGTGGCAGATGTTAAATGGTAAAATCAATAATATAACACCTATCTTTTTTTCGATAAAAGTTTAAATAAATATAAAAAAATGAACGCACCAATCTCCATTTATACCGAAATGACGCCTAATCCCGTCACAATGAAATTTGTACTGACCTTTTTGTTAATCGATGAGGAAGGCAAAAGCATTGAATTCCGAACAAAAGAAAAGGCAGCCATTTCTCCTCTTGCCACAAAAATATTTGAACTTCCTTATGTAAAAGGCGTTTTTATTACTTCCAATTTTATTACCGTAACCAAGGACGAAAGCTTTGAATGGTATGAGGTAATACCGGAAATTAAGGAGCTAATTAAAGCAAAGCTTGCCCTAAAAGAACCTCTTCTCGATGGCGAATTAATTGAAGAAAAATCAGAAGTACCGGTAAACATTTCTGGGGATATTGAACAAAAAATAATTTCAATTCTTGATGAATATATTCGGCCAGCCGTTGAAGGAGATGGTGGCGCCATTCATTTCAAATCTTTCGAAAACGGAACCGTAACCGTGATGCTGAAGGGTTCTTGTCACGGCTGCCCTTCTACTAATACTACTTTGAAAATGGGTGTTCAAAATATGCTACGAGAAATGGTTCCCGAAGTGAAAAAAGTAGTTACGGAAACAGCTTAAAAAAAGTAAGAAAATGTCAAATAATGATATTCAAATAGCCCAAGATCCAAGGTATAAAACCAAACTGGATTAGCTTAGCCATTTATAAAGTTTAAAGGTTAGTTGGAATCTAATAAAAAAACCAATTATTTTTATAAATTAAGCATGCAATTATTTTGCAAAAGACTCTTCAATATGACTAATACTTTCACAAAAAATAATGAATAATAGAATTGAACAATTACAAGAATTTTTGAAGGAAGATAGCAACGACTCTTTTCTGAAATACGCATTGGCATTAGAATATGTTTTGGTTAAAGAAAAGGATACCGCTGTAAATTACTTTTTGAAATTGTTAAATGATGATGAAAATTATGTAGCGAGTTATTATCAATTGGGGAAATTATATGAGTCGCTGAATGAAGTAGACAAAGCAGCTGAAATTTATAAAAGAGGAATTGAGATTGCCAAAAAAATGGGGAATAAAAAAACGTTATTGGAATTACAAGAAGTTTACAATATGCTTCTAGGGATTGATGAAGACGAATTTTGATTATCTTTCTTTTATTAAACTGAAATTTCAAACTTTCAAACGCGCTCGAGAGGAAATTAATATATAAGTCAATATGAAAAATTATTCAACAGAAGGGACTATTGTTCTTGGTGGAATCAAAACTAGCGATTCATACTATTCTTATGGACACAGCCAATCCGATGTATATGACTGGCTATCGGATATCGTTGTACCACTTGATGATAAAGTTTACACTATTATTGAGATAAAATTCAAAGGATCCCGAAAGGAATTTTATCTTAACGATCAAAACATAGATTTAAAAAATGGAGAATTAGTTCTAGTTGATGGCAATAAGGGTGGTTATGATGTTGGGCATGTTTCCTTAACTGGGGAACTAGTAAGTTTGCAGCTCAAGAAAAAGAATGTGCGTAGCGAAGATATTTTAAAAAAAATCCAACGCAAAGCAACCTCCTATGATACAAGTAAATGGAAGCTTGCCAAAGAAATGGAATTAGATACGATGTGTAAAGCACGCGTGATAGCCAAAGAGCTCGGTTTATCAATGAAACTAACCGATGTGGATTATCAGGGTGATAAAACTAAAGCCACATTTTATTACACCGCCGAAGGACGTGTGGATTATCGAGAGTTAATTAAATGCCTTTTCGAAGCCTTTCATGTGCGGATAGAGATGTGTCAAATTGGGTTGCGTGAAGAAGCAAATCGCATTGGCGATATAGGTCCTTGTGGAAGCTATTTGTGTTGCCAAACTTGGTCAACTAATTTTAAAACCGATTCTCCTTGGGTAGGTCCTCACAAAAAAAATTCATTATATAAGCGACAAGGTGATAAATTTGAATGCTACATCAATGATGAAAGCGAAAATAATCAACTAATTAAATCGGATGCTTGGCACGATGAGGCACAAACACAAAAAAAGCCTGAAGTTGTAAAGCCTCTATCCTATGTAAATGTTGTTGGTCAGGATAGTATAACTCGTTTTGATACTAAAGGGAGTGAGCTTAAAAAACACCATATTAAAAATAAGAAACGCAAACCAGAATAATTAATTAAAAAAAATAACCATGTCAGAACATTAAGTTAATTGAAGTTGGAAAAATGAGTTAGATGGTTTCTCCTATAAAAATTATGATCGTACCCATCTGCGACCAAAAATAACCTTTACAGGAGATAGCATTCCAGATGAAACGATACTAAATGAAATTCACCATCGCGCCCACACGGAGTGTTTTATTGCAAACTCAGTTTTACAGAGATAATTATTGAACCAGTATTTTTATAAAATATAAATCAGAAATACGATGTTACAACCCATTCATCAGCTAAGTTTTTTTAGTTTCATGGTTTAATTGCTGCTTAAAATCGAAGGTATTGTATTTCTAATTGATTCTGATTTCCAGACTAATTAGCGCTTTTAAAATTGTAGAATTAAAAACTCCCTCTCTTTTGGAGAGGGGTAATCAAAAGGTTAAGAATTACTAAACTGGAGATTACTTAAATTTTTATAGATTCCATTTTCTAAGGCAATTAATTCCTGATGTGTTCCTTGCTCTGAAATTTTACCATTGTCTAAAACTAAAATTTGATCTGCGCTGCGAATGGTTGACAAACGATGCGCTATAATGATACTGGTTCTTCCTTGCATCAAAATTTCTAAAGCTTCTTGAACCTGTTTTTCGCTTTCGCTATCTAATGACGATGTGGCTTCATCTAAAATTAAAATACTTGGATTTTTTAATAACGCTCTTGCAATTGCAATGCGTTGTCTTTGCCCACCAGACAATTTAATTCCTCTTTCACCCACAATAGTTTCAAATTTTTCAGGAAAACTTTCGATAAAAGTTAAAGCATTAGCTTGTCGTGCAGCTAAAATAATTTCCTCATCAGTAGCATTGGGTTTTCCGTAGGCAATATTTTCTTTAATGGTACCTCCAAATAATATCACATCTTGAGGAACTATGCTCATATTTCCTCGAAGATTTTCTAAATCATAATCGTAAATATTTTTTCCGTCAATCAATATCTCTCCGTTATCAATGTTATAAAAACGCAATAGGAGCGAAGCGATAGTAGATTTCCCAGTTCCACTAGGTCCCACAATCGCTATTTTTTGACCAAAATTAGCGGTAAAACTAACGTCTTTCAATACTTTTATTTCTTTTCTGGAATGGTAGCTAAAAGCCACATTTTTGAAAGTAACGTTTCCTTTTATTTTTTGAGCTGTTTCATTTTGAGTTGAATTAATTTTTTCAGGCGTTTCGTCTAATAATTCAAAAACGCGTTCCGTTGCTCCAATAGCTTTCTGAATTTGCGCATAAAGTTCTGCAATTCCGCCAAAAGAAGCTCCTACAAACGTAGAATACAGGACAAAAGAGATTAATTGTCCGACACTCATTTCTCCACTAATACTCAATCGAACACCAAACCAAACTACGGCAACAATGGCTCCAAAAAGACAGAAAATAATAAATGAAGCAAAGTAACCTCGGTATTTTCCACCTTTAATGGCTATTTTAACGACTTCCTTTATTTTTCCGTTATAGCGGGCAATTTCGTACCATTCATTGGCAAAAGCCTTTACAATACTGATTCCTTGCATGGTTTCTTCAACTATTACTTGACTTTCAGCCACTTTGTCTTGAACATTTTTTGAGTATTTTCTAATAAATCGCCCAAAAATAACTGCCGCAACAGCAACAAGCGGAACAACGGATAACATCAACAATGTCAATTTGATACTTTCATTTGCCAATAAAAGAACGCCACCAATAATTAGAATAAATTGTCTTAGGAATTCGGCTATGGTTGATGTTAAGGTATCTTGTATTTGGGTGATATCAGAACTGATTCGGCTGTTTAATTCCCCAACACGTTTTTGCGAGAAGAAAGACATAGGTAATTTTACCAAATTACTATAAAGTGCTAGTCTCAGATTCGCAAGTGTGTTTTCAGTAAAATTGACAAATAGATATAGTCTAAAAAACGAAAAAATCGATTGTAGAAATAAGATTACGATTAGTCCTCCTGCAATCATATTAGCCTGAGAGTTGTCTTTGTTTTTTACGCAATCAATAAGCATTCCCATCAATTTAGGAAAGGCAAGGGCAGTCGCTCCAGTGAATAATAAAAAAATTAAACCTACATAAAATTTCCAACGGTGATTTCCTGCATATTGAAATATTACAGTCGCTTTTTGGAGTGAACTTGCAGTAATTTTTGATTTTGGTAAATCGTTTTCTTTGAATCTTGCCATTATTTATTATTTATGGGACAAATGTAAGACTATACGAAGTCAATACAAAAAAATCATTCCGTTTCATCCTTTATTTAAAATGCTGTGAAAGAGTAAGAAAGAATATTTATCGTAAATTTTAATAATTTTTTTTAAAAAAGTGTTTGTATATATGGATTCTAAGTGTATATTTGCACCAGCAAAAACGGTTACGAAAGTTACTTAATTGTTATAGGGCGATTAGCTCAGCTGGTTCAGAGCACCTCGTTTACACCGAGGGGGTCGGGGGTTCGAACCCCTCATCGCCCACAAAAAACTCCATTAGAAATAATGGAGTTTTTTTTATTTAATACTATTGAGTATTTTATTATTTTCTACCTCTTTAATGGATCATAACGAAAACCCGTGGAGTAGCAAAAATTAAGCGTAAATATTTGTTAGTCTGAAAAGGAAAAACTCTATGTTCCTCACGCCTCTAAATTGAGATCTAAACGCTTTTATTTTTGCATTAAAGGATTCTGCAGAAGCATTGGTACTTCTGTTGTCAAAATAGTTTACTATCGTTTGGTAATGATTCTGTATTGATCTAGATATTGTATTAAATGATTTAAACTCAGCCTGAGCTACTTTTTCATGCCATCTAGCTAATTTGCTTAGACCATAAATTTTATCGGTGGTATTCTCAAAAACATTCCGTAAGTCTT
>NZ_SMFN01000011.1 GCF_004349135.1 Flavobacterium sandaracinum | reverse complement strand
TTCTATGGGGTTTCTGGAAGGAATTTGCAATATCAGTACAAAGATTACTTAAGTGATTTTAAAGCATGGAAACAAAAGTCGCATGCTAAACAATGGCTTGTTTTTCCTGAAAACATTGGGAAACGTTTATCAATAGATGAGACATCCCTCTCCAATGGCGAACTCTATACTATTGTGACCAACAAAGCAGGAAAAGGCAGAAAGGGGACTATAGTAGCCATGGTAGCTGGAACCAAAGCAGAAACAGTAATTGCTATATTAGAAAAAATACCGCTAAAGCTAAGAAATTCGGTTACCGAGATAACACTCGATATGGCAGCTAATATGGGGCTTATTGCCAAGAAATGCTTTTCTAATGCAGTAAGAGTTACGGATCGATTCCATGTTCAAAAACTAGCGCTCGAAGCTTTGCAAGAAATTAGAATCAAATATAGGTGGCAAGCAATTGATATGGAGAATGAAGCTATTGAAAAAGCTAAAACCACAAAAACTAAATACGAGCCTATAACACTATCTAACGGCGACACCATTAAGCAATTATTAGCCAGAAGTCGATATGTTTTGTATAAAAACAAATCTAAATGGACTCAAAACCAAACCGAAAGAGCTAAATTACTATTTGAATTATATCCTAATATTGAAAAAGCATATCAGCTATCGCAAGACTTACGAAATGTTTTTGAGAATACAACCGATAAAATTTATGGTCTAAGCAAATTAGCTAGATGGCATGAAAAAGTAGCTCAGGCTGAGTTTAAATCATTTAATACAATATCTAGATCAATACAGAATCATTACCAAACGATAGTAAACTATTTTGACAACAGAAGTACCAATGCTTCTGCAGAATCCTTTAATGCAAAAATAAAAGCGTTTAGATCTCAATTTAGAGGCGTGAGGAACATAGAGTTTTTCCTTTTCAGACTAACAAATATTTACGCTTAATTTTTGCTACTCCACAGGTTTTCGTTATGATCCTGGACAAGCCTATCGGGAGGTGATATTTTTTGAAGGGAAAAATGATTTAGAGCGATTTAAAAGTAGTTAATTCGAGTTTTCTGCCCAAGCTTCGGCGGTGGCTGTAACCGCCGGTGCTTCAACTAATGTAAAGTATGCTGATGGTGTGAGGGTATTTACCATGCAAAAAGGAGGGCTCATGTATGAAGCATCAGTAAGAGGGCAGAAGTTTCAATTTAATATATTGTAAGGTATTTTTTCAAGAGACAAAAAAGAAAATGGAGCGTTCATCAGGTATATTGCAATCCGCAGGTAGATGTCTGTTTATAGTAATAGATACCCAAAGGTTCTGTGAAAATGGCTGAATTTTGTCCATTATATCAGGTGCAATTAATGATTTCAGTAGATTTTTAAAACAAAAAACCCGAATATTGCTATTCGGGTTTTGTGGTACCTCCAGGGATCGAACCAGGGACACATGGATTTTCAGTCCATTGCTCTACCATCTGAGCTAAGGTACCTTATTTGTGCTTTTCGAAAGCTGTAATGCTTGCTCATTGCGGGTGCAAATATAGAATGATTTTTAGTTTATCCAAAACATTTTTTAAAAAAAATCAATTCGTACCTTCGCAACATCAAAAACCAAATTATGATTTTAGTTGTCGATGTGGGGAATACCAGAATTAAAGCGGCTGTCTTTGAGGGTGCTATACTTTTAGAGATTTTTGTTTTTACCAAAATAGAGCTCGATAAAAACATTAAAAATATTTTAAAAAAATTTCAAAAAGTAGCGCATTTGGTTGTTTCCTCCGTAGGTGATGTCGAAAAGCAGTCGTTTTTAGCATTTGATTCGGTTCTTAATATTTGTTTTGTTTCCAATGAAGATCCTTTTCCATTCCAAAATAAATACAGCACACCCAAAACTTTAGGTATAGACCGAATGGTTCTTGCAGCTGGAGCAGTATTTCAGTTCCCCAATCAAAACCGACTAGTTATTGATGCAGGAACTTGCATTACCTATGATTTTATTGATCACCAAAATAACTATTTGGGGGGTGCTATTACGCCCGGATTGCGATTACGGTATCAATCCTTACATAATTACACCGCTAAATTACCTCTGTTAACATTAGAAAGTCCGGAAGAATTAATAGGGAATTCTACCTCAAATTCTATTCATTCTGGTGTTGTCAATGGATTAGTATATGAGATTGATGGTTTCATAACAGAATATAGTACACGGTATTCAAATTTTATAATAATTTTAACGGGTGGCGACACAGATTTTTTGGCTAAACGATTAAAAAATACCATATTTGCCAATTCAAATTTTCTGTTGGAAAGTTTGAACCAAACATTTCAATATAAAATCAAAAATGATTAAAAAAATTATAGTAAGCGCTTGTTTGCTTTTATCATTAGTATCTTTTGCCCAAGAGGGGACATCATCCCCATACTCTTTTTACGGAATAGGTGATGTGCGATTCAAAGGAACATTAGAAAATCGATCAATGGGTGGAATTGCTATTGAGCAGGATAGTATTCATATGAACTTACAAAATCCAGCCAGTTTCGCAAGTTTGAAGCTGACCACATTTTCTTTAGGAGGTACTCAGGCCATTACCAAATTAAAAACCGACACCGAGTCGTCAAATGCGCGTCGAACCACTTTAGACTATTTGGCCGTGGGTTTACCACTAGGTAAATTTGGCTTAGGTTTTGGATTGATACCTTATTCTTCTGTTGGTTATAAAATTAGAACTGAGGGTTCGCTTACTGAAAACAATCAAAGTTTTAACGGAAAAGGGGGCTTGAACAAAGCATTCCTTGGTTTAGGATATAAAATAATGAAGGGTTTAAGTATAGGCGCTGATGTGAATTATAATTTCGGAAAAATTGAAACTAATAATTTTGAGTATATTACGGATATTGCAATAGGCACACGAGAATTAAATACAGTAGATTTATCTGGAGTTAATTTCAATGCTGGTGTAATGTATGAAACCAAGTTTTATAAAAAAATATCTTTTTTCAGTAGTTTTAATTACTCTTTAGAAAGTACTTTAAAGGCTAAAAATACTAGAAATATAGCTACAGCATTATACAATACAAATTTTGATTTGTCTATTGTAGATATTTTGGAAGATGTGAAAACAGAGAGAAATTTAAAAATGCCAAGTAAATATGCTACCGCAGCAGGTTTTGGGGAAGCTAGAAAATGGTTGATTGGTGTTGGTTATACTTTTCAAGAAGCGGGTTCAATAGGTAATAATTACAATTCACCAGTCAATGTGACCTACGAAAAACATTCAAAATATAGTATTGGAGGGTATTACCTGCCTAATTACAACTCCTTTACAAGCTATGCCAAAAGAATTACCTACAGAGGTGGTTTTAGGTTTGAGAACACAGGTTTGGTTATCAATGCAGAACCTATCCAGGATATGGCACTAACAGTCGGAGTTGGCTTGCCTTTGACCGGAACATTCTCCAATGTAAATATTGGTGTTGAATTAGGAAAAAGAGGAGCTACTGCTGCCAATTTAGTAGAAGAGAACTATGCGAACGTCAGTGTTGGTTTTTCTCTTAACGAACAATGGTTTGTGAAACGAAAATTCAACTAAAAGAGGAATTGCCACTACAACTTCTTCGTAAGTTAACCGTATGACTTTATTTAAAAAATATACTATCAAATGGATTGTCACAGTATTTGCTGTGACACTATTTTTTGGGTGCGAAAGTAATTTTAAAGAGATACAAAAAATTAATTTTTCTGAATTTGTACCCAGCAGTGATGCAGATATGGTCAATCTCAAGTATACGGATTCCGGTCGTATTACTGCAGTTCTTGTGAGCTCTAAAATGCTTGATTACGCAAGTGTTGATTTTCCTTTTACTGAATTTCCAAAAGGGATTGATGTGACTTTGTACGATAAAAAAGAAAAAAAAACCTTTATAAAATCGAATTATGCTATTTCTTTCAAAGGGACCAATATAATCGATTTGCAAGGGAAGGTGAAAATTTTTACAGAACAAGGTCAAATACTGGAAACAGAGCAGTTGTATTTTGATCAAAAAAATGAATGGTTTTTTACCGAAAGAAAATTTAAATTTACCGATCCGAAAGGGGTTACAAATGGTCAAGGAATCGACTTTAGTAAAGATTTTAAGGTCATTAATTCTCAAAAAATAACGGGCGAATTAGAAACAAACGAATAATTTCAACACTATGAATTACTTAAAATATACACAATACGTTTATCTTGTTTTTGGAGCTTATTTCATTTATGACGGTTTTACAAAAGCAAATGATCCTACATCAGGAAATCCCTGGTTGAGTTTTATGATTGCAGGACTAGCTATTTTTATGTTTTTCTTCAGAAGAAAATTTGCTAAAAAATTTGAAGATAGAAACAAAAATTCCTAATTGATGGAAGCTGGTATTATCATACTATGTCTAATACTAAGTGCTTTTTTTTCAGGAGTAGAGGTAGCCTTTGTCTCTTCGAACAAAATCTATCTTGAGATTGAAAAAAAGCAAGACAATTTTCTGTCAAGAATATTGACTAAACTGACGGAGAAACCTACTAATTTTATTGTTTCCATGGGTATAGGTAATATTCTTACCTTGGTGGTCTATGGGTTTTTAATGGGTGATGTCCTTATGCGTTGGTTTTTATCCTTTGGTTATGAGCTTTCCGAAGGAGTTTTTCTATTGTTGCAAATTCTTGTTTCGACGATCCTTATTTTGATTACATCAGAATTTCTTCCCAAAGTTTTTTTTCAAATTTATGCCAACTCATTAATTAAAATCTTCGCAATTCCAGCTTATTTTTTTTACAAGATTTTTGGTTATCTGGCTGCCTTTTTTGTAGGAATTTCTGATTTTATACTGAGAAAATTCTTTAAAACGCAAGGCGATAGCATTTCACTTTTTTTTAGTAAAATTGAACTTGGAAACTACATTACAGAACAAATGAGTACGGTGGAGGATAACGAAACGGTAGATTCAGAAATACTCATGTTTCAAAATGCACTAGAATTCTCAGGGGTTAAGGCTAGAGATGTAATGAGTCCTAGGACCGAAATTATAGCCATTGACTTATTTGATTCAATCGAAGAACTAAGGGCGTTATTTATTGAAACGGGCTATTCCAAAATTGTGGTTTATCAAAATTCTCTTGATGATATTATCGGGTATGTGCATTCCTTTGACTTGTTTAAAAAACCAAAGAGTATCAAAGAAATTGTGATTTTGGTACAGTTTGTTCCGGAGACAATTTTTATAAAGGATGCCATGAGTTTGCTAACTAAAAAGCGAAAAAGTGTGGCGGTTGTTTTGGACGAATATGGGGGAACATCAGGCATCATTACTATTGAAGATATTGTTGAAGAGCTTTTTGGCGAAATTGAAGACGAACATGATTCTGATGAAGAATTGGTCGAAAAAGAACTCGGAGAAGGTGTTTTTATATTTTCAGCTCGTTTAGACGTGGAATATTTGAATCAAACCTATAAATTACAAATTCCAGAAGGTGATTCCTACGGAACATTAGGTGGTTTTATTGTTGATTTTACAAAAGAAATTCCGCAAAAAGGAGACGTCATTCCAATAGGAATCTATCATTTCGTAATAGAAGAAGCCACAAATAAGAAAATAGAATTAGTTAAAATGAGCGTTCAAGAGTGATTTTTATTGTGAAAATAAAATTTCTTGCAAAATAAAACGCTACTAGTATAATTATTAATTAGATAATTGTATTTTCGCAAACTGAATATAAAAATTAACAACAATAAAATGGCAGTTTTACAAAAAATTAGACAACGTTCACTTCTTCTGATACTCGTTATCGGGTTTTGTTTATTAGCATTTATCATAGGTGATATATTCAACAGTGGTGGTTTCAACAGTACATCAAAAGATGTAGGAAGCATCGATGGAAAAGATATTGCATTCGAGGATTTTAGAGTAAAAGTAAGTAATGTTGAAAAAAGTGGTCAAGGGATAACTTCAACTGAAGCCGCAAACAGAGTTTGGGAGCAAGAGGTTTCTATCGCTTTGTTAACTTCTGAATTTGAAAAGTTAGGACTAAGAGTAGGTGAAAAACATATACTAGAGGTTTTAAAATCAGATCAAAATATTGGTGGAAATCCATTATTTATGAATGCTGCTGGTGTGTTTGATGTTGCTAAATTCAAAGAATACTTCAAGTCGAATCCTGAACAAGCTCAATTTTTAAAAGATAGAGAAAAAGACGCTGAACTAAATGCTAAGTATCAGATGTACAATACAATGATCAAAGCGGCCGTTTTTACAACGGAAAGTGAAGGAAAAATGAAATACGAAATGGAAGCAAATAAAGTGAACTTTGCTTACGTTGCCGGTTTGTATTCGACGATCAAAGACAGTGATGTAAAAATCACCGATGCAGAGATTGTTGACTACATGAAGAAAAATGAAAAAAAATTCAAAGCAGACGAATCTCGTGAAGTAGAATATGTATTGATTGAAGACAAAGCTTCTACAGCTGATGAGGCCGAAGTAAAATCCAAAATAAATGCATTGTTGACTGGAAGTGTAGTATACAATCAAGCGACTGGAAAGAATGATACTGTAGCTGGATTTAGAACTACCAAAAACGCAATTGACTTTGTGAATTCAAATTCAGATGTTCCTTATGATTCTACCTATATCGCTAAGAAAGATTTACCAGCTGTAGATGCTGATAAATTATTCAACTTGGCTCCAGGGACAGTTTATGGTCCTTACATGTTTGGAAAATACTATTGTATTTCTAAATCTATGGGAATGAAATCAGGTGTTAACGCAAAAGCAAGTCATATTTTAATTGGTTACGAAGGAACTCAAGTTCCTAATCAAAAAGAAAAAAGAACGAAAGAACAAGCTAAAGCTAAAGCAGAAGATATTTTAGCGCAAGTTACAGCTAATCCAGATAGTTTTTTGATGTTGGCATTTACAGCCTCTGATGATTCATCTGCACAACAAGGTGGTGATTTAGGTTATTTTGGTCCAAACCAAATGGTGAAGCCGTTTAATGATTTTGTTTTCAGTAATGGAATTGGGAAAGTAGGTTTAGTAGAAACTGATTTTGGTTTTCATATTATTAAAGTAACAGACAAACAAGATGGAATTCGTTTGGCCACTGTAGCTCAAAAAATTGAAGCATCTGAAGCTACTTCTGATAAAATGTTTACTCAAGCAACTAAATTTGAAATGGATGCTGCCGATAAAGATTTTAATAAAGTAGCAAAAGAATTAGGTCTTACAGTTGCTCCAGCTGTTTCTGTAAAAGGGATGGATGAAAACTTTGGATCTTTAGGAAATCAAAGAACTATTGTAAGATGGGCTTTTGAAGACGGAGTTAAAGAAGGATCTGTAAAAAGATTTGAAGTGGCTAATGTTGGACACGTTATTGCAAAGGTAAAAAGTATTGATAAATCTGGTTTAGTTGCCGTTTCTGTAGCGAGACCTTATGTAGAACAAATACTTAAAAACAAGAAAAAAGCAGAATTGATCAAAGCTAAAATGAATGGTTCTTCGCTTGAAGCTATTGCGAAAGCAGTAGGGGGAACAGTACAACAAGCAACTGGTCTTACTATGGAAAATACCATGTTGCCAAATGTTGGTCCAGAGCCAAAAGTAGTGGGTAACGCATTTGCTTTGGCAACAAATAAAATGTCTGCTCCAATCGAAGGAAATACAGCAGTTTATGTGGTAAAAAATACAAGTACAGTAAAAGCACCAGCATTGAAAAGTCATGCGACATATGTGGCTAAGTTGAAAACACAAAGCGCTTCAGATGCGAATAGAGTAGTTCCTGCATTGAAAGGAAATGCTAAAATTGAAGACAATAGACAAGATTTTAATTACTAGTTAAAAGTAATTAATCAAAATAAAAATCCCGATACATGCTGAATGTATCGGGATTTTGTTTTTAATAGGATTTTGAGGAATATGATTAATTATTGCAACTAAGACAATATCATTTCTTCATAAGGAATTATGGTTTCGTATCCTTTTGAAATAAAATAGTCGCTTGGGTTTTTAGTTGCAATTGCCATTACGAAATCGCCTCCCCAAGCTCCCAGACTTTTTATCACACCATTAAAATCAGGAAACACAGCTTCTTTTATCGTTGGCGTTTCCAGAATACTGCTCATTTGTGCTTCGTGTTTTTGTATAGCTGAAGCAAAAGATTGAATTTTTGAAGCATTCAAAACTTCGGATGTTATCACGTCATTTAATGCAATCGTTCTAGGTAGATTATTCTTTTTATTCATATTGTATGCAGCAATTGCAGTTTTACTGCTTTGCTTTTTATTCAGATATACAAAGTATAGGTTTTGTGTGAATTCTGGATTAAAAGTGGCTTCTTTAATAACAGGTTTTCCGTTTTTTAACTGATATACAATAGGAGTGTCATTTTGTGCACACGCAATATCATAACCACTACCTCCAAAACTGTTTTTAAGTAATGTGAAAGCATCGATTAGCGACCATTGGGCAATGTTGTTTATCAAAGTCGATGACGTTCCCAAACCCCAGCTTTTCGGAAATCCAAGTTCAGTAGTAATAATGTAACCATCTGAATTTAAAATGAAATCTGGATTGAGTTTAAATGCTTCGTGCAAAATAGTAGTAAGTGTAGCTTTGACCGATTCATTTTCAGCAGCTACTCCTTTAGAGATATCAGAAAATAAAAGCGTGTCTTCAAACCAAATACTTCCATCTGCATCGTAACTTTTCCAGATGATTTTTTTACGGCTTCCTTCTTCTATAATTAGATTTTGTCCCATTTTTGTGGGTAATGCAAAAGCTTTGGCACCATCAAGAACCAGGTATTCTCCCGTGATTAAAAGTTTTCCGTTACTGTAGAATGTTTTTTTCATGTATGCTGAATTTATTTCAGTATCTTTTTTACTCCTTAAAGGCTAGGAAATCTGAGCTTATTCTAAAATTTATTTTCTTAAACCTTCAATAAAGGAGACCACAGCGCTGTGCGATACGGTATTTTTTTTGAAATGTTTCTGAATTAAAATGCGTTCTTCATCGGTGGCTTCAAACTGGTTGATGATGTTATTCAAGTGCATTTTCATGTGTCCTTCCTGAATTCCGGTTGTCGTCAAGGAACGTAAAGCGGCAAAATTTTGGGCCAGACCCGCTACGGCTACAAACTGCATTAATTCTTTGGCAGACGGTTTTTCCAGCATTTCCAATGATAATTTTACCAATGGATGCAACGAAGTCAAACCACCAACAGTTCCTAATGCTAAAGGAATTTCTAGCCAAAAAGTAAAAACACCATGTTCTATTTTGGCATGGGAAAGACTGGAATATTTTCCGTTTCGGGAAGCGTAGGCGTGAATTCCTGCTTCGACAGCACGGAAATCATTTCCTGTTGCTAAAACGACAGCATCCACCCCGTTCATGATTCCTTTGTTGTGCGTTACGGCACGATACGGCTCGACTTCAGCGATTTGTACGGCTTGCACAAATTTTTCGGCAAATTCCAGAGGATTCGTAATGTGTTTCTCTTCTAAGTCTGCAATTGGACAAGAAACTTCAGCTCTTACGATGCAATTTGGAACATAATTGGAAAGAATACTCATTACGACTTCAATGTCTTTCTCCGTTTCCGTGAACAAGTCATAATGATGTGCTTCTTCTTTTAATGTTTTGGAAAATTGTTCTAAGCAAGAGTTGATGAAATTTGCTCCCATGCTGTCTTTGGTTTCAAAAGTGGCATGCAGCTGAAAATAATTGGGCAATAAATCAGTTTTGTCTTTTAGAATAATGTCTAAAATTCCACCACCGCGTTTTTGCATATTTGTGGTAATCGATTCGGTTTCTGAGAAAAATTTATTTTTGTTTTGCGCAAAAAACAAGTTCAGTTTTGAAACGTCACCTTTATAAATAAAATGAACCTGACCAATTTTTTCGGTATTGATTACCGTTGCTTTAAATCCGCCTCGCGTGGACCAAAATTTAGCAGCTTTTGCGGCAGCAGCAACCACAGAACTTTCCTCAATAGCCATGGGAATGGTGCTGTATTTTCCATTAATCAGGAAATTAGGAGCAACTCCAAGTGGAATATAGAAATTGGTTATCGTGTTTTCTATGAATTCATCGTGTAATTTCTGTATTTTTTCATCAGTATTCCAATAGTTTTTCAGCAAGGCAATGGCTTCTGTAGGTGTTGAAAAATATTGATCGGCAATCCATTTAATTTTTTCTTCTTTGGATAATTTAGAAAATCCGCTAATAGCCTTGTTCATTCTCAATTGATTATGGTGTAATTAGTTGCAAAGATACGGTTTTAGCCGTTTTATTTACAATCAAATTATATTCAGCGAAAGGTTATTTTTTATAATACTTTTTACATTTAACATATAAAATGACCGATAATTGTAATTTTTTCACTAAAATTGACGGTTTTTATCTTTAAATAAATAGTATGTATTCGAAAAAAATTATAGCATTATTTTTATTCTTGTGTTTTACCGTTGTTGGTCAACAAAAAATCACAATTGATGAACTTTATAACGGTACATTTCGAGCTCAGGGAATGGATGAATTACAATCGTTGAAAAACACAAATCAGTACACGGTGTTGAATGCGGATAGGCAGTCCAGAAGCATGCAGATTGATTTGTATGATTTTGCAACATTGAAAAAAGTGTCAACATTAATAGATACAAAATCGCACAGAGAATTGTCTGGCGGGATTGATAGTTACACGTTTGACGCTTCAGAAAAAATGATTTTATTGGCTTGCAATACCAATCAAATCTTCCGCCACTCGTTTACTGCGGACTATTATTTATATGACATCACCAATAAAAAATTAAGAAAACTATTCGATTTTCAGGTTCAGGAGCCTACTTTTTCACCTGATGGGAAAAAGATTGCTTACGCCAAAGAAAATAATCTGTATGTATATGATTTAGTTTCTGCTACATCAACTCCCATAACTACAGACGGACAAAAAAACAGCATTATTAACGGTATTACGGATTGGGTTTACGAGGAAGAATTTGCTTTTGTAAAAGCTTTCGATTGGAGCGCTGACAGCAAAAAAGTAGCCTACATTCGTTTTGACGAAAGTCAAGTTCCAGAATTTTCGATGTCGATGTTTGGAAAAGAGTTGTATCCAATGATGCAAACCTTCAAATATCCAAAAGCAGGGGAGAAGAACGCTGTAGTTTCGTTACATATATATGATGTGAATGCAAATGCGGTAAAAAATATAAATCTAGGGAAATACACTGATTTTTATATTGCCAGATTGAAATGGACTAACGATGCAAATACATTGTCGGCACAGGTATTGAATCGCCATCAAAATAATTTAGATTTGTTATTTATCGATGGTAATTCAGGAGCTGCAAAAGTAGTTTTGAACGAAAAAGATAAAGCGTATGTTGATGTAACGGATAATTTGACCTTTTTGAAAGACAACAGTTTTATTTGGACCTCTGAAAAAGACGGTTTCAACCATATTTATTTATATGACAAAACTGGAAAATTGAAAAACCAAATTACCAAAGGAAAATGGGAAGTAACTAATTATTATGGTTTAGACCAAAAGACAAATACGGTTTTCTATCAGTCTGTTGAGAATGGATCGATCAACAGAGATGTTTACAAAATAGGTCTTGACGGAAAAAACAAAGTGCGTTTATCTCAATTTACAGGAACGAATGCGGCGACCTTCAGCCCGAATTTTCAATATTACATTAACACGTTTTCTAGCGCGGCTCAACCTACGACGTATACATTGAACGATGCTAAATTTGGAAAACAAGTCCAAGTTATTGAGAACAATGAAACCTTGGTTGTAAAGCTAAAAAGCTATGATTTACCGGCAAAAGAGTTTTTTGTTTTGAAAACAGCAAAAGGAAATGAACTAAATGCTTGGATGATTAAACCGAAAGATTTTGATCCAGCAAAAAAATATCCAGTTTTCATGTACCAATATTCGGGTCCTGGTTCGCAACAAGTAAATAATGAATGGAATAGTACTGATGATTACTGGTTTATGATGTTGTCACAACAAGGGTATATTGTAGCTTGTGTTGACGGACGCGGAACTGGTTTTAAAGGAGCTGATTTCAAAAAAGTGACGCAATTGCAATTAGGAAAATACGAAGTAGAAGACCAAATAGACGCTGCTAAAGTATTAGGAAATTACGCATTTGTGGATAAAGCTAGAATTGGTATATTTGGCTGGTCGTATGGTGGATTTATGGCATCTAATTGTATCATGAAAGGGAATGATGTTTTCAAAATGGCAATTGCTGTAGCTCCAGTGACGAACTGGCGTTTTTATGACAGTGTGTACACGGAACGTTACATGACAACACCACAGGAAAATGCGAGCGGTTACGATGATAACTCACCCATAAATCATGTGGATAAATTGAAAGGAAAATTCCTTTTGATTCACGGTTCAGGAGATGATAATGTGCATGTTCAAAACTCCATGCAAATGATGGAAGCTTTGATTCAGGCCAACAAACAATTTGATTCGCAAATTTATCCAGACAATAATCATGGGATTTATGGCGGAAAAACCAGAGTTCAGTTGTACACAAAAATGACTAATTTTATCAAAGAAAATTTATAACAGCGCTTTATGACAAACGACGCATTGAATAAGGAAGAATTTTTTGGACATCCAAAGGCGCTTTTTATATTGTTTTTTACCGAAATGTGGGAACGGTTTTCGTTCTACGGAATGAAAGCTTTATTGATTTTTTATCTGACAAAATACCATTTGTTTTCGGATTCTTCAGGGAACTTATTAATTGGTAGTTATGCTGCTTTAGTATATGCTGTGCCAGTAATAGGTGGTTTCATAGCCGATAAATACCTTGGATTTAGAAAAGCAATTGTTTTTGGTGGTATTATGTTGGTTTTGGGTCATATAGGAATGGCATATGAAGGAAATGCCGCAACAGAATCCATAACAGGCGAAATTACGCGGGACGAAACCGCCTTGCAAATATTTTACTTTTCCCTATCGTTAATTATTGTTGGAGTTGGTTTTCTAAAAGCCAATATTTCGTCCTTAGTGGGTGAGTTATATGAAACGGGTGACAAAAGAAGGGATTCCGGATTCACTTTGTTTTATATGGGGATCAACTTAGGGTCGTTTATGGCTACTTTGATTTGCGTTTGGCTTGGGGAAAAATACGGCTGGAGCTATGGTTTTGGTGCAGCTGGTGTCGGAATGTTTTTTGGATTGCTGACTTTTATTTCCGGAAGGAAATTATTGATGGGAAAAGGAGAATCGAACAATCCATCTTTCTTAGAAAACAAATCGTTTGGACTTAAAAATGAATGGTTGATTTATGCAGCAAGTGTTTTGTCAACGTTATTGTTTTGGCAAATGGTTCAAAATCACGATGCGGTTTCATGGGCTTTAAAAATTGCAGGTGGAATCTCCTTTATTTATATTGTTTACTTTGCCATTACACAGTTAGATGGAAAAGCGCGTCACCAATTGATTGCTTTAACAATTCTGATTGTTTTTACAATAGTCTTCTGGGCATTGTTTGAACAAGCGTATACTTCCATGAATTTATTTGCGGACCGGATTTTAGACCGAACAATCTTTGGTTATGAAGTATCTGCTGGACAATTCTTAAGTTTTAATGCGTTGTTTATAATTTTATTAGCTCCAGTTTTTGCTTGGATATGGCCGAAATTAGGAAAATACAATCCGAATACAGCAGTAAAATTTGCTTTCGCATTAGCTTTCGTTGGTTTAGGTTTTGGTGCATTAGTGATGGGTATTAATCTTTCTGGTGCAGGAAAAGTAGCAGCGATCTGGTTAATATTAGCTTATTTTTTACATACTTGTGGGGAATTGAGTTTGTCACCGGTAGGACTTTCTGCAGTGACTAAATTATCTCCAGCAAAAATAGTTGGTTTTATGATGGGTGTTTGGTTTTTGGCAACAGCCAGTTCTGAATTTATTGCTTCCATTTTAGCAAATATCGCTTCTGTCGATACATCAAATGGTACAGCGCCTGATTTGAACTTAGCAAAACAGAGTTATTTAGTGCTTTTTGAATACTTATTTTACACAGGACTTGGTTTCGGACTGTTACTATTAGTACTTTCGCCAGTAATAAAAAAATTAATGCACGGAGTAGATAAAGAATTAAACAATTAATAATATGAATCAAAATACTACAGATCAATTTTTTAAAAGTACCGTTTTAGGGCATCCAGCGGGATTATTCGTTTTGTTTTTCACAGAGATGTGGGAGCGTTTCTCATTCTACGGAATGCGTTCTTTATTGATTTTATTTTTAACAGCTTCCTTTACAGATGGTGGTTGGGAATGGACTCGTGAAAATGCGTCTGCATTATTTGGATCTTATGTAGGTTTGGTTTATTTATCTACCATGTTAGGGGGTTATTTTGCCGATAAAGTAATTGGTTTTAGATGGGCTGTTGTTGTTGTTGGAGCCACTTTAATGACTTTAGGACACGCTTCTATGGCTGTCGAGACTGAGTTTTCTATTTATTTGGGATTAGTATTGTTGGTTTTTGGAAATGGTTTCTTTAAACCAAACATGACATCAATCGTATCGGAAATGTACAAAGACCGTCCAGAAAAGAAAGATGGTGCGTACACTTTATTTTATATGGGTGTAAATGCCGGAGCGTTCTTCGGGATTTTACTTTGTGGTTATTTAGGTGAAAAAGTAGGTTGGACCTACGGATTTGGTTTAGCCGGAATCTTTATGTTCTTTGGAATGTTACAGTTTTGGTTGTCTCAAGATATCTTTGGTGACATTGGTTTGAAACCAAATAAAGAAAGCAAAGCAAAAGCGGAAGCATTGGATACAGATAAAAGAAATCCTTTTTCTCCAATACAATTAGCAGCAATAGCTTTCTCCTCTATTTTAGCTTTATTATGGCTTGTAAATGATCCCGCTTCAAAAATATCAGGAGGCAAAGTGAATATTTTTTCATTCTTAGGTCCTAATGGAAACGCTATTGCTATTCTTTCTGCTTTAGTCGTATTTATTATATTGTTGATTTACAGATTTACTCAATATTCTAAAATCACCAAAGAAAAATTAATAGCCGTTACATTTTTCGCATTTTTAACTATTTTCTTTTGGGCAATTTTTGAACAGTCGCCAAACAGTTTAACCATTTTTGCCAGTGATTATACGGATCGTGTTTTAACAGGTAATTGGAGTGTGGTGTTTTTAGTGATGAATTCATTGATTACCATTTTACCTTTGGTAATTATTACTTGGGTATTGATTTTATTATTCAAACAGACCTTTAAATTCTATGCCCTTGCAAATATTATTTTAAGTATAAGTTTTATCATTATTTGGGCTATAGCAATCTGGATGTTGACAAAAGATTATTATACAGCAGGCTATTTATCATTGTCAGATTCAACCTTGCAAGCATTGAAAATTGACAAAGTTACCACGGCCTTAACGGAAGTTCCAGCCACTTGGTTTTCTACCCTAAACTCTTTGTTTATTATTTCGTTAGCACCGTTATTCTCTAAATGGTGGGAAAGTAAATACAATCCTTCTGCGAATTTGAAATACGGAATCGGAATGGGATTATTAGCCCTTGGAATGGCTTGTGTAGCTTTTGGCGCAAGCGGAATCGAAGCAGGTGCGAAAACAGCATCTGTAAGTATGATTTGGTTGATTCTAGTGTATCTTTTCCATACTATGGCTGAATTGTGTATCTCTCCAGTTGGATTGTCTTATGTGAGTAAGCTAGTTCCGGCTCGTATGATTGCATTTATGTTTGGTGTTTGGTATTTAGCGGTAGCAATCGGGATGAAAGGTGCCGGTATGTTTGGAGAAAATATTGATAAAATTGCCAATGAACACGGACTGAGTTACTTCTTTTGGATGTTGACTATCATCTCCATTGTAGTTGCTTTATTCTCTGTAGCCATGACTCCGGTTATTAAAAAATTGATGCACGGGGTTCGTTAAACGTTAGGCATCATTTTTGATTTTGAATCAATAAAATTATAAATATGAAGAAAATCATAGTTGCTTTGTTATTGTTTGCTGGCTCATTTGCCGCCGAAGCACAAGAATTAGTTTGGGAAACCAATGTCATGAAGGCAATGGCAATTTCTACTGAAACCAAGAAACCACTATTGCTATTTTTCACGGGAAGTGATTGGTGCGGATGGTGTATTCGTTTGCAAAAAGAAGTTTTGAGAACACCTGAATTTGCAGCTTGGGCCAACGAAAATGTGGTTTTAGTCGAACTGGATTATCCAAGGAAAGCGCCACAGTCAGAAGATATTAAAAAACAAAATAACGAATTGCAAATGGCTTTTGGAATTCAAGGATTCCCGACCATTATCTTGGCAAATGCTACCACAAAAGAGGGTAAAGTCAATTTTGAAGGCATTGGAAGTACAGGTTATGTTGCCGGTGGACCTACAGCTTGGTTGGCTGTCGCAAATGGTTTTCTAAAAAAATAGAAATTCTTAATTCAATTTATAAAATCCCTTTTCGCCAGTTGCGTGAAAAGGGATTTTCTGTTTTTCACAACTGGCTTTCCATAGTTTTTGTATGTTTTTAAAGTTGGATGCATCAGCTACAACTAATTTGGGTTTCATTTCTTCAAGCATACGGTCTGCGTTTATTTTTACGGATTGTGTCAATACGATAATATCAGGGTTGATGTTTTTGGGATATACCCCCGAACTGTCTAAAATAAAAATCTTTTTTCCATTAAAGAATATGAAATTTCGAAGTCGTTTTTTCTGTTCCAAAATGCTAAAGTTTCCAATTCGATAGGATTTTAAAATGCTGTTTTTTTGAGCAGTTTTCAAAATGCTGTCGTTGGCATAAACCAAAATGTTTTCGCCTTTTCTTTCTGTAATTAAGGTATTTTTTTTGCTGTTGAAAACCACTAATTCTTGTTCTGTTTGAATTTTCCACTGTATTTTAAAATAGGAAAATTGTAAAATGAGAATGGAAATCAAGACCAAAGCCAATTTAGTGAAACTCGGTTTTTTGAACCAAAGGATTACCGTAAACAATAATAAATAACCACTGATTAACAGGTAAATATGAAGTGGAATATCCTGAATGATGAACTGTTCCAAAGAAGCAATTGCATTGATGATTTTGTTTAAATAATAAATACTCCATTCCAACAGTTGGGACAAGAATGCGGGAATCATGTTGAACGCGGCCAAAAGCATCACCAAAACTCCTAAAATCATAATGATACTCAGTAGTGGAATAATAATTAGATTAGTTATAAAAAACAAACCGGGAAACTGATGGAAATAATAAATGCTGAGTGGTAAAGTACCAATTTGGGCAGCAAAGGATACCGTTAGAATATCCCAAATATATTTTGAAACCTTGTATTTTGGTTTCCAAATGGAGGATAAAAGCGGTTGCAACCAAATGATGAAAAACAACGCAATATAGCTTAATTGAAAACCAACATCAAATAAGAACGAAGGTTCGACTAGTAGAATTAACAGTACTGAAACCAATAAGGTGTGGTAAATATTGACTTTTCTGCGAAGATGATTTCCAATGGCGACAAACGAAAACATCGTTACAGAGCGCACTACCGAAGGTGCTAATCCGGCAATTATCCCGAACATGGATAACGATAGGAGAATAATGATTAATTTAATAAATGAACCCCGCTTGCTATTGGGAATTGGTTTTAGAATAAAGGTTACAAAAAGCAATATAAAGCCGATGTGTAATCCGGAAACAGATAAAATATGAACCGCTCCTGCAAATTGATAATCCCGAATAATGTCTGGTGAAATATCTTGTTGTTGTCCCATTATTAAGGCAATGGCAACGTTTAGTTCTGTTTTGTTGAAGTTGTTTTTTTCTAAATTTCGAATAATCCGTTTTCTCAATTTAGAAGAATAATACCAGATATTTTTCTCTACTTCTGTTCCAATTTTTATTTCGTCAACATCAGCATACAGTTGCGCATAGATTTGTTTGATTTCAAGGTATTTGCTGTAATCAAATTGGTTCGGATTATTGGGAGGTTTGTTTTTTGTTAAGGTCCCTTTGATCAACAAAGAATTCCCAACTTCAAGAACGTGATGCAAACTGTCATTTTGGATGTTCAATATGATTCTGCCGGTTTGTTCTTTCTGATCAATATGATTGATAATAGCAAGGTAGCGATCGCTAAAAGCAGCACTTTTCATTTTTTCTCGAATCGTTAAAGAAATGAATTGCGGTTGTTCAAAAACTGCCGTGTTGTGAATATAATTGCTTCTTTGGAAATAATCAGTATGTGCTATTTGGGTTGCAATTCCGATGATAAAAGACAAAAAATATGTCCCAATTCCAAAATAGAGCGTTAACTGTTTTCTGTTTTTTGACAAAAAATAAAGTACACCAAAAATAGTGGTCGATGTGACAAGCGCAATAAAAACTGCCGATGTGGAAGGTTGCAGGTAAAAAGCAAAAAGTAAACCCAATAGAAACCCGATCGTAATTCTTGCCAGTGGGAATTGTAGTACTTTCATGAATCTAAAGTACACATTTTTAGTAAGAAACGGATTTATTTCTTTTTAGATTTTTATAATTCCAAAAGCTAAATTTTCCCCAAAAAGAGTACTAGTTAAAGTACTCTGTTAATCTGAACAAAGGTTTTTTGGTAATACGGTTCTTTGGTCGAGGAAATAATTACTCCTTTTGAGGTCGAGGAATGAATGAATTTTATTTCTTCATCGGTGGCTTCAATTACGATTCCAACGTGATTTATTGTTTTGTTTTTATCGGTTTTAAAGAATATCAAATCGCCTTTTTGAGCTTGATCTTTTTTTGGATTTAAAACAATACCTATTTTCGATTGTTGAAACGAGTTGCGCGGTAGACTAATATTTTCTGAATTAAAGACGGTAAAAACTAATCCGGAACAGTCATAACCCGCTTTAGTTGTTCCTGCATATTTATATTTCACACCCAAGTTATCGGCAGCTGTGTCAATTAATTGTTCTGCTAATTGGTTTGTTTTTCTCTTTTCAGATCGAGATAATTTCTCTATTGGCTCTCCCTTTTTCGAAGTTACTATTGGCGATGTCGATTTACAAGCCGTAAAAAAAATGATAATGAAGAGTAGGAATGCAATACGTTTCAAAAGAGTTTTTTTAAGTTGATATTAAAATTCGGAAATAAATTTGAGCTTAATTTAAATCATTTACAATCAGTACAGCTGTTTTTTCACTGGCTCCAATTCCGCCTAATTGCTCTTCTAGTAACGCATATTTTTCTAAAAGCGTATTGCGATGGTCCGTTTTTAATATTTTTTCGAGTTCTTCCCGAATGCGTTTTGTAGTGCATTCGTCTTGAATTAACTCAGTTACCACTTCTTCATCTAGGATCAAATTCACTAATGAGATGTATTTCAACGTGATGATTCGTTTCGCGATTTGGTAGGAAGCCCAACTGCCTTTATAACAAACAACTTCAGGAACTTTGAATAATGCCGTTTCCAGTGTTGCGGTTCCGGATGTGACTAACGCTGCAGTTGCATTTCGCAATAAATCATAGGTTTTGTTTGAGATGAATTTTATGTTTTCTTGCGTGATAAAATCTTTATAAAAAGAAAATTCCTGACTAGGCGCACCCGCAATTACAAATTGATATTCGGGAAAATCTTTTACAACGCTTAACATTACACTTAGCATTTTAGTGATTTCCTGCTTTCGGCTGCCGGGTAAAATAGCGATAATTGGTTTGTCGTTTAATTGATTTTCTTTTCTGAAAAGAATGGGATCAACTGCTGGTTGGTTGTGAATGGCATCAATCAGTGGATGACCAACAAATTCCACTGGGAAATGATGTTTGTCTTCGTAAAACTTTTTTTCGAAAGGCAAAATCACATACATTTTATCAATATCGCGCTTAATATCTGTAATTCTACTTTCTTTCCAAGCCCAAATTTGTGGAGAAATATAGTAATGAGTTTTCATTCCCAATGTTTTGGCCCATTTGGCAATTCGCAAATTAAAACCAGGATAATCAATGAATATAAGAACGTCAGGCTGAAATGCAAGAATGTCTTTTTTACATATTTTAATGTTGTTCAGAATCGTTTTTAAATTAAAAATCACTTCAATAAATCCCATGAATGCTAATTCACGATAGTGTTTCACTAAAGTTCCGCCGACATTTTTCATTAAATCACCGCCCCAAAACCGGATGTCAGCAGTGGGATCTTTTTTGTACAGCTCTTTCATCAAATTTGAACCGTGTAAATCACCTGAAGCTTCTCCCGCAATTATATAATATTTCATGTTTTTTCGATTTGGAATTTTTAAGATCAAACGGATAAAATCATTTTTGTTGGAATCATTTTATACAGTTGCAAAGATAAACTTAAATAAATAAAGTGAGTATCGCCAAGGCAATGACTGCCAAAACTACCCCGCGAGCCATGATTTCTTTATTCATTTTGAGTAAAATTCCAAATGCTATCAGCGTCAAGATCGATCCCAATGTGATTAGCTTTCCTAAATTACCTTGAGATTTCATGATTTCAATTCCACCGATAAATGTGAACTCCGTAAAAAAGGTTATAAAGAGATACGATCCAATCAAAGTTGTTGCAATCCCGATTAAAAATCCGAGCAATACGTCTTTTTTATTCATTCCATTTCCAGGTATTAAGTTGCTGAATAGCGTGATGCGCAGTCAAGTCAAATTGCACAGGTACTACAGATACAAAACCATTTTCTAAAGCCCATTCATCTGTATCTTCTCCTTTGTCTTGGTTTACAAATTCGCCTGCAAGCCAGTAATAGTCTCTTCCTTGCGGTGTTTTTCTTTTATCAAATTTCTCTACCCAGATTGCTTTCGCTTGACGGCAAATCCGAATCCCTTTGATGTCTTCTTCTTTTAATTTTGGAAAATTAACATTCAAAACTACGCTTTCCGGAAGTCCGTTTTCAAGAACCTCTACCGATATTTTACGTATAAAAGATTTTATGGCGTCGAAATCCGCATTCCAATCGTAATCCAATAACGAGAACCCAATAGCGGGAATTCCTTCAATTCCTGCTTCAACGGCGGCACTCATTGTCCCGGAATAAATCACGTTTATGGATGAATTTGAACCATGATTCACACCCGAAACACATAAATCTGGTTTTCGTTTTAAAATTTCGTTAACAGCCAGTTTTACACAATCAACAGGGGTTCCGGAGCAACTATATTCTAAGAAAGGATCGTTGTCTTTAGATAATTTATTCAAATATAACGTGCTGTTGATGGTAATGGCGTGACCCATGGCGCTTTGTGGTGTATCAGGCGCAACCACAACAATTTCTCCTAATTCAGCCATAACCGATATTAAAGCTCTAAGTCCTGGCGCAGATACACCATCGTCATTTGTTATTAAAATTAAAGGTCTAGATTTTTTCATTGGTATTTTGGCAAAAAAAGATTAATTTTTATGATATTGATAGCAAATGTAATGACACAGAATGGGATTAAGTAAACAAAAGATAAAAATTTGTTATCTTGAATCATTTAGCTTAATAAAAAAAAACTATTTTATATCTTTAACAAAAAATTAGGGGAGCTCTGCTACTGTTGGCATAGTTTTTACCGTACATTAGAATAAAAATTCATGAATACTATTCTTAACTTTATGAAAAGAAATTATAAAATTATACTCGTTGTCGTATTTATTTCGGTGACTTTGTTTGCATTTAAAATGAATTCGCCAAAAGCAAATGATCCTGAAAAAGACAAACTACTTTTGGAATTGTTAACTTTTGTTATTGAAAAAGGACATTATAGCCCAGCAACAATTGACGATGCTTTTTCGAAAGGCATTTATAAGGATTATATAGAAGCATTGGACCCATCCAAAAGATTCTTTATGCAAGCTGATATTGATGAATTTTCAAAATTTGAGTTGCAATTGGACGATCAGTTATTGAATAAAGATTTGTCTTTTTTCAATCTGACTTATGATCGTTTAATGAAAAGAATGAAGGAAAGTACGAACATCTATAAAGAGGTTCTAAGTAAGCCTTTTGACTACAGTATTGATGAAAGCTTCAATATTGATTATGAGAAAGCGCCTTATCCTAAAAACGCTAACGAACTAAATGATAAATGGAGAAAACAAATCAAATTGTCTACACTTTCTTCTCTTATTGATAAACAAAAATTAGAGGAGGACAAGAAAAAAAATGATCCTAAATATAGTATAAAATCCTTTGATGTTTTAGAGAAAGAAACGAGAGAAAGTTCAGCTAAATCGCTTGATGAGTATTTTGGTTTTATAAAAGATTTGGATAGAAACGATTGGTTTTCAGTTTATATAAATTCTATAACGGCCCGTTTTGACCCGCATACAAACTACTTTGCGGCTGAAGAGAAAGAGCGTTTTGATGTGAGTATAAGCGGTAAGTTAGAAGGTATAGGTGCGCGTTTACAAAAGAAAAATGATTTAACGGAGATTTCAGAGCTTATTTCTGGCGGTCCAGCGTGGAGAGGAAAGCAGTTGGAAGCCGGTGATTTAATTATGAAAGTGGCACAAGGAAATGGCGAAGCTGTAGATGTTGTTGGGATGCGTCTTGATGATGTGGTGAAAAAAATAAAAGGACCAAAAGGGTCAGAAGTTCGTCTTACCGTTAAAAAAGTGGACGGAACCATCAAAATTATTTCAATAGTTAGAGACATTGTAGAAATCGAAGAAACGTATGCAAAATCCAGTATTGTAAACAAAAATGGATTAAAGTACGGAGTGATTTATTTGCCTAAATTTTATATTGATTTTGAAAATGCAGATGGAAGAGATGCCGGAAAAGATATTGCCATTGAAGTCGATCGATTAAAGAATGCAGGTGTAAACGGAATCGTATTGGATGTTCGGGATGATGGTGGTGGATCTTTGTCTACTGTTGTTGATATTGCAGGATTATTTATCGAACAAGGACCAATTGTTCAGATTAAATCAGCAGGTAGAAAAAAAGAAGTATTGTACGATCGAGATAAAAAAATTGAATGGGACGGCCCATTAGTGATCATGGTGAATAGTTTTTCTGCTTCCGCTTCTGAGATCTTGGCAGCAGCCATTCAAGATTATAAACGAGGAATCATTATTGGAAGCAAACAAACCTATGGTAAAGGAACGGTGCAAAATGTGATTGATTTGAATCAATTTGTGCGTAGTAGTTCTGTTGGTGATTTAGGTGCTATTAAAACGACCACTCAAAAATTCTATAGAATAAATGGTGGCTCAACTCAATTAGAAGGCGTACGCAGCGATATTGTTATGCCGGATCGTTATGCTTATCTAAAAATGGGTGAGCGTGATGTAGATAATGCAATGCCTTGGGATAAAATTGATCAAGCAGAATATACTGTTTGGGAAAAAAATACCAACTTTAATAAAGCCATTGCGAATAGTAAAAGCAGAATTAGTGCTAACTCCCAATTTCAATTAATTGAAGAAAATGCGAAATGGATAGACAGTAGAAGCGAAGAGAATGTTTATAGTTTGAATATTGATAAATTCAAAATCGCTCAATCTGAAATTGAAGAGAAAGCAAAAAAATACAAACCTATTGTAGACTATAAAAATTCATTGACTTTTACATCATTGCCTTATGAGACGGATGCGATGAATAAAGATGTTACTTTGAAAGAAAAGAGAGAGAGATGGCATGAAGCTTTGTCTAAGGATATTTATGTTGAAGAAGCCCTTAATGTTTTAGATGATTTACAATCGAAATCAGTTTCTAAAAACAGTATACCTGTTAAGATTAAAAAAGATAAACTGGCTAAATCTTAAGTAGTTTTTATAGAAGGTTTAAGTCTTAATACTAAAAATGCCCAATACATCTTGAAGAATGTATTGGGCATTTATCTTTTTAAGATTGTAAGGCACATTGTTTAGAATTAAAAAAGTAAGTTGATGTTGTGAATTTAAAATGTAGCTTGGCTTAATGGTAGCTATTAAAGACCGTGTTAATTGTAAATTACCATTTAATTTTAAACGAAAATCTACACTTGTAGATTGCGTTAAATTAGCAATTAGATGAATACATTTATTATTTCTATCTTTTGTTCTAAGGAAACACAGCAACAAATAAGATTAGTTACTGTATAATTTATTTTAAGTTAAAGCTGTTGAATTACCACTCGTTTACTTTATTGGCATCCATTTTTATAAATATAAATAACAAAATTGTAAATCCCCAAAGTCCTGAACCTCCGTATGAAAAGAAGGGCAGCGGAACGCCAATCGTTGGAAAAATACCCACAACCATAGCGATATTTACAAAAAAGTGCATAAATAAAATTCCTGCAACACAATAGCCGTACACCCTACTGAATTTTGTTTTTTGCCTTTCGGCCAAATAGATTATTCTAAGTAGCAAACCAGCAAAAAGTGCTATGACTACCAAAGAACCTGCAAAACCCCATTCTTCGCCCACTGTTGTGAAAATATAATCGGTGTGTTGCTCAGGAACAAAACCTCCTTTAGTTTGTGTCCCTTCCAGAAATCCTTTTCCCAACCATCCGCCTGAACCTATGGCAATTTCAGATTGATTGGTATTATATCCAATGCCTTTCATGTCGACCGTCTTCCCTAAAAGGATATTAAAACGATCCCTGTGATGTTGTTTAAATATATTGTCGAATACATAGTCCACGGAGAGAACGAATCCTGAAATTAACACTAATAGAATGCTGCTCAAAATGATATTTCTATCTGCTAATCGAGATTTAAAGTGGACCATAATTAGTACCGCTAATGCAATGAGAATTACATATTGGGGTTCTAATACCAATGTTAGTACAAACAGAAAAATAGTTACAAATCCAGTCCAAACATACCAAGAAGGAAGTCCTTCACGGTATAGAACGATGATGAATATACTATAGATTAATGCACTCCCTGGATCGGGTTGGGGCAAGATAAGTAAAATTGGTAATATGATAATTGCTAGCGCCTGCCATTGTCGGGCAACATCTTTAAGATTGATTTGGGTATCGCTTAAATATTTTGCCAATGCTAATGCAGTTGCTGCTTTTGCAAATTCAGAGGGCTGTATCGTAAAACTTCCTATGGCATACCAACAACGTTGTCCTGCGATCGTTTTTCCAAATAAAAATAAACCCGCTAATGTTAATAATGAAATCCCAAAAATGATACTCGCATATTTCTCGTAGAATTTCCCGTCAACCGACAGCACAACGAAAATTAAAGGAATCGTTAATACGATGAAAATCAATTGTTTTTCATAAGTATCTTCCATTGATGATAAGGAAGACGAATAGATGTTTAGCCAACCCAAAATAACTAATAGCGCATAAATGATGATGCTTATCCAGTCAATATTATTTGTTATACTTTGGTTTTTCATCAGGATTTAATAGCTTGTTTTTATACTTTGGTAGAGTCTATTTTTACTTTTACAGTTGGAATTATTGTTTTCTTTTTTAGAAGAGAATCACTAATTCTCAATTGTAATTTTACCGCTTCAGAAAGTCCGCCTAATTTGGCATATCGACCTTGTAAACTTGTTGTAAGTATTCTTTTTTCTAAATCTAGTCTAGTGATTTTTTGTCTGAGGTATTTTTCGATCATTAAGCTTGCAATTGGTCCTGCAATTGTTGCTCCATAACCTCCGTTTTCTACCATTACAGCTATTGCAATTTTTGGATTGTCTTTTGGGGCAAAAGCTACAAAAATCGAATGATCTTCCATTTTTACTCGAATTCCGCCAATTTTAGCAAAATTTTCTGCTGTACCTGTTTTTCCGCAAATATCAATTCCTTCAACTCGCAATGATCTAGCTGTCCCTAAGTTGTAAACATCAAATAAACCGCTGATAATTGGTGCGAAAAATTTTTTATCAATTGTCGTTACATGTTTTGTGGTAAATTTTTCGTCAATTTTATGACCTTCAATTTTTTTGATGATATGAGGCGTATAATAGTATCCTTCGTTAGCTACTGTTGCCATCATATTTGCCAGTTGAATAGGTGTCATAAGCACTTCACCTTGTCCAATAGAATTAGAAACAATAGTAGTGCTTCGCCAGCCTCCGTTAGGATAGATGCGTTTGTACGTTTTTGAATCTGGTACTTTTCCTCTTTTCCCAGTCGGTAAATCGTACCCCATGAATTGTCCCAATCCAAAACTTTTCACATGATTACTCCAAATATCAACTGCTTGTGCGGGTTTTGCATACTTATTTATCGTTTTCATGTAAGCGGTTGCGAAATAAGAGTTGCAAGACTCAAAAATACCTCTATGCAATTGAAGCGCACCTCCATGACAATGGCATCCCATAAAACGGCCTCTCGCATAGCTAAAACCTCGATTGCAAAACACAGTAGAATTGGCATCAATAACGCCTTCTTGTAGCGCTACAAGTCCAGTTAAAATTTTGAATGGCGAACCAGGGGGGTATTCGGCCAGTAAGCCTCTGTCATAAAGTGGTTTTGCTATAGAATCACGGTACAGTTCAGTATAATTTTTAGATCGTTGTCTTCCCACTAATATTCCTGGGTCATAAGAAGGAGCAGTAACAAGGGCTAATATTTCGCCAGTTCTTGGTTCGATTGCAACAATTCCACCTCGTTTATTGATCATTAACTCTTCGCCGTACTTTTGAATTTCAGCATCGATAGTGAGATTAATATCTTCTCCTTGAACTGCGATAGTGTCATATTTTCCATCTTTATAAGAGCCAATTTCCCTATTGTATTTGTCTTTTTGAATGTATTTTACGCCTTTTATTCCACGTAAAAGATCTTCATAACTTTCTTCAACGCCTTGTCGTCCTATTAAATCCCCACTGTTGTAGTAGGGGTTTTTAGTGACTAATTTTTCATTCACCTGAGTGATAAATCCAAAAATATTTGCTCCAAAGGTGACTTCGTAATCTCTAAGAGAACGTTTTTGAACATAAAATCCTTCGTATTTTCTTATTTTTTCTTGAAATGCAGCAAATTCACTTTTGTTTAACTGTGATAGAAAAACAGAGGGAAGGCGCGGGCTATATATTTTAGCTTTTTTAATATTTTTGATAAAAGATTCTTTGGTAATATTTAGTAATTGGCAAAATTCCAAAGTATCTATTTTTTTTACTTCTCTAGGGATTACCATAATGTCATAGGATGCCTGATTGGCTACTAATAACTTTCCTTTTCTATCGTAGATGTAACCTCTTTCGGGATATTCAAATTTCTTTTTAATTGCATTATTTTCCGATTTTAATTTCAAGGTATCGTCAACCACCTGCAAATAAAATATTCGCATCACAAGTAGCGTAGTAGCTAGAATTATTAAAGACGGCAGTAAGGCTTTTCTCATCTTTTATTTGGCTTAATAAGATATATGATGATGATACAAATAATAATCGTAAAAACAGTACTTAATAATGTGGTAATTAAGGTGTCTAAGATGTAAGATATTTGAAATGCTTCCAGTAAAAACAAGGTAAAGTGATGAATAATGACCGATAGTAATATAAATGAAAATCGTTGTGGTGTCAAAACATCATTTAACTTTATAGTTTGATATTCATAACTTAATCCGAACGCAAATTTAAAAATTGAAGGCCTGAAATAGGCTAAAACTAAACAAGCCGTAGCGTGCGTTCCTCCAGAATTACTGAATAAATCCATGATGATTCCAAGTAAAAAACTGGCAGCCACCAAGCCTGATTTGTTGCCATTTACCGGGTATAATATAATGAATAAAATATATGGAAATGGGCTGATGTACCCCAAAAAATTCATATTGTTGAATATGATGATCTGAATAGCCAGCAGCAGAATAAATCGGAAAATATTGACTAACAAGGTGCTATTCATCTTTTTCTCTTTTTTCTAGATTCTTAATTTCTTCGCGATCTTTACTTTTTAGAATGTACACATGGCCTAAATTGGTCATGTCGTTAAAAAGTTTTACATCTAAGGTATAAAAGTTGGTTTGCGTATCTCTATAGATTTTTGCGATAGTTCCAATGTTGATGTTTTCAGGAAAAATAACTGATTGTCCACCAGTAACAATGGTGTCCCCAATCTTTATCAACGCTAATCTAGGAAGATCTGTTAGTTGCACAAAACCGGTGCTTTTGCCATTCCAATTTAATGAACCAAAATGGTTTGACTTTTTAATTTTAGCATTAATTTGTGTTCTTTTATTCAAAATACTTATTACTGTCGAGTATTTTGCGGAGGTGTTTTCAATGATTCCTATGATCCCTAAATCGTTTATTACTCCCATGTCTGGTTTTATACCCTCTAATTCTCCTGAGTTTAATGTCAGGTAGTTTTCATAAACGTTATAGGAGTTTTTTATGACTTTAGAAACAACTATATCTTCTGATTTCACTCCTTTCAGACTGTCTAGTTTTTTTAGAGCGAAAGTATCTTTTTGATTAAATAAAAGACTTTTTAGCTTTGCGTTTTCCAATGCAAGAGCTTCATTTTGCGTTTTTAAATTTAAATACTCATTTAGGTTATTCACTTTTTCATAAACGCCGCCACTTAAGAAATTAGCAGAACTTATAATTTTGCTTCTGTGGAAGGAATGGGATTGAATCGTAAGTGCTAACGATGTACCCAAAAGCAGCAAAAACAGTATTCTGTTACTGTTTTTAAAAATAAAATTAAATATTTGCTGCATTGTTTAAAGTTAAATATTTAAATAAATCAAAAATCAAATTCTAAATTCCATTCTACTGACAAAATGTAGTAAAATTCGAATTTAGAATTCTTTTTTTGTTATTTTATCAGGATACTTTTAAATTTTACTATGTTTTTAAGTGCCATACCGGTTCCTCTGACAACAGCTCTTAATGGATCTTCAGCAATGTATACAGGTAAATCTGTTTTTTGCGAAATTCTTTTATCAAGACCTCTTAACATTGATCCTCCGCCAGCAAGATAAATACCTGTATTGTAGATATCTGCAGCTAATTCTGGGGGTGTTTGAGATAAGGTTTCCATAACGGCATCTTCAATACGTTGAATAGACTTATCTAGTGCTTTTGCAATTTCTCGGTACGAAACTTCTACTTGTTTTGGTTTACCAGTCAATAAATCTCTACCTTGAACAGACATGTCCTCTGGGGGAGTTTCTAAATCTTCGATAGCAGCACCAATTTGAATTTTTATTTTTTCAGCAGTTGTTTCTCCAACAAAAAGATTGTGTTGAGTACGCATGTAATAAACGATATCATTTGTAAACACATCACCAGCAATTTTTACTGACTTGTCACATACAATTCCTCCTAACGCTATTACTGCGATTTCAGTTGTTCCACCACCAATATCAACAATCATATTTCCTTTAGGTTGCATAATGTCAATTCCAATACCTATTGCCGCAGCCATAGGTTCGTGTATCAAATAAACTTCTTTACCATTCACTCTTTCGCAGGATTCTTTTACCGCTCTCATTTCCACTTCGGTAATTCCAGAAGGAATACAAACCACCATTCTCAGTGCGGGAGTAAACATTCTTTTCTTTAATGCTGGAATGCTTTTTATGAATAAGCTTATCATTTTTTCGGAAGCATCAAAATCAGCAATTACACCATCCTTCAAAGGTCTAATCGTCTTAATGTTTTCATGTGTTTTACCCTGCATCATGCTGGCTTCTTTACCTACAGCAATGATTTTGCCCGATATTCTATCGCGGGCAACTATTGAAGGGCTGTCAATTACTACTTTATCATTGTGTATGATTAAAGTATTAGCGGTACCAAGGTCTATCGCAATATCCTCGGTCATGAAATCAAAAAATCCCATAAGTTTTTTAAGGGTTAAAATGTTATAAATTTGAAACGAGCAAAGTTAAACAAATTAATGTTTAAAATGACGCGTTCCCGTAAATACCATTGCAACTTTATTTTCGTTGCAATAGTTGATGCTCAATTCATCTTTAATAGATCCACCAGGTTGAATTACCGCTGTTATTCCTGCATTTTTAGCTATTTCCACACAGTCTGGGAAAGGAAAAAAGGCGTCACTGGCCATTGATGCTCCTTGTAAATCAAATCCAAAATTTCTAGCTTTTTCAATGGCTTGAAGTAAGGCATCAACTCTGGATGTTTGTCCTGTGCCTGAAGCAATAAGTGTACCGTTTTTTGCAAAAACAATCGTGTTGGATTTTGTGTTTTTACAGATTTTTGAGGCAAATATTAAATCTTGAATCTCTTGATCTGAAGGCGTAGTTATAGTAACGGTTGTTAACGCTTGTTTATTGTCAGTGATGTTGTTTCTTTCCTGAACTAAGACTCCGTTTAAGCACGTTCTTACTTGTTTTTGTGGCAAAGCCACCTCATTTTGCACTAATATAATTCGGTTTTTCTTTTCTTGTAAAATCGTTGTAGCTTCAGCATCATATTCTGGAGCAATTACAACTTCACAAAACAGTTTGTTTATTTCAGTAGCAGTTGCGATATCAATTTTGGTATTGGAAATCAAAACACCACCAAAAGCTGAAGTTGGATCACAAGCAAGTGCTGCTAAGTACGCTTCGTTAATTGTAGTTCTTGTAGCTAAACCACAAGCATTGTTGTGTTTTAATATGGCAAATGTGGGTCCGTCATTTTTGAATTCATTAATCAAATTTACGGCAGCATCTACATCTAATAAATTGTTGTATGATAATTCTTTTCCGTGAACTTTGTTGAACATAGCATCAAAATCGCCAAAGAAAAATCCTTTTTGATGTGGGTTTTCTCCATATCTTAAAACTTGGCCACCTGCGATACTTTCTTTATAAATGGTTTCGTCAGTGTTGAAGTAATTAAAGATAGCGGTGTCATAGTGAGAAGAAACATGAAATGCTTTAGTTGCCAACAGTTTTCTGTCTTCCAATGTCGTTGCGCCATTTTGCTCCGTAATCATGTCTAGTAGTAAACTATATTGATCTACTGATGCTACGATGACAGTGTCTTTGAAATTTTTTGCAGCAGCGCGAATTAACGATATACCACCAATATCAATTTTTTCAATGATATCGGCTTCAGCTGCTCCTGAAGCAACCGTTTTTTCAAAAGGATATAAGTCAACGATAACCAAGTCAATTTGGGGAATGTTGAACTCTTGCATTTGTTGAACATCACTTTCATTATCTTGACGATTTAATATTCCTCCAAAAACTTTAGGATGCAACGTCTTGACTCTACCACCTAGTATTGAAGGGTAGGAGGTCACATCTTCTACTGGGATTACAGGAATTCCTAAGTTTTTTATGAAATCTTCTGTCCCACCGGTAGAATAAAGTGTAACATTTTGACTGTTTAGTTGTCTTACTATAGGTTCTAATCCCTCTTTTGAAAAAACAGAGATTAAGGCCGATTGAATTGTTTTAGTTGTGCTCATTATGTAGTTATAGTTATAAAATGCAAAAATAGTTTTTTAATGTCAAAATAAAGCCATTTGAAATTGAGATAATTATAATTTTTGTAGCTATTTCATAGGCACGATCAAAATAGTAGCGTAACACGGTAACGAAACGCTTTTTCATTAGGTTTTTGATTAATATTTATTCAATTTTACTTTAACACAAAACAGATTGTATGCTAGTTTACCTTCGATTATTAAAAGAGAGTTTTGGTTTTGCAATGAATGCATTGACAAATAACAAGTTAAGAACCTTGCTTTCTTTGTTAGGAGTTACCATAGGAATTTTTTCGATTATTGCAGTACTTGCTGCGGTAGATTCATTAGATAGGAAAATCTCAAAAGATTTGAGCGGTTTGGATAAAAATACTATTTATTTAATCAAGTTTTCTTTTGGCCCTTCTGAAATTCCACAATGGAAAAGAGAACAATTCCCTAATGTTAAGTACGATGAATATACTTATATGAAAGGAAGTATGACTAATACAGATCAAATGGCCTATCAAATATTTACTAGAAGAGAGTCTATTAAATATGATTCTAAAACGGTTAGTGCTATTAATATTGTTCCGGTTTCTCATGAATTTATAGACATTCAGGGTCTTGAATTCGAAAAAGGACGTTTTTACAATGAATCCGAAGCTAATTCGGGAGCTACGGTCATTGTTTTGGGAAATGAAATTGCAAAATCCTTATTTGAAGATGCGGAGCCCATTGGGAAAAATGTGCGTTTGTATGGCAAACGTTTTACGGTAATAGGGGTTCTTAAAAAAGAAGGTTCTGGTTTATTTGGTGATAGTAATGATACGTCTGCTTATATTCCGGTCAATTTTGTCCGACAATTGTATGGAGATAATAATACGTCTTTAACCAATGTTATTATTTTCAAGCCACAAAAAGGAGTAGATATGGAAGCTTATAAAGGAGAGATATCTCAAAAATTAAGAAGCTTTAGGGGTTTGAAAGCAGGAGAGATTGACAATTTTTTTATTAATGTGTTCTCCGGTTTTACCGATCTTATTGATGGTATTTTGGGACAAATGAACCTTGTAGGATGGATTATAAGCGGTTTTTCCTTACTTGTAGGGGGTTTTGGGATTGCTAATATTATGTTTGTTTCTGTAAAAGAAAGGACTAATCTTATTGGGATCCAGAAATCATTAGGGGCTAAAAATAGATTTATTTTGTTTCAATTTTTATTTGAGGCAGTTATCCTTTCAGTTATTGGAGGTGTAATTGGACTTTTATTGGTTTGGATTATTTCTGTTGTTTTAACAAAAGCATTAGATTTTGAATTCGTTTTAGGTATGGGTAATGTTATATTAGGAACTGGATTAGCGGCTATAATTGGATTGATCTCAGGGATACTTCCTGCTATTGCAGCATCTAAATTAGATCCGGTGGAAGCAATTAGAACCGGGATGTAAATTCTAATCTAATTTCTAAATTTTATATACAAACGGCTTTCAAATTTAATTGAAAGCCGTTTTAATTTGTAGCTTATTTTAATCAAAAAATCCCGATTGCTCGGGATTTTATTTATCTAATAACGTTGTTTTGAATCAAGTCGATGTATAAGTTAATCTTATCTTTCAATTCTTTTCTAGGAGTTATAAAGTCTAAGAAACCATGTTCAAGTAAGAACTCAGCAGTCTGGAAGCCTTCCGGTAAATCTTTACCAGTGGTGTCACGAACTACTCTGGGTCCTGCAAATCCTATTAATGCTCCGGGTTCAGAGATGTTGATGTCTCCTAACATTGCGTAGGAAGCGGTAGTTCCTCCTGTGGTTGGATCCGTACAAAGTGAAATGTAAGGAAGTTTAGCTTCGGCAAGTTGAGCTAGCTTTACAGATGTTTTGGCTAATTGCATTAACGAATAAGCTGCTTCCATCATTCGGGCTCCTCCTGATTTTGAAATCATTACAAAAGGCAACTTGTTTTTAATGGCGTGATCTATACCTCTTGCGATTTTCTCTCCTACCACTGCTCCCATAGAACCACCAATAAAGGCAAAATCCATACAGCAAATAACTACCTCTTTTCCTTTTGATTTTCCAACTGCGGTGCGTACTGCATCCTTCAGTTTGGTTTTCTCCATAACATCTTTTAAGCGATCCGCATATTTCTTGGTATCTACAAAATGTAAAGGATCTTTGGAAGTCATGTTTTTATCCAATTCAACAAATTCATTATTGTCAAATAAAATTTGGAAATATTCAGCACTCCCTATTCTAACGTGAAAACCATCTTCGGGACTTACAAATAAGTTGCGGGCGAGTTCGTCGGCATCAATAATTTTTCCAGTAGGCGATTTGTACCAAAGTCCTTTTGGAATATCCATTTTGTCTTCGGTAGCAGTGGTAATCCCTTTTTCTTTTCTTTTAAACCAAGCCATATTTATTGTTTTTGTTGTTTCAGGTTTAAGGTTTAAAGTTTTGAAACCTTAAACCTGAAACTTTAAACTTTTTATTATAATGTATTCACGTTGTTCAAGTCAGCAAATGCTTGTTCTAGTCGTGTGTTGAAAGTAATTTCACTTTCACGTAACCATTTTCTCGGATCGTAATGTTTTTTGTTTGGAGCATCAGCACCTTCTGGATTTCCAATTTGAGTTTTCAAATAGTCGATGTTTTTTACCATATAGTCACGAATACCTTCTGTAAATGCAAATTGTAAATCAGTATCAATATTCATTTTTATTACACCGTAGCTAATGCCTTCTCTAATTTCCTCCAATGTAGAACCTGATCCACCGTGAAAAACGAAATCAACTGGATTGTGTCCTGTGTTGAATTTATTTTGAACGAAATCTTGAGAATTTTTTAAGATTTTTGGAGTCAATTTTACATTTCCTGGTTTGTAAACTCCATGTACATTACCAAAAGCAGCAGCAATTGTAAATCTTGGACTTACTTTAGAAAGTTCCTCGTATGCATAAGCAACTTCTTCTGGTTGTGTGTATAATTTTGAGCTGTCTACATCTGAATTGTCAACACCATCTTCTTCACCACCAGTGATACCCAGTTCAATTTCTAATGTCATTCCCATTTTGCTCATTCTTTCTAAATATCCTTTACAGATTTCGATATTTTCTTCGATTGGTTCTTCAGATAAATCAATCATGTGAGAAGAGAACAAAGGTTTTCCGGTTTTAGCAAAATGCGCTTCTGAAGCATCTAACAAACCATCAATCCAAGGCAATAATTTTTTTGCACAGTGGTCAGTATGCAAGATTACGGTTGCTCCGTAAGCTTCTGCCAAAGTATGAATGTGTAATGCACCTGCTATTCCGCCAGCGATTGCTGCTTTTTCACCAGCATTCGAAAGTCCTTTTCCAGCGTTAAATTGTGCTCCTCCATTAGAAAATTGAATGATCACTGGTGCGTTTAACTTTGCTGCAGTTTCAAGAACGCCATTGATAGTATTTGATCCCGTAACGTTTACTGCCGGAAGTGCAAATCCTTTTTCTTTTGCATAATTAAAAATTTCTTGAACCTGATCTCCTGTAGCTACGCCTGGTTTTATATTGTGTGCCATTGTACTTTTTTTAGTTATTTTTTTAGTTTTTAGTTTTGCAAAAATAAGAATTAATTAGCATTAGAATGGATAATTTATTCCAAAATTTAAAACGGAGTTCGAAAAGTTGTATTCTCTAAACCATCTTTTGTTGGTTTCATTAGCTGGATTGTACGTTTTAAATCCTAAATCAAAACGAATCACAAAAAAGCTTAAATCATACCGAATTCCAAATCCGGTTCCCAAAGCCATATCTTTCAAGTCACTGAAGCTCGTAAATGTGGACTTCTCATCCACGACATTATCCAATACGTTCCAGATGTTTCCGGCATCGGCAAAAATAGCTCCTTTTAAACTTCCTAAAAGTTTAAAGCGGAATTCGCCACTAATAGCTATCTTCATGTTTGCTTCATTAAAATCATCCAAAGCACCACTGCTACCAGGCCCTAAACCATAGGGTTGCCAGGCTCTGTTGTCATTTGATCCTCCGGAAAAGTAACTCCTAGAAAACGGAATATAATTAGAATTCCCAAACGGAATAGCAATTCCAAAAAAGGATCTGAAGGCTAGAATTTTTTCTTTCGATAAATCCCAATGCTTAATATAGTCAAATTCCGTTTTTATATATTCGGAATATTCTAAATTGAATATTTCGTAATTGCCACTAACGTTTTTCTTTTGATTTGTACTTTTTGCAAAAGCAGATAGAATGGTTCCTGCAGATTCTATTTTGGTTTTGAAAAGGTAAAAATTATTATCTGTTAAATCTTTTTTTGTTGTTTTTGAAAAAGTAAAACTGGTTGCTAAAATGAAATCATTCTCTGTAAGTCTCAGTCTTCGTTCTTCAATACTTTTTACGGACTCGACATCTGCGGCTTCTAATGGTTTTAAAAAAGTTGCATTACCAGAAAGGACATCATTTGTAAAACCGCGTGTGCCTTGCTCAATTAGTAAATCTTTGTCAATGGCATTGTTGTAATAAGATGTATTCGTATTGTATGCTTTGCTTATTTCATTCAAAGCATTGTAGGAAGATCCGTAAACATTAAAATAATTGGTAGGATTTAAATTTCGTACAAATTGTGTATTAAAAAGATCAAATCGTGCTGTTTGATTTATTTTTGGAGTCCAATTATAGGAAAGTCCTCCTGTGAAATTTTCTTTATCTAGACCAATATTTCTTTGTTTTGCAAAACCAACGGTTATTAAAGTAGAGGGAATCATACTTTTGGCAATGATTTTATCGGTATTAAATGGCATAAAAATTCTTGGAATATTTAGTTTTAAATCCAAACCATATTCGGAAACATTGAAGAAATTATTTTTTGGATTTGCTAAATCTTTTGAAGAACCAATGTTGCCACGGGCTGCAATTTCCAAAGTTTCAGCACCATTAAATACATTTCGAATCGTCTCTGATACACTTAGTCCAATACCAAAATCTTGAATGTTTGAATGCGTTACGTCCAGCGTAGTTCCAAAACTGTATTTTTTTCTTGGAGTCAAATATACTTTGGCAATTAATGACTGCGCGGTGGTGTCTCTTTTGTCAACTTCGTATTGTATCGACGGATAATTGAAAATTTTAAGATTATTCAGATAGCGCGTTGTTAAAACGGTTTTATTGTCTGCATATAAGCCTCCTTTAGTGATGAAAATCGCATTAGTAATTGCTTTTGGTTTGTATTTCAACTTTTCCTGACTGTACAGATTAAAGTTTTTATAGGTGGTGCTGTCTTTAATATTCAATGAGCTACTACTGGGAGAATAATCAGTATATATATTCACATCGCTTATTTTGTATATTTTAAAAGGTTCGGTTTTAGTAGAATCGCCGTCTTGATAGGAATAATTAGCGATCATTAAGGTTATGTTTGCCTGATTCATTTTTTTAATAGTATCAATATCAAAAGTTACATAATTTGGCTGGAAGTTGTAAACACCATTATTTCTGAAATTTGTGGTAATACGGTTTTTTTCATTGTCGAAATCTTCTGTTTTATATTGATTACCAGATTTTACAAAAGTGTTAAATTTATTTATTTGATACAAGGAATCTAAAACCGGGGTTGCAATAGTCGCTCGTAACGAATCTAAAAAATAAGCATTTCCAGGTGTTATTGCATATTTAATTGTAGCCTTTTTTACCTTCAAAGTATCTATTGTGTAAGCGGTTTGTACATTGAAAAAACCATTGTTGAAATAGTAGTATTTTAAACGGAGCAATGATTTGTCTGCCCTTTCCTTGTCAATAATTATAGGAGGTTCCCCAGTTTTTCTCAAAAAATCATGGATTCCGTGATACCAGAATGATTTGCCCAAGCGATTGACCTGCTTCTCTGACAACCATTTTGATTTTCTTTTAAATTTTTCAGGATTATTTATAAACTTAGCCTGGTAGGTTGAATCTGGATTCAGATTGGCTAGGTTATACAGATTTAAACGCAAGCGATATCCTAGTAAAGTGCTATTGGGTTTCTGGGACAGTTGATTAAAAATATTTTCTTCTTTGATTACTTTGTCGTTTACAGTAATTTCGTTTTTCGTAAGCAGTAGTTTTCCTTCCGGAACTCTTTTTACAGCGTTACATGCACAAATTAGTATTGCAATTACGATAAATGCAGTTATTTTTGTATAAATTTTTTTCAAGTGTTCTAAAATATTTAATTCAAAAGTACATTATTTTATGGTTAGTAAAAACCAAATAAAGCTTATAACGAGTTTGCAGCAAAAAAAATATAGAATTGCCAATAAATTATTTTTTGCCGAAGGTGTAAAAGGAATTCAGGAGCTACTGGATTCTAATTTTGAATTGGAACATTTGTACACGACTCAAAACGATTTCGACCAAGTATTCAAGGAAAAAAAAACCATCATTCTAGAATCCGATTTAAAAAAAATCAGTGCGTTGACGACGTCTAATACCTGTTTAGCCCTTTTTAAAATGCCTTTAGAAAAACCAATTCAGGAAACCGGTTTGATCGTAGCACTAGACTCAATAAGGGATCCAGGAAATTTAGGAACCATATTGCGCTTGTGTGACTGGTTTGGTATTCAGCAAGTTTTATGTTCAAAAGAAACAGTAGATTTATTTAATCCAAAAGTGGTTCAGGCTACTATGGGATCTATAGCTAGAGTCAATGTAAATTATATTAATTTGGATGCTTTTTTGACGAAGACTACACTGCCAGTTTTTGGAACTTTTATGGATGGTGCCAATATCTATAAATCGGTCTTGCCAGAGCAAGGAGTTATAATTATGGGTAATGAAGCCAATGGGATTTCTGCTTCTCTTGAAAAATTAGTTCAAAACCGCCTTACAATTCCTCGTTTTGGGAATCTTCAAAAAACAGAAAGTTTGAATGTAGCAACCGCAACGGCTATAGTATTAAGTGAATTTCGCCGAGCTTAGTTGGTTTTGATGAAACGAATGCTTTTGCCAGTCTACTAGAATTTACTTCCTAATGGAAAGAAAAATTGATAAATACGGCTCTGGTTTTTAGCGATTCTATGTTTCCTGTCCAAGGACTGTTAGGATCGTTATCTCGAATTAATTCATCATTGATGCCAAAAACACCTCTTATTGACGGTGAAAATATAAAGTACTCTGAAAAAAGATCAATTCCAAAACCCAGTTCGTAGTTAGTGGTCCATGATTTTACACGAAAACGTTGCTGTAAATTATCATCCATTATTTTTGCATTGCTGGATAAATTTAAAGTAGCAGACAATCCTCCCAATGCGTAAGGACGGATATTTCCAGTTCTAAGCGAGGAGAGTTTCAATAATAAGGGGAAATGGATGTACGTGCTGTTTATTTCTCTTAACGCATCTCCACTATTGGCAAAATTCGGATAATTTAAATCTCTTTTGGTGTAATATAGTCCGGGTTCAAATCGCAAGTTAATGTATTCCTGTAATTTTAAATCACCTATGATTCCTACATTGAAACCCGTGGTTTTTGTAACGAGAATATCCGGGGTTTCTGTTTTATAATCGATCTTAAAATCATAAGAATTGAAACCCAAATAAAAGCCATAGTAGACTCTTTTTTTTTGAAAATTCTCTAAATTAACAATAGGATCTCTACTAAAGATGTTTTTAGACCTTTGAGCATATCCATTTAGCATACAGGCAAAAAAGAGTAAGGCAAATATTTTTTTCATGTTTAGACTAAAATCTTCTGTATTATTTTTTAGTAGCGGAATAAATAGTAGCTACTCCAAAAGTTTGAGGTAAGGCTACAACATCTATAAACCCAGTTTTTCTTAAAATATTGTTTAAAGCCTCTCCATAAGGAAAAGCCGCCGCAGATTCTGATAAATATCCGTAAGCAACGTCATCCTTAGAAAATAATTTCCCAATTATAGGTAAGATATTTTTACTGTAAAAATTATACCCTTGTTTGTAAGGTGTTTTATCTGGTACCGATGTTTCTAAAATTACAAAAACACCATTTGGTTTCAAAACTCTTAAAATTTCAGCTAATCCTTTTTCTAATGTTTCAAAATTACGAACGCCAAAGGCAACTGTGATGGCATCAAAGTAGTTGTCTTCAAAAGACATGTTTTCGGAGTCGCCAAGCACCATTTCAATAGTAGAAGATAGATTTTTTTGAATAATTTTTTTCTTACCTACGTCCAGCATTCCAGCAGAAATATCTAAGCCAATTATTCTTTCGGCCTTAGTCTGTGCCATTAGGATTGCTAAATCTCCTGTTCCGGTTGCAATATCTAAAATTATTTTTGGATTGGATTTAGAGACTATTTGTAATACTTTTTTTCGCCATTTTAGGTCAATTCCAAAAGAAATGACACGATTTAAATTGTCATAATTTCCAGAAATTGTGTCAAACATTTGCGCAACCTGTTCTTTTTTGCCTAAGGCTGAATCTTTATAGGGAGTTATCTTTTGGGACATCTTTTTTTGTTTGTACAAAGATAGGATAAACTTGATAAACTTAAAATGGGTTTTAAAAATTAGAATTAAGTTTTATTCACACTCCGTTTTTAGGTTTTATAGGGCTAAAATAAGGTACTTAAAAAAAAACGGGTTTTAATTGAAATATCACTAAAAGTGGGTATTGTAACTCTGGTTTTTATTAATCAATTTTGGTGTTCAAGAAAGTAACCATATTATATGATTAAAAAAGAGTCGATGAGCCAAATCAAATGGATATTTTTAGCGCTAGTTATCTCATTTGTTCTTGTAAGTTGTTTTGAAAGTACTGTTTTACAAAATAGTATTGTATTTAAAGCGCAACATACGTTCTTAGGATTAAATTTGTTTTTGGAAATTTTAATTTTTTTCGTCTTTAGTACCTTCGTGGTATTTGGTATTAAGGGCTTTTTTGAGATGTATTCTCAAAAAACATCAAATATTATAATCTCCATTTCTGGAGCACTATTAGTATTTGTAATTTTTATTTTATGTTATCAAATACTCTTCCAAGACTAGGTCATTTCTTTAAATCAGTGGTTAAAACAAAAACATCCCGTAAAAAGGATGTTTTTTTTGTTTTATTTTCTAATGAAAGTTAAATAGGTATAATCATATTTGTGCTTTTCGTCCTTTTCATTAATTTCGGAAGCTTCAATTTTCCATTGTGTATCACTAATTTCAGGAAAAAAAGCATCAGCTTCAAAACGTGCATGTACTCTCGTAAGTTCTATTTTATCCGCATAAGGAAGTCCTATAGTATAAATTTCGCCACCTCCTATAATAAACGAATCTTGGTCTTCAGGGCATGCCTTCAGTGCTTTTTCAATATTGTCAACAATTATACAGCCTTCGGCTTGATAGTCTTTTTGTCTTGTAACAATAATATGAGTTCTGTCTGGTAATGGTTTTTGGAGGCTCTCAAAAGTCTTCCGTCCCATTATAATATGATGGCCAGATGTCAGTAACTTAAATCTTTTGTAATCATTTGGCAAGTGCCAGACTATTTTATTATCTTTTCCTAATGCGTTATTCTCGGCAGCTGCCGCAATCATTATAATCATAGTTTTGTACTATTATTTGATTCGTCGTTTTCTATCTGAATCTGTAATTTTTCTACTTTCTTTTTCTGCAAAGCCACAAGGCGGTCTATTTGTTCTCTTTCCCAATCTTTATTCATAAATCGATCGGTGATGAAAATTTTGATAAAATGTAGAATAAAGAGAAACAACCATATTGTAATAATCCAAAGATACCAGTCAGTAACCACAGTACTATCAAGGAAATTATGGGCTACAAACAATAGTAAACTTCCTAAAACGAAAAGAACAAAATGATAATACAATCGTTTCTTTTGTTTTATTCTTCTTCTCGCATACTCATATTGTTCGTGTATTTCTTTTTCCATCAATCTAATTTTAGTTTATAAAGATAAAATTTATTTTTGAAAGTCGCTATTTTGGCTCTGTATTATTTTGGGAGGATGTGTTTTTTGATTTTCGAATAGTAAATTTTAGCTGCTTTAAATTCTTAATTTATCTATAAATTAACATAGTTTAGGGTATTCTATTAAATCGTCGCGCTGTCTATTGTAACTTCAATATGTTTTATTTACTTTGTTTCAGAAACTTAAAAATGAAATAGTTATGTCGATTAAAAAACAATTTGTAAAAACAAAACCCGTTTGTAAAGTTACCTTTTCAGTGAAAGCAGAAGGTGCAAATCACGCCTCTGTTATTGGAGATTTCAACAATTGGAATGTAGCCGAAGGTGTTTTAAGTAAATTAAAAAATGGAACTTTTAAAGGAGTTTTTGATATAGATAAAGATGCTGCTTATGAATTCAAATACCTGATTGATGGAACCTTTGTTAACGAGCCAGAAGCAGATTCTTTTAAGTGGAATGAGTTTGCCGGAAATGAAAACGGTGTTTTAGTAGTTTAACTAAAACACCGTTTTATTTGTTATATTATACTGCAACACTGCCTTTTATTGGAGGATGTGGGTCATAACCTTCTAGTGTGAAGTCTTCATAATCAAAGGCGAAGATGTCTTTTATATTGGGATTCAAAATCATTTTTGGTAATGGTTTAGGTTCACGAGACAATTGCAAATCAAGTTGTTCAAAATGATTGTTGTAAATGTGTGCGTCACCAAAAGTGTGAATGAATTCGCCGGGCTGTAAGTCGCAAACCTGTGCAATCATCATGGTTAGTAATGCGTATGAAGCAATATTAAAAGGAACGCCTAAGAAAATATCAGCACTTCGCTGGTACAACTGACAGGATAACTTACCATCCGAAACATAAAACTGAAAAAAGGCGTGACAAGGAGGTAAAGCGGCTTTATTATTGGCTACATTTTCATCAAATGATTTTGTAGTGTCAGGAAGCACCGAAGGATTCCAAGCCGAAACCAACATTCTGCGGCTGTTTGGATTGGTCTTTAGTTCTTTAATTAGATCGGAGATTTGGTCAATTTCTTCACTATTCCAATTGCGCCATTGGTGCCCATAAACAGGACCTAAATCGCCATTGGCATCAGCCCAAGCATCCCAAATTTTAACGCCGTTTTCTTGAAGATATTTAATATTGGTATCCCCTTTTAAGAACCAAAGTAATTCATAGATTATAGATTTCAGGTGTAGTTTTTTAGTGGTAACCATTGGGAAACCCTCAGACAGGTCAAAACGCATTTGGTAACCAAATACACTTTTTGTACCCGTTCCAGTACGGTCACCTTTTTGACAACCGTTTTCCATTACGTGTTGCACTAAATCTAAATATTGCTTCATTGTATCTTTATTCTGTTGTTCCGTAAACGGTTTTAGTTTTTGTATATTTTTCCGTCCTTCATTACAAATACTATCTTTTCTAGTGTTTTGATAGTTGTTAAAGGGTTTTCATCAACAGCTATAATATCTGCCAAAAAGTTTTCTTTGATTTGACCTACTTCATTTCCAATGCCTAATAACATAGCATTAGTTGTGGTTGCTGATTGAATAGCAGCTAATGCAGGCATTCCAGCGTCAACCATGTAGCCAAATTCTTTTGCATTTGTACCGTGAGCAAAAACTCCAGCATCGGTTCCAAAAGCAATTTTCACTCCTTTTTTGTATGCTTTTGCAAAAGTAGCTTTAATTTGTGGTCCAACTTCTCGGGCTTTAGGAACCACTATTTCAGGATAAAAACCATTAATTTCTGCATTTTTTTCAACTTCTTTTCCCGCCGTTAAAGTAGGAACTAAATAAGCATCGTATTTTTTCATTAATTCCATAGTCTCTTCACTCATAAAGGTGCCGTGTTCAATGGTTTTTATACCGCCTAATATGGCTCGTTGCATTCCTTCATCACCATGGGCATGTGCGGCAGTAAGCATATTGTAATCTTTGGCAGTTGTTGTTATTGCTTTGATTTCGTCTAAAGAAAACTGAGGGTTTTTACCGCTTTTTGCAACACTTAAAACGCCACCAGTAGCGGTGATTTTAATAACATCAGCCCCTTCTTTGTAGCGTTCTCTTACTGCTTTTACTGCTTCTTCAGGTGAATTGATTACGCCTTCATGTGGTCCTGGATCGCCTACGAGTTTTCGGTTGCTTCCGTTGGTTGGATCAGCGTGGCCACCTGTTGTAGCAATAGACTTTCCTGCAGTAAATATTCTTGGACCTTTTACGATTCCTTTATTAATAGCATTTCTTATGGAGATATTAACGCCAGTTCCTCCTAAATCACGTACGGTGGTGAATCCGGCTAAAAGGGTTATTTCTGCACAACGAACGGCTTGAAATGCAATGTCTGCTTCATTGTCTAAGTATTTTGACATGTAACTTCTTGTGTCGTGTTCGCCTTCAATGTGAACATGCAAATCGATAAGACCAGGGAGGACATATTTGTTTTTCAAATCTACTTCTATGTCTTCAGAATTTGTTTTAAGCACAAACCCCTCTTGGATTCTTACGATTTTATTTTTAGAAACAACTATGGTTTGGTTGGATAACTCTTTGCCAGACTGTGTGTTTAGAATTTTCCCGCAGTGTAAATAATAATCTTGAGCGAATATGACTGTAGAAATAAATAAGGTAACGGCGGTTAAGACAAATTTGGTTTTCATAGATTAGTTTTAAAACAGTTGACCATAAAAATACAGTAAAAAATTGAACATAAGCTACAAGTGAATCTTTTTGTAGTTAATCGTTATATTTGTCAAATAATACAATCGTAAAATCAAGACTACAGTTATCTTTTCGAAATTTCATCTCTAATCTTAGCGGCTTTCTCATAATCTTCATGGGAAACGGCCTGATCAAGCAGTTCATTTAATTCCTGTAAACTGTGTTTCGAGTAGGTTTCTCCAGACTGATTGCTTTCTTCTTCTCGTCCAAAAGTATCTGGATTAGAAAGTACATCGTCAATTTCCTGAGAATCTTTATTTGGATCTAACGGATTTGACTTCAAATAAATGCCGGCTTTGTCCAAAATGTTTTTGTATGTAAAAATGGGAGCATTAAAACGCAATGCTAGCGCAATGGCATCGGAAGTTCTTGCATCAATAATCTCTTCAATTTTATCTCTTTCACAAATGATACTGGAATAAAAAACACCGTCAACTAATTTATGAATAATGACTTGTTTGACTACGATATCAAAACGTTCTGCGAAGTTTTTGAACAAATCATGAGTCAAAGGACGTGGTGGTTTTATTTCTTTTTCCAAGGCAATGGCGATGGATTGGGCTTCAAAAGCACCAATGACAATGGGTAATTTTCTTTCACCGTCAACCTCATTCAAGATCAAAGCGTAGGCTCCGTTTTGAGTTTGACTGTATGAAATTCCTTTTATAGATAATTTAACTAAGCTCATAATTGTTTTGATGGAAAAGTACAACGTACTTTTTTTTAATAAAAAGTAAGTAGCAATTTGAGTAAAAAAAATGCTACTTAAAAGCAAAGATACAAATATCTTGATTTAAGTAGCATTTTAAATAATGTAATGATATATTTTTCCTTATTAATTCTGAGCCTTGAAAGCTTTGAATTTTTCAATTAATTGTGGAACAATTTCAAACGCATCTCCCACAATTCCGTAGTCAGCCACTTTGAAAAATGGTGCTTCTGGATCGCTGTTGATAACGACTTTTACTTTAGAAGAGTTGATTCCTGCAATGTGTTGTATTGCTCCAGAAATTCCAATTGCAATATAAAGGTTTGTCGCTACTGGTTTTCCAGTTTGTCCTACGTGTTCTCCATGAGGTCTCCATCCTAAATCAGAAACTGGTTTTGAACAAGCCGTTGCAGCTCCAAGAACTGTAGCTAATTCCTCTACCATTCCCCAATTTTCTGGACCTTTTAATCCACGACCTGCCGAAACTACAATATCAGCATCAGCAATGGAAACTTTTCCAGAAACTTTTTCAACTGATTCTACTTTTACACCAAAATCATTATCTCCAATGGTTGGGTTAAAATCTTCTTCCGTTAATGTTGAAGGTGTTTCAAAAATTCCATAAGAGTTTTTAGCAAGTCCAAGCACTTTTACTTCTGTTGCGATTTCAGTAATATTGAATGCTTTGTTGGAGAACGCCGTTCTTTTTACCTGAAAAGGAGAGGTTGAAAGTGGTAATCCAACCACATTTGATGCATATCCAGCTTCTAAAGCTACTGAAACAAGTGACGAAAGGTAAATACTATCCGTTGTAGATGAAAGCAAAACTAATTTTACGTTTTCTTTTTCTGCGGCTTGTTTGATGACATCAGCGTAAGCTTTTGCTGTAAATCCTGATAATTTATCATTGTTTACTTTTAAAACTTTGTCTACTCCATATTTTGATAATTCCGAAACATCTCCTGCATTTACCGTTACAGCAGTAACCGTTGTTCCTAACGTTTCAGCTACTTTTTTCGCATAAGAAGCTAGTTCGAATGCTACTTTCTTGAATTTACCTTCTGCGTATTCCGCGTATATTAATATTGACATAATGATTTTAGATTTAAAGATTAAATAATTGAAAAATTTAAAGATTTCAAAAATTCGTAATTCGTAATTTTTAATTCCTAATTATATTACTTTCGCTTCGTTGTGTAATAAATTGATTAACTCATCTAAATTGTCAGCAGCAATTAATGTCACCGCTGATTTAGGAGCTGGTTTTTCAAACTTTACTGCTTTCGTATTTACAGTAGCGTCAACTGGTTCCAGAATTGTCAATGCTTTTGTTCTTGCAGTCATAATTCCTCTCATGTTTGGAATACGCAAGTCTTTTTCCTCTACTAATCCTTTTTGTCCACCAATAATTAAAGGCAAAGACGTAGCGACAGTTTCTTTTCCTCCGTCAATTTCACGAACTGCTTTTACATTAGTTCCATCCACAGTAAGACTTGTACAAGAGTTTAGGAAATTGTATCCAAGAATTCCAGCGATCATTCCAGGAACCATTCCGCCATTATAATCTAAAGATTCTTTTCCGGCGATAATTACATCGTATCCTCCATTTTTGATTACTTCGGCAAGTTGTTTGGCAACGAAAAATCCGTCAGTAGGAGTTGCGTTCACACGAATGGCTTCGTTAGCGCCTATTGCTAATGCTTTTCTTAAAGTTGGTTCTGTTTCTGGTCCTCCAACATTGACAACAGTAACGGTTGCGCCTTGTTGTTCTTGAAACCAAATTGCACGTGTTAAACCAAATTCGTCATTTGGATTAATCACATATTGAACGCCGTTTGTGTCAAATTCAGAATCGCCGTTGACAAAGTTAATTTTTGAAGTAGTATCAGGAACGTGACTGATGCAAACTAATATTTTCATACCTATATATTTAATTATTCGTAATTTCTTTTACAAATTTAAAATATTAATTTGAATAATATACTATGCGTGCATAATATTTTTAGTTAACTACTACGTTTTCGTTACTTTACAGTTTAAATTTAATATTTAGTAAATAATAACCTGTTAGTGATTGTGAAATTCTTTCCTCTGTAAAATTATCAAATCGAGTTAGCGAGATTTGTTCGTAATTTTTAATGTTCAAAATATCGTGTGCTATTATGCTTAATTCGACTTTTGACTTTGGGAAATTTATACGGAGTCTGGGACTGAGCTGATAAATTTCGTTAGATGAAGTGGAAGCGCTTATTTTTTTGTAAGAGAATTTATTTACGAATGATATAGTATTGGAGATTTTAAAACTTGTTTCAATAAATGGATTTAATATTGTAATATGATTATTAAAAAAGACATCTTTATATACGTCTTTTGATACAGCCACTCCGGTTTCAAATTGTAAACTGGTTTGTCTTAATCTTGAGATAAAAGATATATATCCAGAAGTCGATTCTGTTTTTAAATTTTGATTAAGGTTATTTGAAAATAAAATTTTAGAACTAGAGGAATAGGAAGCACTTGCTCTAATTGAAAAGGGAACGAAAGAAAGTGTTTTCTCTGAATAAAGCATCGAGTTAAAATGGTTCTCAAATGGAGCCAGCTGATATTGAATCAAATTTACCGCTGCATCGGCACTGGAGTTATTGGAAATGATATTTGTTGCCTTATAATATGAAAGATTAGAAATAATGGATAATTTTCTTTTATTGTCAAAATAGAAATAATCAATTCCTACTTGATTGTTTGGTGATACACTGTTTAATCTAAGATTTACATTTGAGTAAATGGTTCTGTAATCACTAATAACACTGTTTGGTATTAGATTTTCTGCTTGTATGAGGCCGATGTTTCTAGAAAAAGATAATTTGATATAATGATTGGAGCTAAAGTCTGTTTTTAAGCTTATTTTGGGTGTAAATAACCACTTTGTATCGGTTGAATTATCCATTTTAAATTGAATTCTGGAGTAGGATAAAGCAGATGAGAATGTCGTTTTGGCTGAAAATTTAAATTTAGTTTGTAATCCAAAACTTTGAATGCTGTTTTCTGTGACTACGTCATTTTCAAATTGCGAAAACTGCTTTTCGGTACTTTTATAATTATCTTTTCTTGAAGAGGACTCCATGAAAAGTGAGTTAGCTGTTTTTTTTACATTGAAGGTGTAATTGGCATTCACATCTATATTGTTCTTGTTTAAGTCGCTATTCTGAATGATTTTGTAAGCATTATTCTCAAAGTTTAAAGCTAAAAAAGGAAGGTTGGATTTGATATTTAAAAGGTTTGATTTTTTGAGAATTTGCTGTTTTAAAGAAAAAGTAAAGCCTCTGTTATTTTCGAAAAGAGTAGCGAAATTCAATTGATGATTGAATGTGTAGTCTGTTAGTTCTGTCGCATTATTTAATTGGTTAGCGTTGTTGTCAATTTCAATTGAATTGGTTTTATTTATGCCCGAAAAGAACCCTTTATAGCTGATTAATGTTTTTTCATTTGGTTTATGGGCAATATCTATAGAGGAATTAGTAAAAACGGTTTCTTCAGTACTAAATCTGCTGTCTTTATTGGAGAAAACACCAGAGTTGGAGGAGTAGAATTGCGTATTTGACTGTTGTTCAATTTGATCTACACTATTAAAAATCGAGTAGAAGTTTACCTGCGTTTTTTTATTGGGTGAATACTTCAGATTTAAACCAGTGAAATAGGAGGATCGTTCTTTTACATTATTGCCAATAGTTAAAAACCGAGGTAAATTATCATTTTTCGAAAATGTGGTTTCACCAATAGTACCCTCTTCTTTTTGGTTTGTAAATTTGGTGTAATCGTCAATGTTCATGGAAAGTTCCCCCGTATTATTAGAATCGCTAATCAGACTAAATAACGTTTTTTTGCTAAAATTGAATAGTGTGGCGTGTACTTTATATTTGTTATCGCCAGCTCCCGCGGATACGTTTCCTGTAAGTTTATTTTTAAATTGTTCTTTGATGTTGATGTTTAATGCAGTAATCTCAGATTTATTGTTTTTTTTAATAGTATTAAATTCAGTATAGTTTTTTATTAATTCAATATTTTTAACCATTTCAGCAGTGATGTTTTCGGTGGCTATTTTTTGTTGATTAATAAAAAATTCCTCTCCATCAATTAACAGTTTGTCTACTTCTTTTCCATTTGCCTTGATTTTGCCTTGCGAGTCTATGTCTAAGCCGGGTAATTTTTTGATGACATCTTTCAAAGTTTCTTCGGTACCATTTAGAAATTTTTCAATCCGGTATCTTAGTGTATCGCCAATTTCAGTCATTCCCGCAGCCTCGTTCTTAATGATTACATTTTCCAGATCAATTTTGTTTTCTTCGAGTGTAATTTTGCCTACGTCTAGCAAATTATTTGTTATTTCAATTTCCTTTGTGAAAGACTTTAAACCCAAATAACTTATTTTTAGTATATATAAACCTTTCTTGTATACCACTAGGCGAAAATTTCCTGAAGTGTCAGAAAAGGAAAAAGCGAAAATTTGATCATTTTTAATATCTTTTAATTGTATAGTTGCCTGACTTATTGGTTTACTGGAGATGTCCACGACTGAACCGGTCACGTTATTTTGAGAAAATATAGGTACAGCAAACAATAAAAAAAAGCAGAGAAACTGCTTTTTTAGTGAACAAATATCCTGAAAAAAATGAATCATTATTTGTTACTTTGTTTCGAATAGTCACTGAAACTCATTTCTGTAGCTCTGTTGTTAGGTTCTTCGATTGGTGTGTTTTCTTTGTTGAAAACCAATTTGTCAAAAGTTAAAACTGTAATGTCACTAATCTCCACTTGTATTATGAATCCGGGTAAGCCGCTGTAGTGCATGGGTCCATCGTTAATTGGTATATCTTCAGTGTACCAAGCAACGATGGATTGATTGGAGTTGAATGTGGTATTGATTGTTGTTGCTTTTTTACAAACATAACCGTTAATAGTTTGGCTTTCGCTAATTAATTTCCATTTAAATACGGGTAATGATTCTTTTATATTTATGTCCTTATTATCTTGAGTAAAAACAATTTTTAATTTTTTTAAGTTGAAATCTTTAAATCTATTGAAAGAGGAAGGTCGACTTATGGACGAAGTTGTTTGGTGTTTTATTCCATATTTTTCAATATAGGTTGTATCAATTGAGGATTTTTCGTTAGAAATTAAATTTTGTATTGATTTATTTTCTGAATATAGATAGGAAAAAATCATTGGTTTAAGTGCTTTGTCAGAAAGTGTTGTCTCGTCTCCAATTCCTTTAATTGGTTTTTCTATAAGAATTGCCTTTAGAGTTTGTGCAGTTGTAAAATTAAAAAACAATATAAGTACGATTGAAAAAAAATTATAATTCATATGTGGTTTGATTAAAAAAATGAAAGGGAGTTTCACCCTTTCGTATTTGTATATTTAAAATGTTCGGTTTATTCAGCCGCTAAGGAATACCAAGTGCAATGATAAGTAGTTGTAACGGTTGTTACGCCATTTAAACCATTATAACTTGTAGATTCTGAAACTTTATAGCAAAACCAAACATCTTTCTCTTCTAAAGTGTTCGTTTTTGTATTTTCTTCTCTTGTTATTGGTAATTTTTCAGTGTTGCTAACAGTTTTTGACTCGTTATTGGCTACCGCTAATCCAGAAAAAGCAATTAATGCAACTGCTGTAAATAATAATTTTTTCATAGTATAATGTTTTAAGGTTATACATGCTAAATAAAAAAAAAAAAAACAACTCTTGCAAGAAAAAACTTGATTTTTTTTATAATTTTAAATTCAAGTTAGTTGTGTTTTTAAAATCGTTTATAATCATTTGTCAGTTCTAGTAAAACTATCATACTAAAATAATTAAGGTTTATTACATCGATTTCGTAGCCCGGATAGTAGCGGCATCCTTCCTGTGGCTCCTTTAGCCACAGGAAGATACAGCGGATAGCCGGAAATAGCTCCTGAAAATTATCATAGTAAATGCTAAATTAATTTAGCGTGATTTATGCTTTTAAGTGATATAAAATATTTATTTTTGCTTTTCGAAAATTATCCTTCGACTGCGCTCAGGAGGACAAAATATAAAAAAATATGAGAACGATACAATTTAGAGAGGCCATTTGCGAAGCGATGAGTGAAGAAATGCGTCACGATGAGTCCATATACTTAATGGGTGAAGAAGTTGCTGAATATAATGGTGCCTACAAAGCATCTAAAGGAATGCTTGCTGAATTTGGTGAGAAAAGAGTAATTGACACTCCTATCGCAGAGCTTGGTTTTACTGGTATTGCAGTAGGATCAGCAATGAACGGATGCAGACCGATTGTGGAATACATGACGTTCAACTTTTGTTTGGTAGGTATTGACCAAATCATAAATAACGCTGCCAAAATGCGTCAGATGACTGGTGGACAATTTAATGTGCCAATCGTTTTTCGTGGTCCAACAGCTTCGGCAGGACAATTAGGAGCGACACACTCACAAGCTCTTGAAAACTGGTTTGCTAACACTCCAGGTCTTAAAGTGGTGGTTCCATCTACTGTTTATGATGCAAAAGGATTGTTGAAAGCGGCTATTCGTGATAATGATCCTGTGATTTTCATGGAATCAGAACAAATGTATGGTGATAAAGGAGAAGTGCCAGATGGCGAATATGTAATTCCGCTTGGAGTGGCTGATATCAAACGTGAAGGTACTGATGTAACTATTGTTTCTTTTGGAAAAATCATCAAAGAAGCTCATATTGCTGCTGATGAATTAGCCAAAGAAGGAATTTCATGTGAAATTATCGATTTGAGAACCGTACGTCCTATGGATTATGAAACGATTTTAACGTCGGTTAAAAAAACAAATAGATTGGTAGTTCTTGAGGAAGCTTGGCCTTTTGCTAGTGTCGCTTCGGAGATTACGTATATTGTTCAAGAGCGCGCTTTTGATTTCTTGGATGCGCCTATTCAACGGATTACAACTGCGGATACTCCAGCACCTTATTCTCCAGTTTTATTGAAAGAATGGTTGCCAAATGCGGGTGACGTTGTAAAAGCGGTTAAAAAAGTAATGTATAAAAAATAACTGTTTTTGATGCATTCTGCTTTAGCTACAATTTAACAATTGGCATGTTAAACCACGAATAATCAAATACTGTAATTAACTATATTTGAAACTTCATCAATATCTTTGATGAAGTTTTTTTTTTGAATGACTATGAAAAAGAATGTCTTGTTTCTCTTGGTTTTTTTGTTTGTTTCCGCAAATGCCGTATTTGCACAAACAAAAGTAAGCGGTGTTGTGGTTGATAAGCAAAATCAGCCGATTCCTTTTGCTAATGTAGTTTTCAAAGGTTCCAGTGAAGGAATTGTGACAAATGAGGATGGTAAGTTCTATCTTGAATCGCAAAAAGCATACTTCACCTTGATTATTTCCTCAGTTGGATTTTCTGAAAAAGAAATAACGTTAGACAAGGCAGTAAATTATAATTTTAAAATTCAGTTAAGTGAAGCCGAAAGCTTAAACGAAGTTGTTGTTTTTGCAGGGAAAACATCAAAAAAAGATAATCCAGCGCTAGATATTCTAAGAAAAATTTGGGAAAGAAAACGCAAAAATGGACTGTATTTGTACGATCAATACCAAATGGAGAAGTATGAGAAAATAGAATTTGACATGAATTCTATTGACAGTGCTTTCATGAAAAGCAAACTTTTCAAAGGGATGGAATTTATTTTCAATCAAATGGATACTTCAAGAATTACGGGTAAGACGTACCTGCCCATTTTTGTCAACGAATCCTTGACTGATGTTTTTGGAGATAACAAACTCAAGAAACTGAAAGAGAAAATAAAAGCCAGTAAAACATCTGGTTTTAACGGAAACCAGCAAATTCTGACTTTTGTAAAGGACTTGTATTCCAATTATGATATTTACAATAATTACTTGACTTTTTTTGATAAAAGTTTCACCAGTCCGTTATCTAAAACAGGGATTGATGTGTACAATTACGTGTTGAAAGACAGTGCTTATATTGATGATAAATGGTGTTTTAATATTGTTTTCTATCCAAGACGTAAAAACGAGTTGACTTTCAAAGGTGATTTTTGGGTCAATGATTCCACTTTCGCTATCAAGAAAATAAATATGGCGGTGACCAAAAGTGCCAATATTAACTGGGTAAAAGATATTTATTTAGAGCAAGAATTTGAGGTAGTCAGCGATTCTGTTTTTTTATTGACAAAGGATTATTTGATGTCGGATTTTGCTTTAAATAAAAAAGAAAATTCCAAAGGAGTTTATGGAAAACGAACCACTTTTTACAGAAACCATCAGTTTAATAAAGAAAAACCGGTTGCTTTTTATAAAGAGGAGGTCAATTACATGGATGCCGATGTTTTTAATAAATCAGAGGAATATTGGGATGAAAATCGATTTGAGAATTTGACTAAAGATGAATTGGGCGTGTATAAAATGCTCGATACGTTGCAAACGGTCAAGAAATTCAAACAAATTTATAGCACAGTGCAAGTTTTGGCAAGCGGCTTTTTACAGTTTGGAAATTTTGATTATGGACCTATTTTTTCCACATTTGGTTATAACGAAGTTGAAGGGGTTCGTTTGCGAGCGGGAGGAAGGACGTATTTTGGAACCAATGACACTTGGCGTTTGCAAGGGTATACTGCGTATGGTTTTAAAGATGAGAAATTCAAATACGGATTGTCTGGAAAATGGATGGTCGATAAGAAAAAACGAATCATTTTGTCTGGAGGAAACAGACGGGATATCGAGCAAATTGGTGCGAGTTTGACGACTACCTATGATATTTTGGGACGAAGCTTTGCCTCTTCTTCTGTATTTTCATCAGGTAATAACGGAAAATTGACAAACATTAATCTTAGCAATATTGCAGTTGAAATAGAGCCGGTTAAAAATTTGATTTTCCAAACTGGAATTTCCTATCGCACGCTCGAGTCTGCTTCTCCTACCTTTAGTTTAGATTATTACACCGATATTGCAAATGCTGTAACAAAAAGCGATGTCAAACAATCAGAAGTTAATTTCCAGGTTGAATACACTCCTAAAAGAAAAACCATTGGATTTGCGGTAGAACGGGAGAATGTCGATAGTCCGTACAGTCGCTTTTTTGTCAATTATAGTCATGGTTTTAAAGGGTTATTGGATAGCGATTTCAAATATGATAAATTGCAATTATACTACAAACAGCCTATTATCATAGGGCCTTTAGGTCGCACGAATATTATTATGGAAGTGGGAAAAACGTTTGGCACTGTTCCTTTGGGATTAATGAGCGTTATTCCAGGAAATCAAACTTTTTTTACGCTGGAAAATACGTTCAGTAATCTTAATTTTTATGAATTCTTATCAGATCAATATGCTACTTTACAGTGGAATCACAACTTTAATGGGCGTCTTTTCTCGAGAATTCCATTCATGCGCAAACTTAATTGGAGAGAAATTGTATCGGTAAAAGGGGTTTATGGTACTATTTCGGATGAAAACAGAGCGATTAATGCCTCTGGTTTAGCCTACAATGCACCCGAAAAAGTGTATTGGGAATATAGTGCCGGGATTGGAAATATCTTTAAGCTGATCCGTATCGATTTTGCCTGGCGGGGGAATTATCTCAACACGCCGGATACGAATCGTTTTACGGTAAAAGGATCGTTTGGGTTTAATTTTTAGGAGCTATTCCTACCTAAGCTCTAGTATATACGATGTCTTTTTAAAAAGCGAATAAAAATCACATTCTAAAAAGGATGTCGTTCCCCTCCGGGCTAAAAAAAGATGAAATTATGAAAGAAGCCATCAATTATCTTATAAGTAAAGACGCTATTTTCAAGTCTATTATCGACCAATATGGAATGCCTGTCATCCCGAGAAGACCACAAGGTTTTGAAACTTTAGTCTTATTGATCTTGGAGCAACAAGTGTCCATTGATTCCGCTAAGGCTACCTTTTTAAAAATAAAAGCCAGTCTAAAAGTCCTAGAACCAGAGATTTTGCTTCCTATTTCGGAGGAGGAATATAGGAATTTTGGCGTAAGCCGTCAAAAAACGTCTTATATCAAAGCTTTGGCGACAGCCATATTAAATAAAGAGCTTGATTTAGAAAGTTTGCCTTCAAAAACAGCAGTACAAGTGCGTGAAGAACTTATCAAAATCAAAGGAATAGGCAACTGGACCATTGATGTCTATTTAATGTTTTGTCTGCAAGACCCGGATTTATTGCCATTGGGAGATATTGCGGTCGTAAATACCATTAAGGAACTGCTGGATATTCATGATAAAGAAGCTATGGAAGTTCATTCAAAGCAGTGGAGTCCCTATCGTTCTATGGCTACCTATCTTTTGTGGCATCATTATTTGAATAAAAGAAATAGAACCGTAGTGTACTAAAGTACTCATTGTTAAAATTTAATGTAGAGATAACAGTAATTATTTATTGTAAAAAGAGATAGTTTCCTTACTTTTGCACCCATAAATATAGAAAAGAAAAAACTAAAATGACTGCAGACAAATTAACAACTTTCGATGTCTTAATCGAAATACCAAGAGGAAGTAGAAATAAATACGAATATGATTTCGAAATAAAAAGAATGCGTTTTGACCGAATGTTATTTTCTTCGATGATGTATCCTGCTGATTACGGATTTATCCCGGAAACATTAGCATTAGACGGAGATCCATTAGACGTTCTGGTTTTAGTAAACGAACCTACTTTTCCTGGATGTGTAATGGAAGTAAAACCTATCGGTGTTTTTCACATGGCAGATGATAAAGGACCAGATGAAAAAGTAATTTGTGTGCCAGTTTCAGATCCAATTTGGAATTCACTAAATGACTTATCAGACATGAATCCTCATTTATTAAAAGAAATTGAGCACTTTTTCCAAGTGTACAAAGACCTTGAAAACAAAAAAGTTGATGTAGGTGGTTGGGGAGATGTAAATGAAGCGTATGCAATTATTAAAGAATGTACGGAGCGTTTTAATCAAATTGAAAATAAACCAGAAGGATTATTTAGCATCAAATAATTTTACATCATAATTTTTACAAAAAAAGCAATATTCTGTTAAGAGTATTGCTTTTTTGTTTAAATTCGTTTCGTTACACTATTAATATTAACCAAAAACCAAACCAAAATTATGAATACAATAATGATTTATTTGCCAATAGCCATGGCATTTATTGGACTGGCATTTATGTTTACAAAACGAGCATGGGTTTTAAAGCAAGATCCAGGTGATGGTAAAATGAAAGAAATTTCGGATTACATTTACGAGGGCGCCTTGGCCTTTCTTAATGCGGAATATCGCTTATTAACGTTCTTTGTTATTGGTGCCAGTATTGTTTTGGCGGGAATTTCATTTATCGTTCCTACTACACACATATTAATTGTAGTTGCTTTTGTTTTCGGTGCATTCTTCTCGGCTTTAGCGGGGAATATGGGAATGAAAATAGCAACAAAAACAAATGTTAGAACTACGCAAGCTGCACGCACAAGTTTACCTCAAGCGCTTAAAGTTTCTTTTGGCGGTGGAACCGTTATGGGATTGGGAGTTGCGGGTTTGGCTGTTTTAGGTTTAACTACTTTCTTTATATTTTTCTTTCATTTTTTTATGAATGGCGTTTGGACTTCAACAGAAGACATGACTATTGTTCTTGAAACACTGGCTGGATTTTCTCTTGGTGCAGAATCTATCGCTTTGTTTGCTCGTGTTGGAGGCGGAATTTATACTAAAGCTGCCGATGTTGGAGCGGATTTAGTTGGTAAAGTTGAAGCTGGAATTCCTGAAGATGATCCTCGTAATCCTGCTACAATTGCGGATAATGTGGGTGATAATGTGGGTGATGTTGCCGGAATGGGTGCCGATTTATTTGGTTCTTATGTAGCGACTGTTTTGGCGGCGATGGTTCTTGGTAATTATGTTATCAAAGATATGGGTGGAAATATTCAAGATGCTTTTGGCGGAATTGGACCTATTTTATTACCAATGGCAATCGCTGGTTTTGGAATTTTATTTTCGATCATCGGGACAATGTTGGTAAAAATTACGGATGATAATGCCAAAGAAGCACAAGTTCAAAAAGCATTGAATATAGGAAACTGGGTTTCTATTCTATTAACTGCTGTCGCTTGTTTCTTCTTAGTGCAATATATGTTACCAGAAACCATGAAAATGGATTTCTTTGGCGAAGGGACTAAAGAAATTTCGTCTATGCGCGTTTTCTATGCGACCATCGTTGGACTAGTGGTTGGAGCTGTTATTTCATCGGTAACCGAATATTATACTGGTTTGGGAACAAAACCTGTTATGGCAATTGTGCAAAAATCAAGTACAGGTGCAGGAACAAATGTAATTGCAGGTTTAGCTACGGGAATGATTTCTACATTCCCAACCGTCTTATTATTTGCAGCTGCAATCTGGATTTCATACGCATTAGCAGGATTTTATGGTGTGGCTTTGGCGGCTTCAGCAATGATGGCTACAACGGCAATGCAATTGGCAATCGACGCTTTTGGACCTATATCCGATAATGCGGGAGGAATTGCGGAGATGAGCGAATTACCTAAAGAAGTGCGTACTAGAACAGATATTTTAGATTCTGTAGGGAACACAACGGCAGCAACAGGGAAAGGATTTGCAATTGCTTCGGCAGCTTTGACTTCATTGGCTTTATTCGCGGCGTATGTTACGTTTACAGGAATTGACGGGATCAATATTTTTAAAGCACCTGTTTTAGCGATGTTGTTTGTGGGCGGAATGATACCAGTAGTTTTCTCAGCTTTAGCGATGAACTCTGTTGGAAAAGCTGCAATGGATATGGTGTATGAAGTACGTCGTCAGTTCAGAGAGATTCCTGGAATTATGGAAGGAACTGGAAAACCAGAATACGCTAAATGTGTTGATATTTCTACCAAAGCCGCTTTGCGTGAAATGATGTTGCCAGGAATTTTAACTATTGGTTTCCCAATTGCCATTGTGTTGCTTGGGAAATTAGTTTACGCGGATAACAACCAATTAATTGCTGAAATGTTAGGTGGTTACATGGCTGGAGTTACCGTATCCGGTGTACTTTGGGCAGTGTTCCAAAATAATGCTGGTGGTGCTTGGGACAATGCCAAAAAATCTTTTGAAGCAGGAGTGATGATCAATGGCGAAATGACCTATAAAGGTTCTGATGCACACAAAGCAGCGGTAACCGGAGATACTGTTGGAGATCCGTTCAAAGACACTTCTGGACCATCAATGAATATTTTGATTAAATTAACGTGTTTGATAGGATTGGTTATTGCTCCGATTTTAGGGAATGGAAGTCATACCATTTCTGATAAAGCGGCTTGCTGCGCTTCGACTGAAATCTGCACGTCTATGTCTAAAGAAGAATGTATGGCCAATGGTTGTGTCAGTAAAACATGTAAATTTATGGATGCAGCAGCAATGCCAAATCATATGATGTCAAAAGAAGTTTCTATCGAAAAAACAAATGTTGATGGAAAAGTAAAAGCTACAATCAAAACAACCATTAACGGGAAAGAAAATATTCAAAGTTTTGAAGGAACTGATGCAGAAGTTCAAGCTAAGATTGATTCTTTGAAATAATATAAAGTCTTGTAAATAATAAATGCCTCGCAAATTTTGCGAGGCATTTGTGTTTCAAATTATAAATTTAATGTTCTAATGCATATTCTTTGATTAAAGTTGAAGCTGGAATATGAAGTGTTTCTGTTAAAACTCTAATTTGTTTAATTGTTAAAGCTCTTTTACGTTTGAAAATTTCAGTAACTCTAGAACGACTGTTTAAAATCACCCCTAAATCAGCATCTGTAAGTCCGTTTTGCTCCATCATGAACTTTATTGCTTCAATAGGATCTGGCTCAGGAATAGGATAATGTATTTGTTCATATTTTTCTATAAGGGTAACTAGAATATCTAATTCATCACCCTCATTCGTGTTTGGTTTAGCATCAAAAAGAATGTTTATTCTCTCTAGAGCTAAATCATAATCTTTTTCTGTTTTTATAGGATTTATTTCCATTTTATAAGTTTTTAATATCTTTCAAATTGTCATATTCAACATGAGTTCCAATAAACAAAATATAGACAATTTGTGTTACATAATTAATTTTCACGATTAATCGATAATGGTTGCCACAAATATTAAATATGACTTTATTATTTCCAATAAAATCAGCTGAACCAAAAATGGATTTTATAGAATTCGAATTCTCAAATACTTTTTTATCAAATACCTGATACCAAGCTAATAATTGCTGTTTTGAGTTTGGATATTGTTCCCAAAAATTTTGTAAGGTTCTTTTTGCGATTATTCTCATACGTTATTTTCTACGTCAAAGATAGCTAAAAATTCCCTATTTGGGAAAAGTAATTTTTACCTTTTAATTTATACTTATTGAGATGCGAAACGGATGTAGATTTTTGGAAAACCTCATAAACAATTATGCCCCGCAATTGCGAGGCATTATTGTTTGTATGTATTTTTATTCCGTTATTGCTCCCTCTCCTTCGTAGAGGATTGGGGAGACGATTCTAAAACAACCCATTCAACTCAGCATCAATGCGATTAAAAATGGTTCCTAAATCTTCTGGATTGTCCACAAAATTGATGTTATCCACATCAATAATCATTAATTTTCCTTTGTCATACGTTTGAATCCAGCCCTCATAGCGTTCGTTCAAGCGACTCAAATAGTCAATAGAAATGGAGTTCTCGTATTCACGACCACGTTTATGAATTTGCCCTACTAGATTAGGAATGGAACTTCTTAGGTAAATCAATAAATCAGGCGCTTTTACAGTAGATTCCATTAATTCAAAAAGAGAAGAATAATTCTGAAAATCGCGATTGGTCATCAAGCCCATTGCATATAAGTTAGGTGCAAAAATATGTGCATCTTCATAAATAGTTCGGTCCTGAATGATTTTTTTACCGCTTTCGCGAATTTGCATCACCTGACGGAACCGACTATTCAAGAAATAAATTTGTAAATTAAAAGACCAGCGCTCCATTTGATGGTAAAAATCATCCAAGTAGGGGTTGTCAACCACATCTTCATAATGCGGTTCCCACTTAAAATGTTTCGCTAATAAACGTGTCAAAGTTGTTTTTCCAGAACCTATATTTCCTGCTATTGCTATGTGCATTATGGTATTGTGATTTTATAATTTGTAATTCCTGTTGCTGTAAAAATAGATAAAATTTGGTCCTTGTAATAGAATTTTTTAAACGTTTTTTCTGAAATTTCAATTCGAGTTTTGGTCTCTTTTTCTAAATCATGTAAAATCAAAACGGAGTTCTTAGAATACATAAATTGATTTTGATTAATAATGGAAATGGAATCAAAATCAGGAACCTTCCCATTACTGGTTATTTTTCCAAAAATATCACTCATGTACCAGTTGTTTTTAATGTCAATCCAATGAAAAACATTGAAGTCAGAAACATAATTCTTGATGCTTTCTGTAAAAGGTACCGAAATGGTTTTGTAAGTAGCACTTAAATAATCATAAAGTCCCAGCTGCTGATTCATACTGTTGTATACCCAAAGCTGATTTTGAGAGGCTATTCCAATGGCCGTTGCTACGATTGGAATTGGATTTTCTGAAAAATTAATTTTTTGTGTTTCATTCAATTGATTGTCTAAAGTGACAACGGTGTTGAAATTTTCATAAAACAAGACAATTTTAAGCGGATTTTGTAGGTCAACTTTAGTGATTTTGCCTAATGAAACATTTTTATATTCTAAAGTTTCTCTTTTATTTATCTTAGAAAAAACATTGTTATTAATCGTGTAATAAAAACCAAAAGAATCGTATCCTAAAAAGGCATCTCCATTAAAACGAATAGAGTCCATTTTTACAAGGGATGGCTTTGGGTTTTGACCCAAAACGATTGCTGAACAGCAGATAAAAATCCAAAGTATTCCATATTTCATGAAGGTAAAAGTACAATTAAATCTTTTCTTAATTCCAAAGACCACATTTATTCTATTATTCAATAGGAGTTGATAAAAAATATATAATTCCTAAGGGCAGAGTAGTTTGTACCCTTGATTTCGAATGTTTATAATTTCTATTGAGCCATCTTGATCTAATTTTTTTCTTAGTTTAGTTATAAAAACATCCATGCTGCGAGTGGTGAAAAAATCTTCATTTCCCCATAAAAGATTCAATATAATAGACCGTTCAATTATGCGATTTTTGTTTTGATACAAGCAATGTAAAAGTTCAGATTCTCGATTGGTTAGCTTTTGTATTGTATTTTGAAAAACTAACTCTTGTTTTGTCCTACTAAAATTGTACTGCCCAATGGCAAAGATTGTATCCTCTGAAGCTATTTCCTCTCTGTTCAATAAAGCATGTATTCTGACAATTAATTCTTCCATGCTAAATGGTTTTTTTAGGTAATCATTTCCTCCACTTTTAAATCCTTCAATTACATCTTGTGTCTGTGATTTCGCGGTAAGGAAAATTATTGGAATATGTTTATTTGTTTTTCGGATTTCTAACGCAACACTATAGCCATCTTTTATAGGCATCATCACATCTAGGATTAATACATCAGGTTTGACTTTGTAAAAAGTATCCATGGCTTCTTGTCCGTTATGACAATGTAAAACTTTAAAATTCCTTGTTTCAAGACTTTCTTTTATAATTTGAGCCAGCGTTTCTTCATCTTCTGCAAGCAAGGCTGTTATTTTATTTTGTGTCATTGAAGTAGATGCTAAAAGTGGTTAGAGCAGGACTACATTCAACTTGAATGTTTCCGCCGTGTTTTTCTATGATTTTTTTAGTGTAGAAAAGGCCAATTCCAAATCCTTTTACAGTGTGAATGTTCCCCTGCGCTTCTCTAAAAAATTTGTCGAAAATATAAGATAAATTTTTCTTTTTAATACCATTTCCATTGTCGCTCACACTTATTTTTAATTCATCATGGATCTTGTCCAGATTAATTTTTATAGCATCGCCTCCATGTTTTACGGCATTATCAATTAAATTTGAAATAGCATTTTCAAAATGAAAGAGGTCAATATCAAGTAAGATGCTATCATGGTTGGTTTCGAATGTGAAAATTTTATTAGGATTTGACTTTGCAAAAGTATCAACTAGCTCGTACAATAGTGTTACAATGTTTTCCCTTTGTTTCTCTAATTGTAATTGTTCATTCTCTAGGTAAGCAGTTTCTAAAAATTTTTCGACTAATATTTCAAGTTTTTTTAATTGATTTTGCGAGATTTCAATGTAGCGATTTGTTTTGTCAAGATCCTTTTCATTGTTAAAAAACTTTACTCCTTCTAATGCGGCAGAGGCAGTTGTTATTGGTGTTTTAAATTCATGAGTTATATTACTGATTAAATCGTTTTTAATGGCGTCAATTTTTTTCTGTTTTCTTATAATTTGAACTAAATATAGTAGGCAGCTTATAACAGATAATGATAGAATGAGTGATAACAGTATTCCTGCTAAACTGTATTTAAACAATACATATTTTGGATTTGAAAAGCGTACAACAAGTTCTTCGTTTTTAGGCAGGTATTTTGAGTTCGACTTTATTTTTAAAGGTAAAATAGAATTACTATCATTTTTGTAATGATCAAAAAGGGCGTTTGAGCGGTAGTGTTCTATTGTATAGGAAAGTTTAATATCCTTATCTTTAAGTTGATTATCGAATGATTTGCTTACCAAGAGGAAATCGATAGAATCTCTTACAGTTGCAAATGAAATAATGTTTTTTTTGTTTTTAAGGTTTGTAATGCTGTCAAAATTTTTAATGCCTTTTAGTATTCTTGTTTTTAAATTTTTGTTGTGGGTTTTTATTTTTGTTTGAACCTTGTTTTTCATCAAATCATTATGTGATGATGGAAGGGAATCCGCAGTAACATCATAACTTACCGTCAGGTTTGGCTTCGTTTTAATGGGCTTATTTGTAGCCTTCATTTTGCGCTTGGAGATTTCCTCCTTAAAAACATCGCTTTTAATTACCTGCTCAAAAAAATCAGACTCACTCTGGGTTGTATCTTGATTGATAAAGATCACGTAATCATCTTTAATGTCCAATTCATAATAATTTGCAACACTTTTTTCAAATGCTGTTTGCACGTCATTAAGCAGTATTTGCTTGTTTTCTTCGTAGTTTTTTATATTCCAAAACAATTGAATGGCAATTGTTACAACTATTACAACAGTTATAAAATAAACTACAAAATTGGATTTTACATTTTTCATTTCACAAAAATAGTGACTTATTGATCAATATAAATGTGGTTAACAAACGTTAACTTTCATTAACCATTTGCCATGAATAATAGTGTTTGCTTTGTATTCTAAACAAAAAAAAATACTATGAAACGAATATTTAGCTTATGTATGGTTGTCTTGAATTTTGCATTTTCTACTTCAATATGCTCTCAAAATTTTCAAGGGATTGCACATTATGAATACAAAAAAGATATGGCTGGGAAGGTTACTTTTCAGACTTCAAATGGTTCTGAAGCATTGGATCAAGATATAATGCAAAAAATTCAAAAGAGTTTTGAAAAAACTTTTGAATTACGTTTTAATCAAACAGAAGCAGTTTACCAAGAGCTTCAAAAGGTTGCTATGAAAAACGGTTCAGATAACGCTACAGTTGATAAGTTGTATTCAAACTTGTTTCAAAAGGTAATGATTGAAGAAGTTGAAAACGAGTGGGACTCCAAGAAATATTTGGTGAGAGATAGTTTGTCAAGTTACAATTGGACACTAGAAAATAGCACAAAAAAAATAGGTGACTATGAATGCTATAAAGCAATTGCTATTGTGAAAGTTTCAGAAAAAGATCTTACTGATTATGTAGATCAAATTTCAAATAATAATTCAAAGAGTGTAAATTTATTAGCTGCAGTGCCACCAAAAGAGAAAATTATTATTGCTTGGTATGCACCTGCTATTTCAGTGAGTCATGGTCCGGAAAAATATCAAGGGCTGCCTGGATTGATTTTAGAGGTCATTGATGATGGTGCTATTTGGTCATGTTCAAAATTAATTTTAAATCCGTTAAAAAAGATTATTGTCAAAATTCCAACAAAAGGAAAATTCATTTTTAAAATGGAATATGATATTTTAGTTGAAAAACAACTAGAAACGATGAAAGACGAAGACGGTGTGATTCAATTGCAAATTCAGGAGGATTAAACCATTTATAATTTTTCGTGTCTTAATGGATAATTCTAGACAGTTGTAACAAAAATAGTGTTTCTCAGTCTTATTTATCAAAATCCAATAGTTATGTATAAAGTAATTTTCACATTAGTATTAGCAGTGGCATCATTCATGGGACTTCAAGCTCAGGAATTTCAAGGAATGGCGGTTTATGAATCGAAAACGAGTACTTCCGATTTTAAAACTCGAATGGAGGGTAATAAAAATATGACTCCAGATATGCAAAAAATGATTGAAGAAAGAATGAAGAAAATGTTTGAAAAAACGTTTATTCTTAATTTTAATAAATCGGCATCAATTTACAAAGAAGAAGAAAAACTTGACGCTACCGCACAAGCTGGTGGTGGAATGCGAATGATGAGTTCGATGACTGGCGGTGGCGGAACCTATTACAAAAACGTAAAAGAGAAATCCTATACTATTGATAAAGAGTTTATGGGAAAAGAGTTTCTTATAAAGGATTCATTACCCAATTTACAATGGAAGATGGAAGGGGAGACCAGAGTGATTGGTGGTTACACGTGTTACAAAGCAAAGGCTGTAAAAGCGCCAAGTGCAACTGACTTTAGAAACTTTAGACCTAAAAGAGAAGAGGCCAAGAAAGAGGAAGATAAAAAAGAATCAGACAAGCCTACAGCTGAGAAGAAAACTAATTTTCTTGATGCTGTAGAATTGCCAAAAGAAATTACGATTACGGCTTGGTATACACCAGAAATCCCGGTAAATCAAGGTCCAGAAGGATATTGGGGATTGCCGGGATTGATTTTGGAAGTGAATGATGGTAAAACAATTATTTTGTGTTCTAAAGTCGTTTTAAATCCCAAAGAAAAAGGAGAAATTAAACCTTCAACTAAAGGAAAAGTGATTTCTCAAAAAGAATATGACGAAGCAGTAGTGAAAAAAATGGAAGAGTTTAGGGAAATGAACCAAGGTCGAGGCGGTAGAGATGGTGGAATGCAAATTCGTTTTGGAAATTAACTAGAAATCACTATCCATTAAATACTATCAGATGAAGAAAATTTTATTGTTTATTGCCCTTATTGTAGCATCAATTACTTACGCACAAAACATTCGTTTAGAAGGTGTAATTCAAGATATAGGTAAATCGCCTTTAGAAATGGCAAATGTTATGGCGGTCAATCAAGCCACCAAAGCTATGGATGGCTATGCAATCACTACGGATAAAGGGAAGTATGTTTTGAACTTAAAGCCCAATACTGCTTATGTGATTAAGTTGAGTTACCTTGGAATGCAAAATAAAGAAGTCACTGTGACAACACTATCAGAAAACATGGTGCAAAATATTACTATGGAATCTGGCGGGATTGAATTAGATGGCGTCGAAATTGTGCGCGAAATGCCCGTTTCTATAAAAGGCGATACGATTGTTTATAATGCCGATTCTTTTAAAACAGGTGAAGAGCGAAAACTAGAAGATGTTTTTAAAAAATTGCCAGGATTTGAAGTAATGGCGGATGGTCAAGTACAAGTGGAGGGAAAAAAAGTGGCTAAACTATTTGTTAACGGAAAGCCATTTATGGAGGGAGATACCAAATTAGGCTCAAAAAATATACCTTCGGATGCTGTAGATAAAATTCAAGTAATGCGCAATTTCAATGAGGTTTCTCAAATGAAAGGCCTTGAGAACAATAACGATGATATTGCGCTAAATATCAAACTTAAAAAAGGAAAAGATAAGTTTTGGTTTGGTGATGTAAGCGGTGGTTTAGCGAATGACAAAGGGTATATTTTTAATCCAAAATTATTTTATTATTCCCCAAAGACGAGTATCAACTCCATTGTCAATTTGAATACTATTGGAGAAGTCTCCCTAACTTCTGCTGATTTTTTTAGAATAACTGGTGGTGCTAGAAATACAATTGGTAGAAGTGGAACTACATTGAACTTAAATCGAAATTTCTTTGGGCTTTCTGGCGGCGATAATGTTGCCAAGGCCAGCGATAAATTTGGTGCTTTAAATTTGAATCATTCCGTTTCTAAAAAATGGACTTTATCTGGTTTTGCTGCCTATTCGGCTACATTTAATCAGTCTATTACAAATTCTGAAAGAGGTATTTTTGAACCTAATACCACAAATATAGCGACCTTAGAAAATAGAAAAAATAAAACGGATTCTAGAAATAATGCATTTATTGCCAAATTCGGGTCTAAGTACAAAGCAAATGATAACTTTCAGTTGGATTATGATGCGTTCTTTAGAAAAAATGATCAACAAGATGTGGATAATAGCCAAACGGATTTTAGTTCGATGAACAATGGTTCAATGGTGTCAAATTCTAATACGGTTATTGCTTTTCAGAAACAAGCTCCGGTATCATTCAATCAGAGTCTTAATTTATTCTATACGCAAAATCCAAAAAGTACATGGGTAATCGAGATGCAGCATCAATATGAGGATGAAGATCCTTTTTATAATCCGCAGCTATCTGTTAATCCCTATCAAAATAGTACCTCGCAGGATCCGAATGATCCAAGTGCTGTTTTTGTAAATGAAAACACTTTAAATATTGAACAGTCAAGGTTTGTTAAAACCAATAAATTAGATGCTAAAGTTGATTATTACTATCAAATTTCAAATAAAAGTATACTGAATCTAACGGCAGGAAATACAAATGCTTTCCAAACCTATAATTCAAGTATTTTACAAATTTTAGAAGACAATTCTGTTAATCCTGTAGAACAAGCGGCCTATAACAATGATGTTCGCTATACTTTTAATGATGTGTTTTTAGGGGTGCATTATAAATTTATTGTGGGCAAGTTTACTTTTAATCCAGGTTTTTCAATTCATCAATACAACACAAACAATCAACAGTTTGCTAATCCGTTTCAATTAAATTTCACTCGTTTTTTACCGGATATGTTTGCGCGTTGGGATTTGAAAAAATCTGAAAATGTAACGTATAATTTTAATGTAAGAAACGGATTCAATGATGTAAATTCGTTAGTTGAAGGTAATATTTTTACTAATTTCAACAGCATTGCAAGAGGTAATGCACAACTGGAAAATTCTCTTGTTACTTCGCATAGATTGAATTATTCCAAATATAATTTATACAACTTCACAACAATTTTTGGGAATATTGGGTATACGACAACAAAAAATCCAGTGGTAAATGGAATTTCATTCCAAAGTATTTATTCTACGTCAGACCGTTTAAATTTAGATGCAGAAAATGAAAGTGTAAACGGTAATTTATTTTACTCCAAAAGTTTTCAAAAGTATTACAAAGCAACAGCTGGTATTAATGCCAGTTGGAACAAAAATTTTGTTTTAAACCGAAGAATAGTAGGTGGCAATACACAGGAATTCATTCAAGGAATTGAAAATGTAAATCACGGCTATAACCTTGCTTTGGCAACACAATTTAAGAAATATCCCAACATTGATTTAGGGTACCGAATTAATTTTTCTGAGCAAGCCTCTACTCGTTTCACAACGCAAACGCCAAGTGTCAAGCTGAATTATTATTTCTTAAATGGGTTGAATATCAATTGGGATTATTCATTTAATCGTTTTAAAAATGAAAGTACTGGAGTGGCCAATAATTTTAAAATTATGACGGCGAGTTTAAATTACATCAAAAAAGATTCAAAATTTGAATACAGAATTCAGGCTAATAATCTTCTCGATACAAGATCAAGATTGAATAATACGTTTAGCGTGAATGGTTTCAATGCCAATGAAAACATTATTTTGCCCCGATTCGTAACGTTTATTTTAAAGTATAATATTTAATAAAACAGAAAGGGGATTTTGACTGAACAAAATCCCCTTTTTTATTTAACACAGTGTTTTACATTACAATCCAAAAGCAGTTTTAACTTGGTCAACGAAATCTAGTTTTTCCCAAGTAAACAAATCAACTGTCACAGTTTTTGTTAATCCTCCTGGAGCAGTAAAAGTTTTAGTAACCGTTTCTGGAGTACGACCCATGTGCCCGTAAGCAGCAGTTTCGCTATAGATTGGGTTTCTTAACTTCAAGCGTTGCTCAATAAAGTAAGGACGCATGTCAAAAATAGCTTCTACTTTTTTGGCGATTTCACCATTGGTCAAATTCACTTTTGAAGTTCCATACGTATCAATAAAAATCCCCATTGGTTTAGCTACTCCAATTGCATACGAAACTTGTACTAATATTTCATCAGCAACACCAGCTGCAACTAAGTTTTTAGCGATATGACGTGTAGCATAAGCCGCACTTCTATCTACTTTACTTGGATCTTTTCCAGAGAATGCACCACCACCGTGAGCGCCTTTTCCACCATAAGTATCCACAATGATTTTTCTTCCTGTCAATCCAGTATCTCCGTGTGGTCCACCAATTACGAATTTTCCAGTTGGGTTAATGTGGTATTGGATTGCATCGTTGAATAAATGAGCATGCGTTGGATTTTTTGCAATAATCCTTGGAATCAATATTTCAACAAGATCTTTTTTGATTTTAGCCAGCATTGTTGCTTCTTCATCAAAATCATCATGTTGTGTCGAGATTACGATAGCATCAATACGAGTTGGCTTGTTGTCATCGCTGTATTCTAAAGTTACTTGAGATTTAGCATCAGGACGCAAATACGTAATTTCGTTATTTTCACGTCTTAAAATCGCTAACTCTTGCAATAATTTATGAGATAAATCAAGTGCCAATGGCATGTAATTTTCGGTTTCATTCGTTGCGTAACCAAACATCATTCCTTGGTCACCAGCGCCTTGTTCTTCCGGATTTGCTCTGTCTACCCCTTGGTTGATATCAGCAGATTGTTCGTGAATAGCAGAAAGGATTCCACAAGAATTGGCTTCAAACATGTATTCGCTTTTAGTGTAACCAATTTTTCGGATTACCTCACGAGCGATATGTTGTACATCTAAATAGGTATTTGATTTTACTTCACCAGCCAAAATTACTTGACCAGTTGTTACTAAAGTTTCACAAGCTACTTTTGAATCAGCATCAAATGCCAAAAAATTATCAATTAATGCGTCCGAAATTTGATCTGCAATTTTGTCTGGATGTCCTTCGCTTACAGATTCTGACGTAAATAAATAGGCCATAATAATTATTATTTTTAAATTAAGCGAGGAAAAATAATTGCTGAAAAGGACTAAAGGAGGGTTCCTGCTTTAGCATTTTTTCTACTGAAAAATTTTCAGTATTCACAATGAATTGATTTCATTATGAAGAGGTTGCAATCAGTTCAAATTTTTCCTCTTGTATTCGGGTGCAAAGGTATGAAACCATTTTGAATTGCAAATTAATCTTTTGTGTTTTTTAATTTAAATAAAAGACAATTTAACATATCCTACTTGGTCTATAGGGCAATAAAAATAAATCTATTTTTATTTGGTGGTTTCAAGAAAAGTTTGCAAATTTGTTTCATCAAAAAGAAAAAAATGAAATTTATTACTGTCAATATGTGTTTTATGATGCCGGAGTTCTCCGCAGAGTGCACTGTTGTATAGTTTTTAAAAATAAATTATAAACGAAAGACCTCTGCTATTGGCAGGGGTTTTTTTATGGAATAAATAACCTTAGCTAAATTTTATTTCGAAAATTAATAACAGTATTGTAAATGAAGCATAAAGAGTAACTACTAGTAACAAAAACAACCAACTAATCTTAAAATTTAAATCTTATGAGCACACAGAAATTTGCAACAAACGCACTACACGCGGGGCACGACGTAACAAAAAACGCAGGAACCAGAGCTGTTCCTATTTATCAAACAAGTTCTTATGTTTTTAATAATTCGGATCATGCCGCTAATCTTTTTGGCCTTGCGGAGCCTGGATTTATTTACACAAGATTAAATAATCCAACAAATGATATACTGGAACAGCGCTTAGCCATCCTAGAAGGTGGAATTGGTGCAGTAGTTACAGCTTCTGGAACGGCAGCCATTGCTACTACATTATTAGTGCTGTTAAAAGCTGGCGATCACATTGTAGCTTCAAATAGTTTGTATGGTGGCACCTATAATTTATTAAAAGTTACGTTGCCTCGGTTAGGAATTACAACCACATTTGTAGATCCATCTGATGCCGCTAATTTTAAAAATGCGGTTCAAGAAAATACCAGAGCAATTTTTGTGGAATCTTTGGGAAATCCAAAATTAGATGTTTTGGATTTGGAAGCGATTTCGGCTGAGGCCAAAGCAGCTCAAGTGCCATTAATTGTAGATAATACTGTTGCTTCGCCTTACTTATTAAATCCAATCCAATACGGGGCTGATATTGTTATTCATTCTTTGACAAAATACATTACTGGAAACGGAACTTCGCTTGGAGGAGTAGTTATTGATGCAGGAAATTTTGATTGGACCAATGGAAAGTTCCCAGAATTCACGGAGCCGTCTGCAGGTTATCACGGATTAGTGTATCACGAGGCGTTAGGAAATGCGGCTTTTATTGCTAAAGTTCGAATTGAAGGATTGCGTGATTACGGCGCTGCACTGAGTCCGTTTAATGCATTTCAGATCATTCAAGGATTAGAAACCTTACCAATAAGAATTCAAAGACACAGTGAAAATGCCTTGGCTCTCGCGCAGTGGTTGGAAACTCAGGAAGCGGTTGCATGGGTCAATTATCCAGGATTGAAATCCAATAAATATTATGCTTTAGCGCAACACTATTTGCCAAAAGGGCAAAGTGGCGTGGTTACTTTTGGTTTGCATGGTGGCTTTGAAGCAGCCAAAAAAGTCGCCGACGAAACAAAATTATTCTCACTTTTGGCTAATATTGGTGACACTAAATCATTAATTATTCATCCCGCCAGTACAACGCACCAACAATTATCTGAGGAAGAACAAGTTGCCACGGGAGTTTCTAGGGATTTAATTCGTCTTTCTGTTGGTTTAGAAGATATAGAAGATTTAAAAACAGATTTGAGAGTCGTTTTTGAAAGTATAAAGAAAGGGCAACTGGCATAAAGTTTCCTATTTGGCTACTAAAAACCGAGTGGATATTATACCAGTTTGAATCCAAGTATTTTACTGCTTTTTATTTGGAAATTCCGAAAATAATTCGCATATTTGATTTTTAAAATAAAAAAAATGAAATTTAATATTTGCAATACGTTCAAAGTCGCACAGGATAATTCCTGCGGGTCGCTTATTGCATAATTTTTAAATCAAATTATATAGCAAAAGCTTCCCAGATAACGGGAAGCTTTTTTTTTGAAGACTAAAAGACTAATTTTTACAGAAAGAGAAGCATACATGATTAATTTAAAATTTCAGTACCCGATTAAAGTAACAGCCAATAAGATGACAACGGTCCAAGCTATGATGTTTCTTTATGTCTGTTGATTCCAAAAGTATAAGTTCATAACACAACTTAAAACCCTTTTGGATATGGATCTAAAAGGGTTTTTTGTTTCTAAAATTAATTTTAAAAATAAGTAGCGATCACAAATGAGTTTAATAACCTAACACCTAAAATTATGAGCACAACTAAGTATTTTCCGAAAACTTTCGATTTATTAAAAAGGATTGACCTAACACCTAAAAAAGAGAAGGATAACGTTTCTAAAAACGAACTGATTCATCCTAGGTTTGAAGTTTCAAAAAACGATCCTCTGGCTCAAAAGTCCGTGCCCAATTCATTGCTTTTTCTAATGTATTCACAAGAGAATGAAGCGCTTTTTATTTAAGAAATCCGAATTTATTTTCGGTTTTGAGATTTTCCATAGAATGTCCAAAATTGTTATTTTGGCGAAGTAATAATACCAAATAGTTTAGAGTCACTTCGTCAAAATAACATTTCTATGTTTATTAGTTTCCGGTTTTTATTTAAACCAAACAAAAAAATCGAATGCGCATAAAAATTTGGTTGTTACAAAAAATAGTGGTTAATTTGCGTCATTAAGTTCACAAACGTATTGAAATGTTATAAAGAAAGGCAGAGGGATTAGACCCGATGAAGCCTTAGCAACCCTTCGATTTATCGAAGAAGGTGCTGCATTCTACCACGCCAAACGTGGAAAGATAACACTAAGAATTTGTCTAGATAACTTCTAGCTTTCTTTCTAATATTTCCAAACACAGGTCAAAAATCATAAAAGATTTGCAATTGGAAAATAAACCAGAATCTATTACATTACAAAATATCACCACCGAAAGTGGCGCTTTTTATGCTACCTTAAACTTAAGTTTTCAAGTTTTTGGACCAGCTTTGCTCAGCGCTCCAATCGTTTTGGTGAATCATGCTTTAACTGGAAATTCGCAAGTTCTCGGAGAAAACGGTTGGTGGAATGATCTAATTGGAGAACACAAAACTATAGATACTGCAAAATATACAATTCTCGCGTTTAATGTTCCCGGAAATGGATTTGATGGTTTTAGTATCGAAAATTATTCGGATTTTAATACCAGAGATATTGCCAGAATTTTTATTGAAGGGATTCGGTTTCTTGAAATTAAAAAACTGTATGCGATTATTGGCGGTTCTGTAGGCGGAGGAATCGCTTGGGAAATGGTTGCATTGGAACCAAAAATCACACAACATTTAATTCCTATTGCAACGGATTGGAAATCGACGGATTGGCTTATTGCCAATTGCTTTTTGCAAGAACAAATTTTGAAAAATTCTTCGAAACCTATTGAAGATGCTCGAACTCATGCGATGCTGTGTTATCGAACTCCAGAATCTTTTGCGGCAAAATTTCAGCGAACTATTAATGAGGAATTAGCCATTTTTAATGTAGAAAGCTGGTTGTTACATCATGGTGAAAAATTACAGAAACGTTTTCAAATTTCATCATACAAAATGATGAATCAATTATTGAAGACGATTGATATTACCAGAAATAGTGCTTCATTCGAAGAAATAACATCTCGAATTGAAGCTGATATTCATATTATTGGAATCAATTCAGACTTGTTTTTTACGGCAAATGAAAATAAAGCAACCTACGAGGAATTAAAAAAATATAAAAATAAGGTCAGCTATCAGGAAATTGTTTCCATTCACGGACATGATGCTTTTTTGATAGAATACAAACAATTACACAATTTGCTTCAGGATATATTCTAAGCCAAAAAACACAACACAATGAAAATATTAAAATTTGGAGGTAAATCGTTATCGAATGGCGACGGAATAAATAAAGTGGTCGCGATTATTACCGATAAAGTAAATCAAGGAGAAGAAATTGCAATTGTAGTTTCGGCAAGAGGAAATGCTACGGATGAATTGGAAGACATTTTAAGTGTTGCTGCAAAGAATGGTGATTATAAACCGTTATTTGAGGATTTTAAAAGATACCAACAAGACGATTATCTAGACGTTGATTTATCAGAGGAATTTACAGTTTTAGAAAAATTATTCGAAGGCGTAAGTCTGATTGGGGATTACAGCAATAAAATAAAAGATCAGATTTTATCAAAAGGAGAATTGCTTTCGGCAAAATTACTGACGGCTATTTTGGTTCAAAATGGAATAAATGCCCGTTTTGCCGATACCAGAGAATTGATAAAAACCGATTCAAAATTTGGTGATGCACAACCTTTGGAACAAATTTCGAAGAAAAATGTCATTAATTATTTCAAACAAAATAACGGAACAACGGTCAATATTGTTACGGGGTTTATTGGTTCTAATACCAATAATGACACGACCACTTTAGGAAGAAACGGCAGTAATTACACCGCTTCCTTAATTGCTAATTATTTAAATGCAGATGAATTACAGAACTACACGCACGTAGACGGAATTTATACCGCAAATCCGGATTTAGTACTTGATGCCAAGAAAATTGATCATTTGTCATTTAATGAAGCCAACGAAATAGCCAATTTTGGTGCGACGATTCTTCATGCCAAAACGATTATTCCTTTATTGGAAAAAAACATTCCACTTCGTATTTTGAATACCTTCAATCATGAAAATAAAGGAACATTAATCACTTCCAGTTCAAATAAAGAAGGAATTAAAACGCTTTCAGTGCTTGAAAATGTATCATTAGTGAATCTCGAAGGAAGAGGATTGCTAGGAAAAACCGGTGTTGATGCCCGTATTTTCAGAGTGATGGGCGACAATGATATCAGTGTAAGCATTATTTCTCAAGGTTCATCAGAAAGAGGAATTGGTTTAGTCGTAGCTGCTGACAAAGCAACGAAAGCCATGATTGAACTAGAGAAAGAATTCGAGAATGATTTTTATTCGAAAGATGTGAATAAAATCACGGTGACGGATGATGTTTCGGTAATTTCTATCATTGGCCAGGATTTGAGTACGTTTCATAAGCCTTATACGGCGTTGATAAAAAATAAAATTGTCCCGATTCTTTTCAACAATACCGTTACGGGTAAAAACGTCAGTTTAGTGGTTAAAAAATCACAACTGAATAAAGCTTTAAACGTGATTCACGGGGAGATTTTTGGAGTATCCAAGAAAATTAATATTGCTATTTTCGGACATGGATTGGTAGGAGGAACACTGATCAATCAAATTTTAGAATCGGCAGCGACCATCGAAAAAAGAAAAGACATCAAACTGAATGTTTTTGCGATTGCGAATTCAAGCAATGTGCTTTTAAATAAAAATGGCGTTACTCCAAATTGGAAAAACGAGATTCAAACTAACGGGTTTTCGTATACCATCAATGATGTAATTGCTTATGCAAATGAGCATCATTTGGAGAATTTGATTGCGATTGATAACACGGCAAGTGCCACATTTGTCGAAAATTACATTCCGCTAGCAGAAAGCAGTTTTGATTTGATTTCTTCTAACAAAGTGGCTAATACGTTAAGTTATAGTTTTTATAAAAAATTGCGAAAAGTATTGGCGGATAATCAAAAGAGTTATCTTTATGAAACGAATGTTGGAGCAGGATTACCGTTGATTGATACCATTAAATTATTGCATCTTTCAGGTGAAAATATCACGAAGATCAAAGGAGTTTTCTCTGGAACATTGAGTTATTTATTCAATAATTTTTCTGCAAAAGACGCTCCGTTTAGCGAAATATTGAAAGAGGCGATCGATAACGGCTATACTGAGCCAGATCCAAGAGAAGATTTATGCGGAAATGATGTAGGGAGAAAATTATTGATTTTGGCTAGAGAATTAGACTTGCAAAATGAATTTGAAGAAATTGTTATTCAAAATCTGATTCCAGAACATTTACGTGAAGGAGATGTTTCTGATTTCTTGAATAAATTGACAGAGTTTGATCCCATTTATGCTAAAATAAAAGCGGATCAAAAACCGAATCACGTGTTGCGTTACATTGGGGAATTGTCAGGTGATTTGCAAAACGATAAAGGAAATCTAGAAGTGAAATTAGTTTCAGTTCCATCAGATACTGCGCTAGGCGGATTGAAAGGTTCTGATTCTTTCTTCGAAATTTATACTGAATCCTACGGAGATAGACCAATTGTTATTCAAGGCGCAGGAGCTGGATCAGCTGTTACAGCAAGAGGTGTTTTTGGAGATATTTTGAGATTATCGGATAAAGGGTAAAAGCCCCCTAACCCCCGAAGGGGGAATAGTGGATTTATGATTGCAGATTAGGGATTTTTGATCTGAGATTGAAAAACAGAAAAAATCAACATGGATGTTATTTTTATTTTAATTGGTCTGAATGTTACTTTTGTTTTTTTATTCGATAAAAGTAAATTGGATAATAAATTTTGGTTTTATAGAATATTGCTTGTGAATGTTTTATTGTTTTTAATGGCGTCTATTTGTTGGTTGAATAATATTGGTGATAACACAGCGGTTTATTCTTTATTTGTTCCGCTGATTGCACAATTTATTTACTATATTCTAAGTAAAATTTTTCATCTAATGTATGAAAGAAATAGTGTTGATACTTTTTGGACAATGGATAAGTCCTTATTTATTGATGGGTGGTTTAATTTTATATTTTACCTAATGTCAATATTACTTTTTCTATTAGTCTTGTAAGAATATAATTAATTAAAAAGGACACACCTTAATGCTCCGCAAAGTCTTCGACTTTGAGGATGTTAATTTCAGTTTTTAACTGAAGTTGGAAACGAATACTAGGAAAGGTCGGAGAACTTTCAACTCTCATCAAAGATTGAGGCTTTGCTGAGCAGTGGATAAAGAATTTATGATTGCAGATTAACGATTTTGGATTTCTAAAAGTAAAATCTGCGTTTGAAAATCTGTTTTATCCGCTTTCAAACAAATGTAATAATTAAAAAAGGGACTGCCTCCAGTCTTGGCTCCCTCTTCGCCGCGGCGAAAGGGTTGGGGAGGGGAATATATGAAAATAACATTAAACAGAGTAAACGACAACTTCCACTTTGAATTAAAAAATGAAAGAGGACATCTAGTTAACGTAGATAGCCGTCCAGAATTTGGTGGAAACGATATGGGCGCAAGTCCAATGGAATTAGTATTGATGGGTGTTGCGGGGTGCAGCGCTATTGATATGATTTCAATTTTGAAAAAACAACGTCAGGAAATCACTTCTTTCAAAGCTGAGGTGGAGGGCGAGCGCGTACAAGTTGGAGAAGCAAAACCTTTTAAAAATATCCATGTGGTTTTTTATTTAGAAGGTGACATTAAGGAAGACAAAGCCGCAAAAGCCGCACAACTTTCTTTTGAAAAATATTGCTCGGTTTCTAAAACATTAGAGCCAACCGCAACGATACATTACAAAGTAGTTTTGAATAATAAATCATTGTAGTTTAAATATAAGAGGTTGGATTTTCGCGATTCCAACAACTTTAAACTTTAAACTTTAAACTAGAAAATAAAATGAACGAACAAGAATTTGGTTTTGAAACTCAAGCCATTCGTAACCAATTAGAAAGAACGCAATATTTAGAGCATTCAGTACCTTTGTACTTAACTTCCAGTTTTGTATTTGAAGATGCTGAAGACATGCGTGCTTCTTTTGCAGAGGAAAAAGACAGAAATATTTATAGCCGATACAGCAATCCTAATACAAATGAATTCATCCATAAAGTGTGTGCGATGGAAGGTGCCGAAGCAGGTTTTGCATTTGCTTCTGGAATGGCAGCTGTCTATTCTACAATGGCAGCTTTATTGAAATCTGGAGATCATATTGTGTCGTCAAGTAGTGTTTTTGGAGCGACTCATTCATTGTTTATCAATTATTTTCCAAAATGGAACATTGAAACCTCGTATTTTGATATTAACAAACCTGAAACTATCGAGGGTTTGATTACCCCAAATACTAAAATTCTTTTTGCTGAATCGCCTACCAATCCGGCAGTTGATATCATCGATTTAGAACTTTTAGGAGCAATCGCCAAAAAACACAATTTAATTTTAATAATTGACAACTGTTTTGCCACACCTTATTTGCAACAACCTATCAAATGGGGAGCGCATTTGGTAGTGCATTCTGCGACAAAGTTGATGGACGGACAAGGTCGAGTTTTAGGCGGAATCACCGTAGGAGATGCTGAACTGATTCACAAAATTTATTTGTTTTCCCGACTGACAGGTCCTGCTTTGTCCCCTTTTAATGCTTGGGTTTTGTCGAAAAGTTTAGAGACATTAGCGATTCGTTTGGACAGACATTGTGAAAATGCCTTAAAAGTAGCAGAATTTTTAGAAAGCCATCCTCAAGTCAATAAAGTCAAATATCCATTTTTGAAATCGCATCCACAATATGAAATTGCTCAAAAGCAAATGAAGTTGGGAGGTAATATTGTCGCTTTCGAAATAAAAGGTGGACTTGAGGCGGGAAGAGCTTTCCTAGATAGAATAAAATTATGTTCGCTTTCGCCAAACTTGGGAGATACCCGCACCATTGTTACGCATCCAGCATCAACAACTCACAGTAAATTATCAGTCGAGGAGCGTTTGGCAGTGAGTATAACCGATGGTTTAGTACGTGTTTCTGTAGGATTAGAAACCGTAAAAGATGTAATTGCTGATTTGGAGCAAGCGTTAGCCCCCTAACCCCCGAAGGGGGAATACTATAGTTGAGGAATTATTGGTTTAGAGATAGTTTTAAATTGTGTTTTGTTTCATTCAAAAAGTATATTTTTGTTGTTGTAAAAACGGTATGATTGTTCTGATATTTAAACTATCAAAAATCAGCAATCGTTAATCTTCAATCAAACATCAATTATGCTTTCAAAAAAAACAAAATACGGAGTAAAAGCGTTGACTTTTCTGGCGCGCCTGAAAGATCAGACTCCAGTTCAAATTGCTGAAATTGCAAAGAGTGAAAATATTTCGTTGAAGTTTTTGGAAAGTATATTATTACTTTTACGTCATTCTGGTTTTCTGGGTGCCAAAAAAGGAAAAGGCGGAGGATATTATTTGATAAAAGATCCCAAAGACATCAATATGGCCCATGTGTATCGAATTCTTGAAGGGCCAATTGCATTACTTCCTTGTGCAAGCCATAATTTTTATGAGCCTTGTTTAGACTGTACCGATGAGGCTACTTGTGCGGTTCGAAAACTTATGATCGAGGTACGCGATAATACCCTGAAAATCTTAGAGAGTAATACCTTGGCTGACATTGCCTTTTAAATAATAAATCACAAAATAAATTTTGTAGTTAACTTAAAAGTTTTATTTTTGCACAATAATCTACTATTCCGATAGGGCAATAGATTTAAATATTAAAAACAGTTGAATAAAAAAAGCATGAGCCAAGAATTGAAAGCCATTACTATCAATGAAAAAACTGAAACGACTTTTAAAGAACGTTTGTGGGTTATTATACCGGTTGTTTTATTGGTAGGGTTAATTGCTACATTAGTGTACAATCATCATGCAGAATTTTCTTGGGATGGTTTTATAGCGGGATTTAATCAGGAATTTTTAATCTTTTTCTGTATTGGTGTTTTTGCGCAATTAGTAGATGGGACCTTAGGAATGGGGTATGGAGCGACTTCGACTTCTTTTTTATTGGCGTATGGAATTCCTCCAGCGATCAGCAGTACAGGAGTTCATGTTGCCGAAATGTTTACAACAGGAGCTTCGGCTATTTCGCATCATCGCTTTGGGAATATCAATAAAAAACTAGTACGACATTTGTTAATTCCCGGTGTTTTAGGTTCTATTGCAGGTGCTTATTTATTGTCGGATGTGATTGACGGAGATGCGATTAAGCCTTTTATAGCAGTGTATATGATTGCGTTGGCAATTATAATCATCAGAAAAGCAATGCAGAAAAATATCATTAAGAAAAAAACTAAGCGATTGAATATTCTAGCTTCTTTTGGAGGTTTTATGGATGCTATCGGCGGGGGTGGCTGGGGGCCAATTGTGACTTCTACCTTGTTAGGGCGCGGCAGAAATCCTAGATATACTATCGGTTCTGTGAATGCAGCGGAGTTTGCAGTAGCTTTTGCAAGTGGTGTCACATTTATGCTTTTTGGAGGGATACAAGGATGGCAAGTGATTATAGGGTTGATTTTAGGTGGTGTAATTGCCGCTCCAATTGCCGCTATTTTAGTCAATAGAATAAAAAGAAAGCCTATGATGATTTTGGTAGGCGTTTTAATAATTGTTTTGAGTTTAAAAACACTGTCTAAATTATTATAAAGAGAAAAGAAATTATGAGCATAGCGATAACAAATACTTTATTAGATAATACAGCAAACTTTTCAATTGAAGAGACTCTGGCTTTTTTAGCTAATGAATTCAAAGATAAAGTGGTTTTTTCGACTTCTTTTGGACAGGAAGATCAAGTAATCACAGCCTTGATTGCAGAGAATAATTTACCGATTACCATTTTTACATTAGATACAGGAAGACTGTTTCAAGAAACGTATGATGTTTTTCATAAGACTTTGAAAAAGTATCCAATAGATATCAAAACCTATTTTCCAGATACTACTGCTGTGGAGGTGTTATTGAATAAAAAAGGTCCAAATAGCTTTTACGAATCGGTGGAGAATAGAAAAGAATGTTGTTTCATTCGAAAAGTAGCTCCTTTGACTAAAGCTTTGAAAGGAAATTCGATCTGGATTACTGGTTTGAGAGCCGAGCAATCCGAAAACAGAAATGATTTGGCTTTTTTTGAATATGATGCTCATTTTGATATTATCAAATTCAATCCGTTATTAAAATGGACTTTAGAAGAGGTTCAAAAATATATAGACGATCATAATGTGCCACAAAATGCATTGCATAAACAAGGTTTTGTAAGCATTGGTTGCGCACCTTGTACGAGAGCAATTGCGCCTGGAGAAGATATCCGAGCAGGCAGATGGTGGTGGGAATCCAGTCATAAAGAATGTGGCTTACACCAGAAGTAATTTTAAATTATGAATTATAAATTATAAATGATTGTCGGAATCTTTAAATTTTTCAATCATTTAAATCTTTAAATTAAAAAAATGAGTTCAATATTAAAAACAAACGCTTTAGAAAGCGAAGCGATATACATATTTAGAGAAGTTATTTCTCAATTTGACAAGCCGGTTTTACTTTTTTCTGGTGGAAAGGATTCAATTACATTGGTGCGTTTAGCACAAAAAGCATTTTTTCCTGCTAAAATTCCTTTTCCATTGTTGCACGTTGATACAGGACATAATTTTCCTGAAACTATTGCTTTCAGAGACAAATTAGTTGCAGAATTAGGATTGGAGTTAATTGTTCGTAACGTACAAGATGCTATTGACGAAGGTAAAGTTGTGGAAGAGTCTGGTAAATATTCTAGCAGAAACAGTTTGCAAACAACGACACTTTTGGACGCTATCGAAGAATTTAAATTTGATGCGTGTATTGGTGGTGCGCGTCGTGATGAAGAAAAAGCAAGAGCTAAAGAACGTATTTTTTCTGTTCGTGATGATTTTGGTCAATGGGATGAGAAAAACCAACGTCCAGAATTGTTTGATATTTTGAACGGAAAAATTGAGAATGGTCAAAACGTTCGTGTTTTCCCAATTTCGAACTGGACAGAGCTTGATGTTTGGAGTTATATTGAGCAAGAGCAAATCGAAATTCCATCTATTTACTTTTCACACAAGCGTAAAGTATTTTTGAGAGACGGTATGATTTGGTCTCATTCTCCATTTGTGTACCAAGAAGAAGATGAAGAAATTGAAGAACGAATTGTTCGTTTTAGAACCGTTGGAGATATGAGTTGTACGGCAGCAGTCGATTCTTATGCAGCAACAATTCAAGAAGTTGTGGGCGAAATCAGATCCTCGACTATTTCAGAAAGAGGAGCCAGAATTGATGACAAACGTTCTGAAGCTGCGATGGAGAAAAGAAAACAACAAGGATACTTTTAGAAAATAGCAATTGAAAGATTTAAGGATTTAAAAATTAAAAGATTTAAGTAACGAAGTTAAACAACTTTAAACCTTAAACTTTAAACCAATAATAAAATGGAAGTTTTAAAAATAGCAACAGCAGGAAGCGTAGATGACGGAAAGAGTACCTTAATCGGGAGATTATTGTACGATACAAAATCGTTGACTACAGATAAGATTGAAGCAATAGAAAAAAGCAGCAAGCAAAAAGGATACGATTATTTGGACTTTTCTTTGGCTACCGACGGTTTGGTTGCAGAGAGAGAACAGGGAATAACCATTGATGTGGCGCATATTTATTTTTCGACAGCCAAGAAAAGTTACATTATTGCCGATACTCCGGGTCACGTTGAATATACCAGAAACATGGTTACGGGAGCTTCGACTTCGCAGGTTTCAATTATCTTGATTGATGCCCGTAAAGGCGTAATTGAGCAAACGTACCGTCACTTTTTTATCAATAATTTATTGAGAGTAAAAGAAGTAATTGTTGCGGTAAACAAAATGGATTTAGTAGATTATTCGGAGGAAGTATACAACAAAATCAAATCTGATTTTCAGGCATTGAACAGCAAAAGTTCATTCAAAGAGCAAAACGTAAGTTACATTCCGTTGAGTGCTATCAATGGAGGGAACGTTGCAGATAAATCAGAAAACATGCCTTGGTATACCGGACAAACGGTTTTGGAACACTTAGAAGCTTTAGAACCAGAAGATGTTTTTGAAACAGGAAAAGCACGTTTCCCGGTTCAAACCGTAATCCGGCCAAAAACAGAGGAGTATCATGACTTTAGAGGATATGCCGGAAAATTATACGGTAACAATATCAAAGTTGGTGATGCGGTAACTGTTCTTCCTTCTTTAACAGAATCTAAAGTGACCAAGATTCACTTTTTTGACAAACAATTTGATGAAGCGACAGCAGGTTCTTCGATTACTTTGGAATTGGAAAATGATATCAATGTAACAAGAGGTGACATGATTGTAAAATCAAATGAGTTGCCTAAAATCGAAAAAGACATCAATACAACGATTTGCTGGATGGACAGTAAAAAGTTAGTTGCAGGTACAAAATATTTGGTACAACACAATACCAACAGAGTTTTGGCGAAAATTGAAAGCGTAAAAAATGTAATCGCAACGGATTATTCAGGAGTTACTCCAGCGACTCAATTGAGCATTAATGAAATAGGAGAAGTAACTATTAAATTAAGCAAAGCCTTGTATTTTGATGCCTACAACGACAACAAATCAAATGGCGCTTTTATTTTAATAGACGTCGCTACCAATACCACAGCGGGAGTTGGATTTATAAATTAGTCCCCACCCCAGCCCTCCCCGAAGGGAAGGGAGAGATTACCGATAAACTTTGTGGTTATAATATTTATTGCTTAAACGTTAAAATGGCGGCAATAATTTTTATTGAACAGGTACTTACGATTAAATAACAAGAATCAAGCTCCTCAATGGCTCCCACTCCTTAGGTTGGGGTCGGGGGGAGGAAAAATTTATACATTATGGAAAGTTTTAGAACCGAAATAGAAGATCCGATTGTCCAAAAAGACATTATCGATTTAGAAAGAAAAATTGCTTTATTCCGTGATGGAAAAATTGATGATGAGCGTTTCCGTAGCCTTCGTTTGGCTCGTGGAGTGTATGGTCAGCGTCAGGAAGGCGTACAAATGATTCGCATCAAATTGCCTTTTGGTAAAGTGACCAGCGAGCAATTGACGCGTATTACTAAAGTCTCTGACGAATATTCAACAGGACGTTTACACATTACAACGCGTCAGGATATCCAGATTCACTATGTAAGTTTGGATAGAACGCCACAACTTTGGGCTGAACTAGAAAAAGACGATGTTACACTTCGTGAAGCTTGTGGAAATACCGTAAGAAACATTACGGCCAGCGAAACAGCAGGAATCGATTCAGAAGAACTTTTTGATGTGTCGCCTTATGCACACGCGATGTTTCAGTTTTTCTTGAGAAATCCAGTTTGTCAGGAAATGGGACGTAAATTTAAAATTTCATTTTCGTCTTCTGATAAAGATACGGCACTAAGTTATTTGCACGATTTAGGATTTATTCCAAGAATTGTAAATGGAGAAAGAGGATTCAAAGTAATGTTAGGTGGAGGATTAGGTTCGCAACCAAGCCACGCCGAATTATTATCAGAATTTATTCCGGTAAACCAAATTATCCCAACAACTGAAGGCGTGTTGAGAATTTTTGACCGCTTTGGCGAAAGAGCGAAGCGTTTAAAAGCGCGTATGAAGTTCTTAATCAAGGATATTGGTCGTGATGAATTCTTATGTTTAGTCGATGAAGAGAAACTTGCCTTGTCACACCAAGTAGTTGAAATAGACACGACAGCTTTTGATGGTGCAATTCCAGCTCCTTTATTGGAAGCGCCGAAAGTAATAATCGAAGACACAGCAGCTTTCGAAGCTTGGAAAAAATCAAATGTAATCGCGCAAAAACAAGCTGGTTATGTAGCCATTGGAATCAAAGTTTTATTAGGTGATTTTTATACGGATAAAGCAAGAGCATTGGCAGAACTAATAAAAAATTATGCAGCTAATGAATTGCGTTTTTCTTTGAGACAAGATATTTTGATTCGTCACGTAAAAGAAGAAAATTTACCTTTTTTCTACCAAGAATTAGCCAAATTAGATTTTGTGGCTTTAGGTTATAATACCATTTCAGACATTACAGCTTGTCCGGGTACCGATACGTGTAATTTAGGAATTGCAAGCAGCACCGGAATCGCAGTAGAACTAGAAAGAGTTTTAAAAACAGAATATCCACAATACAGCAACAATCAGGAAATCACGATCAAAATTAGTGGTTGTATGAATGCGTGTGGACAACACAATATGGCCGAAATAGGTTTTCAAGGAATGTCAATCAATGCTGGAAAATTAGTAGCGCCAGCACTTCAAGTATTATTGGGTGGTGGAAATTTAGGAAATGGAAACGGAAGATTTTCGGATAAAGTAATTAAAATCCCAAGCCGAAGAGGACCTGATGCGTTGCGCTTTATCTTAAATGATTTTGAAGCGAATGGAAATGGACAATCATTCTTGAATTATTACGATGCCAAAGGCGAGAAATATTTCTATGAAATGTTGAAACCCTTAGCCGATTTGACTAATCTTACCGAAGCTGATTTTGTAGATTGGGGAAATGCTGATAACTACGTGAAAGCTGTTGGAGTAGGAGAATGCGCCGGGGTTGTAATTGATTTAGTAGCTACTTTGTTATTAGAAGCCAAAGATAAATTGACTTTTGCGCAAGAAGCTTTCGAAGAAGGAAAATGGTCTGATGCTATTTATCACGCTTACGCTGGTTTTGTTAATGGATCCAAAGCCTTATTGCTTTCAGAAAACCAAAAAACAAATCATCAAGCAGGAATAATAGATTTATTTGATACTGTTTTTGTGGAAACCAATAAAATTCCATTGCAATCGACTTTAAAAGCTTTAGTGTTTCAAATTAGAGACAATGAACCGTCTCAAGAGTTTGCTACAAAATACATTCAAGAAGCCATTGCATTTTTTGACACCATAGAAACATTTAGAGCCAAAGACCTTCAAGATGAAAAATAAAATAGAACCTCAAGTTACTTTAGTAGGTGCTGGTCCTGGAGATCCAGATTTACTGACCATCAAAGGTGCAAAAGCATTGGCGGAAGCTAATGTAGTTTTGTATGATGCCCTAGCAAATGAAGAACTATTGTCTTATGCTCCTAAGAAAGCTTTGAGAATATTTGTGGGAAAGCGAAAAGGTTATCATGAATATACGCAAGACGAGATCAATCAATTGATAGTTGACAATGCATTGACTTACGGAAATGTGGTGCGACTAAAAGGTGGTGATCCATTTATTTTTGGTCGTGGAAGTGAAGAAATAGAATTCGTAGAAAGCTTTGGAATTCCTACATTTGTAGTTCCGGGAATTTCATCCTCTATTGCAGTTCCTGCGTCGCAAGGAATTTCGTTGACAAAAAGAGGAGTTTCGGAGAGTTTTTGGGTGATTACTGGGACTACTTCAGCAAGAAAATTGTCTTCAGATGTAGCCTTAGCAGCTCAATCAACGGCAACGGTTGTGATTTTGATGGGAATGAGTAAATTGGACCAAATTGTAGCTTTGTTCCAAAAGGAATCTAAAGGAGAAATGCCCGTTGCGATTATTCAAAACGGAACAACTCCACAGGAGAAAGTAGGAATTGGAACGGTGGATACCATTCAAAAAATTGTTACAGAGAAAAATTTAAGTTCTCCAGCTATTATTGTTATCGGAGAAGTAGTAGGTGATGGCAAGAAAAACGTAGCTTTTTATAACGAATTGAAATCGTATCACAATAAGGTCTTGGTCTATGGAAAGGAATGAGTTATATCCCATATTTTTGAAATTACACAATCTCAATACACTTATTGTAGGTGGCGGAAATGTGGGTTTAGAAAAATTGTCCTTTTTGTTAAAGTCGAGTCCAAATGCCAATGTTGAGGTGGTGGCCCCGCGATTTTTACCTGAGTTAGAAACGTTGGCGGCAAGCCATTCAACAGTAAAGCTGACGTATAAAAAATTCAATCGGTGGATGCTACGCAAACGCCACATGGTCATTGCCTGTACTGATGATTTAAAAGTGAATAAAAGGATTTATGATTTGTCCAGAAAAAGATATTTGATTTGCAACATTGCTGATACGCCGCCATTATGTGATTATTATTTGGGTGGAATTGTCACCAAAGGAAATGTGAAAATCGCTATTTCGACTAATGGAAAATCACCAACAACGGCCAAACGATTACGCGAGTTTTTTGAAGAAATAATTCCGGATGACATCAATAAAATGGTCGAAAACCTGAATGAATATCGCAAGACGCTGAAAGGAAATTTCGAAGAAAAAGTACAGAAAATGAACGAAATCACCGAAGCATTAAAGAATAAAGAGCCAAGAGAGTAAAACAAGGAACAAAGAAGTCGACTGATATTTATCATTTATTTTTGAGAGAATCATTCGTTCATTTGCAATTAAATAGTTTAGCACAATTACATTACATAAAGAATAAAAAAATGATTAAAACAGACATACTTATAATAGGAGCCGGACCTACAGGTTTATTTGCCGTTTTTGAAGCAGGATTATTGAAATTAAAATGCCACATATTAGATGCACTCCCGCAGGTGGGTGGTCAATTATCAGAATTGTATCCTAAAAAACCGATTTACGATATTCCGGGATTTCCGGAAGTTTTAGCAGGTGATTTAGTGAATAATCTGATGGAGCAAATCAAGCAATTTGAGCCCGGATTTACTCTTGGAGAACGTGCAGAAACGATTGACAAGCAAGAGGATGGTAGTTTTATTGTTACTTCTAATAAAGGAACAGAAATCCATGCTTCGGTAGTAGCTATTGCTGGAGGACTAGGAAGCTTCGAACCTAGAAAACCACTTATTGACGGAATCAATTTTTATGAAGGGAAAGGGATTAAGTATTTTATCAAAAACCCAGAAAAATTTAGAGATAAAAGAGTCGTTATTTCAGGTGGAGGAGATTCTGCTTTAGACTGGAGTATATTCCTTTCTAACGTTGCCTCTGAAGTGACTTTGATTCATAGAAGAAATGAGTTTAGAGGAGCATTAGATTCTGTTGAAAAAGTACAGGAATTAAAAGATGCTGGAAAAATACGGTTGATTACACCCGCTGAAGTAGTAGGGCTCAATGGAGCAGAGCATATCGAATCCGTTGTACTTGATGAAAATGGTGCACGAAGAACCATAGAAACGGATTATTTTATTCCGCTTTTTGGACTTACACCAAAATTAGGTCCCATAGGAAACTGGGGATTAGACATTGAAAAAAATGCGATCAAAGTAAATAACTCATTGGATTATCAAACAAATATTCCAGGAATTTTCGCAATAGGAGATGTAAATACCTACCCAGGAAAACTGAAATTAATTCTTTGTGGTTTCCACGAAGCAACTATAATGTGCCAGGCAGCCTACCAAATTATCAATCCAGGTAAGAAATATGTATTGAAATACACTACAGTTTCCGGTGTTGACGGGTTTGACGGAACCCGTAAAGAAGCTCCAAAAGCGGTGGTGAAAGCCATAGTATAAAAAAGGTACAAAGTTACAAAGGTTCTGAGTTGCTAAGGTTGGTTTAAATCCTTGCAATTCAGAACCTTTTTTTTTAAATTTTTGCAACAAACTGCTTTAGAAACTTTTAAAAAAAACTTGCAATTGTTAGCGCTATGTCTTTACTTTGCACTGTTCCTATATTTATTGAAAGTTATCACGAAAGGCGGAGGGAAAGACCCAATGAAACCTTAGCAACCCTTTATCTTTAAAGAAGGTGCTACATTCTACTTTGTACTGAACAGTTTCAGTATCTAAGATAGATAACACACGAAATACTCACTTAGTATTTCTCAAACCTTTTCTTGACAACATATATTTTTAGCCTGTTGAATTAATTTCAGTATCAGGAGCGAACAATTGGCGTTTTTTTTGCCAATACTGTTCCCGCTTTCCGTTGCAATCTTTCTCGTCCTGAACTTGTTTCAGGATCCTGAAACAAGTTCAGGACGAGAAAGGATTTTCACTGCAATCGGGGCTAAAGAGCTAAAATAGTGAACTTTTGTAATTAGTAATCAAAAGAACGAATCTCAGTGCAGACCGGGATTTTCAAGAAATAAACAATTATGTCAAACATATCAAAAGACAGTTTAGGAGTTCCCCCTTCGGGCGCTAGGGGGCTTATCCATGAAGCCATTAAAAAAAACATACTCGTACTCGATGGAGCCATGGGAACCATGTTGCAACGCTACAATTTTTCCGAAGAGGATTTTCGTGGCGAACGTTTCAAAGATTTTCCACATTCCTTGAAAGGAAACAACGATTTATTATCACTTACCCAGCCACAAGCCATAAAAGCAGTTCACGCAGCCTATTTTGAAGCAGGAGCAGATATCGTTGAAACCAATACGTTCTCAGGAACCACAATTGGTATGGCTGATTATCATCTAGAAGATTTGGTTTATGAATTGAACTACGAATCGGCACGAATTGCCCGTGAAGTAGCCGATGAATTTACAGCCAAAAATCCAGACAAACCTCGTTTTGTAGCCGGTTCCATAGGACCAACAAACCGTACGGCCAGCATGTCACCAGATGTAAATGATCCCGGTTACAGAGCCGTAACTTTCGATGATTTACGCATTGCCTACAAACAACAAGTCGAAGCCTTAATTGATGGAGGAAGCGATTTATTATTGGTGGAAACCATTTTTGATACGTTAAATGCAAAAGCTGCCCTTTTCGCTATCGAAGAAGTCAAAGACGAGCGCAATATTGATATTCCAATCATGGTTTCGGGAACCATTACGGATGCATCAGGAAGAACACTTTCTGGGCAAACGGTAGAAGCTTTTTTAGTTTCAGTTTCGCATATTCCGTTGTTGAGTGTAGGATTCAATTGTGCTTTAGGAGCCGATTTATTGAAACCCTATTTGCAAACCTTGTCTCAAAATACGTCGTTCAATGTATCAGCACATCCTAACGCAGGATTGCCAAACGCCTTTGGAGAGTACGATGAAACACCAGAGCAAATGCAAGCATTCATCAAAGAATATCTCGACGATAATTTAGTAAACATAATAGGCGGCTGTTGCGGAACAACGCCCCAACACATCAAGTTGATTGCTGATATTGCTAAGGAGTATAAACCAAGAGTTTCAACGGCGGAGATGTAGTCTCATCAGTGCGAGGCTTTTTGAACATTAGCAATAGGTTTGAAATAGATACTTTCACGATGCTCTCAAAAGAGTGAGTTCTCAATGGAGTTAAGTAATAAATACTTAAAACAATAATAAATTATTTAGATGATGAAAAAATATTTTACAATTACACTGTTGGTTCTAATTACAAATTTTAGTTATTCTCAATTTGGGACGAAATATGAAGAAGTTAAAGTGTTATTAAAAAACGGAAATGTAGTAAGTGGTTTTGGTAGAGTAAGTTTGTATCATATAGATTTTAAAGATGTAAATAAGAAAAATCATGAGAAGATTGGTTTTTCGGATATTAATAACTTAAAATTTACTGTTTATAGCGGAAAGAAGAATATTAATAAAAATGATTTTATTCTAGCTTCGCTCCTGTTAGAAAAGAACAGCACTGATAAAAAAAAGTATGTTCTAGCAGAATTGATTGTTGAAAAGGATAAGATTAAAATTTATGGAGTCCATGCTTTTGAAGGTGGTGGTGGTTTCTCCATGGGGCCTGGTTTAGGAGGTCAAGTGAGTGTAGTTAATTTGAGAGGAAATTTTAATTCTAACAGCTATTCAGATTATTATTGTTATTTCAATAATGAATCTATTCCTAGATTAATGTATCAAAAAGTTAATACATTCAAAACCTTTAGAGTAATGGCAGCAGAATGTTTTAAAGATTGTGAGGAATTAAGTGAAAAAATTAATACAAAAGAATTCACGAAGGAAAATATATTTGAAATTGCAAATTATTATAATGATAAATGCAAGTAGATTTCTTGTGCTAGCGAGAGAACGAAGAATCTATGTTATTCGAGTAGGTTGCTGAGATTCCCCACATAGAGAAAATGTTCATGAGAAATAAAGTAGTTTAGATTTTCATTTCGAGGAACGAGAAATCACACCACGTTAGCAACTAGTGAGATTCCTCCTTTGTCGGAATGACAAAAAGAAGCAAATAATATTGTCGTTATCACAGAACCGCGTGAGGGATAGCAGTGAAAAGCCCACAGCGAAGTGTAGCGATAGCGCAACGTAGCGAGGACTTGAAACGAATAGCCCGACCCTTTTTGGGTCACGCCCAAAATAGTAATAAGATATACGAAACCTACACGTTTTCTGAAATCGTGAAGGATCAAATAAGATAAAAAATGGCAGAAAAAGAAACTAGGAAAAACCTTGTATTGGCGGGATTAGAGCCTTTGATCATTACGCCGGAAAGCGTATTTGTGAACATTGGTGAACGCACGAATGTTACAGGTTCTAGAAAATTCCTTCGATTAATCAAAGAAGAAAAATACGAAGAAGCACTCAGTATTGCAAAAGAACAAGTGGAAGGTGGCGCGCAAATCATTGATATTAATATGGATGAAGGAATGCTTGATGGCGAATATGCCATGACAAAATTCTTGAATTTAATTGCTGCTGAACCTGATATTTCTAGGGTTCCAATCATGATTGACAGCTCGAAATGGGATATTATCGAAGCGGGCTTGAAAGTGGTGCAAGGTAAGAGTGTGGTGAATTCTATTTCGTTAAAAGAAGGGGAAGAGCAATTTATACATCACGCTAAATTAATCAAGCGATATGGCGCTGCAGTAATTGTGATGGCTTTTGATGAGGTAGGTCAAGCGGACAATTATGAGCGTAGAATAGAAATTTGCCAACGTTCGTATGATATATTAGTGGATAAAGTGGGATTCCCAGCTCAAGATATTATTTTCGATTTGAATATATTTCCGGTAGCAACAGGAATGGAAGAACACCGCTTGAATGCCTTGGATTTCTTTAGAGGAACTAAATGGGTTAGAGAAAATCTTCCACATGCGCATATTAGCGGTGGGGTGAGTAATGTGTCGTTTTCGTTTAGAGGAAATGATACGGTTCGGGAAGCAATGCACTCGGTTTTCTTGTACCATGCGATTCAAAACGGAATGACAATGGGAATTGTGAATCCAGAAATGCTTTCTATTTATGACGAAATTCCGAAGGATCTTTTAGAACGTGTTGAGGACGTAATTCTAAACAGACGTGATGATGCAACCGAAAGATTATTGGACTTTGCCGAAAATGTAAAAGGAGATGTAAAGAGCAATGAAAAAGCAGTTCAAGAATGGCGCTCGGGAACTATTCAAGAACGATTGACACATTCGCTAGTAAAAGGAGTTGATGAATTCATAGAAATTGACGTTGAAGAAGCAAGATTAGCAGCGACAAAACCAATCGAAGTAATCGAAATCAACTTGATGGCGGGGATGAATGTCGTTGGGGATTTATTTGGTTCGGGGAAAATGTTTTTACCGCAAGTGGTAAAATCAGCAAGGGTTATGAAAAAAGCGGTAGCGTATTTATTGCCTTACATTGAAGCTAGTAAAGAAGCTGGCGACAAGCTAGGGAATGGCAAAATATTGATGGCAACTGTAAAAGGAGATGTACACGACATTGGAAAAAATATTGTTTCAGTGGTTTTAGCTTGTAATAATTATGAAATTGTAGATTTAGGCGTAATGGTGCCTCCAGAAAAAATTATAGCTGCTGCAATAGAACACAACGTTGATATCATTGGGTTAAGCGGATTAATTACACCGTCATTAGACGAAATGGTATATCTGGCGAAAGAACTAGATAAACGAGGTTTGAAAATCCCAATAATGATTGGGGGAGCAACAACATCAAGAGCCCATACTGCCGTAAAAATTGCACCTCAGTACCGAGAAACAGTTATCCACGTAAACGATGCTTCGAGAGCAGTAACCGTTGCGGGAAGTTTACTGAATAAAGATAAAAAAATATATGCAAGTGATATTCGAGCGGAGTATGATGCCTTTAGAGAAACGTTTTTGAACCGTTCCCGTGACAAAAATTTTCTGACGATTGAGCAAGCTCGCAAAAATAAATTGCAATTGGATTGGGATAAATACAACCCGATGAAGCCTAATTTTATTGGAACAAAAACAATCGAAGTCGATTTGGATGTTTTGGTTCCCTATATTGACTGGACACCGTTTTTTAGAACATGGGAATTGTTCGGAAAATACCCGGCTATTTTAACGGATGAGGTTGTAGGTGAACAAGCGACTTCCGTTTTTGCAGATGCCAAAGAAATGTTAGCCGTTATTTTGAAGGAAAAGAAATTGACAGCCAAAGGAATTTATGGAATTTTTCCTGCGAATCAAGTCAATGATGATGATATTGAAATATACGAAGCCCCCCCCGCCCCCGAAGGGGGAGCTACTGAAATGGTAGATAAGCAGACTTGGGAAACTGCAAGTCCTGTTATGTATGACAGGTTAAAAGTACGGGCAAAAGAGATGAGAAACAAACCGACAGAAGCTGAAAAAATGCTGTGGAATGTTTTGTCTAATAAGGGGATTGAAGGGTTTAAATTTAGAAGACAACATGTAGTAGGGGAATATATTGTTGATTTTGTGTGTTTAGAAAAAAAGTTAGTTATTGAAGTAGATGGTTCTATTCATAATGATCCTGAACAAATTGAATACGACAGAGACAGAACTATTTGGCTAGAATCAAAAGGATTTAAAGTTGTCAGATATACAAACAATCAAGTTCTGAATAATTTAAATGGGACTATTGATACTATTAATAAAGAATTATCGACAAAGGTAGAAGTTCCCCCTTCGGGGGTTAGGGGGCTCTTTTTGACGCTTCGCCAACAATCTCAAAAAACCAAAGGCGCTCCAAACATCGCATTATCTGACTTTATTGCTCCAAAAGACAGCGGTAAAACGGATTATATGGGCGCGTTCTGCGTAACAACCGGTTTTGGTGTGGATGAATGGGCGGCCGAATTCGAAAGAGATTTAGACGATTATAATTCGATTATGGTGAAGGCATTGGCCGACCGTTTTGCAGAAGCTTTTGCGGAGTATTTACACGAAAAAATCCGTAAGGAAATTTGGGGTTACGCGGCCGATGAAAATTTAAGTACGGAGGCCATGATTGAAGAAGTGTACAAAGGCATTCGTCCGGCGCCAGGGTATCCGGCTTGTCCAGATCATTTAGAAAAACCGACAATCTGGAAATTACTAAATGTGGAAGAAGAAATTGGAGTCACGCTGACTGAAAGTATGGCGATGTGGCCCGCTTCATCCGTATCTGGTTATTATTTTGGAAATCAGGAAAGCAAGTATTTCGGACTAGGTAAAATAAAAGAAGATCAAGTCATCGATTATGCCAAACGAAGAAGTGTGTCCACCGAAGTAGCTATGAAATGGCTGAGCCCGAATATTGCAGATTAAAAAGATGTTTAAGGTTTAAAGTCTAAAGTTGTTCGAAAGAAACCTTAAAACTTAAACCTTAAACTTTAAACAAAAAAAGAATGAAAGTAACACAACATATAGAAGCAGCAAAAGGCGAAACATTATTTTCCTTCGAAATTATTCCGCCTCAAAAAGGAAAAAGCATTCAGGAATTATACGATAATATTGATCCGTTGATGGAGTTCAAACCGCCATTTATAGATGTAACCACCTCTCGCGAGGAATTTATTTATGTCGATAAGGGTAATGGATTATTGGAAAAAAAACTAACCAGAATGCGCCCTGGAACTCTTGGAATTTGTGCTTCGATTAAACATAAATACAATGTTGATACCGTTCCTCATGTGCTTTGCGGTGGTTTTACCAAAGAAGAAACCGAATATTTATTGGTCGATTGTCATTATTTAGGAATTGATAATGTGATGGCTTTGCGTGGTGATGCGATGAAAGACGAGCAATCTTTTGTTCCTAAATTAGGAGGGAATGATTTTGCTGTTGATTTGGTCAAGCAAATTAACCAACTAAATTGCGGAAAGTACTTGCATGAAGTCATGGATGTTGATAATAAAGCCAATTTTTGTATTGGAGTTGCGGGATATCCGGAGAAACATTTAGAATCTCCATCGCTAATTTCCGATTTGAAACGTTTGAAAGAGAAGGTGGAAGCCGGTGCGGATTATGTGGTGACACAAATGTTTTTTGACAATGCAAAATATTTTGAGTTTGTTGCCAAAGCCAGAGAAATGGGAATTACTGTTCCTATTATTCCTGGAATCAAACCAATAGCGGTCCAAAGACATTTACAAGTTTTGCCGCAAATTTTCAGAATCGATTTGCCGGAAGATTTAATTCATGCAGTAGATCAATGTAAGAATAATGCAGATATTAGACAAGTAGGAATCGAATGGGCAATTCAACAATCATTAGAGTTGAAAGCTGCCGGAGTTCCCGTGTTGCATTATTATTCAATGGGGAAATCAGAAAATATAAAACAAATAGCGAGTAAGGTTTTTTAGAATTTCATGTTATTATATCAAAAGCTTCCAATCTTTATAAAGGCTGGAAGCTTTTTTAATTTTAATAATTTTGTCATTCCGACGAAGGAGGAATCACACTTGATGAGATTCCTCCTTCGTCGGAATGACAAAACGAAGCTTTTTTATCTGAATACTGAATAGTCGTAACTGAATACCTGACACTTATTTCGTAATTTCTCTAAAAACAGCCTCCAAATTTTTATTTTTCTGATTCAGTTGTAATGTTTTCAAACCGTTATCGTGAGCAAAATCAAAAACAGCTGGGCGCATGTCTTTATCGGATAGAAAAGTCAGTTCCCAAGAGCAATCATGTATATTTTTGAAAGATTTTAAATGGGGGATTTTTGCAATAGCTTGTTCTTCGATCTTATAATCAAATTCCACTTCGATAACCTGTTCCTTGTCGGCAGAAATTAAGTTGTCCAGTTTTTTATCAGCCACAATTTTCCCGTTATTAATGATGATAACACGGTCGCAAATTGCCTCTACTTCCTGCATAATGTGTGTAGAAAGGAAAACGGTTTTGTCTTTCCCCACGTTTTTAATCACATTTCGAATTTCCATTAATTGATTCGGATCTAAACCAGTTGTTGGTTCATCGAGAATCAAAACATCAGGATTGTGTAATAAAGCGTTTGCAAGACCTACACGCTGGCGATATCCTTTAGATAATTGTCCTATTTTTTTATGGCTTTCGGTACTTAAACCTGTCAATTGAATCACTTCTTCAATGCGGGATTTAGCTACTTTATATACATCTGCGTTGAAAGCCAAATATTCTCTCACATACAAATCCAAATACAACGGATTGTGTTCTGGAAGATAACCAATAGAAAGTTGCACTGCTTTTTGTTGAGTGTTCACATCGTTTCCATTTACGATTGCTATCCCTTCATCGGCATTAATATAGGTGGTCAATATTTTCATTAAGGTCGATTTTCCGGCACCATTTGGACCTAAAAAACCAACAATTTCCCCTTTTTTGACAGAAAATGAAATGTTATCCAGTGCTTTTTGGGCACCGTAACTTTTGGATATATTACTAACTTCTATTGACATGGAATTTTATTTGGTACAAAAGTAAACAGAAAATGGATTGATTTGTTGTTTCTTTTGCCACTGATTCAAAGGATTTTTAAGATTTTTTTAATTCAAATTTTTAAATGGGTGCAAATTCCACTTTTTAAAGTCAAAAAATAGGTTATAACTAGTGGTATAGATTTATATATTTACAATAAAATAGAATACTATGGCAACAATACAATTTGGCAATTTCTTGAAGAATTACAAAAGTATATTATTGCTTCTTGGCGGAATTTTGGCAGGAAGTATATTGGGTTTAGTTTTTGGAAAAGGAGTAGAAGTGATTAAACCTTTGGGCGATATATTTCTGAATTTGTTGTTTACAGCCATTATTCCGTTGATTTTTTTTACGATTGCATCTTCGATTGCCAATTTAGAAAAAACAGAGAAACTGGGAAAGTTATTTGTAATTGTTATAGGAGTGTTTTTAAGCACCGTGTTGATTTCGGCTATTTTGATGCTCGTTGCTGTCTTGTTATTTCCTATTCAGCAGGATATTATTATTTCTAAAATTCCATTAGAAACCATTCAGGAAAGTAGCGCGGGTTCTCAAATAACCCAATTGCTAACTGCAAGTGATTTCTTTGAACTCTTGTCTCGAAAAAATATGTTAGCGCTCATTATATTTTCATTTTTGATAGGATTTGCCAGTTTGCAATCGGGTGAAAAAGGGAAAGATTTCAGTAGGTTTTTGAATTCAGGCAATGAAGTGATGAAACAGTTGCTGCACATCATTATGAAAACGGCACCAATAGGATTAGGTGCTTATTTTGCATATCAGGTTGGGATTTTTGGACCGCAATTATTTGGCGCCTACGCAAAACCTTTGGGACTGTATTATGCAGTTTGTGCTTTTTACTTTGTTGTATTTTTTAGTTTGTATGCTTTCATTGCTGGCGGAAAAGTAGGATTTAAAGTGTTTTGGAAAAATAATATTACGCCTTCATTAACTGCATTGGGAACTTGTAGTAGCATTGCTACAATTCCTGCTAATCTGGAAGGTGCCGAAAAAATGAATATTCCGGCTCACATCAGAAATGTAGTTATTCCACTGGGTGCGCCTTTGCATAAGGATGGTTCGAGCATGTCTTCGATTATTAAAATTGCCGTGATTTTTGCGATGTTTGGAAAAGATTTAACCGATCCGATTACGTTATTAGTGGCATTGGGAATTACGGTAATTGTTTCAGTAGTCGAGGGCGGAATTCCAAATGGAGGTTACATAGGAGAAATTCTGGCGATTACCGTTTATGGTTTTCCAATGGAACAAGCTTTGCCTGCAGCTATGATTATAGGAACCTTAGTAGATCCAATGGCAACTTTGCTAAATGCCAATGGGGATTTGGTTTCTGCGATGTTGGTGACCCGAATTTCGGAAGGAAAAAAATGGCTTACCGAAAAATTAGTGGCTTGATTTGATATTGATTTTAAAGTAGTACTGATTTAATCCTCTGTAAATAAAATCATTTTGATATTTTCTTGGCATTATAATAACTCTGATAGGCAGTGGTACGAGTTTGTCTTGTCTATAATTGGCATAAAATGTAGCTTAGAAAAGATTTTAGGGATATAAATTTCAAATACTCACTAACTAAATGAGATTTTTAAAGCCTTTTTTTAATTATTACATAATTAATAACCAGTTTTTTAGTGAATCCTTTTTTAGTGCAATAAAAGCCTCCTTTTTTTTTGGGTTAGCTGGAAATTATGTATACATTCGCAGAGTAAGTAATACAAAAAAACAACAACATGTTGAGTAACCGATTTTATTTTAGCAACTCTTATTATTTCTTCTGGAAGGTAGAAAGGGATTGTTGTATGGTTATTTAGTTAGAAAAATTAAATTGATACTATAAATATACAATCCCGATGTAAATCGGGATTTTTTTTTGCTTAAAAGTGTGTAAAATGAACAAAATAATTGGAATACAGGGCATAACGGGTTCTTTTCATCATCAGGTGGCACAGGAATATTTCGATCAAAATATTGCTCTGGACGAATGTTTATCCTTTGAAGAGTTAGTGGATCACCTTCTTTCAGGTAAATCAGATCAGGCAGTTATGGCGATTGAGAATTCTATTGCGGGACCAATTATTCCAAATTACGCTTTGATTGACAAAAATAATTTGCACATCATAGGAGAACATTATTTGAGAATTCATCAAAATTTAATGGCGTTAAAAGGGCAGAAAATGGAAGATATTCTGGAAGTCCATTCACATCCTATGGCTATTTTACAATGTATGGAATTCCTGAAAAAATATCCAAATATAAAACTAGTTGAAGATAAAGATACTGCTGAAACCGCGCGTAGAATTCAAGAGAATCAGTTGAAAGGAATTGCCGCAATTGCCAGTAAAACCGCTTCTGAAATGTATGATTTGGAAATTTTAGCGCCGGAAATTCAAACGATTAAAAATAATATGACCCGTTTTGTAATCGTCAAAAAAGAGAATTCATTTGTACCAGAAGACGAAATTAACAGAGCGTCTATCAAATTTGAGTTGGATCACAAACGTGGCAGTTTAGCGGCAGTTTTGAATGTGATGAGTGATTGTAAACTGAATTTAACCAAGATCCAATCGTTGCCAAAAATTGAAACACCTTGGAAATATTCCTTTTTTGTGGATGTGACTTTTGAAAAATATGAAGATTATGCAAAAGCAAAATCTTTATTGGTCATTATGGCGGAATATTTCAAAGTACTAGGGGAGTATAGGAACACGAAATTATAAATCTCCCTAATCCCAGAAGGGGAAAAAGATCAAGGTTAATTTACATGAAATTTAAAATAGAAGAATGATTACAACAGCAAAACGTCTCGATATAATTGAAGAATACTATTTCTCCTCAAAATTAAGAGAAGTAAGACAACTGGCTTCCGAAGGAAAACCCATTATCAATATGGGAATTGGAAGTCCTGATTTACAACCGTCACAAGCTGTAATTGATGCAGTGGTTCTGGCAATGCAAGATGAAAATGCGCATCAATACCAGAGTTACCAAGGATTGCCAGAGTTGCGACAAGGTATGGCTGATTTTTATCAGAATAATTATGGAGTTGCATTAAATCCAGCTAATGAAATTTTGCCCTTAATGGGATCTAAAGAAGGAATTATGCATGTTTCACTGGCTTTTTTGAATGAAGGAGACCACGTTTTGACACCAAATCCAGGCTACCCAACATATACTTCGGTGACTAATTTGGTAGGAGCGGTTCCGGTATATTATGATTTAAAAGAAGGCAACAACTGGGAACCTGATTTTGAGGCTTTGGAACAACTGGATTTATCGAAAGTAAAAATCATGTGGATTGGTTATCCGCACATGCCAACAGGAGCGAGAGGAAGTTTAGAATTGTTTGGAAAGTTAGTGGCTTTCGCCAAAAAACACAACATTTTATTAATCAATGACAATCCATACAGTTTTGTTTTAAATGACAATCCAATGAGTTTGTTGCAAGTGGCAGGCGCCAAAGAGGTGGCTTTGGAATTGAATTCTTTGAGCAAGACTTTCAACATGGCGGGTTGGCGAGTGGGAATGCTGTTAGGAAATGCAGCTTGTATTGATGCTGTTTTGAAAGTAAAAAGCAACATGGATAGCGGGATGTTCTTTGGGATTCAAAAAGGAGCAATCGAAGCGTTGAAAAGCGATACGATTTGGTTTGATTCTATGAACGAAATTTATAAAAAGAGGCGCATTCTAACGGAGCTGTTGGCTGAGAAATTGGGATGTAAAGTGTACAAAGAAGGTGTTGGGTTATTTGTTTGGGCCAAATTGCCTGACGGAATAACCTCTGCAGAACGGTTTATTGATACAATATTGTATGAGAAATCTATATTTATCGCGCCGGGAACTATTTTTGGGAGCAATGGCGAAGGATACATACGATTTGCATTGTGTGTAAAAGAAGAAAAAGTACAGGAAGCTATTAGCAGATTTGCTTAAAAAAAGTCGTTTGAGGAAAAATAAATTTCTGGATAACGAGATTCCCTAGCCCTGATAGCAGTGGAAATCCTTTTATGCCGGGGTTCGGCATAAAAGATTGAAACGAATAGCAGGATTAGCTACAAAAAAAATAAGAGATGAAAGTATTTGTAATAGGAATAGGATTGATAGGCGGTTCGATGGTATTGGACATTAAAACGCTGCATCCGGAAGCCAAAATTTATGGGATTGATAACAACGAAAGTCATTTGGCGGAAGCCATCGTTTTGGGGGTTGTTGATGCAGCCGCAACACTGGAAGATTTAGCCGATGCGGACTATGTAATCGTTTCGGTTCCTGTGGATGTGACATTGACTATTTTGCCGCAAGTTTTGGATGCAATTGGTGATCAAACGATAGTTTTTGAAGTGGGTTCTACTAAAATGCCTATTTGTGAAGCGGTCGTGAATCATCCTAAAAGAAGAAACTTTATCGCTACGCATCCTATAGCAGGAACGGAGTTTTCAGGACCATCGGCAGCAATAAAAGGATTGTTTCAAGGGAAGACAAACATCATTTGTGAGGTAGAGAAAACGACTTTCAAATTACAGGAAAAAGCGTTGGATCTGTTTAAAGAAATGGGAATGAGAATCCGTTATATGGACCCGAAATCACACGACAAACACATTGCTTATGTGTCGCATTTGTCTCACATAAGTGCTTTTATGTTAGGAAAAACGGTAATTGACAAAGAGAAACACGAGCAGGATATTTTTGATATGGCGGGATCTGGTTTTGAAAGTACGGTTCGTCTGGCCAAAAGTTCGCCAGCAATGTGGACGCCAATTTTTAAACAAAATAGGAAACAGGTCGTAAAAACATTGGATGAATACATTTCGAATTTGTCAAAGTTTAAAGAATTATTAGAAAATGAAGATTACGACGCGATTTACAATGAAATGCAAAGTGTGAATAAAATAAAGGAAATATTAAACGGAATGAACGTTAAAAAGTGATCAGTGTTCAGTCACGGTTTACAGGAAAAAAGAATAACATAATAACAATTAAATAGTAACAATCGTCCATTTACAGCTCCCTTCCCTTCGGGGAGGGCTGGGGTGGGGAAAATTTAGAAAAGATGGAAAACAAGAAAGAAATGAGAAATTGGTTGAATGAATTTAATTTGACTCATCCATTAGTGATAGCAGGACCTTGTAGTGCTGAAACCGAAGAACAAGTGTTGAAAATAGCACATGAATTGAAAGATTCAGATGTAAGTATTTTTAGAGCAGGAATTTGGAAACCAAGAACGCGTCCAGGAGGATTTGAAGGTGTTGGAGAAATAGGTTTGAAATGGTTGAAAAAAGCAAAAGAACAAACTGGATTGTTGATGGGAACGGAAGTAGCCAATGCGGCTCACGTAAAATTAGCTTTGGAATATGATATCGATGTTTTGTGGATTGGAGCAAGAACAACCGTGAATCCTTTTGCAGTGCAAGAAATTGCAGATGCTTTGGCTGGTACTAAGAAAATTGTATTGGTAAAGAATCCAGTAAATCCAGATTTATCATTGTGGTTAGGTGGTGTAGAGCGTTTGTACAATGCCGGAATCGAGAAATTGGGTGTGATTCACAGAGGGTTTTCGACTTACGAGAAAACTAAATACAGAAACATTCCAGAATGGCAAATTGCTATTGAATTGCAAAATAAATTCCCTGATTTACCTTTAATTATAGATCCATCTCATATTACTGGAGACCGTAAAATGATTCTTGAAGTGACGCAAGAAGCTTTAGATTTGAATTATGACGGTATGATTATCGAAACACATATTGATCCTGATAACGCTTGGAGTGATGCTGCACAGCAGGTGACTCCTGATGCGTTGAAACAAATTTTTATTGATTTAAAAGTTAGAAAATTAGATGATGTTTCGGATGAGTTTACGCAGAAAATGAAAAAATTAAGAGCAAATATTGATGTACTTGATGCTACTTTGTTAGAACTTTTAGGCAAACGTATGAAAGTAGCGGATGAAATTGGTTTGGTGAAAAAAGCAGCTAACGTCGCAGTATTACAAAACAATCGTTGGAATGAAATATTAGGCAAAATGATTTTGGATGGGGAGACCAAAGGACTTTCGGAAGAGTTTGTACTAAGAATGTTCAAAGCAATTCACCAAGAAAGTATCAGTCACCAAGACAAAGTGTTGAATGCTTAAAATGATTTTGGATTAACGATTTCTGATTTCGGGAGTCGTAGATTCAGATTTTTATAAAAACCCAAAGGCTTATAGTTTTTGGGTTTTTTTATTCATGGTTATGGGAGTTTATATTGAAGTAGCTGTATATGTGTTGATACTGAAGATACTATTTGGGAATTAATAGGTTTCTAAAATCAGAAATCTAAAATCGTTAATCTTCAATCAAAAATCCTTTATCTTTGCAAAGTCTTAGATTTTAAATCAGAAATCTAAAATCGTTAATCTTCAATCAAATAATCCTAAATGACAGGACTCGTATACAAATCTACAGGAAGTTGGTACACCGTAAAATCCGAACAAGGTGATTTTATAGAATGCCGTATGAAAGGGAAATTCCGAATTAAAGGAATCAAAAGTACCAATCCTATTGCTGTAGGCGATGTTGTGGATTATGAACTCGAAGAATCATCCGACACTGTTACGGGAACGATTCATAAAATTCATGACAGGAAGAACTATATCGTACGGAAATCAGTGAATTTATCGCATCAGATGCATATTATAGCGTCTAATATTGACCGGGTTTTCTTGTTGGTTACGATCAATAATCCGCCAACGACTTTTAATTTTATTGATCGATTTCTGGTTACAGCGGAAGCGTATGGAATTGAAACTGTTCTTGTTTTTAACAAAATAGATACTTTTGATGACGCTACGCTGGACGAACAGTTGTACATGCAGCATGTGTATCAAGAAATTGGATACAAATGCTTGCGCGTTTCTTCTACTGAAATGAAAGGAATTGAACAATTAAAGGAAATGATGATTGGCAAAGTGAGTATGTTTTCTGGGCATTCTGGAGTTGGAAAATCAACTTTAGTGAATGCTATGGAACCATCACTGCATTTAAAAACAAAAACGATTTCCGAAGCAAGCAAACAAGGACAGCACACAACAACGTTTGCTGAGATGTATGATCTGTCTTTTGATGCCAGAATTATCGATACGCCAGGCATCAAAGGTTTTGGAATTGTAGATATGGAAAAAGAAGAAATCAGTGGATATTTTCCTGAGTTTTTCAAATTGAAAGAGCAATGCAAATTCAACAATTGTTTGCATAAGGAAGAGCCGCATTGTGCTATAAAAGCAGCTTTGGAAAAAGATGAAATCGCTTGGTCTCGCTACAGAAGTTACCTTAAAATTCTGGAAGGTGATGATGAAAATTACAGAACTGATATTCATAATGAGGATAGAATCATTAGTGATAAAACGAGGGAGTAAAAGCCCCCTAACCCCCGAAGGGGGAACGTTAAACTGTTAAAAATAAAATCAGAAATCATGACAAATTTTTTTATTTACAATTTTGATAATTTCCCCTTCGGGGGCTAGGGGGCTATGAAAGTAGTAATACAAAGAGTTTCCTCAGCCTCCGTAACAATAGATAACAAAATCGTAGCGGATATTCAAAAAGGACTCTTGGTTTTAGTTGGTATTGAAGATGCCGATAATCAAGAAGATATTGATTGGTTGGTGAATAAAATTACGAACATCCGCATTTTTGGTGATGAAGACGATCTGATGAATTTATCTGTCAAAGATATCGACGGCGAAGTACTTGTAGTTTCCCAATTTACATTGCATGCCTTGACCAAAAAAGGAAATCGGCCTTCGTATATCAAAGCTTCAAAACCAGAAATTGCCATTCCTTTATATGAAATTTTTGTAAGCCATTTGCAAAAAGAACTGGGTAAAAAAGTACAAACAGGTATTTTTGGTGCGGATATGAAAGTACTTCTGTTAAATGACGGGCCTGTCACCATCACTATTGATAGCAAAAATAAAGAGTAAAATACTTGTTTATTGTAAGATTTAGTATATTTTTGAATACCACGAATAATAGAAATTCCAAAATAAAAAATTTCCATACTTTTTACAAAAATAAGTACTGGTACTCTTATGAATTTTTGGTTTATTATTCACAATTTCAATTATTATAATGAAAATTACTTCGCTGTTTTTGCTTTTTTTTACAACTGTTGCTTTTACAGTTCATGCTCAAAAAAATGAATATCAATCGCTTAACATTTCAGATAGTCTGACAGAAAATGCTAATGCCGTCGTGCGTTTAAATCAAATTGACATTGTTATTTCGTCTCAAAGGAGTATGAATATCAAAACAAAGAGAGTCGTTACCGTTTTGAACGAAAAAGGAATTAATGCCATTGATGCCATCGAGAGTTACGATAAAAGAAGAACGGTTAAAGCAATTGAAGCAATCATTTATGATGCTCTGGGAAATGAAATCAAAAAAATAAAACGAAAAGATTTTAAAGATCAAAGTGCGTCTGGTGGAAGTACCATTTTTTCTGACGGTCGCTATATTTATATTGAGTATACACCCACACAATATCCTTTTACAGTAGTGTATGAGAGTGAAATAGAAACTTCAAATACGGCGTTTATTCCAACGTGGTCCATACTTTCGGATTTTTATGTCAGTATAGAGAAAAGCGTCTTGAATGTGAATTTTCCTGCTACTCTCGGTTTTAAAAAGAAGGAGTTTAATTTTTCTAATTTCAAAATTAAAAAAGATACCGATACCGCAACCCAATTATCGTATTCGGTTGCTACTGTTTTAGCCCAAAAATTCGAGGATTTCACTCCAGTTTCGAAAGTTTTTCCAAAGGTCATGATGGGGTTAGAAAGCTTCAATCTTGAAGGTGTTGATGGTACTGCCAAAAATTGGAAAGAATATGGAAAATGGTTCTCTGAAAATATTTTGATGGGTACAGCCATTTTGAATGATGAAACTAAAGTTAAAATTAAATCATTAGTTGGCAGTGAAACAGATCCAATTAAAAAAGCCAGAATCGTGTATCAATATATGCAAGAAAAATCAAGATATGTAAGCGTGCAGGTTGGTATAGGTGGATTTAAACCCATGCTTGCTAGCGATGTTGATCGGCTAGGCTATGGAGATTGTAAGGCATTGTCCAATTACACAAGAGCATTATTGGATGTGGTTGGCGTTCCGTCTTATTACACTGAATTGTTTGGTGATCAAGATATACGAAACATGGAGGCTGATTTTTTCTCCATCCAAGGAAATCACGTTATTTTATGCGTTCCCAATGGAGAGGATACTATTTTTTTAGAATGCACTAGTCAAGATGATCCTTTTGGGTATCAGGCCAACTTTACAGACGATAGAGATGTCGTTGTTATGAAACCTGACGGTGGCGAAATTATTCATACTAAAACGTACCACAACAAAGATAATGCACAAATTAGTAAAGGTAATTATGCAATTGATACTAATGGGAATTTTTCAGGGAAGATCACTATAGTTTCTGAAGGATCACAATATGCGAGAAAAGCTGCGATAGAAAATATGCAACCTACTGCTAAAGAAGCACATTATAAAGGGTATTGGAGTACTATTAATAATTTGAAAATAGAAAAAACAACTTTCTCCAATGATAAAGAGAAGGTTCGTTTTACTGAAAATGGAAGTATTAATGCCATAAATTATGGTACTATTTCTGGTAGCAAAATGATGTTTGCTATAAATGCTTTTAATCAATTTACAGGAAGTGTCAAACGAATCAGAAATCGTAAGAATCCATTTGAAATACAAAGAGGATTTATTGATACGGACGAAATCGAAGTTGCGCTGCCGGCAGGATTTACAGTTGAATTTATTCCCTCCGATTTTGAGAGTATAACTAAGTTTGGTGAATACAAATCAGAAATTGTTAAAAAAGACGACTCTACTTTAGTTTACAAACGAACTTTATTTATTAAAAAAGGATTGTATTCCAATAAGGAATATGACGAATACCGCCTTTTTATGGACCAGATTTCGAAAAACGATAACGCCAAAATAATTTTAACCAAAAACCAATAAAACATGTCATTCAAAACAGCATTTTTAATAGTGATACTACTTTTTTCATTGTCAAATATGAAAGCTCAAAATTTTGAATTGGGAAAAGTTTCCCTTGCAGAGCTGCAAGAGAAGGTGCATCCAAAAGATTCTAGTGCAGTTGCGGCCGTTCTATTCGAAAAGGGAAAAAATAGTTTTGAATATTCGCAAGAGAAAGGTTTCGTGATGATTACGGAGATTAAAGCACGGATTAAAATTTACAAAAAAGAAGGGTATGAATGGGCTAATAAGAGCATTCGTTATTACACAGTAAATGATGCTAAGGAAACAGTATCCTTTTCGGATGCAACAACTTATAATTTAGTTAATGACAAAATTGAAAAAACAAAACTCAAAAGTGATGGAGAATTTGATGAAGTCCTAAACAAATATTGGGGACAAAAAAAAATAACAATGCCTAATATAAAACAAGGTTCGGTGATTGAGTTTAAATATACTATTCGTAGCGTTAGAACAGGTAGTCCGCGGGACTGGTATTTTCAGAGTAGTATTCCAGTGAATTACTCCGAATATAAAAATTATGTACCAGAGTATTTTATTTACAATGCAAATTTGAAAGGATTTATCAGGCCTGTAGTAACCGTAGAGAACGGTAGAAATTCTATAACTTTAAACTCTAAGGAAAGAACCACATCAAACAGAGTCACGCAAACGTCTTTTAGTAGTGACAAAATAGATTATTTAGAAACTAGAACAACTTATTTGGCTCAAAATATGCCCGCAATGAAAGAAGAATCTTTTGTTAACAATATTGATAATTATACGTCGAGTTTAGTGCAAGAATTGGCCATGACAAAATATCCAGGGGAGCCTTTAAATGCCTACTCAACAAACTGGAATGCGGTAGTCAAGACCATTTATAACTACGATGATTTTGGACCAGAATTGAATAAGACGGGTTATTTTGAAGAGGATTTAAAAGCAGTATTAGCAGGATTAAATACAGCTGAAGAAAAAATTACCGCCATCTTGCAATACGTAAAGTCAACTGTAAAATGGAATGATTACTATGGCTATTCTTGTAATGATGGAGTCAAACAAGCGTACAAAAACAAAACAGGAAACGTAGCCGAAATAAATCTTATGCTTACCGCCATGCTGCGTCATGCAGGATTGACAGCAAATCCTGTTTTGGTTAGTACCCGTTCAAATGGTATCGCTCTATTTCCTAACAGAACGGCTTTTAATTATGTTATTGCAGCAGTAGAAAACGGAACGGATGTAGTACTCTTAGATGCTACAGATAAATTTTCGAGTCCTAATGTTTTGCCTTTTAGAGATCTCAACTGGTTGGGAAGGCTTATTCGAAAAGACGGAACTTCATCAGAAGTAGATCTAATGCCAAAACAAACATCAAATGATGTCATCACCATGAATTATGCTGTAAATGATAAAGGGGAAGTTGTTGGTAAATTAAGACGCCAAAGAACAGATCATAATGCTATGATTTTTAGATCAAACGTCAAAGATTTAAAGGAAGAGGCCTATTTAGAAAAATTTGAAAACGAAAATGATAAAATTGAAGTAAGTGATTATTTGAGAGCCAATGAAAATGATCTTAAATTACCTCTAATAGAAACAATTTCATTTACTGGGGCTAATTCTAGCGAAATATTAGGAGGTAAAATTTATATTAAACCCATGCTGTCTTTTAGTCAAGGCAATAATCCTTTTAAACAAGAAATTAGAGAATATCCTGTTGATTTCGGTTTTCCTTTTTTAGATAAATACGCAATTAATTTACAGATTCCAGCAGGATACAAAGTAGAGTCTTTTCCCGCATCGGCAAGTATCTTGATGGAGGACGGCTTAGGGAGCTTTAAATTCTTGACTAGTTTATCTGGAGATTCTATTCAAGTTTCGATTTTGAGCCAAATAAATAGGCCAATTATTTCAGCTGAATATTATCCAGCTTTAAAGGAGTTTTATCAAAAAATGATGGAAAAGGAAAATGAAAAAATTGTATTGAGTAAAATTTAAAATGATGCGTCTTAACAAATGGTTTTTAGGTTTTGTTTTTCTGATTTCTTTTGTCAATTTAAATTCACAAAATCTTGAATTGGGAAAAGTGTCAGTTGCTGAACTACAGGAAAAAACACATTCTATCGACACTAGCGCGGTGGCGGCGGTACTTTATAACAAGGCTAAAACATCCTTTAAATACAATGAAAAATCAGGTTTTTCTATCACTACGGAATTTCAGATTAGGATCAAAATTTACAAAAAAGAAGCGCTGAGTTGGGCAAATTTTGAAGTCCCCTATTATGTGGGATACGAAAATAGTATAGATGATTCGGTTCGGTTTTCAGATGCAGTCACTTATAATCTAGAAAATGGAGTTGTCGTTAAAACAAAATTAAATAGTGAAGGTAGTTTTAAGACTAACGCAAACAAATATTGGAATGTGGCCTCCATCACATTGCCAAATGTAAAAGTGGGCTCTGTAATTGAGTTTAGGTATATCTTAAAGTCAGATAATATTGTTAAGTTTCCACATTTTAATTTTCAGTATGAAATCCCAGTTAATTATGCAGAATATTGTACTGAAATCCCCGGTTTCTTTGTTTATAAAGCGATTGTAAACGGTTTTTTGCAAGCAAAAACAGAGCAAAGAGTAAGTAGTGGTACTTTACATTATGCAAATAAAAATGATTTCACCAGAAGTGATTCTGTAAATTTTAAGCAGCTAATTAGTACGTACAGTGCTTCTAATATTCCGGCTTTGAAATACGAACCTTACGTTGACAATCTGGAAAACTATCGATTCTCGATCCAGCATGAATTAGAAAAAACACAATTCTATCAAGAGCCGGTAAAGGATTATGCAACGACCTGGGAAGGAGTTGCTAAAACAATTTTTGAAAATAAGGATTTTGGTAAAGAGTTGGAACAGGGAGTGTATTTTCTTGATGATTTAAAAACAATTTTAAAAAAGGAGGAGAGTACTACAGCAACGGAATTCGAAAGGCTCCTAATTATTTTTAAATTTGTCCAGCAAAAAATGAATTGGAATAAAGAGAACAGCTATTATACGGACAAAGGAGTAAAAGAAGCATACACTAACAAAATTGGAAATAGTGCGGAAATAAATTTTATTCTGATTAATATGCTGAAAATGGCGGGAATTAATGCTAACCCTGTTTTAGTAAGTACTAAAGATCATGGAATTCCCGTTTATCCAAACCGCACCGTTTTTAATTATGTAATTGCCGCAGCAAATATTGGAGGAAAACAAATTTTACTAGACGCAACAAGTAAATTTACAGCTCCTGATGTTCTGCCTCTGAATGCCTTAAATTGGACAGGCAGACTTATTCGAAAAGATGGGACGTCGGACGAAATTAATCTTGTGCCGGAGATCCCATCTAAAAAGAATTATACTTTACTAGTCGCTGTAGATGCAAACGGAAAAATAGATGGAAAATTTAGGGTTCAGAATACCAATTCTGAAGCGCTTATATTTAGAGAAAAATTTTCAGGTGTAAATAGGGAAAGTTATCTGGAAAAGTTGGAGAATGATTTAAACGGAATCGAAATTAGTGATTACGAAATAGAAAATGAAAACACGGACTTAAGCAAGCCCGTAACGGAAATATTTACTTTTGCAACTACAAACCACTGTGAAATAATTGCTGGAAAGATGTTTATAAATCCGATGCTGTTTTTTACACTTAGCAAAAACCCGTTTGTTCGGGAGAAGAGGCAAATGCCCTTATATTTTGGATATGCTAGGCAAAATAAGTATAATATTAGTGTAGAAATCCCTGTCGGATATGTGGTAGAATCCCTTCCAAAAGTAATGCGAATTAGCACGGCAGGGAAAGAGGCTACCTTTAGTATTAATACGCTAAATGTAGGGAATAAGATTCAGTTTATAATTAGTGAGGAAATTAACGGAGCTATTTTTCATGCCGATTTTTATGGTGAATTAAAGGAGTTTTATCAGAAAATAATTGAAAAACAAAATGAAAAAATTGTATTAAAAAGAATATAATCATGGATATAAAAAATGCACAACTCGACGTTGACACTTGGATCAAAGAACACGGCGTTCGTTACTTCAACGAATTGACTAATATGGCTCAACTGACCGAAGAAGTAGGCGAAGTCGCCCGAATCATAGCCCGCCGTTATGGAGAACAATCAGAGAAAGAAAGTGATAAGAATAAAGATCTGGGAGAAGAATTAGCCGATGTGGTTTTTGTGGTATTGTGTTTGGCAAACCAAACTGGGATTAATCTGCAGGAGGCATTCGACAAAAAAATGGATTTAAAGTCCATTAGAGACAAAGACCGTCACAAAAACAACGAAAAACTCAAATAATTTGTGAAGTATAAATTATGAATTATAAATACGGAGTGGTAAATTGCGGACTTGAATTAGACCACTGATAATTCATAATTCATAACTCATAATTACAAACATGAATTTACTGTTACAAACTTCCCATTCTAATTTACAAGCCGAAATTGCAGTTACTGGCTCAAAAAGTGAAACCAACCGATTGTTGTTATTACAAGCTTTATTTCCAAATATCACTTTAGCCAATACTTCTAATTCTGATGACAGCGAAGTAATGCAAAAGGCATTAAAAGGAAACGAGGAAGTAGTTGATATTCATCATGCGGGTACGGCGATGCGTTTCTTGACGGCTTATTTTGCTGTAAGCGAAGGTCGCGAAGTAGTTTTGACCGGCTCTCAACGAATGACAGAGCGTCCCATAAAAGTTTTGGTAGAAGCCTTGGAACAATTGGGTGCGAAAATCTCCTATGAGAAAGAAGTGGGTTATCCGCCTATTCGAATCAAAGGACAAAAAATCACCGCTTCTAAAGTGAATATTCCTGCCAATGTGAGTAGTCAATACATATCGGCATTATTATTAGTGGCGCCAAAATTGGAAAATGGTATTGAAATCACTTTGGTTGGCGAAATTACTTCAGTTCCTTATATCAAAATGACGTTGTCTTTGTTGAATGATTTAGACATCAAAACCAGTTTCGAAGGAAATGTCATTACCGTGTATCCAAAACAAGAAGTAGCAGCAAAAGTTATGACCGTAGAATCCGATTGGAGTTCTGCTTCTTACTTTTTTAGTTTGGTTGCATTAGCTGAAAAGGCAACTGTTTCATTGACCAGCTATAAAGAAACTAGTTTGCAAGGCGATTCGGCTTTGGTTGAAATTTATAAGCAAATGGGAGTTGAAACGCATTTTGAAGAAAACAAAATGATTTTAGTTAAACAGCCTGACTTTAAACCGCAATTTTTAAACTTAGAATTAAACAATACTCCGGATATCGCCCAAACGATTGTGGTCACTTGTCTAGGGTTAGGGATTGGCTGCCATTTGACGGGACTTCATACCCTAAAAATTAAAGAAACAGATAGACTTGAAGCACTTCGAATTGAACTAACAAAACTAGGTGCAAAAATCGCAGTTACCAATGATAGCTTGACACTTGAGGCTTCAAACGAAATCAATCATAATGTCAAAATTGCCACTTATAACGATCACAGGATGGCGATGGCATTTGCACCACTAGCTTTAAAAGTTCCGATTCTAATCGAAAATGCAGAAGTAGTTTCTAAGTCCTATCCTGATTTTTGGAATGATTTAAAAAGTTTAGATTTTGATATTTCAGAAAAATAATCGGTTTAAAGGCTAGTGAATCAACGGCTTTTGAAAATAAACAGCAAAACACTTGACAACGCCTATCTCACAATCGTATATTTGCACACGATTTAATAGCGTGTGATCAAAACTCATGCTTCAAAATCCATAACTCATAAATTTATCAAATGAAATTATCACATTTTCAATTCGATTTGCCAAAAGAACTTCTTGCCGAATATCCAGCTGAAAACAGAGACGAAGCGCGTCTAATGGTCATTGATCGTAAGAAAGGAACTATAGAGCACAAAATGTTCAAAGATGTTATCGATTATTTTGACGAAGGTGATGTTTTGATTCTGAATAATACTAAAGTTTTTCCAGCTCGTTTGTACGGAAATAAGGAAAAAACAGGCGCTAGAATCGAAGTTTTTTTACTTAGAGAATTGAATTCTGAGCAAAGACTTTGGGATGTTTTAGTTGATCCGGCACGTAAAATCAGAATTGGTAACAAATTATATTTTGGAGACGACGATTCATTAGTGGCTGAGGTTATCGACAATACCACTTCTCGTGGAAGAACCTTGCGTTTTCTTTACGACGGTTCGTATGAAGAATTCAGAAATAAATTAACAGAACTTGGAGAAACTCCAATCCCAAAATACATTTCTAGAGACGTAACTCCAGAAGATGCGGAGCGTTACCAAACTATTTATGCTAAAGAGGAAGGTTCCGTTGCAGCACCTACTGCAGGATTGCACTTCTCTAAACATTTATTGAAAAAACTAGAAATTAAAGGAATCAAATTTGCTGAAGTAACACTTCATGTAGGTTTAGGAACTTTCAATCCAGTTGAAGTTGAGGATTTATCAAAACATAAAATGGACTCTGAGGAATTAAAGATAACTCAGGAAGCATGTGATATTGTCAATGGGGCTAAAGCCAAAAAGAAACGTATCTGTACTGTAGGAACAACTTCCATGCGTGCCGTTGAAAGTTCTGTTTCCTCTCAAAACACTTTGAATCCTTTTGATGGATGGACAAATAAATTTGTCTTTCCTCCGCATGACTTTGCTATCCCAACGTGTATGATTACTAATTTCCACACGCCAAAATCAACCTTATTAATGATGGTGTCCGCATTCTGTGGTCATGATTTAATGAAAAAAGCATACGCAGAAGCAATTGAAGAAGGATATAAATTCTATTCATATGGTGATGCAATGTTGATCATCTAAGCGGAATTCATTCCAGATTTTAAATAATAGAATCTCGTCAGTAATGGCGAGATTTTTTTTTGTTTTATTCTAACTGAAGTTAAATTTGGGTGTCCCCGCTGAAAAAGCGGGTCGGGCTGTACGCTGTATCTTTATTTTCTTAAAGAAAGAAAATAAAGGATGCCGCTTCCATCCCTCACACAAAACTGTTTTGCAAAACACCCCTGAGTTTAATCCACTTGATACACCAATCGCACCGTAATATTAGCCGTTTTGTTTTTGGATTGCGTGTTAAAAGATCCTCCATAAGAAAAATCTTCCGATGAGTTTTGACCGGTTATTTGAAAAACGCCCATGTCTGATTTTTTTAGACTTCCTAAACTCGCATCCGCATTTTCAGCAATGCTTTTCGCTCTGATGCTCGCGTCTTTTGTGGCTTCGGCAATCATTTTTATTTTTAATTCAGCCAGCTTTGTGTAATAATATTCCGGTGGAGACGAATAGAATTCTACTCCGGAATTAATCAACTCACTGGATTGTCGGGATAATTCCTCAATTTTATTCACTTCCTTAGATTGAATGCTTACGCTTTGCGTCAATGTAAATCCAGTAAAAATTTGCTGTCTTGTCGTTCCATTTTCATTGAAGGTAGTTTCAAAATCCTTATTGAAATTTACCGCTGAGAAAACCATTTCGTTCGGCGCAATTCCTTTGCCTGATAAATAGCTTTTTATTTTCTCTCTGTCTGTATCTAATGCGGCATAAGCCTCCTTCAGCGTCATGCTTTTTTTAGAAAAAGAGCCACTCCAAACAATCAAATCCGATACGAAATCCTTTTTTCCGGAACCCGTCACACTTATAGTATCGTTGCTTTTATTTCGATTCTGAAAAGCATTCGAAAATAAATACGAGGAAATGACCACAGCGATGGCAATAATAATTACGTTCAAACTGTTTTTAAGCATAGCTAAGAATTTTAAATACAATCAAATGTAATCAATTAGCAAATTGAATTTTAAAATTCAGGAGTTCTCTTTCATAAATTTATTTTTTTATAACTGCAAGCTACTAAATCCACTTGTATTTAATTTTCTCATTGGGACGAGGAAGAATCATATTTTGACAGCAGCTAATGAGATTTTTCGTTTGTCAAAAGGACAAAATAACTAAGTTTATTCATAAAATATACCTTGTTATAAGTAACGTATAGTCATGTATTTTTTTATTCTTTCCTCTATCTGCTTTCCTCTATTTTCTTTTTTTAGTACTTTTACAAAACAAAACACATATCATGACTTTCGAAAATACCCTTGAATTTGCAAAAAAATTAGATTCACAAGATCAATTACATAAATACCAAGACGAATTCATTTTTCCGCAGGTAAATGGAAAAAAAGTGATTTATTTCACGGGAAATTCATTGGGGTTGCAGCCTAAACGTACGAAAGCGTATGTAGATGAAGTGATGAATGATTGGGCAAATCTCGCTGTTGAAGGTCATTTTTACAGTGAAAAACCATGGTGGGACTACCACGAACGATTTGCCAATCCGTTGAGTAAAATTGTTGGGGCGCTGCCAAGCGAAGTTACGGTAATGAACACCTTGACCGTGAATCTTCATTTGTTGATGGTTACTTTTTACCGACCTACAAAAACCAGATATAAAATTATTTGTGAAGAAAAAGCATTTCCTTCGGATCAATATATGTTTCAAAGTCAGGTTCATTTTCATGGCTATAATCCAGAAGATGCGCTTATAGAAATCAAGCGTCGCGAAGGCGAACACAACATTCGTTTGGAAGATGTTTTGGCAAAAATTGAAGAAGTTGGTGACGAGTTGGCTTTGGTTTTGATTGGTGGAGTCAATTATTACACTGGACAAGTTTTTGATATGAAAACCATAACCGCCGCAGGTCATAGAGCGGGAGCTTATGTAGGTTGGGATTTAGCACATGCTGCTGGAAATGTGAAACTGGAATTACACGATTGGAACGTAGATTTTGCAGCATGGTGCAGTTATAAATATATGAATTCAGGTCCCGGAAATGCTTCAGGATGTTTTATTAATGAAAAACACCATAACAATTCAGAGTTGCCAAGGTTCGCAGGTTGGTGGGGACATAATAAAGAACGTCGCTTCAAGATGGAACAGACTTTTGACCCCGTTCATGGTGCTGATGGTTGGCAAATAAGTAACTTACCAATACTTTCTTTGGCGCCTTATTTAGCATCAGTAGAACTGTTTGACGAAATTGGAATGGATGTAATACTTCAAAAAAGAGATACTATCACTTCTTATTTAGAATTTATTTTACAAGAGATTGACAAAGAAGTAGATAGTAGTTTCGAAATTATTACACCATCAAATCCATTGGAAAGAGCGTCACAATTATCAGTGTTGTTGCACGGAGAAGGACGTAGTTTGTTTGATTATTTGATGAAAAGTGGCGTAATCACTGATTGGCGAGAACCTAATGTTATTCGTTTAGCACCAGTACCTTTATATACTTCTTTTGAAGATATGTATGAGTTTGGTCAGATTCTGAAAGCAGGAATTCTAAACAAAGCGAATCTTTAAATTATATAAATAATAACTTGAATTGCGTAAGTACATTTTACAAGTTTAAGTGTTCCTTTGAGTTATTAAAAATTGAAAAAATTTAAATTATGAAAGCATTATATTTTATACTAGTTTCTTTAGTCTTAGTTTCTTGCCAAAATCAAGGGAAAATGGAGATTGAAAAGGCTAAAGTAGCAACGGTTGATTCCATGAAAGTTGAAATGGAGAAGCAAAGAGTTATTGACTCGATGAAGCAAGAAATGGTCAAAATTGAAGCTGCTAGAATTGAAACTCAAAGAGAAGTTGTTGTTGTGAATAAGCAATCACCATCGACGACGACCACCACAACAAATACTACCACGCAAAGAAAAGGATGGAGTAGTACGGCTAAAGGAGCTGTTATTGGAGCAGGAGTTGGTGCTGCAACTGGAGCAATTATCAGTAAGAAAAAAGTGCAAGGAGCTATTATTGGTGGTGTTGCGGGTGCTGGAGTAGGTGCTGGAACGGGAGCAATTATAGATGGTAGCAAAAATAATTAAATTTATTAGTAAAATATAAAAGAGTGTTTAAGTTCCTAATAGAATTTAAACACTCTTTTTTTGTGATAGAAATTTTGATTCAATACGCATCCATATTGGCGATGATTTCATTCGCTTTTACTTTGATTTTATATAATTCTTCTGGATTTATTTTGTTTAATAAATTCAGCATCATTCCCATGCGTTGGTTTCCTTTGAAGTATTCTTTTTTCTCATCAAGGAAATTCCAGTATAAAGTATTAAAAGGACAGGCGTTATCACCAAATTTTTCTTTCACTTTATAATGGCATTTGGCACAATTATTACTCATTTTATTGATATAACTTCCAGAGGAAACATACGGTTTAGTAGCAATTATTCCGCCATCTGCATATTGTGACATTCCACGAGTGTTGGGCATTTCAACCCATTCAATTGCATCTATATATACGCCCAGATACCAAGCATCTACTTCGTCAGGATGAATCTGTGTTAGTAACGCAAAATTGCCAATTATCATTAGCCGCTGAATATGATGCGCGTAAGCTTCATCTAAACTTTGATTGATGGCGTGACTCATGCAATTCATCTTGGTATTTCCCGTCCAGAAAAAATCGGGTAACTTGTTCGTGTTTTCCAAAACATTCATTTGTGCATAATTGGGCATTTCTTTCCAATAGATACCTCGGATGTATTCGCGCCATCCTAAAATTTGTCTTACGAATCCTTCGACTTGTGAGATGGTTATATTCGTTTCATTGGCATGATAAAACGAAACAACGGTCTTGATCACTTCTTTCGGGGATAGCATTTTACTATTCATAGCAAAAGACAAACGAGAATGAAAAAGGAATTTTTCATCGGTATGCATCGCATCTTCATAATCACCAAAATGCTTTAACAGATTTTTACAGAAATAATCTAAAACCTCCAGCGATTGCTCACGTGAAGTAGGCCAACTGAAATTATTTGGATCGATGTTTCCAAAAGTTGTAATTCCTGATTCTTTGATTTGTGCAACAACTTCGGAAACATGGGTATGGAAATTTTTTTCTGACGGAACCGGAACTTCGCCTTTGTATTTTTTTCGATTATCAGCATCAAAATTCCATTGGTTGCCTAATGGAGAGCTTCCATCCATCAAAACATGATGCTTTTTTCGCATGTTCCGATAAAAATTTTCCATCAGCAACAGCTTCTTTCCTTCAAAAAATTCAGAAAGTTCGTGACGCGTGGTGTAAAAATGTTCCGAATCAAAAGCTTCTGAGTCAATTTTTAATTTGGAACAAATCTTTTTTAGTTGTTCATCCAGCCGGTATTCGTCAGGGAATTGGTATTCGAATTTTTCGATTTTATATTTTTCGATGCAAAGTGCAATGATTTTTTCTAAATCCTGTGGATTGGTACCATCGGTAATTTGAAAATAGACTGCTTGATGTCCAAGGTCTTTTATAGTTGTGTAAAAGTTCCTCATCGAAAGAAAGAACGCGACCACTTTTTGAATATGATGTTTTACATAATCTGTTTCTTGCCGCATTTCGGCCATAACATAAATCGTGTTTTCATCGTATTCCTGAAACCAGGAATGCTGTGAATCTATCTGATCACCAAGGATTAACCGCAGTTTTTTCATTTTTTATTTTTTGGGAAAGGAAGTACTTGGGATTTCTTTTCTAGCATATTGAAAACGATCTACTAATGTGGGTAAACAATACCCATCAAGTCCATTTATTGCCACGACATTTCCTCGATCAATTTGCAACCAGCCATCTTTATGCTCTAATTCTTCTTCAAAAAATAAATTTTCGATAGAAGCAATAATATGAATCGTATCATTCTCTTTAATGTAATATTCATTCACGTACTTGCAATACAACTGTACGGGACTTCCTTTTACAAATGGAGTGTCAATATTATTTTTATATTCTTCCTCTAAATTTGTTTTATCAAATTCAGAAATACCCAGTTCATAATTTGCTGACGTATGATGCGCATCTGCAATCATAGCTACAGTAATATGGTTTATTGTAAAATAACCTGTTTCACGAATGTTCTTGTATGTGTCTCTGGGTACAGTGGTAGGTCTCATTATAAATCCTATTAGCGCAGGATTGCTTCCTAAATGAGTGACACTGCTGAAAATAGCTACATTGGATTTCCCTTCAAGAGATTTTGTAGCTAAGAGGTTAGCTGATTTATATCCAGTGCATGAATTAATTAAATTCAATCTTTCGACTTTCTCCATTTGAGAAATGGCATCTCTTGAAATGTTTTTCATAGTTACTTTTATTTAAAACAAATATACTATTTTGTTTAATTGATTATCAAATAAATTAAACAAAATAGTGTAATAATTTATTGCTGTTCGTTTGGAAAGGATACAATGAAATAAATAGTTTTAAATAACTTCCAAATCCTATATATTTGTTTTTCAATTTATTTAATGATGAAAATACTTAGAAAAGTCCTACTCGTTTTACTTTCGGTAGTAATAGTTTTAGCTATCGCGATACTAGTTTATGGTTATTATTTAAAACCAAAATACGAAGGCAAGTTGCGCTTGAAAAATATTCAAAAAGAAACTACTGTTTATTTTGATGAATTTGGTGTTCCTCATATTTATGCAACTTCTTCAAAAGATGCCATGGTGGCCTTGGGTTATGTACATGCGCAAGATAGATTGTGGCAAATGGAATTGATGCGCCGCATTGCCTCGGGACGATTATCAGAAATATTTGGTTCGGTTGCTCTTAAAAATGACAAATTCTTCGCTGGCTTAGGAATCGAAGAGGCTTCCGCCAAAGCGATTGCGGATTTGGATAAAAACAGTCCCAGTTATCAATTGACAATGGCTTATTTGGAGGGCATCAATCAATACATGGAGGAAGGAACGACACCAATTGAATTTAGTCTGGTGGGCGTTAAAAAAGAAAAGTTTACCATAAAGGATGTCTATAATATTTTTGGATACATGTCTTTTAGTTTTGCGATGGCTCAAAAATCAGATCCGTTGTTAACTGATATTCGAAATAAATACGGGATGGATTATCTGAAAGATTTTGGTATTGATGGTTCCTTTAATACTACCAAAATTAAAAATGCCAAAGACAGGCCTCAAGAATACGCTTCTATTTCAAAATCAATTGCGTTGCTGTTGGATCAGTCTCCAATTTCGCCATTTATAGGAAGTAACAGTTGGGTTATTGCTCCAAAGAAAACGAAAAACGGAAAAGTCATTTTTGCTAATGATCCACACATTGGATTTTCGCAACCGGGCACTTGGTATGAAGCGCACATCGTTACGCCGGATTTCGAATTGTATGGCTGTTATTTAGCAGGAACACCATATCCGCTTTTGGGACACAACAGAGAATATGCGTATGGGTTAACTATGTTTGAAAATGATGATATTGATTTGTACCAAGAACAAAATAATCCAGCCAATGCCAATGAATATAAGACACCAACTGGTTTTAGTGCCTACGAAATCCGAAAAAAAACAATCAAAGTAAAAGATTCAACTGATGTAGTTTTGAATGTAAAAGTGACGCGCCACGGTCCTGTTATGAACGATTTAATTGATGGTTTACAGCAAGACAAACCTGTGGCAATGTCCTGGATTTATACACAACAACCCATTCAAATTCTCGATGCGGTGTATGCGCTTTCACACGCTAAAAATAAATCAGATTTTCAGAAAGGTGTTTCACTAATCGCCGCGCCAGGATTGAATGTAATGTATGGTGATGCCAAAGGAAATGTGGCTTGGTGGGCAACCGGGAAATTGTATAAGCATAAGGAAGGTGTAAATCCAAATTTTATTCTGGATGGTGCTAGTGGAAAGGATGATATAGAGCAATATCTGGATTTCTCCAAAAATCCTTCGGCGGTGAATCCTAGATGGAATTATGTCTATTCCGCAAATAATCAACCCGAACCAATTGACGGGTTTTTGTATCCTGGTTATTATCTTCCTGAAGATCGAGCCAAACGAATTACGCAATTATTGAATCCAAAATCAGATTGGGATATGGTTTCGGTTGGAAAAATGATTTTTGATAATACTTCTTCTGTAGCTCCAAAAGTTGTGAGGGATTTAATCTCAAATGTAAATCAGGAATCCCTTTCTGAAAATGAAAAACAAGCTCTGGCTGTTTTAAAAGATTGGAAAGGAACTAATAATCTGAGTGATGTGGCTCCTACAATCTATAATAAATGGATTTTTAATTACTTAAAAAACACTTTTGAAGATGAACTTGGCGCTGAAAATTTCAAGATGTTTTTAGGAACACACATCATGAAGCAAATTATAGCGAGACAAATTACGAATGAAAAATCACTTTGGTGGGATAATGTTAATACTAAAAACAAGAAAGAAACAAGAAGTCAGATTGTCTCCAAATCATTTAAAGAATCCGTTGTAGCTTTAGAAAACCAACTGGGAAATACCGTTTCTGATTGGACCTGGAATAAAGTACATACTTTAGAGCATCAGCATCCGTTAGGGAAAGTTGCGGCTTTAAGAAGCATTTTCAACGTGGGTCCTTTTGAAGTTTCAGGTTCAACGGAAGTAATTAATAATCTCTTTTTTGATTTTACTGATGATGGGAATTATATCGTAAAAGGAGGTCCGTCAACCCGAAGAATTATTGATTTTTCAGATATAGAAAACAGCTGGAGTATACTGCCGACGGGACAATCTGGGAATCCATTAAGTGCGCATTATAGCGATCAGGCAGAGTTGTATAATGCTGGTAAATTCAGACGAATGATGCTCAATAAAGAGGAGATTGTTAGAACTTCAACAAAATTGGTTTTTATTCCCCATAAAAAATAATTCTTTTTAAAGAGCATAAAATAATAAATCAGTAATTTTGCTTAACTTTTTATAAAAAAAATAATGCAAACTCCCATAAAAATAGCGGTTGTAGGTTCAGGATTAGTTGGATCTTTATTGGCTATTTATCTTCGTAAAGCAGGTCATACGGTTCACGTTTACGATAGAAGTCCAGATATCCGAAAAATACAGTTCTCTGGTCGTTCCATTAATTTAGCGATGTCCAATCGAGGTTGGAAAGCTTTGGATGGAGTAGGAATAGGAAATGCCGTACGTGAGATTGCAATTCCTATGGATAAACGTGCGATTCATTTGGTCGATAAACTCAATTTTCAAAATTACGGTCAGGATGGTGAATCGATTTATTCTATTTCTAGAGGAATTTTGAATAGGAAAATGATAGATTTGGCGGAAGCCGCAGGAGCTGAATTCTTTTTTGAACAAAAAATATGGGATGTTTCACTTGAAGATGCAACGCTGCATATAGGTGAAACGGAACGTGGTGCTTGGGAAGATAAAAAATACGATATGGTTTTTGGTGCCGACGGGGCTTTTTCAAGGATTCGTCACCGCATGCAACGCCAAAGTATGTTTGACTATTCGCAAGAATTTTTGCCTATTGGTTATAAGGAGTTAAATATTCCCGCGAATCTTGACGGAACACATAAACTAGATAAAAATTCTTTTCATATTTGGCCTCGTGGTGCGTATATGTTGATCGCCTTGCCCAATTTAGATGGAAGTTTTACCTGTACTTTGTTTATGCCGTTTGAAGGAGAAAATTCTTTTGAATCTTTAAAAGACATAAAATTAGTGGAGGCTTTTTTTGAAAAAAACTTACCGGATACTATTGATGTAATTCCAAAACTTGCCGAAGATTTTTTTAAGAATCCTACCAGTACGTTAGTGACTATGAAATGTTATCCATGGACTTATGAAGATAAAATTGCACTTATTGGCGATGCCAGTCATGCAATTGTTCCTTTTTATGGACAAGGAATGAATGCAGGTTTTGAAGATATTTCGGTGCTTTATGAAATGATTGAGAAATATGGTGACGATTGGAAATCAGTTTTTTCGGAATACCAAAAATCCCGCAAACCAAATGCAGATGCGATTGCGGAACTTTCGTATCGTAATTTCTTAGAAATGAGTTCCAAAACTGCAGACGAAAACTTTCTTTTACAAAAGAAAATTGAAAAGTCATTCTCAGACAAACATCCTGAAAAATGGATTCCGTTGTACAGTCGCGTTACTTTTAGTGATCGCCCCTATACAGAAGCTTTAGCGATAGGAGATTATCAAAATGCAATCATGGAGGAAGTGTTGAAAATTGAAAATATTACTGAAATATGGGATTCAGAAGCAGTTGAAAATAAAATTTTGGAACTGTTAAAATAAAAAAAGGACTCTTTTAGGTAGTCATGGTCGGAAGAATAATCTTCCGACTTTTTTTGTTTCTGTTTTAATTATTTAACAGTATTTTTCTTGTTTGTTTTAATAATTTTGATTATATTTATTACTGTAAAACAGTAATTTATGACAAACTTTAAAGATCACAAAATCCCATTAAATCAGGTTCTATCATTTATTCCAGAAGCGCTACTAAGCCATCTTTCAGCAACCACTAAGGTGGATTATTACAGTAAAGTATTGCATGGAAGAAAATTGTTTTATTTGCTTCTATTTTGCATTTTTGACAATGATAAACTAAGTCAAAGAACTTTAGAAGACACTTTTAACAGCAGTGGGTTCAAGGCTTTGTTTGGATTGGATGAGGATGAAAAAGTACGAAGAAGTTCTATTTCTGAACGTCTTTCAAAAATTGATTCTAATTATTTCAAAGAAATTTATCAGCAGATGTTCGATAGATTTTCTGAACTTTATGACAAGTCTGAAATCGAAAAATACAATCTTATACGTGTTGATAGCACCATAGTTGCTGATACTTGTTCGAAATTAAAGGAGGGAATTGATCAAAAAAGTGGAAAGAAGCTGGTGAAATTCAGTTTTTCATTTGATGGAATTTTACCCTCGGGCGTAGAAGTTTTTACGGGTCAAAAATATTCATCTGAGGAAGCAGCACTTCCTGAAGCGATCCTAAAACAAGTCAAAAAAGAACAACATCACGGTAATATTTATGTGATAGACAGAGGTTTGCAATCCACACGAACGATGAAAGATTTTGATGAAAAATCTGTAAAATTCATCATTCGGTCAAAAGAAAACCGAAAGTTTGAAGAGATTGAATCTTTTCTTGAAACAGTAAAACCTTTAAAATGGGATGATTGGGGAGTTTTAAAAGACAGTAAAGTGAAGCTTTTTACAGGAACTCCTATTTTAAACAAGCGCGAAAAAATACATTATCGACAAGAAAAAGTAGAAACTGAATTTCGTTTAGTGGTTATCAAAAACCAAAAAAACAATAAAGAATTTTGGTTTCTTACCAACGAATTTAATCTCTCTGCAAAAGAGATTTCAGATTATTACCGCAAAAGATGGGATATTGAAGTGTTTTTTAGATTCTTAAAACAAGAACTTAATCTAAGTCATCTTGTTTCTATGAATAAAAACGGAATTCAGGTTATGGTTTATATGACCATGATTGCCTCAATGCTGCTTTTAATTTATAAAAAAGCAAACGATCTAGGATACAAAACCGCAAAAAGACGCATTGCTATGGAGCTAAGAGATTTGATAACCGCTATTTTAATTGTCTTTGCTGGTGGAGACCCCGACAAAGTATTTAAAACTTGAAATAAAAATGGTCGGAATTTCTTCCGACCATGACTACTCTTTTAGGAGTCCTTTTCAGATTTATTATTTTTTTGATGCGGGTTTTAGTAAAACTCGTAAGGTGCTGTCGTTATTAAAATAACTGAACATCCAAGTGATGAATATAGAGAGTTTGTTTTTGACACTTAAAATCAACATTAAATGGATGAACATCCAGGTAAACCAAGCCAATCTGCCTTGGAAACTAAATTTAGGTAAATCAACTACTGCTTTTCGCTTTCCTACCGTCGCCATGGAGCCTTTGTCGTGGTATTCATATTCAATTTTTGGTTTGTTCTTTAGACTAAGTTTGAAGTTATTCGCTAGAACTTTGGCTTGTTCGATAGCTACGCTAGCCACTTGTGGATGTGCGTTAGGATATTTTGGAGTAGCCATAAAAGCAATATCTCCAAGTGCATAAACATTTTCCAGATTTAAAATAGTATTGTATCGGTCAACAAGAAATCGGTTGCCTCTGGTTATACTTTCTTTCGGAATGCCCTCAAGGGTGTTTCCAATAATTCCCGCAGCCCAAATAACATTAGTTGATTTGATAATTTCACCGTTCTGTAAGCTTACATTTTTGCCGTCATAATGGTTTACGATGGTGCTTGTTTTTACAATTACACCTAATTCTTCTAAATATTTTCGAGAAGTTTTTTGCGAATCGACGCTCATTGGGTTCAATACGTTGGGTGATCCTTCGAGTAGAAAAATAGTCAATCGTGAAAAGTCTTTGTCAGGATAATCTTTTGGAAGAATGTTTTTTTTCATTTCCGCCAAAGCACCAGCAAGTTCAACTCCGGTAGGTCCACCTCCTACAACTACAAAGTTCATTAACGCTTGAAGTTCTTCTTTAGGAGCAATTAAAGCATCTTCGAAAGTTTGTAGAATTTGATTTCGAAGTTGAATAGCCTCAGGAACGGACTTCATGGGAAATGCAAATTTTTCAATTTCAGCATTTCCAAAATAATTTGTTGTGCATCCAAAAGAGACTATGAGATGATCGTAATCAAAATCAGCAATAGAAGTTTTTAGAATTTTATTTTGTGAGTCAACACTTAGTACCTCTGCAATCCGAATTCGTACATTTTTAGAATGCTGAAATACTTTTCTGAGAGGGAATGAAATACTCGCTGGCTCAAGTCTAGCGGTTGCCACCTGATACATTAAAGGTTGGAATTGATGGTAATTGTTTCTGTCGATTAATAAAACGTCAAAATCCGTGTTTTCTAAATCTTGTGCCAAGCGCAAACCCGCAAACCCAGCACCTATAATTACAATTTTCTTTTGAATGCCCATATTAAATATATTTTTGAAATCTAAAGGTACAATTTATTGCAGAATCAGTCTTCTCTATTAACGTTTTCTATAGAAAAGGCGGGGGTGCAAATGGCAATATATTCACAGGATTCGTCAAAAGGATTGGAATATTGGACACGGGTGTTTCTTTCGATTTTGATCGATTGTCCTGCTTCTAGGATAATCATTTCATCCTCAATAATAAATTGCTTTTTACCTTTAATTATATAAGTGTATTCTTCAAAATCAGGAGTTTGAAAAGGTTCACTCCATTTAGGTGGTGCAACCATATGAGCTATAGAAATGTCATTGTTAGCTGTTGACGCCCTTCCATGATGTTCTTCGATTAATTTTCCATCGGTGGTTGGGACAATAAAAGGCGTATTTTGAATAAAATATTTTTTCATAATTGATTTTTTAAAAAATAGAAAGGTATTGGGTTAGGTAAACTTATTTTTTAAACATTTTTGTCAAGATTCCAAAAGCGCCTCTGATAAAAGTGGCACTAGTTAGTACTTTTAAAACAGATTTTCCAACTGCACTTGCTGTGTCAGAACTCTGATTTTGCTGTTGTTGAGTTTCTTGTGTTTTCTCGCGTAGGCTAGTTTCTTTCTCTACTAGGGCAATCTTTTTATTCAACATTTCATAAGCGCTATCGCGATCTATAAGTTCACTGTATTTTTTTACTAATTTTGATTTGCTGTTGATTTCTTGAATTTCGCTTTCTGTCAAAATGTCCATTCTGCTCATTGGTGCACGCATCATGGTGGCTGCAAGTGGTGTTGGGATTCCTTTTTCGTTTAATGCAGTAACTAGTGCTTCGCCAATTCCCAGACTAGTAAGAATTTCATCAGTTTTGTAATATTCAGATATAGGATAATTGTCGGCGGTTTGCTTGATTGCTTTTCGATCATTGGCTGTAAATGCGCGTAAAGCATGCTGAATTTTTAAACCTAACTGGGCCAAAATACCACTTGGAATATCCATAGGATTTTGTGTGATAAAATAAATTCCGATGCCTTTAGAACGAATTAATTTAACAATGGTCTCTATTTGCTCTAATAAAGTTTTGCTAGCTTCGTTGAAAATCAGATGGGCTTCGTCGATGAAAATTACTAATTCGGGTTGATCTGAATCTCCTTTTTCAGGCATTTGTTGATAAATTTCGGCTAGCAAACTCAATATAAATGTGGAGAATAATTTTGGTCTATCTTGAATATCAGTTAGTCTCAAAATATTGATGTATCCTTTTCCGTTTTCGTCAATACGCATTAAATCTTCTATGTCAAAAGACATTTCTCCAAAAAATAAGTCTGCTCCTTGTTGTTCAAGTTCAATTATTTTTCTGAGAATAGTTCCTGTTGTCGATGTGGAAATTTTGCCATATTGTTCTTCAATTTCATCTTTCCCTTCTTCGGTGATGTAGTTGATTACTTTTTTTATGTCTTTTAAATCCAATAAAGGCATTTTGTGGTCATCACAATATTTGAATATGACAGAAACTACACCAGCCTGTGTGTCATTTAAATTTAGAATTCTGGAAAATAATACGGGTCCAAACTCAGAAATAGTGGCGCGAAGTCGTACGCCATTTTGTTCAGACAAAGTTAATAATTCAACCGGAAAGCTTGAGGTGGAATAAGGAATGTCAATTTTAGCATGGCGTTCCGTTATAAAAGGTTTTTCTTCTCCCTCCTTTGCGATTCCGCTAAAATCACCTTTGATGTCCATCATTAAGACCGGGATTCCAAAGCTTGATAACTGTTCTGAAAAAACTTGAATGGTTTTGGTTTTTCCAGTTCCGGTAGCGCCCGCAATTAGGCCATGTCGGTTTAAGGTTTTTAAAGGGACTTTTACAGCTGTATTGGGTAAAGCCTCTCCATCTAAAATCGCACCGCCAAGAATAATGCTTTCGCCTTTAAAACTATATCCTTGCGATATATGTTGAAAAAATTTTTCCTTTCTGCTCATAATAGGTAGTTTTAAAATCAGATGCAAGATATTATATTTTTCTAAAACTAACAATTTCGATGTATACTGCAGTTTTCCTGCTTTTTTATTGTTAATACCGTAAAATAATAGTTTTCCTGCTAAATGGCTTGTTGTTGAAATATTATGTTAATTAATCATAAAAAAATATATTATTTTTTATAAAACAGCCTATTTGTTTGCGTATATTGATATAAATGTAGTGTGAAAATCTGTAAATATGTTTTTGAAATAAATTTAATTGTAATAAAATAAAAAAAAGTTTTTTTATTTGAACTAAAAATATAAATTTGCTCCACTACAAGTTTAATATAACTAAGATAAATTATTTAAAACTATTAAAATTAAAAAAAATGGCAAACGTTAAAAAAGAAAGCACTTCAAACGGTGGAGGAATGGTTTCAGGAATGATTATTGGTGCATGTATTGGTGTTGGGGTGTTAATCTGGAAATTTATTATGGGTAATCCTTCAAATTTTGAAGGAGGAAACAATGAAGGAACTCCATTGAATACTTTAGGACAAGTTTATCATGGTGGTGCAGTTGTGCCAGTGTTATTAGGAATGTTATTAATGGTTCTTGTTTTTTCTATTGAAAGATATTTCGTGATATCTAAAGCAGCTGGTAAAACTAAATTAGACAGTTTTATGACAAAAATTCAAGCAAGTATAAAACAAGGTGAAATTGATGAAGCAATTGCTTCTTGTGACAAACAACAAGGTTCTGTAGCAAATGCTATCAAATCAGCACTAGTAAAGTATCAAGCGGTTAAGAAAGAAGGATTTAATAGTGAAGAAGCAGCCGAGACTATTCATAAAGAAATAGAAGAAGCTACTTCACTTGAAATGCCAATGTTGCAAAAAAACATGACAATTATTTCATCTTTGGTTTCTTTAGGAACTCTTGTTGGATTGTTGGGAACTGTAGCTGGTATGATTAAAGCGTTTGGAGCATTAGCTGCGGCTGGAACTCCTGATCAAGCAGCTCTTGCAGCTGGTATTTCTGAAGCTCTTATTAATACTGCAACAGGAATTGGAACTTCTGCTGTAGCAATTATCTCTTACAATTTCTTTACTTCTAAAATTGATGATTTGACCTATTCAATCGATGAAGCTGCGGTGTCTATTGTGAATTCTTATAGAAGATTCAGAGGTAGTTTGAAGCAATAATAAGTATTGATATTTATATCAATTAAAAAACAAAAAGAATGGCTAAAATAAAAATAAAAAAAAATTCGGGGTCTACAGATATGACCGCTATGTGTGATGTCGCATTCCTTTTGCTTACTTTCTTTGTTATGACTTCAACAGCTAAGATACCTGAAGCTCTTCCTGTAGATACACCTACTTCAACAGTTCAAACTAAGTTACCTGAAACTGATTTGGCAACCTTAACGGTTGGTAAAGGTATGGTGTTTTTTGATCTGAAAGGAAGGGAAGTACGCTTGAGAACCTTAGAGTTGATGGCAGAGAAATACAATGTTACTTTTACTGAAGAAGACAAAAGCACTTTTTCAAGGATGGATGATTTTGGTGTTCCAATTCAGAGTCTTAAGCAAATAATTGAAATGGACGCGTCTGATAGGAGTAAGGCTGGACAGCCGGGCATCCCCTCAGATTCAACTGATAATCAGCTAAAAGAATGGATTTTTAATGCTCGTAAAGCAAATATTGAAGTTAATGATAAGGAACTTCAAGTTGCTATTAAAGGAGACGGAAAAGAAGAATATCCAGCCATTAGAAAAGTGATGGATATTTTGCAAGAGCAGAAAATCAATAGCTTTAGTTTGGTTACAGGTTTAAGAGGAAAAGATTTTTAATATAAAAAAGACACTAAAATGGCTGAATTAAATACTGGCGACGATGGAGGCGGAAAAGGTGGTAAAATAAGAAGTAAAAAAGCTAATGCAAAAGTAGATTTAACTGCTATGGTAGATTTAGCCTTCTTGTTAATTACCTTCTTTATGCTTACTACGACGTTGTCTAAACCCCAATCTATGAGCTTAGGGTTGCCAGATAAGGATCCTACCAAAGATAATATTGACATGAAAGTTGATGAAAATCGTACCATGACAATTATGTTGGGTGCCGATAATAAGTTAGTATATTATGTTGGTTTATTAGCCACTCCACTAGCAGGTCCTAAAGATTTGACTTTTGGTAAAGATGGGATTCGTAAAGAATTAATATCAAGACAAACCAAGGTTTTGGCATATTCTGCTGCAAAAGGGAAACCAAAAAATGGACTGATTGTAATTATTAAACCAAGTAAGAAATCCAATTATAAAAATTTGATTGATATACTTGATGAAATGGCAATTGTGGGAATCGGAGATTTTGGTAACTATGCTATTGTTCCTGAATTTTCTCCTGAAGAACAAAAATTGTTAGAAGGAAAAAAAGAGTAATCTTATTCCCCAATAACCTAATAATTAAGAAAAATGAAATTAGATATATTAAAAAATCAATGGCTTGATATCGTATTCGAAGGGCGTAATAAAACGTACGGAGCTTATGAGTTAAGAAGGACAAACAGAAAAACTACTATTAAAGCACTCATTTTTGGAGCTGTATTTTTTAGTATTGCTGTTGCAACTCCTCTTATCATTAACTTAATTCCTAATGGGGAAGAGGAGGAGATCAACACAGACATCAAAATCACCGCCATTAAACTTCCTCCTAAGAAAGAAGAGCCTAAATTAAATGTTCCACCACCACCTCCGCCAGCTCCAAAAGTGGATGTGATTAAATTTGTGAAACCCGTAGTGGCGAAAGCAGAGGAGGTGACAGAAGAGCCACCAAAAATTATCGAAGTAAAAGATAAGAAACTAGGTGCCGTTACAATCAAAGGTGATCCTGATGCAGTATTAACTGTAGAGCCTGTAGGAACTGGTAAAGCTGCTGTTGTTGAAGAGGTTGATAACCAGATTTATAACACAGCTGGTATTGAAGTGAAACCGGACTTCCCTGGTGGGATCAATAAATTTTATAAATTTGTAGGTGATAATTATCAAACACCTGAAGAAGATGGTCTGAAAGGTAAAGTTTACGTTACTTTTGTTGTTGAAAAAGATGGTTCATTAACAGATATCAAAGTAATAAGAGATATTGGTTATGGTACAGGAAAAGAAGCTATTCGTGTTTTGAAGAAATGTCCAAAATGGACACCGGGTGAACAAAACGGTAAGGCGGTAAGGGTTCTTTATTCTCTTCCTATTACTATTCAATCTGCAGATTAATGTTGAATAACATACTTAGTAATATTAAGAAGAAATCGCTTAAAGAGCGATTTCTTCTTGTTTTAGGAATTTTGTTTTTTGTGGTATACTTTGTTTTGGGCTTATTCATTATCTTCATGGATAATTTGCCTATAGATCTGACACCTACTTATAGAATAGCAGCCGGAATTTTACTTATAGCTTATGCTTCTTTTAGATGCTATCGGATTATTAATGATAATAACAATTAGTTTATGAAAAAATTTGCTAAACTTCCATATTTTGTTTTTTTATTAGTAGTAGTTTATTCTTGCAATCAAACTAATACGCCAAAGGAAGAGGAAACTATATTAAAAGGTAAAGCCAGCCTTTTTGTCGATGAAACCTTATCTCCTATTATAGAAGATCAGATAGCTGTATTTGAGAGTAAGTATAAGGCTAAGATAACGCTTATTGCTAAATCAGAGTCTGAAGTACTTAATTCGTTATTTAATGAAAAAGGGGCCATTGCTATTTTATCTAGGAATTTGACAAAAGAAGAACTAGATGTTTTTAAAGCAAAAAAAATTAACCCTAAAATAACACCATTTGCTACAGATGCAGTTGCGTTTATTTCTAATAAAAACAGCAAAGACTCTATTGTTTCACTAAAAGAGGTTATTGCTTTTATGCAGGGTAAGCCTACTCCTTCAATTAAAGGATTGGTTTTTGATAATTTGAATTCAAGTACGGTACGCTACATGAAATCTCTGGCAGGGATTGAGAGTATTCCTAAAAGTGGGGTCTTCTCCTTTAAAACAAATGATGAAGTGATTAAATATGTTTCGGAAAATACAGATATGATTGGTGTTGTTGGGGTCAATTGGTTGTCTCAACCACAGCCAGCAATGGTTCAGTATGTTGATAAAGTGAATGCTTTAAAAGTCACAGGACTCTCAGGGAATGAATCCTATTTGCCTTCACAAAATAATATTGCAGAAAAAAAATACCCTTTGGCACGTGATTTGTATATAATCAATTGTCAAGGTTATTCAGGACTAGGTATGGGTTTCGCTTCGTTCGTGAGCGGAGATATTGGACAAAGAATAATTTTAAAATCGGGGCTGTTACCTATACGTATTCCGGGAAGAAAATTTATAATTGACAGAAAATCAAAAAATGATGAAAAATAATTTAACTACAATAAACATGAATAAATTTACAACGTTAAGTGTTGCCTTTTTGGCGTCAGCTTTTACGCTGCAAGCACAAGATATTAATCAAGCTAAAAAAGCAATTGATGCTGAGCAGTTTGAAAGCGCAAAAACAATCTTAAAATCCATCATTCAAGCCAAGCCATCTAATGGAACTGCATTTTTTACTTTGGGAAATGTGTATCTGAATCAAAATGTACAAGATTCTGCTAAAATTTATTTTCAAAATGGATTAAGCGCTGCTGATGGGGCAAAATTGAATCATATTGGTTTAGGTCAAATGGACTTAGATAAAAATGATATTGCTGGTGCTCAAGCTAAATTTGCCTTGGCTACAGCTGACATGAGAAGAAAAGATTTTGAGGAATTTATTTTTATTGGTAGAGCCTATATGAATGCTGTGAAACCAGACTATAAAAATGCAATCGCAATTTTAAGTAGAGCAGCAATTATTAACGCTCAAGACGCCCAATTGCAGCTTGCCTTAGGGGACGCTTATTATGGAGATGGTAAACAAAACGAAGCTTATGTTGCATATAGAAACGCTTTCCAGGCAGACAATAGCTTGCTTAGAGCAAAAATGCAATTGGGTGTTTTGTTGAAAGGGGCTAAATCGTATGATGAAGCATCAAAAGCATACAATGAAGTAATTGCACTGAATCCAAATTATGGACCAGTATACAGAGAGTTAGCAGAAACGTATTACAAAATCGCACGTAATAAACCATCTCAGGCTGCTGATAATTATAAGACTGCGATTGGATACTATGATAAATATATGTCCTTAACAGATTATTCTATTCATTCTAGAATGCGTCGTGCCGATTTTCTTATTTTAGTAGAGGATTATGTAGCACTTGAAGCGGAAGCAAATAAAATGATAGAATTAGACAAAGTTAATCCAAGAATCTATCGTTATTTAGGTTATGCTGCGTACAAAAACGGAAATGTTGATGTTGCTATTAAATCTTTAGAACGTTTTATCACTTCGCCAGGAAATAAAGCCATAGCACTAGATTATTTATATTTAGGTTTGACTAGAATTAAAAAAGGAACTAGTGTTGATGGATTGTCAATTGATCCAATTGCTTTTCAGGCAGGTTTAGTGGATATCAAAAAAGCAATTGAAATGGAACCTTTAGCGGTTCAAGAATTAAGTGAAGTTGGTAAAAAATTATTTTCACAAAAACTGTATGCTGAAGCTGCGGCAATATTTGAAAATGGTGCAAATACCAATGACTCTACTAATTTTCTTGATGACAATGTATATTTTGGTTTAGCTAATTACTACGCTAATATAAATATTGAAAAAGGTTTAAAAGTTGATGTAGTTGCCTTAGAAAAGGCGCAAGCAGCTTTTGATAAAGTGTTGGTAGCTTCTCCAACGTATTTAGAAGCTTATCTTTATAAAGCGAGAACGAATAGACTGCTTGAAAAAGATGATGAAATGGTTAAGAATTATGAAGACTATATAGTAAAAACTACTGAATTAGGTGCAGAAGAACTTGCTAAACCTGCCGTTAAAGCTAAGATTATTGAATCTTACAATAATATGGCAGCAAGTTTTGCAAACACTGACAAGCCTAAAGCTATTGAGTACTTTAGAAAAACTCTTGCTTTAGATCCAGCCAATAGTTATGCTACTGAGTCCATCAAGATTTTAAAATAGTTAAAATACCTTAAGGATATTTAGAACCGATAATCATTTGATTATCGGTTTTTTTTGTTCTTAGTATTTAAAGAGTATGTTGGTTTGGTATTAAATTCTCATTTCTTACTATAGATTACAATGATGATGGCTAACGCATTTTCGAAGTTTGTAATATTAGCTACTGATTTCAAATTAACTCCTTTTCAAATTAACTATCTTTGCACTTTAAAATAAAATTAAATAATGTTATCAAAAGAAATACAATTAGAAGTTAACAAAGGTGCGATGTTACCCTTGATGGAAGAATTTTATACTATTCAGGGAGAAGGATTTCATACCGGAACAGCAGCATATTTTATTCGAATAGGTGGTTGTGATGTTGGCTGCCATTGGTGTGATGTAAAAGAAAGTTGGAATGCAGCATTGCACCCGCCAACGGGTATTGATTTGATAGTCGAAAATGCAAATAAGTATGCAGACACCGTTGTGGTTACTGGTGGAGAACCTTTGATGTGGGACATGACTTTGCTTACTCAAAAACTAAAAGAACAAAAATTAAAAGTTCATATTGAAACTTCAGGTGCTTATCCGCTCTCCGGAACTTGGGATTGGATTTGTCTTTCGCCAAAGAAAAACAAATTACCGACAGAAACCGTTTATGATAATGCGCACGAACTGAAAGTAATTATTTATAATAAACATGATTTTGTTTTTGCTGAAGAACAAGCCGAAAAAGTAAATCCAAATGCTATTTTGTTTCTTCAACCAGAATGGAGCAAAAAAGAAGAAATGACACCGTTAATTGTGGATTATGTAATGAAAAATCCGAAATGGCGTGTATCATTACAAACACATAAATATTTGAATATCCCTTAAAAATTAAACCCCAAAACATTTAATCCTGTTTTGGGGTTTTTCGTTATAGTCCGTGTGTGAAACTATTGGTTTTTTGAATTGCCAACTTGTGCACTTTTTTAGTATTGAAGGATTTATTTTTATCTTGTCTCCTTCTATGGTATTACTTTAAAATGAAAGTTTTGCTAAATAATCATAATGTTCCCCTTCGAGAATTAATTGGCATTGTAGGTCATTGTCTAAAGCAGCATTTTGTAGGGTATTGTAATCTATAAACATCCAATCAAATGGTTTTTCTTTTTCTCCTTTGTACGAGATGTTGAATACTATTTCACCGTAATAATGATTAGCGGAGGGAATCCATTTCCCGCCATCTTCGTCATCATCAAACATATATATGATATCAGAACTGTCTAGTAAAATTTGACCACCAGGAAGCAGTAATGATTTTAATTTTAAAAGAAAATTAGGGATGTTTTTTAACTTTCCGCACATGCCAGCACCGTTCATTAATAATAAAATAGTATCGTATTTTTCATCTTCTAACGTCATTACATCTTGGACTTGTGCATTTTTAAGTCCACGAAGCGTGCAGGCTTCAATGGCATTTGTAGAAATATCAATTGAGGTTACATGTAAATTTCTTTCGTTTTGTAAATACAAACTGTGACTTCCTGCACCACAACCTACATCTAACACTTTTCCTTTAGCAAGTTCTAGTGCTTTTTGTTCCATTAATGGCATTTCGTCGTGCGAACGGAATAAATAAGCAACGGACATTTCATCTTCTTCAGATATGGTAGTCTCAGTAATTAAATCCTCTGGAGAATTATTGGTTTGATAATCGAGTATGGCTTGGCCAAAAAGGTCTTTCATTGTTTGTAATTCTAAATTCAACATTCATAAAGCTATAATCCTCGTTCAAAAAGTGTTAGTTTTGCAAAAAATTAAATTTTCAATTTGAAACCTACTTTAAACGAACTTCCTAAAGAAGCCAAAGATAAGCATATCGAAAACAAAAAGTATTTCGATAAGCTGAAAAAAAAGACCCCGAAAAATTTAGATTATGTAATGCAGGATTTGCATGATGCTGAATTCAAAAAAACAGATTGTTTGAAATGTGCTAATTGCTGCAAGACAACAGGGCCGTTATTTACTTCTGCGGATATTGAGCGTGTGTCGAAATATTTGAGGCAAAAGCCACAGCAATTTATAGAACAATACCTGCGTGTTGATGAAGACCAAGATTATGTTTTGCAAAGTGTTCCGTGTACTTTTTTAGATCATGAAAATGCATGTATGATTTATGATGTCCGGCCAAAAGCATGTCGCGAATTCCCACATACGGACAGAAAGAAGTTTCAGCAAATTACAGATCTAACCTTAAAGAACGTAGCAATTTGCCCGGCTGCTTTTAATATAGTAGAAGAAATGAAGAAGAAGTTGCCATTATAATTTACGATTATATCTCCCTATTGTGATTTTTAATCCTTTTCTGTCGCGTAAAGACTTAATGTTTAATAAATTAAATATTTTTCGTTCATTTTTTTAAACTTTTCCAAGTCATCCTTCCAGCTTTCTCTGATTTCTTTTTCTGAAATTCCATTTTCTATTTGCCGTTGGAGGTTTTTAGTTCCCACTAATTTTGTGAAAAAAGAATTGAAGAATTTAGCTTTATCTAAGGTAGAGTTATATGCTTTTAGAAGCCATTTCAATTCCAGTTGATTTACTTTAGTTTGAGTGCTTAGGTCTTCTCCAAAACATTGTACTCCATTATACAATGGGTTTTTGGCACCTAAATTTGGTTTTGGTATAAAACTAAAGGCATTGTTAGGTAAATAAGGGGATCCGTAAATTTGAAATTGCTTCTCTGTACCTCTACCTACACTGACATTTGTACCTTCAAAAAGACACAAACTAGCATAAAGAGCAACGGCTTGGTCGTTCGGAAGATTAGGTGATGGTTTTACTGGTAGACTGTAGTTTAGATTTCTATTGTAATTGAGACAAGGAATTACTGTTAGTTGACATTGAATTCCTTGTTTTAACCATTTTTCTCCATTTATCATTTGTGCGTATTCACCAATAGTCATTCCGTGAAGTATTGGTACGGGATGCATTCCTACAAAACTAGTAAATTCCTTTTCTAAAATTGGACCGTCTACAGTACTTATGTTTGGATTGGGTCTGTCTAAAATCAATAAAGGAATGTTGTTTTCGGCACAAGCTTCCATAATATAGTGTAAAGAGGAAATGTACGTGTAAAATCGTGCGCCCACATCTTGCAAGTCGAAAACCAAGATTTCTATTCCAGCCAATTGTTCGGAGCTGGGCTTTTTGTTATCCCCATAAAGCGAAATAATAGGCAATCCTGTTTTATAATCTTTTCCGTCGACTACATGTTCACCCGCGTCAGCAGTTCCTCGAAAACCATGCTCTGGAGCAAAAATAGTTTGGACAGCAATTTTTTTTTCTAAAAAGAAATCAACTAAATGGGTTTTGTTGGGTAAGATGCCTGTTTGGTTGGTTACAATACCAACTTTTTTATCTTTTAATAATGGCAGGTAAGCATCAAAATTAGCAGCACCAGATTTTACTGTTTGAACGGGATTTTCTATTGGAGTTTCTGTATATTTTTTTATTCCTTCTTTAATCTTAATGGAACTTCCGCAAGACACGATTAGTAAAACAAATAATAAAAATGTATTTTTGAACACCAAACTAGATACCATATCAAATTGAATTTAGAATACTTTATTGCCAAACGACTTATCACTGCTAAAGATTATAAAAGTAGTATATCTGCGCCAATTATAAAAATTGCAATTTCGGCAATTGCCATAGGAATGATCATGATGATTGTTTCGGTAGCAACTGGTATTGGATTGCAACAAAAAATCCGAGACAAGATTTCGGCTTTCAATGGCCATATTATTATTTCGAATTATGATAATAATCAATCGGAAGTTACACTTGTTCCTATTTCTAAAAAACAAGATTTTTATCCTAAGTTCACTTCAGTTTCTGGAATAAGTCACATTCAAGCCATCGCAACCAAAGCAGGAATAATAAGAACCGAAACTGCTTTCGAAGGAGTAATCCTCAAAGGAGTTGGTAAGGATTACCAATGGAATAATATTAAAGAATATCTGGTTTCAGGTAAATTGCCTGATTTTTCAAAAGAGCTTAATCAAGAGGTGTTAATTTCTCAGTTCTTGGCTAAAAGGTTAAATCTAAAAGTAGGTGATTCTTTTAATACGTTTTTCATTAAAGAAAGTCAAAACAAACTACCAAACATCCGAAGATTTAAAATCACAGGTATTTTTAATTCTGGATTTCAGGAATTTGATGCTACTTATTTAATAGGTGACATTCGACACTTGCAGCGTATTAATAAATGGAGTCCCGATCAAGTGGGAGCTTTTGAAGTTTTTGTGGATGACTTTAATACTATTCAGGAAACAGGTGAGCAGGTTTATGCACAAACGTCTTCTACATTAGATACGAAAACCATAATCGAAAAATACAGTTATATATTCGAATGGCTTCAATTGTTCGATTTTAATATTATAGTAATTTTAGCGGTCATGATACTCGTCGCCACCATCAATATGGTTGTTGCGCTTTTAGTCCTCATCCTTGAACGCACTCAAATGATAGGAATCCTTAAAGCTTTAGGGGCAAATAATTGGTCAGTTAGAAAAATATTTCTGTACAATGCCTTTTACCTTATAGTGAGAGGACTGTTTTGGGGAAACTTGATAGGGATATCGTTGTTGTTGATCCAACAATATTTTGGTGTCATCAAACTCAATCCAGAAAATTATTATGTCAATCAAGCGCCAGTTTATTTGAACTGGGGATATATAGTTCTGCTTAATGTCCTTACAGTTGCTATTTGTTTTTTGGTATTATTAATTCCCTCCTATATAATAACCAAAATAGCACCAGTAAAAGCCATCCGTTTCGATTAAACTTCATTTGGGCGTTTCCCTCTATAAAAGAGAGGCTATTATCTAAATGGGTAGTAGCCTCTTTTTTACATAGGGTCGGGCTATTCGCTACAAGTCCTCGTCAAGTTGCGTTACACTTCACTTGGCTGCGGGATTTTTGCTACTATCCCTAACGCGGGGAGTTGTATATTTGATTTAGAATTCGGTGTACCTTATATATAGGAATAGAATGTCTAATATAATGAGAACCGTAAGAAACATACAAGGAACAACTGCCCAAGCGATAAAAAAACTTAACCCACCATAGATGATAGTGCAGTCA
>NZ_SMFN01000010.1 GCF_004349135.1 Flavobacterium sandaracinum | reverse complement strand
TACACTGCCCCCAAAAAGTTAGACACTATTTGGGGGCATTTTTATGGAAAGAAAAGTCAAGTATGAATACACATTTAAGCTTGAATGTGTAGAATTAGTTATCAAACAGCACAATTCCTGTGTATCTGTAGCTAATAAAAAGATGGTTCATAGATCCAGTATTAAGAAATGGGTTAGATTATACAATTATTATGGTGAAGATGGATTAATACCAAGGAAGAACCGTAGTTATAGTGATGCATTTAAATTCAATGTTTTACAATCAATTCAGAAAGATTCTTTGTCATTATTGGATAGTTGTTTAAAATTTGACATTCCAGACGCTGGTATTGTTTTAAAATGGAAAAAAGATTTCATTAACTTTGGGTTTGAAGGATTAAAACAAAAAACTAGAGGCAGATCTAAACCAATGAGCAATTTTAAACGTAAAAAGCGTAAATCTGACAAACCATTAACTAACGAAGAGAAGCTCTTGCAAGAGATAGAATATCTTCGTTGTGAGAATGATTTGCTAAAAAAGTTCCATGCCTTAATTCAAGCCGAAGAGCAAGCCAAAAAGCGCAAGCTATAATGGAATTAAGGCACAAGTATGACTTAGATCTACTTTTAAAGCAAACAAATATGGCGCGTAGTAGTTTTTATTATTATGAAAAACGAAGTAAAACCACTGATAAATATTTTGAGTTGAAGGAGTTAATAAAACATATCTATCATAAACATAAAGGGCGTTACGGCTATAGAAGAATCACCGATGAACTAAATAATCAAGGTGTGATTGTAAATCATAAAACTATTTTAAGATTGATGAAATCTATAGGTTTAAAAAGTGTTATAAGAGTTAAAAAATACAAGTCTTACAAAGGAGAACAAGGGAAAATTGCTCCTAATTTATTACAAAGAAACTTTAAAGCAGCGGCGCCAAATCAGAAATGGGCAACTGATATTACTGCGACAATATCAACAGCTCTTAAAGGAAAAAGGAATTAAACAAAGTATGTCAAGAAAAGGCAATTGCTTAGATAATGCTATCATTGAAAACTTCTTTGGAATACTCAAATCGGAGTTGTTCTATCTTAAAAAGTACAACTCAATAAATCAATTAAAAAAAGAGATTCAAGAGTATATAGTATATTACAATAACGACAGAATTAAATCAAATTTAAACAAAATGAGCCCGATACAATATCGAGCTCATTATTATCAAAATTAATTATAAATTTGTCTAAACTTTTGGGTGCAGTCCAAATCGTGCTTTTTTACTTTTTAAGATAATAGTATTTATTTTGATTCAATAATCTCAAGATCTGTTGTCACTTTCTCTTTCCCTTTTTGAATACTTATTTTATTCACTGAAATTGGAAGATAATAATTGCCGTTTTTAGCTGCTTCCAGTTTAAGTTTTTTGTCTTTATTTTTCCAATTATCAGCAGTTGCTTTACTTATAGAAAGATCATAAACGTGTTTATTTAGTCCTTTTGACGCTTTTACTTTCTGAGAATAAACGACTTCTTTAAAACTATTTTCAATTTGTAAAAGCACTTCTGAATCCGTATTGGAATAGAACCAAATCTCTGCTTTTGGCTCTGAAGCTTTAGCCCAAGAACTCCAGCTGTTCCCCCATTCTCTTGATTTTTTTACCTTTTTTAATTCAAAAACATGAAGATTTTCCGCTACCACTTTATCATTCAGTTGTTGCACTTGATCCAAATTAACTTTATAAATCGAACGACCATGAGTTCCCACCACTAAATCTTTTGCTTTCTTTTGAATCACAAGATCGTGAACAGCTACATTTGGAATTCCACTAGAAAAATCATCCCAACTCGTTCCTTTATTTAAAGAAACATACAATCCATTATCCGTTCCCAGATACAAAACATTCTCGTTGACATGATCCTCCACGATCACATTCACGGGACTTGAAGGCAAATTAGTAGCTATATTTTTCCAAGTTTGTCCAAAATCATCCGATACATACACATAACTCGTGAAATCATCATTTCGATATCCGTTTAAAGTCGCATATACTCTTTCTTTCTTGTGTGCCGACGCCACGACTCTGGATACCCAACGATTTTGAGGTAAATCTCCCGAAATTTTATTCCAAGTCGCACCACCGTCTTTCGAAACGTGAATCAATCCATCATCACTTCCTGTGTAGAGTAATCCAAACTGCAAAGTGCTTTCGCTGATAGCAGCGATGGTTCCAAAAGCGACATTTCCTTCTTTCACTCCTTGCGTCAAATCTTGAGAAATAGCGGTCCACGTTTGCCCCTGATTCATCGAACGGTGCAAGAAATTAGATCCCATGTATAAAATATCTTGGTTGTGCGAAGACAATAGAATAGGCGTTTGCCAGTTGAATCGGAATGGTTTTTCGTCTTTTTTAGGTTTTGGCGAAATGTACTCTCGTTTGTTATTCGCACGATCAATTCTGTAATAATTTCCAAATTGAAAACCTGTAAAAACAATATTTGGATTTCTTTTGTCAATTTGAGTTTGCATTCCGTCGCCACCCATCAAATTTTCGTAAGGATATTTTCCGGTTTGGTACCATTCTGAAGAATATTTGTAATTACTTGGTCCAACCCAAACACCATTGTCCTGCATGCCACCATAAATATTATACGGTTCTTGCTCATCTACATTTACCGCATAAAACTGACTCACGCTATGGGAATTCCCTTTGAACCAATGCGCTCCATCATCATAAGAAATGTTCAAACCACCATCATTCCCATTAATTAAATGCCCAGATTTATTGGGGTTCACCCAAACAACGTGATGATCCGCGTGAACATTCTCTTCGCTTATGGAGGTGAATGTTTTTCCGCCATCATTTGATTTTATAATGGGCACACCCGATAAATAAATTTTATTCACATCGTTTGGATCAACTGAAATAACACTAAAATAATACCCGTAAGAATAAAAGAAATCATCAATAAAATCTTGGTGCGTTTTCGTCCAATTTTTTCCTCCGTTACTTGATTTGTAAACTTCGGCTCCAATAACTTCTGTTTCGGCCAAACTATTTATCGCATCCAAAACTACTTTGGCCGCTTCATTAGGTTGCAAATACCCGTTTTGAACCCAATGTTTGATGTTTTCGGCTCTGTATTTTTCGGTTAAACCGTAATTTTTCAAAATAGAATTCAAACTTTTATTGGGTAATTTCAGGAATTCGTCTCCAGGCATAGAAAATGCAATTGGTAACGAATTACTTTTTTTGGATCCCGACGGTCTTTTGAATTGGTTATCCAAAACAGCATACAGGTTATCATCATCATACACCGCTAAACCAATTCTTCCAACACCTTCACCTACAGGGAAACCACTCTCAGCAGTTGAAAAAAGTTTCCAAGTCAATCCCGCATCTTCACTTTTATAAATTCCCGAAGTGGCGCCGCTTCCAATAAAATCCCACGCTTTCCTGTCTTTACTCCAAGAAGCTGCATATTGAACCTTGAAATTTTTTGGCGAAACAGCCACATCAATAATCCCAGTTTCATCGTCGATATAAAGGGTTTTATTCCACGTTTTTCCGCCATTTGTCGTTTTATAAATTCCTCTCTCTTCATTTTTTGAATATAAATGACCTACTGCGCCTACAACAATTTCATCCGGATTTGATGGATTTATCAGGATTCTACTAATATGATGGCTGTCTTGTAATCCCATATTTTGCCAAGTCTTTCCTTTATCTTCCGATTTCAAAATTCCAATCCCAGCGTAAGACGATCGGGACGAATTGACTTCGCCAGTTCCTACCCAAATCGTTCCTCGTTTCCAGTCTATCGCGATATCGCCCACATTTTGCGTAGGCGCCGCATCCATAACGGGCGAAAAACTCATTCCGTTATTATTCGTATACCAAAGTCCGCCCGAAGCATATCCTACATAAAATTCGGTTGGATTTTCAGGATTCACATCTACATCCACCACTCTTCCGCTCATTACCGTTGGCCCCACATTTTCGAAAGTAACACTTTGAAAAAGCGATTGATTTTCCATTTGCTTTTTGGCCACTAATGCTTGCTGCATCGCTTCGGTAGAAACTTGTCCCCAAGAGACACTTTGGACAAGGAAGGCAGAAAAGAATATTATTTTTTTCATAAAACTGATTTGATTTGGAAAATTAATCATAAAAATACTTATCTGAAAATTTTATAGTGTAATTAACATCCGTTTCTTTCAAAGTTAGTATTTTTGAATAATCAATGTAAAAACAGGGCAAGGAGATCAAATAATTATAGTTATTTAGAAAATAATGGATTCAAATTGCATTTCGAACCTAAAAAAAAATAATACTACACAAATGAAATACCACCAAATTGACCGCGATTTATTTATAAAAAATAGAGCAAAGTTCATGGCTCAGATGAAGCCAAAGAGCGTAGCTGTTTTCAATTCTAATGATATTTATCCCGTTTCTGCAGATAGTACGTTGCCATTTGCACAACACCGCGACATCTTTTATTTAAGCGGAGTCGATCAGGAAGAAAGTATTTTATTGCTTTTTCCAGATGCACCTTACGAGCACCAACGCGAAATGGTATTCTTAAAAGAAACGAGCGAACACATTGCCATTTGGGAAGGTGAAAAACTGACTAAGGAACGTGCTTTTGAAGTAACTGGAATCAGAACGGTGTATTGGCTGCAGGAATTTGAGAAAGTCTTATTCGAAATGATGACGCACGCTGAAACAATTTACATTAATACCAATGAGCATTATCGTGCTACAGTAGAAACTGAAACCCGCGAAGCCCGTTTTGTAAAATGGTGGAAAGACAAGTATCCAGCACATGCTGTCGCAAAAAGCAATCCGATATTGCAACGCCTTCGTTCTGTAAAAGAAACCGAAGAGTTGGATTTAATCCAAAAAGCCTGTAATATTACCGAACTTGGTTTTAGACGATTATTGCCTTTCGTGAAACCTAACGTGACCGAATACGAAATCGAAGCCGAGTTGATTCACGAATTCATTCGCAACCGTTCCAGAGGTTTTGCTTACACACCAATTATCGCTTCCGGTAATAATGCTAATGTGTTGCATTACATCGAAAACAACCAACAATGCAAAGCCGGTGATTTGATTTTACTGGACGTTGCGGCTGAATATGCGAATTATTCCAGTGATATGACGCGTACCATTCCAGTTTCAGGAAAGTATACCAAAAGACAAAAAGAAGTGTACAATGCTGTTTTAAATGTAAAAAACGAAGCGACCAAAATGCTGACTACAGGAACACTTTGGAAACAATACCACATCGAAGTAGGGAAATTAATGACTTCTGAGTTACTCGGTTTGGGTCTTATCGACAAAGCCGATGTGCAAAACGAAAAACCAGAATGGCCCGCTTATAAAAAATATTTCATGCACGGAACCTCGCACCACATGGGGCTAGACACGCACGATTACGGGATCCTGACTGAGCCCATGCAAGCCAATATGGTCTTCACCGTAGAGCCTGGAATTTACATTCCTGCTGAAGGTTTCGGAATCCGCTTGGAGGACAATATCATCGTTCAAGAAAGCGGCGAACCGTTCAACATGATGCGCAACATCCCTATCGAAGTCGATGAAATCGAAGAATTAATGAACGCATAACACATTTTTCCTATCTAAAACAAGCAGTCTAGCGCAATCTAGGCTGTTTTTTTTTGGAGCAGAACGTATTGTTTTTCAAAACAACGTTTCCTCCTGCTGTCCGTTATATCTCTTGTTCCGTTGCACTCTACAAGAGGATACCACTTCCATCAGGGCTAAACAGAACGTATGTTTTTCAGAAGAACGAAAATGTTAAATCCATTATAAAACCTAAAATAAGCTGTAACATTTTATACCTATGTCCAACTTATCTTTTCAATCAAAATACTAAAAATCATGCAAGCACACGAAATAGACTACCACATTTACGGCGAGGAAATGCAGTATGTGGAAATAGAATTAGACCCACAAGAAATTGTAATTGCCGAAGCGGGCAGTTTTATGATGATGGACAATAATATCCAAATGGAAACTATTTTTGGAGATGGTTCCGGACAGGAAAACGGATTATTTGGCAAACTTTTAAGCGCCGGTAAAAGAGTTCTGACAGGCGAAAGTCTTTTCATGACGGCTTTCATCAATCAAAACAATACCAAAAGCAAGGTTTCCTTTGCATCACCGTATCCCGGAAAAATAATTCCGATTGACTTAACGCAATTTAATGGGAAATTCATTTGCCAGAAAGATGCTTTCCTTTGCGCTGCCAAAGGTGTTTCTGTAGGAATTGAATTCTCTAAAAAACTCGGTCGTGGCTTATTTGGTGGCGAAGGTTTCATCATGCAAAAAATAGAAGGCGATGGCCTGGCGTTTGTGCATACCGGCGGAACATTAGCCAAAAAAGAATTAGCCGCAGGCCAAATCCTAAAAGTGGACACGGGTTGTATCGTAGGTTTCACCAAAGATGTCGATTATGATATTGAGTTTATTGGCGGCATCAAGAATTCTATTTTTGGTGGCGAAGGTTTATTTTACGCCACACTTCGCGGTCCCGGAACGGCTTACATACAATCGTTACCTTTCAGCCGACTTGCCGACAGAATCATCGCATCTGCACCTAGAGCTGGTGGAACCAGCCGCGATGAAGGCAGTTTATTAGGCGGATTAGGAAGTTTGCTCGATGGCGATAGAAGATTTTAAATTTTATAAACGGCTTTCAGAAATGGGAGCCGTTTTATTTGACAACCATATAAGTCATATAAGTAAAATAGCGTTTATGCACTCTTCTATAATTTAATTGTTTCACAAATGAAATGCTTTTTCGAACCAACATTCGCTGCTTATATCCTCGTGTGGTGATCAACATGATAAGATTCCTCCTTCGTCGGAATGACAAACTAAATATTGAATAGTAGTAATAAAGTAAATATTTATAATAATTTACAGCGCTTTGTAAATTACCTTAAATGAACTTACATGTCTTATATGGTTCAAAGAATACTACAGTGTTCATGTTACTTATATGACTTATATGGTTTAAAAAATGCTTTTTCACAGCACAAGTATTTCATAGCAATCTCGTGTGGTGATCAAATTGCTTAGATTCCTCCTTCGTCGGAATGACAAACTAGATACTGAAAATTAACAATAAACCAAATCAAACATGTATAAAAATTTATCGCACTTTGAGCATTCCCTTACATGACCTTATATGTCTTATATGGTTCAAAATAACCAAAAACCGTAAAGCAAAAAAACTTAAATGACTTATATGTTTCAAAAAAAAATTAAAACCTTAGTTTTGCATTCGCATAAAAATGACAAAATTGAAACAAATTCTCTTTAAAAACACCAACATATCCTATTCCGATACTGGGAAAGGAACCGCTATTGTCTTGCTTCATGGTTTCTTGGAAAACAAAGGGATGTGGGATTTTTATATTCCAGAATTGGCGCAAAAAAACCGTGTCATCACCATTGATTTATTGGGTCATGGCGAAACGGAATGTTTGAGTTATGTGCAAACCATGGAAGACAACGCCGATGCTGTTCACGCTGTTTTATCAGAGTTGCGCATCCGAAAAGCTATTTTTGTCGGGCATTCTATGGGTGGATACGTCGCTTTGGCTTTCGCCGAATTGTATCCAGACACGATAAAAGGATTGGTTTTATTAAATTCCACTGCAAGAGCCGACAGCGAAGAGCGAAAAACAAATCGGGATCGCGCTATCAAAGCCGTAAAACAATCTTTTATCAATTTTATATCCCTTTCTATCGCTAATTTATTCAGTGAAAACAACAGAGAACGACTCGCAGCAGTTATTGAAAAAGTAAAAAAAGAAGCTTTACAAACACCGCTTCAAGGAATCGTTGCTTCACTCGAAGGAATGAAAATACGACAAGATCGGGAAGTCTTATTACACCTAACGCCATTTCCTAAACTGTTGATATTGGGCGAAAAAGATCCTGTTTTAAATTACGAAGAAACCAAAGAACAAATTGAAAACACAACCGTGAAACTGGTAACTTTTCCGGACGGACACATGAGTCATATTGAAAACCAAGACCAGTTATTAATTGTGCTATTGGCTTTTTTTAAAAGTATCTAAACCATTCCTGATTTTAAATATCCTTTTTCTACCAATTCGCTTTTGTCTGTTAAATGGTGCATTTTCCCCTCTTTCATCAACGCCAGTTTTGTGGAAACTTTTATCACATTTTCATAATTATGATCCGTGATAATAATTCCTTTTACACTAGACATTTCAGTGATTAATTTATTTATCTTTTCAATCATAATTGGCGATAAGCCATTGTAAGGCTCATCTAGCAAAACGAATTTTGACGCGTTATTCAGGATTAATTTAATTTCCAAATACCGTAATTCTCCACCAGACAAATGCTTTATTTTTTTATCTAACATCGATTGAATCATTTCGTCGGCATAAAAATCGTGTAGTTTATCTTTGGCAATGGACAATAAAATTGTCTTTTTTATCGAAAATGAATTGGGTATAAAATTATCTTGAGGCAAATAACTGATTTCATTTAGTAAATCGCTGGTTTTTGATTTCACTGTGCCATCAACCCGAACAAATTTAAAATCAGCAGTTACAATTCCGAAGATAATTTTCAACAAGGTCGATTTCCCAGAGCCATTTCTGCCAAGAATTCCAATAATATCTCCCGTTTCACATTTTAAATACACATCAGAAACTATGATTTTACCATCATATTCTTTTTGAACACTGTCCACTTCTAAAAGACTTTTTGTCATACGAATTTCAGTAGTAAGTTAATGACTAAAATCAGTACAAGCGAAAAAGCAAAATTCACCAGAAAAGTATAAATGAACAACTGTAATTTAGAGATTCCGTTGTTGTAATAAAACAAGTATTCATTTTTAGCATTTACTTCTTTTATCAAAAGGCTAATGAAGAAACCAAAAAAAATAAGTACGTATTTGAAGGTTTCAAATCCTCCAAAAACCCATGCCAATCCACTTACTGACAAGTTTATTGTCAAAGTGCTTTTGTAAAACTCGAAGATGTTGGCTAATTTTCTGATTGGGAATGGTTTTTAAATTATTTTCTCTTTAAAAGGAATATTTTGATCTAAAATTTCGCTCAATAACAGCACCATTTGCTCTAAATAATTACTCAAAGTCTCTTCATTTATAATCGAATTTATCTCTTTTTCTTCTTTGAAATTAAACGGAAGAAAACCTGCTTTTAAATTCTTGAAAGAGATAATTCCGGCTTCAATGGGTTTTCCTTTCGCATCATGCTCATACATGTAAGCATACGCTAAGACTTGAATGATTTTATCGCTTTTAATATCTTCCGTTAATCGGTTCCAAGACTTCAGAGTAACGCTTGCTTTTTCTACTTTCCCGGTTTTATAATCAATAATTCGGATGATTCCGTTGCGTTCTTCTATTCGGTCCACATTTCCTTTTATCAGTACCGGAAAAGGTAAATTAGGATGATTTAAAGTTCTTCCAAAAGTTTGTTCTAAAGCTAGAATTTTTATCGCATCGCCGTTTTTAATACTTTCTAATTCCACTTTTAAGAAATTAGAAACATTGCGTTTGGCCACTTCAAAAGCCAATAAATTTCTACCTTTTTTGATTTCGCCTTCTTTGTAAACCAATTTGAATTGTTTCAATACCTCAGCGTCTATTTGTTTGAAACAATTTAGAATATCACTTTCTGAAATAAATTTACCAATAAATGGTTCGTATAAAACCTTCAAAGTTTCGTGAATAATGGTTCCCAATGTATTCAAGGCAATATTTTCCTCTACTTCTTCGACTTCGCTGATGCGTAAAATTTTCTGGAAATAAAACTGAATCGGATTCCGAATATAACTCGTCAAAGCTGATGGAGAAAAGCCTTTTTCGGCAATTTCTTTCAGTCGCACCATCACACTTTCCGATTTAGGAATTACCATCGGTTGATACGCTGTTTCAGGTAGAACAGCATTATAAATTTCATGCGAAAGGGCATGATTTTTTTGCTTTTCAACTTCCAGTTGGGTTATAAATCGGCTTTTTTCACCGGCATCTAATCCCTCACTTTCCGTATTATAAAGCAAATAAATATTTTTAGCACGTTGTAATAAATGATAGAAATGATAAGTATAAATAGCATCTTTTTCTTTGAATGTCGGCAAACCCAGTTCGCGTTTCACATCATACGGAATAAAGGAATTTTGTGATTTCCCAGCCGGAAATTTCCCTTCATTCATAGACGTGACAATAACAGTATCAAAATCCAAAACACGACTTTCTAATACTCCCATAATCTGCAAACCATTTAACGGTTCACCTTCAAAAGAAACTTCGGCCAAATCAATTACTTGTTTGTAAATGGCATAAAGCGTTTCTATTTTATCGATATGTTCGTGTTTCGAATAGTAATTAATCAGTTTGTTGATGACTTTGAAAATCGCAAAGACAAAAGCTTTTGTGATTTTTTCTTCTTCATTGTCGTTGCTTAAGTTTTCTTTTATAGTTTGCAATAATCTAGAAATAGTTTCCAATACTGGTATCGAACCTTTTTCCCATTTTTGGAATAATAAAAGAAACAATTCGCTTGGAATTACATTCAATTCCATCAATTTTTGATGCGTAATAAAAGTATAATTATTTTGATTGATGATCTGAACAAGGGCAGTCGTTTTAGCATACGGCTCTACTAGTGGATGCGTCAAAATATCCAACACATCTTTGTAATACAACACATAACTTTTGGCATTTCTGGATAATGCATTTGTGTGCATTTTGAATAATTTGGCAATCAAAATCTGCGCTGGATTGTTCTTACTCGAATATCCCATCGTGATATTCAAAGCACCTACACTTGATGGTAACGAATATAAAAGCGGTACCAAAAGATTTTCCTCGCCCAGAACCACAGCCACTTTATCCAACTTGCCGAGGGTATTTTCATTAATGACATTCTCGATAATACTTCCGGCTATTTTGGCTTGGCCAATAGTTTTTGGTGTGCCAATAACCTGAATATTTTTAGTCTGCGAAAAATCATCTACAATCCATTCAAAGGGATGCAATTTATAGTGCTTCCAATTTTCTTTAAAACGCCTAACAAACAATCCTGCATCGTGATAGGGATCATTGAGAAAGGTTTGATCTACATCCCAATATATTTTAGCTTGGTCAGCCGCAATAAGGTGCTGTATTATTTTTTCTTCGGCTGCATTTAATGCATTAAAACCAGCAAATATAAATTGTTTCTCTTGAACAGAATTCGAAAAATGATTTAGATTATTAACTGCCTCACGATAAATCAAGCCTTGATACCCGATTCCTTTATTCAGTAAATGTGTATAAAGGAATTGATAATAATTGGGAAGTAATTTCCAAAAATCAATATATTTTTCTAGTAAAGGAGTTTTATTTTCAACTTCAATTCCCCATTTTTTGATGTCTTCAATATCTTTCAGGTACGAAAGCACGTGAGAAGGATCTAATAAATAGCGGTCAATTTCATTAAAATCCTGTAGGAGTGTTTTAGCCCAGTTAGCAAACAACTCAAAGGATTGTTGGTTTGCTTTATCCGTAATAGATAAGTAGACTTCATAGAATTCAAATAATAGTTCAATAGGATCTATGGTCCGAATACCGGCAATATTTTGTACAAAATCCTCAATACTTATAATTTCGGGAGAAAGTATATTTGTGGTAACTTGATTTTTTAACGCCTCAATCAGAAATATTTTAGCTCGTTTGTTTGGTAAAACTACAATCGTATTGGAAAGATTGCCTAAATGATTTTCAATTATAACCGAAGCTATTTTATCTAAAAAAGAAGTATTTGTCATTTTATAAAAATAAAAAAAACGCCCCGATAAATCGAGGCGTTTTCTAAAAATATTTTGAATAAAATTATTTTTGTAAAATAACTTCTGTTCTTCTGTTTTTAGCTTTACCAGCAGCAGTTTTATTTGTTTCAACTGGGCTTCCTTCACCAAAACCAACAGCATTTAGGTTTTCACCTTTAATACCTCTTTCTAATAAAGCTTCTCTAACTACGTTAGCTCTATCTTCTGAAAGTTTTTGGTTGAACTCATCTGATCCATCGCTATCAGTATGTCCTTCAACACTGAATTTAGCATTAGGATAGTTTTTAAGAATATTTGCCATAGCATCTAATCTAGCAGGAACATCACCAGGTTTGAAAGTAGCTTTACCTGAATTAAAGTAGATTGCTCTAGCTTGAATTTTAAGGTTATCTAACGCTTCAGTAGTTACTTCAGGACATCCTCTATTACTAGCTGGACCAGCTACAGTAGGACAATCGTCATCTTTGTCTAATACTCCGTCTCCGTCAGTATCTGGCCAAGGACAACCACCATTTTCTTTAGGACCTGCAACAGTAGGACATTTGTCATCTTTGTCAGCAATTCCATCACCATCAGCATCTGGACAACCGTTTAATGCAGCTAAACCAAAAACAGTAGGACAAGCATCATTTTTATCAGCAACACCATCTCCGTCAGTATCAGGACAACCGTTTAATGCAGCTAAACCAAAATCATTTGGACACTCATCAGCACTATCTTGAATTCCATCTCCATCAGTATCAGGACAACCATTAAATTCTTTTAAACCAGCAACTTCTGGACAAGCATCATCTTTATCGTAGATTCCATCACCATCAGTATCTTTTCCTCCAAATTTGAAGATAATACCTGCAGTGTGTTGAAAAAGAGAAGGAGCATCTGGAGTAGCAAAATCAACATTACCTTCCGTTCTATCACCAAAAGCTTTTTTGTATCTTGTAGCAAGTTCTAAACCTACATTATCAGAAAACCAGAATGTCAAACCTGCACCAGGATTGAATGTTCCAAAACTACTATCTCCGAAGAAAGTATAACCTCCACCAACAGATAAAGACGGATCAATAACTCTTGATTTAATTAGGTTCATGAAACTATATCTGATAGTAGCATCAACACCATAATACATTAAATCACCTGGATTAGTAACTAAATATCCACGATCATCACGACCTGGAGTCGCAGGAGAAAACGTTACAAATTTATCTATTTTGTTAACAGTTCCAGACAAACCGAAAGAGAAATTATCTCCTACGTATCTAGACACACTTAAATAAGATACAGATGGAAGAATATTCCAATTGTCTTTCACTGCAAAAGGTTGAGAAAAATGACGATCAAGCCAGTTATGTCCTCCCTCTGCACCTGCTTTGGTGTCAACGGCGTTAGCTCCGAAAGCAATAGCCCAAGGATTGTTACTGTCCTGTGCGTGAGAGCTTAAACCCATCACCATCATCACAGCAACTAAAATTTTGTTAAGATGTTTCATACTTAATTTTTTTAATTACAATTTAGTTAATTATATGCAAAAGTAGTACGTAAATTTTAAACTACAAAATTAAATGTTAAAAAAAGCCTATATATAAAGCCAAAAGTGGGAATTATACAACATTCAAGGCTTTTCCAACCTCAATAAATGCTGCTATCGCCTTATCTAAATGAACTTTAGTGTGCGCTGCAGAAAGTTGAACTCTAATTCTCGCCTTATCTTTAGGGACTACCGGGAAAAAGAAACCAATCACATATATTCCTTTTTTTAACAGTTCATCAGCCATAATCTGTGATAATTTTGCATCATAAAGCATGACTGGAACTATCGCAGAGTCCCCTTCAACGATGTCAAATCCTGCATTTTTCATTCCTTCTTTGAAATAATTTGTATTCCATTCCAATTTATCACGCAATGAAGTATCCTTTTCTAATAATTCAAATACTTTGATCGATGCACCAACAATTGCAGGAGCCAAAGAATTAGAAAACAAGTATGGTCTAGAACGCTGACGCAATATTTCGATGATTTCTTTCTTAGCAGTGGTATACCCTCCCATCGCTCCTCCAAGCGCTTTACCAAGTGTCCCCGTAATGATATCAACACGACCCATTACGCCTTTGGCCTCCGGCGTTCCTTTTCCCGTGGCTCCAATAAATCCAGCAGCATGACATTCATCTACCATGACCATCGCATCATACTTATCAGCTAAATCACAAATTTTATCTAAAGGGGCTACAAGACCATCCATCGAGAAAACGCCATCGGTAACGATTAATTTAAAACGAGTTCCAGCTTCGGTGGCTTTAATTAACTGTTGTTCTAAATCTTGCATATCACTGTTAGCATAACGATAACGAGCTGCTTTACACAATCGAACACCATCTATAATAGAAGCATGATTCAAACTATCCGAAATAATACAATCTTGTTCCCCTAATAAAGGCTCAAAAACCCCACCATTCGCATCAAAAGCCGCAGCATAAAGAATCGTATCTTCTGTTCCGTAAAATTCTGAAATCTTTCTTTCTAATGTTTTATGAATATCCTGCGTTCCACAAATGAAACGTACTGATGACATTCCGAAACCGTGCGTGTCTAAAGCGTCTTTTGCAGCCTGAATCACTTCCGGATGCGATGATAATCCTAAGTAATTATTAGAACAAAAATTTAAAACAGTTTCTCCTGTAGAAATTGTAATTTCTGCTCCTTGAGGTGAAGTGATAATTCTTTCTTTTTTGAAAATCCCGTTATCTTCAATAGTTTGCAATTCTGCTTGAAGATGTTCTTTTATTTTTCCGTACATTTTTATATTTTTTAAAGTTCAATATTGTGAATTATTCATTTTTTAGGCTACAAATTTACTACATCGATTTCTTTTCCGATGTAAATAAGTGCTTTTTTTATCACTTTATAACCCATTAATTCAATTGCTGTTTGATAATTTTCTAATTGCTGTTGGTATTTGACATTATGTATTCCTGTTTTATAATCCAACAACAAAACTTCTTTGTTTTTCGTTAAAACCATTCGATCCGGCTTAATGGTTTTACCTTCTTTTTGAATGATTGTTTGCTCATTTAAAACTTCATTTCCTTCAGCAAAACAAATTTCTAATTCACTGTGATTGACAATTTCCTGAATTGTATTAAAAACTATTTCTTTTTGAGCAAAAGTTATCAATCCGTCTTCAATAGATTTTGTAATTGCCAAATCAACATCATTTTTAGTTTTTACAAAAGATAAAATTTCATGAATTATATTTCCGTACTCAATTGCTTCCTGCTGATGCGTTCCCCACATTAAAGCTTCGCGTTGCGCTATTTTTATATTCTTTGGATTCAAAATTTCTGAAACTAAAGGAATCGTTTTTGAAGTATCGACGTGTTGTTTTGCTGAAGATAATTTAGTTGCATTTCCAAATTCATATTCAAATTTATTTTCATTCCACATCCCTTTACTAGCTACATAATTAATAAAAAACGAACACATATTGTTTTTTGGAATTTCACCTTTACTAGACAAATTCATATTCGAAATCACATACAATTGCTCTTCGGCTCGGGTTAAAGCAACATATAAAACATTAATATTATCCAACAATTCTTCCTGTTTCTTTTGATTGTAAACGGCAGCAGCTTCTCCGCCAAAACCCTCTACCGCACTGCTATTATCAATTAAAACCTTTGGCAAACCAAAATCCTGTTCCTCAGCATTTAGCCATAATTTGTCTTTTGGCTTTCTGTTGTAATCTTCCTCAGCAAAAGGAAAAATCACGACTGGAAATTCCAATCCTTTCGATTTATGAATCGTCATAATCCGAACGGCATTAGTTCCTTCCGGAGACGGAATACTAAATTTCTCCGCATTTTTATCCCAGAAATTCAAGAAATCTGAAATTCCTGCCTGGTTACGAATATCTCGTTCTAGAACAATGTCTAAGAAGTATTGGACGTAAGCATTCCCCTCCCCAACCCTCCCCGAAGGGGAGGGAGCGGAAACTGGACCAATAGAATCTAGAAGAATTTCTTGACTCACTAACTCCTTTTTTATCTTTTTCAAAACTTCTGAAATGCTCTTTACAACTTGCTCATTAGTAAATCGGATTACTTTAAAGCCTAATTTATTTAGAGTAATTGTTCTATTATTATCTAACTGAGTTTGCTCTTCCGAAAAATGATAATCTCCATCCACTTCAACAACCAGTTTTTTGGACAAGCAAACAAAGTCAACTATAAAATCATTAATCAAATGTTGCTGCCTGAATTTATGATCTTCTAATGATTTAGATTTAAGCTCCATCCAAAGAACTTTCTCAGCAGGCGTTGGCTCTTTTCTCTTCTCTTTTGCTTTTTCAATTGAAAGATGAGAATAAATCCCTCCTGTCATGTATCCTAATTTATTTAATTCAGTAAGCCGATTTTTATCCACAGCGTTTACCGCTTTGACTCCCCCTCCTTCGGAGGGGGTCGGGGGGAGGAACTTTGCTACTATAGTTTCCACCGCCTCATACAATGATTTTTTTCGAATGTTTTGAAAGGATAATTCAACATTGAAACTCACCAACCAGTTTTCAAAATCTGTTTCTTGAAACAACGACATTCCTTTGGCAATAAAATCATGAACGGGTAATTCATCCTGACTGTTTTGAGCTAAATATTGAAGAAAATTGGCTTTCGATTCCAAATCAGAACTGTTTTTCAGGTATTTTAATAAATGAATAATCAATCTAACTTCAGTGGCATTTTGAATCATCAAGGTTTCCGATGACAAAAGTGGAATTCCTTCCTCCGTCAAATAATTAGCAATCGCAATTCCCTGACTTCGTTTTCTGGTCAAAATAACGATGTCTTTGTATTGAAAACCCTGTTTTAATGTTTTTTGGATGGTGTTTAAGGTTGCCAAAACATACAAGTCCGTTTTATCTAACATTTCTTCTCCCGAACTATCAGGATCTTCTGAAGTTTCTACTTTTGGAATAAAAGAAATATTTACGTAGCCACCCGTTTTGTCATTCGTTTTTTGATGGCTGTGATTTTCATACAAATCTTTATAATCCAAATGTTCGAATTCATTCGATAACAATTTGAAAAAATCATTATTAAATTCGATTATTTGTGAATAAGAGCGGTAATTTTTATCTAAATGTTCAAGTCTTTTATCGGGATTGTTGAATGGATTTTGGTCTTTACTTAATTCAATAAACTGTTCTGCTTTACCGCCACGCCATCTGTAAATGGATTGTTTTGGATCACCCACAATCATCAAAGTTCCCTTTACACCAAAATCATCCTGACCCGAAAGCGCATTATCAATTAGCGGAATCAGGTTCTGCCATTGCATTTCAGAAGTATCCTGAAATTCGTCAATAAAAAAATGGCGGTAGCGCTCGCCCAATCGTTCGTATATAAAAGGAGCCGGTTGGTTTTGAATTTCACGATGGATAATGGCATTAAATTCGGATATCGAAAGTACATTTTGTTCTTCTTGAATTTTGGCTAATTCATTACTCACCGTATTTAACAATGACAAAGGCGTAATGTTTTTCAGGAACGCTTTATAAAAATTTATCTTTTCAAAAGTCGTATAAACGTTCGATAGAATTTGCAAAAATTCGGGAATTATATTTTCTATAATCGCTCGATCTTTTGCAGTTTTATTGATTTTTATATCATCGTATTCGTGATACGTTTTGTTTTTTGGATTGAACTTACCTTCTTGAATGCTGATCAAATGTTTTGGGAAATATGCTCCAGAAAATGACTTATTATCAATTCCGTTTTTTTCTATTAGCAAAAGGGCTTCCTCTGCAAAGGCTACACTTTCTTTCTCCAAAACTTTACAGGCCTCGTTCAATTTTGCTTTAATTGCTACAAAATCAGCTATTGACTTGTCATGGAAATGGGTAATTTCGTTTCGGTTATTTTCGTTTAAAACCAAACGACCGGTATCAAGAATTTCCCGTGAAATATCCCATGATTTGTCATCATCGGTTTTTTCCATCGTGAAATCAATCAATAACTTTGTCAATGTTTCATCTTCTCCGGCTTGAGCGATTATGGCATCAACGGCTTCTACCAACAAATTTTCAGTATCCAAAGTAACTTCAAAAGTCATAGGCAAACCTAAATCATGAGCAAACGCCCGAATCACTTTATGCGTAAACTTATCAATGGTCGAAATATCGAAAGCCGCATAATTATGAATAATATGCTTGATGATTTGCTGTGATTTGGTTTTGATTTGAATGATGGATAATTCCGTATCAATAGATAAATCCTGCATTAAGTCCTGTGCTTTTGCACTTGGTTCATCCTTGGCAAATTCAGAGAGACTGCCTACGATTCGGCTTTTCATTTCGTGTACCGCTTTGTTGGTAAACGTAATAGCAAGAATGTTGCGATAGGCATCATTTTTCTTGGCAACCAGAATAATTTTTAAATATTCTTTGACAAGCGCATAGGTTTTACCGGAACCGGCTGATGCGTCGTATATAGAGAATGAAGGTCTTTGCATTAAGATTTTAGATTTCTGATTAACGATTTTAGATTTCTGATTTAGAATTAGCGTCCTAATTTCCCAAATCCCCTAGCCCTGATGATCCCGAAGCTTCGGGAGGCATCCTTTTTATAAGGTGATTTTTCATCATCTTATAAAAAGATATAGTGAACAGCAGGACACGAGCGAAGCGAACTGACGAAGTAAATAGCTCCTAAAAAGACGTGTATTAATAGGTTACTTTTTAAAATTTGTCTCGAAACTTCGGGATAAAACTTAAAAGTAGTATTTTTGCAGCATGGAAACAAATAGACAGAAAAAAATAGGTGGGGTTATCCAAAAAGATTTGGTTGATATTCTGCAAGGTGAAGTGAGAAAAAACGGATTGGCTAATTTAATCATTTCGGTATCCAAGGTTACTGTGACTACAGATTTATCAGTAGCGACGGTGCATTTAAGTGTTTTTCCTCAGGAAAAAGCAAAAGAGATTTTAGAAGCAGTTAAGTCCAATGCTAAAAACATTAAGCATGATTTATCACAACGCGTTCGGTTGCAATTAAGAAAAGTTCCAAATTTGGTTTTCTTTATAGATGACTCTTTAGATTACATTGAAAAAATTGACAATGCTTTAGCAAATAGAGATAATCCTATCGAAAACAGGGATCTTTTGGACAAACGCAGATTTCAATAAGATTTGAATTTCCCCCTTTACATAGCCAAACGCTACATTCTTAGCAATAGTAAAAATAATGCTATAAACATCATCAATCGCATTGCCAGCATGGGAATTATTGTTGGTGCCATGGCTTTGTTTGTGGTTTTATCTGTTTTTAGCGGGTTGAAAGTGTTTAGTCTTTCGTTTACCAATGATATTGATCCCGATCTAAAAATAAGCAGCACTTTAGGAAAATCCTTTTTGATTTCTCCAAATCAGGAAGGCCAAATCAAGAAAATTGAAGGCTTAGTTTCCTATACTAAAATTATTGAAGAACGTGTTTTATTCACTTTTGACGGAAAACAAGAAGTTACGTACTTGAAAGGTGTTGATGCTAATTTTAGCAAAGTTAATGCTATGGAAACCAAACTTTTCAACGGACAATGGCTTAAACCAAATACGTATCAAGTGGTTGTGGGTTACGGAATTTCCCAAAAATTCTCTATGGGATTGCTTGATTTTAATCGACAATTAGAAGTTCTGGTTCCAAAACCAGGAAAAGGGACTATCGAAAATGCGGAACAGGCATTTAACAAAACCGATGTAATTCCTGTTGGGATTTACGCCATCAGCGAAGACTTGGATTCCAAATATGTTTTTGCCGATTTAGGTTTAGCGCAAGAATTATTGGAATACAAAACCAATCAGGTTTCTGGAATTGAAATCAAGACGAAAACTGGTGCTGATGAAAGTGCAATTATTGACCAACTTCAAACTATTTTCAACAATAAAATTACCGTAAAAAACAGGGCTCAACTCAACGAATCGCTCTATAAAATGTTAAATACGGAGAATATTGCCGTGTATTTAATATTTACTTTAGTTATTGTTGTGGCACTTTTTAACCTGATTGGCGCGCTGATCATGATGATCTTGGACAAAAAAGGAAACCTAAAAACCCTTTTTAATCTGGGAACTGAAATCAAAGATTTGCGAAAAATATTTCTGCTTCAAGGAACTTTATTGAGTGTTTTTGGCGGAATTATTGGCTTAGTTCTAGGAATTATAATTGTTTTGTTACAAGAATATTTTCAGTTGGTTATGATTACTCCTACACTGGCGTATCCAGTGATTTTCTCTCTCGAAAACGTATTGATTGTTATGGGAACAATTGTCACGCTTGGCTTTATTGCTTCCTTAATTGCAAGTAGTCGCGTAAGCAAGAAGTTGTTGGAGTAAGTTTTTTACCGCTAATTCGCAAATTTTTAAAAATATATTGAAATTTACAGTTGGTTTTTGAATAATCACCAACTATAAATTATCGGATTTGTGGTAAAAGAGGATTAATATTTAACGACTACACAACCTCATATCCTGCGTACGCTTCTTCGATTTCATTCAAAGCGGCGAATAATTCTTCAGGACGATCCAGCGTTACTAATTTTTGTTTGTGGGTTTTAAAAGAATGAATTCCTTTGAAATAATTGGTGTAATGAGGACGCGTTTCAACAATTCCTAATCGTTCTCCTTTCCATTCCATCGCCCAAGTCAGGTGATTTCGAACTGCTTCAACTCTATCTATAACAGTAGGTTTTGCTAAATGTTCTCCCGTTTTGAAGTAATGTTTGATTTCGTCAAAAATCCAAGGATAACCAATTGCGGCTCGACCAATCATGATACCGTCGATGCCGTATTCATTTTTATACTGCAATGCTTTTTCAGGGGAATCAATATCACCGTTTCCAAAAATAGGCATTGTAATTCTGGGATTATTTTTTACTCTTGCAATGTGCGACCAGTCGGAATGACCTTTGTACATTTGGGCACGAGTTCTAGCGTGAATACTCAGCGCCGCAACACCAATATCCTGCAAACGCTCCGCAACCTCATCAATATTAATCGAATTATCATCCCAACCCAAACGCGTTTTTACGGTTACTGGTAAATGCGTACTGTCAATAACGGCCTTTGTTAACCGAATCATCAAATCGACATCTTTCAACACTCCGGCTCCGGCTCCTTTACAAACGACTTTTTTGACAGGGCAACCAAAGTTGATATCAATTATGTCTGGATTTACGGCAGAAACAATTTTGGAGGACATGGCCATTGCTTCTTCGTCACCACCAAAAATTTGGATTCCAACAGGACGTTCGTAATCGAAAATATCTAATTTCATTCGGCTTTTGATGGCGTCACGAATTAATCCTTCGGAAGAAATAAATTCAGAATACATCATATCGGCACCATGCATCTTGCATAACCTACGAAAAGGCGGATCACTCACATCCTCCATAGGAGCAAGTAATAAAGGAAAATCAGGAAGTACTATGTTACCAATCTTTATCAAGGGAATTTTTTTGCAAAAATACTAAATAAGAAGCGGTTATAAAAGTAAAAAGTCCAAAAGCATTTTAAATACTAATTTTCTAAAAATATGTATCTTTATCAAAAAGACAGGATGCTATTTCAGTTTGGGTTTTACTCTTCCTTATTATTAATCACTTTTTCGCAAGGACTCATTTATACGGTTTTACTTGCGGTAAAAGGGTTTCGAACGGAGAACAAATCAAATTATTGGTTGAGTTTTTTTATTTTACTTTGTTCCTTATTTGTTGCGCCTTGGATGCTAGGATTTGCAGGATGGTATGACAATCAGCCGTATCGAGATATTCTTTTTTACACCCCTTTCCAGCATTTATTTTTTATTGGACCCGCTATTTATTGTTATACCCAAAGTTTATTAAATGCCAATTTTAACTTTACCAAAAAACAAGTGTTGCATTTTATCCCCGGAATTTTATACTTGATGTATATTTTTTTTATTTGGATTTATGACAAATTCGTCATCAAAGACTACTATTTTTATGCTGATGGTATGGACAAAGATTTTGATTCTTGGTATCAAAAATTAGGATTATTTTCAATGATCGTGTATTTTGTTTTAAGCCTACGGTATTACACCATTTATAAAAAAGTAATTTTTCAAGTGGTCAGTTATGCAGATCGAATCCTTTTTAAATGGATACAAACGTATTTGATTGCGTTTCTAATCCTGTTATTATTGCCAATAGTTTATGATGGGATGGCGTATTTGTATCCCGCTTTAAAATCCTATACCGGCAGTTGGTGGTATTTTCTCTTCTTTTCGATTGTTATGTATTATATCGCAATTGTGGGATATTCGAACCCTATTACTTCTAGTATTCCTTTTACATTCTCAACAAGTAATACGCGTCAAATTCTCCTTGTGTTTGATGATAAAAGTGCGATTGAAAATGATGCTACTATTGACATTGATTTCGAAACGATTACAGAAAAGCATGTAGTTGAAATCGATTTGTGGAAATCAAAAATCCAGACCTTGGTTCAGGAGCATTCCTTGTTTATCAATTCTGAATTGACATTAGCGGATGTGGCTAAAAAATTAGATACCAATGTTTCCATTATTTCTAAAACCATCAATCAAGGTTTTAAGATGAACTTCAATGACTTTATAAATACATATCGAATTGAAGCCATCAAACAAGCACTTGAAAAAGGCGAACATAAAAAAACTACCCTACTAGGCATCGCTTTTGACTGTGGCTTTAATTCGAAAGCTACTTTTAACCGTGCCTTCAAGAAAAATACTGGTTTTTCACCAAAAGAGTACTTGGAAAAAGCATAACCCCTTTATCTACAATACTTCACAACAACTTACAATTAGGTCTCAAATCATAATTTGAAGCGATTGATGCTGATTTATGACGCAACTTTGCTCTGTTATTAATCACTAAATAAAAAAATTATGAGAAATTTTGCTGTAACAATAGCCCTATTCATTTTAACCTCTTCATGCGGAATCTTTGAATCTTTAAACTCCAATACTAGCATCAAACCCCTTGATAGTTTTGTGTTAGGAAACAATGAACATGGTCCCTTTAAAGTGAGACTAAAAAATGTTTCTACAAATGATATTACTATATACAAAGCGCCATTTGCCGGCGGCACTCATTCTCCACAAATCATTACTCCTAATGAAACGGTTATTGTCAAAGTAGATCGTAACACTGGACTAGTATTTGAAAATAAGTCGAATAACTATGCATCAGTTGATTTAAAAGTTACAGGCGATTTAGTATTGTCAATGACCTATAAAAATAAATAGCTTTTGACGAATAGAGATTAAAATTCTTCTCAACATCACAAAATATGACAACCATGAAATTTTTAAACAAATTAACTAAACCTCTTTTGTTACCTTATTGGTCACAAGATCTATTTATTGCTATTCCACGAATTGTTTGTGGTTACTTACTAGCTTTTAACTTTGGAGCCGATAAATTTGGAATGCCTTGGTCGCCAGCTGATGCCAATTTAGGATTCTTTGAAGTTGCTTTTTGGTTCCCAAATGATGTGGCAAGTTATGGCGGAATTTTTGCTATTGCACCAGTATTTTTTGCTTGGATGGGTGCTTTCGCGGAGGCTGTTGGCGGATTGCTTTTATTGTTTGGATTTCAAACTCGTGTTGCTTCTTTCCTAGTTATTTGCACCATGCTAGTGGCTATATTTATGCAACAAATACAAAATGGATTATGGAATTGTCTGGCCGCTATGGGATTTCTTTGGATTGCTATGTTTTACCTCATCTTGGGCTCAGGCCGTTTAGGAATTGACTATTTACTCACTAAAAAAAATATTTAAACATGAAAATACCAGCAACAATAACCGCTGCATTACTGACTTTATTTCTTACTAGTTGTGTGCAAAAAACATTTAAAAAAACGGTTGTTTTTCAATTAGATGCATCCGACATAAAAGGTATAAAAAATGTTAGTATCAACGGCAAGGACCAACCATTATCATGGAAAAATAGTACTGATATGAAGGTTATAAAAAAAGATAGTTTGTATGAACTAACAACAACATTTGAAACCGGCTACACCTTTACCGAAGTGAAATTTATGGTTAATGACAGCTTGGAATTTAATAATCAAGACAATCGAAGAGTTAATTTTGCTGCAACAGATACCACCTTTTATGAAGCTACATTCAACAAAAGATAATTTTAAATGAGTTTGTGATTACGGAACTGCCCAATGCCCTTGAACCAAAACCCCATTTTCATACTGAAAATTAGCCTTGCGGTTGCCGTGAAAATCGAGGTATAAAAACTCCAGTTCATAAACGGAACAAGCAATAACCGTGAAATTTTCTTGAAACAGATCGCTTTCGGCATCTGTTGGTTTTGTAATGGCAAAACGTTCTTCATAACCTAAAGTGGGTTGCTCTGACTTTGTGTTTGGAACTTCAATCGTCATATATCCCAATCGGGCTTGCGGACTTGTAGCTTTCCAACGCTCGTGTGAAACAGTATTGCTGGTGTGAATTGCAGCAGTTGCTTTTACGACAATTTGAACTCTTTGGCGCGCATCGTAAAACAAGAGAGTAATGCGATTGTCTTTTTGTAAATCGGAAAATTTTCTAGAACGATTATCCGTATAAAAATAAATTGTTTTTTGTGATTCGTCTACTTTTCTATTGACTACGATTCGCAAAGCAGCGCTGTTATTGACATCTACCGTTCCTACGCACATGGTGCGAAAACCATTTTTTTTCTTGACGGATCCATTTACTAATTTTTTCCATGCTAATGATTCAATGCCTTGCAAATTGTAATTAGTAGCATTGATGGTAATAAAATATGAGTCTTGTTTAGTCATGGAACGTTTTTTTATGGATCAAAAATGTATTATAAAGCGTTTATCAAAAATACAAAAACAGCCTTACAAAGCGACTGTATTGTTCTTGTATTTGTATGTAACTGATCCTCAAGGAAAATGATTTTTAGGCTACTACCCAAAAACAAGCTGTTCCTAATTATGATGCTTTTAATAAAAATAAATTTCAGTTCCTTAACATTAGCTTTTGTTCAATCCTCAATCAAAACTTTTACCTTATATTTGCAGATTAATGGACTGTTTGAGGGGTTTTTGCGTGAGGGATAGCAGCGGCATCCTTTTGTGAAGTGCTAACGGAACAAAAGATATAGCGCATAGCCCGACGGCTTTTTCTGCCGGCACGCCCACAAGTGGACAAGCAAATTTATTGATATTTATTGAAGATGAAACACATAAGGAATTTTTGCATTATTGCACATATTGACCACGGGAAAAGTACATTGGCTGACCGTTTACTTGGGGCTACGCAAACGGTTACGGCTCGTGAAGAAAAGGCGCAATTGTTAGATAACATGGACTTGGAGCGCGAACGTGGTATTACGATTAAGAGTCACGCAATTCAAATGGAATATACGTATAAAGGACAGGAATACATCCTGAACTTGATTGATACTCCGGGACATGTAGATTTTTCGTATGAGGTTTCTCGATCTATTGCGGCTTGTGAAGGCGCGCTTTTGATTGTAGATGCAGCGCAAAGTATCCAGGCACAAACGATTTCGAATTTGTATTTGGCTTTAGAAAATGACTTGGAAATTATTCCGGTTTTGAATAAAGTGGATTTACCGAGTGCCAATCCAGAGGAAGTTAGTGACGATATTATTGATTTATTGGGATGTAAATTAGAAGATATTATTCATGCTTCGGGTAAAACTGGTTTTGGTGTAGAAAATATATTAGCCGCGATTATCGAAAAAATTCCACCTCCATCAGGAAATGTGGATGAACCATTACAAGCATTGATTTTTGACTCGCATTACAATCCGTTTCGTGGAATTGAAGTTATTTTCCGTGTAAAAAACGGGCAAATTAAAAAAGGCCAGAAGATTAAATTCATGGCTACCGGCAATGAATATTTTGCAGACGAAATTGGTACATTAAAACTAAATCAAGTTCCAAAACAAGTCATTTCTGCAGGTGATGTTGGGTATTTGATTTCAGGAATTAAGGAAGCCAAAGAAGTCAAAGTAGGTGATACGTTGACGGATGCAAAAACACCGACAACGAATATCATTACAGGTTTTGAAGATGTAAAACCAATGGTTTTTGCTGGAATTTATCCTGTAGATACTGAAGATTATGAGGAGTTGAGAAACTCTATGGAAAAATTGCAGTTGAATGATGCTTCGCTAGTATTTTTGCCGGAAAGTTCAGCCGCTTTGGGATTTGGTTTCCGTTGTGGATTCTTAGGAATGTTGCACATGGAAATTATCCAAGAACGTTTAGAGAGAGAGTTCAACATGACGGTGATTACTACCGTTCCCAACGTTTCCTATTTGGCTTACACCAAAAAAGATCCGACAACACCACTTATCGTAAATAATCCTTCGGACTTGCCGGAGCCTTCGCGTTTAGATCATGTTGAAGAACCTTTTATCAAGGCTACGATCATCACCAAATCTGATTATGTTGGAAATGTAATGAGTCTGTGTATCGAAAAACGTGGGCTGATTACCAACCAAACGTATTTGACTACGGAACGTGTCGAGTTGACTTTTGATATGCCGTTGGCTGAAATTGTATTTGATTTTTACGACCGTTTGAAAACCGTTTCTAAAGGTTATGCTTCGTTTGATTATACCCCAATTGGAATGCGAACTTCTAATCTGGTTAAAGTAGATATTTTATTAAATGCTACCATTGTTGATGCTTTGTCCTCATTGATGCATGCCGATAATGCTTATCAAATAGGAAAAAAAATGTGTGAGAAGTTGAAAGAATTGATTCCAAGACAACAATTTGATATTCCTGTTCAAGCTGCGATTGGAGTAAAAGTAATTTCTCGCGAAACGATAAAAGCGTTGCGTAAAGATGTTACTGCCAAATGTTATGGTGGAGATATTTCTCGTAAACGTAAATTATTGGAAAAACAGAAAAAAGGCAAGAAACGTATGAGATTGGTTGGTAATGTTGAAATTCCACAAGAAGCGTTTATGGCTGTTTTGAAATTGAATGATTAGATTTTTTTGAGTATTAAGATTTAAGTATAAAGTATTAAGATAGAACCTGATAATGTAAAATTATCAGGTTTTTTTGTTTTACTTACTTTTCAACCATTCAAATAATCGTTTTGCATCTTCACCTTTAAATAATTGGGTTCCTTCATTCATCGTTGCTGCACTACCACAAGCAACTCCCCAACGAATGACTTCTTTCAGACTTTTATTTTGCGAAAGCGCCCAAACCATTCCGCCCACCATACTGTCACCGGCACCAACGGTACTTTTTTTAGCAACATTTGGAGCTGGAACAAATTCGTAAGCATCTTTCGTTACCAAAACTGCACCTTGTGGCCCAAGAGAAACGACCACGATTTCGGCTCCACCTTTAGCGATGATTTGTTTTGCGGCTTCGTTTACTTCTTCTAGTTCCAATCGGTCTACGCCAATCAGTTTTGCGAGTTCACCAACATTAGGTTTTATCATATAAACCCCAACTTCTAATGCTTTTTTTAATGCTTCGCCTGAAGTGTCCACAATTAGTTTAGCTTTTGATTTTTTTGAAATTTCTGCAATTTTCGAATAAAAACCATCGGACAAACCTTCATTCAAACTACCACTGGCTACTAAGAATTTTGGCTTTAAAGCTGCTATTGTCTCAAGTACTCTATTGCTTTCCTCTTCGGAAATTTTTCCGCCTGTAAACCCGAATCGGTATTGTGAATTCGTGTTATCATCCACGGCAACAAAACTTTCTCTGGTCCAACTCTGAACAGCAACGGCTTTAAAAGGAATTAATTCTTTTGCAACTAGATCTTCCAGCATTTTACCTGTTGGTCCGCCAGAAGTAAAAACCGCTAATGAAGTTCCGCCCAGACGGGAGATTGCTTTAGATACGTTGATTCCTCCTCCACCAGCATCAAAGCGAGGTTCTTCACATCGTATTTTCTGTTCTGGGACTAATCCTTTAAAATGAGTGCTCTTATCCAAAGCCGAGTTGACTGTTATAGTAACGATATCAAATGATTCCATTGTTGATGAATTTAATAATTTAAAGATGCGAAAAAATGGCGAAAATTGATACAATTTGAGGCGAATATTTCTTTGTATATTTGCAACTTCAAAACAATAAAAATAATGATCGAAGATAAAAGCCCACAACGTACAAGTATTGCTCAATTAGGAGAATTTGGATTGATAGACCATTTGACAAAAAACTTTGAAATCAATCAACCTTCTACTCTAAAAGGGATTGGAGATGACGCTGCCGTTTTGGATTTCAAAGATAAAAAAGTAGTTGTTTCTACAGATTTACTGATCGAAGGAGTACATTTTGATTTGGCGTATATGCCGTTAAAACATTTAGGCTATAAAGCTGTGGTAGTCAATGTTTCTGATATCTGTGCGATGAACGCCAAACCAACACAAATCACGGTTTCTGTTGCAGTTTCCAATCGTTTTCCACTGGAAGCATTAGATGAATTATTTGAAGGAATTACACATGCAGCCCGTGAATATAATGTAGATGTTATAGGTGGCGACACGACTTCCTCACAAAAAGGATTAATTATCAGTATTACCGCTATTGGTGAAGCAGATGCAGAGGAGATTGTTTATAGAAACGGTGCCAAAGAAACTGATTTATTAGTGGTCACCGGAGATATTGGTGCTGCGTATATGGGATTACAAGTTTTGGAACGCGAAAAGCAAGTTTTTCAGGTGAATCCAAATTCACAACCCGATTTAGATGCGTATACGTATTTAATCGAACGTCAATTGAAGCCGGAAGCCCGTAAAGATGTACGTACTTTATTGCATGCTTTAGAAATAAAACCAACTTCAATGATCGACATTTCGGATGGATTGTCATCGGAAATTATGCATTTGTGCAAACAGTCCAAAGTGGGTTGTAATTTATATGAAGATAAATTACCTATCGATCCAACATTTATTAATGTTTGCGAAGAATTCAATATTGACAGCACAACTGTTGCCATAAACGGCGGTGAAGACTACGAATTACTTTTTACCATTGCCATGGAAGATTTTGAAAAAATCAAAGCAAATCCAAATTTCACTATTATTGGTCATATGACACAAGAAAGCGAAGGGATTCATTTAGTTACGCGTGCCAATACTAAAATTGCTTTAAAAGCTCGTGGTTGGGATGCTTTGAGCGAATAAAAAACAATTGAAACAACAAAAAACGACACCTAAAAAGTGTCGTTTTTGTTTTTCATTAGATTTATAAACCACTAGAAAAGTAAACCTTTGCTTTTGGCCACTCGAACTAAGTCGCTATCACTACCCTCTTCTATTTTTAATAATTCTTTTAAATTTATTTTTCTTCTTTCTATTGCACCAAGTGAAATTGGAATGTACTGCGTCATATCCTTTAAAGTGGTGCCTTTAGAAATGTGAAATAAAATTTGTTTGTCAAATTGGTCTATTTCTATAGCGTCCGCTTCGGATTGATTCAACATTTTAAGAACCGATTCACTATAATATTTTTCATTTTTTATAACCTTATCAAAGGCAAAAAGCAATTCATCAAAAGTTAAATCGTTTTTAATAACCAACCCATTTGGGTTTATGGTATTAATAATCGTTTTTATCTTCAGCAACTCTGTGTACATGGTAAGCAAAATAATTTTGCAATTTGGCATGTATTCAGACAACAATTTAGCTAAATCTTCTCCAGAAAAGATGCCTTTTTCTTCATAAGGAGGCATGCTAATGTCTAGGAAAGCGATATCAAAATGAGAAATGTCGGGATTTGTAATAATGCCATACGCTGATTGACAATCTTTAGCTTGTGTTATAACAAATTCAAATTCTTTAGGATTGTATCTTGTGATTGCATTTTTATATCCTTCAATAATAAAAGGATGGTCATCAACAATTAGTATATTATTCGTTATTATTTCTTTTTCAGTAGAATCAATCATCATCTTCTCGGTTTATTTTTTATATTCTATTGGCAAGGTAACTATTATGATTGTTCCTTCGCCTTTTTTTGATTTTATATCGACAACACCATCGCATTCATTTGTACGAAAAAGGATGTTTTGTAATCCTATTCCTTTCTTTGCAGTTTTAACATTAAAACCTATTCCATCGTCGCTCATTTTCAAAATGAGATGATCTTCAGCCTTTCTAAATTCGATGTGAATAGTACTAGCCAGAGCATATTTATTGATATTTTGAAGTGATTCTTGAAGAATCCGATACAAATTAATTTTTACAGAATTGCTTATGACTTCCCATTTTATACCAGAATCAACAATTGAAATTAATTTTGATTTGTAAGTCTTTTTTTGCTCTTCGAATAAACCATCAACAATAGCGACGAAGTTATTAATTAATTCCGACTTCTCTCTATTTAGATCATGCGAAATTTCACGAATGTCTTGCTCAATATTTTTCAATTCCGACAAATAGTTCGTTCTCTGGTTAACTGCTAGTTCATCTTGAAATCCGTTTAATCCATCTAGGTTCATTCGCACACCAAACATTCTTCCCAAAACACCATCATGCAGCTCCCTTGCCACTCTTTTCTTCTCTTCAATTCTGCCCGTTTCAATCGTATTCTGTTGTGAGATCATCAAATTGTAGATTTCGGCATTCGCAATTTGCTGCTGCTGTTTGAACAGCAACTCTCTGTTTTTTGCCTTTTGGGTTTTAATAACAAAAATAAACAGTACCAATACTCCTAATCCAGTAAAAAGAAACACTAAATTTCTATTTTGTGCTACTAAATCAGTGTTTTCGTCCTTTATTTGATCTGTTTCATACTCAATACGAGTGAACTTATCTCCCATTTTACGCTCTGCCGTTTGGAGACTATCATTGATATGAATGTATTGTTTGGTGTAATTTGAAGCGTTTTGGGGTTCTATAGCTGACAGTTGTTTTAATGCTAACAAGACACTTTTATAGTTTTTGATTTGTTTCGCTAGAACTAGCGATTCTCTTGCATATTTCAACGATTTGATTGAATCTTTTTTAGAAGCAAAATATTCTGACAATCGCATTTTACTAACAAGAATCCCTGCAGTTAATTGCAAACTCTCACGAAGTTCAAGCGATTGATAAAACTGTTCAGGCAAGCCGCTATCATCTCCCGTTTTAAATTTAGAATACGCAAAATTATCTACTAACATCGCATATAAAGATGGCTTGTCTGTTTTTAAATTTTCTTGTTTTAATCCTTCTCGGAAATAAGTTATCGCTTTATCGTGCCGATTCATATTCTGATACACGTACCCCATATTATTTAAAGAAGTAGCTTTGGATTGAAAAACAGTGGGTATCGTATTATCATTTATACTAGCCAGCGCTTTGGAATTGTATTCAATTGCTCGATCATAATTCCCCAATTCATTATGTATTAACCCCAAATGATTATAAGAAATATAGATAACATCACTCGCCTTCTCCCCCTTCATTACACGCAAAGCATTAAAAACCGCAATCTCACTCCCTAAAAAATCTCCTTCGTTAAATTGTAGTATGGATTTATTCAGACGAGTTCTCGCTAAGTTATAATTGTCAGAGCGCTGCAAATACATCTTTTCGGCTTTAGAAAAATACATAAAAGCACTATCCGAGATTGCTTGTGAAACATAAAAATCACCCAAATAGGTATACGCTTTTGTTTTACTGATTGTATCTTCACTAATTATTGATTTCTCCAAAATAATATCAACCGTTTTTTTAAAATCGGCCCAATTGTCCATATTGTAATAGCGATTGGCTACCTTGAATAAATTTGCTTTATTTAATGAATCATCAGGTTGATTACTGATAATCGAAAATGCTTTGTGGTTGAATTGTTTTCTTTTTTCCGGCGACAAATTGAAGTCGTTTGCCATAGAAAGATAAGAGGCTAGACTATCCTCTGATGAATTATTTGCAGTATTGAATTTATTTTTTTGGGTACATCCAAAAAAGACAAATACTAGAAGAAGGAAAATAGGATAAATACTTTTCAATAGTTCCCTTTTGAGTTTCATCAAAAATAGTAAAACTATTGACATAAAAAAAGCTGTCAATAAAATTGACAGCTTTTAATTAATTTTTTCAGAGAAAACGGCTCTTATTCGTCAACTTTTTTATTTCCTCCCGTTGACCCAGCTCCAACTATGTCCACTTTTTTATTTCCTCCCGTTGACCCAGCACCAACTATATCTACTTTTTTATTTCCTCCAGTAGATCCCGCTCCAACAATTTCAACATTGCCATTTGCATCAATTACTACTATAAGGTCTGTTTTTGGCGTTGTGAATGAAGTCAATACCATTACTAAAGAGAATAAACCGATTGTTAAGATTGCTTTTTTCATAATTTGGGGATTTTATGTTTTTGTTATTTGTTTGTTTGTTTTAGAACCACACAGCGGCGATTTCTTTTGTAAAACTACACAGACAACATCAGTTTTTCCTCTAAAAATAAGCGTTTATGGTAGAATGTAGTCGTTTGAGAGTGAATGACCACCAAATTAAAGTAGATGACTATTTTTTAGATTTCAAGATAATTCCCGTTGGCAAATTCAGAGATAATAAGATCAATATTTACCTTGTAAGACTTAGAAAAAGGAAGTTTAACAGTACTGTTTTTAATATAACAAACTGAATTTCCACTATGAATTCTTGAAATATAATTGCGATTAACAATATAACTGTTATGGATTCTGATGAATGGATAGGACAATACACCCTCAAAATGTTTTAGGGTCTTAAATGCGGTTATCATTTCTCCATTGTACAAATGAAGGTCCGTTGAGTTATTATCCGCCCGAAGGTAACAGATGTCTTTTGCATCAATGTAGCGATAATCTCCATAAGACTTAATACATAAAGTCAATGATTGTCCTTGACTTACTGTCTCCTGTTGGGGCAGAAATACTGGTTTATTATCCTCAAGAACAGGTTCATCTACATCCTCTTCCTTTTCAGCTTGGGACTTATTCAATTTTAAAGTCAATTTTATCAAATCGATTCGCAGCAACGGTTTTAATAAATAATCCGTGACTCCGTGTTGTATTGCCTCAAAGGCTAAGTCTTTTTTGCTGGTTGTAACAATAATTTTAGGGATGACTTTTAAATACCTGTGCAGTTCATTGATCAATGCCAAGGACAAATTACTAGCTGTATCAACAGGATCTATTTCAAGAAATACTAGTGCAGGGGTATGTTCCAATATAAGATTTAGTGCCTCTGAATAATTATTTGCGGATGCTATAAATTCCAGCTCCGAAAAACGATCAGCAATGCCTTTTGTTTTCAAAACATCTTCTTGATTAGCATCAATAATAATGTACGAATAATTCATCAACGGTTTTCCTGGAATTGTTAGGCATTATCTTAAATAGCTGAAGCAAAACTCACTTCAAAACATTAACTTAATAGGATAGATTTAAGAAATTATTAAATAAAAACTTGTTATATTAGCTAAAAAACTCTTATTTAACATTCTAAAAATAAGCATTTAACCATTTTTCAATAAAGGTTGTTAATATGTTATTAACAAATGTTGATACATTATGATGAAATGCAAATATATCCGATAAAGAGCATTTTTTCTGTTTCGCAAGAAATTGAAAATCGGACACCTAGCGTGAATCCTACCTAAAAAACTGTGAGTCAGCAATAAAAAAAGCATCTGCTAGCAATTATTTCTTATACTAATACCGCTTAGTGGTGGCATTTTACACCTTAATTAAAACTTGTCCGAATTAACATGTAAAAAATTTTCACAAAAAATACATATTTTACAAATTTATCTTACTTTTACGCAAAAAAACCAATCCTATGAAAAAACTATTTATTGTATTGTGCTTCTCCTCTTTTTTATCTGGTTTTAGCCAAGAAAAAGAAACAATTGATTTCAAAAGAAACGAGATCAAACTAAATGTTGCGTTTTTAGTTGCAGGTGCTTTTGAAGGTACTTTTGAAAGAATAATAAACGAAGAATCCGCTTTTGGAGTTTCGGTATTTGTTCCAATAATTGAAGACATTGAACCAAACTTTCAGTTAACACCTTACTACCGTTATTTTTTTGGTAAAAAACCCGCTGCAGGATTTTTTGCGGAAGGATTTGGTATGTTAAACTCTTATGAAAGCTACATTTATAGCAATACTAATAATTCAAATATAGAAAACAGAACTGATTTTGCTCTTGGTTTTGGTTTAGGCTCTAAATGGATTACTAGTAAAGGTTTTGTTTTTGAAATAAATGCAGGCGTTGGAAGAAATTTATTCAATAGTAGTGATACCGATTATGAGATCGTTGGTCGCGGTGGAATAACTTTCGGCTACCGATTCTAAACAATAAACAAAAAAGCTTCTCCATCGAGAAGCTTTTTTTATACATTTCAAAAATCAATTACATTTTCATCAACCAGTTTTTCATTGAAACTTCATTCTCAATAATGGATTTCAAGTCTGCAATCGCTACACGATCTTGTTTCATGGTATCTCTATGACGAATCGTTACGGTTTGATCCTCGATTGTTTGGTGATCTACCGTAATACAAAACGGAGTTCCAAGTGCATCTTGTCTTCTATAACGTCTTCCTACCGCATCTTTTTCATCATATGAAACATTGAAATCCCAACGTAAATCATCAATGATTTTATGTGCAATTTCTGGTAATCCGTCTTTCTTCACCAATGGCAAAATAGCTGCTTTAGTTGGTGCTAAAACGGATGGTAGTTTCAGTACTGTTCTTGTAGAACCGTCTTCTAATGTTTCTTCTTTTAATGAAGTGGCAAAAACTGCCAAGAACATTCTGTCTAATCCTACTGAAGTTTCCACCACATAAGGAACATAATTCTGATTTAATTCCGCATCAAAATACTGTAATTTTCTACCGGAGAACTGTTCGTGTGCTTTCAAGTCAAAATCAGTTCTGGAGTGAATTCCCTCTAATTCTTTGAATCCAAAAGGAAAATTAAATTCTATATCAGCCGCAGCATTTGCATAATGGGCTAGTTTTTCATGATCGTGGAAACGGTAATTTTCTCTTCCTAAACCAAGTGATAAATGCCATTTTAAACGAGCTTCTTTCCAGAATTCGTAATGCTTCATTTCTTCGCCTGGACGTACAAAAAATTGCATTTCCATTTGTTCAAATTCTCGCATACGGAAAATAAATTGTCTTGCAACGATTTCATTTCTAAACGCTTTTCCAGTTTGTGCAATTCCAAAAGGAACTTTCATTCGCCCTGACTTTTGTACATTCAAGAAATTGACAAAAATACCTTGAGCTGTCTCTGGACGCAAATATAAATCCATTGCTGAATCAGCTGAAGCGCCTAATTTTGTTCCAAACATCAAGTTGAATTGACGCACTTCAGTCCAATTTCGTGAACCTGATTCCGGACAAGCAATTTCTAATTCTTCAATTAATGCTTTTACATCTTCCAAATCTTCATTACCAAGAGAACGCGCCATTCTTTCTAGAATTTCTCTTTCTTTGGCCTTGTACTCCATAACACGAGCATTTGTCGTCACAAATTCTTGCTCATTGAACGCATCTCCAAAACGAGCTCTTGCTTTTTCGATTTCTTTGATTGCTTTCTGATTTAGCTTTTCGGCATAATCTTCAATCAAAACATCGGCTCTATATCTTCTTTTCGAATCTTTATTATCAATCAATGGATCGTTGAAAGCATCTACGTGGCCTGATGCTTTCCAAGTGGTTGGATGCATCAAAATTGACGCGTCAAGGCCAACAATGTTATCGTTCATTTGAACCATCGCTTTCCACCAATATTCACGTATGTTCTTTTTTAATTCTACTCCGTTTTGTGCATAATCATAGACTGCACTTAAACCATCGTATATTTCGCTTGACGGAAAAATAAATCCGTATTCTTTTGCGTGCGAAACTACATTCTTAAATAAATCTTCTTGTTTTGCCATAATGATGCAAAAATATAAAAAGTGAACTTAAAAAAAAGAAAATTGTTAAAGATTGAAGCATTGATTTGTCTATTTTTATAAATAAATCCCTGATTACATGTTTGAAAGCCTTATTAATCTCTTTTTCCCAAAAGTCTGTTCTGGTTGCAGCTCTTTTTTATTGACCAATGAAAATGTGATTTGTACCGTATGCAGACATGATATTCCGTTAACGAATCATCATCTTCATCCAGAAAATGAAGCTTTCAAAAAGTTTTATGGGCGAATTCCTGTAATCCATACCTCAGCATTATTTTATTTTCATAAAAAGGGCATTGTCCAAGAACTCATTCATAATTTGAAATACAAAGGGCATGAAGAAATAGGAACAATTTTTGGCGAATGGTACGCCGAAGATTTAAAAGATATCGAATCATTAGAATCTATTGATGAAATTATTCCGGTTCCTTTGCATCGAAGAAAACTCAAAGAAAGAGGGTACAATCAGGCAACTACTTTTGGAAAAGCACTTTCTTCGAGTTTAAATGTAGCCTATAACGATTCTCTCTTGCTTCGTAATGTGTATTCAAAAACACAATCCAAGAAAAATTTACTAGGCAGGACGGAAGGAATCGAAACTATTTTTGATGTTGTATTTACTGAAAAAGACCACAATAAACATTTTCTTTTAATTGACGATGTTATTACTACAGGATCAACATTAGAAGCCTGTTCCCGCGCTTTATTAAAAATTCCCGGCACAAAAATCAGTATTGTTTGTATGGCAATGGCGCAATCATAATGTTAGAGTTTTGGTTTTGAAACATGTATTTAGAAACAGAACGACGATTTAAAACGCAACCGTATTGAGCCCTGATTACTTCAATAACTTTTATTCTCATAGGAGTTCAGTGCATTTGATTTGTAGCAGCAAGCAAGACAAGAGCGGACCGAACTGACGGAGTAAAGCCTCCTGAAAACAAGTCTGTTACAATTACAAAAAGCATACTATCAATTAATTTAATGAAATTATAACGAAATAGAATTTCCGTTTCCAAAGTTTAATGTTTAAATTTGAATAATATAATAACATAAATTAATTTAAACAATCATATTATGGCTTTTGAATTACCACAATTACCTTATGCGTATGACGCATTAGAACCTCATATTGATGCTCGTACAATGGAAATCCATCATTCGAAACATCACAACGCCTACACTACAAATTTGAATGCTGCTGTTGCAGGAACAGATATGGAAGGCAAAACTATTGAAAACATCTTGATTAATCTTGATATGAAAAACATGCCAGTTCGTAACAATGGTGGTGGTTTTTACAATCATAATTTGTTTTGGACGGTTATGACACCAGACGGTGGCGGACTTCCAACAGGTGATCTATTGGCTGCAATTGAAGCTGCTTTTGGAACTTTTGAAGAATTTAAAGCAAGTTTCAGCAAAGCTGGAGCAACACAATTTGGTTCTGGTTGGGCTTGGCTTTGTGTTCATAAAGGTGGAAAAGTGGATGTTTGCGGTACTCCAAACCAAGACAATCCATTAATGCCAGGCGTAGGTTGTGGCGGAACTCCAATTTTAGCAATGGACGTTTGGGAACATGCTTACTATTTGCATTATCAAAACAGAAGACCAGATTATATCGAAGCTTTTTTCAATGTAATTAACTGGACGGAAGTAGCAAGAAGATATGCTTTAGAGAAATAATCTTTTAAGAGAATAGACAAAATAGCTTAAAAGTTAGTTTGTCTATTTTTTTTATGCCTCATAGATTGCCCACATTTTGTATCAAAAAAGACGAATAAACTCTTGGCTTATTCGTCTTTTTCTATTCTCTTTCTTCTGTTTTCTTTTTATCAGACTTTATTCCAATAAAAAAGGTGGAATCTCTTCCACCTTTTTTGCCCCAAATCTACCATAAACTTAACCTACTAATATTATGGTGAGTCAAAATTATAATAGTTCTTCGTTGCCACCAAATAAATTAGATGAACAACTTAGAAAACCGATTAAAAACTTACAACCCTAGATTATCAGTATGCTCTTGCGTCTTTTCCTTCATAAAAATTCATGAAGGCACGGTTTACTACTCGGTTACCTCCTGGCGTAGGATAGTCTCCGGTAAAATACCAATCGCCTAAATTCTTTGGACAAGCGACATGTAAATCCTCCACGGTTTGAAAAATAATTTTCACCTCAGCCTTGATTTCAGGGGAGCTTAACATTTGTGCGATCTTATCTGAAACCTCTTGTGGTTCAAAAGGAGCGTATATTGCCGTCACGTAATTAACGACCTCACTATCTTTAAAGTTTTCCTGTGCTTTACATTTTGCATACACTTCATCAACAATATGATACAAGTTTCTTTCCTTTAACAATTCTAATGCTGCTTTGAAAGCCACTAAACCTTCTAGTTTAGCCATGTCAATTCCGTAACAATCCGGATATCTAATTTGCGGTGCCGATGACACGACAACAATTCGCTTTGGATTCAAACGATCCATCATTTTGATGATACTCATTTTCAAGGTAGTTCCCCGAACAATACTATCATCAATAATAACCAAATTATCTGTTGGTTTAATCACGCCATAGGTAACATCATATACGTGGGCAACTAAATCGTCACGACTGCTATCTTCTGTAATAAAGGTTCTCAGTTTTGCATCTTTAATGGCTACTTTTTCGGTACGAATTTTTACTGCCAATAATTCTTGCAGTGATTCCTTTGTTAAGGTATTTCTGTTTTGCAGAATATAATTGTTCTTTCTTTGATTCAAGAAATCCTGTGCTGCTTCTACCAATCCGTAGAAAGAAGTTTCAGCCGTATTTGGAATATAAGAGAAAACCGTATTGTCTGTATCTTGATCAATTGATTTTAAAACTGCTGGAAGAATAAGTCTTCCCAATGTTTTTCTTTCTTGATATATTTCAGCATCACTTCCTCTGGAAAAATAAATACGTTCAAAGGAACATGCTTTTTTAACCGTTGGTGGAAGAATTTCTTTCATTGAAATGGTTCCGTTCTTCTTAATTATTAAGGCATTTCCAGGCTCAATTTCCTGAACTTTATCAAAAGGCACATTAAATACCGTTTGAATAACAGGTCTTTCGGAAGCCACTACCACGATCTCATCATCTTGATAAAAGTAAGCGGGACGTATTCCAGCCGGATCTCTAAAAACAAAGGAATCACCGTGACCTAAAAGCCCTGCCATCGCGTAACCACCATCTAAATTTTTTGAAGCTCGCGTCAAAATTTTTGCTACATCTAATCGCTCTGCAATTACTGGCGACGCTTCTCTTTTGGTAAGACCCTCATTTTTACATTCTTGGTATAAATCAGTAACTTCATCATCCAAAAAATGACCTATTTTTTCCATTACCGTAACGGTATCTGCCATTTCTTTTGGATGCTGACCTAGTTCAACCAAACTTTGAAAAAGCTCTTTCACATTGGTCATGTTGAAATTTCCAGCCAAAATTAGGTTTCGATGCATCCAATTGTTCTGACGTAAAAAAGGGTGGACGCTTTCTATACTGTTTTTTCCAAAAGTTCCATACCGCACATGTCCTAAAAACAATTCGCCTAAATATGGTATCTTGTGTTTTTGAAGTGCGACGTCATCTGCGTACTCTGGATGAGCCGCCATTTCCTCATTGATTCTGTCGTTAATTTGAGCAAAAACATCTTGAATGGGTTGTGCGTGATTGGAACGTACACGACTGATGTACCGTTCTCCTGGTTCCACATCTAGTTTTATGCTTGCAAAACCAGCACCATCTTGACCTCGATTGTGTTGCTTTTCCATCAAAAGATACATTTTCTGGATTCCGTAGAATGCCGTTCCGTATTTCTCTTTGTAAAATTCAAGCGGTTTAAGTAATCTAATTAAGGCTATACCACACTCGTGTTTTAAAGCATCGCTCATTGTAAGGTTGTTTGTGTTGTTGTGTTATTCTAAAATAATTTGACCTGATTAAAAAAATGATAAATCAGATGAATTTCCCTGCTAATTTTTGGTGACAAAAAAACCCCGTTTCCGAGGTTTCAATACATTATAATTCTATGTCAAATTGTGTCAGTGATTTGAATTGTTGTAATCTGGACACTACTTCTGTTTTATCTAAATCCAGCATTCTATCGGTTCCAAATTTCTCCACACAGAAGGAAGCCAAATTAGATCCCTGAATAATTGCATTTTTCATGTTTTCGAAAGAAATATTTTCGCTCTGCGTTAAATATCCTGCAAATCCTCCTGCAAAAGTATCTCCTGCTCCAGTTGGATCAAAAACTTCTTCCAGTGGTAAAGCTGGTGCAAAGAAAACTTCTTTATTATGAAAGATAAGTGCTCCGTGTTCCCCTTTTTTTATGACCACATATTTAGGTCCCATCGTGTGAATTTTTGCAGCTGCTTTCACTAATGAATATTCTCCTGAAAGCTGTCTTGCTTCCTCGTCGTTAATCGTAATTACATCTACCCGTTTTATTACGTCCATCAATTCCGGCAATGCACAATCCATCCAAAAGTTCATAGTATCCAATACTGTCAATTTAGGTTGTGTTTCCATTTGGTCCAAAACACTGCTTTGTACTAGTGGATGTAAGTTTCCTAACATTACTATTTCGGCATTTTTGTAGTCTTGAGGAACTTTTGGTTGAAAATCAGCCAAAACGTTTAATTGAGTATCGAGTGTATCTCTAGAATTCAAGTCATTGTGGTAACGACCACTCCAGAAAAAGGTTTTTCCACCATTTACCACTTCAAGACCAGAAATATCAATGTTTCTTGCAGTCAATAAATCTAAATATTCTTGTGGAAAATCATCCCCAACTACAGAGACTATCGCTGATTGTACATTAAAAAAAGAAGCAGATAGACCAATATAAGTTGCTGCACCACCTAAAATTTTGTCTGTTTTTCCAAATGGAGTTTCAATTGCGTCGAAAGCTACTGTTCCAACAATCAATAATTTATTCATTATATACGTTTCGAATTAAGGCGCAAAGATAGTTTATAAGTTGTAAAGTTGCAAAGAGTCTAAAGCGTAAAGTTTTGCCAATTTATATCCTTGAATTACAACAGCTTCGCCTCTTCTTTTTCATAGAAAGCATCGATAGAAAGTTGCTTTTGCATCGAAGCCATAACGGCTAATTCATCACACCTTTCGTTTTGAACATGATTGTTATGCCCTTTGATCCATTTGAAGTCTACTTTGTGTTTTCTGTAGACTATTAAAAAACGTTTCCACAAGTCGGAATTTTTCCTATCCACAAAACCTTTTTTCTCCCAGCCTAAAACCCATTTTTTAACTACCGAATCAACTACATATTTAGAATCAGAAACAACCAATACTCTTGTGTTTGGATTTTTTAATTTCTCAAGACCAACAATAACAGCTAAAAGTTCCATTCTGTTATTAGTAGTTCTCCGAAACCCTTCATAGAATTCTTTCCTATACGGTTTTCCTACCCATTCCATGACTACTCCATAACCACCGTTTCCAGGATTACCTTTGGCAGCGCCATCCGTATATATGTGTACGTCGTGATCCATCTATAAATTAAATTTTATGATTTAGGATTCCTTCAATTACCGTTGGAAAATATTCTTGTTCTAATCCGTGTATTTTCGCAGCAACTTCCTCCGGTGTTTCGTCGCCCGTTAAAGCAACACTTTTTTGAAAAATAATATTGCCTTCATCATAATTTTCATTTACAAAATGAATGGTAATTCCGGTTTCCTTCTCATTATTGGCAACAATTGCATTGTGAATGTTCATGCCATACATTCCTTTTCCTCCATACTTTGGCAACAATGCTGGATGAATATTTACTATCCTATCTGGATAGGCTGTAATGATATTTTCAGGAAATTTTAATAAAAATCCGGCTAAAACAATCAAATCTGGTTGAATTTTATTTATTTTTTGTAATACAATTCCATCATTTAACTCTCCTTTTGATAAATTTATAGATGGAACTCCGTAGTTTTTTGCTCTTTCTATCACTTGAGCACTTTGGTTATTTGTAAACACCGCTTCGACGGTTCCAATTTGTGTTTTCGCAAAATATTTTATGATGTTTTCAGCATTAGTCCCCGATCCAGAAGCAAAAATCACAATTTTTTTCATAACCTATCAAATTTTATTTACGCAAAAAAAGGCATAAAAATCGAAAATAAATAACATTCAGATACCTTTGTTGAAATAAATTTCATAAATTAGATGTCACATTTATTAACTAAATAGTTGTTTTAAAATAAAGTTTTTTATTTTTGCCAACAAATTAAATTCTAAAATTAAAGATTATGTCAGACATTGCATCAAGAGTAAAAGCGATTATCGTAGACAAATTAGGCGTTGACGAAAACGAAGTTGTAACAGAAGCAAGCTTCACTAATGATTTAGGAGCTGACTCATTAGACACTGTTGAGCTTATTATGGAATTCGAAAAAGAATTTGACATTCAAATTCCAGACGATCAAGCAGAAAACATCGCTACTGTAGGTCAAGCAATCTCTTACATCGAGGAAGCTAAAAAATAATAAAGTACACACCCGTTTGCAATCTTGCAAACGGGTGTTATTATTTTTTTTAAAATTAAATTCGAGATTGAATTTCAATCAAAAACTATATTTATTGTAATACCCATGGCTCTTTCGTAATAGTAATACAGTAAAGAAAGCATGGGTTTTATTTGTTTAAAGATAACAAAAATAAAGAATTTATGGTATTAAGACGAGTTGTTGTAACAGGTTTAGGCGCTCTTACACCCATTGGAAATAACATTGAAGAATATTGGAACGGACTTATTAACGGCGTTAGTGGAGCAGCACCAATCACTTATTTTGACGCTTCAAAATTTAAAACTCAATTTGCTTGCGAATTGAAAAATTTTAATGCTGAAGATTTTTTAGACAGAAAAGAAGCCAGAAAAATGGACCGCTATGCACAATACGCAATGGTTTCATCTGATGAAGCGGTGCTTGATGCTGGTTTTAATTTCGAAAAATTAGACAAAGACAGAGTTGGAGTTATTTGGGGTTCAGGGATTGGCGGACTAGAAACGTTTCAAATTGAAATGTTGAACTTTGCAGCCGGCGATGGTACACCAAAATTTAATCCTTTCTTTATACCAAAAATGATTTCGGATATTGCCGGTGGCCATATTTCTATAAAATATGGATTCAGAGGTCCAAACTTTACCACTGTTTCAGCTTGTGCATCTTCCACAAATGCTATTATTGATGCCTTTAATTACATCCGATTAGGTCATGCAGATGCCATGATAACTGGAGGATCTGAAGCAGCAGTAACAATAGCCGGGATGGGAGGTTTTAATGCCATGCATGCTTTATCTACCAGAAACGATGATCCTAAAACTGCTTCAAGACCAATGGATAAAGACCGTGATGGTTTTATTTTAGGAGAAGGAGCTGGAGCATTAGTACTGGAAGAGTATGAACATGCAATAGCACGTGGTGCAAAAATTTATTGTGAAATAGGCGGCGGCGGAATGTCAGCTGATGCCTATCACATTACGGCTCCACATCCTGATGGATTAGGCGCTAAGAACGTTATGCTAAATTGTTTAAGAGATGCTGGTTTGCAAGCCACTGATGTAGATGGTGTAAATATGCACGGAACTTCTACTCCCCTTGGTGACATGGCAGAATCTAAAGCAATATTGCATGTTTTTGGTGAACATGCCTACACGATGAACCTAAATTCTACTAAATCCATGACCGGTCATTTACTTGGCGCAGCCGGAGCAGTAGAGACCATTTCTTCGATTCTTTCGTTGAAACATGGAATAATACCTCCTACAATTAATCATTTTACAGATGATGAAAACATCGATTCTAAACTCAACTTCACCTTTAATAAAGCACAGAAAAGAGAAATGAATGTTGTTATGAGTAATACTTTCGGTTTTGGAGGTCACAATGCTTGTGTTTTAGTAAAAAAATTAGAAATCTAATTATAGATGCGTATAATCAGAAAAATATTTTCAAAATCCCGTTCTACAGAAGACGGGATTTTTTTTGATTCTATTCAGAAAATCTTAGGATTTGCTCCTGTAAATCTTGATTGTTATAAAAAAGCATTTACCCATCGTTCTTCAAATCGCCTAGATATTTTAGGAAATCCGATCAATTACGAACGCTTAGAATTCTTAGGAGATGCAATGCTAAGTTCTGTCATTGCTGCTCATTTATTCAATAAAGCCCCTGCTGGTGACGAAGGGTATCTTACAAAAATGCGTTCCAAAATTGTAAGTAGAGAACATTTAAACGAATTAGGAAAAGATTTAAATCTAGTCCAATATATTGAAAGCAAAGTGCCGCTGCAGCATTTTGGAGAAAACATTCATGGCAATATCTTTGAATCATTAGTTGGAGCAATCTACCTAGATCGAGGTTACGTGTATTGCGAAAAATTTATTCAAAAGAGAGTCATAATTCCTTATGTAGATATTGCAAGACTCGAAGGAAAAGTAATCAGCTATAAAAGTCTAATTATAGAATGGTGTCAAAAAGAGAAGAAAATATTTCATTTTGATATTTTCGAAGACAACGCGATCGATGGACAACGCTTGTTTGGTGTAAAATTAAGCATCGATGACAAAGTAATTGCAAAAGCCAGAGCAACTTCTAAAAAGAAGGCAGAAGAAAAAGCATCCCAACGTGCTTATTTTGCATTTCAAGAAAAAATGGATAGGAAATAATATCAATTTCCACAAAACTATAACGTTATCGTTCATAAATTAACAAAAACATCCTCTCTCAAGAGACTAATACTTCGATAGAAATACTATATTTACATCTTATTTTTTCATGAAATGGCTATTCATAAACTGGATCTTGACGAATTTGACGAAATAGATTACTATCTTTTTGCAATTCATACTTCGTTAGAAGACTACCGATTGGCCTTTTTTATTAATCAAAAATTGCCGGTAAATCTCAGTAAAAGTGAAAATGAAATTCAGATTAATATAAAAGAAGGACAAACCAATTTTTCTAGGTTTTACTATAATGATGAAACAAGTTCCATTTCCTGGAATTTAATTCAAAATAAAAATGAAGTGATTCAATATAAAAAAGGAAACACTCAAAATCTATTTTCAAATGTGACACTAGAAGTGGCTACAAAAGTTTTTTTACTTCCTGAGTTTAAGAAAGTAGATTATTTTTTGAAAATAGAAAAGGACAACGATACTATGGACATATCCAAAATACAGCTACTATTAAATACCATAGACAGCATATCCACTGTTTACAAAGTAGAAACAAATCAAATAAAATCTAAAAACAATTTAATTTTTTAATACAAATGCTTACAAACAAAAAAACTAAAATTGTAGCCACACTTGGGCCCGCATGTAGTACAAGAGAAATCATAAAAGACATGATTGACGCAGGTGTAAATGTGTTCAGAGTAAATTTTTCACATGCTGACTACGAAGATGTAAAAGAAAAGATAAACCTTATACGAGGTTTAAATGAAGAGTTTGGTTATACCACTGCTATCCTTGGCGATTTACAAGGTCCTAAACTTCGTGTAGGAGTAATGGAAGAAGGAGTTGTAGTGCATGACGGAGATTTAATTACGTTTACTACCGCTGAAGACATCCTTGGTACAGCCAAAAAAGTTTTCATGAAATATAAAAACTTTCCTAATGATGTAAATCCTGGCGAAAGAATCTTACTGGATGACGGTAAACTTATCTTTGAAATTGTAGAGACTGATAAAAAATCAGAAGTTATTGCAAGAGTAATACAAGGTGGTGAATTGAAATCTAAAAAAGGAGTTAATTTACCAAACACTAAAATATCTCTTCCTGCGATGACAGAGAAAGATATTGCAGATGCCATATTTGCTATTGAACAACATGTAGACTGGATTGCATTATCATTTGTAAAAACACCAGAAGACTTACAAGACTTACAGGAATTAATAGCCAAACATTCGGACTATAAAATTCCAATCATTGCCAAAATCGAAATGCCAGAAGCACTAGAAAATATAGACAAAATTGTTGCTTACTGCGATGGTTTAATGGTAGCACGTGGGGATTTAGGTGTTGAACTCCCTGCTCATGAAGTACCTTTAGTTCAAAAAGAATTAATTCGCAGAGCTAAAACTGCTCGTATTCCTGTAATTGTCGCCACGCAAATGATGGAAACAATGATCACTAGCTTGACACCAACGCGTGCCGAAGTAAATGATGTAGCCAACTCCGTTATGGATGGTGCTGATGCAGTAATGCTTTCTGGAGAAACTGCTACTGGAAATTATCCAGTTCAAGTAATTCAAAAAATGACACAAATTATAGAAGCAGTTGAGGATTCTCCACTTATTCAAGTACCACAAAACACTCCACAAATAAAAACAAAACGATTTATTACTAAAACGATTTGTCATCACGCAGCTACTATGGCAAATGTAATCAAGGCAAAAGCCATTTGTACATTGACTAACAGTGGATATACTGCTTTTCAAATTTCAGCTTGGAGACCAAATGCACATATTTTAGTTTTTACTTCAAATAAAAGAATCCTTACCCAACTTAATCTGCTATGGGGAGTAAAATCCTTTATTTACAACAAGGATGAAAGTACAGATGATACAGTTACTGACGTTAACGAGATTGTAAAACAAAAAGGTTTTGTCAAAAAAGGAGACTTTCTTATTAATTTAGCAGCAATGCCAATTAAGGAAAAAGGAATGGTAAATACCTTAAGAGTTTCAGAAATAGAATAGGCAATCCGTATATGGAAAGCCATCATAAAACCGTCTTGCTAATGCTGTAAGACGGTTTTTTTGGTTTCATAAAATCTATTCTTTGGCAAAAAAATTAAGAACAATTAAACACGGTTATGCAAAATAAAATTTATATTTGACTAACAAAAAATCACTCCAATTATGAATTTTAGTTCTAAAAATCCATTTTTAAATAATAAAACTTTTTCGACTGCAGTTTCTAAAAAAGACCAAGTACATCAAGCCACTATTATCGATTATAATGACGAGATGACGTTATCAGGAACTATAAATAGAAGTTTGATTTTATTCTTACTACTCACAGCTTCTGCAACCGTAATTTGGTGGATGGCGTTTAATGGCATGAATCCAATAGCTCCAGCAATTGGAGGCGCCATCATGGGATTAGTTTTAGTTCTCATAGCTGCTTTCAAACCACACTATTCTCCTTACCTTGCTCCAGGTTATGCTTTGTTCGAAGGTTTATTTATTGGTGGAATTTCAGCAATATTTGAAGCAAAGTATCCTGGAATTGTAATTCAAGCTGTTGCTGCTACATTTGTAACTTTTATGGTTTGCCTAGTATTGTATAAATATAAAATTGTCAAAGTAACAGAACAATTCAAATCAGTTGTTGTGGCTGCAACTCTTGCCATTGCAACATACTACCTTATTTCTTGGGTTTTTTCAATGTTTAGCAGTTTTACACCCGTGCATTATGGGAACTCACTGATGAGTATCGGAATCAGTATTTTTGTAATCGTTATAGCTGCTTTGAACTTATTCTTAGATTTTGACCGAATTGAAAAAGGAGCTGAGCAAAAAATGCCAAAATACATGGAATGGTATAGTGCTATGGGTTTGATGATAACCTTAGTTTGGCTATATATTGAATTTTTAAGACTGCTTTCTAAACTGAACAGTAAAAATTAAGACCCTCGTACAAAATTAAAAATAGAAAAACCCTTTCTAGAATAGATTTAGAAAGGGTTTTTATATTATGCGGCTTTTTCAAAAGCTATGTAATGCCTTAATTCCCCCTTATTGTTAAAAACCGGGAAACCTTTTATCAGACAAACATAAACTTCACCATTTTTTTTATAATTCATAACTGTTTTTTCAAAAGGCTCATGCTTTAATATTGCCTTACGAATTTCATTTGAGGTAATCTGGTTTGTCGCTTCACCTTGAAACATTTTTGGACTTTTCCCTAAGACTTCTGCTGCCGTATACCCGTTCATTGCTATCATGTTATGTGATGCAAAAACAATTTGTAATTTGACATCCGTCACAACAATTACCTCCTCTTTAAGGCTGTTTTTAAGATCCCAATTGTTTTGAGCCCATTTATTTTGCAAGGCAATTGTATTCAGTTTATCCAAATCCAAAAAAAAGCTCTTCATTGCGCGTAAAAAATCATTGTGGAAATCCCACGAATATACCGGCACAGTTTTAACGCTTAAACGATTGTGATACAAGTAAATAGCCTCTTCATATTGTCTAAAATCACTCATGATAAATTGATTTAAAGTTCAAATGTAATTTTATTTATAATAATAAAATAATACTTTTTAAACTTTAACCCTTGTTGAACGCACTAAGTATTCATTAGAAATCAAATTTTAACTGCACCACCACGAATTTCTTTTGCTCTGTATTCAAATTACTCACTGAAATACCAAGCAATCGTACAGAATCTTTCATTCGTTCTTGATACAAAAGTTCGCTTACAATTTCTAATATTAAAGTTTTATCCGATATAAAATAAGGCATCGTTTTGCTGCGGGTTTGCTGTGAAAAGTCACTGTATTTTATTTTTAAAGTTATTGTTTTGCCGGCAACAGTGTGTTTTTTTAATCTTTTTTCTAGGGAATGTGCTATGTTCTCCAATTTCTCCATCATAAAAATTTCGGAAGAAAGATTAACATCAAAAGTATGCTCTGCAGCCACCGATTTAGTGATTCGATTTGATTTAACTTCACTATTATGAATCCCTCTCACCACATTGTAATAAAAATTACCTGCTTTACCAAAGTGTTTCTCTAAAAAATCTAAGGACTTATTTTTTAACTCCAATCCTGTAAAAATTCCCAGCTGGTACATTTTTTCTGTTGTGACTTTCCCAACACCATGAAATTTCCGAATGGCTAGTTCTTCTAAAAAAGAAACAACCTCCTCTGGATTAACTGTTTTCTGACCGTTCGGCTTATTGTAATCACTGGCGATTTTAGCTACGAACTTATTAACTGATATTCCGGCTGAAGCGGTTAAACCAACTTCATCAAAAATGCGTTTCCTAATTTCCTGCGCTAATAAAGTAGCGCTTGGGATCCCTTTTTTATTAACCGTAACGTCAAGGTACGCTTCATCAAGCGAAAGGGGCTCCACAAGATCTGTATACTCATAAAATATTTTTTGAATTTTGCTGGATATTTCCTTGTACCGATCAAACCGAGGTGGCACAAAAATAAGCTCTGGACAATTTTTTTTAGCCATAACACCACTGATGGCACTACGAACACCAAATTTCCTAGCCTCGTAACTTGCTGCAGCAACTACCCCTCGGCTTTCTGAACCTCCAACAGCAATGGGTTTTCCGCGCAAATCCGGATTATCCAATTGCTCAACCGAAGCATAGAAAGCATCCATGTCAACGTGTATAATTTTCCTATTTGGATTTAAATCATGCATCATAATAGAATTGAATAACCATCCTGCTTTTTCAATGACTTATTATACACTACAAATCTTTGACCTCTTTGACCTGTAAGTAATTATCAGCCACGCTTGATTTATTTTTAATTTCTGTTGGAAAAAAGAAACTAAAGGGTCTTGATTTGAAATGATTGAAAATAGACACGGTTACGAATCGAAGTTCAAATAGTGAGATCGCTCGTGAACGGAATGCCAAGCCTAATGAGAGACTGAAACTTACCATAAAGTTAACCAATCCTATAATTCCAATACCGAAAACACCCCAAAACAACATCGAATCGCTAACTTCATAATTAGCTCCATACAATGCTAAAGCAAGGTTCCCACTGGCAAAAGTAATGTGTCTAATGTCAAGATTTAATCCTAAAAACAATCCAATAGACGCCGTGCTACCCATGAATATACCAAACCAGAAATTAGAAATAATTCCTGCCCATCTTTTTTCATACAATTTTGCTAGTTTTACCGTTTTTGTTTTTCCTAAATTCCTTTTAAGGAAAGGATGTTCTGTAATTCTAAAATAGACCTGATTGTGCTTGTCTCTATTGGCCACACTGCCCGAGATAATTCCCGATAAAAACAGAAAAACTCCAGCTATAGCTGCATGAAGAATAGCCAAAGAGTGAATAGGACTCAAATCAATAAGTAAACCTTCCCATTTAGTTGCAGCAATATTGTACTGCATCATGTAATCAATAAGCCAAATTCCCAATAAGGAAACTGGAAAAGCCATAATTACATTTCCCACGAAAGCGATAAACTGAGAACGAAATACCCTTGCAAATAGAATAGCAAAAGCTTTGTACTTTTCAGCATCTTTTCCCTGCTTCAATACACCCTCTTCAAGTGCTTTAATCAAGGCCGCCGCAGTCATTGCCGGTTGCTTAGTCGCTAAAGTAAAGCCTAAAAGATAAATCGCTATAAAACCAAAAGCATAATTCATACTGTAAAGAAAAGCATGTCCAAAAAAACTGGTGTCTGCCTTAGAAAGAAACACTTTTATAACACACAAAATCCCTACTATGAATCCACCTCCTAGCGCTGTTTTGAACATTTTAAAATATTCCTTACGACCTTCTGTAATGTATTGCTCCCCCGTTTTAGCGGTATGTTGTGTAATCTCGTAGGAAATCAATTGGGTGCTTTCTGCTACAAATTTTCGAACATTATTTTTGTAGCAGTTAAACTTTATTAGTCGCGAAGCTAATATGATCCCATTGTTCTTTTTATCTTTCTCACTATCTACTATCAGTAACGAAATTAAAAATTTAAGTCGCTCTAATTGCTGACTAATTTTTAATAAATTCTGGTTTACCCGAAGTGAAATGCCGTATTTTGAACTATTATGAAATGCCTTCTCCACAAATTCTTCGCATTGCTTGTGCAAAACTAATAACTGCGCATACGATAAATCATCTGAGGTAATGTAGTGTCTGTGGGAGATTCTAATTCGATCTTCCATTAAAAACAATTCCTTTTCAAAAGCAGAAAATGGACTTTCGAGATCATCAAATTCGGGCACCATTTTGATTACATCCGTTTCCATTGCTCGACCACTGATGCGCTGCGTAATCAAATGCATAGCAACTAATAACTCCGACAGAATAGAATTGGGCTGCGCCGTATCATAAATAGATTTGAACCTCAAAAGATCGTACACTTCTCCTAATTGGTTTAATGGTATTTGGTTAATCCAAATCCCATCATTGGCAAGATAAAAAACCTGATTCAGAATATATTCTAAAGTATCTATTTGTGGCTGATAAGGCAAGAACTTAGCGAAGATTCTCTTTTTTACTTCAAAGAGAAAATCTACATCTTGCAAAATGGCGGCGTCAGAAAGAATTTTATTAAATTTCCTGTCTTTTAAAATCTCTTTGAGGTAGATAGAAAACTGTTTTCTACAAGCATAATTTACTTTTAAAAAAGAAATAATTTCTTGTAAATCCACCTTTTGTCCCTTTTTGACTTTTAAAGGACGTATCAGACGAATTAATTCAACTAAAGGCTCCAAGCTGTCGCTTGTCTCGCGCCAAGATTGTGCTTCACCAAAAAATTCAGTTAAAAGTCCTGCAATAGTGGCCTTAGGCTTAACTTTGAAAAATACCTTCATTCTTTTAGTTCAATTTTTGTAAAAATACAAATAGGCCAAACAAATTCAGCGAACTAATTCATAAAAAATTGATTCAAAAGGGCAAAAAAGCAAATAAACACCCTTACTTTTTTGAATTGGCTTCCTTTATGCTTTCGAGATTATAATTATAGTGCTACACAACCTAAGAAATGAAACGCAACTTCGCATCTACAAACTAAAGTAGCACTTCATTTGCTATAAAAAAATAGAAACCGACTAAAGTAAAAATATTCAATACCTTTGAATTCTGAGATTAGAAACAATAACAAAGAAGACCTTCCAATACTAAAACTGTTTTTTAAATAGAAAAAAGGAGATTAGAGATTGTCTGTTTCAGCAAATAAACTTACTATTGCTGACCAAATAAACAATCGCAAGTATTACAAAAATCAAAATAATATGATTGAAATAGAAAGAAAATTTTTGGTTAAAAACGAATCGTTCAAAGCAGATGCTTTTGCTCAAAATCATATTGCGCAAGGCTACTTGAGTTCAGTTCCTGAACGTACGGTTCGCATACGCATCAAAGGTGACAAAGGATTTTTGACTATAAAAGGAAATTCAAATAAAACAGGGATGTCCCGATTTGAATGGGAAAAAGAAATTCCTATTGCTGAGGCTAAAGCATTACTAGTAATATGTGAAGAAGGTGTCATTGAGAAAACCCGTTTTGAAATAAAATCTGGGAATCACACTTTTGAAGTAGACGAGTTTTATGGTAAAAATGAAGGATTAATAGTTGCAGAAATCGAACTTAACGCTGAGACGGATTCTTTTGATAAACCTGAATGGCTTGGTACTGAAGTCACCGGGGACATACGCTATTACAATGCTTATTTAAGCAAAATTCCCTTCCAAAAATGGTAATTATTTATTCAATACTTCAATAGTTACCAGCATTCCCCCACTGCCTCTATTGGAAGTAATATCCATAAATGCTCGTTTTGAAAGGTCAATTTCTCTAGACTTTACAAAAGGCCCTCTATCGGTGATTTCCACAACTACCCATTTTCCATTTTTCTCATTGGTGACTCTAACTTTTGTACCAAAAGGAAGTTTTTTATGTGCGGCAGTATATTTGTTATTGTCAAATTTTGTACCACTAGTAGTGCGTCTTCCGTTGAATTTATCTGCGTAATATGACGCATGAGCCGCTTTTTTGAAAGGCTTAAAAACGCCTAATACCGCTACTAAAGAATCCAATTTTTTTTCCTCAATTTCAATTGCCATTTTACTCTTTTTGATGGAATCTTTTTGAACTAAGGTTTTCTGTCTTACTGAACTTTGACTATAGACTGCGCAACTTATTACCAGTAAAAAAAATAAAGTAATTGATTTTTTCATATATCTTGTGTTAGTTAAATCTATTTTACAAAAACCATACCTAGAAAAAAAAAGCTCTATTTCTAGAGCTTTTTTTTAGGTTTTTTATAACCATATTTTCCATGGAATTCTACTCAATATAAGTAATAATCCCAAACCATATAAAATAGAGAAGGTTTTAAATTTTGACTCACTAGTCATCAATTTTTTATGTTTAGACCAACCTATAGTGATTAATGCAATAGCAATAACATTGATTAATGGATGCTCAAGTGCTAACAATCGGCTTTCCGTTGTTAAGCCTCCCATTCCCACCGCTTTTATCATATTTAATCCGTTAGGAGAAACAAAATATAAAATGATACCCACTAAAAATTGAATGTGAATTGCTATCAAGGCAAACAAGGCAATTTTTCGATCTTTGGAAAGAAATTCTTTTTTAGAAAACATTCCAATTAAGGAATTTACCACCGCAACCACCAATACTAAAAGAGCCAAATAAGCCCAGCCAGAATGGAATTTTTGAATAAAATCGTACATATTTAATATTTTTATTTTAACAAATATAATAAAAAAAGGCATAAAAAAACCACGTCTCTCAACGTGGTTTTTAAAATATTCAAAATCTTAAAATATTATTTTCCAAAAATATATCTCAAAGTAAATTGTGCTTGCCAAACATCAAATGTTGATGCATTTTTTTGAAAAGTATCTTTAATTAAAACTCTAGTTCCGTCAGCTTCTACTTGAGTTGCTAATTGATAAAAAGGAACATTAGAAGTTGTAGTTCTGTAATTTAAAACATTCGCATTAGTAACTCTTTGCGTTACACCCCAATCTTTATTGATAAAATTGGTGAAGTTTAAGATATCAGCTCTAAATTGGAAGTTATTCTTTTTACCAGCAATCGTAATATAAAAATCTTGAGTTGCAGATAAATCTAATCTATGTAACATTGGTAAAACCCCACCATTTCTTTCAGCATACTGCCCTCTTCTTGTAGAAAGATATTTGTCTTGGTTGATGTATGCATCATAAGCTAATTGCTGTTGTGCTTCTGTGTAAGCTGTCACAACAGTACCATTTGTTATTGAAAGTGGTTGGAAACGAATTTCACTAGCGCTATTTGGCACATAAATCAAATCATTATTATTTACTCTATCTCCATTCATGTCACCTCCATAAGAATATGAAAACGGACCTGATTGCTCACCAATATAACCTAAGTTGATTGATGTAGCTGCTCCTACATTTTTACCATATTCAATTTTATAACCTACAATACCTACTAATCTATGTGGTGTATTGTTATTAGACAATGCTAATGGCAAATCATTATTTCCATTTACAGATCTAGCTCCAGTCCATGAACCAGAAGCAATAGAACCAGGAGACAATAAATCGTTAGCACTTGAGTGCGTGTATGCAAAAGATCCCCAAAGACCTTTTTTATAAGGATACTCTAATTTAAAAGTTGTAGAATAAAAATATCCTTTGTCCGTATTACTTAAAACAACAGCACTAGAAACATTATCATTTACACGAACACCTGCATCATTACGTGCATATCTTGGTCTGTTATCTGGTCCGCTAAACGTTCCAACAGGAGCATCAAAGTTTGCGTTATAATAGTTGATTGCATTAATGTTTCTTTGAAAAATCCCCTCAACTGTACCTACAAAACCAAAAGGAAGTTTTTGATCAACAGCTATGTTTGTTTTCCAAACTTGTGGAAACTTAAATTTTTTATCTGAAAAAGCCAATTCAAATGTAGTAGGAAGAGTTGGAGTATCAGGAATAAAATAATCATTAGGATTAGGCGTAAAACCATATCCTCCATTTGCTAATGCAGCACCACTAACGTCTACAAAACCTGTAAGTACACCATTATTTCCAATAGCATTAGACAAATAAACTGATGGTGCTCTACCTGTAAATACACCACTACCTCCACGAAGTAAAGTAGATGCATCTCCATTTAAGTCTAAGTTGAAACCAACTCTAGGCTCAAATAAATATTGTGTATCAGGCATATCTCCTGTATTGAACTTTTGCCCTTCTGCAAACGTCAATGCCGTAACTGCAGGATTTTCAAGAGCGGTATCAGCAAACCAAACTGCTGTAGCACGAATACCTACCGTTAATTTGAATCTATCACTCAATTTCATTTCATCTTGCGTATACAAATCGAATTTATTAGATTTAAATATTTGCAATGGCTCTTGAGCACCCGGCAAAGCAGAGTATCTAAATTGGAAACGTGAAGGAAGTGCAGTTGTAGATGGCAATCCTCCAGTATTAGCTGATTGATTTGCCGCAGCGTAAAAATCAGTTAAAGAGTTAAAAACGTAAACACCGTTTGATCCAGAGAAAAACAAGTTACTTGATTTAAAATATTCAAAGTTAGTACCAAACAATAAAGAATGTTTCCCTACCGTTTTAGTTAAATTATTTGTGAAGTGCAATGTAGAATAAGACAATTTATTACCTTGTGTAAAAGGGTCTAAACCAGCCGAAATAAATGTATTCGATCCGTTTAAGATGTCAATTGTTGGGAATAAACCACCACCTTGTAAAGCTCTATCTTCTATTTGTTTGTCATAACCTGCGATGAAGTTATTGTACCAAGAATTGCTTAATTTACTATTCAATTCCAAAACAGCTGATCTCGTATTATCTTGTATGACATAACCACTATTTTTGAATGACATTGCAAGCGGACTTGTTCTCCTATTACCATTCCCTAATGAAAAAGAGTTTGACGTTAACTCATCAGAATTAGAATCGTGATGCACATAACGTGCTGTTAATTGATGATTGGCATTGATATTCCAGTCAATTCTAGCAAGGAACTTTTTAGAAATTCTCTCAGAATCGTAATTCTCCCATGGTCCAGTAGTATAATTAAATTTCTCTTGCAAGAAATTAGAAAGTGTTTCCATTTGTGCAAAAGTAGGAGCCGAAACCTGACCACTTGGCTGTGGTGAACCTGTAGAAGTCCAAGTTGTAGCTGGGCTTAAATTTTCTATAGTTTCAAAATTTCCAAAGAAAAACAATTTATCTTTTATGATAGGCATTCCAATTCTAGCACCCCAGATTTTTTCTTCAAATTTTCCTGGAACAACAACTGTTTCTCCCGCTTTAGTACCAATAAAATCTTTTTTATTGCTACGGAATGAATTATAAACTGATCCCTCTACTTCATTTGTTCCACTTTTTGTAACGGCATTTATTCCGGATCCTAAAAATCCAGATTGACGTACATCATAAGGAGCAATACTTACTTGTAGTTGTTCAATTGCATCTAAAGAGATTGCTGTAGACCCTGTTCTACCCCCTGCTTGTGAATCACTACCTAAACCAAAACCATTATTAAATACAGAACCATCAATAGTAAAGTTATTTAATCTTGAATCCTGTCCTCCAAAAGTACCATTACTACCTGCATTGGCATTGTACTTTGTGATTGAATTTATTGAACGCGCACCTGTTACTGGCACCGCAGTTATTTCTCTATTAGAAAATTGTTGAGAAGCTCCGGTTCTTCCTTTATTGAAATTACCTTTTGATTTTGTAGAAACAATTACTTCACTTAAAGCATTTGACTCTTCTTCAACAACAACATTTACAGTTAAGTTATTACCTAAAGGAGCAGTAATATCTGTAATCTCTGTTGTTTTATAACCAACGTAAGTCACCTTAATGGTATAAGGTCCTCCTGGTCTAATTCCTTGAACTGCATACCGTCCATTACCATCCGTAGTAGAATAGTACTTAGTTCCTGTTGGCTTATGAACAACCTCAACCGAAGCTCCCGGAAGAGTTTCTCCAGCATTTGATTTAACAGTACCAGACATAGCAGAACTAGTAACCTGCGAATGACCTACAACTGATAAAAAAATAATCAAAATAAAAATAATTCTTTTCATTTTTGTTTTTTGTTTAGTTTAAAAATATTTGGCAAAATTATAACATTTTTAGTTTAATAAGTTAACACAACGTTAAGAATTGCCATTTAAAAAAAAACCAAAAAACAATTAAAATTAATTTTAATTGTTTTTTTTATAAAAAATAGATTTTTTATCAATAGAAAACTACTTTTATTGAATTATATTCATTTATTGACAAATTTTTAAGATGAAAAAAAACTTAATAATCTTAAAAAAACTATTAAAACAGAGATACTTAGCCATAAAAAAGCCCTGATTTCACTCCAATCAGGGCCTTGAAAACTATATTAATAACTCTAAAAAGAGCGTTGAGTTCAAATTATATCAAAATTTATTAAGAATATAAATTTTTTAATTCTTTTTATTCCTTAAAAAATGATTCAATAAAAATGCTGTAGAACTATCATGACTTTGCACTTTTTCCGTATCAATTTCCGCTAATATAGAGTTTGCCAATTGTTTACCTAACTCCACTCCCCATTGATCAAAACTGAAAATATTCCAAATGATACCTTGAACAAAAATTTTGTGCTCATACAGAGCAATCAAAGAACCTAAAGTTTTTGGTGTCAGCCTTTGAATTAAAATAGTATTCGTTGGTTTGTTACCTGAGAATATTTTAAAAGGCAAAAGAAATTTAGCTTTTTCTTCTGAAATGCCTTGTTTGTCAAATTCTGCTTGAACTTGCACTCCTGATTTTCCATGCATTAAGGCTTCCGTTTGGGCAAAAAAGTTAGACATCAATTTATCATGATGATCATTGTCTCCGTATAAAGGAGTTATGAAACCAATAAAATCTGCAGGAATCAATTTTGTTCCCTGATGAATTAACTGAAAAAAAGCATGTTGCGCATTGGTTCCCGGTTCTCCCCAGATTATAGTTCCCGTTTGATAATTCACTGGCTTTCCGTCACGACCAACACTCTTACCATTGCTTTCCATCGTTCCTTGCTGCAAATAAGGCGCTAATTTTTGCAAGTATTGTGTGTATGGAATCAAGGCTTCACTTTCGGCACCAAAAAAATTATTGTACCAGACACTCAATAACGCCAAGATAACGGGCATGTTTTTATCAAAATCTTCCATCTTGAAATGCTCGTCCATTTCATTGGCTCCTTGTAACAATTCATCAAAATTATCGTACCCTACAGCTAAACTTATCGTAAGTCCAACAGCACTCCACAAAGAGAATCGTCCGCCAACCCAATCCCACATCGGAAAAACATTAGCTGCATTTATACCAAACTCAGTTACCTTATCAATATTGGTGGAAACCGCCACAAAATGTTTAGCAACATCTTCTTGAGTTGTACCAAAGTCTTTTGATAAAAACCATTTTCTGATTGTTTCAGAATTAGTCAATGTTTCTTGTGTGGTAAATGTCTTGGAAACGATTACAAACAGTGTAGTTTCCGGATTCAGTTTTTTGATAATCTCATTAACATGATCCCCGTCCACATTTGAAACAAAATGGATATTAAGATGATTTTTATAGAATTGTAAGGCCTCAACAACCATTGCAGGCCCTAAATCAGATCCTCCAATACCAATATTTACAATATCTGTAAATGCTTTGCCCGTAAAACCAGTTCTCTCACCCGAAGTTACTTCATTTGTAAATGCTTTTATTTTCTCTTTTACTTCATAAATTTCAGGAATCACATCAATTCCTTCCACTTTAACAACTGCGGAATCAGTAGCACGTAGCGCAGTATGAAGCACCGCTCTATTTTCAGTTTGATTGATTACTTCACCTTCAAAATAGTCAGCAATGGCGCTTTTAAGTCCAACTTCATCAGCCAACTCTAACAACAGCTGAATCGTCTCTGTATTGATAATGTTTTTAGAATAATCGATTAAAAAATCATTCCATTGTAAGTTAAAAGTGTTCGCTCTCGAAGAATCCAATTGAAATAATTCTTGCATAGAAGCCTTTTGCATTTCGCTGTAATGCAATTCCAGTTTCTTCCAAGCGTTTGTTTCTGTTGGGTTTTTAGTATTTAAAGCCATTATAAAGGAGTTGTAGTATTGTTAAAATTGGGACAAAAATACTCAAATTTGTTTTAATGAAAAATGGGTTTTGATTTATATAACAATTTAGCGTTAAAACCATTGAATTGCGCTATTGTAGAATCCAATTAAGCTAAATCTGTTTCTTTAGGATTTCTTTACCTGAATAAACTGTCCAATTACAAATTAGCTACACTGTCTAATTCAAACTTCAACGGACTTATTTGTGCTAGAAAACGGCTTTTATTGCTTCCGGTCATAGGTTCACCAGTAGGTAATTTAAGCCTGAGCGCATCCACTTGTTTTCCATTTTTCCAAAAACGATAACACACATGTGGTCCAGTTGCAAGACCTGTACTTCCAACCAAACCAATAACTTGACCTTGACTGACACGCTGACCTCGTCTTACTAAAATTTTTGACATGTGCAGGTATTGCGTAGAATAAGTTCCATTGTGTTTTACTTTTACAAAATTTCCATTTCCGGCCGTAAATCCACTTTGCTCTACAACACCTCCAGCTGTAACGGTAATAGGAGTTCCGCGTGGCGCTGCATAATCTGTTCCTTTGTGCGCTTTCCATCGGTGTTGAACCGGATGAAAGCGACTGGACGAAAATCGGGACGAAATTCTGCTGAATTTTATAGGCGATTTTAGAAAGAAATTTTTCAGTGTTTTTCCTTGCTCGTCGTAGTATTCTTTTTTATCTGAATTGGAATTTTGAGCAAAAGGAAATGCATAAATAATTTTTCCTCGGTATTCAAAAAAAGAAGCTTCGAGTTCTTCTACTCCATCATAAATGGAGTCATTTATAAAACGCTCAGTAAAAGTTATTGCAAAGCGATCTCCTTTTTTGAGCTTCATAAAATCAATAGAATAGGCATAAATTTTAGCAATTTTGCTAGCTAGCGCTCCTTCTATCTTGGCATTGCCTAAGGTTTCAGACAATGATTCTTTTAATACTCCACCAATGGTTCGGCGTTTAATTGTAATGGGTTTTGTTTTTTTGAATACAGCCACCGCTGTATCTCGAAAATCAATTACATAATAACTTAAGTTGTCAGGCTGATAGATAAAAACCTCTAAATTATGTTTTTTGTCTTTGGATCTCAACAATGTAAAAGGTCGGTTGATTCTAATACTTCGCACATCAAATGAATCACGGACTTTTGCAATAATATCATATACTTGCCGATCTCCTATATTTTGTTCTTCTAAAAGAGTCCCAAAAGTATCCCCTCTTTCGATTGTGTCATTAACTATATTAAAATCAGAAAGAACAAATCCAAATTCGCTTTTTTTAGGAACAAGTTGTACTACTTTTTCCGGAACTATTTCCTCCGTTTTTTTACATGATACTAAAGAAAATAGTGCTATTATAACTATAAATATTTTTTTCAAACCGTGTTTTTTAATTCAACTTACTTTTCTACTCCCCAATTTTCTAGTTCATGGCTACTCCATAATTCCGGGAAGAAAATTCTTCTTTGGTATTTAGGATGCATGTATTTTTTCCAGTCACTTCCACCAGTAGCTTCGCCATCTCCTTTTCCGCTTTGATCAATGTATTTTTTTGCTGTATTCAAATGTTGCATTACCCAAGTGATATTGACCGTATGATCATAATGACGCATCGCTTGAACTAATTCAGGATTTTTTTGATCTAATTCAGGTAATTGCTTGAATTTTTGCCAAATATTTATGGTGTTGTATTCCTCCATGTACGCTAGGAATTCCTTTTTGTATTTTTTTTCAAATTCCTCCAATAGGAAAGATTTTTTTCCAGTTTGATAATCTTTACCAGCTGCTTGCCAATACAAATGCTCCAATGCAAACTCATACGGAGTATTTCTGTCGATGGTGTCTCTATAACGGTGGTCAATCAGGTTTATTAGGTCAGTGGAAGAAAATTCTATTAAGCGGTACTGCGCGCTCTGAAAACCACTAGCAGGCGTCAATGTATTTCTAAATTTCATGTATTGTTCCACTTCCATTCCATCTCCCATAATACTGAAGGAGGTAGTTAACATATCAAAATAACGACTAATTCGCATCAATCTTTCTGTAAAAAAAACTGTATTGATGTCCTTACAATACGCAATTTGCTGCATTTCCCAAAGAATCATTTTAAATATTAATTCATTTACTTGGTGATACATAATAAAAACCATTTCATCAGGAAGCGTCGTTCTTTGAATTTGCAGATTCAACAAAGCATCTGTTTGAATGTAATCCCAATACGTAATAGGTTTAGACCAAAGCAATCCTTCTAACTGCGTCTCTGTTTTTTGATTTATCGCATTGTATTTAAGCTCAATTTCTTTTAAGATAGCTTCTGAATTCTCATTGTTATTCATTTTTATTTTTTTTTGAAAGGAGTCTTTAATCCTTTGTATGCATCAATATCTGCCTTAATTGAACCTACAGCTAAACTAGCTTTTATCCTGAGCGGCACTTTATTATCATCATCCGAAATCCAAACGGTTAGACTTTCTTGTTCTTTAAAAACACGTCCTGATTGTACTAAAGGTCTAAAAATCATAGCTGGAACAACGCCAAATTTAGTGGTAATATTTTCTCGTCCTATAAACTTTAGCTTAAATTTTGTAGTTTCATCATCAAAAAACATGTCAATAGCAACGGCTTCGCCTATTTTTAACTTATCAATATTAGGATGATTCCTTAAATAATAAAAAGTTGATAATATATCTTGAGTGTTTTTTGGAATATAAAGCGTTTTTTCCGTTTTATGTTTATAATCCTTCACCACCACCCTATTACTGGATTGATTGAAAAAACCTTCTTGATTTTTGGTATAACCACCTTCATCAATTTTCCGAACAAATTGATATGGATTTCTAGTTTCCTTGTCGATATAACTTTCGTATAAATCATCTACTTTGAAGAAAAATCGTGACATTCCCGTGGTGTATCCTCTACCAACAACATGAAACGTTTTTTTGCTATTTAGCGTGGCATCTTTCACTTCTAAAGTGGCATATCCAGCATTCACTATTCCGTAATGGATTCTGAATTTGAAATATTCTCCCACACCGTAAGCATCTTCCTGAGGAGAATCAAAGCTTACTGTTACAATCAATATGAAGAATAAGATTAGTTTTTTCATTACTTATTTTGTCAATTTATTGAATGTATTAGCAAAATTTGTTCCAAATATATTAAAACAAAAAAACTCAGTCAAATAATGACTGAGTTTTTATGCTATTAACTAACCAAAAAACTATAAACTATGAAATTTATATGAAATTAGGAAGGAAACCACCCCTTCCCTTTTTGCGAGTGCAAAGGTAGCTAACAAATTCAGTTATTTTTGCAAAAAATAAAGTTTAACACAACATTTATAAAAAAACGTGCTGTTCATCGGTTATTTTTTCACAATATGTAAAAATAATGCGTTTCTATAACGTTCCTCGCAATTGTTGTTCACGCTCAATTGATTCAAATAGTGCTTTAAAGTTCCCTGCACCAAACCCTTTGGCTCCCATTCTTTGAATAATCTCAAAAAACAAGGTAGGCCTGTCTTGCACCGGTTTTGTAAAAATTTGCAATAAATATCCTTCTTCATCTGCATCAACCATGATTGCCAGTTTCTCGATTTCATTCAGGTCTTCTTTCATCATTTTCATGTGATCACCCAATCGCTCTGGTATAGCTTCATAATACGTATGCGGCGGAGCAGATAAGAATTCGATTCCTCTTGCCTTGAGTTGCGATACCGTTTTGATAATATCATCCGTAGCAATAGCGATATGCTGAATTCCAGGTCCGCCATAAAAATCTAAATATTCCTCAATTTGTGATTTCTTCTTTCCTTCAGCAGGTTCGTTGATTGGAAATTTAATTCTTCCGTTTCCATTAGACATTACTTTACTCATCAACGCCGAATATTCCGTATTGATTTGTTTGTCATCAAAAGAAAGGAAATTCACAAATCCCATCACGTCTTCATAGAACTTCACCCAAGTATTCATTTCGTTCCAACCTACATTTCCTACCATGTGATCGATGTATTTTAATCCTGTTGGTTCTGGATTGTAATCGGATTTCCATTCCTTGTAGCCCGGAAGGAAAACACCCGTATAATTTTTACGCTCCACAAAAATATGCACCGTTTCCCCGTAGGTATAAATTCCGGAACGTACTACTTCTCCAAATTCATCTTTCTCAACCGTTGGCTCCATAAAAGAGCGCGCGCCACGTTTCATTGTTTCTTCGTAAGCACTTGTCGCGTCTTCAACCCACAGCGCCGCCACTTTCACTCCATCACCATGCTTTTGCAAATGTTCGTGAATAGGAGAATCCTGTGTTAAAGGCGTCGTTAAAACAATACGAATCTTATCTTGTTTTAACACATACGATGTTCTGTCTCGAACTCCGGTTTCTAATCCGGCGTACGCCAATGACTGATAACCAAAAGCCGTTTTGTAATAATGTGCCGATTGTTTTGCATTTCCTACGTAGAATTCTACATAATCGGTTCCTAGTAAAGGAAGAAAATCTTGCGCTCCTTCAAATATTTTTTCTAGTCCGTATTCTACTGATTTTACTTCTTTTGACATGATATTTATTTTTTGATTCGGTACGTACAGTTTTGGAAAGCGGATGACGCGGATTAAACTGATGTACACGGATTTATGAATTTAAAAAAATGTTGTTGATTATTCTACATCCTAGCCCTGATGGAAGTGGCATCCTTTTTCTGGCTTCTTTAGCCAGGAAAAGATATAACGTACAGCAGGAAACAGCTCCTTACTTCCACTACGCTCAGGCTGACAATTGTAATGTAATTGCTTCGTTCCTCGCAATGACTATTCCACCCAAGATTTATAGTACTGACCATCGTCTAGACCCATGGCTTCTTCGGTGACCATCAACGGGCGAAATGTATCGACCATAACTGCCAGTTCGTGTGTTTCTGTATGACCAATACTGCGTTCCATAGCTCCTGGCGCTGGTCCGTGCGGAATCCCTTTTGGGTGCAATGTAATGTGACCTTGCTCAATATTATTACGACTCATGAAATCGCCATCTACATAATACAAAACCTCATCACTGTCGATATTGCTATGATTGTAAGGCGCTGGAATAGATTTTGGATGGTAATCGTACAACCTTGGAACAAAAGAACAAACCACAAAAGTTGCCGTTTCGAAGGTTTGATGCACCGGTGGCGGCTGATGAACGCGCCCCGTTATAGGCTCAAAATTGTGAATGCTGAATCCGTAAGGGAAATTATATCCGTCCCAACCCACAACGTCAAAAGGATGCGTGGCATAAACCACTTCATGCATCATACCTTCTTTTTTGATTTTGATGAGAAAATCGCCTTTTTCATCGTGGGTCTCTAACTCGTTTGGCAAAATAAAGTCGCGTTCGCAAAATGGCGAATGCTCTAAATGTTGCCCTGATTCGTTTTTATAGCGTTTAGGTGTGTAAAAAGGCGCAAAGGATTCGACGTAGAACAATCTGTTTTCCGAAGTTTCAAAGTCAATTTGGTAAATCATTCCGCGAGGAATAATCAAGTAATCGCCATATTCAAAAGGAATATTTCCCATCATGGTACGCAGTTTCCCTTTTCCTTTGTGAATGAAAATCATTTCATCGGCATCAGCATTTTTATAGAAATAGTTGCGCAACGATTGTCTTGGAGCGGCTAATCCTATCGTACAATCCTTGTTGACCAACATCGCTTTCCGACTGTCTAGAAAATCATCTTCTGGTTTTAACTCAAATCCTTTTAACAGTAATGATTTAATGTTTTTTCCAATGGCGATTTTAGGTTCAACCGAATAAGATTTTAGAATTTCCTTGACTTGCGTAGGCCTGTGAACGTGATATAGCAATGACGAATGACCATGAAAACCTTCTGTTCCAAAGAGTTGTTCGTAGTACAAACCGCCGTTTGGTTTTTCGAATTGCGTGTGTCTTTTTTGGGGAAAACTCCCTAATTTATGATATAAAGGCATGATTTTTTTGTTTAAAAGTGTAACAAATTAAAGTTAAGATTACTTTATAATGTGCTATGATAAATCAAAAAAAGGGTACTTATTCCGGATTTCTCTTGATAAGGAATTGAAGATATTCTAATAAACCTAGCCATTTTGTTTTCATTATAACAAATATCGGAATTATTATTGAAATAAATTACAATTAAAACAAAAACCCAATGCTAAACCATGTAAATCCTTTGGGCTGTTCCGGGGACCAAGAATATTTTATTTCGATGGGCCCAATGACCGTTTCTAATCCATATCCAACAGCATAACCAGAATATTTTGGTATTGAAATCCAATCTACCGATTCAAAAATCCGATCTCCAATATTAGCAAAATTTGCCGAAAAATTGACGTGATTCTTTTTGTAAAACTCATAATCTATGGTTCCAGTTGACTTTATATAACTATTGGCTGCAATGCTCAAATAATCATATCCATATAAATATTTGAAATTATTCAATGGATTATATCCGTAGCCCCCTAAAATAAAATTAAAAAAGGCCACACTTTCCTGACCGAAAGAAAATCCGGCATCGGTTTGTAATTTGATGGTAGCATTTTTAAATAGAGTAGCCGCTACTCCAAAATCTCCTTTGGCAATGGAGTACGGCTTAAAATCACCGGTATAATTTGAAGACAGCAAATAGGATTGAATATCCCCTGAAAAATACCATCCTTTTTTAGGAAAATATTTATTATCGAAAGAATCGTATTTCATGTATCCAAAAAGACTCAGATAATTACTATTGTCAATTATGGGATCTACATTAGCAAGTGTCTCCGATTTTATTTTTAAATATTTGAGCTCGACTCCGCCTCCAATTAAAAATTTCTGAACAAATAAAGACTGGAAATACGCCTGATTGGTCAGGTCTGTAAAATCTATATTCAAAGAATTGATATCCGGATTATTAAAAGTCGCACTACTTATTTCCTTCGCTACATTTCTATTGAATTGATTGTAATTCGATTTAAACCCAAAACTCAGATTAAATCCATTTTCGATATAATAATCTAAATTATACCTGATATTATCGCCTAAAACAATATCCAGAGAAGCAATATCATTTTTAAAAAGTGTTTTTTTACGTGTCAAATTCACTAAAACACCACTTTTGAACAAATTATCATAATGCAATCCAAATTTCAAATATGTTTTTGTTGGATTCTCTTTTAAATTAATATTCAAATCCACATCGTTTTTGTTTGGTTCTAAGGAATACGATATAGCACTAAAATTTTTAGTCGCATTGATGTTATTAATACCTTTTAACAAATCATCATAACCCGTTTTTGCACCAGGCTTAAATCTTAATTTTCCAATGACATACTCTTTCGTGTAATTATCTAATTCATTACTATTTATAGCTCTTATCTGCAGACTGTCTGAATGCAACTCCAACTTTGGCTTCCTGTACGGATTGGATAATTCAACAATTCGTTCTATTTGTTCATAAACAGCAAATGCGGCTTCCTCTCCCTTTCTTATAATTTCACTTCCCTTATCAAAAGAGATTACACCGTATTGTGTAATATCGGGTTTAATATAAATATCCGTGTTGGTTACATTTTTTTTCATTCGCTCTATCGACTGAAGATTAGTGATTTGTACCAAAATCTTAGTAGCATCCTTAAGTTGAGTCCGGTCCAATAAATCATTTTGCACATCGACACCAATAATGATATCAGCGCCCAATTTTCGTACTTCCTCAATTGGATAATTATTTACAACGCCACCGTCTACTAAAATTTTTCCATCTATTTCTACAGGAGAAAACAAAGAGGGAAATGCAGAGCTTGCAATCATTGCCTGAGCTAAATTTCCTTTATTTAATAATACTTCTTCGCCGGTTTCAATATTGGTTCCAATACATAAAAAAGGAATGGGAAGTTGGTTAAAATCCTTGATGTGTCTTACGTTTCTGGTTATTCTGCTCAATAAATTATAATTATACATGCCTTTAGACAAGGCTTCTGGAATTCCAATCTTCATTTTATTAAAGGGCAAAACCAGCGCATACAATTCGTCGTTTCTTCTTTCGTAAAAATTCTTGGATGATCTGGGAATAAAATCGTTGATTAACTCATTGAAATCTGTTGCTTGAAAAATAGAATCTATTTGGGATGCGTTATATCCCGAGGCATAAAGACCGCCAATAACTGCACCCATACTAGTTCCGCCAATGTAATCGATCTTGACACCTGCTTCTTCCAATACTTTCAAAACTCCAATATGAGCAAAACCTTTTGCACCACCACCACTTAAAACCAAACCTATTTTAGGTCTTTTTTGTTCTTGAGAAAACACAGCCAAACTTATAAAAACGATGAATAATAGTGTGATTTTCTTCATAAGCAGCAATTTGTTCCGTAAAAGAATCTGATGGTGTTAATTTTCGTTTGTTGCTTTGTAAAATTCGGAAATTTTTTTGGCTTTTGATACACCTATAACGTCGGAAATTTCTTTTTCTGTTGCTAATTTCAATCTTTTAACACTTTTAAAGTGTTGAATCAAAGTCAGCATTGTTTTTTCTCCAATGCCAGGAATGGATTCTATCGAGGAATTTAATGCCGCTTTACTCCTTTTATCGCGGTGATGCGTAATCCCAAAACGGTGCGCCTCGTTTCGCAATTGCTGAATTATTTTTAAGGTTTCCGATCTTTTATCCAAATACAGCGGAATAGAATCTCCTGGATAAAATAGTTCTTCCAGTCTTTTGGCAATACCAATAATAGTTATTTTTCCTCTCAAACCCAATTCATCAATACTTTTCAACGCCGATGACAATTGTCCTTTTCCCCCATCAATAATTATTAAATTGGGCAATGGTTGATTTTCGTCCAATAATCGTTTGTATCTTCTGTAAACTACTTCGGTCATCGAAGCAAAATCATCCGGTCCTTCGACTGTTTTTATATTAAAATGACGGTAATCCTTCTTGCTAGGTTTTCCATCTTTAAAAACTACACAAGCCGCCACAGGATTGGTTCCCTGAATATTCGAATTGTCAAAACATTCGATGTGTCTGGGCTCCACCGGCAACCTCAAGTCTTTTTGCATTTGCGCCATAATTCTCTTGGTATGGCGATCAGGATCTACAATTTGTAGTTGTTTGAGTTGTTCAATTCGGTAGAACTTAGCATTCCGAATCGACAAATCCAGAATTTGCTTTTTGTCTCCCAATTGTGGAACTGTTATTTTTATATTCTCCCCCAAATCCACATGAAAAGGGACAACCACTTCTCGAGACAACAATTGAAAACGCTCTCTCAATTCAATAATCGCCAATTCTAGTAATTCTTCATCTGGCTCGTCTAATTTCTTTTTGATTTCCATTGTGTGCGAACGAATAATCGAACCATGTGAAATTTGCAAAAAATTCACATACGCCGCACTTTCATCTGAAACAATCGAAAACACATCGATGTTGGTAATTTTTGGATTAACAATCGTGGATCGCGATTGGTAATTCTCCAGAATTTCTATTTTTTCCTTAATTTTTTGTGCTTCTTCAAAATGCATGTCGGCTGCCAGATTCGTCATGACTCGCTTAAAATCCTTCATGCTTTCCTTGAAGTTCCCTTTCAAGATTTCCCGAATCGCATCTACTTGTTTTTGATAATTTTCAAGCGTTTCATGACCTTCACAAGGACCCATGCAATTACCAATATGATATTCGAGACACACCTTGAATTTCCCGCTTTCAATATTGCTTTTACTCAAATCATAATTACAAGTTCGAAGCGGATACAATTCTTTAATCAGATCCAGAATAGTACTTACGGTTTTGAAACTGGTATACGGCCCAAAATATTCCGACCCATCTTTGACCATTCTTCTGGTGGCAAAAATTCGGGAAAAAGGTTCTTTCTTAATACACAACCAAGGATAACTTTTGTCATCTCGCAGCAATACGTTATAGCGTGGCTGCAGCGTTTTTATAAGGTTATTTTCTAGCAACAGCGCATCGGTTTCCGTAGGAACAACAATGTGTCTGATGGTTACAATTTTCTTTACGAGCACATTAGTTTTGGCCGTGTCATGAATTTTATTGAAATAAGAAGAGACTCTTTTTTTTAGATTTTTGGCTTTGCCCACATACAGGATTTTACCTTCCTTATCGTAATATTGATATACGCCGGGATTGTCTGGTAAAGTTTGGATTTGAAGTTCAAGAGTTGGGTTTTGCATGGTTTATTTATTTCAAAAAAAGGGTCGTTTTATGCCACTTTCTCTAGCAAGGTTGTTACTTTTACAAACCTTTACTTATTTCGTTTCAAATTTACGAATTCAAAATAATTATTTCTATTTTTAGCTTTTAATTCAATATGAAAAACTCAAAAACCATAAGTATATTAGGAGAAACTATTTTGCCTGGACAAAGTAAAACTATTTACATGGAAATTGCGAAACTTCACAACGCTACAAAACTCAAAATCCCTATAGTTGTTCAACGGTCAAAAATTGAAGGACCTACCATACTGTTTTCAGCAGGAATTCATGGTGATGAAATAAATGGAGTTGAAATTGTAAGGCAGTTAATTACAAAAAAGATAAACAAACCAAAGATAGGCACTATCATCTGTATTCCCGTAATCAATATGTTTGGTTTTGTAAATCAATCTAGGGAATTTCCTGACGGCAGAGACTTAAATAGAGTCTTTCCAGGAAGCAAAAAAGGTTCTTTAGCGAGTCGATTTGCCTATCACATTCTAACTGAAATAATGCCACTTATAGATTATGCAGTTGATTTTCATGCTGGTGGCGCCAGTCGATTTAATGCTCCGCAAATCAGGTTAGCTCCAAATAACGAAGCGCTTAAAGATTTAGCCGATGTCTTTAATGCTCCCTTCACTTTGTTTTCCAATAATATTGCTGGAAGTTTTAGAAATGCCAGTCAAAAGCTAGATGTAAAAATGCTCCTTTTTGAAGGTGGAAAATCACTAAATATCGATTATCCAGTAGCCCATGCTGGGGTTGAAGGTGCTAAACGCATTCTGTCACATCTTAACATGTTAGCTGAGCATCATGTTCTCAAGAGTCCAGAAAAAAAGACCATTTACATTCAAAAATCAGCCTGGGTCCGTGCAAAATGTTCAGGCTTACTGCACGACAACGGCTTTATAGGTCTATTTGTAGCAAAAGGCACTATTTTAGCAACAATAACAGATCCATTTGGAAAATTTGAACGCAAAATAAAAGCTCCAAATGACGGGTTTATCATTAACGGAAATCAAGCTCCAATTGTGTATCAAGGCGATGCCATTTATCATATTTCAAAGACCATTTTAAATGCAAAGCACTAAAAAAGAATTAAGAATAAAATACAAAAATCTTCGACAAAACCTTTCGGAAGATGAAGTGGAAGAAATGAGTTTGGCTATAGCCAATAAACTGCTTACCATTCCGATTTGGGAGAAAACCTATTTTCATATTTTCCTGCCCATTTCCGAACACAAAGAAGTCAACACCGAATTTATTTTACACTTGCTATCTGGAAAAGACAAGGACATTATTATTTCTAAAAGTGATTTTTTGACGAGAAACATGAGACATTTTCTTCTGACAGACAATACTAAAATAAAGAAAAACCAATACAATATTCCAGAACCTGTAGATGGTATTGAAGTTCCCTCCAATAAGATTGATATCGTTTTTGTTCCGCTTTTGGCTTTCGATAAAAAAGGACATCGCGTGGGTTATGGAAAAGGATTTTATGATAAATTTCTATCCGAATGCAAACCAGATACCATCAAGATTGGCCTTTCTTTCTTCGAACCCGAAGAACTAATTACCGATGTTTTTGAAGGTGATATACAACTGAATTATTGTGTGACGCCAAATTCAATTCACTCGTTTTAACTTTTAATCTGTACTTTCGCAGCAGATAAAATTTAATCAAGTTATGAGAACATTTAAAAATTCAAGAGTAGCGGTAAGCATCATGGTACTTCTTTTTGCAGTTTCCTTTTCAAACTGCAGCATTCACACTGGAACGAGCAGATCTACCTACAAAGCTAAAAGGCTTCCACCAGGTCAAGCTAAAAAAATATACGGTGGAAAAAGCGCAAAACGTTACGCTCCGGGACATAATAAAAATTAACCAAAAAGACCTGTTCATGATTTGAACAGGTCTTTTTTGTATGTTGTGAAAAGCGTTGAATCTAATTATGATGAAATGCTTTTTTGTTGAAAAAAATTAAAATTCCAACTCCAGTAGAAATTGCCATATCGGCAATATTGAAGATGGCGTTGAAAAAAGTAAATTCTTTTCCGCCCCAAATTGGCAACCAACTTGGCAAAATTCCGTGCCAAAAAGGGAAGTAAAACATATCTACTACTTGACCGTGAAACCAAGTTCCATACGGTTGATCTGAGAACAAAGTTGCCAATTGCTGTTGACTATCATCAAAAATAACACCGTAAAAAACAGAATCGATAATATTACCAAAAGCACCCGCAAAAATTAAAGCGATTGCAACAATTAAGTAATTTGAGCTGTGCTTTTTCTCCACAGAATCCCATAACCAATACCCAATCCCACCTACGGCAACCAATCTAAAAAGCGTCAGGAACAATTTACCATAAGTTCCCGGGATTTTTGTTCCCCAGGCCATTCCCTCATTTTCAATGAATAGAATTTTGAACCATCTGAAGACTTCCACTTCTTCTCCTAAAATAAAGTTAGTTTTAATGTAAATTTTAGAAACTTGATCAACAAGTAATATGATAAAAATAAGGAGATATGCTTTTCGTAATGACATTTTATAAATTTTAATGGGGCAAAAATAGCAATTTAATCAAAAAAAACGCTCCTAATGGAGCGTTAAATCTTGTTTAACAGCAGGTTTATCGTTGCAAGTTCTTTGCTTCAATACTCATAGTTGCATGTGGAACGATTTTTAATCTTTCTTTTCCAATTAGTTTACCGGTAACTTTACAAACTCCGTACGTTTTATTTTCAACACGGAAGAGTGCATTTTTCAAATCACGAATAAACTTTTCCTGACGAATCGCCAGTTGTGAGTTTGCTTCCTTAGACATTGTTTCACTTCCTTCTTCAAATGCTTTGAATGTTGGAGACGTATCATCTGTACCATTATTCAGATCGTTCATGTAAGCACTTTTAATCAAATCTAAATCGGATTGTGCTTTTTGTATTTTATTAATTATTATCACTTTAAACTCCGCTAAGTCAGCATCAGAGTATCGTGTAGCTTCATCTACCATTTTATATTATTTAGAAATTAATAGCATTGTTTTTATATCGTCAAATTCTATTTCTGTACCCAATTCCAAATCATCAACAAAAACTAAATCACTCGTTAATGTTTCCGATTTAATATAGTCTTCATTTTTAAGAATCGCTTCTTCTAAGAGTCCATTTCTTTTCAATTGAACCTTGATTTTATCCGTAACTTCAAATCCAGAATCTTTACGGATATTCTGAATTCTGTTTACTAATTCTCTAGCAATTCCTTCTTGCTTCAAGACTTCTGAAATTGTAATGTCAAGCGCAACCGTTATTCCATTTGAGTTGGCGACGAGCCAACCTTCAATATCCTGTGACGTAATTTCTACATCTTCTACGGTTAAAGTTACGTTATTTCCTGCAATAACAATATCCAGACTTCCTTCCTTATCTAATTGAGCAATTTGCTCTTTCGAAAAACCTTGTATTTCCTTAGAAATCAAGCCCATATCTTTTCCGAAACGGGGTCCGAGCGCTTTAAAATTAGGTTTAATCTGTTTTACCAAAACACCGGAAGCATCGTCCAAAAGTACGATTTCTTTCACGTTTACCTCTGCTTTTATAAGGTCAGAAATAGCTTCAATTTCAGCTCTTTGATTGTCGTCAAGCACCGGAATCATTACCTTTTGCAACGGTTGACGCACCTTTATCATTTCCTTTTTTCGGAGCGATAAAACGAGTGATGAGATCGTCTGTGCTTTTTGCATTTTGCTTTCTAACATTTTATTAACATAGTTGTCAACCGAAATTGGAAACTCCGCCAAATGTACACTGTCGTACTTTTCCGACTGTGTTGCTAAAGTTAAATCTCTGTAAAGTTTATCCATAAAGAACGGAGCAATAGGTGCGCCTAGTTTACTTATGGTCAACAAACAGGTGTATAAAGTTTGATAAGCCGCAATTTTATCTTGTGCATATTCCCCTTTCCAGAAGCGCCTTCTACACAAACGAACGTACCAATTACTTAGGTTTTCCTGAACAAATTCAGAGATGGCACGAGCTGCTTTTGTTGGCTCATAATCCGCATAAAAACCATCAACTTCTTTGATCAAAGTATTCAACTCAGAGATGACCCACTGGTCAATTTCCGGTCTTTCGTTTACGGGAATCTCCGCTTCATCATATTTAAAACCATCAATATTTGCGTATAAACTAAAGAACGAATACGTATTGTATAAAGTGCCAAAGAATTTTCTGCGGACCTCAGCGATTCCCTCTAAATCAAATTTCAAATTGTCCCAAGGATTTGCATTTGAAATCATGTACCAACGCGTCGCATCAGGACCATATTCTTTTAATGTTTCAAATGGATCTGCAGCATTGCCTAAACGTTTGGACATTTTTTGTCCGTTTTTATCTAAAACCAATCCGTTAGAAACTACATTTTTGTATGCTACTTTATCAAAAACTAATGTTCCAATAGCATGCAAGGTATAAAACCAACCACGTGTTTGATCCACTCCTTCTGCAATAAAATCAGCAGGAAAATCTTGGTTTTGATCTATTTTTTCTTTGTTTTCAAAAGGATAATGCCACTGCGCATACGGCATGGAACCTGAATCGAACCAAACATCAATCAAGTCCGCTTCACGCGTCATTGGTTTGCCAGAAGCAGAAACCAAAGTGATTTCATCCACTACATTTTTATGTAAATCAACTAAATCGTAATTCGTTTCGGCCATATTTCCAATTTCAAAACCTTTAAAAGGATTTTCCTTTTGAAAACCAGCTGCGATCGATTTTTCGATTTCGTTGTATAATTCTTCAACTGAACCAATCAAGATTTCTTCTTGTTTGTCTTCGGTTCTCCAAATTGGCAATGGAATTCCCCAGAATCTGGAACGCGATAAATTCCAGTCATTGGCATTTTTCAACCAATTCCCAAAACGTCCTTCTCCGGTTGCTTTTGGCTTCCAGTTGATCGTTTCGTTCAAGTCGAACATTCTGTCTTTAACTTCAGAGATTTTTATGAACCAAGAATCTAATGGATAATATAAAATAGGCTTGTCTGTTCTCCAGCAATGTGGGTAACTGTGCACGTATTTTTCTACTTTGAACGCCTTGTTTTCTTCTTTTAACTGAATAGCAATCTCAACATCTACCGAACGTTCCGGTGCTTCGCCTTCATTATAATACTCATTTTTTACATATTTTCCCGAAAAATTCCCAAGTCCTTGAACAAATTTTCCTTGCAAATCTACTAACGGAACCGGAGTTCCATTTTCGTCTAAAACTAACATTGGTGGGATTTCTGGTGTCGCTTCTTTAGCTACTTTTGCATCATCAGCACCAAAAGTTGGTGACGTATGTACAATTCCTGTCCCGTCTTCGGTAGTAACAAAATCACCCGCAATCACTCGAAACGCATTTGCCGCATTTTGATACGGAAGTACCAATGGCATTAATTGTTCGTAACGAATATCCACTAAATCCGCTCCTTTGCATTCTGCTAAAACTTGATAAGGGATTTTTTTGTCGCCTTCTTTGAAATTTTCAAAATCTGCAGGTTCCGTACTTTCGAAGAACCCTTTCCCGAATTGTTTTCCAACTAAATTCTTAGCCAGAATCACTTTCGTAGGACGAAATGTATATTGATTGAAGGTTTCTACTAAAACATAATCAATTTTTGGTCCTACAGTAAGTGCGGTGTTACTTGGCAAAGTCCAAGGGGTTGTCGTCCAAGCTAAGAAAAAAGCTTCCCCCATCTCCTCCAAAGCAATTGACCCTAATCCGAAAGCTTTTGCTATCGAATTTCCTGTTCCCCCTTCGGGGGTTAGGGGGCTTTTAAATTGTGCCACAACAGTCGTATCCGTTACATCACGGTAACTTCCTGGTTGATTCACTTCGTGAGAAGACAATCCTGTTCCTGCTTTTGGAGAGTACGGCTGAATCGTATAGCCTTTGTACATCAAATCTTTATTATAGATTTGTTTCAAAATCCACCAAACCGTTTCCATGTATTTGGATTTGTAAGTCACATACGGATCTTCCATATCCACCCAATAGCCCATTTTTTCGGTCAAATCATTCCATACATCCGTATAACGCATTACGGTTTTTTTACACGCTTCGTTATATTCCTCGATAGAAATAGTTTTCCCAATATCTTCTTTGGTAATTCCAAGTTCTTTTTCTGTTCCAAGTTCAACTGGCAAACCATGCGTATCCCAGCCGGCTTTACGTTTTACTTGAAACCCTTTTTGCGTTTTATAACGGCAAAAAATATCTTTAATGGCGCGTGCCATTACGTGGTGAATTCCCGGTAATCCATTTGCCGAAGGCGGACCTTCAAAAAACACAAACGGTTGATTGCCTTCGCGTGTGGTTACACTCTTTTCAAATATATTTTCTTTCTTCCAAAAATCTAGTACTTCTGATGCTACTGTTGGTAAGTCAAGTCCTTTGTATTCAGTAAATTTTGTGCTCATTTTATCCTTTTCTTTAATCGAAGTGCGAAAGTAATAAATTAAAATCGAAAGTCGAAAGTCGTAGGTCGAAAGTTACGCTTTAAGGCAAAATCGATTTATTTCTTTCTTAATAAAGAGACAAAAAATACTTTTATTCATCCCCTTCTAATTCGAAAAAATCATTCACTGATTTACCAAACAATTTTGACAATTTCAAAGCCAAAACTGTTGAAGGCACAAACCGATTGGTTTCGATAGAATTAATAGTTTGTCGAGAAACGCCTATTCTTTCTGCTAATTCTTCTTGCGTTACATTCAAAATGGCACGTTCTATTTTAAGTCTATTCTTCATAATAAGCCTTTTTTAACTTCCTGAAAGTTAGAATTTGAATCGTAAGTAAAAATCCCAATATTGGAATATCTTCACTCCCTTCCATTTTTAATGTTGAGGAAAAAACTGAAATGATTATAAAATTAATAAATGGGATAGTTAGATACGTAAGAACAGTTGCAATGACAGCGTAATGATACGATTGCATGCGTATTTTGGCGATTAATTCGTCCTCTACTTTTTCCTTAGAAATTGCTATCGTGAGCAAACTTAAAATAGCTATCGTCGAACCTATCCTCTGGTATAAATCTTGGTATTTATTATTTTCTAAATAGATAGAGATAACAGGAACTGAGATAAATGAAATAATAAACAATACTAACCCAACAATTTTAAATTTATTAGGTAATTGATAACCTGTAAACTTATCTATTTTTTCAATATCTCCTTCTTGTTTTGCTTTTGGTTCCATAAAGTTAATTAGTTAAAGCTTGCTTTCCATAAAGAACAACAAACTAGATTAAAAGACAAATATACTTTACTTTTTGAAATAAAAAAATAAATTTTAATTACTATTTACCTTCAAGAAAAAACTTCCTTCAAAACATCCAAAGATTTTGGTTTTTTGAAACCATCCAAATGAAAACTATAATAATCAATAAGAATTCGTAAAACAATTTGTCTTTCGAGGACATGAAATGTTTTTTGATTGTTATCGAATTTTAAGTCAATCAGTTTTTTAAACAAATTACTTTCGTGTTCTGTGAGCGAACTGATTGCATGAAAAGGCGTGAAAACACCTTCATTCATTTCGAAAAAAGGCATATCCATATCTGAAGTGTCCGGATAAAAACCTAAATATTTTGTGGTTTCTAACAATAAAATTAAATGAAAATTAGCAATTTCGTCATGGTTGTCTAACCAATTTAAAGCGGCCTCAAGAAAATTAAAAAGTGCCTCATTTGTCTCTTCTTCGTGAATGGAATGGTGCAGCATTTCGGAGATAAACATCACGATCGTACTTTTATAAATATCCGAGTGAATGGAATGAAAAGCCGAAGCGATTTTTATTTCCTTGAAATTTTCCAAAGTGCCTTTGTTTTTATGAACGGCTTCTATTTCAAGAATCGTGAGTGGCTGGAAGTAAGCGATTTTTTGATTGGCTTTTCGGCTCGAAAAAGCATCCCGAACAAAGTACGATTTCAACCCATGAGATAGCGTAAAACATTTTACAATCAGGCTTTTTTCCTGAAATTTTAAGGAGGAGAGAACTATCGCTTTTGTTTTGACTTGCACAATTTTAATTTAAAGATTGAAAAATTTAAAGGTTGAAAAAATAAGTCCATCCTTGTCAATTACCTGATTATCATTACTTTTTTTACTTTGGTTTCTACACCGTCTTGCGCCGAAATAAAAATCATATACACACCAGAGGCTACTTTATATTTGCCAAAAGCGGTGGTATCCCATTCTATTGTACCTCCTTGCGAAGTAGTTTCATAAACCAAATTTCCTCCAATATCCGTAATCTTAACATTCGCTCTATCTATTAAACCTGCAATCTTAACGGTTCCTGTATACTCGGGCCTTACTGGATTTGGATACACATACGCCTTACTTAAATCATCATTTGCCGAAGTTGCAGTGCCTTTAAAGGAAACCAAACCTTTAGCAGTTGCAATAAAAACTTCTCCAGTGGTACTGTTGATATCAATATCATTGATAACATTACTAGGCAAAGGAGAATTGTTTATCGTAAAATGGTATTTGGTTTCCTGTCCGTTTGGTGAAACTAAAAACAACCCCGAATCAGCGGTACCTATCCATTTGTTATTGGCTCCATCTACAGCAATATCAGTAATGAACTGTTCATATAATAATTCTTGAGCCAGATTATCATCTAAAATAATGATTGGATTAGCGGTCATTTGATCTTCCAATTGAAAACTCCCTACATTTGGCAAAACACGTAACCCTTTTGTAGTCCCTATCCAAAGTTGGTTTCTGGCATCTACCGCAACTGTTCTGACATCAGAAATTGGCAAATTTCCAGCATCTGGACCTGTTGTTATTTTCTTGAATTTAGACGTACTTTCATTAAAACCAATAACACCATCTCCACTAGTAGAGAGCCATTTTGTTCCATTTTTATCGATGGCGATTGTCCCAAAATTATTATCTATGGCTGATTCTAGAATAACGTCCATTGCATAGCTTTGCCATTGTCCATTTGTTTTCAATACTTTCAGTCCATTTTTTATTCGGCTGGTAGTAACCCAGAGATTTCCAGATTTATCAAACACGGTTCCATTGACTCTTATATCAATATAATTGGGACCTACAAACGTCAAAGACTCTAAACCGCTATTCGTTTGGTTATACAAAATTTTGGGTTCATCGTTTTCAATTTTTAATAATCCCGAAAAAAAAGAGCTAGCGTACACTTGGTTTTCATCACTTGGATTTATTGTAATTCTGGTAATCGATTGCGCACCAAAAACTTTTTCATACGGAATATTCAACCATCCGCTTTCATTCAACTTACTCACTCCATAACTATTCAAAGGATAGGGATTATAATCAGCTGAATAATCTCCATATACTGCCCAAAGAACGTTAGGTGTAGCTTGAAGAGCAAATATGTTGTTTCTCGAAGGACCAATAGGCGTTATGTTCTCAAAACTTGAAGCTAAAGAAAGTGAAGCTGTAATCAATCCGTTTTCTTTTGTCCCAATAAAAATAGCATCCCCTACTGTGGTGGCACAAGTGAATGCCACATTACTTTCCGAAATTTGGCCTGTATTTATCTGGCGCACTAAAGCCATTTGACTGTTGTAAATATAGATACTATTCAAAGTTGTTACAATCAGATATCCTGCTGTTGCTCTCAGGTCTACTGCAGGCTGAGAGAGCTGGATAATTCCATTGAAGGTATTAGAAACCGAATTAAATCTATGAATAAATCCAAAATTATTTATGGCATACAAATCAGTACCAAAACTGGTTGCGCTAGACCAACTTCCTGTAGCAATGGTTGTCCACTGCTTAAAATCGATTAAATTTACATTGGTAATAGACGCTCTCCTTATTCCCTGGTTAGTAGCCGCATAAATAAACCCATTAAATACTGTAGTTTGATTTACTATTATTTCGGCACCATTATCTCCTATAAAATAAGTATCTCCAAATTGCAATGTATTCAGATTGAATTGAACAATCCCAAAGTCACAAGAAATATAAGCAATACCTTCAAACTCCGTAAAATGATTGATTTTTTTTATATCTGATGGAAGTTGCTTGCTGATAATATCTACTACATTCAGCAGGCTACCATCCAATTCATTAATAACTATTATCAATCCATTTTCATAACCCACAATTGTTTTATTGAATTTCATGCTGTGGTATACCGCCGAAATGGTTTGCCCTGAAAGTCCATCTATAGTATTGGTCGTTTTAATCTCGCTTGTAGTTGTGTTTTTAGAGAATAATGCATTTTCAGACGCAGCAAAAACTACCGTCGCAGATTCTGAGATATCTTTGATTTCGTTATAAGAGAAATAACCCTGCCACAACAAATTATTTTGGGAAAACCCTATTTGCGTAGAGAGTAGAAGCAAAAAATAGAATACATTCTTTTTCATTATTTGCGTGAATAGTGATTTACAAATATAGAACAAACGGAGGTCTTAGCATTTTGTTACATAAAAAAAATGCCCTCTACCAATAACATTGGTTGAAGGCATTCTAAATTATAAATATTGTTGATTTACACCACTCCTTGCGCTAACATAGCATCAGCCACTTTTACAAATCCAGCAATGTTCGCTCCTTTTACATAGTTTACATATCCTTCCTCGTCGGTTCCGTATTTTTTACATTGATTGTGGATTCCAACCATGATTTCTTTTAATCTACCATCTACTTCTTCGCTGGTCCAGTTCAAACGAATCGAGTTTTGGGTCATCTCTAATCCTGAAGCCGCTACACCACCAGCATTTGCTGCTTTACCTGGTGCAAAAAGCACTTTAGCATTCAAGAATTGTTTGATAGCTTCTAACGTACAAGGCATATTTGCAGCTTCAGTTACACAAATAACACCATTTGCAATTAAGTTTATAGCATCTTCTTCGTTTAACTCATTTTGAGTCGCACAAGGAATTGCAATATCTACTTTAACTTCCCAAACGCTTTTGCCTCTATGGAAAACTGCTTTTGGATATTTTTCTAAATAAGCTTCCGCTCTATTATCACCTCTTGCTCTCATTTCAAGCATGAAATCAATTTTATCACCAGAAATCCCTTCTTCGTCATAAATATAACCATCAGGCCCTGAAATAGTAACTACTTTTCCTCCAAGATCATTCACTTTCAACGCTACTCCCCAAGCCACATTTCCAAATCCAGAAATGGCAACGGTTTTACCTTGAATGCTTTGACCAATAGTTTTTAACATCTGTTCTGCAAAATAAACAACTCCGTAACCTGTAGCTTCCGGTCTGATCAATGAACCTCCATAAGCTAATCCTTTACCTGTTAGAACTCCAGTAAATTCGTTTTTTATTCTTTTGTATTGACCAAATAAATAACCAATTTCTCTAGCTCCAACTCCAATATCTCCTGCGGGAACGTCTAATTGTGGTCCAATATGTCTACACAATTCTGTCATGAAAGACTGACAGAAACGCATTACTTCACCATCCGATTTTCCTTGTGGATCAAAATCAGATCCGCCTTTCCCTCCGCCCATTGGCAAAGTAGTCAAACTATTTTTGAACACTTGTTCGAATGCTAAAAACTTAAGTACCGATAAGTTTACGCTATGATGAAAACGGATTCCACCTTTATACGGTCCAATTGCTGAGTTCATTTGAATTCTGAAACCTCTATTGACCTGGATTTCACCCAAATCGTCTACCCACGGAACACGAAATATGATTGAACGTTCTGGCTCAGCTATTCTTAAGAGTAAGTTTTTTCCGTCGTATTTTTTTTGCTCTGCAATAAATGGAATTACAGTTTCTGCAAATTCCCTAACAGCTTGAATAAATTCAGGTTCATTTGGATTCTTGGCTTCAACTTGAGCCATAAAATCATTTACTTTTAGTAACATAGATTATAAATTATTAATTAAGAAAACGATTTCGTTATACTGTACAAAGATACATTTTATAAAAATATTCAGCCCCAGTTTTTTTTATTTATCAATAGAATTATCTTTTTATTACCCATTCACAAACAATTCTGTTTAAGATATACCCTTTTAAAGCTAATTACTAACACTTTCGTAAGCAAATAAGATTTTGTCTGCTTATTTTTAATTTTTATTTTATTAAATAAATGCATGAGGTTTTTATATATTTGTCGGGATTTGAAAATTTTACACCCTAATGATCAAACAGATAATACCACTTTTACTAATCTTTATTGGGTTTTCTACTAGTTCACATGCTCAGTTCGGCGGGTTTTCGCATGAAATTGGAATTATTGCTGGACCGGTTGCTTTTCAATCTGATTATGGAGAGCGTTATGACTTGTCAACAAACGCCGGAAATACCGGAGTAGGTATTGGACTTATACATTATTTAAACTTTTCCTATAAAGCAGAATGCAATTGCTATACGCCTGAAACTTATTTCAATGATCATTTCAAATTAAGATCGGAACTATCTTATAACAAAACTGAATTGCACCATTTTGGCCAATACGTTGAAGGAAAACCTTCGCTAGGAAAAGAGCAATTGAAAGCAATGAGCGGGAGTACAGCAGTAACTAATCTTGGTATGCAACTGGAATTTTTCCCGTGGAGTATTCGTGATTTCACAGCCAGAACAGGCAGTTTAGGTCCATTTATAAGTCTTGGTGGGCAATTTAGCTATTACAATGCAGAAGCGTCCTCTACGCTGGGTCCGTTAGGAACTCCTTTGACAACGTTTCCTAAATATTTAACACCAACAGATGGCCGTCCCTATGGGTTTTCTTCGGAGAGCGGGACCGTTTGGTCCATTGTTTCCAGTGTAGGAACCCGTTATAAGTTAGCCCCATTATCAGATTTAATGGTCGACTTAAGATTTCAATATTTCTTTTCGAACTGGGTTGATGGTTTAAATCCAAATCCGGAGATTTATAAAGAAAACAAAGCAAACGACTGGTTGGTTTGGTTCAATGTAGGTTATATTTATTACTTACAATAACATTCCCATAATTGATATAAAAACAAAAGCTCCAATTATTTCCCGACACTTCGGGATAGAATTGGAGCTTTTGTTTAAAAAGATATTCGGTTATGCTAATGCTTGTTTCAAATCTTCGATTAAATCAGTAGCATCTTCAATCCCTACGCTTAATCGAACAAGGTCGTCTGTAATTCCAATTTCTTTTCTTTTGTCTTCCGGAATGGAAGCATGTGTCATCAAAGCCGGATGATTTGCTAAGGATTCTACTCCGCCTAAAGATTCAGCCAATGTGAAAACTTTTAGTTTTTCCAGAAAATCAATTGCGTCTTCTTTTTTGCCTGAAACAAAAGTAAATGACACCATTCCTCCATAACCACTCATTTGTTTTTTGGCAATTTCATGATACGGATGGCTTGGTAATCCCGGATAGTATACTGTTTTGACTTTTGGATGGTTGTTTAGAAACTCCACCACTTTTCCTCCATTTTCGCAATGTCTTTCCACGCGCAAATGCAAGGTTTTAATTCCTCTAAGCACTAAGAAACTATCCATGGGTCCCAATGTAGCTCCCGTTGCAAATTGTTGAAAATGCAATTGTTCTCCAAGTGCTTCGTCTTTTACAATTAAAGCTCCCGCTATTACATCAGAATGACCTCCCAAATACTTAGTCGCCGAATGCATTACAATATCAGCTCCTAAGTCTAATGGTTTTTGTAAATAAGGCGTTGCAAAAGTATTATCAACCGCAAAAAGGATTTTGTTTTCCTTGGTGATTTTTGCAACTTCTTGAATATCGGCTAATTTCATCAAAGGGTTTGTTGGTGTTTCTACCCAAACCAATTTTGTATTTTCGTTGATTAAAGACTTGAATTTCTCCAAGTTGTTCATATCCACAAAATGGAATTTTATTCCAGAATCTTTATAAATACGCGTAAACATTCTGTAAGTTCCACCGTATAAATCATCCATCGCAATGATTTCGTCCCCTGCTTTAAAAGAACGCAAAACACAATCTGTGGCTGCTAATCCTGATGAAAAAGCCAATCCGCGCGTTCCGTTTTCAATACTCGCCAAAGCATTTTCAAGGGCAGTTCTCGTTGGATTTGCTGCTCTACTGTATTCATAATCGGGATTTATCGGTTGGCCCGGACTAGTTTGTACAAATGTTGATGTTTGATATACAGGTGGCATAACCGCTCCGGTGCTTGGATCATGATGCTGTCCACCATGAATAACTTTAGTATTGAATTTCATAAAGGTAAAATTTATTTTTAGCGGTGATTTATCGAATCGCCCTTTTGTTTAAAGGGGTTCGATTCCGCAAAATTAATATTAGCAATTTCATAGATTGAATTTTCAACTAAAAAATTGTTCTACAAATTTACCCTTTAATTTATTTTAACCAAGCCACAAGTGATACCTTTGTATTTAATTAACAATTTCGAGATGAAACACATCATAATTTACACTTTATTGCTTTTTTCGGTAGCTCAATGTTCCAACGAATTGGTTTTTGAAGAGGAATCTTTTCAAAAAACGACAAGTTTGCCTTGTAAAGAAGATTGCCCTTCAATTAGTGTAAAAATACCTGTTGCAAATGCCGTTCCGGTTGTGGCGGACAGCATCAATAAAAAAGTGTTTTCGGTATTGAAAGAGATTATTTATTTTGGTGAAAAACCCTATTCAGCAACCAATTACAATAGCTTATTGGCTTCGTTTATCGATTCCTACGAGAAACTTCAAAAAGAATTTCCCAACGACAAATTTGGTTGGGAAGCTAATATTGAAGGAGACGTAAAATACCAATCCGATGCCTTACTAAATATCGAAATCAAACATTACACTTACACCGGAGGCGCACACGGATACCAAGGTTTGCGCTCTTTGCTGTTTGATCCTAGTACAGGCAAGTCAATCTCTAATGACGAATTATTCAATGACAAAGCTGCTTTCAAGGCTTTCGCCGAGAAAAAATTCAGGTCAAAATATAAAATCCCTACAAACAAATCCATCAATTCGACCAGATTAATGTTCGAAAAAGAGAAATTCCAATTGCCCCAAAATATTTTTTATACGGATAAAGGATTGCTGCTTTATTACAATTCCTATGAAGCGGCTTCGTATGCTGACGGACCTAAAGAACTATTATTGTCGTACACTGAAGTGAATGATTATTTGGTGGTTAAATAAATTTATTTTACATGTTAAAAGTTAATCAAGCACATTATCGAAAACTGAAAAAATATTTGAATAAAAAAGAAAAACATGGAGAAAAGTATTTTTAAGACACTACTAATTATATTAAGTTTATCAATATTTTTTATATCGCTGACATTAAATGCATTTACGTATGATTATCAAGGTGTTAAAACTATGTCGTCAATATCTTGTTTTTTAATGGGGAGCACTGCAATTTTAGGAGGTGGACTTTTAGAATGGATAGTATGGCTTGCTAATCCTCTGTGCTTGATCTCTATTTTTTGTCTAATAATGGATAAACCAATAGCGCAAAAAATTAATATCGCAGCAGTAATTTTAGCCATGTCATTTTATTCTTGGAATTCTATTCTAGCGGCAGAAAGTGGCACATCTGGAAAAATTTTATCAGTGAAAAATGGTTATTTTATTTGGTTGGCTAGTATAGTTATATTGACAGTTGGAACTTTTTGGTATTTTAAAAGATATAAGGAAATAAAATATACCGACTAAACAGAGTAATGATTCTAATTCATTCCATTGGTCATTTAATAGTAAATAAAAGTAATCACTCTTCAGTATTTTTTACTAAAATCGTCTTATTAAAAATATTCCCTAGCCCAGACAGCAGTGAAAATCCTCTTGATCAAAGCGCTATTTTTTCTTGGCAGAAAAGAGCGACCGCAGGAAGCTCCTTTTATGACGTAGAAAAAAAGCGTTTTGATCAAGAGATTGCAACGGATGGCTGGAAATAGCTCCCGATATTCATTAATAAATCCTATATAAACTTACGGATACTCATCATATTCCCAATGTGAATTCCTTCATGGAAATTACTGAAAGCCATGGCATCCTCAGCATTTCTTAAAACGTGATCGCCAGTTGATGTGGTATATTCCATGTAGGTTTTGAAAAGTTGATTGTCATAATCTACTTTGGTTTGCTGAATAGTTTCAAACAATAAGGATTTGATTTCGTCCACTTCGGCTTGGGTTACGATATGTTCCGGCTTGGTTCCCTTTTTGTATTTTTCCACTAATTCATCTGAAACCATCATCGGCAAACCAGAAAGTTTGTAAACCAATAGTTGTTGTGACACAATTATATGACCGATGTTCCAAATCAAATTATTGCTGAATCCTTCCGGAATCGTGTTGAGTTGCTCAAGAGTATATCCTGATAGAAATTTTGAAACCATATTTCTGCTTGTAGTGCTGACGTCGAATAATTGATTCATTTTTATATTTTTTTGATAAAAATAATCATTTTCCGTGTCAAATGAATTTTCTTTGCACAAAGAAATCGCTATTTACATGGACATAATATACTACCTCGCTTCTTGCGACACCTGCAGAAAAATCATAAAATCATTACCGAAAGAACATGATTTTAAATTTCATGACATCAAACAAGACCCAATTACTGTTGCCGAATTAGAAAAAATGCGTGAGCTTTCAGGAAGTTACGAAGCGCTTTTCAGCAAAAAAGCACAGTTATACAAATCGATGGATTTAAAGAATAAATCGTTGACGGAAGACGATTATAAAAAATACATTTTGGAACATTACACGTTTTTGAGTCGTCCCGTTTTTATTATCAAAGACAAAATTTACATCGGCAATACCCAACAAAACATGTTGCAGGTAATGAAAGCGTTGGCATAATGTCCAAAAGAAATCTCGCACTTATTGGTGCCACAATTGTCTCTATAATTTATGGCGTCACGTTTACCATTGCCAAAGATGTCATGCCTTTGTTCATAGACGCTTATGGTTTTATTCTTTTGCGCGTAGGTGGTTCGGTAGTTTTGTTTTGGCTGATTTGGCTTTTTATGCCAAAAGAGAAAATTGCGTTCAATGATTTTCCTCGCATTATTGCGGCAGCTTTCTTTGGCGTGGCGTTTAATATGCTTACGTTTTTCAAAGGACTGAGCCTTACTTCTCCTATTAGCGCAGCGGTAATCATGGTTTCTACACCAATGATTGTTTTGACGCTTTCAGCCATTATTATGAAGGAACGCATGCAAAAACGAATGGTTTTTGGGATCGTACTTGGACTTATTGGTACTGCTTTTCTTATTCTGTACGGAAAATCCATTGGCAGCGCCACAAACGCCGGATTAGGAAATTTTCTAGTTTTGGTCAACGCCATTTCCTATGGATTTTACCTGATTATCGTCAAGAAATTAATGGATAAATACAATGCTTTTACGTTTGTAAAATGGATTTATCTATTCGGTTTTATTATGGTTTTGCCTTTTGGCTGGAGCCAATTTCAAGCTGTTGAATGGAATTTGGTTCCAATGGATATTTGCTGGAAAATAGGATTTGTCGTAGTTTTTTCGACTTTCCTGACCTATTTGCTGAATTTGCTTTCGATGAAAGAATTAAAACCAACAACGGTTGCCGTTTTTATTTATTTACAACCGCTTTTCGCCACTATTTTTGCGATAAGCTTGGGCAAAGACGAATTGAGTTTGGTGAAAATTGGTTCTGCAGTTTTGATATTTGTTGGGGTTTATTTGGTAACACAGAAAAAAAATTAGTTTGCAGTGTTCAGTCGCAGTTCACAATATTGGAAAAAAATCTAAAAAATTAGTTTGCAGTTTGCAATAGTACTACAAATTTTGTCGCTGAAAACTGTGACTGTGACTGAAAACTGAGTACTGACCACTTTTTTATTATCTTTGACCTCTTTTAGAAAATTATATGATACAATCAATGACGGGTTTTGGGAAAGCAACTTTGCAATTACCAACCAAAAAAATCACGGTAGAAGTAAAATCTTTAAACAGTAAAGGTTTGGATTTGAATGTGAGAATGCCTTCGCTGTACCGCGAAATGGAATTGGGTTTACGCAACCAAATTGCACTGAAACTGGAAAGAGGAAAAGTAGATTTTTCTATTTTTATCGAAAGTACCGCGGAACAAACTTCTACGAAAGTAAATGTGCCGATTGTAAAAGCCTATATCAACCAATTGAGAGAAGTGTATGCTGATGCTGATGAAACCGAGCTAATGAAAATGGCGGTTCGCATGCCGGATACCATGAAAATAGAACGCGACGAAATCGATGAAAACGACTGGGTACAAATCCAAACCGTTATCGAAGAAGCGCTACAAAACATCCTGAACTTTAGAAAAGATGAAGGAATGTCTCTTGAAAAAGAATTTCAATTGCGCATTGGGAATATTCGTCAATACATGACCGAAGCTTTGGCACTTGATCCAGAACGCGTTCAAGCAATAAAAGACCGTTTACAAACTGCCATTTCAGAATTGAAAGTGAATGTAGATGAAAATCGTTTCGAGCAGGAATTGATTTATTATCTAGAGAAATTAGACATCACCGAAGAAAAAGTACGTTTGACGAATCACTTGGATTATTTCCTAGAAACCATCAACGGAACGGAAGCTAACGGAAGAAAATTAGGTTTCATCACCCAAGAAATGGGACGTGAAATCAACACGATGGGTTCTAAATCCAATCACGCACAAATGCAAAAATTAGTCGTTCAAATGAAAGACGAATTAGAAAAAATCAAGGAACAAGTATTAAACGTATTGTAATTATTAACCTGCAAAGTTATATAACCTTGCAGGTTACTTAATTTTATAACATACCTACAAGGTTTTAGAAACCTTGCAGGAAAAGATAAACAGATACTGAAATAAATTCAGCATAAAATGAGCACAGGAGGAAAATTAATTGTTTTTTCGGCACCATCCGGATCAGGAAAAACGACCATCGTTAGGCATTTATTGAGCAAAGAAGATTTGAATTTGGAATTTTCTATTTCGGCAGCTTCTCGTGAGCCAAGAGGAGAGGAAGTAAACGGAAAGGATTATTATTTCATGTCTACCGAAGAATTTAAAAAACACATTAAAAACGAAGACTTTCTGGAATGGGAAGAAGTGTACCGCGATAATTTCTACGGAACCCTAAAAACTGAAGTGGAACGTATTTGGGCCAAAGGAAAAAATGTGATTTTTGATATTGATGTTTCTGGTGGATTGCGCATCAAGCATAAATTCCCTGAAGAAACTTTAGCTGTTTTCGTGAAACCACCAAGCGTGGATGAACTCAAAAGAAGATTAAAGGAACGCTCTACCGAAAGTGATGACAAAATCAATATGCGTATTGCAAAAGCTTCTGTAGAACTGGCAACAGCACCACAATTTGATGAGATAATCAAAAATTATGATTTACCGGTTGCTCTGGAAGAAGCGTATCAATTGGTAAAGAATTTTGTAGGTGAAAAATAGTGATTAGTAAAGAGTAACGAGTAATTAGCTTAAAAATGGGAGAAATTAAATCGTATAAAGATCTACTGATCTGGCAAAAAGGAATTAAAATTGTCTGTTTAGTTTATCAGTTAGTAAAATCATTTCCCAAAGAAGAGTTATATGCGCTCACAAGTCAATTAAAAAGAGCTTCGGTATCTATTCCGTCTAATATTGCCGAAGGTTATGGAAGAAATACAGAAAAATCATTTAGTCATTTTTTAGATATTTCGAGAGGTTCATTATACGAGATTGAAACTCAATTACTAATCGCTAATGAACTTGGTTTTATAACAAATTAAACTTTGTACAAAGAAATTATAGGGCAAATTGAAGAAGAATCAAAGATGATTAATTCTTTTTCGAAAACGCTGAAAAACTAATGACTTGTCACTAATTACTAGTTACTAATACAATGAAAATCGGACTCTATTTCGGAACGTTTAATCCCATTCATGTTGGGCATCTCATCATTGCCAATCATATGGCGGAGCATGCGGATTTAGACCAAATTTGGATGGTGGTTACACCGCACAATCCTTTGAAGAAAAAAAGCACTCTACTTGATGATTACCATCGCTTACAAATGGTGCATCTTGCCACCGAAGATTTTCCAAAAATCAAACCTTCAGATATTGAGTTTAAATTATCGCAACCCAATTATACGGTAAATACTTTAGTTCACTTACAGGAAAAATATCCAAATTACGAGTTCTCCTTAATCATGGGCGAAGACAATTTAAGATCTTTGCACAAATGGAAAAACTACGAAGTGATTCTAGAAAACCATACTATTTATGTGTATCCAAGGCTCGAGACCAAAGGTTCAGCTGAAGAAAAAAATTCAACCAATACGGACAATTTGGATTTGAAAATTTCACAAAAATTCGGTTCAAAAATCCACATGATTGACGCTCCGGTTGTAGAAATATCATCAACATTTATTCGGGATAATATTAAAAAAGGGAAAAATGTGCAGCCTTTATTGCCTGCAAAAGTTTGGGAATATATCGATCATAATAACTTTTATAAAAAATAATTACTCCAAAACTCTTTTCAATTCCTGTTGAATATTCTCAAAAATAGTACTCAAATTATCGTTTTTACCAGATAATACAAACACTTCTGTACTTGGCATTTGCTTGCTATTCCACAACAATTGGATTTTATTTTCCTCGATTAAACTTTTAGCATTGCAATCCCAAACGACAGCTATACCTGAGTTTTTCGAAATTATTTCTAGCATTTCATATTCGGACGGAATGATGTAATTGGGAATCATCGACGGTCTTTTTTTGTTAAAAACATGCAACCAGAATAATTTGATATGTGGAATTTGCGCATTGTGACTGAACCATTTTTGATCGTTTAACCAATTTTCGATAGCAGAGAAATCCTTTGTTTTAATACTAGATTTCAACTCAGAAGCATCAATAGTGTTTGAACCTACAATCACTTGCTTAATTTCTCCAACCTTTTTTTGAATCGTGTCAAACGTGTCATATTGTTTGGTGACAATTGCAAAATCAAGTTTTTTAGAATCAACCAATTCAAAAAGCGCATCATTTTCATGAAAGCTAAAATCGATAAAATCAAATTTGGAAACCAAAGCACCTCCCAAACTTCGCATCAAATGCTTTGAGATTCCAATAGAAATTAATCGATTGGCATTGAACGCTTTGGCACGAAAACCATTTTCCACATTTTCCAGTCGGTCTAGCGCTTCTATAATTAAATTATTGAGTAACTTAGCGTATTCCGTTGGTTCGACTCCTTTCGACTTTCGATTGAAAAGTTTATATCCAACATGCGCTTCCAACATTGCTATTTGCTGACTAACAGCAGGTTGACTGATGAATAATTCTTTGGCAGCCAAAGAAAAATTACCGTTTTTATAAACCGATTTAAACGTTCGATACCATTCGAGATTAACCATGATATAAATATATTTATCACAAACATAATTTAAATTATTTTTACTAATAACATATTCGCCTTAAATTTGCATAAACAAAATTAGAAATGAAGAAAATAGCATTATTTGCCATTATAGCATTAACCGTAAGTTGTATTACAGCAACTGCACAAAATAAAAAAGGTATGAAAAAAGTATTATTTGTTCTAACTAGTCATTCAGAATTAGGGAACACAGGAGAAAAAACAGGATTTTGGATTGAAGAATTTGCTGCTCCTTATTATGAGTTAGCTGATAAAGGAGTGATCATTGATATTGCATCGCCCCTAGGAGGACAGCCACCGATTGATCCAAAAAGTTCAGATCCATCTGCAGCTACTGAAGACACTAAAAGATTTGACAAAGACACTGAATTACAAGCTAAACTTAGTAAAACACACAAACTAGCTGATGTTCAACAAGCGGATTATGACGCTGTTTTTTATCCTGGAGGTCATGGACCATTGTGGGATTTAGCAAATGATAAAAACTCAATTGAATTAATTGAAGCTTTTTATACCAATAAAAAACCAGTCGCTTTTGTATGTCATTCCCCTGGAGCACTTAAAAACGTAAAAGTAAACGGAGAATTTTTAGTAAAAGGTAAGAAAGTAACTGGATTTTCAAATACCGAAGAAGAAGCGGTACAATTAACGAATGTCGTACCCTTTTTATTAGAAGATGCTTTACAAGCTAATGGCGCGATCTATTCTAAAATTGGAGATTGGCAACCGTACGCAGTAGAAGATGGTTTATTGATAACAGGTCAAAACCCAGCTTCGTCTAAACTCGTTGCGGAAAAATTATTAAACCAATTGAATTCAAAAAAATAAAAAGATGTTAAATTTCGAATTATACAATCCTACCAATTTAGTTTTTGGAAAAGGACAAATTGAAAAATTATCCACCTTAGTGCCTCAAGGAGCAAAAATCCTTTTGGCGTATGGCGGTGGAAGTATTTTCAAAAATGGAATCCATGAACAAGTAATCAACAATCTAAAAGGTTTTGAAATCGTAGAATTTGGAGGAATTGAACCAAATCCACATTTTGAAACCTTGATGAAAGCGGTTGATGTAATCAAGGAACAAAACATCGATTTTATCCTTGCCGTAGGAGGAGGTTCTGTAATTGATGGCGTAAAATTTATTTCGGCTGCAGTACACTTTGAAGGAAATCCAATGGAAATTCTTCAAAAGAGATTACTAATAAAAGATTTGTCTAAAGTAATTCCTTTTGGCACTGTATTGACTTTGCCAGCAACTGGAAGCGAAATGAATTCAGGAGCCGTAGTAACTATTGAAGCTACTCAGGAGAAATTGGCTTTTGGTGGATCTGCTTTGTTTCCAAAATTTTCTATCTGTGATCCCACAGTAATTGAATCTTTACCAAAAAGACAATTACAAAACGGAGTTGTAGACGCCTACACTCATGTTTTGGAACAATATTTAACGTATCCGCACGAAGGATATCTTCAAGATAGAATTGCCGAAAGCATTCTGCAAACTTTAATCCAAGTGGGTCCAGAAGTAGTTGATAATCCTAAAGATTATGCTCTAGCTTCTAACTTTATGTGGAGTTGCACGATGGCCTTGAATGGATTAATCCAAAAAGGAGTTCCTTCAGATTGGGCAACGCACATGATTGGGCATGAATTAACGGCTTTGTACGGAATCGATCACGCCAGAACATTGGCGGTTGTTGGTCCAAATTTATACCGCGTAATGTTTGAAACCAAAAAAGGAAAATTGGCACAATACGGAAAACGTATTTTCAATTTATCTGGAACTGAGGACGAAATCGCAAATGAAGCCATCAGCAAAACCGTTGCGTTTTTCCATACGATGGGAATGGACACTAAATTATCCGATTACACCAAAGACTTTGATAAAACAGCAGATTTCATTGTGGATCGTTTTAAAGAAAGAGGTTGGTTAGGATTGGGCGAAAAACAAAATATCACTTTAGAAAAGGTAAAATCAATTGTGGAAATGAGTTACTAACTTTAGAACTACCAATGCTCATATTAGCATCAAATAAAAAGGCGTCTTCCAATCAAAGGAGACGCCTTTTAAAATTCTAAAATATAACTAACTAAATCAATTCTCGAGGTTTTGTTAAAAAAATAAATTATATTTCAATAGAACGAAATACTGATCCTTATATTGCATATAAAATCAAAAATAATTATTTTAAATTCAAAATAATTGCGTATTTTATTTCTAAAGCTTGCTGGCACTAGGTTTCACGTTTTAATTTAATTTGTCCGATTAATAGTTTTTTAAGTACTTTTGATTAAATTCAATAAAAAAATGGCCGAAAATATAAAATTTGCAGTAATTGGTGGTGGAAGTTGGGCGACAGCGATAGCAAAAATGTTATGTGTGAACCTTACCGAAATTTCATGGTACATGCGCAACGAAGCTGCAATAGAGCACATTAAAACCTTTAAACACAATCCAAATTACTTAAGTTCAGTTGAATTTGATACCACAAAACTAAAACTGACTAACGATATCAATGAAGCTGTAGCATATGCTGATTACATCATTTTTGCTATTCCATCCGCTTTTTTAGATGCCGAACTAGAAAAACTAACTGTTTCGCTACAAGATAAAATTATTTTTTCAGCAATAAAGGGTATCGTTCCCGAAACAAGTTTGATTGTAGGGGAACATTTTCATGTAAAGTATGATATTCCTTATTATAATATTGGTGTCATTACTGGCCCTTGCCACGCTGAAGAAGTTGCGATGGAGCGTCTTTCCTACCTTACGATTGCTTGTGGTGATCCGGATAAAGCTAAGGTTGTTGCTAAAAATTTATCTGGGAATTATATTAAGACCAAAATTACAGATGACATTATTGGAACGGAATATGCTGCCATGTTAAAAAACATTTACGCTATTGCCGCAGGGATGGCACATGGATTAGGCTATGGGGATAACTTCCAGTCGGTTTTGATGAGTAATGGGATTCGGGAGATGAAAAAATTCATCAAGAAAGTGCATAAAATGAAACGCAACATTAATGACTCAGCCTATTTAGGCGATTTATTGGTGACGGGTTATTCTATTTTTTCTAGAAACAGAATGTTTGGGAATATGATAGGAAAAGGCTATACCGTTAAATCAGCAATGATGGAAATGAGCATGGTTGCCGAAGGATACTACGCAGTGAAAAGCGCTTATAAACTCAATCAGGCGTATGGTGCCAAAACTCCTATTATTGATGCTGTTTATACAATTCTATATGAAGGAAAAGATGCTAAAACTGTTTTTAAGAAACTAACGGATCAGCTGGATTAAATTAAGGAAAAAAGCTAATTTTAAACCCATACCAATACTATTATGAGCGAAAGATGGAAATATCAGATTAAAACAGGTTTGCCATGGGGAATTTTTATGACTGTTTTTATGATTTTATTTGAAATTAAAGAGGTCTCTTTTATGGATCAAGTTAGCAAACCTTTTTTTTATTTTAAAGCAGTTGCTTATATCCTGTTAGGAATATTTGTTTTGGGGTACTCTTCTTGGAAGTCCAAAATAAAAAGAGAAACCAAATAAATTATTAGGAGCGAAAGATGGCAATTTCAGATTAAAAAAGGCGGCGTCTCTACTAGAAAAAGCAACTTAACTAGGACGCTTCCAGCGTGACAAATAATAAGAATGAAAGGTTTATAAATAAAAAAGGCATTTTCTAATCAATCAGAAAATGCCTTTTATTTGTAGTATCAAATTTGCTATTTTACCATTACACCATCAACGAATAAAATTGGCACCTCTTCAACGTTAGTTTCATTGATTGAATTTGCTTTGAAAGTAAACTTTTTATCGTACAGTTTTCCATCCATGAAAAAGGTAAGCATGAACTCATTGTTGAGCGCCAAAACACTTTTTTCAATCATTTCGATTTTCACGAGCGATACGGGTGGTAATTCTACAAAAGCATGGCGCAACAGCGATGTTTTTTTCATTTCGCCCTCAATTGTTCCAAAAGCTTTTGAAACCACCATAACACTTTCAATTAGAAAATCACTGTCATTTATCAAATACGCGTACCATACTTTTTCCATAAAATCGTCGCTCCATTCTTGAACGGCAGCTAGGAAAACGTTTTCTACTTCGGGGATGATGATGTCTTTTTTCATATCGTTGTGTAGAATGAAGCAATCTCTTCACTCATTAATTACTATTTATTATTCAAAAACTTAATTTTCTTGTCAACCGAAATCCCTAGCCCAGATAGCAGTGAAAATCCTTTTTTGAGGCTTTTTGCCTCAAAAAAGATTGCAACGGATAGCTGGAAATAGCTCCTAAAAATATAATTTATAACTCTTTATATACTTGATTTGAATTGCTCCAAGAAACGAACGTCGTTCTCGTAGAACATGCGGATATCGCCAATTTGATAGAGTAACATGGCAATTCTTTCGATTCCCATTCCGAATGCAAAACCGTTATATTCATCAGGATTGATCCCGCAATTTTTCAAAACATTTGGATCTACCATTCCGCAACCCATGATTTCTAACCAGCCGGTTCCTTTGGTGATTCTATAATCAGTTTCTGTTTTTAAACCCCAATAAATATCAACTTCGGCACTTGGTTCCGTAAATGGAAAATAAGAAGGTCTCAGGCGTATTTTTGATTTTCCGAACATCTCTTTGGTGAAATACAAAAGCGTTTGTTTTAAATCAGCAAAAGAAACGTCTTTATCGATATACAATCCTTCCACTTGGTGGAAAATACAATGAGAACGGGACGAAACAGCTTCATTTCGGAAAACTCTTCCTGGAGAAATCGTTCTTATAGGCGGTTTGTTGTTCTCCATGTAACGCACTTGTACTGATGAAGTGTGCGTGCGCAACAAAATATCAGGATTCGTTTGAATGAAAAAAGTGTCTTGCATATCACGTGCCGGATGGTATTCCGGTAAGTTTAAGGCGGTAAAATTATGCCAATCGTCTTCGATTTCTGGACCTTCAGAAACATTGAAACCGATGTTTGAAAAGATATCTATAATTTGATTTTTTACCAATGAAATAGGGTGACGAGAGCCAATAATCATTGGTTCAGCAGAACGGGTCAAATCCCCGTAAAATCCTTTACTTTCTTCTTTATTTTCTAAAGCTTCCTGAATGGTTTTTACTTTTTCCTCAGCAGAAGTTTTAAGCAGGTTAATTACCTGTCCAAATTCCTTTTTTTGGTCATTAGGAACATTTTTAAATTCGGCAAAAAGCTCTTTCAAAAGTCCTTTGCTTCCTAAAAATTTGATTCGGAATGTTTCTAAATCAGCAGTATTTTGAGTTGAGAAAGCTTGTGCTTCACCAATATATTCTTTTATCTTGTCTATCATTTTCATTCAATAATTGAGAGTGCAAATTTAAGAAATTTGTTCCGAGTTTCAAGTTTAATGTTTCAAGTTTATTCCATTAGACTTTTATCTAACGAAGTTCCCTTTGATACGCTATTCTATCACTTCGCGTTCTAAGAAATAGTTTACAATAGCTTCTTTCATTAAAACAGATTGTTCCCCAGCTTTTAGTGGAGGCAACTCCTCTTTTACTCTGTAATGTGGCCATCCATCTTCATCAAAAAACTCAAATTCATAGAAACCGTAAGGCTCTAATAATCTGCAAATGGCAATGTGCATTAGGTTTAATTTTTCGTCTTTCTTGTATTCACTGTGTACTTTCCCGAGTTCCTGAACTCCAATTAAATAAATAATGGCGTCTAGATCTAAGTCTTCTCCTTGTGAAAATTGATTGGAAAGTATATTTACAAGCTGTTCCCAGCGTTCTTTAAGTTGTGTGTCTCTTGACATTTTAATTTTTGATTGTAGATTAACGATTTTTGAATGCAGATTTGTATCGCAGATTTTCAAATAGAATAATCAAATTATTTTGGCAAAGATAGGCACTCCGTTTTTGACTTTAGAATATTCTTTTATCTTTGTTCTTTTGTCTTTATTTTTTATTTATGGGATTTTTAGATATTATTTTGGGAGTACTACTGGCTTTCGCTTTTTATAAAGGAATCAGAAATGGTCTTTTTGTCGAACTAGCTTCGTTAGTTTCACTTTTGGCGGGAATATATTTTGCCGTGAAATTTTCCTCCTTTATGCGAGATATTTTAGTAGGATATGTGAAGTGGAATCCCAATACAATTCAAGTTGTTGCTTTTATTCTCACGTTTATCGCTGTGGTTATGGTAGTCACCCTTTTAGGAAAGTTCCTGACTGGAGTCGCCGATTTTGCTTTTCTAGGCTGGTTGAATACGATTGGTGGTGGCTTCTTCAGGGTATTAAAAACAATTTTGATTATCAGTATTGTCTTTGCAGTTTTCGAAAAAATAAATTACAACCACTTTTTAACCAAAAAAGAAACGTTAGACAATTCACTTTTTTACAATCCAATTCAAAAAACAGCGGGATATATGTATCCTTCATTAAAGGAATGGTATGGCAGTTTGAAGGACAAATAAACAATTTGCACTGAATATTTGCAATTAAAAACTATTATTTCACTTCCTTAATCGCACTGCTTTCAATCCAACCTTCAGTTCCATCCGTTAGTTGGATTTTTTTCCATTCTCCTATGCTTTCAAAAACAAATACCTTAGTACCTTCATGGAGCACAAAAAGTGGTTTACCCCCATTTCTAGGTTCACTTTTAACATCGGTCATTTCGGCAAAAACTATGGCAGGTTTCTCCGTGTCAAAATGGCTTTTTTCAAAAATAGCGGATGAAACACTGATCAGGATCAAAAAAACAACTACGAACATTCCAAAAAAGAAAATTCGCTTTGAAACTGTACTTTGTAAAAAATAGTACCCTATAAAAAAAAGTAAAAACCCAACAGCAAGTCCAACCGAAATCCAAGCCCAAGTGTTATAATGATACACTCCCGTAAAATCCCGAATCAACTTTGCAAAACCCACTTTTGGAATTACTTTTATTTCATCAATCGTTCGTTTTTGAGCGAATTTCAAGTTGTTAATCGCATCATTATTATTGGGATTTAGAACCAATGCTTTTTCATAATTATAAATTGAAGGTGCTACTTCATTCAATTTATAATAGGCATTTCCTAAATTAAAATACACTTCAGAGGAGTGCTTATTGTCTTTCAAAACACTTTCATAAGCTGCTATAGCTGCGGTGTACTGTCCTTTTGCATAGTACGCATTCCCTTTTTCGAAGCCATTTTGGGCAAAGAAAATCTGGGTTGAAAGTAAAAGTAGGTATAGTATATTTTTCATTATTATGTTTTTTTGCCACGAAGTCGCAAAGTCTATTTACTCAAAAATTAATTTTAATACTTTTATTAAGCAATCTGTTTTTCTAATTCCGAGATTATAAATACCGCTTTATCAAAATCCTGCTGTATTGTAACACTTGACGAAGGCGCATAACGTGCCACTTCACAATTTTCAGTAAGCGCAATAAAATCATTTACTGCTTCTGGTTTTGCATTTCGAGATAACAATAATTCCTGAATATTATCCTTGCTCATTTCTGAAGTTTCAATGTGTAATTTCGCTTTCAGGAAATTATGCATCGCTTTTTCCAGCGCAATGTAAAACAGTTCTTTGTTTTTGATTTGTTTCTTCGCTTCTGATAAATATTTCTTGGCCAATTTGTTATTCATTCGGATTCTGTTTCCAGAGACATCCCCATCCATGGCCTCTTTCTTCTTTTTGAATAAAACAATTATTGGAACCAATAAAAAAGGAAGCAATAACAATCCAATAAAGAAATTTGATCCAAAGAAACCCTCTTTGTCTATGATAACAAGATTAGTTTTTGATTTGATGGTTTTAAATTCCTCTACAACAATTTTATTTTTATTTCCATCTGTTGTAGTGGAATCAGCCGGTGTAGGTCCATCTAAAACATTGATCATCACCTCCGGAGATTTTATTGTTTTGTAGGTTCTAGAACTCAGGTCAAAATAAGAAAACTGCATTGGTTTAACCGGATAATTGCCTCTGTATTGTGGAATTATAGTGTAACTATCCGACGATTTTCCAGCCATTCCAGAAAGTGGTGTACTGATATCTTCGCTGTGAACAGCATCATACATTTCCAGTGCATTTGGCACTACAGGTTTTGGCAAAGTGAACAATTTTAAATTCCCTTTTCCGGTTACACTTACAACCAAATCTAGACTTTCACCGTGTTTCAAATTAGTCTTTGATGGTGTAACTTTAAAGTCAAAGTTTCCAACTGCACCATTAAAATTTTCTGGTTTTCCTGCTTCTGGCAGAGGTTTAACATTTATAGTCTTTCCTCCTGCTGAAACTCTTTTGCTGGTTTCAGTAAGCACCATTCTACCAAACATATCCCTGCGATTCGTTGGCAATTGCACATCAATTTCTAAGGATAACGGTTCTATTTTAAGTCTTCCCGATTTTTGTGGATACAGCACTACCTTCTTTAGTACTATATACCTGTAATTCTGGCCTTTAAACAGCCCTTCCTCTGCTACAAGTTGTTTTATTTCTATATTTTGACTCCAAAAATCATTGTATTTTGGTTTACTTAATTCTCTAAAATTTGAGATTCCAATGTTCGCAAAATACAATTTATAGACTACTGTTGTTGGTTCGTTGACATAAGGATTAGCTTTAGAGACATCAGCAACTAGATACAGGTTTTCATCGGCAGTTATTTGCGTATCGTTAGGGTCTCGTGGCTGTTCTTGTGCGTCAGTAACATTGATTTTTACAGGCGCCGTTTTGTAAATTTGACCATTGTATTCTATAGCTGCCGACTTGATCACTAATGTACCTTTTTTATTTGGCAAAAGAATATAAGAATAGGCTTTTTCAAAGGAACTTCTTCCGTTTACCCACGATTGACTTACCTGCTGACTGGGTCCAGCAACAATTCGGAAACCATCAAAAGAGGGCTGCACAAAATTATCACCATCTACATTCATCATAAAATCAATACGCAATCTTTCATTCAAGCCCAGCATACTTTTACTCACTCTGGCCTCAAACTGAACCTGAGCACCGAGTGTGCTGCACACCAATAAAACAATTGCCACTATATAATTTTTCATTTTCAAACTGTCTAATTGAATTACCAATCCTTCTCGGTTTTAACTGGTTTTCCTTGTACTTTTTGGGCATTCACTTTATCCTGAACTTTCTTCTCCTCTTTATTTACGGCATTTAAAAGATTTTCTAGACGTTCCTTAGAAATTCCTCCTGGCGCTGGTTTTGGTTCTCCCTTGTCATTGGGTTTCGGATCTTTATTTTGTTTGTCCTGATCGCCTTTGTCGTCTTTTTTATCTTTTTCGTCCTTTTTATCTTTTTCGCTGTCTTTTTTATCTTCCTTCTTTTCTTGATCTTTTTTCTCGTCTTTTTTCTTGTCGTCTTTTGGAGGATTATCTTTCAGCATTTTTTTGGCCAAAGCATAATTATAACGCGTCTCTTCATCCGTCGGATCATTACGCAAAGCATTTTTATACGCTTCTACTGCTTGTGCATAATCTTTTTCATTCATGAACACATTACCTAAATTATGAAAAGCACGGTGTTTCTGAGGTCTTGTTTTTGAATTTTTCAAAGCCTTGGCATACGCAAACTTAGCTTCCGAAGATTGTTTTTGCTTGTAAATACTATTTCCAAGATTAAAAGGAGCAGCGGCTTTATTAGGGAATTTTGAATCCGAAATTCGGTAATTGGCTTCGGCTTCTACAAATTTATTGTCCGCATAATCTTTATTTGCTTTGGGTAAAATTCGGTCTTTTTGTTGCGCATACAATCCAGCTGTCCCAGAGAAAGCAACGATTAAAAAGGCAATTATAATAATTTTAAATCTTTTCATTTATTGTATCTATAAATCCAAAAAGTTTCGAAGCCTTTTAGAAATAATTATTTATTCTCGTTAAATAAATCTAATTTTTTAACCCAACTCGTTTTTCTTTCCAACAGAAAAACATCCACAAACAAGAGTAAAAAAGCAAACCCTAAGAACCATTGAAATTGGGATTGAAAATCAGCCATTTCCGTCGCTTCAAATTCTGTTTTTTGAATGTTATCCAAAGCATTCTTGATGTATTCCATCACTTCTTTGGTATTATTCCCGCTTATATATCCCCCTTTAGTCGTTTTTGCAATCACTTCTAAACTGGCTTTATTCAATTTAGTTATTACCACTTCATTGTTATTGTCTTTTTGAAAACTCTCTACAACTCCGTTCCTTTTTAAGGGAATTGTCCCTCCTTTTTCAGTTCCAATTCCTATGGTGATAATTTTCATTCCCAGTTTATTGGCTTCTTCGGCAGCGCTTTCGGCTCCTTCCGAATGATCTTCACCATCCGAAATCAGAATCAATAATTTACTGGTTTTACTTTTATCATCAAAATAGGTGGACGATAATTTTATAGCTTCATCTAGCGACGTTCCCTGAGAGGAAACCATACCCGTGTTCATGCTTTGCAAAAACATTTTGGCCACTCCATAATCTGTGGTGATAGGCAATACTGGAAAAGCGCTTCCTGCATACGCCACAATTCCTATACGATCACTTCCTAACTGATTAATGATTTGGGAAACAATCTGCTTGCTTTTATCCAATCGATTTGGCGCTACATCTTCGGCCAACATACTTTTGGAGACATCCATTGCAAAAACGATGTCAATTCCTTCTCGTTTTACGGTTTCCATTTTGGTACCAATCTTCGGATTTACCAAACCAAGAATCAGTCCAAGCAAAGCCAAAATCAGTACTGATACTTTCAAAACGGGTTTAAAAACTGAACTTTCAGGACTCAGTTTTTTAACCATTTCTAAATCCCCAAACTCGCGTTGTTTTTTTCTTTTCCAATATAAATTATACAGAAAAAGAAGCACCAAAAGTGGCAGTATAAAGAGAAGGTATAAATATTTTTTTTCGTCTAATTCCATTTTTAATTTTAGATTTATGAACTTTGATCTTAGATTTTTACTCTAAATCAAAATTCTAAACTTGGTCATTCTAATTCCAGTTTCAACTCCCTTCCCTTCGGGGAGGGCTGGGGTGGGGATTTTATATAAAGCTTTTAAAAACTGTATTCCTTAATCCTATTTCCAGCAACAATAAAAACCCGGCAAACCAAATAAATGGTCTGAATTTTTCATCATAATCATAGAATTTTAATTCTTCAATTTCAGTCGTTTCCAGTTTATTGATGGAAGCATAAATCTCCGCTAATTTGCTGTTGCTTGTTGCTCTAAAATATTTCCCATCTGTTTTTCTGGCGATATTTTTCATCAGCTGCTCGTCAATTTCCACTTTCATCATTTGGAACAAAAACTTTCCGTTTGGCGCAATAGCATAAGGAAACATGGCCATTCCATTGGTTCCAATACCAACAGTATACACTTTGATTCCGTATTGTTTGGCAATATCCGATGCTGTTTCTGGCTCAATAAATCCGGCATTATTCACTCCATCAGTCAAAAGAATAATCACCTTGCTCTTGGCCTGACTGTCTTTCAATCTATTCACAGCTGTCGCTAATCCCATTCCTATTCCGGTTCCATCCTGCAAAACATTATCATATTTAATACTGTTAATCGCATCCAGAATAACTGCTTTATCGCTGGTTACCGGGGTTTTTGTGTATGCTTCAGAGGCATAAACCACAAGTCCAATCCTGTCATTTGGTCGTTCTTCAACAAAATCAGCGGCCACTCGTTTCAGCGCTTCCATTCTGTTCGGTTTCAAATCTTTGGCCAGCATACTTCCGGAAACGTCAATTGCCATAACAATATCAATACCTTTCGTAGTTTTTGTTTTATTACTAATATCTACCGTTCTTGGTCTTGCCATTGCAATTATCAGAGAGCATAAAGCCAAAACCCGAAGCACATTCAACATTGGTTTTAACTTAGTCAAATACGATCCTGTTCCTTTAAATCCTTCTAACGAGCTTATCTTTAACGTGGCTGATTGATGGTTCTTTTTTCGCATGAACCAGACAATTACAACTGGAATCAGCAGAAACAACCAAAAAAATTCTGGGTTTAAAAAAGTTATTTTCTCCATTATTTACTTGCTTGTTTTAATTCGACAGCATTCAAAACGCGTTCTGAAATTTCGTTACCATACTTGTCTCCTTCTTCATGAAAAAGTAAAATTTGTTGCAATCCGCCTTCTTGACTGAACAATATCGCTTCATAATACATTTTTGCAGTGGTCTTATTTTCACCATCAACTTGAGAAAAAGTCCCGTAGGCTTTCAATCCTTTGACTCCTTCATTAGTTTCAAAATCTTCTTGTTTTACAATCATGTTTTGAGCTCCTTGCGCTTCCAGTGATTGCAACGCGCCATCCATAGATTTTGCCAAATCAATTTGTGTTTCCGCTTTGAATTTTAACGTAGAAACCATCACATAAAAACGGTCTAAAACACTTCCATACGCAAAGGATTGCATTTCTTTAATCAAAGCCATTCCGTTTTTAGGGAGCGTTTTTGTCAAATCTACTCTCTTAAGCACTTTTGGTGTTTCTATGATAATTCCTGGATTTCCGTACTCGCTTTTTACCCATTCACCTTCCAATAATTCTTTTGTAGGATGACCAATAATATTGTCTTTTACATAGTCAAACCCTTTGGTAACAATGAAAAAAGTGGTGGTCGCTGCCAATAAAAAAACAACCGAAGCCACCGCAGTCACGATGCGTTTGTTCCTTTGTTTGCGCAACTGAATTTGGATTTGTTTTTGTCTTTGCGCCTCATTCAACAACATGTCTTCCTCCACAGGAATTTCCACAGGAATTGAATTATCTAAGGTCAAAATTACTTTTTGAATTTTATTGCGGTCTTCGGTAATTTCAAAATCCAATGGTTTTGATTTCGCAAATTTCACTAAATCGGCTTGTTTTAAAACACGTTCCAAATTTTCGATAATTTCCTGAGAAAGCGTCATTTTCTTTTTGACAGAAGCTGCTCTAAGTCCTTGAATCAGCTCCGAAGTTGTACTTTCCATTGCCGGAATTTCTATCGCTTCTTCAATATAGTTTCTGGCGATATCAGTCAATTCGCTATAATACGCTTTGACTTCTCCTTTTTGCCAAAGTTCCTTTTTCTCCAAAGTATCCAGCAAAGTAGTCGCTTTCTCGATTGGCGTTTTATAAATTTCTTCCTGTAGTTTCTTTTCCTGGCGTTTTTTAATAAACCAATAAATAAAGGCTCCAATACCTATGATCAACGCAATGATCAATAGGTATTTCCACCAGTTTCCAATTGGGTTATCCGCTGGCGCAATATCCTTGATGTCGAACATTTTTTGTTTCAAAGTATCTACTTGAACATTCGCCACTTCAACCAAAAGTGAATCCGTAAGAAACGGTTTGCTGTTGATGAAAATCTTGATACTGGGAACCACGTATCTACCTGAATCAAATTGGGTTAAACCGTATTTTTTGATTAATTCGTAACGCCCGTCCATTTTGACAGTATCAATAGGATAGGACTGAATTACCTCTAAAGCCCCCAAGTTTTTTAGTCTAGGGAAAATCACTTTAGCCGAAGTATCAACAGTAGTTTTTATAGACAGTTTAAATTCGGCGCCAATTTTATTTTTAGTCGTGTCAATACTTGTGACTACTTGCTTTTGTTGTGCAAAAACTGCAGTCGAAAGCAGCAATAGTAGTAGGTATAATTGTTTTTTCATCTTTTATTATTGAACCCTTTTTGATTTTTGATTGAGGATTAACGATTTTTGATTTCAGATTTGACCCAGAAACTTCGATTCGTTTTTCATCAAAAATCTAAATTTATTTCAGATTTGTTTTAGCTGTTTTAATACTTGATACGAAAATAGAAATTAGCTCATTAGCCTCAGTTTTTGCAATAGTTAGATTTGTTAAATCGGACGTTAAACTTGATTTTTCAATAATTTTTAAACAAACAAAGCTTTCTCTTAACTCTTTTAAACAAATGCCCATTTTATGAATAAAATCTTTACTGCTTTCTGCACTTTGTGCCTCTCCATAATTTAAAGCAGGAGAAGTTCCAGATCTAATTATTTGCCCAGCAAGATGATTTCCAGCATAGTTTTTTTCAAATTTGCTTGCAACGATTATTATTGTTGCTGCAAAATCTATCAATCTATTTTCTAATTCTTGCTTGTTCACTTATTAAGTTTATATTTTTATTTTACCAATTTAAAATCCATTTTCCACTTTTACAAAATCTGAAATCAAAAATCGTTAATCAAAAATCTGAAATCATTATCTCGATTTAAAGTAACTTAATAATTTCGTCACATAACTTTCGTCAACTCTAGTGTTTACTACTCCCGAGCCTGATTTACTGAATGTTTCTTTGAAATAGTTTACTTTATCGTGGTACTGTTTTTCATAATTCATTCGCACTGCTTTCGAACCTGTATTTATCAATTCGATTGCTCCGGTTTCAGCGTCAAGCATAGAAACCATACCTAAATCCGGCATTTTTTCTTCTCGAATGTCGTACACGCGAATCCCCGTTATGTCGTGTTTTTTTGCAGCAATTTTTAATGTATGCTCGTAATCTTCCGACATGAAATCAGAAATTACAAACACAATTGCTTTCTTTTTTTGGGTTCCCGATAAAAATTTCAAAGCTTGCCCAATATCTGTTTTTCGGCTTTTAGGCTGAAATTCTATCAATTCCCGAATGATACGCAACACGTGAGATCTTCCTTTTTTTGGCGGAATGTATAATTCGATTTCATCTGAAAACAAAATCAAACCAATTTTATCATTGTTTTGAGTTGCTGAAAAAGCCATTGTTGCAGCAATCTCCGTTACAATATCTTTCTTGAATTGATTCTTCGAACCAAAACTTTCTGAACCTGAAATATCAACCATTAACATCATGGTCAATTCACGCTCTTCCTCAAAAACTTTTACGTGCGCTTCATTGTATCGTGCAGTTACATTCCAATCAATCGCACGAATATCATCGCCGTACTGGTATTGACGCACTTCACTGAACGTCATTCCACGCCCTTTGAAAGACGTATGATACTCTCCCGAAAAGATGTGATCGCTCAATCTTCGGGTTTTAATTTCTATTTTTCGTACTTTTTTTAAGAGGTCTTTTGTATCCATTTCTTTAGTAATTAGTAATTAGTGAATAGTGAATAGTAACCAACCAAGGCTAATTACTATTCACTTATTACTATTCACTTTTAGGGTACTTCTACTTCGTTTACGATTTTGTTGATGATGTCTACTGAAGTTATATTTTCGGCTTCCGCTTCATAGGTAACTCCAATTCTGTGACGCAATACATCATGCACTACAGCACGAACATCCTCTGGAATTACATAACCACGACGTTTGATAAAAGCGTAACATTTTGCGGCAGTCGCCAAATTGATACTTCCACGTGGTGACGCTCCAAAACTGATTAATGGTTTCAAATCAGCCAATTTATATTTCTCTGGATAACGCGTGGCAAAAATGATATCAAGGATGTATTTTTCTATTTTTTCATCCATATATACCTCACGGACTGCTTCTTGAGCACGCAAAATTTGTTCCACTGAAACAACAGCATTTACTTTTTCGTAACTTCCTTTTAGGTTTTGACGAATCACTAAACGTTCGTCTTCCATTTTTGGATAATCGATAACCGTTTTCAACATGAAACGATCGACTTGCGCTTCAGGTAATTGATACGTTCCTTCTTGCTCAATTGGATTTTGCGTCGCCAAAACCAAGAATGGTCTATCTAACTTGAAAGTAGTATCCCCAATAGTTACTTGCTTTTCCTGCATGGCTTCCAATAATGCCGATTGCACTTTAGCTGGCGCACGGTTAATCTCATCGGCAAGGACGAAATTAGCGAAAATTGGTCCTTTTTTTATCGAAAATTCATTTGACTTAATGTTGTAAATCATTGTTCCCACTACATCGGCTGGCAATAAATCCGGCGTAAATTGAATTCTACTGAAAGATCCCTGAATGGCCTGCGAAAGAGTATTTATCGCTAAAGTTTTTGCTAATCCGGGCACACCTTCTAATAAAATATGTCCCTGACCCAAAAGCCCAATTAATAAACGCTCGACCATGTGCTTTTGACCCACAATAACCTTGTTCATTTCCATCGTGAGAAGGTCTATAAATGCACTCTCTCTTTCAATTTTTTCATTAATTGCTCTGATGTCTAAAGTCGCCGTATTTTCTTCCATTTTATTATTTTTAAAACCTTGAATTTAATGCCTTCGTTTTGAAGGTGCAAATTGAATTTTTTTTTAGAAGTAAGATGTTAATAAATGGTTAAAACTTCGACAAAAGCCCTAATTTTAAGGACTAATTGTGATACAATTTTTATATTTTTAAGAACTTTGAAAAATATACTTTGAATTACAAGATTTACGCATTTCAATAAAAAATAAAAACCATGAGCAAAACAAAATTATCGCCCATTGTAGCGGGTGTAATGAATTGGGGAATTTGGGATAAAAATCTCAACACCAAAGAAATGGAAAACATGATTAATGTGTGTTTAGAAAACAAAATCAGCACCTTTGATCATGCCGATATATATGGAGATTACACCACTGAAACTGATTTTGGAAAAGCACTCGCTTCCAGCAAAATTGCAAGGGAAAAGGTGCAATTAATTTCGAAATGTGGCATCCAAATGGTTACCGAAAACCGCAAAAACGGCATAAAACATTATGAGTATTCCAAAGATTATATTGTCTGGTCTGTCGAGAACTCGTTAAAAAATTTACAGACGGATTATCTGGATGTGCTGTTACTCCACAGACCAAGTCCTTTAATGCAAGCAGATGAAATTGCAGAGGCCGTTTTAAAATTAAAATCAGACGGAAAAATCATCGATTTTGGGCTTTCTAATTTCACGTCTTCACAAACAGAATTGATTCGTCAAAAAACAGAAGTTTTGTACAATCAGGTGCAGTTTTCGGCAACGAATTTTGAACCAATGGTGGACGGAAGTTTTGATTACATGCAAGCCAATACCATTCGTCCAATGTCATGGAATCCGCTAGGATCCGTTTTTAGAGAAGATATTCCACAAACCAGACGCTTGAAAAAATTACTGGCGACCTTAGTTTCAAAATACCATTTTGGTTCTGATACCATTTTGCTTTCTTGGATTTTAAAACATCCGGCGCAAGTTATTCCTATTGCAGGAACGGTAAATGTGGCCCGAATTCAATCCTTGATGAAAGCCGTCGAATTAGAATTAGACCAAGAAGATTGGTTTGCCATTTGGTCCGCGAGCATGGGCAGTGATGTAGCCTAAATATTAATATCCAATATAATAAATTTAGAAAAAACAGAAAAACTCATGACTAAAACAGCCTTAGTGACTGGAGCCACCAGCGGAATTGGTAAAGCAACAGCACAAATATTAGCTAAAAATAACTATAAAATTATCCTTTGCGGACGCCGTGACGATCGCTTGCTGGAACTAAAAAATGAACTTTCAGCATTCACTGAAGTACACACCTTATCCTTTGATGTACGCGATAAAAAAGCGGTTTTTGAAAGCATCAATTCTTTACCAGAGGCCTTTTCCACAATTGATGTTTTGGTTAACAATGCCGGAAACGCACATGGTTTAGACCCAATTCAAAACGGGGATTTAGACGATTGGGATGCCATGATTGACATCAATGTAAAAGGGCTTTTATATGTTTCGAAAGCTGTAATTCCGCAAATGATCGAACGAAAATCGGGACATATTATCAACATTGGCTCCATCGCCGGAAAAGAAGTATATCCAAACGGAAATGTGTATTGCGCCTCTAAACACGCTGTTGATGCTTTGAACCAAGCGATGCGAATGGACTTGAATCCATATGGAATTCGCGTGGGTGCCATTCACCCTGGAGCCGTAGAAACAGAGTTTAGCGAAGTGCGTTTCAAAGGAGACACAGACAAAGCGGCCAATGTCTACAAAGGTTTTGAGCCATTGCACCCAGAGGACATCGCTGACATTATTCACTTTGTAGTTTCCAGACCCTATCACGTCAATATTGCCGATTTGATGGTGTTGCCAACTGCACAAGCCGCTGCGACAATTTTAAAAAGAGATTAAATTATTATTTATTTCTATTAATTATTTATAAATTTTTGAAAATTGCGAATTACAATTTGTTTTTAAAATGAAAATAATAAGGAATTTTAATGGATAAATAATTTACCGCAAATTCGCAGATTTTTAATTAATTTTAAATCTGCGAATCTGCGGTAAATTATTTTAAAAAAGAATCGAAATAGGATTACTTCCTGAATGACAATAAAAAAATAAATAACAATGATCAACAAACGCATTCTTATCAAGAACCTCCTTGCTCACAATGATGAGAGCAGTTTTTATGATAAAAAGCGACAGTTGAATTTGCACACTCGGGAAGGCAAAGCCAAATTTTTAAAACACATTTGCGCGCTCTCTAATTCAAATCCTTCTAACAATTCCTATATCGTAGTGGGTGTTGAGGATCAAGACAATACTATTGTGGGTGATGACTTTTTTGACGACAGTAGGATTCAGAATTTAGTAAATGCCTATCTAGAAAATCCCCCAAAAATTCAATACGAAAATGTCCCATTCCCAAATTTACCAAAAGATAAAGTTATAGGATTAGTTACGGTCAAGCCAAAAAGTAAAACGTCCCATTTTAAAAAAGGGATTCACACGATTCCAGCCAACAGTGTTTTTATCCGACGCGGCAGCAATACAATGCCAATGGAAGGCGAAATAGAAAAAAATTACCAGAATACGGAGACTGTAATTGGCATCGAAAACAATTCCCGAAACAGCATCGAATACACACTCGATGGCGTGATTGATTTCTTGAATTTTCGGCACAAGGATATGGCGCCAAAGTATAAAGTATTCAAAGAATTATTTGTGATTTGCTGGGCAGGAATTGCCAAAAAATCCCGTGACAAAACCTATTTATCGCGTGTAGATATTGAGTTAATAAACGAACAAATCAAGCTATTTTACTCGGCGCAGGATGTGGTCGAAATTACTTTTGACGAAGACACTTTTACTATAATTGAATACGTACCCTTAGGTTTGAATGACAAAACGAGCTACTATCCTTTAGAAAAACAAACGATTCATTTTCATGATAATGGCTATTATAAAATAGAGCGTGAAATGCTTTTTCAACCGCCAGAATTCAACAAAAAAATGTTATTTCATATTTACAATGCTAATGTAGCTTTGTTAAAAAAGCTAGAAAGAGGAGTTTCATTATCCGAGCGGGAACATAAAGATTTAGAGAATTTACCTTCCACTTTTATGATTTGTTACCTCAACGGTTTTGATGAGGCAAAACAAAGATTGATTGATGCCAAAGCGTTATTAAAGCCATTCAACCAAGTGTATCTATCTTTTAAAGAAGCGTTGCGAATTTTGAGAAAAATGAAATATGACGTGCAGTGATTCTGAAATTTTTTTTTATTGGATTCGAACCAATATCATTTTCTAATAATTCGGTCAAATTATTATCCGACTTCAATTGAAAAAAATAGATACAGGATGCAAATTAAAAATCGGCAACAATAGACTATTTTAATTTTCATAACTCCTAAATAAAAGCCAATATCTCTTTTAAAACCTGACAAATCATCTTAGCCAACAGCAACGCTAACGTAACAAGTGCACTCATTTGAAAACAGTTTAATTTTTTGTAAAATTAATCCGAAAAATTAAATAAAACAATCACCTAAAACAGTGATATTTCAAATTCACGTTAAAACAAGAATTCTTTATTTTTTTTAAAAAAAATAAACTAAAAAAGCTTGGTTGATCGCTCTTTTACTTAATTTTATAAATTGAAAAATAGTCCTTATTTTCTGCTATTTTTGCATTAATAAAAAGAATAATTTGTACATGAGAACACTTGTTATAGGCGATATCCACGGTGGTTTGCGAGCATTGCACCAAATTATGGAAAGAGCCAAAGTTACTAAAAGCGACACCCTGGTTTTTCTAGGAGATTATGTTGACGGATGGAGTCAATCCCCTCAGGTACTTGACTTTATAATTGATTTAAAATCCAAGCAGAACTGTATTTGTATCCGTGGGAATCACGATGATCTCTTACTCGAATGGCTTGATGAAAGTAAAGACAACTTATTGTGGTACAAACATGGCGGGGAAGCGACTGTACTTGCTTACGAGTCCGTAACTATAGAAACCAAGCAGCAGCATATCAATTTCCTAAAATCTTTAGATAATTTTTATCTGGATGATCAACGTCGTTTGTTTGTTCATGCTGGTTTTACCAATATGAATGGGGTTGATTTCGAATATTTTCCAGGTCTTTTCTATTGGGACAGAACTTTATGGGAAACGGCTTTGGCATTAGATACAACGATGAAAACCAATCACCCGTTTTATCCAAAGCGTTTTACCTTGTATGACGAAATCTATATTGGTCACACACCCGTTACTCGAATAGGAGAAACAACGCCTATACAAAAAGCAAATGTTTGGAATGTGGATACTGGAGCCGCTTTCAAAGGTCCCTTAACTATTATGGATGTTGACACCAAGGAATTTTGGCAAAGTGAACCCTTAGATCAATTGTATTTTGACGAGAGAGGAAGAAATTAGATTTATTGAACTACTTTTGCTGCCGTTTAAAAAATTAAAGCATGAAAAAGATTACTACATTACTCGTATTATTATCAGTCGGTTTAATCAATGCACAAGCATTCAAAGGAAAAGGCGATGTGAAATTTGACATAGGAGCAAACTTTCAAAACGGAGGATCTGGAATCCGTGTTTCTTCTGATTTTGGTTTGGGAGAAAATATGTCATTTGGATTTGCCTCTTCGTACTTATTATCTGTCTCCAACGATGATTTGGGAAACAAACCTGATTTTGGTGATAGAGTGGACATAAAAGGACGGTTTAATGCCAACTTGGGAAATGTTTTTAAATTAGATCCAAAAATGGATTTATACCCGGGATTGGATTTAGGATTGCGTAATTTTGGTGCGCATTTAGGATTCCGATATTTCTTTACGGAAGGTTTTGGATTTTTCACTGAAGCAGGAATTCCAATTGCCAGTTACAAAACAAATCCAATAGGTTTTGATAAATTAAACAACCAATTCACGTTTAACATTGGTGCTTCGTTTAATTTGTAAAATACTTTTCACAACAATTTTTGAAGTAATTTGAACTAAAAAAAGGCAATTTGAATATTTCAAATTGCCTTTTTTAGTTTATTATATTTTAGTTCTACAAATCAAATTTGATTCCTTGTGCCAATGGCAATTGGGTTCCATAATTGATCGTATTGGTTTGTCTTCTCATATAGGCTTTCCAAGCATCTGAACCAGATTCACGTCCACCACCCGTTTCTTTTTCACCGCCAAAAGCGCCACCAATTTCTGCTCCAGAAGTTCCAATATTTACATTGGCAATTCCACAATCAGAACCCGATTGAGAAAGGAACAATTCCATTTCTCTCATGCTGTTTGTAAAAATAGAAGAAGAAAGTCCTTGTGGAACTCCGTTTTGCAATGCAATCGCTTCTTCAATTGTATTGTATTTCATTACATATAAAATTGGGGCAAAAGTTTCTGTTTGAACAATCTCTAAGTGATTCTCAGCTTCAATGATACAAGGCTTTACATAACAACCGCTTTCATATCCAGCACCTTCCATCAAACCACCTTCAACGATTATTTTTCCGCCTTCTTTTTTAGCACTTTCAATCGCATTCAAATAATCCTGAACAGCTCCTTTATCGATAAGCGGTCCAACATGGTTGTTTTCGTCCAATGGATTTCCAATTTGCAGTTGACCATACGCATTTTTCAACACGCTGATGGTTTTGTCATAGACACTTTCGTGAATGATTAAACGTCTGGTTGATGTACACCGTTGTCCCGCTGTTCCAACTGCTCCAAAAACAGCTCCAACCAATACCATACTGATATCCGCATGTTCCGAAACGATGATCGCATTGTTGCCTCCTAGTTCAAGGATGGTGTTTCCAAAACGTTCTGCAACGGTTTTTGAAACGTGACGTCCTATTCTTGTTGATCCTGTAAAAGAAACCAATGAGATTCTTTTGTCGTTATTGATTAAGTCCCCTGATTCGTTTCCTGTTACTAAGCAACTCACTCCTTCAGGAACATTATTTCTTTTTAAAACTGTTTTGATAATATTCTGGCAAGCAATTCCACATAAAGGTACTTTTGAACTTGGTTTCCAAATCGCAACATCACCACAAACCCATGCAATCATGGCGTTCCAACTCCAAACCGCTACTGGAAAGTTAAAAGCCGAAATAATTCCAACTGTTCCTATTGGATGGTATTGCTCATACATTCTGTGCAAAGGTCTTTCAGAATGCATGGTTAATCCATACAATTGACGGGATAAACCCACTGCAAAATCACAGATATCAATCATTTCCTGAACTTCACCATATCCTTCTTGAAGACTTTTTCCCATTTCATACGAAACCAATTTTCCAAGAGGCTCTTTGAATTTTCTTAATTCATCTCCCATTTGACGTACGATATCACCTCTTTTAGGAGCTGGAACCATGCGCCATTCTAGGAAAGCTTCTGACGCTTTTTGCATCGCTTTTTCATAATCCTCTTTAGAAGACGTTTTTACTTTTCCAATTAAAGTCCCATCTGCTGGTGAATAACTTTCGATGATTTTTCCGTTGGCAAAATTAGCTGCTCCAGTTGATGTTCCTTCATTTATGGCTTCAATCCCTAATTGCTTAAGGGCATCTTTTATTCCGAATTGATCTGCTATTGTTATCATTGTAACTTTTTTATTAAAAATTGTTATATTTTTTTACAAATATATTGATTTAACGTGAAAAACAAACATCGCTACTTTTATTTTATGCTTTTTAGCCCCGATAGAAGTGGCATCCTTTTGTGGTCTCGTTTTTTTACGAGACCACAAAAGATAGAACGGATAGCGGGAATAGCTCCTAAAACCAATACAAATTCAACCTTGAATTATTTTGTGGAAACAAATCTAGGGTCCGTTTCCATTATAGTTCCACATTTTTCACAGGTTCTCAAGTGTTCAGAACTATAGAAATGTTCGAAATGAGGTAGAAAATCTTTCTCGATATCATGCAGTTCAAAATAGACTTCATGTAATTTATTATTACAAGTATCGCAAAACCAAAGCAATCCGTCCGTAAATCCTTTTCCGGCTCTTTTCCGTTCGATTACAAGTCCTATTGAACCTTCGGAACGCACTGGTGAATGTGGCGTTTTGGCGGGATGAAGGTACATATCGCCAGCATGCAATTCCATTTCTTTTCTCACACCCTCATCTTGAATGATTACTTTTATGGAGCCTTCCAATTGGTAAAACAACTCTTCGGTTTCGTTGTAATGATAGTCTTTCCTAGCGTTTGGACCGGCAACAACCATCACGATATAATCCCCAGATTCTGTGTATAAATTTTTGTTGCCAACGGGCGGTTTGAGCAGATGACGGTTTTCGTCAATCCATTTATTAAGGTTAAAAGGTTTTGCAATTGCCATTTTTTCTGAAGTTCAAAGTTTATAAGGTACTAAGGTACTAACATTTTAAATTATAGAACCTACTAAATTCTCCTAAAAGCACTGGCACTTTAGTTTCGTTTTTCTTTAATCAAATAAATATAGACGGGAAAATGATCACTAAATCCTATTTCGGTGGTGGAATGCCTTAATGGATAGCCTTTGTATTGTCCGCTCGTTTGTATCAAAAATGACTTGTTATAAATTCCCGCTTTCCAATATTTAAAACTTGAATAGTCGGATTGCAGTAAGGTTTCGGAAACCATTATTTGGTCAAAAACATCCCATGCATCCCGAAATGCAATGGTTCCAAATCCTTTTTTGGCCATTTCTTCGAATGGATTGTAAATTCCAAATGGCTGAACCTCCGCTTTTTTTGCTTTGGCGCCAAGCCCAAATTTGACACTTTTATTATACGGTCCATCATTCAGATCACCCATAGTAATCACTTTTGCATTTGGATTATTACGTTGTAGCGAATCAATTATTTTTCGGTTTAAAGCGCCGGCTGCTTCGCGGAACGGACTAGATTTTTTCTCGCCGCCAGAACGCGACGGCCAATGATTGACGATGATATTGATTTCCTCACCATCGAGAAATCCCGTGACTAAAAGCTGATCTCGTGTATAAACCCGATAATTTTTGGTGCTGATTTGCAATTCGTCATCTGTTTTTTCATCTGAACTGGCTTTAGAACTTTCCTGCGTAACAGTTCCTTCTTTATAAATGTACAACGGGATATTATTGTAACTCGTGGGCTGGAATTTCTTTTTCTGGTACAACAACGCCACATCGATTCCTCTTTTGTCTGGCGAATCAAAATGGATGATTCCGTAGTCTTTCTCGATTAGTTTGGGTTGCTTGACTAAATCTTCTAAAACGCCTCTGTTTTCTATTTCGCAACCGCCAATAAATGTGGGTGAATCGGTATTTTCAGCAGAACCTATCTCCGATAAAACGCGGGCTAAGTTGGTTAATTTCTTTTCGTATTTATCAAATGTCCAGCGCTGCAAACCTGTTGGCGTCCATTCTTCATCAAAAGTATCTGGATCATTTATCGTATCAAAAAGGTTTTCGAAATTGTAAAATGCAACGGTATGAATGACGTATTTTTTCTGTTGTGCATTAGATTTTGGTGTTGGAAAAAATAAAAAAAGAATAGGAATCCAATGCGTAATTCTCATAAATATTATTTATTTCCAGTCGGTGATTAGATTCCTCTTTGAATCTGGTTATTGTAAAAATAGTCATTTGAACCTGAACTTAGAATTATTTTCTAATTGTCTATCTTTGTTTTTATCATTTAAACACATTCCCTCTAGAATTTTTTCAGAAAAGCATTCAAGCATGATCAAAAACCGATTTACTTTTACACCTCGCCGACCTATATTATATCAATTTCTATTGCTTATTTTTGTTTTACAATCTTTCAACAGTCAAGCCCAATACAACATGATTACACCGCCCAATTTACAAAAAGGAGATACCGTAGCAATTTTGGCAACAGCCAGAAAAAACACAGATGACAACTTAAAACCTGCTATTGCTTTATTGAAAAGTTGGGGTTTAGAAGTAGTCATTGGCAGTACAATAGGTTTAGACAACAATCAACTGGCAGGAACTGACGAACAGCGTGCCGCCGATTTTCAGCAGCAATTGGACAATCCAAATATCAAAGCCATCTGGTGCGTAAAAGGTGGATACGGAACTGTACGAATGATTGATTTATTGGATTTTACTGCGTTCAAAAAAAATCCGAAATGGATTGTTGGTTTCAGTGATGTAACCGTTTTACACAATCATTTAAATACCATGGGTTTTAAATCTATTCATGGTATTATGCCAATAACAGCTCCACGAGCCACACCTCAAGCTATCGAAACACTGCGACTAGCTCTATTTGGCGAAAAAATATCCTATACTGTTGCTCCTTTTACAAAAAACAAAATGGGTAAAGCTACCGGAGAATTAGTGGGTGGGAATTTATCTATTCTGTATAGTTTGTTTGGTTCTCCATCAGCAATTGATTGCTCTGATAAAATCTTGTTTATAGAAGATTTAGACGAATATTTGTATCATATTGACCGCATGATGATGAATTTAAAACGAAATGGTTGTCTAGAAAGTATCAAAGGAATTGTTGTGGGTTCCATGACAAAAATGAAAGATAATGATATTCCGTGGGGAAAAAATGCCATTGAAATCATTGAAGATGTTACCAAAAAATACAATATTCCTATCCTGTACAATTTTCCTGCAGGACATATTCAAGACAACAGAGCTTTGATTTTAGGAAATAATGTGACTATCAATGTCAATGAAAAATGTAGTACGCTGGTTTTTGAGTAAAAAAATCCTCCCTCCGGCTCCCTCCGAAGGAGGGAGAGACTAAACGGAAATAGACTCAGGATAATTGTTTGTACTACTGAATATCGTTTTGGATTTTTGATTATAAATTATCGTTCTGAATTGTAGGAATTAATTTCATAGGTTTATTAACTGAATACTGCGACTGAAAACTTTTTTATGGCGGAACACAACGAACTTGGAAAATTAGGAGAAGAAATGGCAGTTGAATTTCTACGGAAAGACGGCTATACTATTTTGCAAACCAACTGGACCTTCCAAAAAGCCGAAATAGACATTATCGCGCGAAAAGAAAACACACTTGCTATAGTTGAAGTCAAAACCCGTTCTTCATTAGAATTTGGCTTACCGCAAGATTTTGTAAAACCAAAAAAAATCCAGCTTCTTGTGAAGGCCGTTGATGCGTTTGTCAACGAAAGAGATTTAGATATTGAAGTCCGTTTTGACATTATTGCGATCCATAAAGAAGAGAAATCTTTTGTAATTGAGCATCTTATCGATGCGTTTTATCACTTTTAATTGTTTTTTATTGATGTTATATTTGTAACAAATTGTTTTTTATTTATATTTGCGTCCTATTTACACACTAACTACGCGTACAATAACAACCAATAAAAAATTAAATTATGAAAACTGTTTCTTCTATTGTTGAAAACTACATCAAAACAAAACCTTTTTTGCTGAATGCATTATCATTAGGCATCATTAACTTGACCTCATTATCCAGAAATATAATGACCGAATTAGAAAGTGAATTTGGTAAGGAAGTAAAACAAGGAGCTGTTGTTATGGCTTTAAAAAGACTAACAGAAGAACTGGATTTCAGATTAAACCACAAGATCAATAAAGTCATCAAAAACATCGGGGAAATCACCGTTCGTTCTGCCTTGACGGATTATACTTTTGCTGCATCCGACACCGTTTTGAATAAACAAGCGGATTTAATTACAGATATCAATACGTTACCTGATATTTTTTACACTTCATCCAGAGGTGTAAATGAAACTAATATTGTAGTTAGTAACAGTATCAATCACTTAGTGGACAAGCATTTTGCCACTGAAAAATTGATTCAAAAACTAGATAATCTTGCTTCGATTACGGTAAAATTACCTAAAGAAAATATTGTCGTTCCTGGGATTTACTATTTTATTTTCCAGCGTCTTGCTTGGGAAGGAATTATTATCAATGAAGTAATTTCGACTTCAAACGAGTTTACTATTTTAGTGAGTGAAGAACAAGTGGATGTGGCCTTTAAAGTAATTAAGGATTTGAAGAATTAGAAAATTCGGTACATCTACAAACCTTCCGGGCTTTTGAAGGCTAGAAGCATTAAAAGGAAATACGTTATTAAACAATATAAATCCAATTCCTCTTGAGAACGGTAAATACTATCCTATATATAATAGAGGCAATGAGAACTGTAAACATTTTTTGAGGTGATACTAGAAATACATTGAACCGATGGCAGAAACTTACGCTTGGTGTTTAATGAAAAATCATTTTCACATTCTTGTTTTCATCAAAGAAACTGAAGAAATTGATAGTACAAAATAGGTTATTTAATTAGTTCGTGAAAGACAGCAAAAAAGCATCTATTTCCTTATCAAACAGTACTATTTTAAAAATCTTATTTAAAATAGTATAGGTTAAACAAATAAACTAAAGAAACCTGTTGGATGCAATTATTCAAAGCGTCTGTTCGAGTGTTTTTTGTGAAGTAAAACGGAACAAAAATTCTCGATACGCTCCGCTACTCGAATTAACGTGTATCGAAAACCGTTTTTAATGAAATTTTTCTTGTTCTCGATACATTTTTCTATCGAAAAATATTCGAACTGACGAAGAATTACCATCAAAAACTAATTCTAACTAACGGGTATGTTATACAAATAAACTAAAGAATTAAATTTTAGTTACTTCTTCGAATAACTTACCCAATTCCCCTAGATACTATCTTTTAACTCTAGTCCTACCAATTTATTGATTCTGGCTAGATACTGTTTGTAGTAGGAAAGTACAAATTCCTTCTTTTTGATTTCTACTCCGATGTATTTATTGTAGATATTATCAAGAGTACAATTTTCATCTTGAAGTTGGAGTACCAAAGCAATGTTATTTATCTTGATTTGAATTTGCTCAATTTGAGCATTAATAAATTTGTAGTTAGCATCTCGACTGTTGACCTTTTGAAGTTTATTTTCCCAATAGTTTGGGTTTACAAAAAGCCCTGTAGTAAATTGTTTGCGTTCTTTGTTGAGAGTGATTCTACAATTAAGAGGGCATAATCCCTTTTGATTGATTTTAGTCGGACTGATTACAAATAGAATTGTAGTTTTTTCTTGGTGCATGTTTCCAATTGATTTTGAGTTAAACAATTGGCATAACAATTCGGAATTTTAAATGGGAACCTCGAGATTTTAAATGGGAACCTCTATGGGAACCTTTTTTTGCAAAATAAGTTGTCAAGTTGGCAGAACTCAAAAATTTTCTCTTCTCTACTGAACCACCGTGAAGTCCTGCTTTCACTACCGCCTTAAAACAAAAAAGACCTTACATCACTGTAAAGTCTTTTAAAAAAGCTCCGGCTCTTGGGCTTCCCGAAATAATTTCGGGATAAACTTCTCGCCACAATAGTCCACAAAAAAACCCGATACTTTCGTATCAGGTTTTAAAAAGCTCCGGCTCTTGGGCTTCCCGAAATAAATTCGGGATAAACTTCTCGCGACAATAATCCACAAAAAAACCCGATACTTTCGTATCAGGTTTTAAAAAGCTCCCTCTCTTGGGCTTCCCGAAATAAATTCGGGATAAACTTCTCGCCACAATAGTCCACAAAAAAACCCGATACTTTCGTATCAGGTTTTAAAAAGCTCCGGCTCTTGGGCTTCCCGAAATAAATTCGGGATAAACTTCTCACCACAATAATCCACAAAAAAAACCGATACTTTCGTATCAGGTTTTAAAAAGCTCCGGCTCTTGGGCTTCCCGAAATAAATTCGGGATAAACTTCTCGCGACAATAATCCACAAAAAAACCCGATACTTTCGTATCAGGTTTTAAAAAGCTCCCGCTCTTGGGCTTCCCGAAATAAATTCGGGATAAACTTCTCGCGACAATAATCCACAAAAAAAACACGATACTTCCGTATCAGGTTTTAAAAAGCTCCGGCTCTCGGGCTTCCCGAAATAAATTCGGGATAAACTTCTCGCGACAATAATCCACAAAAAAACCCGATACTTTCGTATCAGGTTTTAAAAAGCTCCGGCTCTTGGGCTTCCCGAAATAAATTCGGGATAAACTTCTCGCCACAATAATCCACAAAAAAACCCGATACTTTCGTATCAGGTTTTAAAAAGCTCCCTCTCTTGGGCTCGAACCAAGGACCCTCTGATTAACAGTCAGATGCTCTAACCAACTGAGCTAAGAAGGAAACTGTATATTTTTATTCTAATAATGAATGAACGTTTTTGCTGCTTTATTGTGATGTTCGTTTCAGTTGTAAAGCGGTGCAAAGATAGGCTATCATTTGGTTTGTGCAAATAAAAATCAAACTTTTTTTAATTTTTTTTACTTCCCTACAATTGCCTTGTAAATGTCATTTCCGTTAGCAAATAGTAACAGTGTTATAAGTAATACGAAACCAACCATTTGCGCATTTTCTAGGAATTTATCGCTTGGTTTTTTACCGCTGATGATTTCATATAATAAAAACATCACGTGACCACCATCAAGTGCTGGAATAGGCAATAAGTTCATTACACCAAGCATAATCGATAATAAAGCAGTGATTGACCAAAATGACTCCCAACTCCATGTGTTAGGAAAAATATTAAAAATTGCAGCAAAGCCACCGACTTCTTTATAAGCCTCTGTTTTTGGATTAAATATTTTTTTAAGTTGATTTCCGTAATCAATTAAGCCATCAACACCAGTAGTAAGTCCAATAGGAATAGATTCAGTAAAACTATATTCTTCTCGATTTATTTTGTAAAGATTCAATTTTTCAATATTTGAATACGGTAATCGTGTAGCATAAGCTATTTGTAATTTGGATTCGTCATTGATTTTCACAGTGGTTTGAACAATTTTATCACCTCTTTTTAGAGTTATGGGAACAGTTTTACCACTAAAATTTTTAAACTTAGCTATTGCTTCATCGGCATATTTTACAGGAACTCCATTAAAGTGAGTTATGATATCTGAAGATTTTAAACTTTGATAATTAAGTGAGTTTTTTTCTACTACACTAACTATAAATGGAATTCTCATTTCTACCAAAGTACGTTTGACACCAGAATTACTGATCTGATTGATAATATTTATTGGGAATTTTATAGTTTTAATTTCATTTTTTCGTTCTAAAGTTACTTCTGAAGCCATGTACAAGTTTTTAGAAATGTCATCAAACCGTTCGATTTTATTTCCATTTACAGAAATAATTTTATCACCAGTTTGAATTCCAGCATTCTCGATCGCAGGATTGGTCACCCAGATGCCATCCTTCAAATCTTCAGTTGCAATATAGGTATCGCCATAAGCAAAAGCCATTCCGATATAAATTATGAAAGCCAAAATAAAATTGACAGTTACACCACCCAACATGATAATTAAACGTTGCCAAGCCGGTTTTGAACGAAACTCCCATGGTTGAGGTGGCAAGGCCATTTGTTCCTTGTCCATACTTTCGTCAATCATTCCAGATATTTTTACGTAACCACCTAGAGGCAACCAACCAATTCCGTATTCGGTTTCGCCAATTTTCTTTTTGATAAGGGAATATTTAACGTCAAAAAATAAGTAGAATTTTTCGACTCTGGTTTTAAACAGTTTAGCAGGAATGAAATGTCCTAATTCGTGAAGTATTATAAGTAATGATAAGCTCAATAAAAATTGAGAAAGCTTGATAACTATGTCCATTTATTTGTCATTGCGAGGAACGAAGAAATCTAATCCTCTTATTAATTTAAATTTATAACTCACAAAAGTAAGGTTTTCTATTTGTTTATTTTACAATAATTGTTCCAGAAGATTTTAAATGTTTGTTAATTAATCGAATTTCAATTTTTACTTTCGAACGAGTCTCTTAACTTTACTTTTTTGAAACGAATATTTCTCGTTTTCTTCACTTTAAAATCAATTGTATGTCTTCAAAATTATTTTCTCCTCTTCAAATAAAAAGTATTACCCTTAAAAATAGAATTGCTATTTCTCCGATGTGCCAATATTCAGCTACTGATGGCTTTGCCAATGATTGGCATCTTGTACATTTAGGCAGTCGTGCTAGTGGTGGCGCAGGATTAATCATTCAGGAAGCGACTTCAGTTTCTCCCGAAGGCCGGATTTCACCAGAAGATTTAGGGCTTTGGAAAGACGAACAAATCGAAAAGTTGCAGCAAATTAATCGTTTTATTGTCAGTCAAAACTCGGTTCCCGGAATCCAATTGGCGCATGCCGGTCGAAAAGCCAGTGCAGCATCACCATGGAATGGTGGTAGGAAAGTAGCCGTTGAACAAGGCGGTTGGGATACCGTAGCGCCAAGTGCTGTGGCGTATCATCACACTGAAAACGCTCCTATTGCTTTAGATCAAAACGGAATTCAAAAAGTAGTTGCTGATTTTAAATCGGCTACAAAAAGAGCGGTGCAAGCGGGTTTTCAGGTAATGGAAATTCATGCGGCGCACGGGTATTTGATTCATCAGTTTTTGTCGCCACTATCTAATTTTAGAACCGACGAATACGGTGGAAGTTTTGAAAACCGAATCCGTTTGACACTTGATGTTGTAGCAGCAGTTAAGTCAGAATGGCCGGAAAACATGCCTTTATTCGTTAGAATTTCGGCTACAGACTGGGCAGAAGGTGGTTGGAATATCGAAGAATCCGTACAGCTTTCGAAAATACTAAAAGAAAAAGGAGTCGACTTAATCGATGTTTCCTCGGGTGGAGCGGTTTCACACCAACAAATTCCGTTAGGACCAAATTACCAAGTCCCTTTTGCCGAAAGCATAAAAAAAGAAACCGGAATCCTAACAGGCGCAGTTGGTTTAATCACCGAGGCGGCTCAAGCCGAGGAAATCATTGCCTCTGGAAAAGCAGATTTAGTATTATTTGCCAGAGAATCTCTTAGAAATCCTTATCTTGGATTGACATTTGCCCATGATTTAGAAGCGGAAATCGAATGGCCAAAGCAATACGAAAGAGCTAAAAAATAAGATTATAATTTTCAAACATATAAGTCATGTAAGTTTTACTTTTAGAACTGGAAAAAAACATCCAGTTCTTATATGAACTTAAATGCCGTATATGGTTCGAAAAAACATCTCTTCGGTTTTTAAACCATTAAGGAATTAAGAAAGTTAAGATTTGGCTTTATGGTTCTGTCAAGCTTTTTGTTAAAACTTAAATGACTTATATGTTTATACCCAAAAAAAAATTAAACCATTAAGGCATTAAGAAAGTTAAGGTTTGGCTTTTCAATTTCATTGAGCTTTTCTTATATGAACTTAAAAGCCTTATATGGTTCAAAAAAAAAATCTTTTCGCTTTTTAAACCATTAAGGAATTAAGAAAGTTAAGATTTGGCTTTATGGTTCTGTCAAGCTTTTTGTTAAAACTTAAATGACTTATATGTTTATACCAAAAAAAAATTAAACCATTAAGGCATTAAGAAAGTTAAGGTTTGGCTTTTCAATTTCATTGAGCTTTTCTTATATGAACTTAAAAGCCTTATATGGTTCAAAAAAAATCTTTTCGCTTTTTAAACCATTAAGAAAGTTAAGGTTTAGCTTTATGGTTCAGTCAAGCTTTTTGTTAAAACTTATATGACTTATATGTTTCAAAAAATAAAATGTACAATAACACGAACTTCATGGATAAAATAAAAACAGCTTTACTCTCCTACGGAATGTCTGGTAAAGTATTTCACGCTCCGTTCCTCGCCTTTCACCCTGGATTTGAACTTCTTGGTTCTTGGGAACGCAATAAAAAGCTGATTCATCACGATTTTCCAGAGGTGAAAAGCTATGTGTCAATAGAAGAATTATTAGAAGATGACGTAGATTTAGTCATTGTAAATACGCCAGTCGAGACCCATTATGACTATGCAAAACAAGTTCTTTTGGCCGGAAAACACGCCATTGTCGAAAAAGCATTTACCACAACCGTTGCCCAAGCGCAGGAATTAGCGGCTATCGCCAAAGAAAAAGGAGTAAAACTAGCCGTGTTCCAAAACAGAAGATGGGACAGTGATTTCAAAACCGTACAGAAAATTATTTCGGATAAAGTATTAGGTGATATCGTGGAAGCCGAATTCCATTTTGATCGCTACAATCCACTTTTGAGTCCAAAACAACACAAGGAAACTGCTAATTCTGGAGCCGGAATTCTGAAGGATTTAGGACCACATTTAATTGATCAGGCACTGTGTTTGTTTGGATTGCCGCAATCCGTTTTTGCCGATATTCGGATTACAAGGGAACATTCGTTGGTAGATGATTACATTGATATTTTACTGTACTATTCCAATTTCCGCGTCCGATTAAAAGCTGGTTTTTTTGTACGCGAAGCAATTCCGGCTTTTATTATTCATGGCAAGAAGGGTTCGTTCCTGAAACCGCGTGGTGATGTTCAGGAAGACGAATTAAAACTAGGAAATAAACCAAATTTAGAAACGTGGGGAACAGAATCCATCGAAAAGCGAGGATTGTTGCACACTGAAATTAATGGAGAAATTGTTCAGGAAATTATACCCACACTTCAAGGGAATTATTATGATTTTTTTGACGGAGTTTATCATTCGATTATAAATGACGCTATAGAACTGGTATCGTCACAAGATGGCGTGCATGTGATGCAAATTATTGAAGCTGCAATTCAAAGCAGCGCTCAGAAAAAGGTAATTGATTTGTAAAACCAACCGCAAATTCGCAAATTTTCTATACTTTTTTATAAATTAGCGAATTCGCGGTAATCATTATGATTTTTTTGACGGGGTTTATTATTCGATTATAAATGACGCTATAGAACCGGTATCGTCACAAGATGGCGTGCATGTGATGCAAATTATTGAAGCTGCAATTCAAAGCAGCGCTCAGAAAAAGGTAATTGATTTGTAAAACCAACCGCAAATTCGCAAATTTTATTTTTTTTTTTGAAATTTGCGAATTCGCGGTGATTAATTTTTTATAGGATTACTTTGTTTTTTTTATAAACAATAACGTTGTATTTTTCCTCAAATGTGTTGTTTTGACACATCCAATGATTGCTTTTTGTAATTTTGACCCATTAAATGCTAAAATAAATCACTTTGATAAATTTAAACTTTTTAGGAAGGTCAAAAACGAAAGCCAAATTCAAGAAAACCTACAAGGACGCAAAGGTTTCTTATCTAAACCGAATCCGTTGGGCAGTTTCCATGTTTTATTTTGGGATGGGTTTGTGTTTTGCCACCTGGGCCAGCCGCATTCCAGATATTAAAACGGCATTGCAATTGAGCGAAGGAGATTTAGGAAGTATTCTATTCGCTTTACCATTAGGACAATTAGTAATTATGCCTTTTTCAGGACAATTAGTTACCCGCTTTGGAAGTCACAGAATCTTGATATTCTCCCTTTTATTATACGTTTTTAGCATGACCAATTTAGGTTTGGCTACAGCGGCTTGGCAATTGTCATTAGGATTATTCGTATTTGGAATCTTCGGAAATCTATCTAATATCGCCGTAAACACACAAGGCGTTTACACCGAAGTACTGTTCAAAAAAACCATTATGTCCTCTTTTCACGGGATGTGGAGTTTTGCAGGATTCATGGGTGCATTAGTTGGACTTGCAATGTTAGCTTTTGAGCTCTCGCCTTATACTCACTTTCTCATTGTGGCCGGAATCGTATTTTTGATGATGGCGTTCAACTATAAATTTTTAATAAAAGCCAAAGAAACGATCCAAACCGAGAAGAAAAAATTATTTTCAAAACCGGATAGTGCGCTGATTTGGTTGGGAATAATCGGGTTTTGTTGCATGGCCAGCGAAGGCGTGATGTTCGACTGGAGTGGCGTTTATTTCAAAGATGTCATCAAAGCGCCCGGACCATTAGTCATTCTAGGGTACACTTCTTTTATGATTATGATGGCCGGCGGACGTTTCTTAGGTGACGGTATGATTCGTAAATTTGGTCGAAAAAACGTCTTGCAAATCAGCGGCATCATGATATCAGCTGGACTTTTTACAGCTGTATTTTTCCCATTTGTCATTCCTGCCACCATCGCGTTTATGTTTGTTGGTTTAGGAGTTTCCACCATCGTTCCTACGGTTTATAGTGTAGCCGGAAAAACCCCAAATGTATCGCCCAGCGTAGCTTTAACCACAGTTTCGAGCGTTAGTTTTCTAGGTTTTTTAATGGGTCCGCCCATCATCGGTTACATCGCGGAGCTGTCAAGCCTCAGATTTTCGTTTGCATTCATCGGTATTTTTGGAGTTTTAATTGCGTTAATGGTATCCCGAATCAAAGCAATCGAGTAACTGTAAATTTTTGGGAGCACTATATTTCGTTTCCATAAAAACAAATTGTCCCGCTGTTCGCAGTATCCACGCCCAAAAGCGTGGGATACTTGCTGCCATCGGGGCTACTGAATTCGTTCCCATTATCTAAGAACTTTCCCCAAAAACAGATTCGATAAAAATAGTTGCATTGAAAATCAATATGTTAGTATTTTTTTAATACATTTAACATTATAATTCTTTCATAGATTATTTTCATTCAATACTGCCTGTAAAATACCACCTAGTCAGCAGTATCGCATTTAAGGTTTATACCACTTTTTCCAAAATTCAATTTTAATTATTTAACGTTATCCTATTTCGGATGACGTTTTCAATGTTTTTAGTTCAACCGTTGCCATTCATTCTAACGGTTGAACTTCTTATTGAATTTTTACTTTTAAAGAAATATAAACCATCATCCGTTGCATCTATGAATAAATTTTACGTTGCTTTCTTTTTTATCATTCAACTGGGATGCATTACGGCACAAAACAAAACAGGTTTTTTTGGAAAAGTAGTGGATTCAAAGACCCAAAACCCATTGGGATTTGTCGTCGTCAGCATTCAAAATTCTACAGTAATGCAACTCACAAAAGAAGATGGTAATTTTAGTTTTGATGCTGTTCCCACAGGAAATATCTTGTTGCTAGTACACAGTCAGGGATTCCAAGATGGCTTGTATCCCATTGAAATTATCGAAGGACAAATGCTGGATTTAGGAATGATTGCGCTCGAAGAAGATCAATCAATAGAACAACAAAGCAGTATCATCACACTTATCGAAAGTGATTTCGGCGAGAACAACAGCAGTTCCGAAAGTACTTCCGGACTCCTGCAATCATCCCGAGATGCTTTCTTGCAAGCCGCCGCCTTCAATTGGGGACAAGCCCGTTTTAGAGTTCGCGGATTAGACAGCGAACATTCTACAATGATGATTAATGGCGTTGCTATGAATAAAATTTATGATGGACGACCACAATGGGGCGAATGGGGCGGATTGAATGACGCGCTTCGCAACCAAGAATTTACACTCGGGACTGCCCCATCGGATTATACGTTCGGCGGTATTTTGGGAACACAGGAAATCAATACCCGCGCTTCTATTTACAGGCCGGGTTCCCGAATTACATTTTCAGGGACCAATACCAATTACAGTTGGCGCACGATGGCAACCCATGCTTCCGGTATGAATTCTCGTGGTTGGGCTTTTGTAGTTTCAGCAGGAAAACGCTGGGCACAGGAAGGCTATTTTGAAGGGACCAGTTATGATGCAAATTCTTTTTTTATAAGCCTCGAAAAAAAAGTAAGCGAGAAACATTCGTTGAATCTAACCGCACTGTACACGCCCAATTCCAGAGCTAAAAATTCACCAAACACCGCCGAAGTAACACAATTGACTAATGTGAAATACAATTCATATTGGGGTTTTCAAGATGGTGAAAAGAGAAATGCCCGCATAAAAACGATAGAGGAACCCACGATTATGCTAAATCATTATTTCAAAATCAGCGACAAAGCCAATCTGAATTCGAGTGTGATGTATCAATTTGGAACAATTGCCAACAGCAACATCGATTTTCAAAATGCGAATAGTCCAGATCCTGCGTACTACAGAAAAATGCCTAGCTATTACAGCTCGCTCTATGCGCGGGATAACGGAGAATTTTCGGGAGCATTCACTCCGGATTATGAAAATGCGGAAAAAAGCAAAGCGGAATTTTTAGCCAATCCTCAAATTAATTGGATGGCAATATACCAAGCGAATCAAAATCCAATTTTGGATGCTAATGGAACCATTACGGGATACCAACCTACAAAAAGTAAATATGTTTTATATGAAGACCAAGTAGAAGATCAAACGGCAGTCGCCACCACAAATTTGAGTACACAACTCTCGGAAAATATTTTTATGAATGCTGGAGCATCATTCAAAAAACTAAAATCGCATAATTCTCAACAGCTTTTAGACTTGCTTGGCGGTTCTTATTTTGAAGATATCGATGCTTTTTATAGCGGAAATCAATCGCAGTCTGATCTCAATAATCCAGACCGACAAGTTGTTGTTGGCGATACCTATGGATACAGTTATAATTTTTTTGCTACTACTTTAGAAGCATTTACGCAATTCAAATTCACGTACAATAAAGTAGATTTTTATCTGGCACAAAATTTTTCAAGTGCTACTTATCAAAGGGAAGGTTTATACAAAAACGGAATTTACGAAACCAATTCTTTCGGGAAAAGCGAGAAAGCGATGTTTGAAAACTTTGGCTTCAAAGCCGGATTCAATTTGAAAATTTCTGGAAAACAGTTGGTGACTTTCAATGCGGCACATTTGACCAAAGCACCTTCTTTAAAAAATACTTTTGCGAATTCCCGATTGAATAATTCTATTGTAGACGGACTCGAAAGTGAGAATATCAGCAGTTTGGATGCCAGTTATGTCTATCGTTCCCCAAAACTGAAAGCCAGACTAACGGCCTATTATTCCCTAATTAGAAACGCGACTCAAATTTCGTTCTTTTATGCCGAAGGAATTTTTGATGACGGCGCGGGGTATTTAAACACAGATGCTTTTGTGAGCCAAACCTTAACGCAATTAAATAAAAAGAATGTCGGTGCCGAATTCAGTTTGGAATACCAATTGACACAAACATTTAAAACCACTTTTTCGGCAGCTTTTGGTGAATATACGTATGACAGTAATCCAAAAGTGACGTTGACAAATGATGCCGAAGCAACTCCAGAAAACACGAGTCCGGTTTTTGATTTTGGAACGGCCTCCCTCAAAAATTACAAGCAAGCAGGAATGCCACAACGCGCCTATTCTTTGGGAATTGAATATCGAGATCCAAAATATTGGTGGATTAGCGCCAATGTAAATTACCTCACCAACAGTTATATCGATATTTCGCCCATTTCCAGAACCGAAATATTTTATAAAAATCCCGCAAGTGGTTTCAATTTTCCAGAAGCCACTGAGGAACGAGCCGCAGTATTACTAAAACAAGAGCTGTTTGATCCTACCATGTTGCTCAATCTTGTGGGCGGAAAATCGTGGCGAATCTATGGAAAGAATGTTGGAATTTTTGCCAGCATCAACAATGTGCTCGATGTTACCTATAAAACGGGCGGATACGAACAAGCCCGAAATGCCAATTTCAGGGAAAGAGACCAAGATGTTTCCAGCGGTACGCCTTCTTTTGGACCCAAATACTTCTACGGATACGGTCGAACGTACTTTGTGAATCTATATATCAATCTTTAAATTAAAATATATGAAATCAACATTTTCCAGCATCTTTTTATTTTTATTGATGCCTTTTACATTCAGTAATTGCGTGACAGATGATATTCCCGCGCCAAAACTCCTATGTACCCAACCAGATTTAGTTATAAATAAAACAGTGAGCGAAGTTCATGCAGTTGCAAATGCCATTGTAACGCAATACAGATACAATGATATCATTGAGGCGTATGTAGTTTCTAGCGATGAATCGGGAAATTTTTTCAAGTCGATTTCCTTTCAGACTTTGGCAACAGCCACAACACCCGCCATAGGATTTAGCGTTCCTGTGGATGCTACCAACTTGTATATTGACTATAGATTGGGCAATAAAGTATACATCAAGTTGAAAGACCAATACACGGATATTTCGTTTGGCGGAATGCGTATTGGAAGTATTTTTGTGAATTCCTACAATGAAGGTGGTGTGGGTCGAGTTTCGCAAAATGAGTATAAAAAAGTGCTGAACGCATCATGTACGAATATAAAAGAGGAAGCTTTGGTTCGGTCGTTAACCCTGTCGGAACTGTTGAACGATTCTAATTTGAATACGTTGGTTGAGTTGTCTGATGTTCAGTTTTCAGCTTTGGCAATTGGGCGTCATTATTTTGAGGAAACTAATAATGTAGGTGGTGCGACCAACTGGGGTTTAGTGGATAAATTAGGGAATCAAGTCTATTTTAGAACCAGTAGTTTTTCCGATTTTGCGACTAAAATAGTTCCTAATGGAAGCGGAAAAGTAAGAGGAATTTTGACAAAATACGGAAGTGATTACCAATTATTGCCGCGTTCCGAAAAAGATGTGGTGATGACTGGAAAGCAAGCAGTTCCTTTTTTCTACGAAGATTTTGAAACAGCAATAGATAAATCGAAATTGAGTTTACCCGGTTGGGCTAATTTGGTTCAAAAAGGAACACTTTTCTGGAAAGGGACAGTATATTCTGGTAATGGTTATGCCGAATTTAACATCACAGGAACTAAAGTTGTTTCGAATGTAGCTTGGTTGATTTCGCCAAAAATTGACATGGATGTTCACACGAAAGAAGTATTAACCTTTAGAACGGCCCAGCATCATTTAGACGTGGACTCCCCATTAAATGCGTTAGACGTTTATGTTTCAACTAATTTTGATGGATTGAATATTGCAACTGCAACTTGGACTCCATTGGTGGTTAATTTACCCAATCAGGCCACACCTTGGTATCAATTTATAGGAAGTGGCGCCATAGATTTATCTTCGTATAAAGGCAAGATCAATATCGCTTTTAGGTACACTGGATCGGGGAAAAATTTGGCTTTGGATGGTGCTTTCCAAATAGATGATGTCCAGGTTTTTGGGGATAAATAATTTTTATAAAAGACAAGATTTGAATTCACTATATTTGCCCTTCTTAAAAAAATATAACATGAAATCTACTTTATTAGCACTTGTTTCTTTATTATTTGTTTCTTGTTTATCGGATAACGAAGCATCTAAACCTATTGATTACACGATTCAAAACGAAAAAGAAATCGTGGATTACATTGCCAAAAATAATTTGACCGCTACAAAAACCGATTCCGGTTTGTATTATGTGGTTAAAGAAGCGGGAACTGGAACTCAACCAACAGCTTCATCAAATGTAACCGTGGCGTACAAAGGATATTTTACGAATGGAAATGTATTTGACGAAAGTAAAGCAGAAGGAATTTCATTTGGTTTGAACCAAGTGATAAAAGGATGGACAGAGGGAATTCCGTATTTTAAAGAAGGTGGAAACGGAGTCTTGCTAATTCCATCTCATTTGGGTTATGGAAGCAATGGTAGTGGACCCATTCCTGGTGGTTCGGTACTTATTTTTGATGTCAAACTGATCAAAGTAAATTAATCTGAGGTCATTATAAAATGATAAAAGGCTGTCTTTATGGACAGCCTTTTGTGATTAATTATTTCTTGATTTCAACAATGCTTATGGCATATCCACCACCTGGCGCTGAGAGTTGTGCCAGTTTTGATTTGTTGGTTACCGTCATTTTACGAATTGTATACGCTTGCGGATTGGTTTTATAATGTGCCTCTTTTGCATCAGCATAAATCGTAGCCTCATATTTTTTTCCTTTTTCTAAGAAATCAAATTTGATGGTTGAGGTACGAGAAGTATCTCCATTTACATTACCAACGAACCAATTGTTCGTCCCTTTTGCTTGACGTGCCACGGTAACGTATTGACCTGGTTCCGCTTCTAAGTATTTGCTGTCAGACCAATCTATCGCTACATCTTTTATAAACTGAAAAGCATCTAGGAAACGATCATAATTTTCTGGAGTATCGGCTGCCATTTGCAGTGGACTGTACATCGTTACATACAATGCCAGTTGATTTGCAAGGGTACTATTTACATGGGAGTTGTTGTCTTTATTCATTTTACTCAAATCCATTTCAAAAATTCCCGGCGTGTAATCCATCGGTCCGCCCACCAAACGGGTAAATGGCAATACGGTTACGTGATTTGGTTTTGACCCACCAAAAGATTGGTATTCTGTTCCTCTTGCGGCTTCATTTCCTATTAAATTTGGATACGTTCTGGCAATTCCTGTAGGACGAACCGCCTCATGAGCATTCACCATAATTTTATAATCAGCTGCTTTTTCAATCGCATATTGATAATGGTTATTCATAAATTGGTTGTAATGATTTCCGCCGTTTTCAATAATAGAACCAACATATCCGCTTTTTACAGCATCGTATCCGTTGTCTTTCATAAACTGATACGCTTTATCCAAATGACGTTCGTAATTACGCACCGAACCCGAAGTTTCATGGTGCATCATCATTTTAACGCCTTTCGCTTTAGCATACTCATGCAATCCTTTGACATCAAAATCTGGATAAGGAGTTAAAAAATCAAAAACATAATCTTTGGAGTGACCAAACCAGTCTTCCCAACCTTCATTCCAACCTTCGACTAAAACGGCATCAAAACCATGTTTGGCTGCAAAATCAATGTATTTTTTTACATTCGCATTGTTTGCTCCGTGTTTTCCATTGGGTTTTGCTTTTGAAAAATCAGTTACGCCAAGTTGTACCGTTGGAAATTCATCCGTATACGCCCAAGAGCTTTTTCCAGTAATCATTTCCCACCAAACACCTACATATTTTACTGGTTTGATCCAGGAAGTATCGTCAATTTTACTAGGATCATTTAAATTCAATGTCATTTTTGAAGCCAGAATTGCTCTTGCATCATCACTGACAATTATCGTACGCCAAGGCGAATGATGTGGCGCTTGCATGTATCCTTTGTCTCCTTTTGCATCTGGCGTTAACCAAGATTCAAAAACCATGGTTGCATCATCTAAGTTCAAATGCATACAGGAATAGTCAATTAATGCTGCTTCGTGCAAATTGATGTATAATCCATCCGCTGTTTTTAGCATTAAAGAAGTTTGAACTCCTGTTGTAGAAAATGATTTTTGAGAAACATTTGCAGTAGTAGCTTTCTCTGATAATCCTCTAATCTCTGATAATTTGGACGTCGTATAGTCGTATTCTTGGGTATCGTAATCCCCCGGAATCCAAAACGCGGTGTGATCGCCTGTCATAGCAAACTGGGTTCTTTCCTCTTTAATTACAAAATAAGTAAGGTTTTTTTGCGAAGGAAATTCATAACGAAATCCTAGACCATCATCAAACAAACGGAACCGAATCACAATTTGTCTTTCAGTTTCTTTTTGATTTAAGGTTACTGCCAATTCGTTATAATGATTTCGAATGGAGGCTACTTCTCCCCAAACGGGTTTCCAGTTTTCATCAAAAGTTGTTGTTTTCGAGTCAACCACAGTGAAATCATTCAACAACGATTTTTTGTCATCTTTTAATTCAAGACCTAATGTACTTGGTTTTACAACTGCTTTATTTTTGTAATTTAAACTGTAACTAGGTCTTCCGTCGTTTTGTAAGGAGAACTCCATTACAAATTTTCCATTTGGTGATTTTAACTGCTGCGATTGTGCAGGGCTAAAAAACGCGAGCCAAACAAGGGCTGTGAAAAGAAATTGCTTCATTTTTTAAAATAGAATTTAAATAATTAATTGTTCAGGTTTGGTAATAGCATGCGATTTTCACGAAATCGATTTATTTAAAAACCCTTAGTTTTCCAAATTTCGAAAAGGTAAAAGTAACCGCTTTATAGACTGTATATTTTTGTCTTTCTAAAAAAGTAGATTGACTTTTTGTTTTTTAAATGCAATATACTGAATATCTGATTATTGCGTAAATACATTACTTAAAAAAAGTAGTGTATTTATAATAAAAAAGTGGTCTTTGAAGTTGTTTTAATTCCAAATACCTCCATAAAAAGTAGATTTTTTCTATTTTAAATTAGTTCCTATTCGCATCACTTTTGCTTCAAAATCTTCTCTTGCACCAGCTGCTTTGTTTTTGAGTTGGGAACGGTAATTGTAAATCGTGGATACGGAATACCGAAGAAAAGTCGAAATTTTTGCGCTGTCTTTGATGCCCAAACGAATCAGCGCAAAGATTCGTAGTTCCGTATTCAGCAGTTCGCTTTCCTTCAATTGTATGGCTTCGTCGTCAATCAACAAAGCGCTGAATTCTGTTATGAAATTAGGGAATAGTTGCAAGAATGTTTTGTCGAAATTGGTATAGAATTCCTTAAGCTCATTTTCTACAAATTCTTTTGATTTTACGGCACTAATCAGGTCATTCATTTTGCCTGACGTCGCCATTACATTCAACTTGCGGCGGTATTCATCTAATTTTCCTATGTAATGGGAACACTGATCCATGTAACGACCAATATATATTTCCTTTAAAAGGTTGGCTTCGGTCAACGTATAATTCGTATCGTTCAACTTCTCATTAAAGGTGTTTAGTTCTTGATTCAATTCGGAGAGCGCATTGTTCGCTAAACTAATTTCCTGCTTGGCTTTCGATAGTTTTTTCATTTGTTTAAAAAGTAAAAAAAGCAGTGCCAACAAGAATAAGGACAATATACTCACACTAATTAAAAACAGAAGTAACTGAAATCGATTGGTTTCATTTTGCTTTTGGTATGCCCCATTGATGATGGGCAGCATCTTCGATATTTCATAGGTTCGTAGGCGTGCATTACAAAAAAGGGCATCTTCAAGCGAGCGTTTGATATAGGTAGCGGCGCGGTCAATGTCTCCGTTTTCATAGTGCAAAAAAGCCAGAGACCGCAACGAAATATATTCTTTTTTGGCCAACTGTAAATCGGAAATAGCTGAAATAGTCAACCATTTTTGCTCCAGATCGAGGTTCTTTTGTTGGCGGTACGCCTGCGAAATAATATAGGCAATTACCGCTCGATCAGGACTATTATTATTAATCTTCGGGAAATAGTTCAGTAATAAAACCAATGTTTCATCGTGTTTCCCATCATCAAGAAGTGTACTAGACTTCGCCATAATGTAAGCGCTGGACTGCGGTTTGTAATACTGTAAGGAGGAATCACGGTACTTCTGAGTCAATAAAATATACTTTTTTTTCTCCTGAAGCGAAGCAGCATAATCTGACATATAGCCATAAACGACGCTGTTTACGGTGAAATAATAACCTTTTAGTTCGGGTGAGGTCTTGATGTTGATTCGATTAAGAATATCGGTTGCTTCCTTGTACATTCCTAAAGTTCCCATTATGGAAGCCAAATTTAATTGGGCGTCATTTAGCTTTTGGATGTCATTCAGTTTTTCTGCTATTTGAAAACTCTTTCGGGCATACATCAATGCCGAGTCGGACTGATATGACTTGTACTCCGCATATAATTTTCCGTAAATGGTATATTTTTGAAGATCGGTTGTGGTTTGGAATAGCTGTTTCTTTAGTTTGTTGATTTCTAGCTCCTTTTTATTCGAATAAACAGCATAATCAGCTACCGTTTGATCTAATTCCTTCAATAGCGCATCAGAATTATTTTGGGCAAAAAGAAAAGCAGGAACCAAGAATGCAATAAGTATTTTCAAAAAGCGATTCATTCAAATGGAATTTAATTGGTGTAAAAATAATTAAAAATCTAGTAAAACAGGTCATTCAAAAGCTTGAGGTTTTAAATTACCGCCAATTCACAACTATTTTTTTGCCACAGATCTCACAGATTGCCAAAGATTAATTTGCTGAAATTTCGGTAATTTTTTTAAAGAAATGGCACACGGATAAAACGGATTTTCACTGATTGTTAGAAATATTGATGATTCTTATCCTCTATGCTAATCTGTGGAATTAGCGGTAAAATTTTCTTTTAAATTTCGAGGTACATCAAATGGTGGAAAATCCGTTTAATCTGTGCTCATCTGTGGCGAATATTTAAAGAAATGGCACACGGATAAAACGGATTAAACGGATTGACGCAGATCGTGAGAAATATTGATGATTCTTATAATTTGTGGAATTTGCGGTAAAATTTTTCTTTTAAATCTGACCAATATTAAATGGTAAAGAATCCGTTTAATCTGTGCTCATCTGTGGCGAATATTTAAAAAAATGGCACGCAGATTTAACGGATTGACGCAGATCGTTAGAAATGTTGATGATTCTAAAAATTTGTGGAAACTTGTGGAATTTGCGGTAAAATTTTTCTTTTAAATCTGACCAATATATTAAATGGTAAAGAATCCGTTTAATCTGTGCTCATCTGTGGCGAATATTTAAAAAAATGGCACGCAGATTTAACGGATTGACGCAGATCGTTAGAAATGTTGATGATTCTGAAAATTTGTGGAGATTTGTGGAAATTGAGGTAAAATTTTTATACTCTGTGCTACATTTTGATGTGGATTAAATTGCCGTAAAACTTTTCAGCTAACATGATAAACTATCATTATTCACGGCTTCTAGTTTTTTATAAACCCAGAACTCAAAAAGTCCCTTACAAATCATTAAATTTGTAGCTTATTCAAAGACATGTTAGAAAAAGAAGTAATAAATTTCGAAAAAACGGCTATTGTTGGTATTGTAACTCAAAACCAAAGCGAAGAGAAACTGAATGAATATCTTGACGAATTAGAGTTTCTGACTTTTACCGCAGGAGGCCAAGTAGTGAAACGTTTTTCACAAAAAATGGAACGTCCCAATCCTAAGACTTTTGTAGGAACAGGAAAAATTGAAGAGATTCATCTGTTTGTAAAAGAGAACGAGATTTCGACGTTGGTATTTGATGATGAATTATCGCCATCCCAACAAAAAAATATATCTAAAATCATAACAGAATGTAAAATTCTGGATAGAACGCACCTTATTCTGGATATTTTTGCGCAACGTGCCGAAACTTCGTATGCCAGAACGCAAGTAGAACTGGCACAATGCCAATATTTATTGCCAAGACTTTCGGGAATGTGGACTCACCTAGAACGTCAAAAAGGAGGAATTGGAATGCGCGGACCAGGGGAAACGGAGATTGAAACCGACAGGCGTATTGTTCGTGACCGAATCGCTTTATTGAAAGACAAAATAAAAACTATCGACAAGCAAATGGGTGTGCAACGTGGGAATCGTGGCGCTATGGTTCGTGTGGCTTTAGTAGGATATACCAATGTTGGGAAATCAACCTTGATGAATGCCGTTGGAAAAAGTGATGTTTTTGTAGAGAACAAACTTTTTGCAACTTTGGATACCACTGTCCGAAAAGTAGTCATCAAGAACTTGCCTTTCTTACTTTCGGATACGGTAGGATTTATCAGGAAATTGCCAACACAATTAGTTGATTCTTTCAAAAGTACGCTGGATGAGGTTCGTGAAGCCGACCTGTTATTGCATGTTGTTGATATTTCACATCCAGAATTTGAAGATCATATCGCATCCGTAAACCAGACGTTGTTGGATATTAAAGCCAATGATAAGCCGGTAATTATGGTGTTTAATAAAATCGATGCTTACAAGCATTTGACAATTGATGAAGATGATTTAATGACCGAAAAAACGCCAAGACATTACACGCTAGAAGAATGGAAATCGACTTGGATGAGCCGAGTAGGCGAACTAAATGCGTTGTTCATTTCGGCTACCAACAAAGAAAATTTCGAGGAATTCAGAGAACGCGTGTACGAAGCCGTTCGACACATTCACATCACCCGTTTCCCGTACAATAAATTCTTATATCCAGATTATAAGGACGCGGTGGAGAAAGAGGACAAAGACGAGGACGAAATCGAATAATTTTCAATTTATAGAGTATACAGCTGTCAGTTCGAGCGCAGTCGAAAACAGCGGTACTGGAGCAACAGAAACCCTTTTGATATTTTCAAGAGGGATTTTTTTTGGGCATGCCCCAGCTTTCACTAGCGTTACAGCTGGGTCGGGCATTACGTTCTCAATCTCCCGTAAAAACGGGAGGATTTCCACTGCATTCCCTCATGCGAGAGTAGGATAAAAGACAGGACCTATTTTCAAAACGCATTAAATAAATTAAATGGTAGTTGGCGAATTGTAATAAAATTATTATTTATATATTTGTCAATAAAGCGCTACGCAGTAGCGCCTATACACCCAAATTTGGGTAGATAATAGCTATGAAGTAGCGTGTATATATGAGTTACTGGAGACTTGTGCCGAAATTACGCTGAAGAAAATTATTAGAAAATATGCATTTTTTTTGCGCAGAAAATATTAAGTAGAACTCAAAAGTTACCAGCAATTTAAACCGAAAAACTCGCAAAATACCCAAATTATGAAATTCACTTATAAATCGAAAATATTAATTTTTTTCCCATTTTTATTCTTGGCTTGCAATAATCCAAAGTTTGAGACAGAGTCTAGTCCAAAGTTTGAGCCTATATTTAAAGTTAATAATCAATTTGTTAATCTAGAAATACAAAAATTAATAAAAACAAAAAGCCTTTTTATAGAAGGATACAAAACTCGTGTAAATGATACTTTGGACATCTTTCTAACTGTTCAGCTGATAAATGTGGAAATTTTACCTAAAAACAATGATTCTTTAGTCACTATTCAAAAAAAGGTAGCGAGAAAAATCAAAAATTTATTGAAAAATCCTTTACAATTCAAAGCATACGATATTGTTATAATTAAAAGAGATACTGTCAAAAATCTTTTAGGATCGATGACTTCCGAAGAGGGGCTTTCTCATAATCGATTTAACACAAGTGATTTATAAAAATGCGCAAAACTCTGGAATGTTGGAATGTGAAAACAGAAACTTGAAAAGCGTTGCGCTGAAAATTGAAATCTGCCAACAAAAACGTGAAAGTTTATGGTTAGATTCATAATTTCGACAAAAAACAAGCCTCCAGTAACACTTGCTACAAGAGATTTGGGCAATTGGCTTAATTTGAAAATGGTCTTGTATTTGGGAAGTTTAGGCAAATCCGAAAATAAGGCTTAATTTAGTCCCAAACCTCTTGTAGCAAGGGAACGTTATGTGTAATGCCCCAGAAAATCTAGAGAAATGAGAAATATAAAATCAATTTTGACAATTATTTTAGTTCTAACTTTTGCAAACATTTATGCAAACAAAGACCGAATTGAAAGACCGCAATCTTTTAAATTCACTTTATTGAACAATGAAGTTGTAAACTTTAATTCAACAGATTCAAATTTGAAAATGTACTGTGATGATATAGTTAGTGGAAAAATAAAAATTATTGAAGCCCAACTAAATTATAAAACTGGAGAAACTATTAATGCAAAATATGATGGTAAAAATTGGACATCAATAAAAATATCATATAAAGGTGTTGAAGTTAATATTCCAAAGAAAACTTTAAAAAAAATTCCCGAAATTCATTTTTCAACATTAAACTTAGTTTGGTCTTCTGATAATGAAGTTGCTTTCAAATCTTCATATTATATTCTTAAATTTGAAATCGGAACAGTAAAATATTTTGATAAGTTACCTAGTTTAAATGTAAATTTTGAAAAACAGAAATTTACAAATTGTGTAATATGGAAACCTGTCGAAGAAAACGCAATGCAATGGTCAGATTTTTAAAGATAATTAAGGCACTACACATAACAGCTAGGGTTTCGTTGCGGCTGCAAGCCGAACAATGAACCCGCGGTTGAACGGAACCGGACATTGGCAGGAACTATGCACTTATCGTTAAAAAAATAGAGGGAATTTCAAGAGGCAAGTGAGCCTCTTTTTTTTTGGTGTTTAAATCAGGCTAATTTTATCCTGATATTCTTTCCCGAAGTTTCGGGATTGGGCACACCTGCCCTTACCCATAAAGTTATTTTTTACAGGGAATTGAACTTTGGCTACTGCCAAGATACCAAGTAGGCGGGCCACGCTGGTCAAAAACCGCTA
>NZ_SMFN01000001.1 GCF_004349135.1 Flavobacterium sandaracinum | reverse complement strand
AATCAGAAATGGGCAACTGATATTACGGAATTTAATGTCTCGGGTAAAAAGCTGTATTTATCTCCTATCATTGACTTATTTAACCAAGAAATAATTAGCTACGAATTAACAGAACGACCAGTATTTAATCAAGTAACAATGATGCTCAACAAGGCATTTAAAACAATACCTGATAACACAAATATAACCTTACACTCCGATCAAGGATGGCAATATCAAATGCGACAATATCAACAGCTCTTAAAGGAAAAAGGAATTAAACAAAGTATGTCAAGAAAAGGCAATTGCTTAGATAATGCWATCATTGAAAACTTCTTTGGAATACTCAAATCGGAGTTGTTCTATCTTAAAAAGTACAACTCAATAAATCAATTAAAAAAAGAGATTCAAGAGTATATAGTATATTACAATAACGACAGAATTAAATCAAATTTAAACAAAATGAGCCCGATACAATATCGAGCTCATTATTATCAAAATTAATTATAAATTTGTCTAAACTTTTGGGTGCAGTCCAAAGTGGGACTTTTTGTTGGTTATTATATATAGTATCAATCCAGTTTTTCTCCCGCTCCTTTGGAGAGGGTCGGGGAGAGGATTATTTCAATTTCTTAATCAATTTTGCTTCATCGGCAAATTTTCTGATTTCAATTTTTGGAGAACCCAGTAATTGGATTTCGGATTTATTAGCGGCGTCAATAATCACGGCAGTTTCCACAAATAAACTACAGTAGGTATAACTTTCAGTGGTGATGTCCGCATTTTTGGTGGTGAATTTGTTTCCGGTAAATGAGGCATTATTGTCCAATCGCAGCATTGCATTTACAGCACTTCCCTCTACTGTAGCCTCTGATTTTTGATACAGATCTACTTTCAAATCTGTAGTGGTAATTAAGGCTTTCAACGCTGAATTTTTGCTACATTCGAGGATCGTATTTTCTGATTTTAAATTTAATTCTGTTTTTGATTTATCATCTGCTTGAAGTAAAAAATCCTTGGTGTTCACGTTCAAAAACAATTTGGAAGCGTCATGTGCTTTTAGTGTAATGGTATTTAATAAAAGTTCTTGTATTGCATTAACTGTCGATTCATCTTTTGAGGTAATGAGATTCAAATCTTTGGTATAGGTAACTCTCACAATGATTTTTTTGTAATTTGTAGCTTGCTTTGTAGTATAAACGCGCAAAGTGTTGTCACTTAAATCCAATGAAATAATATCGTGCAAGTTGTCATCGGCTTCGATTTGTAGTTCGGTTCGTTCGCCTCTTTGCAAATGAACTTCTAAGTTGTCTTCAACTATTAATGCATCAAAATTTCCCACTTCTCGTTGGGCAACAGTAACTGTTTTTGATCCTTTAATTTTTTCCTTTTTCTGTGCCAAAGTCAATGTAGTTGATAAAAGGAGCAGGAGTATAACTGTATATTTTTTCATGATGAATTGGTTTGAGTCTACACAAATATAAAAAAATCATCCACTTGTGATGGATGATTTCAATTATTTTACTTGGAGCATTTCTTATTCTCGGCTTATGCTTCCTCCAGAACTTGTGTCTTTTTGTATCGATTTTGGTTGTACGACGTAGGAGATATTTCCTCCGCTGGATGCTTGTGCAACTAATTTTACTATAGGATGAACAGTTATGGAAGCTCCACTGGAAACATCCGCAGTGATTTCGTTGGCCAATAATTTATCAGCATTAATTTCGCTGCCACTTGATGCAGTGGTTTTCATTTGAAGTGCTTTTCCGTTAATTGTTATCGTGCTTCCGCTACTGGTATCGCAAGTAATATTATCCGATTCTATACTGATATCAATGGAACCCGCGCTAGAAGTATTCAAGCGGATGTTTTCACCTTTCAGCGTATTTTTGCTCGTGATTGTTGCGCTGCTTGTAGCTTCTAATTCATCAATTATTGGCATTTTTACCGTTACTTTTTTAGAACCTGCAGTAGAGAATGAATTTTTATCAAATGAAATAACAAGAGTTCCATTTTCTACTTTGGTAGTAATGTGTTTTTGTAAATTATCATCAGCTTCAACCACTATTTCCGTTTTATCTGATTGTTCGATGACAAGGTCGATAGAATTGTTGACTTCTATGCTTTTGAAATCATCGTCAACATTTCTTTTCTCGGTTGTGATATTGCCGCTTCCTTCTATTGAATTCAAATTAATGGAGTGGTTGCAAGAAGCAAATAACAAAGCAGTTAAGACAACCAGAATGAATTTGGTAATTAATGTGATGACTTTTAGCATGATTAGTTCGTTTTAATGATGATACCGTCTTTATTTATTTTTAATTCTTTAAGATTCTTTTTTGAATTAATCAAAGTGTCATTCTTTACAGAAACTCCGTCTTTATTGATAGTAACGGATGTTTCAATGCTGTCATTTTCAGGAGCAGTATCCACGTCATTATACTCGTTTTCATCTGCGGGACAATTTAAACATTTTATTTGAGAATTTTCTACTTTGTAAATGTAATTGTCTGAACTGTAGTGTAAATTGAAGTATTCATCGTCTGATCTATCGTAATTTTGTACACTAGAATCCACTTTCAATAGTAATCCTTCGGGAACAAATAGTGTTATTTCAATCTCTTGGTCTCTGTATTTGTTTTTTAATTCAGTTAGCAAATAATTATCTAAAATCAATTGGTTGCCAATTATTTTGTAACTGTATTTAATTTGTTCGGCTCTTTGTTTTGCTTCTGATAACGATTTTCCTCTCGCTTCTTTTTCAATTTGAAGGTAAGGAAGTTTCTCCTCTGTTTTTTCAATTTTAAAACTAACTTCATTTGAATAAATGATATCCGTTCCAGTTGAATCTTGTGTTACCATGAAATCGTTGCGGTCTTCTACATTTTTAGCAAAATAATCATTGTGTTGGAATTTAATGAAAAGTGTATCATTTGGATTCAAATTGATAGTTTCTTTCTTAACTATTCGTCCATCTACTGCAAAAGCGCTGGCTTGTTTTATTCCAATTGATATCGCTAATGCTACTGCGATTAACCAAAGTGCTAACAAGGTGTATTTTGCAATATTTCCAATAGATTTCATGTTTGGAGCTAATAATTTGAAACCCAATAGCGTTAGGAAAAAGAAAGGAATTCCAACAGCAAAGAACATCAAAAGTCCAAAAGACCAAACCGGATAATCTGTAAAATTACCAGCCTCAATAAAACTTTGCCAAGGGAAATCAATGAATGCTCCGGAGCCTAAGGTGAAAATACCAATCAACAGAAAAAATAATGTTGATACGCCGGTAATGATTAAAATGATACCTAAAAATTTTGCAAAAATCTTGAAAATGGTCATAATAAAGTCACCAAAAGAATTTCCAATTTTCCCTGCACCTGATTTTATTTGGTTGCCATATTTGTCATAATCGGCATTTTTTATTTTGTCAGAAACGTTTTCAAATTCTTCTCTCACTTTTTTTTCAATGTTTGAAATCGTAACCGGTTCACCCGTCATTTCTAGTTTTTCAGTTGTTGTGATCGCCTCCGGAGTCACAATCCAAAGTATGATATAGGCTAAAATTCCAGTTCCAAATCCAGCAAAAACCAATAAGATAAGTACGATTCTGATCCACACAGCATCTACGCCAAAGTAATGTCCTAATCCAGCCGAAACTCCACCAATCATCCCTTTTTCTCGGTCACGGTATAGTTTTTTTGTTCTTCTGGTTGTATTGTTGTTGTAGGTATTTGTTCCCTTTAATTCATCTTCAATGATGTAATCTTCTGGTTGTCCCATAACGGCAATCACTTCATCTACATCTTTCAAACCAATAACATATTTGTCTGATTTTTGTTTTTCGTTCAATAATTCCGAAACACGCATTTCAATATCTTTGATAATCTCATCGTGTCCTGATGAATTGGATAAAGAACGTTTTATAGCGTCAAAATAACGGGTCATTTTTTGGTATGCATCTTCATCAATATGGAAGAACATTCCGCCTAGGTTTATATTTACAGTTTTGTTCATGACTATTGTTTTTGGTTGGTTATTAGATTTACGGCATCGGATAATTCAGTCCAGGTGCTATTTAGTTCATTTAAAAAAGTTTGTCCAATTTCGGTCAGTCCGTAATATTTTCTCGGTGGTCCTGAGGTCGATTCTTCCCAACGGTAATTGAGTAATCCATCATTTTTTAATCGCGTTAATAGGGGATAAATGGTTCCTTCCACGACTAATAATTTTGCGTTTTTCAAGGTGTCTAATATTTCCGATGTGTAGGCATCTTTTTCTTTCAATACAGATAAGATGCAAAACTCGAGAACACCTTTGCGCATCTGGGCTTTTGTGTTTTCAATGTTCATAATTCCTTTTTTTTGATTTTGTGTTGATTAAACAGTTCATTTTTTGATTGTTTAGCCAGTTCGTCTTGCTGGCTGGGTGATGATTATTTATTTTATTTGGAGCATATTCCTGCTTTCCACTTTATCTTTACTTGCTTAAAGAAAGCAAGTAAAGGATGCCGCTGCAAATGAAATTCACTGAACTCCTCTGAAGATATATAAAATGTGAAGTAATCAGGGCTAGTTCGTTCGCTTTATGTATTACGTCTATTCTCTTTTAATCGGATTACTTCCTATTTAATAAACGGAATCGTTATTGGATACTTGTATTTTTCTCCATTTGATGTTTTGATTGAAGCATAAATGATTAAAAAGAATTCAGCCACTTTCAAAAGACCAAAAATCAATACACAAATCAATCCCAGAGTTAACGCGCCAATATTATTTTCAAAGTTGAAATTGGAAAGCGTAATGTCATGATGATGTACTAAGGTTTGAAATGAGGTGTTCTGAAACACCGAAACAAGAAACGAAGGAATGGCAATCATAATGAGCAATAAAGAGTACAATAGTAAACTTAATTGAAAATTCAAGACTTGTTTTCCGTGGTGATCCACAAATTCCGATTGCTCTTTTTTAGTACTCCAAAGCACTATTGGAAAAATATAATTCCCAAAAGGAATAAAGTATTGTGTTAACGAACTCAAATGTGTAAATGTTGCGATGTTTTTTTCAGTAGTGGTTTCCATTTTTTTTGATTTTGATGATGATTGAAACGGGTTAACTATAATAGCATTTAGGCTGCATAGTAATTTCTTATGCAAATATATATCTAAAGGACAGTATCTTGTTTCGCATAGTACCAAATATTAACATAATATTAACAAATTAATTTTATAGGCACGCATACTATTTTTTTGTATTTTAGCAAAAAACCCAGTGATAATGAACTCGCCATGATTCAAAAATCATAAAAAACAACGAACTAAGTTGATAGCATATTGCTTCGCTTGTTCGCTGTTGCTCGAGTCAGATAAAAAATAAATAGTAGCTAAATATGAAACTTACAGCATCAAAACTTAATAAATTTCTATTGTTCAAATTACCGTCGGCATTTATTTGTGGAGTGCGCGTAAAAACAATAGATGAGAACCAATGTGTGGTTTCGGTGAAGCACCGTTGGATCAACCAAAATCCATTTAACTCCATGTATTTTGCGGTGCAAGCTATGGCGGCTGAATTGTCTACAGGCGCTTTGGTGATGTTTCAAATTCAAAAAAGCGGCAGGAAAATCTCAATGTTAGTAGCGAATAACAAAGGAAATTTTACCAAAAAAGCTACGGGAAGAATCACTTTCACCTGCAAGGATGGGCATTTAATAGAAAAAGCAATTCAAGATACAATTGCCACCGGAGAAGGGCAAACCTTTTGGATGAAATCCATAGGAACAGATGAAAAGGGAATACAAGTTTCCGAAATGGATTTTGAATGGAGTGTACGAATCAAATAAAAAAAGTTTCCAGAAGAATATATAAATAGAAAACGCCTCTTACTGATGTGAAGAGGCGTTTTTCTTTGCATCAAATTAAATGCAATAAATCAACTTTGAATTAGCAAGCCGTTTTGCACGTTTTACCTTCCGCCTTGCATTTAGCTTTACACTTAGCCACTTCTGCAGCAGTCATAGTTTTAGCTTTCGTGTCTTTATTGGCACAACAAGATTCTTTTTTTGCTTTTTCTTTTGCGACAGCTTTTACTTCCTGAGCATTGACGCTTAGGGTAAGGAATGCGATTGCTACAAATGTTACAATTTTTTTCATTTTATACTGTTTAATTGGTTTTCTGTCTTTGGATATTATCTCAAATTTCTAACCAAATATAAATAATTATTCAAATTAATCTTCAATATTTGTATTAATATTTACTTAAGTGCGTTGATTTTACTCTGAAAGTACCCTCTTATTTGATGATTATTTTTTTGCTTATAACTCCCGTTGATGTTTTAAGTTTTGCAATATAAACGCCAGTGCTCATTTTTTTGACAGGAAGCTGAATATTTTCCTGACCTTGGTTTTCTATTTCCCAATTAGCAACTGCTTGTCCCAAAATAGTGAATAAGGTAACTTCTTGAACCGTTGTATCCAGTGATTTATTTTGGATTACAAGTGAATTACTATTTTGTGAATAGAGGAATGTAAGGCCATTTTCATTCTTAATTTGTTCATTTGTACCCAAGGTTTTGTCTTTGAAACGCAATGAAAAACGGCTGTGGAATTCCCCTTTTGGAAGCATAATTTCAAAAGTTCCATTGCGGATGTTATGGTACATTTTAGTCTCTTCATCATACACAAAAATGGGTTGGTTGGTTTCAAAATTCTCAATAGCATCTATCATGAATTTTACGGACCCTTCACGATCTGTTTTTACGCCAATAGGGTAGGAGGATTCCATATCAAAATAGCCTTCACCTTGAATAACCAACTGATCAGCTCCGTTGAGGAAATACATATCACTTGGGAAATTATCTAAAATATAACCATCATAACCATAATCAATTGCACTTGTTGCTTTTTCTTGCATAAACGCTAACAATACCTGACGGTGAAAATTAGTAGTTGAATTGAATCCCAAACGAATTCTTTTTAACGTGTCTTGTTGTATGGGATCATTGGCATTTGTATCCCATGCATTTTCTGTTTTGGTTTTAGCATTAATTTTAAAAAGGGTATTAGACGTAGCATCCGTTTCTCTTTGAAATGCTCTTTGGCCATTATTAAAAATTACAGTACCACCGCCACCTGTTTTTCCGAAGACAAAGAATCCTTGCCCTACTGGTATATGTTGCTTCGGAATTTTAGAACTCAACCCAACACCACTGATTAGATCTGGAACAACAGGTGGTAAACCGCCGGACAAATTGAGTACGGCATATCCGCCTAAATAATCTTTTAAAATATGTGTGTTATTATTAGAGGCATGTTCCCAAAAATAAATGGTTCCGTCTAAACCAGCATCATCAACTCGGTCTACTGAATTCAGATTGTCATTTATAAACGCATACGCATCTAAAGCGGATGGGTATGGGTTTCCAGTAAGCAATAATTGCTCCGCGCTAACGGTATTGGTTAGTATAGTTCCATTATTAGGTTTCCCTACAAAGGTGTAATTTTGAGTTCCAGAGACTGCGCCGCTTCCTTTTAAAGTAAATCCTTGACCTACTCGCAACGGACTTGTTTCATTTATTTGTACCCAATTGGCGTAAGCGCTTGCATAGTTATCAAATTTATAAAGCCAGTAGCGGGCCAGACTAATTGGACTTGTAGGAGCACCGTTATATCCACTTATCCACGAAATATTTGCAGGTGCTGCAGGGTTTGTCCCATCTTTAAAAACGCCATTTACAGTATAGTCTGTATTGTTAGTAATAGCATTTATAGGGCTTACTGGCGAACTCCAATAGTTGTAATTGTACAAGTTAGATTGTCCTTGCTGGTCTCTTTCGATTGACCCAGCACTAGTGACATCTAGTTCGCTTCCTTCAGTTTGTATTAATTGTGATTTTGCTATTAAATCGATTTTACCATCTAGTTTTAGATAGTGAGATATTTCAATTTTATTGTCATTATTAGCCGCAAGTGTGTTGCTTTCTACCAATAATCCTAAAACCGTTTTATTTCCGGCAGTAGTTATATTATGATTGGTTTTGACAATATTCCAATCAATAAATGTACTGTTATCAACTCCCAATGTGTTTGGGATGTTCCATATAGTTCCATGGGTCCAAGTGTCATTTGATTCCCATGCATTATTTGCTTGGGAAGTGTAAGGCAAAGGAGCTGTTTCAGGTTGAGCAGTGACAATTCCTATTAATTTTCCGTTGCGGAGGTTACTCGTTTTATCCATCAAAAATCCATTTAAAAGATCAGTAGATTGCGCCATTTGATAATATCCTTCTAAGTTACTCCAACTTAAATTCGGAATTGATTGTGGTACGGTGGAGCCAAAAACGCTACTGCTATTATTTGTAATTCGTTGATTCATCATCTGGTGCGTCTGCACTGTGGTTAAAGCTACATTCCAAATACGGAGCTCTTGCATCCAACCAGTAAAGAAATTAGTTGGCAGGTAAGGATAAGATACACTTGGAGCCATAGCCCCCATGACGCACTGGGCATTTGAATTTGCTATTGGATTTGAACCAGCTGTAGCATTTTTAACACTAACTCCATCTATGTAAAGATTGTAAGCTGTTCCGTCAAATGTAACTGCCACATGATACCATCTGTTAGTGCTAACTTGGTAATTTGATGTTATTGAATTTCCATTGTTCCAATTAAATGAAATAATATTATTTACTATTCTTAAATCATATCCATCAGTAAGTGAACTTGGGTTTCTTTTAGAAAAAATAGTTTGAATATTTCCATTTGTTATGCCAGGTTTTAACCAAGTTTCAATACTAAAAGATCCGCTGTTAAAATTGAAATTATCTTTTAAATTAACGTTATCATCAATTCCATCAAAATTCAAAACCAGACAAGCACCAATTGAAATTTGCACATCATCAGTAATTGGAGAACAACCACCGCTAGCAGGGATTGTCCATCTAAGGGTATAAATACCGGTGTTTGGACTGTAAAATTCAGAAGTAGGACTAGTTGAACTTGAAAAAATTTCTCCACCACCAGATGGCCCATTGACAATTGACCATGAGCCAGTTGTACCAGCAGTTGCAGCTAATTGTACAGTTTCAAGTCCACAAATAGGAGACAAATCGATACCAGCCATTACTGATGAACAGGAGCTTCCGTCTATGGCTACCTTAATAGAACCTTCAATTGGTAAATAACAGGCAGTGTTATCATTGCCCTGAAAAAAATACCTAGTAAAGGAAGAGTCTGATGTGCTACCTGTACCAGTTATCGTACCCGTTGCTAGCGTTACCTCCGGAGTACACCCTGCATTTAATATGATACTGCAATCACTTGTAACTTCTAGATTAAAACTTAAACTAGCATATATATATTCAGGATGACCCACTGTTATGGGTAGTGTGCCTAAATCCCATAAAATTTTATTGGTAGCTGAATCATAATAAGGGAGGTTGGTAGTAGAAAATCCATTAAGGGTGCTAGATGAAATAGTACTGCCTACATTGAAGATTGCTGTGGCTGGAATTGGAATTGAAATTAGGGTGTTGGTAGTGCTTTCTGTACCCTCGTTAGTGATAGTAAGTGTATAATTTATTGTTTGTCCCGGTAAAGCTACTAATGCTGGGGGGTTAATAACATTATTAATGGAATTTACACTTATTAAACCATTCGGTTCGGGTATATAAGCGTCTACTGACATTGCAAAACCAAATATGGTAAAGACGTCAGAAGTTGAGCCGAATCTAAAAGTAGTGGCAGTTTGATTATTTGCGATCACTGAATTGGATGCATTTGGAATTGTAAACATACTAAAATCGACTCCGGTATTGTTTTGTAAGTTGGGATTACTATCCGTGCCAGTAGGAATCGGAAAAATAGAGGAATTGAAGAAGTTTGCGGTAGAATTTCTTGCGTGATTTAGTGTAAGATAGTTAGTAGTGTCATAAGTTTTATTCGGATCAGCAGTAAGTTTTTGTACTGCAAGATAATCTCCAGATAAGTCAATATCTCCTTCAGCGGCCATAATGCCTAGCTTCATATTTACTGCTCCTGATCCTACGGTGGTAAATCCTGAAATGTTAATATTACCATATTCGCCTTGTACGCCGTTTACCGCGGCCCTTTGTCCATTTACAAACGCATTTCCGTCAAAAAGTGTTACTGCTCGACTTTTCATTAATGGATTTTGGTAAATAACAACCATAACCCAACCGCCAGAAAAACCTGGATTTGTATTTACTCCTTCTTTTAGTGCTAAATCAGCAACTGTGTATGCACCTGGTCCGTGCTCTTTTACATAATCAGTGATTTCTTGGTAGCCAACAAAAATCCCACTATTTGCAGCTCCAGGAAAATAAATATTAGGAGTGGCTCCAGTAGTTTTTGCTGTGATTGAAGTGTAGTTACTAGCGCCTGGTCCTTTTAGTGAAACAACTTTTTTGTCATAATTTTTAGTAATAGTCGTATAAGCAGGAACGGTTCCTGATAAATTAACTTCAGCTGATGATGTAGTTTGAATATCTGCAAGGCTTAAAGCTGTTGATGAACTTCGTATCAATTGTTTGATGGTTAGATTTGCATCACCATCAATTATGACATAAGGAGTTGTGAGAGTTGCAGTTGCAACACCACCTGAAATTACGATACTTGAAGGTATAGCAGTGGAAGCTCCGCCATTTACTGATACTCGTATAGCGGGAACATTATTAAATTCAAATACATAGGTATTTCCATTCCCGCTAAAAGTATAAATAGGCCAGCGGCTACTTCCTGAACTGGCTCTAGTAACCAGTAGTGTGTAGTTTGAATTTATAATTTTCTGATTATGAATTACTGTCGAATTGGTGTTAACCGTTTGTGTGCCGTTTGGAATTAGCTTAGAAGCTGTAAAGGTATCAGCATCTTCGGATTTTCCTGTCCAGTAAAGTCCAGCAAAAAGTACCGTTGAGCAATTTTGAGCAGCACTATTCTCTCCTGAATTTGAAAGCTCAAGTGTTGCCTTAGAGGAATTCCATGTATTGGCATCTCCATCAATATCAACGAACTTCATGTCAGCACTTTGATTGTCACTATTTGTTCCGTAATTAGTAAGAGTTAAATTAGTGTTTCCTAATAAAGTAAAATCACCTTTAATGTTGTAGACACTCTGAGCCGGTGTGGCAGCCGAGGTCCTTTGCGTGAAATTAACTTGCGGAGTTGTTAATGTTTGGGCAGTAGCATTGATTGTAGGAATAATTAGAATTAAAATTAGCACTAGTCTACTTATTCTTTTATGCACAAAAGTAATTTTCTCCATAATTTTCTTCATTTAAATTAATTATGATTTAAATAACTCCATCATTCTCCGATTAATAGTTAAGCAAATCTTGTTTTTAATTTTTCTACTTATTTCAAAGATTCTTATAAAGTTCTCTAACTAAAAAGCAATCAAAAGGTGCTTTTTAGTTAGCTCCCGGTGTGCGAATTTTTTAAAACTAAAAATCAAAGCATAAATTAGAAATAGCAAGCAATACAAAAGTTTTAAAAACTTAATTGATTTGTATCAGTCTACAATGAAATAAAACCTATTCAGAGAAATAGTTGATTTTTCGATGATAAATTTATGAATATTTGTTTCATATAATAGATAAAAAGCATATATAATCGATTAAATACATCTTTTTGTATTTAATATAAGTAAAAACGTATAAAATTATATTGTGATAATTGAGTTTTTATTGTTGACTTTTAAAGGAGGTATAACAATCTTTATTATTTTATCTTCACCAGTTTAAGTCATTTTTTTTTGAAATTAGAGTACAATCTAAAATTTTAAATGATAAAAATGGCTTTTTGATTTTAGCAGTCTTTTTAGAAAAATTTAGTTATTATTCGATTCCTTTTTAAGTGGTATTTTTATAAAAAAAACTTCCCCGTTAAGAGAAGTTTTTGTGAAGTAGAAAACGCAAGTAGAATTACTTAATAATAATTTTCTTGCTGATGTTTCCTTTTGAAGTTTTCAGTTTTACAAGATACACTGCCGAAGTTTTGTCCTGAATAGGGATTTGAATATTAGATTGCTCTTTCTCTTTTACCTCCCATTTTGAAACTAATTTTCCTTGAAGGCTGTACAAGGAAACGGCCAAAACGGTATTGTCAGCAGCTTTGTTTTTAATATTCAACGTATTGTTAGAACGGGTAAACAACACCGTAATAGCGTTGGCATACACCGGATCTTTCACAGCAAGACTCTTATCCGTAAAACGCAAGGAGAAGCGCTCGTTGAAAGTTCCTTCTGTAAGTTCTACCTCATACGCTGTATCTTTTATACTATGATAGGTATCTGTATCGTTGTCGTGGATAAATATATTTTGACTTTCGTCAAAGTTCTCTAAGCCATCTAAAACGAAAGAGATTTTCCCTGTTGTTTCAGATCGAATACCAATAGGGAAGGAGGCTTCTTCATCAAAATAACCTTCGCCTGCTATAGCTAATTTATTTTTTCCGTTCAATAAATACATGTCGCTTGGTGAATCATCGATGTTGTAGGCATCATAACCATCGTTCATGTCACTATTTGCTTTTTCATCCATAAAGGCTAATAAAACTTGCCTATGAAAACTTTGATTGTAAAAATTGAAACCCAAACGCACTCTTTTATGGGTGTCTATTGCTATGACAGCATCCTTATTGTCTGTCCAATGCGATTCTGTTTTGGGATTAGAAGGAATTCTATAGGTTGTTTGTGAAAATGTTGTATTATCCTCTTTAATAAATTCTCTTTGACCGTTGTTAAAAGTGACTGTTCCCCCAGATCCAATTTTTCCAATTACAAAAAATCCTTGACCTACAGGGATGTATCTGTTAGGAGCCAATTTTGAGGTAGATCCAGCGCCACTTATGAAATCAACTCCAAGAGCACTTGGAGCGACCCCTCCTGCTAAATTGCGTACGCCATATCCTCCTTCGTATGCACCTAAATTATGGGAGTTGTTGCTAGCGTAATGTTCCCAGAAATACAAAGCACCGTCTATAGTTCCATCTATTATAGATGTTTCTATGGAACCAATATTATCATTTATAAATTGATCAGCGTCCAATGCTGATGGATATGGATTTCCTACTAGTAATAATTGATCTGAACCAACGGTATTTGTAATCGTACCATTATTTGGTTTCCCTGTGAAAACTAAGTTCTGTGTTCCTGAAGTTCCCGGTCCTTTCAAAGTAAATCCTTTTCCTGCTTCAAGTATTCCATTTTCACCTATTTGTGTCCAATTGGCATAATCAGTTGCTTTGTCGTTACTATCGAATTTATAAATCCAGTAACGGGCTAAACTAAAAGGAGATGTTGCTCCATTAAAACCATCTATCCACGTTATTGGTCCTGGTGACGCAGGATTTGTACCATCTTTTAAAACTTCGGCAACTGTAAAATCAGTGTTATTTGTTGTTGCATTTATAGCACCTACAGGAGATCCCCAATAGTTATAATTGAATTTATTAGCTTGCCCTTGTTGGTCCCTTTCTAGTGAACCTTCACTTGCTATGTCTAAGTCACTTCCAGAGGTTTGTACTAATTGCGAACGACCTACTAAATCAATTTTACCATTCAGTTTGAGGTAATGGGAAACTTCTATTTTGGTTCCATCCGTTTGTAATCCGCTTGAGGTGGTAGCTATTAAATTTGCTGTTGGTTCAATATCAAGACCTAAAACCTTTTTATTTCCAATGGAAGTTATTGTATGAGAATTTTTAACACGAACTATATTCCAGTCAATGGTTACGGGTATTCCTGGAGGTGTAGGAGGCGATGTTGTTTCTAAGGGGTCTTCTATTGAAGTGCTGTAAGGTAAATTTTGTAAGTCACTGTTCGTCCAAGTTCCAATGGTTTCCCAATTTCCAGTGGATGCCGATTCGTATGGCAATGGTGCTGTTTGTCTATCTACCGTTTTTAAATTTCTTAAGGCAGCCGTTAATCCATAACTGGATTTGTCTTTAGCATTAGTGTATGTGTACGTAGACATAGGATAGTAGGCGTTAAGATCAATCCAAGGAATACTTATTATGTCATTTAATGTTATGGTGTTGGGAATTATAAAACCATTAGTAAGAGCACCGTCACTAAGGATTTCCTGATTCATTACATAGCGAAACTGAGCATCAGTTAGGGCTGTTTTCCAAACTCGTACCTCATCAATAGAACCATTGAAATAAGAGGATGGAATTGCACCATCTGCTGCTGCAATAAAGAAAGAATTTGTCGTTACGGATGGAATTCCGGTTAAAATCGAACTTATTTTATTTACACCATCTACGTACATTTTGGCAGTTGTACCATCAAAAGTCACCCCTATATGATGCCATTTTCCTATTGGAATGATAGCATTGGAAGTTATCGTTTGTTTCGTAACACCAGAATACCAACTCATTTCTGCACGTCCACTTGCATTAATACCTAAATCGTATCCTGTAGAAAAAGCGCTATTTCTCTTGGAAAGAATAGTTTTATTGAAATTGTTGTCATTTTTATTAATCCATGCCGAAACGGTAAATGCCGGACTTAAGTCCAACACTTTACCCGCATCCATATAATCAGTTGTACCGTTGAATTTTATGCTACGTACTTCGGTTTTCTCTGGTGCATATCCAAAAGTAATGTATTTAGCACCATCAAAGTCATAGGTAGTTTCGAGGTTAGATCCATTTGCTCTCATGACTCTGTACTCAGCAGTCGGATCAAAATTGGGTGTGCTTGAGATAAACATTAAGTAATCTCCCGGCGGAGTTATAGTAGCGGTAAGCATTGCTGCAGGAATAGATACTTTCGCGGTTGGAACATTTCCACCCGTTTCTACCACTTTCCAAGTACGGCCTACAGAAATAAAACTAACATTCGTTGTTAGGGCAGATGGTGAGGTAATTCCAGAACTTATGTTAACAATTACTTGAGGTTGGGCAGCGAGAGTACCTCTATTATTTCCCCATACCAGAAATTTCTTGTCTGAGTCAAAGGTATTGGTGTTTGCAGTATTGGTTGCAAAGATATCTGTTAATCCAATGGTGATATCATCAGTTGTATTTACTGTTTTTGATTGCTTTTGATTTAATTGAGAATCATCATCTCTACCTATACCTGCAATATCATAATTAAATCCATTATTTGCAGTGGTGTTCCAGATGGTGTTACCTGCCGCGTCTATATAGTTAACGTCATTTAGCTCAGTTGGATTAGTACTCCCTGTCGCATGTAGCGTTATTCCATACTTTAAACCTAGATAACTTTGTATTTTTTGTTGGTTTAAGGCGCTGTTAGGTGCTGTATAAGCGACTACTTCCGAAAGTCTTCCATTTAAGGCTGAAAAGGTTCTACCGCTGATTCCACTTCGCCCAGTTCCTAAATAGAAAGGTAAATTTCTATATTCATAAAAGTTTAAAAGTTGTTGGTCGCCATTATTACCTGTTCTACCCGCAGTATTGTCTATTTTTATACCATTTTTATATATTTCTGATTGAGTACCGCTTGCATTTGTTTTTACGTTTATAATAAGTGGTTCGTTGTAGGTTACTGTTGTTGATGTAAATGCTCTACCGTAAGAATCTACTCCTGGTGCAGGAGAGTCTGTTCCTGGCGCATAGGCCCCAACACTGTGTGAAATAACTTCATCTGGGGTGTAGCGAGCAGTTGTGTTTCCAAACCCTAACCCAGTTGGATCTTCGTGAAAATTACTGTCGTCACTTTTACCTCCCAAGGGAATTTGTCGTCCGTTAGTTCCCATCGTATTTTGCACAATATCATTAGGATATACCACTATAAAATAATCTTGTGAGTATAAGCCACCTTTACCATTCATATAATCCTTGTTTGCAGCGTTAAAGTCAACAACAGGATTAAAGTTGATATTTCGAGTACTATTATCACGAAAAGTAGGCGCATCATCTGCTAAAGCTTTTACACTTTCTTTATTAACTAAATCGGCTCTTGTAATATCATAAGCTTGGTCTTCCCATGCTGTTAATGCTGCTCCGTCTGTTACTGCTATTCCTGCATTACTTTTGAACCAAAGACTTAGGTTTTGGTTTACTTTCGCAGGGGCAATAGGAGATAGTGCTAATGCTACCATAGGATTTCCTTCTACGGATACATTGTCAAAAGCTACTCCGTCATCTACATTACTTGCATCTGATCTAAACTCTACTTTGAAGCGAACATTTGATTGGTTTCTAAAAGTTCCGTCAGCTAATGTAGTTGTTGCTTTAATGAATCTGTTTGCTCCAACACCTACTGGAGTAAAGGCTAGGTTAGCTGTAGCATTGTTATTGCTCCATCCGTTACCACCCAAAGCAGCTACAGTTGTTGAATTATACCAGTTTACTCCGTTTCCGGATGCGCCAAGTACTACAAAAGCACCATTGTTGATAGAGTATAAAATTCGCATACCATCATAGTTTGTTTCTGTTTTATAACGTATGTCTATGTTGAATAGTAAGTTTTCGTATCCTGTAAAATTATAAACAGGACTAGTAATCTCTATGGCAGTATTATTTGAGTAATCATTAAAGTTGTTTGTTCTCCAAAATGAATTTTCACCAATTTCGGCAACGCCAGGAAATGTATCTGTTCTTACCCATGAACCATTAGTAGTAGTTGTATTTGACCAACCTCCGTTTGAAGCATCAAAATCTTCATAAAAAATGGTGTAATCTCTATGTGTGTTAGCATCTAAATAGGTTACAGTAATATCAGCTGTACTAGTACCACAACTACTAGTTACAGTCCATCTAAAAACATAAGTTCCTATCGTAGGTACTGTAGCTGTCGAAGAACCACTTGTACTATTGCTAAAAGTTACAGTTCCTGCAGGACCTGAAACCCTAGTCCATGCTCCTGATCCAGGACTTGGAGTGTTTCCACCTAATGAGGTAGAGGTAAGCGAACCAGTAATTGTCATAGCGCTTCCTACGGTCGCTACGGGTCCTGTAACGACGCTTTGTGTTTTGGTGGCAAATGTAGTGCCGCAACTACCACCAGAGGTTGTCAATGTTAAGGTTGCTGTGCCAGTATAGCCCGCTGGAGGTGTCCAGGTTGTAGTATTTGGAGTTGATCCAGTATTGTTGGTAAATGTCCCGCTAATGCCGCCATCAGACCAGATTGCTGCTGCTGCTGTACCGCCAAAAGAACCTCCTAATGCTACTGTTGTACTGCCTTGACAAATGGTAGCTAATGCTGCACCTGCATTAGCGATTGGTGTACTGATTGTTATTGCGAGAGTTCTTGCAGTACCGTTTCCGCAGTTGTTTGATGGGGTAACGCTAATATTTCCTGAAGTTGAACTAGTAGTAACGATTATAGAGTTAGTATTTGTTCCAGCAGTTTGTACCCAACCAGCAGGGAATGACCATGTGTAAGTTACACCAGCTACTGCTGTGACACTATAGGTTTGTGACGTATTTGAACAAGAACTTGCATTTCCTGTTATGGTACTTGGTTGATTAGGTAACGCGGTTAGCGTAACGCTGGCAGTATTACCACTAGTTATAGTATTAGTACAATTATCTGACGATACACCACTTGAAAGATTGGTGATTTGAATATTTGTAAGTCCTACGTTAGCTAATGCTGTTGTAGTGAAACTTCCTATTCCTGCAGTTGTTACACTCATAGTGGCTGTAGCATTTGTAGCCGTATTTGTTCCAGTAAGGTTATAAGTTACGATATAGTTTCCGGTTGGTAAACCTGTTCCTCCTGCAAGTGTAACCACTGCTCCATTTGGGGTACATAATGGTGAAGCTATTGAAGTACCTGTTAAGCTATAACTAGGGCATGACCATGTAACAATTACCTGTCCATTTGCTCCATTACCTCCGGTTCTATCAGTATTACCTGTACTTCTTCCTCCGCTACCTCCTCCGCTAAGTAAAGTTGCGGATGTACCAACTCCAGCGGTAGTTGAACTAAAACCAGTTGCACCAGCTCCTCCTTCTGGAGTACCTCCAGCACCGGCAGCTGGACCAAAACCAACGGTACCACCATTACCGCCATTACCGGTACTTCCTGCACCACCACCACCACCACCACTTCCTAAAGTAGCACTACCTGCAGCTCCAGTTCCACCATTTCTTGTAATTCCTGTCGCTATTGCGCCTCCAGCACCATTATTATTGGTAGCGTTTCCAACTCTACCACCACCACCACCAACTGCAGATACTGGAATCGTTGAATTAAACGTGGATGTACCTCCTGAATTTCCATCAGCAGCATTTGCTCCAATACCACCAGCTCCAACAGCAATATTTATTGTGTTACCAGCGGTTACGGTTACCGATGTGTTATTTGTATACGTTCCTCCTGAGCCACCACCTCCAGTTCTGTTACTGCCACCACCACCATTTACACCGCCACCTGCACCACCCCCTCCCCATGCTTGGACTCTAACAGTTGTAACTCCAGCTGGTACGTTAAAATTACCAGAATTTGAATAAGTTTTTGGAGATTGAGAATATCCTAAAAAAACAAGACTTAAAAGCGCTATTGTAAAATAGGTTTTTTTTGTAAAAAGTATAGTTTTATTCATATAGTGTTGTGTGGTATTTATTTAAGAACCGTACTTATTTTATAAAGTAAGAATATAAATTTTATTACATTTTTTTTATTGTTAACGTATTCCCTCTTAAAATGAATGCTTTAACGCATCAAAAGTAAAATATTTTATTCTAATTACAATGTCTTGTAAACGATAAAGAGCAATTAATAACGTTTAAAGTTGTCATTTTAATTTTTTTTTTTTAAATACAGAATAAATCGAATCTATAAAAGCGATCGTATCAGAATAGCTTTTTTTACGTTCAATTTTTTAAGGAAAAGGTTATACTTTTAAGTCATATGATACTTTTCGTTTTTTTTTATAATTACCACTGTTAAATATACTTTATACAATCACAAAATATTTTGCTATTTACGTTAGATAATCAAATTTCATTATGTGCGCTTAATCATATAATAGGAATTACAGCCAACTGTTTTCAATTACAGTTGGCTATAATTCTTATTATAGCAGTATCACAATTATTTTTTAATTGGTTAATAGTACTGTAAGTGTATTCAGGATTTCTATTAAAATTATAATGATTATCATGGTTGTTTTTTTAATTGGTTAATAATACTGTTAGTGAATTAATGATTTCTATTAATATAATAATGATTACCATAGTTGTTTTTTATCAATTGTTAGTGTTAGAGAATTAGATTTGAAAAACTTTAATCTAAATTTTAGATTCAAATTTTGATACTTTTTTACTTTAAAGGATTAACTGAATAAGCAAATAGCTGTATTTAGGCAGCTTGTTTTTCTCTTAGTTTTTTGAACGTATAATAGGCAAAAAGTATTCCTGCAATGGCTAATACAAACAATTTCCCGTTTATTGGCGCAGCAGGAGCATCAGCGCTTTCTAAATCGCCAGTATCACTGTCGTCTCCCGGTGGAATTGCAAATAGCAGGAAACTGGACAAAAGGCAAAAAAGAGTGCAGTATGTTTTTAATAAAGTATGTTTCATTTTCATTTTTTGATGATTATAACCTGATGTAGTTGGTTGGGTTAAAGTTGAAAACTATCGCTAATACATCAGCTTTTTACGGACTACTTTATTTTCGTCAGATGTTATTTGGATAATCAAGGTTTGATGAGCCGCCATAAAGGAATCTAATGCCGTTAGAGACGAATTGATGTTGTTTTTTTCATAAACTAATCTTCCTCGAATATCAAATATTTTGACTGTAGCTATTGTTTTTTCACCAGCATTGATGTTTATAATTCCTTTTTGATTGTAAACAAGCACCGTATTCTCATTAAAAACGCCCTCTGCAAGACCTAATGTCGAATTTTCTTTGTACACAATTTCAAATCGATCGTTGAATGTTCCCGCTGCTGTAGTAAAGGAATAGCTAGTCTTTTTCAAGTCATGGTTTAAACTTGTAACCTTATCGTTTAAGAAAATGTTTTGACTGGCAGTAAATAAACCGTCAACATGATCAATTGCGATCGTAAAGTTACCCGCAGTATTCGTTTTGAAAGTAAGCGGCACAACATCCGAATCAGAAAAAGGCAGACTCCTTCCCTGAATCACAAATTCTTCGTTTTCAATCAGCGAATTCAAAGCCGTAGCATTATCATTTATGTATCTTCCATCGATTGTGGCATCAACTCCCAAAGTTGCTTTTGGCATATAGGCAATCAACATTTGGTTTACAGGCGTGGCCTCTTTGGAAAGATTTAGCCAAATTCGGTGCAACTCTGTTTCTTTAGTTTTTAAAAATTGATTGGCGTTATTGGCTACACGCATAGCGTTAGTAAACGAAATGGTTGGAGTAGACGACTTAGCAATAAATCCCTGACCCACTTGAATAATTCCGTTGGGTTCAATACTGCTTAGACCACCTGCATTAGCAGTTCCTCCAGCCGTGGTGTACGTGGCATAAGAAGAAGTAGCTGTGTTATTCGTTTTTCTCCAAAAGTACAATGCTTCACTGATATTATTTGTTGAAATAAATGTATTGGCATTTATAGTTGAAGGATACGGATTCCCAATTGCATTGTACGCATTGTTTGCCACTGTAATAGTGTAATCCCCATTGTTAGGAACCCCTTGAAACTGTCCTTCCCAAATTGTGGGTGATGTAGGATGATTATTTGGCATGCGAATTAAGTAAGCGGTTCCAGTTGCAAAATTATTTGTAGGAACGATTGCGTTGTACAAATTTGTACTTGGATTATACGTGTAAAAACGATTGGATAGGGTAGGTGGGGAGAAGGATTGTAATTGTTGTCCAGAAACTGGTGATGACCACAGAACATAATCCAAAAGCATCAAAGGCGATGTGTTTCTTTTTACAATAATATTTCCAGAATTGCCATTAGTGTTTTTGTTTTGTAGCAAGTTCGCGTTGCTTTCAAAAGTTAAAGAAGCTCCTGACGCTACTGTTATATCTCCTTCAACATTTAAATTAAATCCTGGATTTACCTTTACGACCGCATTATTATTGATAGTCAAACTGCAAGCAGTTAGGTTAGTTGAAATAGGTAAGTTTCCGGATATTATGGCATTCATTCCAGCTACAGGTAATCCATTTGACCAGGTGCTGCCATTCCATATTGTTGAGCCAATAATTACATTTTGGTTAGCAGTAACAGATTGTCCGTTTCCATCACTAAAAGTCCAAGTTATTACAGTTGACGAACTAATTGGAAAAGTAGTTGTGGTTGTTCCAGTAATCGTTCCTGCGCATGAATCAGTGGTAGTAGGAGCAATTGGAGTTACGAGGCATTGCCCTGTTATATCGGCTAAAGTTGGAGTAACTGGAGCAACTGTATCATCAATAATTACATTTTGATCAGCGGTTACAATTTGTCCGTTTCCATCATCGAAAGACCAAGTTACTATTGTTGTTCCTTGCGTCGTGATAGGGAAAGTTGTAGTGGTTGTACCAGTAACTGTACCTGCACAAACATCTGTAGTTGTAGGTGCAGTGGGTGATGCAGCGCATTGTGCAGTAACGTTCGTAAGTATTGGCGTTACTGGAGGAGTTACATCTTTTATGGTTACGTTGGCAACACAAGTACTCGTTTGACCATCAGCATCTGTTACAGAAAGTGTTACTTGTTGTACTGTGTCAGCATGTGCACAATTGAAACTGTTAGGAGATACAGATATAGCTGTAATTCCAATGTCGTCAGTTGAATTATTGTTAACATCGCTAGGAAGCACAATTAATTCGCCAGCACTGCTCAAGTTTAGCGTTGCGTTCTTGCAATTGGCTACAGGAGGCGAAGAAATAATTTCTAATACTTTAAAGTTGTCAAATCGAAACCCTTTGAAAGTAGTGTTGTATCCATGATTTCGATTGTTGGAATCTGTTCTTAGTATGAATCGAAACTTAACATTGGTTTTGTTGAATAGTCCAGCGTTTTCAGTAGCGCTTATATAGTATTCCTCTAACACCCATTTGCCAAATTTATCACCATCATACAATGGTTGACCGTCCGGTTGGAAGTCTTTATCTCCTAAAGTTTTTGATGTTGTTGAGAGAGTAGTGGAGTAATCAGTAACAGCAGTTGTTGTACCTGGTTTTGTGTATTTTCCATTCATTGGTATCCAAGTAATTCCATTATCTGTTGTCCCTTGTAATTGTACGTAGTCAAAACTTCTTTCTAAATCCCACTTAGCATTGAATTGAATGGCAATTTGTTGTTTTCCAGCTAATGAAATGGCTGTTGTTTGAGTAAGATTTGCAGTAGTTATTGCGCTAGAATAAGCAGCCGCAGCGTTGGTTGTTATACCTGGAGTCCCTCCAAAACCATCTGTAGTGGTTATTGCCCAAGATGTAGTTCCAGAAGCAGTCCAACCAGCCAAAGCAAGCGTAGTTGGATTAGCTACTGAAGTAAAAAGGCTTGTTGGGTTGTAATATTTTTCTATTCTAGTTTTGTAAATGGTATACGATCCATTTGACAAAGTGACTTCAAATTCAATTTTCTCTTTCGCTGCAATTGTAGGGCTGAGAGTAAAACTGACATCAAGATTTCTTTGTTCTAGAACAGTCATCCCAGATTGTGTTTCAACATTGGTAACGGATAGAATATTTGAAGAAATTGGAGTTACCGTTAGGGTGAAGTCTCCAGAAGTTTGTCCTACTCTTTCCAGTCCAAAGCTTAAAGATCCGCTGGTGTTTGTTATATCTGACTTGGTTAAATCGTGTAATTTAGCATAAACACCGCTGTAATATCCTGCAATGAAATTCATTCTTACTGCTCTTTGGGCTATTGGTGTTATTTGAATTGGTGTAGGCCAAAAACCCCCTTCGCCAGTTGTCGCTCCATTTTCAGGCGTCCAACATAGAGTGTTTTTTCCTGAGCCTTCACTCATCCAGTCATTACAATTTCCATTGTTCCAGTAGCTGATATTAGGGCTTGATCCGTAAGCGTAACGACTGAATTGCGTCATATCATGAGAATATTGATAGTACTCATTTTCTCTTCCTGTTGGTACTCCTGGATTTGTGGATAAATTATTTGTACGATAAAAAGCAGCTCTACCATGAAGGGCAGCGTTTTTATAGGCGTGGTGATTTACAGATGTTTTGAAATTATGTAATAAGAAAAAATCTTTGATAATTGTAGTTTCAGCTTCAGAGAATCCTCCAGTTCCTCTGTATGTATCATTGCATCCATTAGGAGATGAGCCTTGATCATCGTATCCCCAATACGTTCCCCAGTTTCTGTTCAGATCAATACCGTCTAAAAAAGTAGTACAAGCTCCAGTTTCTCTTCTGTTTTTTCTTTGCATTCCCCCACCAGTTGGTGATTGTGCTTGGTTGTAAGCCAATCCATCAGGATTTACGATTGGAATAAAGTAAAGGTCGTGGTGGTCCACTAAATTTTTTACATCTGGGTCGGTTGTATAGTTTTCTAAAAGATACCACATAAAATAGGTAAGATTCATTAAGCTGGCTACTTCTCTTGAATGAGTCATTCCAGTATATAGTGTTTCTGGTTTGGTTCCACTGATAGCTGAGTTAGAAATTTTGACTACATAAATAGGTCTGTTCTCTATAGTAAGTTGGTCTGTAGGCGAAGCATTTATTTTTGCAGTTATTAAGTTTGGATATTTACTTCTCATCAAATCCAATTGAGCATTGGTTTCGTCAACGGTTAAACAGCCCCCAAATGAAGCGCCAAGTTGGTAGTTTGTTGGGACATTCCAATCGATTTCTGTATTTTCAAATCGGTGTGTAATGTTTCCAAAAGTTGTCGTTTTAAGGCTTGTCGTTTTATTTGTGTTTTTAGTCTTGTTTAATTTTTGGGTTCTTAAAATTGATTTAGCTTGCGGTAAATTTTTTAAAGCACGATTTGCATAAAAACTTTCCATATCATCTACAACGACTTTGTATGGAGTTATATTTTTGATTTTTTTTTCTTCATAAGTAGAAACTTCAATTAGTAAATCCCCATTTGAATCAAATTGCGAACCGCAATCTAAATCGAGTCCCATTCTTCCCAACTTATTCATTAATTCCGATGAAGGATTAGCAATTTTTATTTTTTTGTAAATTTCTTTCTGAATTTTTTCTGATTCGTCTTTTGACTGAGCAAATGATAATTGGTTCAATAGCAAAATGATACATAAAGCTACAAAGTAATTTTTCTTCATATGGGATTTGGTTTTGGAAGCCCAAAACTATATCAAATAATTAAAAAAAACAATAAATTTTACGGTTTAACGTATTATTTAATCAATTAAAAGCGCTATGACTACGTTTTCAATAGTTAAATTGTTAAATCATAGGTGTTTTTAAATGTGATACAAGCTTCTTACGTATGCTATCGTTTTGCTAAATAGGTCTGTAAGGAAATGTATTATAGCATTAGCTATCTATTGCAGCGCTATCAATAAAGCTCTAAATTATTTGCAATATTGTCATTTAATAGTTTTTTTAACCTATTTACTTTTTTTGTATTGATTTTTTAACGAAAAAAGGGTGTCTTTACGGTAAACCATAAAAAGGTCAAGAACGAATACGTTATATTTGGTCAAAATTATCTTTTTTCTTACAGTGAAAACAGATGTATTCTAGGTTTACTTTTTTAAAATACAGTTATGAAACACCTTTACAGGATTCTATTTTTCTTTGTTTTACTATTTTCAGTTCATCAATTAAGCGCTAAAGTCACCAGCAGCTTTTTAATTAAGGAGAAAAAAATCCTAAATAAGGGAGACACTAATTTAGCTCCACCTACAACAACCATAACTACCAGTACCTCTTCTGTTTGTAAAGACGGATCCCTGCCAGTAATCACCTTTACAGGAGCGGGAGGAACGGCACCTTATACGTTTACCTATAGTATTGATGGAGTACAACAACCTACTTTAACCACTACCTCAGGCAATGCTGCAACAATCAACGTGCCAACAGCTACTATAGGAAGTTTTGCATACACCTTAATAAGTGTTCGAGATGCATCGATGCCAATCGTAGAAATTCCGCAAAATGGAAGTGTTACCGTAACTGTTACTGCCCCTCCAGTTGTTGATTTTACTTTTACTGATAACCTATGTTCTGGAACTGCAGTTCAATTTAGCACTGCAAGCTTTGGAACTATTTACACTTGGAATTTTGGGGATGGAACTACCTCTGCTCTCAAAAATCCATCACATATTTTTACTTCATTAGGTTGCGGAATAGCCACATTTAATGTGTCGTTAACGATTACAAACACTAGCGGCTGTTCAAATACAATAACGAAGACAATAAAAATAAAACAGCAGCCCGATGTAAATTTTCAAGATGGCAATGTTCCTTATAATCCGTTGAATCTGTCCAATCAATTTAGTAATTGTGGTTCAGCATCTGCATCGAACCCAAATTATTCAGTTTCTGTAGCAAATTCGTCATCATCAGTTTCTTGTATCACTTCCTATTCAATAAATTGGGGAGATGGTAACTCATTATCAAATGTTAGTTTTCCTGTAAATCATTCTTATACGCAATTAGGTGCTTTTCAAATGGTAATAACCGCTATAGGATCAAATGGTTGTTTAAGTAGTAAAACGTATACTGTAAAAAACGAGTCTAATCCATCTGGAAGTTTGAGTAGTCCTGGTAGTACAGAAAACTTATGTGCTCCAACACCTAATTTAGAATTTGTGATAGCCAATTGGGGTAAAAATTCACCAACGACAATCTATACAATTGATTATGGAGATACTACGCCATCTCTTATATTAACCCAAGCGCAATTAAATGCATCGGTTTATTATAATTCAAGTAATCCAGCCTTATCTGCTAATTATCCAGTACCCCATATATATGATTCTACAAGCTGTCCTAATGCTAGTATAACAGCGACTTTAGTTATGACTAATTCTTGTGGAACAACAAAATCTACGATCTCACCAATAAGTATTTTAAGACCTCCAGTTTCTAAATTTACAAATCCAATTAATGGTTGTGTTAATTCAAGTATTGTATTTACAAATAATTCAACACCATCATTGAATCAAAGTTGTGTACAAAACACACTTTATGAATGGAATTTTGGCGATGGAAGTCCTATTTCAAGTATAACATCTACGGGAATTCCAAATATTAATCATAGTTATACTTCGCCTGGTACTTATTCAATTTCTTTGACTACCTATGGTTATTGCGGTACTCCTTCAGTGTTTAGGAGCACAATTTGCATCGAATCCCCATTCATTCCTCAATTTACCTTAAATACTACTGAAGGGTGTTCGCCCTTAAATGTGGTAACTACAAATGCAACAAGCGTAATCAATCCCTGCACTCCGCCACTTTACGCTTGGGAAGTTGCTTATGCAAACGGGTATTGTGGAAGTGGCACGCCTTCTTGGAATTATGCAACGGGCAGCGCTTCGTCAGCAAATCCCACGTTCAATTTTGTTACTCCAGGAACATATTCGATAAAACTTACAATGACAAATTCCTGCGGACCCGTTACAACTTTAGTTAAAACGGTAATCGTTAAGCAACCGCCAACAGTTACTATAAATACAATATCTAATTTTTGTCAAAATGCAACTCTTAATCCAATAGCGAATATTACTATTTGCTCTCCTAATGCAGCAGGAACAACTTATTTATGGACTTTTATTGGAGGAACTCCGGCAACAGCAACGACGGCTGTTCCACCTGCAGTCTCTTACGCATTGCCCGGCAACTATGTGGTTTCACTGTCGGTTACCAATGAATGTGGAACAACAACAGTTGAAAGTAATACTTTTGCAGTGCAAGTTGCACCAATGGTACAAAATGAAGGAATTGCTATTTGTAGTGGAACTACTTTTTCTGTCACTCCTTCAAACGCAACTTCTGGAAACGCTATTCCAGTGGGAACAACTTATTCGTGGAACACTCCAATTGTAACAGGTGGGATTTCAGGTGGAGTTTTGGGTACAAATCAAACTTCCATAAGTGGTGCATTAATAAATAATACTACAACAGCTCAAACAGCAAAATACACCATAACACCAAAAATTGGTACCTGTTCGGGTAATTCATTTACCTTAATTGTCACTGTTAATCCATTACCAACAATAACAGGAACCTTAAAGGTTTGCGTCGGTTTGTCAACTTCTCTAATAGGAAGTGGAACTCCTGCAACTACAAATCCTTGGGTTTCTTCAAATCCTGCAATTGCAACAGTCAGTACTACTGGAGTGGTGAATGGAATAGCTGCTGGAAGTGCAACCATTACTTATACCAATTTTAATGGATGTCAAAAAACGGCAACCATAACCGTTAATGCTTTACCAACAGTTACCGTGAATAGTCCGGTGGTTTGCTCGGGAGTATCAACAACTGTAACAGCCACTCCCGGAATCGCAGGCACTTATTCGTACGCTTGGACTGTTCCAACAGGCTTTACAAACCCCGGAAGTGTCGCCAGTTTTTCCACAACCGTAGCGGGAACTTATAGTGTAATTATAACCAATACTACAACAGGATGTATCAGTTCAAGTGCTTCTGGAACAGTAACAGCAAATGCTTTGCCTATTTTAGTAATCACAAATCCTGCTGTAGTATGTAGTCCTTTAACTATTGATTTGAGAAGTCCAAATATAACAACAGGTTCGGATCCGGGATTGACATTGACGTATTGGACAAATAGTGCCGCTACAATAGCATTAAGTAATCCAAGTGGAGTAGCGGTAAGTGGAACTTACTATATAAAGGCATTAAACACCAATGGTTGTACTTTGATAAAACCAGTTGTGGTTATTGTTAATCCTTTGCCTCCTTTGCCCGCAGTAAGTCCAGTTTCCTATTGTCAAAATACTACAGCAAATATTTTGACAGCTACAGCTTTATCTAATCATACTTTAAATTGGTACACGGTTGCAACAGCAGGAACTCCACTAGCAGCTGCGCCAACACCTAATACAGCAACTGTAGGTACTGTAAACTATTATGCAAGTCAAACCAATACAGCTACTGGTTGTGAAGGAAACCGTGCTACAATAGTGGTAACTATAAAGGCCTTACCAACAGTTGCTGTAAATAGTCCAGTGGTTTGTTCGGGAGTATCAACGACTGTAACAGCCACTCCCGGAATTGCAGGCACTTATTCGTACGCTTGGACAGTTCCAGCAGGCTTTACAAACCCCGGAAGTGTCGCCAGTTTTCCAACAACAATCGCTGGAACTTATAGTGTAATTATTACCAATTCCACAACAGGATGTGTTAGTTCAAGTGCTTCTGGAACTGTAACCGCAAATGCTTTGCCAAATTTGATAATTACCAATCCAAGTTCGGTTTGTAGTCCAGCTACAGCTGATATTACTAGTTCAAGTACAACAGCAGGTTCGGATCCAGGGTTAACATTTACGTACTGGACAAATAGTTTGGCTACAATAGCATTAAGTAATCCAAATGCAGTAGCAGTAAGTGGAACTTACTATATAAAGGCATCAAACACTAATGGTTGTACTTTGATAAAACCAGTTGTGGTGACGGTTAATACAACGCCAACAGTTACCACACTATTAAATCTAGTCAAATGCAATGGTGAGATAAGCAGTATGATTGCATTTACAGGAAGTGTTGGAAGTGCCACTTTTGATTGGACGAACGACACCCCATCCATAGGTTTGTCATCTGCTGGTAGCGGAAACATTGCCCCTTTTACCGCAACGAATAGTGGTTTAACACCCCTAATTGCCACTATTACTGTCACGCCAAAAGCGAATGGTTGTATTGGAACACCCAAAAATTTTACCATAACTGTTAATCCAACACCGACGGTTGATTTGCCTTCGAATCAAACGGTTTGCAACGGACAATCAACAAATGCTATCGTATTTTCGGGAGCAATTGCAAACACAACCTACAATTGGATCAACAACAGTCCAGCCATTGGGATTGGAGCCAATGGAATTGGAGATATTCCCCAATTTACCGCCATCAATAATGGAACAAATCCAATAATTGCTACCATAACTGTGACACCCTCTATTAATGGATGCCCAGGAACAACTAAAACTTTTACAATTACTGTAAATCCATCACCAGCTGTCACTTTTTCACAAAGTCCACAGACTATTTGTTCAGGCAGTTCTAACGCATTAGTAACCTTAGAGAGTGCTACTGCAGGAGTTGCTTTTGGTTGGATCACTACACAGCCAACCGGAATAAGTGAGACCATAGCCACTTCAGGAACGAATACTATTCCAACACAAACCTTGACCAACACTACAAACGCAGACATTACTATTGAGTATAATGCCACAGCAACGGTAGCAGGAGTAACGGCTTGTTTAGGAGCTTCTTTTAAGTATACCATAATAGTGAAACCACAACCAAGGATAACATCTCCATTGGCACAAACCATTTGTAGTACTACTGCGTTTTCAATAACACCAAGTGATGGTTCAGGAAATATAGTTCCAAGCGGAACCGTTTATACTTGGAGTGCGCCTTTAGTTAGTCCGGTGGGAGCCATTTCGGGAGCAAATGCCCAAAGTATTCCACAATCTTCTATTAGCCAAACGCTAGTAAATGCGACCGATCAAATGGCTGTCGCTACTTACATGGTAACTCCAAGATCAGGAACTTGTGCAGGAATAGCTTTTCCTGTAGTAATAACAGTAAATCCATCTCCCAAAGTGGTGTTCTCCCGCGTGAATCAGAAAATCTGTTCAGGAAATGATGCTGTCGCAATAAATTTATCAAGCCCAACTACTGGAAGTGTAACTTTTAATTGGACTGCTTCAATTCCTCCGGGAATTACTGGAGCAACATCATCAGGAACAACGGCTGTAATTCCTATTCAAACGTTAACCAATACTACCGCAGGTCCACTGACAGTTATTTATACAGCAACAGCAACCCTAAATGACGGAGTGGTTTGCCAAGGTCCACCTAATAGCTATAGCATAACCGTAAATCCAGCGATTATAACCTCCAGTGTTTTGTCCAATTATAATGGTTTTAACCTTAGTGCTGTAGGTGCAAATGATGGCTCTATTGCTGTATCGGTATCGGGTGGCTCGGGATCTTATACCTATTCCTGGTCAGGACCCAATAGTTTTTTGGCTTCAAGCCAAAATATTGCTAATCTTAAAGCAGGAGATTATACGCTTACCATAAATGATGGACTATGCGATCCCGTAATTTTATCTTTTACTTTAACCGCACCGCAGTCCTTAATTATTCAAGAAGATACAGCGGCACACGCTAACATTTTTTGTAATGGCTATTCAACGGGTAGCATAAAAGTGGTTATTACCCAGCAATCCATTGGACCTTACAAATATGAATTAATTTTACAAGGCGGAGGCATTGTTCAGAGCAGTCTAAACAATTCAGCTTTGGATTATACTTTTGATGGATTAGTCGCAGGTACTTATGACATCAAAGTTACTGATAGCAATGGAAGCGTGAAGACAATTGTAGGAGTTGTTATTTCCCAACCTTCAGGTATAACTGCTTCGATAAGTGCCCAAACGAATGTTCTTTGTTTTGGAGACAATACGGGAAGCGCGACCGCAACTGCAATTGGAGGTAGTGGCGCTTTGACTTATTCTTGGAATACACTTCCTATTCAGACTACGCCAACAGCAGTCGGATTAACAGCAGGAACCTATAAAGTAACCATCACCGATACCAATTCATGTGCCATCGAAAAACAGGTTGTAATCACCGAACCAGATGGTTTGGTTACATCAATAAGTACGCAGACAAATATTTTATGCTTTGGAAACAGCACTGGAACGGCTACTATTGCTGTTAGTGGAGGCAAAGTACCGTATGCTTTTTCTTGGAGCACTTTGATAAATAATACTAGTGCTACAGCCTCTGGACTTTCAGCGGGTACGTATAATGTTACGGTAACGGATGCCAATAATTGTATAAAAGTGCAACAAGTTATCATTACACAACCAACAGCCGTGCTGGAGTCCTCTATAAGCAGTTTTAATAACGTAAGCTGTTTTGGTGGAAGTGACGGAAAGGCTACTGTTGCTGTCACAAATGGATCAGCTCCATATACTTATTCTTGGAATACAGTACCGATTCAAACAGGGGCAACAGCGACTGGATTAACGAAAGGAAATTACTCCGTTAGCATTACTGATATTAACGGATGTGAAACAACCTCTGCGGTTGCAATTGAACAACCAGCAGCAATTTCTACTTCTATTTCAGCACAAACTAATGTTGCCTGTTCGGGTAGTGATTCGGGATCAGCAACGATTATGCCAAATGGAGGCACCGCTCCTTATACTTTTTCGTGGAATACAACTCCAATACAAACTACTGCAACAGGGATTAATCTGGCTAAAGGAACCTATTTGGTCACGGTTGTCGATGGTAATAATTGTTCGACAATTCAACAAGTAGTAATAACCGAACCAAACGGACTAGTGACTGCTATTGCGTCCCAAGTCAATGTTGATTGCTTCGGAAAAAGTACAGGTTCAGCCACGGTATCTGTTTCTGGAGGGACAGCCCCATTAACCTATTCATGGGATACCGCTACTGTAAACACAACGTTAAGTGCCTCAGGATTAGTCGCAGGAAGCTATCATTTAACCGTTTCTGATGCTAATGGCTGTCAAAAAATACAGGAAGTTAATATCACAGAGCCAGCTGATCTTGCTATCACCACTGACTTGGAAAAAGACGTCACTTGCTTTGGCGATTCAGATGGAGCAATAAAAATAACGGTGAGTGGAGGTACTCCAGTTTACAGTTATTCGTGGACCAAAGATGGAACCGCTTTCGCCAACACCGAAGATTTATCCAATTTAAGTCCAGGAATCTATCAAATAACGGTTTCAGATGCCAACAATTGTGGACCAAAAACAGCCACTTTTACCATTACAGAACCGCCAGTTTTAGAAGTAACATTTGGTAGTAAAACGGATATTAAGTGCTTTGGTACTGCAACGGGAGCTATAAATGTTAATGTAATAGGAGGGACTCCTTCCCCTTCTGGTTATAATTTTGCTTGGACGGGACCAAATGGCTTTACTAGTGCCAGCCAGAATTTGATAGCTGTTTTTGCTGGAAACTATAATTTGATCGTAACCGATAATTCAGGATGCACTGATAGGCTAACGGTGATTTTAACACAGCCATCCCTAGTAACAGTTTCAGCTACTACCACTCCCATTGTTTGTTATGGCGATAATGATGCCTCCATTCGTCTGACTGTTTCTGGAGGAGTTGCGCTATATACAGTTTTATGGAGTAATTTGGCTGTGGGACTAGTTCAGGAGAATCTTTCGGCGGGAGATTATGTGGCTACGATTACGGATGCTAATAACTGTATAAAAACGATAACAGTAAATATACCCGAGGCTCCACTATTTAAAATGGACCCTACTGTTACTCAAATTTCTTGCTTTGGCGCTCGTGACGGAAGTATTAAATTAAACTTAGTGGGAGGAATACCTAGTGTGAAGTTAGTTTGGAGTGACAATAGTTTGGCCGGAACAACTAGAAATAATCTTGGACCAGGTACTTATACCGCTACAATAATTGATGGAACCCCTTGTTCAATTACTAAAACCTTTGTGATAATTGAACCGCAGGCATTAGTCTTGGCTGCAAATACAACCAATGCATTAAATTGTGATGATGCCAATAGCGGTGCAATTAATTTATTAGTATCAGGGGGAACGCCGCCTTTTTCTTATGTGTGGTCTAATGGTGCTGTAACTGAAGATTTGAATGCAATTCCTGCGGGTAATTATTTAGTTACCGTCACGGATGCCAGAAAATGTAGTGCATCTGGAAGCTACTCAGTTATCCGACCGGCAGCCATAGCTGTAAAAGTAGAGACCGCTACTGATTTTAACTGCGAAACTAAAGTTGTCAAGCAGTCTTTTGTGGCCAAAACATCAGGAGGAGTTCCGCCTTATCAGTTTGTATGGTCAAGCGGAAGTGTGAGTGGTCCTAACAATGAAATAATGAGTACATCGCAAAACGGATTAGTGGTGCTCAATGCAATCGACTCTAGAAATTGCAGTACAACGTATACATTTGACGTCGCTATTCCCCAATTAGGTTCGCCATCCTTTACTACCGCCTCAATAGGATACAGTACTTATGGCATTTACTCTATTGAAGATCCAATTCAATTTACCAATACTGCAACCGGAGATTATACTGCAATAACTTGGGATTTTGGTGATGCTACTTTTTCAACCGAAGAAAATCCGACTCATATTTATAAAAAGGAAGGAACTTATATTGTCAGTCAAACGGTTACTTATCCTTTTGGATGTGTATATGTGCGCCAAATCACTCTGGAGGTAGAGAAAGGATATCGCTTAATTCCTCCAACAGGATTCACGCCCAATAATGATGGTATCAACGATTATTTTGCGCCTGTTCTTTTAGGATTAAACGACATCCATTTTGATGTTTACGATACTTGGGGTAGTTTAATTTATTCTGAATCTGGAGAAAATATTAGAGGCTGGGATGGAAAAATCAATACTAAAGAAGGCGAAAATGGAAATTATTATTTCACTATTACCGCTACAACATTTTACGGAAAAATAATTAAGGATAAAGGAGCATTAGTGCTGATAAATTAAAAAAAATGAAATTAAAAATATTATTTCCCCTATTATTCTGCTGCTTTTTCAATCAAGCAAAAGCGCAAGATCCAATATTTACTCAATATTTTCTCATTCCCGAAACGCTAAATCCTGGTTTTTCTGGTTTTTTGGAAACAACTTATGCTGGGATTATCCATCGATCGCAGTGGCCAGATTTGGATTTGAAAATTGACACCGATTATGCTTTTATTAATACATGGAGCGAAAATAGCAATAGTGGTATTGGTTTTAGTATTTTGAATCATAGAGAAAACAAAACGCAGTACAGTTTTACCCAATTCAATGTCAATTATGCGTACAGAGTTAGGCTCAATGATAATTGGTATTTTAGACCTGCTATTGAGGTTGGTTTTGGAACCAAATCGTTTGGTTTTGGTAATCTAGTATTAGAAGATCAAATTAATATAGGTTCTGGAACCATCAATCCTACCAGTGGAGATCCTTTAGTGCTGAATGATAGATTTAAGTTTTTTGATTTTACCGCAGGGATGGTTTTTAATAATGAGAATGCGTGGTTTGGACTTTCTTTAAAACACATCAACAAGCCTAATATTTCTTTTGTTGCTGATAAAAACATCCCTTTAAATATGTTTTTTTCTGCCAGTGGGGGATATGAATTTTTAGTTGTTGATTATTTAGATGTGGCTTTGTTTCCCTATGAAACAAAGTTTTTGTTGACAGCGAATTACATGAATCAAGGCGAATACAATCGTTTGGATCTTGGATCTTCCGTTATGTTTAAAACGGTATTTTTTGGTTTGTCTGCTGCTACAAATCCCGGAACTAAGTCAGACAACAGTCATTTAGTGACGTCGTTAAATGTTTTTGGCGGATTACAATATGAGCACTTAAAATTTGGGTTATCACACGATTTTAGTACCTCAAAAATAGGGAAAACAGGAGGGATCTATGAATTGTCCTTGACGTATCAGTTTGATCTTGATGTAAAGTGTTTTGGTTGCCCCAATTATGCAAAAAATTATTGATTTACTCTAGCAACAGGGTCGTAAAAAAATCAAATAAGTGGGCATTTATTATACAATGATAGCCTAACGGTATGAAAATAAGAACTTAACCTTTAGATTTACTAATTAAGTAATAAGAATAAAACAATGACGTATTTTTTTACCATATAAGTCATTGAAGTTTCATTTGTGTGAGACTGATAACTTAAGCAATAATAAGGTCATTTAAGGTTAAATGCTTACATGACTTTTTATGTTAAATAGTATTTCACTCCTTTTATAGTACGGTAATGAATAAGTCCAACTACTTATATGAAAATAAAGGCACTTTAATTAGCTTAAAAAAAGAGTTTAGATAACAATTTAAACAGCTAGTCAATTTGTCTTTTGCCTTCTAATAAAGGATTGATTTCAAATAAACGTAATAGTGCAATTATTTTCACTGTTACTATAAACACGATTGTAAAAAATTGTCATAGCAGTCTTAATTAAGAAAAGAGACTCTAAACAACAAAAGGTCACTCCTTAACGTCACTCTTAATAAAAAATATTTAGTTTTATTGATAATCTTGTTTTGACTAGTTTTAAGATGATTTCGTCACTCTTTTTCGTCACTCCTTTATTTGTGGAAATAGTAAGGTTAAAAAGGTTGTGAAAACAAGTTATAGCTAGTGTGGTGATGAAAATTAATTATTAAAAATTGAAATATAATTTTCTTCAATTTCCTTTATCTCAATTTCAGATAGGACATTAAACTCTTTTTCTAGAGCTCTTTTTGAAAGTATCCCATTATTTTGTTCTAAAAATCGAATGAGTAATGCTACTGTTTTGTCTGGCATTTGAAAAATATCATCCAAATATTTTTTCATAGCATCATATTTCTGTAGATAGTTTACCTCATTGGGAATGACATTTACAATAGTATCATTAACGCAATCAAATAAGAACTCTGCTTGTTTAGTTGCGTCAAAATAACGGTAATAATCAATTGTCTGGTTCAGTACGGCTACATTGTTAGATTCTGTAGTTTTCCATTCTATAAAGTCCAATAATGGATGTGAATAAGATTCTAATACGATTCTATAATCGTCAATATGATTTAAAATAGAAGCAGACACCGGGAAGATTATTCCTTGTTGTGCAAATTGCATTTTAGTTAAAATATGATGTATTAAATATCGGTGTATTCTTCCGTTACCATCTACAAAAGGATGAATAAAAACAAATCCAAAAGCTATTTTTGCAGCTGCCAAAACAGCATTAAAGCCAGTTTCTTCAATGTTTTTATAACTTGCAATTAATCCGTCCATCAATTTTTCAATATCTTGACATTTTGCTGAAATATGTTCTGGCATTGGTTCTCCACTAACTCGGTCATGTTCCCCCACAAAGCCCCCTTCGTCCCTATAACCCATTTTTAGGAAACGACTATTTTCTATCACTATTTGTTGTAATCGCAATAGTTCTTCTTTTTCTAATGGTTTTGAACCTGCCTGACCTATGGCTTTTCCCCACCTAATTGCTCTAGTATTAGAGGGGGTTTCTCCTTCTATGGTAAAAGATGCTTTGGAATCTTTTAGCAATAAAAAAGCGGATGCTCGTTGTAGTACGTCTTTACGAATTTCGCTTAAAAAACTATTTTTTTTATGGGAAAGATCATCAGCGATATAATCATTCAACTTTGGAGTTTTAAATATTAGCGGACAAAAATCAACAGTGCCAGGCAAGTTGTTTTTTATACGATGGCGGCTGGAATTTGTACTTATAGGCAAAGCAAATTGTATGTCTTCATCAATTAGAGTAACGAAATTTCCTTTACTTAAATCTGGAATTGGAAGTGACTTCCCCATAAGCCATTCGTATAAGAACCAAATTTTACGGCTGTATTGTCCTTGCGGTTCTATTTGGACCAATGAAGTTATTGTTTCTTCTGATAGTTGTTCAAATAGTTTTTTAAAAAACAATAAATTTATTCCTTCGTATTTTAAGGCAAATACCAATTGTTTATACAGTGAGTCTTCTGGTTCGTGACGCGAAGTAAATACTTGCCAATGATCAGTTTTATATTGACGTTTTTTAGTACTTATCAATGATAAACGATCTGGGAATGGCATAGCCAGAGTTAAAGCTTCTATTAAAGCACCATAACCTACCAGTATTCCTTCTTCAGGTGCGTTATGACCGTGAAAAACATTTATTTTTAGTGAAAATTGATTAGTATTCATGTGTATTGGTGAAAATTGATTATTCAAAAATAAGTGAAAAATAGTTACATCTGGTGAAAAGAACTTGTTTTTTACCAATTTAGAGAAAAAACACTTATTGTTATGGATTTAATAATATGAAATGAGTAAAAACAAAATTTTAGCTACCGATTAGATAATAGCAATTCAGTCCTGAATGATAAATTATTTAAAAAACTGTAAAAAGCTTAGTTGTAAAATTGAATTATTCTTGATACAAATCAGATTTGGAAATAGTCTTGTTTAGTTTGAAGGAAATAATTTTATCTAAACTGTTTTATTTATGTAAAATATTAAGATCAAGTAATGCTATCCAAAATATAAATCCTTTCTTTTAAAAAAGGGTATGAGTTTATAAAATATAATACTCTTGCGAAGACTGAATAGTAATATTCCTGCGTTCTGTAAGGTGTATTATTCATATTATCAAGGTGATAACGCGTTCTTTTTTGTATATTCGTCACTCCAATTCGTCATGGAGTGATGAATTTATTTAAATGAAAAAACCCCTAAACAATTGCTGTTTAAGGGTTTGTTTTGTAGCGAGACCGAGATTTGAACTCGGGACCTCAGGGTTATGAATTCGATTAAATTTCCTAAAAATTATCGAAAATATCCTTGTTTTACTAGATTTATATCAAAAGTGTGTACGAAATCGTGTACTGGTTAATATTAAAAATTTAAGCTAAATTAATCAATTTTATTTAATATTAATAATAGGATTATCATTTTCATCCAATAAATCAAAAACAGAAATCAAAGTTAGGATTTCGGGGTTGATCTCTGCCAGTCTTTGTACTTCAATTTCAACTTTAGATTGTTTTCTTTGAGTGGGAATTATAAAATTGCTTTGTCTAGGTTCTAAGTAAATGTCGGCAAGATCAGTACCCACAGGCACATCTAAATTTTCTATAAATCGACTACATCTTATTCTGAAGCCTTCACTTTGTAATGCAGCTATAATTTTATTCCAGTCTTCAAATTCTGCTTTGTCGGGATAAACAACAATATTGTATTCTTTAATAGGTAATAGTAATTCTCTTTTTAAGTTTCCTTTGCCTCCCGTTGCCATCCATGTATACTTAGGTAGCAATAAACTCATCATAACAGTAGTTTTTTCAGCTTCCGTAATTGCAATTGTTTTAGATTTGTTCGAGTTTTTTAAATGCAACCCAAATAAGCATTGTTTTAGGTTAAAAGGATCTATTTTAAGAAGCTTATGCACCCATGTTATGTGATTGGAGGGTTTCTTTACCCTTGATCCTGAAATAGGATTATATAACATGACTTTGCCAGTTCTAACTTCATTTTGGTCATTAATTTGCCAAAACACAGTTGCTCCTTTCCAGTGCGATGACGTTCCGATGAAATATTTTTCAATTACTAGCTCTATTTCCTCTTCTGAAAAATGAATTCTTAGAAATTGAACAAAATTATTCTGTGTGAAATTCTTTTTGGATCGATTTAGTAATCCAGGATTTAATGTAGATGCTTTTACTTTTACTGGAGCATTTTCAAGAGTTGTGATTGCACCATTATTTTTGGGCGCTAAATGACATTTGCAATTGGTTTGCCGATCACATCGACCGAAATCGCCTTCTACATAGCTATTTTGTTCGTTATCAAAATACCTTACAAAGGATTTCATGTCACAGCTTGGACAGGGAAATTTTTTACTGGATTTATCGAGTGAGTAACGATACATAGGTCTATTTTCTATTCGTAAACTTCGTAACATTCGTAGGACTTACGAATGTTACGAATATTACGAGTCTTTATTTTTACTAAAACAGGTTTTAATTAAATACTTCATTACGTCTAAATCTAGGGCTGGTTTTTTGCGCTTTGGAGTAATTAATTCTTCAAGAGAGAAAGATTTCTTTTCAGATTCTAACATATCAAATAGCAGCGTTCTCTCCTTTTCGGTGAGAGTCTGTATTATTTGATAAGTTAGTTGTGCTGTCATTATGTGTTATCTGCTTTTTTTATTTTATTTCTAACTGTTCCCTCTGATATGCCTAATTGTGTTCCAACCTCAACATTACTTAGTCCTTGGTTTTTTAATCTAATGATCTCACTAACTTGTTCGCTGTTATTTCGAGGTTTCAAATGTTCCATTTCATCATCATAGCTATCAAATACAAATTCTAAAAAATTGGACTGCTTCTCAATTGTGCAAATAATTACATTTTCGGTGTCGTAGATTAGTTCCGTATTACGCTGTTTTATTTGCTTGATATAACGCAGTCCATTTTTTTGTATACTTTCACCAATTGCAAAGCAGCTGTCGCAAAAGTTGATTAGCATTTTACTGCCTGACAGGTCATTTTTACTCAAAGGTTTAGAGGAATCTCGTTTAGGAGTATGCGCAAGAACTAATATTGATAGGCCATATTTTTTCTTGATACTATTTATATATTTCATTAGGGGCAAAGCTTCTTTTGCCTTTTCAGTGTCATTCTTTAAGTATGTTAGATTGTCAATAACTATAATTTTAGCTTGAGTTTCAATAATTGCTTTTTCTAAGGAAAAACATAAAAATTCTTCAAAATCTTTGAATTTTGCAGGAATGTCCTGTTCAGGATTGATTTCTACCCTTATTAAATTCTCATTGAATACGTAGTGTTCGGTGTAACTTTTAGAATATCGATTTTCGATCTGCTTGTCTGATAATTCAAAATCAAAGTATAATACCTTTTGTGGTTCAACTTCGTTCTTGAATCCTTTAATAGAAATCCCTTTACTGATAGAATTTGATATTTGTAAGGCTAGTATTGATTTTCCTAAATTAGTATCGGCAAATAAGATGCAAGTCTCCCGTTGATACCATAATTCACTGAATAGCATATTGGGAATTGGACGATTTTTGGCTTCTTCAATCCATTCATTCATCGGCTTAATCATGAAGCAACTTCGACTTTCTTCCACACTCGTGTTTTCAAATGGAATTTTCAAGTCATTTTCTAAGCTTTTTTTGAAGTCAATTGGTGTTTGTAAGTTATTTGGGTGCTGTTCTGGCATATCTGATTATTTTAAATTGTCTACAGAATGTAGTACAGTATGTAAGACAAGCTGTAATACATTCTGTAGACAAATAGATTTAAAGTTGAATTCTGTTTTCAAAAGCTTTGTAAGCTATATAATCAGCCAGTCCTGTGTAATCGAAGGTATCTTCATGGTATAGCACACAAAATCGGAATTTGTTATTTTCTGTTCCATACGCAGCAATGAATCTTTGAAGATCAAATAGTAGTTTTTCAAATTCTTCCATAAGATTTGAAGGAAGACTATTGTTTTTAATAACCTCCAATGTGATGTTTTTGAGATCAATTAAAGTTTGTTTATTACTGGAATCTTGTGGAAATCCTTTTTTTTGAAAAATCCATGAAGTGAGATAAATAAATTTATTGGAATTGTAAATGTCATTTTCTGTTACCGTATAATGATTGGAGATGATTTTTCGAAGTACCTCCGAATTGGAAGTGCCTGAGTCTGCAGATTCGACGTTTAGCTTGTCACTGAGGTATTCAGGTACACGCACGTGTAAGGGGACTGATTTCATAATTATCCTATTTGGTTTAAATAATTAAGTACATCAATTCTCTTAAATCGAATCGTTCGTTTGATTCTTGTAAATGGTATTATGCCTTCCTTTCGAATTTTCCACAAAGTAACCTCGCTACAACTTAATAACGTGCAGGTTTCCTTTACAGAAATCCAGTCTTCTAATACGGAGGATTTGTCTGCGGAGATAAGTCTAAAGTTTTCTAATAGCAGTAGAACTCTTTTTTGAAGTGCTTTGAGTTCTTTTACCTCTTCTTGGAGGTTGTCAAATGATTGAAAAAATTGCTGAGTGTTCATGATAAATTTAGTTAATATTAATTGATATGCAATTAACTTAACATGTATAATATCAGCAAATTAAAAAAGTGTCAGAAACAGTGAAATTTATGTCAGAAATCAAAAAACAAGTCTAAATTACTTTTTGGGACGTCAAAATTTAGCCAACGTTGACGTAAAGCACCAACTCTTTTATCGTTTTGTAAATTTTCTTTAGGAATAAAAGTAGCAATTTTAGTTAGTTTAAACTTATATTGATCTTTTATAAAATCAATGAAGTTTTTCTTATTATCAGTAATTAAATCAAACTCAAGTAACACTTGGTAAAGGCTTTCAATGTGTGATCTTTTTAAATTTTTATAATTGACTAAAGTTGAGTTAGTAAATCGATACGATTTTAAGTTTTTAAAAATAGTATCAAAATCTTTGTATTTGAAAGCTTCACTAGTTTTTTTAGAATAATATAAGTCTTCTTCAAACTGGTATTTATCATTTATTTCAACTAATATTTGCGCCATTAACTCTATGTACATTGCGTCTTGTGTTTCAACAGACTCACTAAAGAAAGTGGCGTCATAGTAAGATGAATCCCCAGTTAAATAGGAAGTTAGATTTTCAGTTGTCGCTAATTTTTTTTTTACTTGATGATGGTAAGTATGTAATTTAAATAATTTTCCAGTTGAATGTGTATGTGATATACCGTTGACGGAAATACTTTCGGCTACCATCGAAACTTGCAGGATATTAAGAGATTTATATATTTCATTAAATTCCTCTAAAGCAACTTTTCTTAAATCGAAATATTCATAACCATAAAAGGTTTCATTGAAATCCGTAAAATATTGAGACTTTGATTTAATAAATTTATGTTTATATGTATTGTATATAAAATCATTAAATTCATTTATTAAATCGATCGGTGGGACAAATTGAGTTTTTATCTCTATCTCTTCAAAATCGGGTGTAAAATTAACTTTCAATAATTTCTCGAAAGTTTCTTGGGAAAATACATTATGATAAATGTCTTTCTCATGTAATACGTTTTCAATATCTCCTATCGTTAAATCTTCTATTTTATTTATTTCTTCAGGATCTAAAATGCCATAATATTTCATATTTCTTTATTTTTAATTGTTTCGTACGAAACTTACTCTCGTTTCTTTGTCAAACTTAATAAAAATTCATTAACTTTACAAAAAAAATTAAGTATACAGTGTACTAAATATGTTTATGACCTATAAACTAACCGATATAATAAAGATGAAATCAGGAGTATTTGCTAAAGGCGATACAAATCCTGATGTTTATTATATTCAGTCAACCGATTTTGATTCATATAAAAAGTGGGTAGAAAACTTAAATCCCGTTTTGAGTGTAGGACCAAAGTTAGAAAAACATATTTTGAAACAAGGTGACATTCTCTTTGCTGTGAAAGGTCGAGAGTTTTTTGCTGTGGTTTATGATGGGAGGTATGCACCAGCTGTCGCTTCAACTACTTTTTTAGTACTACAAGTGAAAGCAAAAAATATATTACCAGAGTATGTGGTTTGGTTTCTTAATCATTCTAAGTCACAAGCTATATTATGGAGTATGGCTCGTGGAACTGCAATTTCATCCATAACCAAATCTACATTAGAACAAATAGAAATTCCAATACCTTCAGTGTCGAAACAAAATTCTATTTTAGAGTTTTCAAATTTACAAAAGAAGGAGAATCAATTGCAACAACAAATAATCCAATTGAAACAAGTATATATAAACGAACTAACATACAAATCAATACAGTAACATGAGTGCAAAAATAAATCAAAAAGACATCAATCAAATCGTATGGAACGCTTGTGGTACTTTTAGAGGTGTTATAGATCCGTCTCAATATAAGGATTACATACTTACGATGCTCTTTCTAAAATACATTAGTGATGTAAATAAAGAAAAACGAATTGAATATTTAGCGAAATATAATAATGATGAAGCTCGAACTGAAAGAGCTTTAAAAATGGAGCGTTTTGTATTGCCAGAACATTGTGGTTTTGACCATTTATTCGAGCATAGAAACGAAAGTAATATTGGAGAACTCATTAATATTGCTTTGGCTGATTTGGAAGAAGCCAATAGGGAGAAATTAAGCAGCGAAGATGGGAGTGGTATTTTTAGAAACATCGATTTCAATAGCAGTAATCTAGGTGAAGTAAAAGACAAAAACAATCGTTTGAAAAACCTTTTGACTGATTTTAGTGTGTTGGATTTGAGTCCTTCTCATTTAGAGCGTGAAGATGTAATTGGTAATGCTTACGAATATCTGATAGCCAACTTTGCTAGTGATGCAGGGAAAAAAGCAGGAGAATTTTTTACACCAAGCGAAGTTTCTACTTTGTTGGCTAAACTCACCAAGTCAAAATCGGGTGCAAGAATATGTGATCCCACTTGTGGATCGGGTTCTTTGTTGATTAAGGCAGGACGAGAAGTTGGCGACAATAACTTTTCGCTTTATGGGCAAGAAGCCAACGGAAGTACATGGGCTTTGGCTGTGATGAATATGTTTTTGCACGGTTTTGATAATGCCACAATTCGTTGGGGTGACACGATTAGAAACCCAAAACTAAAAGAAGGCGACTATTTAATGAAGTTTGATACTGTAGTGGCAAACCCACCTTTTTCTTTAGATAAATGGGGAGCTGATATGGCGACGGGCGATGTTTATAACCGTTTTTGGCGTGGTGTTCCATCCAAAAGCAAAGGTGATTGGGCTTTTATCAGTCACATGATCGAAACTTTGAACGAAACAGGGAAGGCAGGTGTTGTAGTTCCTCACGGCGTTTTGTTTAGAGGAAGCAGCGAAGGGAAGATTCGTCAAAAAACCATTGAAGACAATTTGCTGGAAGCCGTAATTGGTTTGCCTGCCAATTTATTTTTTGGAACAGGTATTCCTGCGGCCATTTTGGTTTTCAATAAAGACAAAGGAAAAAATACCGATATTATTTTTATTGATGCCAGCAAACATTTTGAAAGTGGTAAAAACCAAAATAAGTTACGTGATTCAGACATTGCCAAAATTGTAGCGACCTATGATGATTTTCACAACGGAAAATTGAAAAGCGGATTAGCCGAAGAAAAATACAGTTTCGTAGCTACTTTTGATGAAATTCTGGAGAATGATTTCAATCTTAATATCCCTAGATATGTTGATACTTTCGAAGAAGAAGATATAATCGATATTCAGGCTGTGCAACAAGAAATTGGGAAACTGGAGGTGGAATTGAAAGAAGTACAAATTCAGATGGAAAAATACTTGCAAGAGTTAATTGATTAGCGCAAGATGTGTACATGAAATGATGGTTTTATGTATACGTTTTAAAAACATGTATACAAAATACTCTTTTTGTGTACATGTTGATAAAATAGATGCAAGCAACAGGCTTTTGTCCGTGTATCACAAAATTTAATATTTATTACAAACTACTTTTAATTATGCACAAGTATACAAAACATAGCATTCAATGGTTTTACAATCTTCTGGCTCAAGGAGAATGTGATATTCTTGATTTTAAAGAGCAACTTGATGACAAAGTTGTTTTTGGTAAATCAATTAAAAATTTTGCTCCAAAATATGAAGAGCTTGCTAAAGATGTTGTTGCTTTTGCAAATAAAAAAGGTGGATTTCTGTTTGTTGGAATTGTTGATGATACTAAAGAAATAAATCCGAGCTTTATAGCTACAGATGCAAAAATTTTTGAACTAATTAGACAAATTCAAGACAGAACGGTTCCTTCAATAACTTTACATCCTCACAAACTTAAAATTAATAATAGTGAAGTTCTAGTGCTTGAAATTCCATTTTCACGACAAATGCACCGTACTTCAAAAAGTGAATATTTAATTAGAAGTAACGATGGCAATAGAGCAATTGAACCTCATGAAATAGCTACTATTCAATCTGAGAAAGGACTAATTGTATACGATCAAAAAACTTGGGACTTACCATTTGCATCTGTACATCAAGATAAACAAGGAAACCCAATTCCGGGTTGGCAAGATATCGATAGAACTCGTTTATTGTTTTCCAAAATTCAAAGTGAAAAACCTAAAAGTCCTTATTTAAAAAATACTGCTAATGAATTTACCGAGACTTTAGGATTGGTTAAAGAAGAAAATGGAATTCAGCTACCTACGACAACAGGGATTTTATTTATTGGTAATGGCAAAGCATTAAAAGAAATGCCTTATAGTCAAATAAAATACATTAGATATTATGAAGATGGTAGTTATAAACCATTCGAATATTCTGGGAATTTAATTGAAATTGCTGATGCTTGTTTTAGGCAATTAAAATCAGAAATAAAGGTAAAAGAATTTCATTTCGGATTGTTTAGAGATTATATCGATGATTACCCTGAAATTGTTTTGCGTGAGATGTTAATTAATGCAATTGTCCATCGTGATTATAGCAGACAACAAATCATTGAAATTAGAAAATATCCAAACTATATTGAGTTTGAAAGTCCAGGACATTTTCCTCAGGGCATTGATGAAACAAATTTTTTAAGAAAAACAAATCCTCGCAATCCAAACATTATGGATGTAATGCGAGAAGTAAGCTATGCAGAAAAAGCAGGAACAGGATTTGATAAAATTTTCACAGCTTTACTTTCTAAAGGGAAAAAATTACCCAAATCAATACAAAATGAACACTCTATAATTTTTAGAATTGATGCCGATGTTTATTCTGAAAAACTCGCAGAATTGAGTTATGAGTATAAGCAAATTACAGGCTCAGATATTGACCTTGAAAAGTTATTAGTACTCAACACTATCTACACAGAAAAGAAGATAACGTTTCATCAATTAGAAGCTAATCCCTTTGTCAATCAATATCAATTGCGAATGATTTTGAAAGAATTACAAGAGATTGAATTTATTGAAACTACGGGTAAAACTTCAGGTGTAAAATACATTATTCATCAAACAAAGTTAATTTCCACAGATGATAAAATCAGTTATTCTAAATTAAAAAAGCAAGAAAAAGCGAAGCAAATTGAGGCTATTTTGCGTTACCTTGATACAGCAGATGAAATTGATAATGAAGGAGCAAGAAAACTTTTGATTCTTGGCGATAATGATATTTATTTTATAAGTAGGTTGTTTTCAGAAATGAAGGAAAATAGTCTAATTAGAGAACTTAGAAGAGATAATAGAAAAGTATGGTATGAAAGAATAAAGTAAAACTTTGCAAACGAAAAACCCAGTAAAGTAGGGGATTTATCGAAGTTTCGTTTGCAGGTTTCGTTTGCAAAAACAACGACTTTCAAAGCAATGCAAACGAAATTGTGACTTTTTTGTTTGCAATAAAAACAATATTTAGAATGAAAATGCAAAACAGTGCAAACAAAAAAAGGTTATTTATCAGTGTTTTAACTGATTTTTGTTTGCAGATTTGTTTGCAGAAATCGAAACTTAGAACAACCGTTGTAAAATCAATAATAGATTTGTTTGCTGGTTCTGGAGGTTTTCAATTAACAGTAGAAAATAAAATAGTTTGAATAAAATGAACACAACACAACATAAAACCAATTACAAAAATTCTCCTTTAGGTTTAATTCCTGAGGATTGGGAAGTGAAAACATTGGGGGAAGTAATAACTATCAAAGGTGATTATGGAATAAACGCTGCGGCCGTTGATTTTGACGAACAACTGCCAATTTATATAAGAATTACTGATATTGACGATGAAGGAAATTTTAGTTCTGAGAAGAAAAAGTCAGTAAATGATGTTAATTCAAGTAATTTTTATCTAAATAAAAATGATTTGGTTTTTGTTAGAACTGGTGCAACTGTTGGGAAATCATATTTATATAATGAGAATGACGGAAAATTAGTATTTGCAGGTTTCTTAATTAGATTTAGAGTAGATACTTCAAAAGCAAATGATTATTTTTTATGGTCATTTACTAAGTCAAAACCATATTGGGATTGGGTTACGTCAGTTAGTATGAGAAGTGGTCAGCCTGGAATTAATAGCTCCGAATATTCATCTTTAAAACTCCCAATCCCGCCTCTCCCAGAACAAAACGCCATAGCCAATTGTCTTTCTACTTGGGACAAAGCCATTGCAACACAAACCCAACTTATTGCTCAAAAAGAATTGAACAAAAAAGCGGTAATGCAACAATTGCTTTCAGGTAAAAAACGATTGAAAGGGTATAGTGTAGAGTGGAAGGAAATGAGGTTGAGAGATGTATTTGAAAGGGTTACAAGTAAAAATGTAGAGGTAAATACTAATGTTGTGACAATTTCGGCGCAAAGAGGGTTTATAAGACAAGGTGATTATTTCAATAAGATTGTTGCAAGTGATGTTTTGGATAATTATTTTTTAGTCCAAAAAGGTGATTTTTGTTATAACAAAAGTTACTCTAACGGTTATCCTTGGGGTGCAACTAAAAGATTAACAGACTTTGATAAAGCGGTAGTAACAACACTCTATATATGTTTTAGGATAAAAAGTGAAGCTAGTAATTCAGGAGAGTTTTTTGAACAATTTTTTGAAGTAAATTCATTAGACAAAGGCTTGACCAAAATAGCACATGAAGGAGGAAGAGCACACGGTTTATTAAATGTTACTCCAAATGATTTTTTTGGATTAAAAATAAAGGTTCCAGAATATAAAGAACAAACCACTATTGCCAATATTTTACAATGTGCTGACGAAGAAATACAATTATTAAAAAATAAGTTGCAACAACTCAAAGACCAGAAAAAAGGCTTGATGCAGGTTTTATTCACTGGGAAGAAGAGGCTGGAATTTTAAAATGAAAGTATATGAAATTAGAAAAAATTAAATTAAAAAATTTTAGATGTTATAATACTGAAACAGTTTTTATTGTTGATGATTTAACTTGTATAATTGGAAAAAATGATATTGGAAAATCTACAATAATTGAGGCTTTAGATGCTTTCTTTAATGATAACATTGATGCAGGAGATTTATCTAGTAATGGGGATAGTAATGTTATAGAGGTAACTTGTTTTTTCTCAGGAATTCCTGATAAAATTGTTTTGGATGCTACAGTGCCAACTTCACCAAAAGAAGAAGGCCTTTTAAATGAGAATGATGAATTAGAGATAGTAAGAAGGTATAGTGTAGGAGCAACTGTTTCAAAATCAATATTTATAAATTGTTTTTACCCTGTAGATTTAAGAATTGATAATTTATTAAGTTTAAAAAAAGACACACTAATTTTAAAGGCTGAAGAAGAACTTGGAATTGATTTAACAGGTGTTCCGAAAAATCAGAACCCAGCTTTAAGAAGAGCAATAAGAGAATTTATAGGTGGTGATAGAGCATTGAAAGAGATTAAAGTTGATGGAAGTTTGTCTTCTGAAAGTAATTTAAAAACTATTTGGGGTAAGTTAAAAGTAATGTTACCCATATTTACCTTATTTAAAGTTGATAAACCACTAGAAGACAAAGATAAAGATGTTCAGGATCCAATGAAAAGTGCTGTTGATGAAACATTAGCACTGCCAGAAATTAGAGTTTTATTGGAACAAATCGAAGAAAAGGTAAGAGAAAAATCTTCGGAGGTTGCTGATGGAATTATTGCAAAGCTAAAAGATATTGACAGCTCATTAGCAGAGAAATTAAAGACAGATTTTAAAAAATCTCCTTCTTGGAAAAGTGTTTTTGATTTGACATTGATGAATGAAAACAACATTCCATTAAATAAAAGAGGTAGCGGTGTTAGAAGGCTTGTTTTATTGAGTTTTTTTCAAGCTCAAGCCGAAAAAAGAAAATCGGACATTAATGCTCCTTCAATTATTTATGCCATAGAAGAACCGGAAACCTCACAACATCCTAACCATCAACTGTTACTTATTAAATCATTAATTGAATTGAGTGAGCAAAATAACACACAAGTTATGTTTACTTCTCATAATGCAAACTTAGTTAGGGAAATACCAATCCAATCATTACGATACATTTCTCAAGTTCCAGATGCTTTATTAGTTGAATATGGTTTAGATTATGTGACAGGAGAAAAGAACGAAGCTACAATTCAAAAAATTATTCAAACTTTAGGAATTTTACCTAATCCTGCTGATAAAGTTAAGATTATAATTTTTGTAGAAGGAAATCACGATGTAAATGGATTGAAAAGATACAGTTTGATTTTAAATGCACAAGACAATAATATTTTGGATTTAAATTCAGATGATATAGCTTGGGTGATTGTTGGGGGATCGTCATTAAAGCATTATATCGAAAACAATTATCTTGAAGGTCTTGGAAAACCTCAAGTTCATATTTATGATAGCGATGTACCTGCTTATATTGGGTATGTAGCAAAAATTAATGCAGAAGGTAATCCAAATAAAATTGCTTTTAATACGACAAAACAGGAGCTTGAAAGTTACTTGCACCATAATGCCATTAATGAAGCTTATATTGCCAATGGAAATATTTGTACTCTAACTGAAATAACGGATACTGACGACGTACCTTTTAAAGTTGCAGAAAATTTATATACCAATTCGGGTAATGATTGGGCTGTTTTAGAGGAATTGAAAAAGAAAGAGAAATCTAGTCAAAAAAAGCAGCTATTAAACCAATTAGCAGTGGAAAAAATGACAGTAGATAGAATTGTAGAAAGAGGTGGTTATGATGAAATGAAACATTGGTTTTCAGAAATTAAAAGACTAAAAAATTAAGTTACAGATTTTTAAAAATTTGTTACTTGAGAGTATTGCTATATAATATATATATATATATATATATATATATATATATAATGAATATACAATGTCTGTTTATGTTATTTATGATAGTGAACGCAGAATTTACAGACTATTTTGAAAATAAAGATTAAAATATGAATATTCCATCCTTCAAAGAAGACCAAGTATCACAAATTCCAGCTTTGCAATTATTGCAAAAGTTAGGCTATACTTATTTAAGTCCAGAGGAGGTAGATAACCTACGAGGGAATAAAACGGCTTCGGTTATTTTAGAACCTATTTTAAGGAAACAACTGAACGAAATCAATAGTATTCAGGTCAGTTCTACCAAAATGGCTTTGTTTAGTGATGCTAATATCGAAAACGGTATTCAGGCACTCAAAGACATTCCTATGAATGATGGCTACATTGCTGCCAGTAAAAAAATCTACGAAATGATTACGCTGGGGAAGGCTTTGGAGCAAAGTATTGATGGAGATAAAAAGAGTTTCACCATGCAATACATTGATTGGAAAAACTTTGAGAACAATGTGTTTCATGTAACCGAGGAATTTAGTGTCATGCGCACTGGTAGCAAAGATCATTATCGTCCAGATATAGTTTTGTTTATCAATGGTATTCCGCTTTCAATTATCGAGTGTAAACGCCCCGATATCAAAGAGCCCATTACCGAAGCGATTTCGCAACATACCCGAAACCAACAGGAAGATGGTATCAGACATTTATATATTTATAGTCAGTTATTGTTGAGTATTTCTACATTGCAAGCTAAATATGCTACGACAGATACTAAAGAAGAGTTTTGGGCTTCATGGAAAGAGAAAAGTGAAGAGAACGAAAAAATAATTTTAGATTTAGTAAACCAAACTTTGAGTGGGACCCAAAAAGCAAAATTATTCCTTAACAGAAAAGAGTGGGAGCAACGCATTATTGAACTCAAAGAAAAGGAGCAAGTAACCGTTAGCGAACAAGACCGTTATTTGTATTTTCTTTGTCGTCCGGAACGAATGTTGGCTTTAATTCAAGATTTTGTTTTGTTTGAAGGCGGTACACGCAAGAAAATTGCCCGTTACCAACAGTTTTTTGCTATCAATAAAATCATCAAAAGAATTCAGATTACCGAAGGTGGAAAAAGAAACGGCGGAGTGGTTTGGCACACCCAAGGAAGTGGAAAATCACTTACTATGGCTATGTTGGCCAGAAAGATTTATCTCACCATCAGAAATCCAAAAATAATATTAGTTACGGATCGTGTAGATTTAGATACTCAGATTACAGATACTTTTAGGAGTGTAGAGGTACCTGTATACAATGCTAAAACGGGTAATCAACTGGTAGAACTGCTGCAAAGTAAAAGTGATGCCGTGGTTACTACGATTGTCAATAAATTTGAAGCAGCTGTAAATCAATTGGGTTCAACTCCATTAGAAAGTGAAAACATTTTTGTTTTGATTGATGAAGGCCATAGAACGCAATACGGAACCTTCAATGTAAAAATGCAAAAGGTGTTGCCAAATGCGTGTTTTCTAGCTTTTACAGGAACGCCTTTGATGAAAAAAGAAAAGAGTACCGCTCAGAAATTTGGTGGCATTATTGATGCTTATACTATTTTGCAAGCGGTAGAAGATGGTGCAATTGTACCCATTATCTACGAAGGCCGTCATGCTGTGCAAGATGTTAATCAAAAAGCATTAGACCGAGGTTTTGATAGCGTATCAGAACCATTAAGCGATTATGAAAAGGTTGATTTGAAAAAGAAATTCAGTAGAGCTAATTTAATTTCAAAAACAGAACAACGTATTGATGAAATTGCAAGGGATATATCCGATCACTACACTCAAAATTGGGGATTAGATAAAACAGGCGAGCGCAGTGGTTTTAAAGGAATGGTAGTGACACCAGATAAAGCTACAGCGGTCAAATACAAGAAAGCGTTTGACTTGATTGGCAAAGTTACCAGCGAAGTGATTATGTCAGCTCCAGATACTCGTGAAGGCAATGACGATATTCATGGTGAACCCAGCAATGAAGTAGTTGCTTTCTGGAGACAAATGGAAGTCAAACACGGAAAAGATTTTGATGTTCGCTTAATTCGAGACTTTAAAAAAACAGATTATCCAGAATTATTAATTGTAATCGACAAGTTGTTAACTGGATTTGATGAACCGAGAGTAGTAGTTATGTACGTTTGTCGAAAATTACGCGACCATACCTTGTTACAAGCTATTGCAAGGGTAAACCGTGTTTCTCAGGGCAAAGAATATGGTTTTATTGTAGATTATGAAGGAATCATCGGAGAGCTAAATGAAGCTATGAATGCTTATTCAGATTTCAACGAGTTTGACGATGATGATTTAGCGGGGACTTTTACCGATATTAAAACAGAGATTGCAAAATTACCTCAATTACATACAGAATTGAACGCTATTTTTAAGCATGTGGCTAATAAATGGGACATAAGTAGTTATGCTGCCTTGCTAACAGATGAAGCGATTCGAGTAGATTATTATCAGAAGTTTTTGGAGTTTGCTAAAATTTTAAAATTAGCTTTTTCTTCTATAGATTTCGAAAATAATACTCCTGACAAAACAAAAGAGCTATATAAAACCCATTTTAAGTTTTATGCGCAATTGAGAATTTCGATTATAAATACCTATTCAGATAAAATCGATTTTAAGAAATACGAAAAGCAATTGCAGAAACTGTTGGATCAGCATGTAACCACCGAAGAGGTGATTCGATTAACGGAGCAAGTATCGATATTAGATGCAAAAGCATTCGAAAAAGAGCTAGAAAAGGTGGTTGGTACTCGTGCTAAAGCAGAAACGATTGCTAGTAGAACAGCAAAACATATTTCGGAACGAATGGATGAAGATCCAATTTTTTATAAAAAACTATCTGAGTTGATTCGGGAAACCATATCTGATTTACGAGCCTTACGGATTTCTGACGTGGTGGCGATTAATAGATTGAAGGAATTAAGAGAACAGGCGATTAGTAAAAAATCAGACGATATTCCCGAAGCTATTTTGCAAAATGACAAAGTGATTCCGTTTTATCGTTTAGCAAAAGCAAATGATTTTATTTCAGATGATTATACCATTCCGTTTGCCATGGAAGTAGATCAAATTATCAAACAATATTCGATTGTAGACTGGAGTACAAAACCTGACATTATTAGAAAAATGACATTCTACATAGGAGAGTTTTTAATTGATGAAATGCATGTTTCAATAGAAAAAGCCGATGAAATGGCAGAGAAGTGTATTGAGATTGCAAAGTTAAATTACAGATAATCATGTTGCATACCCTTAATTTTGGATCTAAGGAGATAGTGTATACAATTTTGTATACAAAACGTAAGACATTAGGTATTACAGTCAATCCTGATATGGGAATTGTAGTTAAAGCACCTGTAGAATCCTCCTTCGAATTAATAGAGGCTAAAGTTAGAAAGCGTGCGCCTTGGATTATCAAGCAGCTCAACTTCTTTTTGACCTTTTATCCAAAACCCAATGATAAAAAATATGTTACGGGAGAATCTCATTTTTATTTAGGAAAGCAATACCGTATTGAAATTATTGAGGATAAAAAAAATGAAGTGCATTACAAAGGGCGTTACATTCAAATCAATACTAAAAATAAAAACAAAGCTAAAGAGTTACTAAATGATTGGTATCGCATAAAAGCTAAAGAAAAATTTCAAGCTATTGCAGAACCTATTATAGAGAAATTTAAAAAATACAATGTAGAACCCACTGGAATCTATATTCAAGAAATGAAAACTCGTTGGGGGAGTTGTACACCAGAAGGAAAGATTATCTTAAACCCTGAATTAGTCAAAACTCCTAAAGGCTGTATAGAGTATGTTATTATCCATGAATTATGTCATTTAGTACACCACAATCATACTCAAAAGTTCTTTGATCTACAAACCAAAGAAAATCCATTGTGGGAGCGTTGGAAAAAGAAGTTAGAGGAGTTTGGTTAATTTATATTAAATTCTGTTCGTTGTATGGAATTGTATTGTTTTTTAATCTTCTAAATCTTTTATTTATTGGATTGAGTTTTTGCGCTAATAACGTCTCGAGATTATTAATTTGATCTTTGCTGTAGGTTGGGAAATTTATCAAAATTAAATTGAGATTGTCAAAAGCAAATTGGGCTGAAGTTTCTAATTCGTAATTGATTTCATTGCCACTTATATCCCTTAATGAAATATTTTTATCTTTAATTATTGACTTCAATAAGCTATTAAACTATCCGACAGGCCTAATGTCAAAATGAGCAGGTATACGCTCAACAAAATTTCTGGCAACACAATTTCCTACATAATATGTTCTTTCAAAGTTCTTAAAGATATAAACTCCGCAACCAGTTCGAATAGGTTCTCCATCTAAACGATTAAATACTAAATCTTTGATTCTAATATCTGATAAAGGGATTCCTTGCATTAAATTTATTTTCCTGACTAGTTCGTCTAGATGCTCTCCGTCGTAGTTTATGATATATTTTTCTATTAATTTTTTTATTTAAGTAAATGAGAATAATCCTCAGGTAAAGCAGCATCAATATCACGTAGATATTTTTCAAGTGCCTCCATAGTTTGATGTCCCGTGATTTGCATTAAAGTACTTTTAGTTTCAAAAGGAGTAAGGGTTTTGTTTAACTCTTTATATAAGTTGGTTATTGAGGTGTGTCTGAAACTATAAAGCCCATAATCCTTTCCTAATTGAAATTGATCTTTTACAGTTCTAAAACGCTTGGAGAAATGATCTCTTCTGTTTTTTTCTTCCGCATCCCATTCTCCTCCAATTTGTGTTGGAGTAAATAAGTAATCGGTAGAATTCATTTTCGATATATCAGGTAATAAATCAATTAGTTTTTGAGGTATGATTTTTATTTTGACAGCCTTGTTTTTGGCTCTAACGAATAGTTTTTTGCCTTTTAAATCTAAATCACCTATTTTGAGTCTGCAAACTTCTACAGGTCTTAAAAAGTTATAGTATATGAACTGTATAAATAAAAGTAATATTTCGTCGTTTTCTTGGAGATATTTTAATAAAGCAATTTCCTGATTGGTAGAGTAGGTTTTGTTTCTTTCAGGAGTGGATTTTAATGTGTTAATACTTGTAACAATATTATCTTTTATGATTTCATTATCAACTAGTACTGTAACCAATGAACTTAAATCGATACGGGTGTTGTTTCTGTTACGTGCGCTAGTATTTTCTAAAACTAAATTCAAATAATTGATAATAGTTTTTTTGTCCAAAGTGGAGATCCCATTAATAGAACTGCCATCAAGATCCAGCCATTTTAAAAATCGATTGATTCTTCCTTGCAACCCACTATAGGAAGTTTTGTTTATTACTTTAGCTTTAATCTTTAATCCAAAATCAAAGGCTTCGCGAATTGTCATTTCGTGAGGAATAGAAATTACAGGAACTTCGATTTTAGTTTCACTGGCTTGTGGAGCAATTGCAGTTGCAGGAAAAGTAACTTCTGGTTCAACTGTCTTCTCAATCTTTAAAACTTCATTGATAAGAGCGGTGTTTTTTTCATTTGGATCAAAACCTCTTCTTAATAAATGTAAAAGATTTATTTTAAGAATCTCTAAACATTCTACTCGTTCCTCTTTTGTCTTTAATAAATTGACACCTGCTTTTATATTGCTTTGTCGAACTAATTTTTTGGTTTTGGAGTCTCTAAAAGAATAATAGAGATACCATTCCTTAGAAAGAGCTTCTTTTTGTTCAGCTTTGGAGAGCTTATTCCATCGTGAAATATCAATTCCTCCAGTGTATAATTTAGGTGTGTTGTAGTTAAGTTTCATAGGCAAATCGTGTACGGAAACGTGTACGGCACGTAAAAGTAGTGAAATTGATTGCATAAAAAAAGCGGCTTAGTGTACACTAAGCCGCATTCCTGTTGATTTTAATCTAGTAGCGAGACCGAGATTTGAACTCGGGACCTCAGGGTTATGAATCCTGCGCTCTAACCGACTGAGCTATCTCGCCAAATGTTTCAAGGAATACTGCCCTTGAACGCGGGTGCAAATATAAAAATAATAATACAGCTTGCAAGCATATTTTGAAGAAAAAAAAATATTTTTAAAAAGACTTTTTTTATGTAGTTATATTCTATATATTTCGGAAAAATAAAACGCAGCTCATGGATCAAAAAGTACGTTACGAAATCGAGTTCCCCATAAATTCCTCGCCTCAATTATTGTATCAATATATATCGACTCCATCAGGTCTGTCTGAATGGTTCGCCGATAATGTGAATTCTCGTGGTGAATTTTTTACTTTTATCTGGAATGACTCCGAGGAAAAAGCAAGATTAGCCTCGAAGAAAACAGGTGAAAAGGTGAAATTCAAATGGGTTGATGAAAATAGTAAGGATACCGAGTACTTTTTTGAATTGCATATCTTAGTCGACGAACTTACCAAAGATGTTTCTTTAATGGTTGTTGATTTTGCTCTCAAAGATGAGGTAGATGAAGCTACACTATTATGGGAAAATCAAATTTCGGATTTGAAACATCTCATTGGTTCTGTATAGTAAAATCATATTTTATGACTTATATTTGCCCTGAATAAAATTTAGGGCTTTTTTTATGATTAATTTTAATGGAACTATCGTGTCGCAAGACGACAATATATTGACCGAAAACCGTGCTTTTTTATACGGTGATGGTGTTTTTGAAACAGTTAAAATAATAAACAATAAAATTCTTTTTTTGGAAGATCATTACTTTAGATTGATGTCTTCCATGCGGGTGGTTCGAATGGAAATCCCCATGAATTTTACTATGGAATATTTGGAAGAGCAAATTCTTTCGGTGGTAGCTACAAATGGTTGCTCGGCTTCTGCTCGTGCTCGTATTACGGTATATAGAAATGATGGTGGCTATTATTTACCACAAAATAATACAATATCGTTTCTAATTCACAGTCAACCACTAGAAAATACTTTATATGCAATTGAAAAAAAGAATTATGAAGTAGATTTATACAAGGACTTCTATATTACTAAACAATTACTTTCGTCAATAAAAACGACCAATAAAATAATAAATATAACAGGAAGTATTTTTGCAGATGAAAATGGTTTAGACAATTGCTTGTTGCTAAACGATAGTAAAAATGTGGTTGAAGCATTGCAAGGAAATCTCTTTATGTTAGTAGGAAATAAATTAATTACGCCGCCCGTTTCTGAAGGGTGCTTAAATGGTGTGATGCGAAGACAAATTCTAAATTTGGCGAAAAAAATAGGAAATTTAGAAGTGAAAGAGGCAGTAATCTCTCCGTTTGATCTTCAAAAAGCAGATGAGTTATTTGTTACCAATGTTATAAAGGGAATTCAACCGATAACCCAATACCGTAAAAAAAGTTTTGAAACGAATACAGCGCTGCAACTGTTAGAAAAACTTAATGAAATGATCAGCAGTACCTAATTTAGGTATGGATTTTCTGGAGCATTGGACCATATGACATACTCTCCGCCTAATTCCATGATTTGTTCTTTCCAGAAATGCGTTGCTGATTTTCCTATGATTTTGTTCTCGTAGCTATTAGCGGTGATGATCCATGAATTGCTTTCCATTTCGCTTTCTAATTGGTTTTCATGCCAGCCCGTATATCCTAAAAAAAATCGGATGTTATCGTTGCTAATTGCTCCTTTATTGATCAGTTCTTTTGTAGATTCGAAATCTCCTCCCCAATAAATTCCATTCGATATCTCAATACTGTTGGGAATCAGTTCTGGAATGTTATGTATAAAATATAGATTGTCTTGCTCCACTGGACCGCCGTTGTAAATTTTAAAGCGTGCATCAACATCTGGTATTAAATCATGTATCGTGTACTTTAAGGGCTTGTTAATTATAAAACCAACGGACCCCTCTTCATTATAGTCAGCTAATAAAATTACCGATCTATTGAACGACAAATCCCCTATTATTGTAGGCTCTGCTATAAGCAAATATCCTTTTTTTAATTTATCTGTGATCATGGGATTAGATTTTTTATTAAATTTAAGTTTTTTATTATAAGAGTGCCAAATAAAATCGTTGAAACGTATAAAAAAACCTTCCAGATGGAAGGTTTTGCTTATATAGGGCGAACTAAAACTAGTTTACAGCACCTTCTAATTCTGCACCTGCTTTAAATTTCACTACATTCTTAGCAGCGATTTGGATAGTTTTTCCTGTTTGAGGATTTCTACCGTCTCTTGCAGCTCTAGCAGAAACAGACCAAGATCCGAAACCTACTAAAGATACTCTTCCACCTTTTTTCAAAGTACCTCCTACATTTCCTAAAAATGACTCTAAAGCTAATTTTGCTGCAGCTTTTGTTATTCCTGCATCAGCAGCGATAGCATCGATTAATTCTGATTTGTTCATAATAATAGTTATTAATTGTTGGTTATAAAAAATTGTTAATACACAAATTTAATAGGAAATACGTTCCTTGCAAGTGTTTTATGTTAATTTAGTTTATTTTGTTGATAACTTAATTTTTTTGTTGATAAATCATCAATTATTTCCCGTTAAAGTCAAAAAAACCCCGTTTTTGTTGACTTTAATAAGCTTTTGCATCAACTGAAAATGCAAGACCATTTAGTAATTCTGGTGTACTCATTTTCTTTTTGCCTGGAAATTGTAAATTAAGGATTTGGATAAATCCGTTTTTTAGTGCAACTTTTATTTCTTTTTTGGTACATATTAAACTTCCAATTGTATGGTTATGCTCCTCAGAAATTATTTTGGCTTCATATATTTTTACATTCCATTCTTCAGTCTTATCTGCAAAGAAACACCAAGCTGCTGGATAAGGACTCAAACCCCGAATCAGATTGTTTATCTCCTGAGCTGATTTTGTCCAATCTATTTTGCAATTTTCTTTGTTGAGTTTGTAAGCTGTTTTAATATCGGCGGTGTCTTTTTGGATTTCTCTCGACACATTTCCTTTTTCTATCATTTCCAAAGTGTCAATAACGGTCTTGCTTCCCAATTCCATTAATCGGTCATGTAAATGTCCTGCATTTTCAGTTTCATCAATTGGAATTTCTGAACTTAAAATCATTGCCCCAGTATCAATTTTATCATCGATAAAAAAAGTGGTGACCCCAGTTTTAGTTTCTCCATTGATGATTGCCCAATTAATCGGTGCAGCTCCGCGATAATTCGGCAGGAGTGAAGCATGAAGATTAAAAGTGCCTAAAGAGGGCATTTCCCATACCACTTTTGGTAACATTCTAAATGCAACTACAAATTGTAAATTAGCGTTCAACGCTTTCAATTCCGATAAAAAAGTCTCGTCTTTTAAACTGATAGGCTGAAGTAGAGTAAGGTTGTTTGCCAATGCATATTCTTTTACTGCAGAATACTTTAATTTTTGTCCGCGACCTGCTGGTTTATCTGCAGCAGTGATGACACCTACAACCTCATAGTTGTTTTTGATTATTGTGTCTAATATTCCCACCGCAAATTCGGGTGTACCCATAAAAACAATTCGTAATTTTTCCATTATGATCGTAAAGTATATTTGTTATTTGGTTTAACCAAAATTGTGTTGTTTTCTAATAAATCCTGCAGTACGCCAATAACTTCGTCCGGACTATTTTTAGTTTTATTTTGAATGTCTCTCGAATTTAAATCTTCGGCTTGTAATAAAGCAATAATTGCTTTAGAAAGCAGCGATACATCTTTTTTCTTTATTTTCTTAGTAATGCAAAACGAACAAATGCCACAATCAACGGTTGTTTTTTCACCGAAATAATTTAGAATCAACTTGTTTTTGCATACTTTTTTCTCACTGATGTAGTGGATTACAGATTGAAGCTGCTCTTTCTTTAATTGATTTTGATTCTCTAAATGTTTTGAAACCCGATTGATGGTTCTGTCATCTTCGCGAACTTCATTGAAAATTAATGTGGCGTCATTATTTTTCGAATGGTAATCTATAATTTCTTTTTCTTTTAATTTATGCAAAACAGCTTGGATTTCAGTTTCCTTATGATTTGATTTTTTGGCAATAAGCTGCAGATTGAACGCGGTTTGCATTTCGTAAATTCCTGGATACGTGCGCAAAATGGCTAAAATAATTTCCTCGTCGTTTGGATTTAAACTCATATACCGAATCACTTCTTTCGATGAAATCAAGAATTGTAGCGTAATTTTTTCTGAAAATTCTTGAGACAAGCTAATGATTCCTTGTCTATCCAAGAATTGCATCGCATTGTACGTTTTCAAGGTTGGGAATTCATATTTTATACAAAAATGATGCAAATTGAAGTTGAATTGTTCGTTGATTCCTTCTCCGTAAGCGATTTGAAAATAGTTACAGAGCTTGACATACATGAGATTCAAAAACTTTTTATCGGGAAGAACAGTAATGAATTGGCTTTGAGCCTGAATACTATCGGATGGACTGGTCAATAAAACCGCAAAAGCTCGTTCTCCATTTCTTCCCGCACGTCCTGCCTCCTGATAATAATTTTCCATGTTTTCTGGAAGCTGAATGTGGATGACCGTTTTTACATTGGCTTTGTCAATTCCCATTCCAAAGGCATTGGTAGCCACAATAACTTGCACTTCTTCGTTCATCCAAGACTGCATGTTTTTGTCTTTTTCTTTGGACGAAAGTCCGCCGTGATAATACGTAGCTTTAAATCCTAACGAATTCAGTTGGGAAGAAATATCCAAACACGATTTTCTGTTTCGCACATATATTATGGAAGGTTGAGGATTTTTCTTCAGAATTTGTTCTATTCTAAAAAGTTTATCCTCGACCTCAAAAATCATGTAAGCAATATTTTCTCTGGCAAATGATTTTTCGAAAACTTGAGGTTTGTGTAATCCCAACTCACTGATAATATCTTCTTTGACTCTTGGCGTCGCAGTGGCGGTCAAGGCTAAAAAGGGCACTGTTGGAAAATGCTTTTTTAATTCCGAAATTTTTAAATAAGCAGGTCGGAAATCATGTCCCCATTGGGAAACGCAATGCGCTTCATCGATGGTGATTAAATTGATAGGAAGATTTTTTATTCGTTCCAAAATCCAATCGGACTGAAGACGCTCTGGTGATAAATAAAGGAATTTGTAATTTCCGAATTGGCAATTGTCCAATAAATCAATCATTTCCTCGGATCGAATTCCGCCTGTTAATGCGATCGCTTTGATGTTTCGCTTTTGCAAATTGGCGACTTGATCTTTCATCAGCGCTACCAATGGCGAGACGACGAGGCAAATGCCTTTATTCATCATAGCGGGGATTTGAAAACAAACTGATTTTCCGCCGCCAGTTGGCATCAATGCAAAAGTGTCATGACCGCTTAAAACGGAATCGATGATTTCCTTTTGCAGCGATCTGAATTTGTCGTGCTTCCAATATTTTTGAAGAATAGCTACTGCTTCTTGCATAAAGTTAAGATTTCATTTCATTGAAAAACAGTCCAAAGCTTAATTCCTAAGCCTGTAGCCTATTTAGAAATTTCATCTAAGATAAAAAGAATTCTGTTATCCATCGTGTCTTTTGGAACTTCTATCAGTTCGTAACCGTAATTCTGATAGGTTTCCGTAAGATGATTGTAGATGAGTTTTGCTTGTTCGAAGTTTTCGTAACGTTCGTGATCGCTGATATAAATTTCCTCCCAAGGCGGAAGAATGAATATTTTTGAGTAGGTATGTTCGCGGCAAGCGGCATCAAAAGTAGCAGGATAGCTGTCGCCAATATAATGCATGTAAGCCAAAACATCGGGAATTCCACGATCGATAAACACAACTTCGTGAGGCTCTTTTGTAGCATTTTGAAATTGTTTCTTTCTTCCTTCAAGAAGTAATTCGCTGAATAACAAAGGTTTTTCAAGGAACAATTGCTCGATTCCTTGTTTTTTTGCTTCCAAAGTCACTTCCCGGGAAATTTCGGGATAACAACAATGTCCTCTAGCGACCAATCCGTCGATAATAGTGGTTTTACCTGTTCCTGGACCGCCAATGATAACTATGATTTCTTTTTGCACTTTTAAAAAATAAGGGGCAAATTTACTTAAACTTATCGGGATTTGAAAAAATCATTGCGGTTAAAATGCGATTAGACAAAAAATCATAATTCAAAATTCATAATTTACGTTTGAAACCGTATATTTGCCTTTATTTTTAAATAGAAAATGGATAAGAAGACTGAAGAATTTTATGATAGATTAAAAGTGGAGTTGGATATGAGTAATACATGGCCAGCAGAATACTTATTTAAATTTATTGTACCAACAGAAAGTGACAATGTAGAGCGAGTAGAGTTGGCTTTTGATTGTATGGGCGCGGTTATTAAAACCAGAAAATCCAAGACAGGAAAGTTTACCAGCATATCTGTTGATGTCACTATGAAAGATGCACAAGAAATAGTAGATAAATACCTAGAAGTTTCTACAATAAAAGGTATTATTTCCCTTTAAATACAACACAAGATTTTGATGTGCTAAGTTCGAATGGTATTACGATTCGAAAAAAAAGCATTAGGAATCAAAACAGATACTTTCGAATATGAATTCAAAATACATTAAAGAAAACTCGAATGATGTTGTGCATCATTTGGAATACAATGCCGAGAGATCGCATTTGATTATTCCAGAGTACGGCCGTCATTTGCAGAAATTGATTGATCAAGCAACTAAAATTGAAGATGATGTAGAACGCAACAAAGCGGCAAAATACATTATTCAGGTGATGGGTAGTTTGAATCCACATTTGCGTGATGTTCCTGATTTTCAGCACAAATTGTGGGATCAGCTGTTTATTATGTCTGATTTTAAATTGGTGGCGGATTCTCCGTATCCAATTCCATCGCGTGAAGTGTTACAGCTGAAACCGGATGTTTTAAAATACCCACAGAATTTTCCAAAATACAGGTACTATGGCAACAACATCAAATATATGATTGATGTGGCTAATAAATGGGAAGATGGCGAGATGAAAAGTGCGTTGGTGAAAGTGATTGCCAATCACATGAAAAAGTCCTATTTGAGTTGGAATAAAGACACGGTGAAAGATGATGTAATTTTCGAACATTTATATGAACTGTCCGACGGGAAATTGAATTTGATTCAAAGTACTGAAGAATTATTAAATACCACTGATTTATTAAGAACCAACAAACGGGTTTCGAATAAAATCTTACCGGTTGGCCAACCGAAAATTCTTAGCAATAAGAATACGAAAACGGGAAAACCAAATCCAGTTCACAAAAATCAAAATAGAAAACCTTTGTAAGGAAGTTATTAATTAGGGGTTTTTAGTTATGAAATTTTCTAACTTTTAGCGCTCAATTTTTAACTTATATCTAATAATTTATAACTCATAACTGTAAAAAATGGGAATTTTCAAAATAGAAGGAGGCATTAGTCTAAAAGGAGAAATCACGCCACAAGGAGCTAAAAATGAAGCGTTACAAATTTTATGTGCCGTTCTTTTAACACCTGAAAAAGTGATTATCAATAATATTCCCGATATTATAGATATCAATAAACTAATTACGCTTTTAGGAAATTTAGGTGTAAAAATCCAAAAAACAGGATCAGGATCGTATACTTTTCAAGCGGATGAAGTGAACATACAATATCTGGAAACCGAAGCATTCAAGAAAGAAGGCGGTTCTTTAAGAGGTTCTATTATGATTGTTGGACCACTTTTGGCCCGATTCGGAAAAGGATATATTCCAAAACCAGGTGGTGATAAAATTGGACGCCGAAGATTGGATACGCATTTTGAAGGATTCATCAATCTGGGCGCTAAATTCCGTTACAACAGAGAAGATCATTTTTATGGCGTAGAAGCACCAAAAGGATTGAAAGGTGCCGATATGTTATTGGACGAAGCATCCGTAACAGGAACTGCTAATATTGTTATGGCGGCTGTTTTGGCCAAAGGAAAAACAACCGTTTATAACGCTGCCTGTGAGCCTTACTTGCAACAATTGTGTAAGATGTTGAACTCTATGGGAGCTAAAATAACAGGTGTAGGATCTAATTTATTGACTATTGAAGGGGTTGAAAGTTTAGGTGGTTGCGAGCATAGAATTCTTCCCGATATGATTGAAATCGGAAGTTGGATTGGTCTTGCTGCCATGACAAAATCAGAAATAACAATAAAAGATGTAAGTTGGGATAACCTTGGAGTTATACCTAGTACTTTTAGAAAATTAGGAATCACATTGGAACGTCGTGGCGATGATATTTACATTCCTGCACACGTAGATGGATATGAAGTGAAAACAGATATTGACGGTTCTATTCTTACAATTGCTGATGCGCCTTGGCCAGGATTTACTCCGGATTTATTGAGTATTGTTTTAGTGGTGGCTACTCAAGCAAAAGGCGATGTTTTGATTCACCAAAAAATGTTTGAAAGCAGATTGTTTTTCGTCGATAAATTAATTGACATGGGAGCAAAAATCATGTTATGTGATCCACACCGTGCTGTTGTTATGGGACATGATTTCAAATCACAACTCAAAGCAACCACAATGTCATCTCCTGATATTCGTGCTGGAATCTCCTTATTGATAGCGGCGCTTTCTGCAAAAGGAACGAGCACGATTCAAAACATTGAACAAATTGACAGAGGATACGAACGCATTGACGAACGATTGAGAGCCATTGGAGCGAATATCGTACGCGCGTAACTAACATAAATCATAAAAAAATATCGTTTAAGTAAGCTAGAAAGGATTTAAATCTAAAATTCAATTCGGTTTACTTAAACGATTTTAGTTTTAGTTCACCTATAAATAAAATACATGTCAAGCGAACAAACGGCAATCAAGGCGACTTATTTTAGTATCATAGGAAACACTTGTCTGGCAATTATAAAAGGCTTAGCCGGTTTTTTTGGAAATTCGTATGCCCTAATTGCCGACGCAATTGAATCGACTACGGATATTTTTGCTTCTTTTTTAGTGTTGTTTGGAATCAAATATTCAAACAGGCCAGCGGATAAGAATCATCCTTATGGACACGGCAGGGCAGAACCTTTGATTACTTTTTTGGTGGTAGGTTTTTTGATTACATCGGCTACAATTATTGCCTATGAAAGTATCATCAATATTGGAACGCCGCATCAATTGCCAAAACCGTGGACATTAATCGTTCTTGGTGCAATAATAATTTGGAAAGAATACTCTTTTCGAATCGTGATGAAAAGAAGCATTCAAACCAATAGTTCCTCACTAAGAGCCGATGCTTGGCACCATCGCAGCGATGCAATAACCTCTGTGGCGGCATTTCTTGGGATTTCGCTTGCTTTAATTTTGGGGAATGGTTACGAATCTGCTGATGATTGGGCAGCACTTTTTGCTTCGGGATTCATACTTTATAACAGTTACCTTATTTTCAGACCCGCTTTGGGCGAAATAATGGACGAGCATTTATACGATGATTTGATCGAGCAAATCCGAATGATTTCTATTCAGGTGGATGGAATTATTGATACCGAGAAATGCTTCATTCGAAAAGCCGGTATGCAATATCACGTGGATTTACATGCAACGGTTGATTCAAATATTACTGTGAAAGAAGGGCACGATCTCGCTCATAAACTAAAAGATACTTTGCGGGAAGAAATCCCGGAATTGGGACATGTGTTAATTCATGTGGAACCAAATGATTAGATTGGTATCCAATAAAATTAAAAAAGGCACCAAAATTAATTTCTGGTGCCTTTTTTAATTTAATACTATTTGTCATAATCTTTTAGTCCATTGTTTTTGTCACATCGAGCGCAATCGAGATGCACTAAGTGTTCTCATCTACACTCGAACTGATCAATAGAATCTTTGTTTACTCCAATATATTCAAAAACTTTAACCCAAAAACAACTCCATCCCCTTGAAAACCATTTTGGTAGGAACGTACATAATCGACACGAAGCATTTTAAATTTACCAAAACCTAAATTGTCCAGCCCAACTGTGACTTCAGTATAAGGTTTGTTATTAGGAGTCGCCAGTGCATGAGCACCCAATATTAAAGTTGATTTAAGTTTATTCAACAACGGTATTTTATTTATAATATATCCTTTGTCGTTGTATTCCGTATGCGCTTCATAATAGCTGTCATTCGTACTGTTAGAATAATATGGAAGCAAATTAAACACATTCAAATAACGCGCTGTTTGTCCAATGTGGGTTTGATTGCCATTAAAGTGCTTGTAGTCTATAAAAGCAATATTATCTGCATTCAGAAACTTTCCTGCTTTTAGATTCATCCCTAAAACTCCTTTATTGCCCAAGGTCAAATCGTATGTTAATCTCGTGTTGAACTGGTCAAACTCATACTTCTTTTCGTTGGCTGCAACTGCTTTTTCATATCCTAAATATAGCGTTGGATATTTATCATTTCGGATGTTGAATTTGCCATCGGGACGAGAGGAATATTTGTTTCCAAAATTGATTCTTGCAAGCAAATTAATTTTCGTCAAATGATGCTTTTCAAAAGCCGAACTGGTGAAATCATTTGGTGCCAACGGATTATTCGACGTGTATAAATCGTCTTTGCTAAACAAAGAAAAATCAGTATTGTTAAATAATGGTTTGCGTTGCTGGTAGTCTATCTTTCCATTTAGATTTACTCCATTTGCAATGTCTTGGCTGTAGCCAATTGCAACCGATTCCAGATTATACAGCTTCATGAAATTGTTCTTGAAAGCCAAAGAGCTTATTGTATTTATCACTTTGCTAATCGGCTCATTCGGATTAAATTGCTTTACGGAGCTACCACCAGTCATATATAACGTGGCATAATTCTGATTGTTAAACCGGTGGATAAATTGTCCGGTGACACGCAAACGATCTTCAGCAAAACCATAATTGAGTTTGGTACTGATCGAAGTATATATTCCTTTAGTTTCCTGGTTTTTCCAGTTGGTGTATCGAAACCCCGAATCAAAATTATATCCTTGAACGGTATTGAAACTTAGTGAGCCAAGATTTAATAACCCTTCGTAACTAAAACTGTTTTTTTTGGTACTATTTTTATAGGTGTAACCGGTCAGCAGTTTTAATAGTTTAAATTTATTTCCTTTTGCATCAATTGAATCTAAGTATTTTTCTGAATTTCGAACTTTGTAAATGCTATCTTTTCTGACATAATCCGTACTTTCTTCTATTGTTAACGGAATGGGTCTGTTCGCATTCCAAAATAAGCTGTCTTTTTTATTGGCATTTATTTCGATGCGCGTAATTTCATTTGTAAATGTTTTGGGAGCAAATGCATTTATGAATTCGTAATTGCTATACACATAATTGTATTTACCGGTAAATTTGATACCAAAAGCACCGGCTGTAATTTCGAGACTTTGGGTGTTTTTGGCCCAAATTTTATTGCTTTTGTTGTAGCTAAAGTTCTGTTTTAAGGTCATTACATCCAGAAACTCCTCTTTTATTCGGTAGCCTTTTATATCTAAATCAACGGCGTAAATTGCCCAGGAATCTTCCACGACATAAATGTATCCTTCAAAAACAGGTTCGCTATCGCGCTTTGCAGATACTTTTATTTTGTTAATCATGTTGGCATTTTCGTCAATAAAAGTGCTTTCTAACTTGTAATTGTAGTAGTTAAAAGCATTATTCGCTATTGGAGATATCATTTGGACACCAAAATCGATAGTGTTGTCATAGAAATCATAGAACGAAGATCTGGCCGTATTGTAGCTGTAGCCATTGTTGCTGCCACTAACTTTTGAGGCTGTAACGACTTCTTTTAAATTGTTGGGTTTTTCAAATGCTATTTTAGAAAAGGTCTCGGACAATGAAATAATCCCGGTTCCGGTAGAATCTAAAGCACCATTAAGATCGCCAATTTTTTGTCCTAATATTTTTTTAGGTGCATTTTTTAGTTTAAAAATACCTCTGGAATAAAAGTCGGCGTTGAATCGATTCGTCTTTTCAGTGTTTTGTTTCCTGCTGGCAATCGCACTTTTTATAATCGCTAAAGCTGGATTATTTTTTTTGTTGATGATTACTTCGTTCAACGAGAAACTCTCTTCGATCATTTGGATGTTCAACGAATAAGGTAGTTTATCAATTTGGATAGCTACTTTTTGGGTTTTAAAACCTAAAAACTGAAATACAACGGATTGTTTTCCTTTATTGTTTAAGTTGAACTCGTAATTTCCTTGTTCGTTTGAAGTGGTTCCATTATAGGTGTCTTCTTGAAGAATAGTGACAAAAGGCAAGGGATTTCCTTTTTCGTCCGAAACAGTTCCTTTTATTTGTGCATGGCTGCCAAATGAAACTAAGAAAAGCAGAAGTAAGTAGTATTTTTTCATGAAAGTTTTTTCTCTCACAAAAATAGAAGAAGTTTAAAAAGAGCGTATTAATTATTTGTTAAAGATTGCTTTGGGAGGTAATTATAATGTGGAACTACAAAAAAGAGTGTATCGCGAGTTCGTAACTCTTTAAACCAAAACCCAGAATAACTCCTTTCGCATTACCTGAAATATAGGATTGATGCCTAAAAGTTTCACGAGAAAAAGTATTCGAAATATGGACTTCAACAACTGGAGTTGTAATGGCTTTTACGGCGTCGCCAATTCCTATGGAAGTATGCGTGTACGCTCCAGCATTTAAGATAATTCCATCGAATGAAAAACCGTATTCTTGAATTTTATCAATTAATTCACCTTCGATATTACTTTGAAAATAAGTAAATTCAATAGTTGGAAATTGGATTTGCAAAGTGGTAAAATATTCTTCAAAAGTTTGGCTTCCATAAATTTCTGGTTCGCGTTTACCAAGAAGGTTGAGGTTTGGTCCGTTGATGATACTGATTTTCATGGTGCTTGTTTTGGTAAAAATAAAAAAACCGTTCCAATTTATAGAACGGTTTAGTAAATTTAATTTTATAGTAGTACTAAAATTTAAATCCTGCTGAAATTTGAAGTACTGAATTCTTAACTTCTGCTTCTTTTGAAGCCTCAGTTAATCCTAATACATAACGTCCTTGAAGAAAAAAGTTTTTAGTGACATTTAAACTTAATCCTCCTGCTACTCCAAACTCAAAAGTTTCTGCATTTTTGACATCAAATTCGTTTCTTTCACTTAATAAGAAAGAGGCTTGTGGTCCAAGATCTAAACTCACAGTTTTGTTGAAATGTATTTTTGCCAAAACAGGAATGGATAAATAACCCAATTCGTTCTTGAATTCATCAACGGCGTTCTTATAAGTTGCCCCTTGAGTAGAATACAATAATTCGGGCTGGATAGAGAAACCATCTGTTAATTTAAGCTCAGCTACTAAACCCGCATGATAGCTGGTTATCGCATCGGTATTATAATTGTCACTGTTTACTGTGATGTTGCTTCCTGATTGATTGGCGTAATTCAATCCACCTTTAAATCCAAATCGTACTAACTGTGCTTGCATATCTACTGATCCGGCAAGAAGCACTACTGCTACTAGAATTATTTTTTTCATAATTTTTTTTTATTGATTATTATTAATTGAAATGGGACTCTTACTTAAAACTGTTTTGTTTAATAATTATTGTGAACAGTTTCGGAAATCCTAGATACAAAAATTAGTCCAAAACAGCTCGGATTTGTTATTGCTTGTTAAATTTTATTATTTTCAACTAGGAGCACAAGTTTTATTTAGGGTAAAAGGTTAGATTATAGCATTTTGAATTTCATGTACTGTTTTTTTATTTAGTACCAATTAACTAATGATTAATTATAAAATTAGTGTTTATATTTTTTGTGGTATTGGATAATTTAATTTTGATCTAGTAAAAAATGTTAACAACTTATAATGGTAGGAAGTCTATTACTATAAAATTAGTATAATTTTATAATCCTATTAATCAAATATTTAAAAAATGAAAAAAGTTATTTTATCAGTATGTATTGGTTTGCTTTGTCTCAGTGGAAACGCACAAAATGAGGGTGGTTTTAGAGTGGGCTTAGATTTAGGAGTTGTTCCAACAAACGGTGGTGGAGGAATCTTGCTGTCATTAGAACCCAAATATAATATTAAAGATAATATGAATGTTGGTTTACGAATAGGAGTAGCTGCGATTGTTCGTGATATAAATGATTCTGGCGCTACTACTAGTGCAAAAGTGGCTGCTAATGGCTCGTATGTTGCTACTTATGATTATTATTTCAACGGCGCGGGGAAATCTTTTGTTCCATATATTGGTGCTGGTGCTGGTTATTATAGTATTGCAAATGTAGAATTGGATGATACGGATAATAATAATGATTTTACCGTAGATGCAACCGGTAAAATGGGAGGATTAGTTCGTGGTGGTTTTGAGTGGGGAAAATTCAGAATGGGATTAGAATATAATTTAGTGCCTGAATCAACTTTACAAGATATCAATGGAAATAATCAAGGTACTGTAGCTAATTCATACGTAGGAATCCATTTAGGATTTTATGTGGGTGGCGGAAAATGGGGAAAATAATTATTTCTTTTTACTATATCAAAACTACTCTTAGTAGTGGTTTTTTTGTGCCTAAAAAAGAGTTACTTTGGAGCCATGAATTGGGACAGTTATATAAAGAGTTATCAATCGTATCTAAAAATTGAACGCGGTTTGTCAAAGAATACAATAGAAAACTATTCTTTTGATATTGAACGTTTGTGTCTTTTTTTAGATCAAAATAACAGCTTTGTTTCGCCTATTACTATTGGAGGAGAATTGGTGCAACAGTTTATTTATAGTGTTTCAAAGGAAGTTAATCCACGTTCGCAAGCCAGAATTATTTCAGGTCTCAAAAGTTTTTTTAGTTATTTAATTTTTGAAGAGTATCGCACAGACAATCCATTGGAACTGATTGAAACACCAAAAACAGGACGGAAATTACCCGATATCTTAGCTGTGGATGAGATCGACAGACTTATAGAAGCTATTGATTTGACTACAAATGAAGGAGAGCGAAACCGAGCCATGCTGGAAACGCTGTACGGTTGTGGCTTAAGAGTATCTGAACTGGTCGCATTAAAAATATCCGATTTATTTTTTGAAGAAGGTTTTATTAAAATCACAGGAAAGGGTAACAAACAACGTTTTGTTCCCATTAGTGAAATCACTCAAAAGTACATTCAGTTATACCGCGAAACCAGTAGAAATCATAGTGGTATCCAAAAGGGATTTGAGGATACCTTATTTTTGAATCGACGTGGGAGGCAGTTGACCAGAGCTATGATTTTTACTATTATTAAAAACTTAGCGATAAAAATAGATTTAAATAAAACGATTAGTCCACATACTTTGCGGCATTCTTTTGCAACACATCTGTTGGAAAATGGTGCTGATTTACGCTCTATTCAGTTAATGTTAGGTCACGAATCGATAACAACAACAGAAATTTATGTGCATCTTGATCGTAAGTTTTTGACGGAAGTGCTTCATTCCTTCCATCCTAGAAATAATTTTGATAGCTTGGAAAAGTAAAAACAGAAGAGTTGTGCTTTATAATAAAAATAAAAAGACCTATTGAATCGAAATTCAATAGGTCTTTTTATTTTTTATTCTTTATTCTTTTTGGTGAAGCTAGAGGAAGATTATTTTGCAATATTCACGGCTCTTGTCTCGCGAATAACAGTTACTTTAACTTGTCCAGGATAAGTCATTTCAGTTTGAATTTTTTGTGAGATATCGAATGATAAACTAGCGGCATTCTCATCCGAAACTTTTTCACTTTCTACAATTACACGAAGTTCTCTACCAGCTTGAATGGCATAAGCATTTTTTACACCGCTAAATCCGTACGCTACTTCTTCAAGATCTTTCAAACGTTGAATGTAAGAATCCAATACTTGTCTTCTTGCTCCTGGTCGTGCTCCTGATATTGCATCACAAACCTGAATGATTGGCGACAATAATGATTTCATTTCAATTTCATCGTGGTGTGCCCCAATAGCGTTACAAACCTCTTCTTTTTCACCATATTTCTCCGCCCATTGCATTCCTAATAAAGCGTGTGGTAAATCACTTTCGGCATCTGGAACTTTACCAATATCGTGCAATAAACCAGCTCTTTTAGCCAGTTTTACGTTTAGGCCAAGTTCAGCAGCCATGATTCCACACAGTTTAGATACTTCACGCGAGTGTTGCAATAAATTTTGTCCGTAGGAAGAACGGTATTTCATACGACCTACCACTTTAATCAATTCAGGGTGTAATCCGTGAATTCCTAAATCGATAACGGTACGTTTACCAACTTCTATAATTTCATCGTCAATTTGTTTAGCCGTTTTTGCAACTACTTCTTCAATACGTGCTGGGTGAATTCTTCCGTCCGTTACTAATTTGTGTAATGCCAAACGTGCAATTTCTCTACGTACAGGGTCAAAACAAGAAAGGATAATCGCTTCGGGTGTATCATCAACAATGATTTCTACTCCAGTAGCCGCTTCTAGTGCACGAATATTTCTACCTTCACGACCAATGATTCTACCTTTTACATCATCCGATTCAATGTTGAAAACAGAAACGCAATTTTCTACTGCTTCTTCTGTACCAACTCTTTGGATGGTATTGATGATTATTTTTTTAGCTTCTTGTTGTGCAGTTAATTTAGCTTCTTCAATCGTGTCTTGTATGTGAGACATCGCTTTGCTTTTAGCTTCCGCTTTTAAACCTTCTACCAATTGGTTTTTAGCCTCTTCAGCTGATAAGCCAGAGATTACTTCTAATTGTTGCAATTGACTTTTATGCAGTTTCTCAACTTCAGCTTGTTTCTTGTCTAAATTCTCAATTTTAGTATTGTATTCTACAGTTTTTGATTCAAAATCATCATTGACTTTTTTAGCTTTTGATAATTCATTAGAAATTTGAGATTCTTTATCGCGCACTCTTTTTTCTATTTCAGCCACTTTTTTATCACGAGATAAAATAACTTGTTCGTGTTCTGATTTTAATTCAATAAATTTCTCTTTTGCTTGTAGAATTTTATCTTTCTTTATGTTTTCGGCTTCAAGATTTGCATCTTTCAAAATGGAAGCGGCTTCTTTTTTTGAATTTTTAATTAAGTTGGAAATGTTGCTTTTTTCTATCAGTTTGGCGATAAAAAAACCTCCTGCAATACCTATAATTCCTGAAATAATAATCGTTAATATGTTGTCCATGTTTGTTAAAATTTATATATATAAAAAGCCTACATTAGAGTGAATTGAATAAACTCGAAAAGACAAGTTTTGAGCTAACTCGTTGTTCAAGCTTCCAAACTGAATTGGCTTGCTATAGTAACGATGATTTGCTCATTCTAAATTGTTAGTGTTGAGTTTACCAAATAAGAACTAATGTAGGCAGTATCTTAGTTTTTGTAAAGAACGTTTATTTGTCGAGATATTGATCTAAAAGCGTATTGATTTTTTTAATTCTTTCAATCGTAGCTTCTCCATCAATGGTATTGTCAATTTGTTTTTGTTCTGTTTGCGAGGCAAATTGCAAGGCACACATGGCCAAAACATCTTGTTTGTCACGAACGGCATAATTTTCTTCAAATTGCTTGATCATCTTATCAATTTTTTTCGAAGCGCTTCTAAGGCCTTCTTCCTGTGATAGATCTACCGTTAATGGGTAGACTCTGTCCGCTATTGATATTTTAATTTTAAGCTTTTCGTCCATATTTTTTATTAATCTGATAGCTGTGCTATACAGTAATCAATTTCGCGAATTAATGAATTTATTTTAAGCTTCGTATCTCTTTTATTATCGTCACTGCCTAGTAATGTGTTTGCTACTTTGAGTGTTTCATACTGCGTTTTTAATGCTTCAATCTGCTGTGATTGATTTTGTATTATGGATGCAGTTTTTGTTAATTCGTCTTTCAAATCTTGATTGTTTTTCTCCAAACCTTTCATTTTAGTAAAAAGTTTCTCAATCTTACTTTCAAGAGTATCAATAATTTCTGCAATCGCACTCATTATATATCTTATTCATTACATAATCATACAAAGTTAGTATTCCTTTTTAATTTTGCAATATTTTATTATTTTTTTTGCATTAAATTAGTTAAATATCAGTTGTATAAATGGTTACGAACTAATTTTTTTAGTGCTCTTTTGAATACTTTTTTTATCTTAGCAAAAATGTAAACCATGAGATTTTCTGTATATTTTTTATTTTTCTGTACTGGAGTTTTTGCCCAAGTAGACTATCCAAAAGATTATTTTAGATCGCCTTTAGATATTCCGATGCAACTATCAGGGAATTTTGGAGAATTGAGACCCAATCATTTTCATGCTGGTTTCGATTTGAAAACCCAACAAAAAGAAGGTTTAAAGGTCTTTGCAGTGGCTGATGGGTACGTTTCAAGAATAAAAATATCAACTTTTGGTAACGGAAAAACAATTTACATCAATCATCCTAATGGGTATACATCTGTTTATGGACATTTAAAAATGGCCAATGGTGCAATTGAAAACTACATCAAGAAAACGCATTACAAAGAACAATCGTTTGAAATTGAAATGTTTTTTAAGCCGAATGAAATGGTTGTAAAAAAAGACGATATTATTGCTTTTTCAGGTAATACAGGCGCTTCAGAAGGACCGCATTTGCATTTTGAATTTCGGGATTCTAAAACGGAGTTTATCATAAATCCAATGCTTTTTGGCTACAATAAATTTTTGAAAGACACTAAGAAGCCAATTGTTTCAGGTGTTTATGTGTATCCTTTGGATTCGAAAACTACAGTGAATCATTCTAAACGTCCTTTATTATTGAATGTTTCATTACAAAAAGACGGAACCTATCTTGCAGATAAAGTGGTTGCAAATGGTGCAATTGGTTTTGGAATTTCGGCTTATGACACGGATGATGTTTCTTTTAATAATAATGGGGTGTATAAAGTGCAGTCTTTTTATAACGGAAAACCAAATTTCGGATATGAATTCAATACGTATTCCTTTGATGATATGCGCTATATCAATGCGCTGATTGATTATTCGCGATATAAGAAAATGCAACAACGCGTTCAAAAGCTTTTCATGAAAACTCCCTATAATTTGAGCTTTATCCAAGCAGATGATAATAAAGGGGTTTTGCCAGTAATGCCAAACTTAGCATCTTTGTATCGTATTGAAGTTTCAGATTTTTTTGGAAATAAAAAAACAATCGCAATTCCCATCAAATACGATATCTTGCCAACCATAATAAGCAAGGAACCTGCGCAATCCAATTATTTTGTTCGAGCGAATAAAGACAGCAATTTTGCCTTAGCAAACATGTCGGTTTTCTTTCCTGCGGGAACTTTTTATGAAGATTTTGATTTGAATTTTGATGTAAAAAATGATACGTTGTTTTTACATGATGATACCGTGCCAGCGCACACTAATTTTACGATAGCTATTGAAGATACTAAATCAAGTGAATTGCAAAAAGAAAAAATGTTTATTGGCAGAATCGAAGGAAAAAAAATAAATTACAACCCAACCTACAGAAAGGATAATGTATTTAACACTAAGGTTAAAATCTTGGGCAAATATGCGTTGGTTTCAGATACTGTTGCCCCAAAAATATTTATGCCTGTTCCCGTTGAAGGAAAATGGATTAGTGATCAAAAAACGCTACAACTATCTATTTACGATGAATTATCAGGTATTAAATCATACAATGGCTTTTTAAACGGAAAATGGGTATTATTTGAATACGATAATAAGACTAGAAAATTGACTCATTATTTTAGTGATGGTATTGCTGTGGATGGTGCCAATGATTTAAAAGTTGTTGTAACAGATAATGTAGGGAATTCAACTACCTTTGAAACTCGTTTTTTTAGAAGTCAAAAAAAATAAAACCATACACTTTGGGTGCGAATCAATTATTACCTGTATTCTTATTTGTCTTTTTGAGTCTAACTTTATCCGCTCAAACGGCGAGAATAAAAGGAGTTATTTTAGACAAAAACAATCAACCAGTAGAAAACGTCAATGTTTCTTATTCGAGTGGTGGAACGCGTACCAATCAAAATGGTTTTTACAATCTAAAAGTTCCTGCAAACCAACAAGTGACTCTTGTTTTTACGCATGTTTCTTTAAAAAAAATAACTGTGATTTTTTCTCTGGACACCAATGAACAAAGGGAGTTTAATCCAGTAATGAGTGATCAAGAAGAACAAATGGGAGAAGTCATTGTGACCTCAAACAACCGGAAGCAAATTCAGGGTATTACTGCAATTGAGCCTGAAATGATTCGGAAAATCCCTGGAGCAAATGCTGGAATCGAAAATATTTTGAAATCCTTACCAGGCGTAAATTCTAATAACGAATTGAGTACGCAATATGCCGTACGCGGTGGGAATTATGATGAGAATTTGGTTTATGTGAATGAAATTGAAGTCTATCGTCCGTTCTTGATTCGATCCGGACAACAAGAAGGATTAAGTTTTACTAATACGGATTTAGTGCAAAACATTGAGTTCTCGGCGGGAGGATTTCAAGCAAAGTTTGGAGATAAATTGTCTTCTGTTTTAGATATAACGTACCGCAAACCGGTGCAATTTGGCGCAAGCCTAGAAGCTAGTTTCCTTGGTGGAAGCGTTGCTGTTGATGCGGTTTCAAAAGATAAAAAATGGTCCGCAGTTACAGGAGTACGGTACCGCAATAACAGTCTTTTGGTGAACAGCCAAGAGACACAAACGAATTTTACGCCATCCTTTGCCGATATTCAAACGAATATAAATTACCAAGCTTCGACTAAATGGCAATGGAGTTTTCTGGGGAATATCTCTCAAAATAAATACCAATACCAACCCTTATCGAGGCGGACTAATTTTGGAACCATAGATAATCCTATGGCGCTCACTGTTTTTTATGAAGGTCAAGAAAAGGATAAGTACGATACCTATTTTGGCGCTGTAAAGACAACATACAATGTTTCGGATAATTTTACGCTGAAATTTATCGGGTCTATTTTTCATACTTTAGAACAAGAATATTTTGATATTTTCGCTCAGTACCGTTTGGGTGAAGTGGATTCTAATATTGGATCTGAAACTTTTGGAGATGTTGCATTCACTAGAGGAATTGGTTCACAGTTAAGTCATGCCAGAAATGATTTGGATGCCTTGATTGTAAATACTGAGATAAAAGGATTTCATGATTGGAAAGAAAGTCAGTTGGAGTGGGGAATAAAATATACACGAGAATCCATTCGTGACAGAATAATAGAGTGGGAGGTTATTGATTCAGCTGGTTTTTCATTGAATCCACCCATTATTGATTTGCCTAAAAATGATCAACCGTATACGCCTTACATCGGACCGCTTGTTCCGTATCAAAATATCCGAGCGACAAATTTTAACTCCATCAATCGGTTTTCAGGGTACGGTCAGTGGAGTTTAAAATCGAATATTGGTTCAAGTGAAGTTTGGTATAATGCTGGCGTTCGCTTTCACAATTGGGAGGTTTTAGGCGCTGCTATAGCTGGAAAATCGCAAATCACTTTTAGTCCTAGAGCACAATTTGCCATTAAACCAGATTGGGAGAAAGATATGGTTTTTAGACTCTCGGGAGGATTATACCATCAACCGCCATTTTATAGGGAATTGCGAGCTGCTGATGGAACGGTACAGCCCAATACCAAAGCACAACAATCGGTTCATTTTGTTTTAGGGAATGACTATAGTTTCAAAATTTGGGATCGCCCTTTCAAGTTGGTTTCGGAATTGTATTATAAATCGTTAACCGATGTAAATACGTACACGATTGACAATGTTCGCATACGGTATGCAGCCAACAATAATACGACCGCTTATGCGCAAGGATTAGATGTGCGCTTGAACGGGGAGTTTGTACCAGGAACAGAATCGTGGTTTAGTTTTGGTTATTTGAAAACTGAGGAAAACAGTAATGATAAAGGGTATATTGCCAGACCTACGGATCAAAGATTGAAATTTGGGATTTTGTTCCAAGATTATATGCCTAATATTCCAAGCATAAAATTGTATCTAAATCTAGTTTACAATACGGGATTACCAGGCGGTTCGCCATCGTATGCGGATCCTTATTTATACCAAAACCGATTGAATGATTACCGCCGAGTAGATGTGGGTTTCTCTAAAGTTTTTATTGACAATACTACTGTAAAAAAGAATTCCGGATTGTTCAAGGACTTTAAAGAGTTGGCGATAGGATTGGAAATTTTTAATCTTTTTGACAATCAAAATGCCATTACCAATACTTGGGTACGGGATGTGTATTCTAAAAATCAATATGCAATTCCTAATTATATGACGACCAGAGTTTTTAATATAAAGTTAACTGCGAAGTTATAAACCATATAATTTAGGAGCAGTTAATCTTATTTTAATTAGTTAAATCAAGTATTGAATGGCGTTACCATTTTTAAAAATGATTACATTTGGATTTTAAAGTACATCAACATGAAAAAACTACATATTTCGATAATAGGACTAGCATTTTTGTTTTTAACCAGTTGTAAGGAAGAAGTTGAAAAACCAAAAGTGACTTACGATGGAACAAGTAAAGCAAAAGAACTAGCCAAAGCAGATTCTACACAAATACAAATTGCTGATTTGCCTCTTCAAATGGAGGGAACGGACTATTTGATTCATCCTGTTGCGGATTTAAGTATTCGGGAGAAAGGAATAAAATCGAGATATGGTTCTTCTAGTGTGAATGATTTGAGTTTTACCATATCAAACTATGGTGAATTTGAAATCACTGGTTTTTTACAAAATTTAAAATTCCAAAAAGTAGATTCGGATTCCATCCGTAAATTGACCGATAAACCTGTTTTAATTCAAACAGCCACGTATTTAAAGTCGGTTGCTGATAGAACCAACAACCAGATTATGGTGTATACCATGGTGGATATGGATACTAACAAAGACGGAAAATTAGACACAAGCGATATCAAAGCGTTGTATTTAAGTGATATTAGCGGGGATCGATTCACTAAGATGTCCTCTGATTTTCAAGAATTAATTGACTGGAAATTGATAGGTTCTAAAAACCGTTTGTACTTTCGAACTGTTGAGGATACCAATAAAAATGGCGAGTTTGACAAGCAAGATGTGGTGAATTATTATTTCATCGATTTGTCTACTAAAGAATGGAAAATAACGGGTTACGAGCCAGTTTAGTTAAATTTCTAAATCAAAATATCACTTTCTAAATCTGATTTTTCTATTTCAATATCAAAATTCAAAACGCAGTTGTTTAAATTCTTGAAGCAACTGCGTTTTGTATATAATTGGTTTGTTTTACTTACAAACTCAGGATTATTGTTTTGGCTTGAAATACTCTAATGATTCTGGTCCAGCTATCATGGCATAAACAACACCTCCAATAATCGCAAGTACCACAAAAAGTAAAAACAAAATAAATAAGCAGGTAAAAGTTAAAAGTACACGGCCGATAATACTTTTTAGAGGCCTCATTGGATAAAATCCTTTAAAAAACCAAACTAAAATTAAAGGAACACTTAACATACTCAAACTAGAGGTCATTGTAAAGTAGTCCATATTATTTTTGAAAATATATAGTAACGGGCTAATTATAATAATGTTAAAGAGAGTGTAAACGCAAACAATATAAGCATTTATTACTACATGTTCATAGTAGTTATTTCCCCATTTTCTAAACGCAAGTTTGGTCGTTAATGCAAAGACGGGTACAAGCAGTAACATTAAAATTGAATTATAACTTTTTAGAGCAGTCATTACATCATTCATGTATGCAGAGTTGAGAGTTTCCCTAGCATAAAAAGCACTCATGATTTTCTCGAAACCAATTATTTTTATCGAGATAAAAGTGGAGATACCACTTAATACAAATACTAACAATATTGGTTTGTAATGATTTACTCTATTTCCGTCTACGAACGCTCTCGCTGTTTTCCCTGGATTCTTGATAATGTTTTTTATCGAATATAGAAATCCTTTATTGGTATGTAAGAAAGTGTATTGAATCTCATCCCAAATGTATTTTCGGTCTATTTTTTTAAATTTTTTCTGTCCACAATTATCGCAGAAATTATTCAAAATTAGTGTGCTGCAGTTTAGGCAGTTTTGGTCCATTGATTGTAAGGTGAATTAAAGTTGTCTGGATTTAATTTCTTTTTTTAACATCCCGAAATAGATTAGCAACGGCAGTAATGTTGTGGGTAAAAGGAAAATTGGTACAAATACAACTGCTGATATTTCTTTAAGTCCTTTTGTTACTAGGAGGTATAGTATAAGGGTTATAATCAACAGGTAGATAATAGAGAAACCTATTGCAATTCCTTTAAAAAGTTCCCTCCTTTTTAAAAGTTCTTCATTTGATATTTCTGCTAAGGTATTTTTTTTCATAATTTTGATTTGGTTTAAATAGTATAGTTAGTTGGTTTTTTGATTTTCAATAGTGTAAAGGGGTCTTATAAATTGTCTATCCTTAACGCCATTTCATCTTTAATTTCATTAAAATTCGAGCCTACTTTTCTAAAATAATATCCCACCAAAATAGGCAAGAAAGTAAAAAATCCAAGTCCGTTTTTTACAGTACTTCATATTGCGATACCAATAAACATTCCAATAAAAAAACCAGCAAATGTGCGAGCTGATTTTCTTTTTTTACATTCTATTGATAGTTCTTCGTTAGTCAAGTTTTTCAAATTCATCTGCTCTATTTTTTGAAGATCTTAATTCATTAAAATTTTGCTACGAAAATACATCATAATGGTAAATAATTTTTGCTTATTTCAAATAAAGTGTAGTCATGATATTGATATTTTTTCCTTTTATTGATTTAATATCAAGGTGATTGATTTTATATTAATAGTTTTTAGATGCTTAAAAGCAATATTTATCTAAAAAATATAAAAAATCTTGCTTTATTGATTTGGAAATAACTTAAAATGGTTTCGTCCAAATTATTTTTTTAAGTTGTTGTCAAATCAAAATATCACTTTCCAAGTCTGATTTTTCAATGGTGAAATTAAAACCAAGTTCTTTCACTAATTGAATCACAAGGTTTTTATACCAGTTTTCTGATTTGGGATGAATGTATATTTTTTCAATCAACTGATTGATATCTACGCTTATTTTCAGTCCCTCATTAATCTTGATTTCGCTTTCGCCAATGTCAGTCAAGATGCGCACTTCGCCTTCATATTGAAAGCTTTTTCGTTTGAATAAAAAAGGAAAAAACAAATCATCAAACGGAATGTGTTCTTTTTTATAATCGATGTAATTGACTTCCCCGATATACTGCTCAAAATTAGTCTCCGGATTCAAGCATTCCTGTAAACGTCCAATAGTGGATTGAATGGCCAAACCTTCGCTGTTTTGTGTGAAAATTTGCCACATAGCAAACGATTCATATTCATTGATGTGCCAGCTACTAACCGCAACTTTCTCCCGATGTGTTTTATAATAATTCAAAAAGTCAGGATTGTCAATGGAAAGCTTTTTTATTTCCTCAAATGTAGGTTCGCTAAAAGTCCCTTCATATTGATCTTCAAATTTATCGGATCGAGACATGAATAATTTTTCGGACATCAATAAATCTAAAAACTTAGATAAGTCCAAGTATTTCCAAACAACAGTATTTGGATTTTCAGGAAGCTTTATGTTTGGATTGTTGATGTACATTTTTAAAAAGATTTTGGAAATCGCATGGAATACTGGCCGACATTAAAAGCAATTAAAATCCAAATTACAATGAATTTAGAAATATAGTCTTCAAGAATTAACTTCCCAAAAAAGTAATTAGCTGTTAGCGCTAAACAAACAAAACCTATTATAAATAGCATTCCAAAATACTCTCTTTTCATATCTTTTGTTTAATATTAAATCAAATCTCTACAATCTTTTATTCAAAAGATTGTAGATTCACTAATTTATTATAAGTGCCATTCAAGGCTATAAGTTCCTCGTGTTTTCCTTGCTCCACAATTTTTCCTTTTTGCATCACTACAATCAAATCGGCTTTTTGAATCGTAGAAAGACGGTGTGCAATTACAATAGAAGTTCTGTTTTGCATCATATTTTCTAGTGCTACTTGAACAAATTTTTCACTTTCAGTGTCCAATGCTGATGTGGCTTCATCCAAAATCATAATTGGAGGATTTTTCAAAACGGCACGCGCAATAGACAATCGTTGTTTCTGACCCCCAGAAAGTTTGTTTCCGCTGTCGCCAATATTGGTATGAATTCCTAACGGCAGGTCTTTTACAAATTCATAGGCATTCGCAATTTTCAATGCTGCTACTATTTCATCATCCGTCGCATCTAATTTTCCCAAAGCAATGTTTGCTTTTATGGTATCATTAAATAAAATACTGTCTTGTGTTACTAACCCCATCAAATCACGAAGTGAGTGCAGATTCATGTCTTTGATGTCAATTCCATCAATTTTTATAGTTCCTTCATTAACATCATAAAAGCGAGTTAACAAATTAGCTATCGTACTTTTTCCACTTCCGGATTGTCCTACAAGCGCAACGGTTTGCCCTTTTTTAACTTGAAGTGAAAAGTCTTTTAAAACGTTCTCCTCTTCGTATCTAAAATTAATATTCTGAATGGTTATACTGTCTTCAAATGTTGATTTTTTAACGGCATTCTCACTATCGGTAATCTCATTTTTTACTTCTAAAACTTCAAAAACACGTTGGGCAGCCGCTAGTCCATTTTTTACGGAATACGAGGCTTTTGAAATGGCTTTTGCAGGGGTTAAAATATTGTATGCAAGGCCCATGTAAGCAAGGAATTTAGCACCATCCAGCAATGCTTTCCCATTTGGTAAGGTATCAACAAGTACCATTTTTCCGCCAAACCAGAGCAAAATGCAAATGGTAATGATTCCTAAGAACTCACTTAATGGTGTGGCCAAATTATTTTTTTTACCTATGCTATTAGATAATTTTAAAATTCGGGTAACGGAATCATTAAATTTTTGTTTAAAATTTGATTCGGCATTGTAACTTTTTACCACTTTTAGTCCCGATAAAGATTCTTCTACAATCGATATTAGATAGCCGTTTTCATATTGAACTTTTTCGGATTTGCTGCGCAGTGTTTTACCAATTTTTGATATTAGCAACCCTGAAAGCGGGATGAAAATAAAGACAAATAAGGTCAGCTTGAAACTTATTGCAATCATACCTACAAGTGTAAATATAATGGTCATTGGTTCTTTAACAATCAATTCTAAGACAGAAAAAAAAGAATTTTGAACCTCGTTTACATCGCCTAGCATTCGGGCCATAATATCTCCTTTTCTTTTTTCTGAATAGTAAGAAACAGGCAAGTTGATGATTTTATGGTACATTGAATTCCTTAAATCCTTCAATACACCATTTTTTAAATGCATCAAGTGATTCGATGCTAGGTAATTAAATAGGTTTTTTAATAAGAACGTCACGCTTACTATCGCTATTACTAACAATAAGGCAAACTCAGGACCATTTTTTTCAGTGAGTAATGTGATGTTGTAATATAGGTACTGTTTTGAAAATTTGATGATATCAAAAATAGATTCTAAAACGGGTTTCTCCGTTATTTTTTCACTAGTACTAAAAAGGACGTCCATCATTGGGATTAATGCAATAAAAGACAAAGTGCTAAACAATGCGTAAAGAATATTAAAGAGTACGTTCCATACCACATGCGAACGATATGGGTTCGTGAAAGGAATTATTTTTTTGAAATTTGCGTCCATTTAAGTTGTTTTTTATCATCAAGACCCGATTAGTGCTACACTTATCGGGTCTGTCAGAAAAATCAATTTTGTATTTAATTAATTCAATTGCATTGAAGTAATAATATTTTTTATTTTATTGTCCAAGATGCTTTCTACTTCGTCGAAATCTTCTACTGATTCCAATTCCGTATTTACACTGATGTAGAATTTTATTTTGGGCTCTGTTCCACTTGGTCTAGCGCAAATTTTGGATCCATCTTCAGTGTAGTAAATTAAAACATTCGATTTTGGAATTGCCATTGTAGATTCGGTTTCATCCAATAGGTTTTTAGCTATCGAGGATTGGTAATCTTCCACCATAACAACTCTTTGTCCGTTGATTTCTTTCAATGGATTCTCCCGTAAATCAATCATCATCTGGTTGATTTCCTGTAAACCATCCATTCCTTTTTTAGTCAATGAAACCAAATGTTCTTTGTAAAAACCATTATCAACATACAATTGTAGTAATTCTTTGTACACTGAACTACCTTTCGCTTTGGCTTGAGCCGCTAATTCGCAAATCAACAGTGTAGCTGCAACAGCATCTTTATCGCGTACGGCATCGCCAACCATGTAACCAAAACTTTCTTCACCACCGCCAATGAATTCTAACTCTGGGAAATCCTTAATCATTTTGGCAATCCATTTAAAACCAGTCAATCCCACTTTGCATTCCACATCGTAGTTTGTGGCTAATTCCATCATCATAGGAGTAGAAACGATAGTAGAACCTACAAATTGCTTTCCGTTGATTTTTCCTGCTTTTTTCCATTGTTCTAATAAAAAGGCAGTCATCAAAATCATCGTTTGATTTCCGTTCAGCAAAGTCATTTTACCTTCATTATTTCGCACGGCAATTCCTAAACGGTCGCAGTCTGGATCCGTACCAATAACAATATCCGAATTCGTTTTATCAGCCAAGGCCAATGCCATTGTCAATGCTTCCGGTTCTTCAGGATTTGGAGACTTAACCGTAGGGAAATCCCCATTTGGTACCCTTTGTTCTTCTACAATATTTACATTAGGGTAGCCCGCTTGCGCTAAAGTGTCAGGAACTAATTTTATAGAAGTTCCGTGCAAAGAGGTAAAAACAATATTCAGCTCTTTTTTGGCTTCAGCCGAAGTCCCAAAACTTGCATTCTCAATAGTCGATTTGATAAAAGCCTCATCCACTGCTGTATCAATATAATGGATTAAGTCTTCATTGGCTGTAAACTTGATTTGATTGTAATTTAAATTTTCAATAACATTGATGATTCCCTCGTCTTCCGGCGGTACAATTTGTCCACCATCTTGCCAGTACACTTTGTATCCGTTATATTCTGGTGGGTTGTGTGATGCCGTTAGCACAATTCCGCATTGGCATCCTAAGTGTTTCACCGCAAATGACAATTCTGGAGTAGGACGCATCTCTGAAAATAAATACACTTCAATTCCGTTAGCCGAAAAAACATCCGCAACTAGTTTAGCCAAAGTATCGCTATTGTGACGACAATCGTAAGCAATAGCAGCTTTTAACGGTTGATTAGGAAATGAAGTATGCAAGTAATCCGAAAGTCCTTGTGTGCTTTTTCCCAGCGTATATTTATTAATGCGATTGTTTCCCACACCCATAACACCGCGCATTCCACCAGTTCCAAATTCAAGATTTTTGTAAAAACTCTCCTCCAGTTCTTTAGGAGATGTAGTCATCATTTCGGTGATCGCTTCCTGTGTAGCGGTGTCAAATGTTGGTGTCAGCCACTCATTAACTGCATCTAAAATGTTTTGTTTGATATCCATGCTCTATTTTTTTAGTTTCTAAATTCGTAATTAAAATTTAAAAAAAGTTGTTTTATTTAGGAGCTTAATCCTGCTATCCGTTACAATCTTTCCTGCTGAACCCCAGCATGAAAGGATTTTCACTGCTATCAGGGCTAAGAGCGTATCCTGGAAAATTAATTTCAGTCTAAATTATAAAAAATTAACTTCACTCGATACTTTATAACGCTCTTCATTGTTTTTTGTTCTCAAAATTATTTCGCCAAGAAATCCAGCCAAAAATAATTGTGTTCCCAAAACCATTGTCGTCAATGCGATGTAAAACCAAGGATTATTCGTCACCAGACTGTAGCGCATAGCATTGTACATGTGGTAGAGTTTTGAAATTCCAATATATCCGGCCAACATAAAACCAATAATGAACATTAACGATCCCATGGCGCCAAATAAATGCATTGGTCTTTTGCCAAAACGAGAAAGAAACCAAATGGTAATTAAATCCAGGAACCCATTGATAAAACGTTCCATCCCAAATTTAGTTTCACCATATTTTCTGGCTTGGTGTTGCACTACTTTTTCACCAATTTTCCCAAAACCGGCATTTTTTGCTAAAACCGGAATGTATCGGTGCATTTCACCTGATACTTCAATGTTTTTCACGACAATATTTTTGTATGCTTTCAATCCACAATTGAAATCATTCAATGCTACACCAGATGTTTTTCTCGCCGCCCAATTAAATAATTTCGAAGGCAAGTTTTTTGCTACTATAGAGTCGTAGCGTTTCTTTTTCCAACCCGAAACTAAATCGTAATTCCCATTGGTAATCATATCATACAATCCCGGAATTTCCTCTGGGCTATCTTGTAAATCAGCATCCATGGTAATGATGACATCACCTAGCGCTTTTGCAAAACCAGCATGCAGTGCCTGCGATTTTCCAAAATTTTTAATGAAACGAACCCCTTTTACGTTAGGGTTTTTAGTTGCAAATCCTTCGATAATAGTCCATGAATTATCGGTACTTCCATCATCCAGAAAAATGATTTCGTACGTATAATTATGAGATTGCATCACTTTGATGATCCAGTTGTAGAGTTCATTAAGCGATTCCTCTTCGTTAAGAAGCGGTATGAGTATAGATAAATTCATTACTATTTATTCTTGTGTAGATTTGCTTTTAAAGAATGCCGCCAAAATTAAGCCAAAAATTGAACTGAAAACAATACTAAAAACAGAACCTTTAAGTAATTCTAAAGTAGAATAAGGGCTGTTTTCTTTTAATTTTGAGATAGCTTCATTGATTGCTGATGCTGGTGTGCCAAACTTCTGCATCATATTTACAGTGTACTTAATCATTAATTCACTTAAAGTATCTTTAGCTGAAGGATCAATAAAATTAAATAAAAGAATATTAAAAAGAGTAGAAATTAAAATACCTATTAGTATGGCTATGAAATACGTTGTAAAAGCATCTTTGAAAGAGAAAACTCCGTTCAGTTCTCTTTTTGTTTTAGAAAGCAAGACAATTCCCAGTATAAGATAAGTTAAAATGCTTAAAACTCCAATCCACCATGAAGTGAATAAATTTAAATCAATAGCGTATATTGTTGCTGTAATTAATGCAGAAACAATTCCGATGGCTACTCCAAAGGTTATTCCATTCTTCTTAATAATTTCGTTGATCATTTGTGGTTGTTTTAAAATTAATCCACAAATATAGCAATTCCCAATATATTCGGAGGTAAAAATCGCTTTTTACGATTATATAAAAAAAGTGATACAAAGATTTGTTTATTGGAAAAAAATTGTAAATTTGCAGACTCAAAATAATAGTGTAAAACAAAAAGTTATAAGGAGTTTATACCTTTTCTGTTAGAAGAAAAGCTTCAAGACTAATTATAATCAACAAATAAAAAAAGATTAACAAGATGAAAAAAGGAATTCACCCAGAAAATTACAGATTAGTTGCATTTAAAGACATGTCAAATGACGAAGTTTTTATCACTAAATCTACTGCAGATACAAGAGAAACATTAACAGTTGACGGTGTTGAATACCCAGTTGTAAAAATGGAGATCTCTAGAACTTCACACCCTTTTTACACAGGTAAATCTAAACTTATTGATACTGCAGGACGTATTGACAAGTTCAAAACTAAATACGCTAAACACGCTAAATAATAAAAGCTTGTTTTCAAAATATAGAAAGCCTCGCAATTTTGCGGGGCTTTTTTATGCGCAAACAATTATTTTTTGCATTGCTATGATATCCTTTCTTCCTCACAATTTTAGTTTGGCAACAACCTTAATTTTCTTAATACCTTAATGGTTTAAAAAAAGTGTTCCGATTTTCTTGATAACACCTTCAATAACTTTTTGATATAGCAACCTTAATTTTCTTAATACCTTAATGGTTTAAAAAAAGTGTTCCGCTTTTCTTGATAACACCTTCAATAACTTTTTGATATAGCAATCTTAATTTTCTTAATACCTTAATGGTTTAAAAAAAGTGTTCCGATTTTCTTGATAACACCTTCAGTAACTTTTTGATGTAGCAACCTTAATTTTCTTAAGACCTTAATGGTTTAAAAAAAGTGTAGTATTTAATTATTTCAGCTTCTGTGTTTTCCCAAGAGTGTCTTTTATTTTTATTGCTATTCAAAACTTTGTAACTTTGAGCCTTTGTAACTTCTGATACTCTATAAAATGAATTATATACTTTTTGACGGCCCGGCTCGAAATGCCTTGTTGCCTTTTACGTTTACTCGCCCGGTTGCTGATATTTTAATCGGTATTATGACGATTCGTCAAAAATGGGAAATGCGTTTGGGATCTACCACAACTACATTAACAGAAGAATATTTGTCTGAAAAATTTCCAATGGTGGAATTAGAGACGAATGTAATGATAAATGCTTCTTTTCTTCCAAACGATATTTTGGTCGAAATGGTAAGTAATCTAGAACCAAATCAAGCTATTTTTAAGGGAGATGAAGTAATTGCTTTTTATACCAATGAAGAGCAGGAAGAAGTAGATTTTGATACTTACGAGATTATAGAGTATAATGAGGACTGTTTGACGGTTCAAAATACGTGGGATATTTTTGCTAAGAATGATGCAGCAATTCGAGAAGACTTTGAATATTTAATAGAGGATAGAAGATCACAGCCCATTCCAAAAAGTGTCAACGTAATTGCTCCTGAAAATATTTTCATAGAAGAAGGAGCAAAGTTAGAATTTGTTACTTTAAACGCATCGACGGGTCCGATTTATATCGGAAGAGATGCTGAAATCATGGAGGGATCTGTTATTAGAGGTCCTTTTGCCTTGTGCGAAAATGCGCAAGTAAAAATGGCATCTAAGGTATATGGCGCTACAACTGTGGGGCCACATTCTCGAATAGGAGGGGAAGTTAATAATTCGGTTTTGTTTGCATACTCCAATAAAGGACACGATGGGTTTTTAGGGAATGCAGTTCTTGGGGAATGGTGTAATATTGGCGCCGACAGTAATAATTCGAATCTAAAAAATAACTACGAAGAAGTAAAATTGTGGAGTTATGAAACCGAAGGGTTTGCTAAAACAGGACTTCAGTTTTGTGGCTTGATGATGGGAGACCACAGCAAATGTGGCATTAACACCATGTTCAATACGGGAACGGTTGTAGGAGTGAGCGCTAATATTTTTGGTAGTGGATTTCCACGCAATTTTGTACCTAGTTTTTCATGGGGCGGTGCAGCTGGTTTTACGACCTACATCACTAAAAAAGCTTTTGAAACCGCTCGATTAGTCATGAGTCGCAGAAATGTGGAATTTGATGAAAGAGAAGCGGCTATTTTAGAACATGTTTTTGAGGAATCTAAAAAGTGGAGGAAAGAGTAGTTTTTTTGATAGGTAAGAATGAATTCCTTTTAAATCAACTTAAATTCCAACTTTAGTCTTTATTTAAGCATAGTGAAAAAACCTAAAAGGCCTCTAATCGAGGCTTTTTAGGTTTTTTATTGATAGGCATAAACGAGAGAGCCATTTTTTATTAAGTCAATCAGCATATTAGCATTCTTGTCTGGAACGGAGAAGCAGCCTAAGCTGAATTTATTGTACATTCTTTTTGAGGAATGGACCACGATGTTTCTTTTCAAAGCATTGGAATTTTTGTTGTCCTCTAATCCATTTAATCGCAAAGAATAACCCCACGTACCTTTGTAGGTTTGCAAAGTAACATAGCAGCCAAGAGAAGTTGCATTGCTTCCTTCAGTATTACTAAATAGAGTAGGTGTTAAGCCTGTACCTGAACCTGAACCATGATCAACATTGCTGGTCAAGAGTATTTTACTATTTTTTAAATCAATAACATAAAGTCTTGCTTCCTCTATTGATTTTGAAAAATCAATTAAGGTTACAATGTTTTTATTTGTAGCCTTAAAACCCCATTTTGTCTGGATTTCGTATGCTTTCTTTATAATTTCTTGGTTGCCTTGCGCAACAATAAAATGGAAACTGCATAAAAGAAGTATAGTTAGTTTTTTTTTCATGGTTCCGTTTTTTAAATAGTTTCTATAACTTTTTCAATTGCGTTGGACCAGCACAAGGTCAACATCATAGTCTGCGCCATTCTCGCAAAAAATAAACAGCTTCGAAATACGGTAACTTTCTTTTTAGGTTTTTGATTATACAAAGACCTGTATTTCAAATACAAAACTATAAAATAAGACTTTTATTGCACTCTGTTTTCTAATTTATTAAGGATTGATTGTTAGTCAATTGTATTCTCAAAAGGCTTTTAAGTGCTTCGGAGTTAGTTTTTTGAGGCTTAATGTTTTATTTTTATAAAAATAATTAGAAAACAAGTACGATTTACTCAGTTTAGATTATTAAATAAAAAAGATTTATGGAAGAGATTATTGGGATGTTAAATGCTATTGTATGGAGTGATGCATTAATTATTTTGTGTTTGGGGACTGGGTTGTATTTTTCTTTACGTACGCGCTTTTTACAGATACGTCATATTAAAGAGATGTTTCGGTTATTGTTTGACGGCAAGAGTTCTGAATCTGGGGTTTCTTCTTTTCAGGCATTATCAATGTCCTTAGCAGGTAGGGTAGGCACGGGAAACATTGCAGGGGTTGCTACTGCAATTGCTTTTGGAGGGCCTGGAGCCTTATTTTGGATGTGGATGGTAGCTTTTTTTGGAGCAAGTACTGCTTTTGTAGAGGCTACATTAGCCCAAATTTATAAAGAAAAACACATGGGGGAATTTCGCGGGGGACCGGCTTTCTATATTGAGAGAGGTTTAGGCGTGAAATGGTTTGGTGTTTTATTTGCGGTTGTTTCTATTGTTTCTGCGGGGGTGTTATTACCAGGTGTTCAAGCTAATTCTGTTGCAGACGGAATACAGAATGCATTTGAAATTGAGACTTGGAAATCGGGTATAGTGGTGGCTTTGATATTTGGTGCTATCGTTTTTGGTGGTGTAAAAAGAATCGCGAAATTCACTGAATTTGTGGTTCCAATAATGGCGATCGCTTACATTGTGATTGTATTGGTAATCATTGCGATTGATATTGATAAACTCCCCGGTGTAATCGCCTTAGTTTTTAAAAGTGCTTTTAATATGGAAGCTGGTTTTGGAGCTGTTTTTGGTTTAGCAATCCAGTGGGGTGTGAAGAGAGGAATTTATTCTAATGAAGCAGGTCAGGGTACAGCACCACATATTGCTGCTGCAGCAAATGTTTCGCATCCTACTAAACAAGGGTTGGTTCAGTCCTTTTCGGTTTATATTGATACGTTGCTAGTATGTTCAGCTACTGGATTTATGTTGTTGATTACGGGAAAATATAATGTGCTGAATCCCGTATCAGGTCCCGATGGAGCTACCGAGTATCTGTATCAAGGAGCACAAAATGTTTCGGCTGGTCCTGGATTTACACAAACAGCCATGGATAGTGTTTTGCCTGGTTTTGGATCTTATTTTGTTGCGATCGCATTGTTTTTCTTTGCTTTTACTACCCTATTAGCGTATTACTACATTGCTGAGACAAACATCTCGTATTTGACAAGGAATTTCAAATCTCCTATTTACACTCATTTACTGAAGGTCTTTATGATGGTAGTGATTATGTATGGCTCTATCAATCAAGCAAAATTAGCTTGGAATATTGGTGATTTAGGAGTTGGATTAATGGCTTGGTTCAATATTATTGCTATTCTTCTTTTACAAAAGCCAGCATTATTAGCCTTGAAGGATTACGAAAGACAACTAAAAGCAGGAATTGATCCTGTTTTTCATCCAGAAGATATTGGGGTGTCAAATGCCCATATTTGGAATACGATAAATAAAAAGAAAGAAGTATAGTCCTTCGTGATACATACTGCTTTAAGAGCTTCTAGATAGCAGAATTTATTCTGTTTTCTAGAAGCTCTTATTTTTTAGTAAACCAATTACTTAATTAATCTATCTTTGCACTTTTTAAAACAAATCGGTTTTCAGCGTAACGAACAGCCGAATCTACAAATCTACATTTCAATGATTACAGTTAACGATATTTCAGTACAATTTGGTGGTACAACGCTTTTTAGTGATGTCTCTTTTGCTATTAATGAAAATGATAAAATTGCCCTTATGGGTAAAAATGGAGCAGGTAAATCAACGCTTCTTAAAATAATTGCAGGACAAAGCAAACCTTCAACAGGAAACATATCGGCACCAAAAGATGCAGTTGTGGCTTATTTGCCTCAGCATTTGTTAACTACTGATGGCGCAACGGTGATGGAAGAAACGTCGAAGGCCTTTGGAGAAATTTTTGGAATGAAAGCAGAGATTGATGAAATCAATGAGCAATTGACCATTCGTACCGATTATGAAAGTGATGCCTACATGAAATTAATCGAAAGGGTTTCTGATTTAAGTGAGAAATTCTATGCCATTGAGGAAGTGAACTATGAGGCTGAAGTAGAGAAGATTTTAGTTGGTTTAGGTTTTGAACGGGAAGATTTTAATCGTCAAACATCTGAATTTTCAGGAGGTTGGAGAATGCGAATTGAGTTGGCCAAAATTCTTCTGCAAAAACCAGATTTAATTTTGCTAGATGAGCCTACCAATCACATGGATATTGAAAGTATTCAGTGGTTAGAGGATTTCTTGATTAATTCGGCCAAAGCAGTTGTGGTAATTTCTCACGATAAAACTTTTGTAGATAATATTACGAACCGTACCATCGAAGTTACAATGGGACGTATTTATGATTATAAAGCCAAATATTCTCATTATTTGGAACTTAGAAAAGACAGACGTATACATCAGCAAAAAGCCTACGATGAACAACAACGGATGATTGCCGACAATAGAACTTTTATTGATCGTTTCAAAGGGACATTTTCTAAAACAGATGCGGTGCAATCGCGTGTCAAAATGTTAGAGAAATTGGTCATCGTTCAGGTTGATGAAGTAGATACATCAGCATTAAAATTAAAGTTTCCGCCAGCAGTACGCTCGGGACAATATCCGGTAATTGTAAAAGATTTATCTAAATCATACGGTGATCATGTGGTTTTTAAAGACGCTAATATTGTTATTGAAAGAGGAGAAAAAGTGGCTTTCGTTGGAAAAAATGGGGAAGGAAAATCGACGATGATTAAAGCAATCATGAAAGAGATTGAAATCAATGGTGGTAGTTTAGAAATTGGCCATAATGCACAAATTGGTTATTTTGCGCAAAATCAAGCTTCTTTATTAAATGAAAACGCCACTATTTTTGAAACGATTGATGATATTGCTGTTGGAGATGTCCGTACCAAAATCAAAGATATTTTAGGCGCTTTTATGTTTCAGGGTGATGATGTGACCAAAAAAGTAAAAGTGCTTTCCGGTGGAGAGAAAACCCGTTTAGCGATGATCAAATTATTGCTAGAACCAGTAAATTTATTGATTCTGGATGAACCATCGAATCACTTAGACATGAAAACTAAAGACATTATCAAAGATGCCTTGCGAGATTTTGACGGAACTTTAATATTAGTTTCACACGATAGAGATTTCCTAGACGGACTGGCGACAAAAGTGTTTGAATTTGGAAACAAAAGAGTAGTAGAACATTTTGAAGATATTACCGGTTTCTTAGCGAATAAGAAAATGGAGAGCATGCGCGAGATAGAGAAATAGCATCACATTAATTAAACATGGAAAGTGCGAGAATTAGCGCGTCTGATTAACCGCAGATTCGCAGATTTTTAGGGATGACCTATAAATTTAAATCATTTTTTTAAATCTGTGATTCTACGGTATAACAATTCATGCTACGAGTTGAACCGCCAATTTATTACTACACCTCAAAAAACAATAAATTTAAATCATTTTTAAATCTGTAAATCTGCGGTGAAATAACTACTTCACTTACTTTATCGTTTTACAAGCGGATTCCGGGAGGAAGCAATTCTTTATAAATGGGATTTTTTTTGAAAAACACCACGATTTTAGGTAAGATGGGCACGACTTTAAATTTTCGTTCCGTAGCAATTTCCATAATGTTTTTTAGGAAACTAGAGATGAATTCTTCATTTTCAAATGATTCTGGAACATTTATTTTAGTTAAAAATATTTTCCTCTCTTGGAATGAATATTCAACCGAAACTAACCCTTCTTCTATTGTAGTTTCAAATTGTCTTGCAAAAGTATTGTCTGTGATTTCCATGCGGATTACTGAATCCATAATAATTAACTTTAATTCATTGGTACCTCTACCAAAAGTATTTTTGATTTGGAAATAACTTTGATTTCAAATGAGTCAAAATCAGTTATTCCCATGGCATCTCTTGCCTTCAAAACGTGGTTATTAATTTCTATTTCGCCTTCAATTAAAAATAAGTAAACACCATTTTTAGGAATTCGGACCGTATAGTTCGAATTGGTGTCGCTATCGAAAATGCCCAAGTGAAAAAAGGTTTTCTGGTAAACCCAAAGTGCATTGCCATCATTTTGATCCTTTGGCGAAACGATGTTTACAAAGGTATTGATTTGATTTTCAATATCAAATGATTTCTGGTCGTATCTTGGTGTCACGTTTTCTGTGTCAGGAAATACCCATAGCTGTAATGTTTTTGCCTCTTCTTTCTGACTAGCATTCATTTCAGAATGTTCTACTCCAGAGCCGGCACTCATCACTTGTACTTCTCCAAAACCAATTATCCCTTCATTTCCCATACTGTCGCGATGCTGCAACCCGCCCTCGAGTGGAATCGTAATGATTTCCATATTGGCGTGTGCATGGGTGCCAAAACCTGTTCCGCCAGCAATAGTATCGTCATTTAAAACACGTAACATGCCAAATTGTTGTCGCTTAGGATTAAAATAATTTCCAAATGAAAAGGAGAAATTGGCTTTTAGCCAACCAAAATCAGCCGTGCCTCTGGTATTTGATGTGAAGAGTTGTGTTGTCATAAATTATTGATAATATAAAGTAAATAATGGGAGGGTTACCGATAAAAAAATTAATTTTATACAAAATTCGCTATAAAAAAGTGGAATATTGTTATAAAATCGTTAAAACAATTATGAGTAAAATCCATGTTTATTTAATGCCAGGTTTGGCGGCAAGTGCAGCTATTTTTGAGCGGATTGTCCTTCCAAAAGAAACATTTGAAACACACTTATTAGAGTGGGAAATCCCACTAGACAATGAATCCTTGACGAATTATGCCAAGCGGATTGCCACTAAAATCAAACATGAAAATCCGGTTTTAATTGGAGTTTCATTTGGAGGTATTTTGGTTCAAGAAATGGCAAAATATAGTGCCGCTCGCAAGGTTATTATTATTTCAAGTGTAAGATGCAATGCAGAATTTCCGCGAAGACTGAAGATTGCTAAAACTACTAAAGCCTATAAATTAATTCCGTTGCGTTTAATCGCTAATATCGAGACTCTTGCTAAATTTTCTTTTGGGGATAAAGTGAATCAAAGATTAAAACTATATCAAAAATTTCTTTCCGTTCGCGATATTCGCTACTTAAACTGGGCAGTAGAACAGGTCGTTTTATGGGACAGAACTGTTGTCGATGAAACCGTAATTCATATTCATGGTGATATGGATGATGTTTTTCCTATTAAAAATATTAAGAATTGCATCGTTGTAAAAGGAGGAACGCATATTATGGTTTTAAATAAATACAGATGGTTTAATACGAATTTACCTGGCATTATTGAAAGTTAGAAGAAAAATATAAATAAGCTGTTTTTTTTTATTAAGAACAGCTAAACTAATAAAATGAGAAAAATTAAAATAGTACGTACTATCGCAGTTCGGTGTTTGGCAGGAGGTTTGTTGATTTTTAGTGCTTCATGCAAAAATCCTAATACAGAATTAGTTCAAAAAGAGGTTGTTGAGAAAGAAGCAACACTGCATTATTTTCCAGAAAAAATTGACTTTGCCGGGGAAGAGGCTCCTTTGAAAATTGCAGATGTAAAAGAGCGATTTGATAGAGAATTAATAGTGAATACCAATTACCATTCGTACACGATTCTGGCCTTGAAGAGAGCCAATCGCGCTTTCCCAGTAATAGAACCCATTCTTAAGAAAAATGGAGTTCCAGATGATTTTAAATATTTGGCAGTTATAGAAAGTGGATTAGTAAATGTTGTGTCAAAGGCTGGGGCAAGAGGCGTATGGCAATTTATGCCGGAAACCGCTAGGGAAATAGGTTTGGAAGTAAATACGAATGTAGATGAGCGCTATCATCTTGAAAAATCAACTCAGGCAGCCTGCGATTTTCTTTTGAATGCTAAAGCAAAATTTGGTTCTTGGACATTAGCTGCCGCTTCCTATAATAGAGGATTGGTTGGAATTAAAAAATTATTGGATTTCCAAAAACAAACAAATTATTATGATTTGTATATGAATGAGGAAACAGGACGGTACTTGTTCCGAATAATGGCGCTTAAAGAAATTATGAAGAACCCACCTAAATTTGGTTTCGAAGTCAATAAAAAGGATAAGTATGAAATGATTCCGACGAAAAAAGTTACAATAGATTATTCCATTACTAATTTAGTCGCTTTTGCAAAAAGACAGGGAATTAATTATAAAATTTTAAAAATACATAATCCTTGGCTTAGGGAAACGAAGCTAATCAATACCTCAGGTAAAACGTATCACATCGAGATCCCATTGGAAGGATATTAACTGTTTTTTTTAACCATCTAAGGCATTTAAGAAAATAGGACGATCGGTGAAGTGTACCGAGCTACATCTCATGAATAAATTTAGTTGTTTTGTCATTTCGACGAAGGAGAAATCACACAATCAGATTAACTAATGCTACTTCTCCCTCGTTGAAATGATCAAATTAATTACACTGGTATCAGCAACAGAAATTCACTAGAAAAAACATGTCACGAATAAAACAACTAATTGCTTAAATGCATTGGGTGGTTGACAAAAAAAAGGTGAAGCAGTTTTGTTCTTTCAAAAAAATAGGATTAAAGACAAAAAAGGGCCAAATGTGTATCATTTGGCCCTTTTCTAAAAGTGTAAAAGAAATTATATTTTCTTCATTTGCTCTTTCATCATAACAATTTGATCTTTCAGCATATTTTGTTTGTCTAATTTTTTAGCCTCGTTCAATAAGGAAGTAGCTTCTAATTTTCTGCGACGTGTCATGGCTACACCGGCTAGGTTTAATTTGGCAACAGCCAAATCCATATCCATAGATAATCCCAGTTCAATCGCTTTTTTGAAATATTTCTCCGCTTGATTGATATTCGTTTGCGAAAGCATGATTCCGTGCAGGTAATTAAAGTAACCTTGTTGTTTTTGTACCAAAGCCGTTTCCGGGTTTTTGATGTAAGCCAACCATTTTTTAGCGCCTTCAAAATCTTGTTTTCTAAGTTTTAAGAACGCCAATAAGATGAATTCATTTTTGAAGTAAAGGAAAATAGGAATTGCACTTAATAGTAGAAGGAATATTCCGTTACCGATATTGCTTTCTGTGAATTGCCAAATGCCAGTAAGAATAATAAGTCCGGCGATAATAAGTTTAATATTTCTGTGAAACATAGTGTGTTTATTTTAAGATCACAAATATAGTAAAATGAATTGAAAATATTTTTACAAAAGGGCTTGTGAGAAAAAAAAGTCTTTGTATATTTGCACTCGGTTTTAGAATAACAGTTATTCAAAAATAGGAAGACATATAAATAAGATTTTAAAGATACAAAGCAATGAGCAAAAGAACGTTTCAACCATCGAAAAGAAAAAGAAGAAATAAGCACGGATTTATGGACAGAATGGCTTCTGCGAATGGAAGAAAAGTTCTTGCTAGAAGAAGAGCTAAAGGAAGACATAAATTGACTGTTTCTTGCGAACCAAGACACAAAAAATAATGTTTGTATAAACATAAATAAGGCGTTACTTTTTTTAGTATCGCCTTTTTTTATACCTATTCGTTAAAAAAAGAGTGCGATTTACAAGTAAAAGATTTGAGTTTCATAACTTTAGTCTTTTGAAATAACAACTACACAACACAATACTACTTATACAATGCCAAAAGATACATCCATAAAATCAGTTTTAATAATAGGTTCAGGTCCTATTGTTATTGGTCAAGCATGTGAATTTGATTATGCGGGATCACAATCTGCTCGTTCGATCCGTGAGGAAGGAATTGAAGTTATCCTGATCAATTCCAATCCGGCAACGATTATGACCGACCCATCCATGGCCGATCATATTTATTTGAAACCCTTGACGACTAAATCAATCATTGAAATCCTTAAAGCACATCCTCAAATCGATGCTGTTTTGCCTACAATGGGCGGACAAACGGCTTTGAACTTGTGTTTGGAAGCTGATGAAAAAGGAATTTGGGCTGATTTTGGAGTAAAATTAATAGGGGTTGATGTAAATGCTATTAATATTACCGAAGACAGAGAGCAGTTCAAACAATTGCTTAAAAAAATAGGTGTTCCCTCCGCACCAGCTGAAATATGTACGTCTTACCTTAGAGGAAAAGAAATAGCCCAGGAATTTGGTTTTCCATTAGTAATACGTCCTTCGTTTACTCTTGGTGGTACTGGAGCTGCAATCGTCTATAAAAAAGAAGATTTTGACGAACTTTTAACCAGAGGTTTAGAAGCATCGCCTATTCATGAGGTGTTGATTGATAAAGCGTTAATGGGTTGGAAAGAATATGAGTTGGAATTGTTGCGAGATAAAAACGACAACGTTGTGATTATCTGTTCGATCGAAAATATGGATCCCATGGGAATTCATACGGGAGATTCGATTACCGTTGCACCAGCCATGACTTTATCAGATACTACATTCCAGAAAATGCGTGATTACGCTATTTTAATGATGCGTAGCATTGGTAATTTTGCCGGAGGTTGTAATGTACAGTTTGCCGTTTCGCCAGATGATAAAGAAGATATTGTTGCTATCGAAATCAATCCTCGTGTGTCTCGTTCCTCTGCTTTGGCATCAAAAGCAACGGGGTATCCTATTGCAAAAATTGCGTCAAAATTAGCTTTAGGTTACAATTTAGATGAATTGCAAAACCAAATCACCAAATCGACTTCGGCACTTTTTGAACCGACTTTGGATTATGTGATTGTAAAAATACCGCGTTGGAACTTTGATAAATTCGAAGGTGCTGACAGAACGTTGGGACTTCAAATGAAATCCGTTGGGGAAGTAATGGGAATTGGACGTTCGTTCCAAGAAGCCTTGCACAAAGCCACTCAATCTTTGGAAATCAAAAGAAATGGGCTAGGAGCGGACGGAAAAGGATATACCAACTACGAACAAATTATCGAGAAACTGACTTTTGCGAGTTGGGATCGTGTTTTTGTGATTTATGATGCTATCGCGATGGGAATTCCGTTGAGTCGCATTCATGAAATTACTAAAATCGATATGTGGTTCTTGAAACAATACGAAGAACTATATACATTAGAGAAAGAGATTTCAAACTATAAAGTAGAATCTTTGCCAAGAGAATTGTTACTGGAAGCGAAACAAAAAGGGTTTGCCGACAGACAAATCGCGCACATGATGGGTTGTCTAGAAAGCCAAGTACATACGTTGCGAACTACAATGAATATCAATCGTGTGTTTAAATTGGTAGATACGTGTGCGGCCGAATTTAAAGCAAAAACACCGTATTATTACTCCACTTTTGAAGCCGAAATTGAAAAAGCAGATGGTACGCGTTACGTGGATAACGAAAGTGTTGTTACGGATAAAAAGAAAATAATTGTTCTTGGGTCAGGCCCAAATAGAATTGGACAAGGAATCGAATTTGATTACTCTTGTGTACACGGTGTGCTTGCCGCCAAAGAATGTGGCTATGAAACCATCATGATCAACTGTAATCCTGAAACGGTTTCAACGGATTTTGATACGGCCGATAAATTGTATTTTGAACCGGTTTTCTGGGAGCATATTTACGATATTATCCAACACGAAAAACCAGAAGGCGTTATCGTACAATTAGGAGGACAAACCGCCTTGAAATTGGCTGAGAAGCTTTCTAAATATGGCATTAAAATTATAGGAACGAGCTTTGACGCTTTGGATTTAGCCGAAGACAGAGGACGTTTTTCTGAATTGTTAACCGATTTGAAGATTCCTTTTCCACAGTTTGGAATCGCAGAAACAGCCGACGAAGCTTCTGCTTTAGCAGATGTTTTGGATTTTCCATTATTGATTCGCCCTTCGTATGTATTGGGTGGTCAAGGAATGAAAATTGTAATCAACAAACAAGAACTAGAAGAGCACGTAATCAATTTATTGAAAACGATTCCAGGAAATAAATTGCTTTTAGACCATTATCTTGATGGTGCGATTGAAGCCGAAGCCGATGCGATTTGCGATGGCGAAAATGTGTACATCATAGGAATTATGGAACATATCGAACCTTGCGGAGTGCACTCTGGCGACAGTAATGCGACATTGCCACCGTTTAACTTAGGTGAATTTGTGATGCAACAAATAAAAGACCACACGAAGAATATTGCTTTGGCATTGAGAACCGTTGGTTTAATCAACATTCAGTTTGCGATAAAAGATGATATTGTGTACATCATTGAAGCGAATCCTAGAGCGTCCCGTACGGTTCCTTTTATTGCAAAAGCGTATGGTGAACCGTATGTAAACTATGCAACCAAAGTGATGTTAGGCCACAATAAAGTAACTGATTTTACTTTTAACCCACAATTGAAAGGATATGCCATCAAACAACCGGTTTTCTCTTTCAGTAAGTTCCACAATGTGAACAAAGCATTAGGACCAGAAATGAAATCAACAGGAGAAAGCATCTTATTTATTGATGACCTAAAAGACGACCAGTTCTATGAATTGTACTCCAGAAGAAAAATGTATTTGAGTAAGTAAGTTTGACTTCTTAATATAGAAAAAGCCCCGTTTGGGGCTTTTTTGGGTTTTAATAATTACTCTAAAATAGTATCCCAATAGTGTTAATCCGCGGGTATCTATTCAATTGGTTTAATTAGTACTATACTTCAACTTTACGCTCTCTAGAATTGAAACTTAGCTTTGATTCCTAGTTCGAAGGATGAAAAACAAATTGCATCCAGCGGGTTGATGTCAATGCATTTTATTTAATTTTCATTCGTACCGCATCCTATGGGAGCTCCTGGAGGCGCTGATTGATGTAACGTTGCTTTTGCCTTTTCAGGTGATTTAATTCGGTCAAGTGTTAGCAGTAAATATCCTTTTTGAGTACTGTCCTTTGTTTTTTTAAGTTGGGCGGTTACCTTTGTTTTGAGGTCGTCTATTGCTTTTAATAAGGCAGCTTTTGTGGCAAACGAGGCATTATCATTCACCGAAACGGCTAGCAAATAGGTAAGCAGCATTTGTTCGTTTTGTTGTTGTATCAATCCTTCTAACCCTACTGATTTTTGTCCGTTCCAAAGTTTGGTAGTAAGAACTTGAATCATATCATCAATACCAAGACCGTCATTTTTTGCTTGATATTCAACTAATCTGTTCAGACGGCTGGTATGGAATAAAAATGAAAGTGGAATATCAGTAGCAGCTTCGGCAGCGGACAATGGGTCGAAGGCCAAACCCGTTTTGCGGTTGAATAATTCACTGGTATACTCATAGTTAACCGGGCGTGGCGGAATTAATTTTAGTATGTTTTCTGATAGTGCTAATACTTTTGGATCCATAGTAGCGATCACTTCATTCAAGGCTTTTAATTGCTCTTCTTTAGAAACTGATTTTGTAATCATTTGTCCATCGCCTTTTATGGCATAGGAATAATATTGTCCACCAATTACTTTGGTAGCTGCTTCGACTTGATAGCGGTGAAACAAGTAAACAGGCACTAATACATCTTCAAGCAGAGCCATTGGAGTACCTTTGCGGATGTTGTTTTCTCCAAATTTTGAAAGTGCTTTTGCTCTAATTTGCATAACCCTTTTTAATTCTGTTACCGGATCAGTTCCGGTATCCCACAAATGAACATTAGGATGCAATCCTCCCGGATCACGAGCATCACGATCGGAGATAAAGGTGAGTCCTTTGCTTGTAGCATCCGCTATTATTTTATCTAAAGCTGCAGCCTCATCGGTTCCTTTGGGAAATTGGGTGTATCCATATTGAATACTGATTTTGTCCCAGTCCCCAATCTCATTGGTGTAGGCATTAGAGAGATCTATTTCGCCATTGCTGTTTAAGGTCACCATTGGTGGCGGGTAATCCATAATACTGGATCTGTTTTGTGCGCTTGAAATATAGTTGTGCATGAGTCCCAGCGTATGGCCAATTTCATGAGCAGCCAATTGTTTTAAACGTTGTAAAGACATTTGCAGCATTTTATCGTCGGCAGGGACATCGCCATTTTCAAAAGGAGCCAATAATCCTTGTGCAATAAGATAATCTTGGCGGACACGCAAGGAACCTAAACTAACATTTCCTTTTAGGATTTCACCCGTTCTGGGATCATGAACGGAGTAGCCATAACTCCAGCCTCTAGTTGACCGGTGTACCCAGTTAATCATATTGTAGCGAAGATCCATTGGATCAGCTCCTTCAGGTAAAATTTTAACTTGAAAAGCATTTATAAATCCAGCTGATTCAAAAGCTTGATTCCACCAGCTAGCACCTTCTAATAAAGCACTTCGTATGGGTTCCGGAGTACCATTGTCCAAATAATAGACAATGGGTTTAATGGCTTCGCTTCGGTCAGCCAAAGGATTTTTTTTCTCAAGACGATGCCGCTTAATAAAGTTTTTTTCAATGGGTTCTGAAACGGGTGTACTGTAGTCAAAATAAGAATTAGTATTGTAAGGGGAACGCGCATCATATTTACGAGTTTCAAAATTATTGTCGGGTAAGGCAACAAATGAATGATGCATCCGCAGGCTTATGGCTTCACTGTTTGGGGTTACTGTATTTACATGGCTGCCAGATTTCCCACTGTTATTAACAAACGTCATCGTGGTTTCAAATTCAGAATTGAGCGGAAAGTTTTTCGTGCGTTCTAAGTATAAGGCACTGCGGGTTTCATCAAGCGAATAAGTACCTTGGTTGTTTGCTTGTAAAACAGCACTTATTTTTAAAGCATCGCGCATGAAAAAAGCGGTGGCATCTACTAGAACACTTCCGCTAGTTTCCGCTGCAACTGTGAATCCCCATAATATGGATTGTGCAAAGGACTGTTCAACCGCTCTTTTTTCGGCGGCATCATTTGTAATGGCGCGATAGGAATAGTTGGGTTGAATCATCAAAACTTTGTTGCCTACTCGACTAAATTTTACAATTGCTGTTGCGCCTAATTTACCTCTGTCGAGACCAACATCATTGGATCCTAATCCCGCTGAAAGCGCTGTTTGATACAAGAATTCGGTATCAAATGTATCAATTTGTAGCCATATTTTACCCGTACTTTCATCCCAGTAAAAAGGTTTGAAACCAGTGTAGCCTTTCATGTTTTTTGTTTTTTCTGGGATCGATACGGTTTGTGCCTTTGCATAAAAGGGAACCAAAATCAGTAAGAATAAAAAGCGAAGTACGTGTAGTTTCATTATAGTTTGTTTTGTTGTTGATTAATGCCGTTTGTATAAGTGCTTGGAAATCATTTTTATAAATCAATATATTTTTGAAGGTTATATTGTTCGATCAAATATAATTAAATTCTTTCTTACTTTTTGAGTTATATTTTTGAGATAAAAAGACTTAAAAGAAGAGACAAAATCAACAGGAGAAAGCATCTTGTTTATTGGTGACCTTAAAGACGATCAGTTCTACGAATGGTACTCTAGAATAAAAAAGCAGTTGCGCAAATGAACTTGAATGGATTATAAATGAAAAGCCCCGGTTGGGGCTTTTTGGGTTTGTAGTATATATAAATTCAGGCCTTTATCCAACAGACATTTTAGCGGACTCTTTCCAAAGATAATTGGGCATTGGTTCATTTAATTCCCATTTTATATTCATTGGTTTAGAACCTTCTGTTGCTGCAAAATTTGCTTCACCAATAAAAACATAACCCATAGTATTTCCATTTTCATCATTTGCTTTTTCTCTTATAAAAAGTAAAATCTTTTTGTCATTTTCTATATGTTTGACATATGATAAGCCTTTACCTGAATCTGGCCTAGATGAATTCTGACTCTGCCAATGAAATAAAGTTTCACTTATTGCGTAATCATCATACATTGTGGTTGGTGAAAAATTCTCCTCAGATTTGATAAGATTAACAAATAAAAGTTCTGTCTTTAAATTAACATTTTCTGCGACACCTTCTCTACTAGAAGATTTTTTATGAAAAGTACTTAGACCAAAAGCAGTTAAAATTTGATCTCTTGTATATCTAGCATGAACTTTTAATGGTTGCTTATATGGTAAACTAATGTCTATTTCTTTGAAGTCAATTCTATCAATTAAAATCTCTAAAACTTCTATAATTTCTTTTACTAAAATTTTATTCTTTCCAATTTGATTAATACTTTCATCTAAAGATTTAAAATCGCCTGCATTTTGCCAAACATCATAATGCAACATCAACAACATAGTCTTTCCATTCTCATCAAAATCATTTATACTAACTTTAAACTCCTTTTTAGCTAGTTTTAAAATAAAATTGAAATAGCTTGTTGAACTTGATGAAAGCCATTTTTTACTTATTGCAGAAAGAATTTGCTTTTCATTCAAATTATCAAAATTATCAATAACTCCTGCTCTTTCACAAAGCCTTGACCAACTATCTTTTTTATAAATGGCTTCCAATTTAATATTGTATAATTCAATAAAATTCTGAATTTTTAATGGCAGGTTAGTTTGATGCTGATAATTAGTAATTTTGGTAATCAACTGATTTACATTCAGAGTCGTTGCTCTTTTAATATTTTCTAAAATTGTTTCTTTAGTTTTTTTCTCCAAAACTATTGAACAACCTAAAGGTAAGTGCGGGAAATCATCTTCAATTTCTTTAAGAACTGACGTTGTTGTTTTTCCTATTAATGCTCTAAATTTATTTTCAAAATCATATTCAGGTCGTGAATTACCAACAAAATCTAAAACGGTCAAACAATCTTTACCTTCTGCTAAACGCAATCCACGTCCTAACTGTTGCAAAAAAACGGTTAAACTTTCTGTTGGACGAAGAAACAAAACGGTATCTATTTCAGGAATATCAACACCTTCATTAAAAATATCTACAACAAATAAATAATTGAATTCTTTCTTTTTAAATTGTTCTCTTATTTTTTCTCTGTCACTTGAATTTTTACTGGTTAAAACTTCAGCTTTTAGGCCAGCTAGATTAAATTTTTCAGTCATAAAAACAGCATGTTCAACGGTGACACAAAATCCTATTGCACGAACATCATTAATATCATTTAAATATTTCTCAAGTCCTCTAATAATTTCACCAACTCGAACATTATTTTTGGTGTACAAACTTGTCAATTCACTAGCGACATACTTTCCTTTTTCCCATTTTACATTCGTTAAATCAATACTATCAGTAATTCCAAAATATTGAAAAGGTGATAATAATTTTTTGTTTAATGCTTCTGGAAGTCTTATTTCTGCTGCTATTCGACCACAAAAATCATCTAAAATATTTTCTCCATCCATTCTCTCAGGAGTCGCTGTTAATCCTAATAATACTTTTGGTTTAAAATAATTTAATATTGGTCTATAAGTAGATGCAGAAATATGATGAACTTCATCAACAATTATAAAATCATAATATTCGGGTGAAAGATTAATGTTTTTCAGTCTGTTATTTAAAGTTTGAACTGATGCAAAAACATATTCATTGCTAGCGGGTTCTAGGCCATCTACCCATAATTCGCCAAAATTATTATCTTTTAAAACACCTTGAAAAGTGGCTTTTGCTTGTTGTAATATTTCTTTTCGATGTGCTACGAAGAGCAGTCTTGACGATTTGTTATTTGCTCTGAAACTTTTATAATCAAATGCTGAAATAACTGTTTTTCCAGTTCCAGTTGCGGCAACCAATAAATTCTTAAATCTATTATGAACTGTTCTTTCAACTTCTAACTTTTCAAGTATATCTTGTTGATAATGAAACGGTTTTATATCAAAGAAAATACTATTTGGAGTATAATCTTTTGAAAATTTTCCGTCTTTTAATGCTTTAACTAATTTTTCAGAATCCTTATTTTTATCAAATAATTCAAATTCTGAATTTTGCCAATATGCTTCAAATGTTTTTCTGAATTTATCAATTATGTGACTAACTTCCTTTGTGGTGATTTTTAAATTCCACTCTAAACCATCTGTCAAAGCAGATCGAGAAAAATTAGACGAACCAATATAACCAGTATGAAAACCTGTGTTTCTCTCAAATAAATAAGCTTTTGCGTGCAATCTTTCATTTCCTGTGTTGTATGAAATCTTAACTTCTGTATTTTCTAATGATGCTAAAAGTTCAACAGCTTTTGCATCGGTAGCCCCAACATATGTTGTTGTTATTGCTCTAAGCTTTCCGCCTCTAGTTGTAAATTCTCTAAGTTCTTTTTCTAGTATCCTAATTCCTTTCCATTTTATAAATGAAACTAATAAATCTATTCTATCAGATGACAAAATTTCTTTTCTCAACTCACTTTCAAGCGTAGTACCTGAATTTCCGCCAGTAAAAAGTTCACTATGAATTAACCTTGTGTAAGGTGTGATTTCTTTGAGATGCAAATCTAAATCTGTAAAATGTGCATCTATTTTAGTAAAAACTGCGTTTAATATTTTACCTTCCGTTTCAATTAAGTCATCTTTAAACTCCTCTTTCTTTAATTCATCTTTTAGAAATAAAATGATTTTGTTAGCGATTTCAATTTGGTTTTCCAAAATATTATCGCCTTTTATCAAAGTAAAAGCATGTCGAATTGTTTTTCCAATATGTGCAGATAATAACTGTGCAGCTTCCGCTTTATCAATTGATGTAGTTTTAACTTGAAAAGTGTTTTTATCTAATTCACTCAACTTATTACTTATTAGTTTAGTTACTAACTCTTCATATAATCCTTGATTCATATTTCTAACTTTAATAATTCTTCAACAATAGGTTTATCTGCCTCAGCCCAATCTAAATTCCTTAATTCAGATTTATTTAATAATTTGTACTCTTTATGTTCAGTAAGTTTTATTTCACCTGAAACAAAATTTGCGAGAAATGGGATTAATTTAATTTGAAATGTTCCGTAATTATAAATACTACTTGATAGTTTCTCTAAAACTTCAATATCAATATTTATTTCTTCCTTTATTTCTCTTTTGATACAATCAACTTCTGTCTCATTATCTTCTAATTTTCCTCCAGGGAATTCCCATTTCAATGGTAATTTCATGGTTTCACTTCTTTGTGTAACTAGAATTTTTTGATCAAAAAAAATGATGGCACAGGTTACATTAATAGTCGATTTTTCTAGCATAGTTCACGTTGTATTGATTTTCAATATTACAAAATCCACTGCTAACAAATATACGGAAATCCATAAATTAGGAAATTTAACAAAAAAAAAGTGGAAACATTACCTTTCCACTTTTTCATCAAACCGTATATTTTTACTTTTTTTTGAGTTCTTGTTTAAAAAACGCAATGGTACGTTCCCAAGATAAAGTAGCGGCTTTGTCATCATAGCGTGGCGTGGTGTTGTTGTGAAAACCATGGTTCACGCCTTCATAAAAATAAGCAGTGTGGTGTACTTTGTTCTTTTTAAGGATGGCTTCATACGCGGGCCAACCTTCATTGACACGCGTATCTAAGCTAGCGTATTGGGCTAGGATAGGCGTTTTTATGAGTTCGGCTTCGGTTGCTGTGGGTTGGCCTCCATAGTACGGAACGGCAGCGCCCAAAGTCGGGATTTTAACCGCCATCATATTGGCAATCCAACCTCCAAAACAAAATCCTACTACACCGATGTGTCCGTTGCAATCCTTGTGGGCTTTGAGATAGTTGTAGGCGGCAATAAAGTCTTCGAGCATTTCCTCTCGAGTTCGTTTTTTTTGCATTTCGCGTCCCGCATCATCATTTCCGGGATAACCACCCAATGGCGACAAGGCATCTGGTGCCAAAGTGATAAATCCTTCTACAGCTGCTCTGCGTCCTACGTCTTCAATATAGGGATTCAATCCTCGGTTTTCATGCACAACAATGATTCCCGGTACTTTCTTTTTGGTACCCGTGGGTTGGGATAAAAGTCCTTTAATTGTTCCGCCACCTTTGGGCGAATCATAGGTAATAAATCCAGATTTTATTCTAGGATCTTCGGGTTTTATGAGCACGGCATCCGCATAATTGGGCGTCATAAAACTCAGTAGCGAAGGCAGTGTGAGTGTGCCTACAGCAAATAGAGATAGTTTTTCGACAAAGCTACGGCGGTCAATTTTATTGTGTGCATAATCATCGTACAAGTCAAATACTTCTTGACTGATGTCTTCTTTGGTTATTTTTTTCATAGTGCTAGTTTTATATAAAGGGATGCTTTTGTTTCAATTAATAGAAAACGGATATGGCCGCAAGGTCTTTTCTTTGTATGTCCGGAACCCAGCAGTCTTCTGCAGGGTAACCAACAGGAATAAGTAAAAAAGGTTTTTCATTGATGGGCCTTTTTAGCGTTTTGGTTAAGAAATTCATTGGGCTAGGCGTGTGGGTCAACGAGACTAAACCCGCGTTATGAATGGCAGATAATAAAAAACCAACGGCAATACCCACGCTTTCTTGAACATAATAGTTGGTCTTCTTGTTGCCATCAACATCCAATTCATAGCTGCGTTTAAAAACGACGATGAGGTAAGGTGCGGTTTCTAAAAAGGGTTTGTGCCAATCGGTCCCTAAGGGTTTTAGATCATCCAACCAGTCACTTGACATGCGAGATTCATAGCTTTGAAGTTCCTCCTGCTCCGCAGCGATGCGAATTTGTTTTTTAATTTCGGGATTTTCAATCACACAAAAAGTCCAAGGTTGTTTGTGTGCGCCAGAAGGAGCCGTTGAAGCCGTTTTTATCAGGTTTTCAATTACTGCTTTAGGAACTGATCGGTCTGAAAACTCCCTTACAGAACGCCTACGGTCCATTATTTCATAAAAAGAAAGGGAACGTTCTATCATCTCTGGCTCAGAAAGAACGGGTGTGTTGTAATGAATATAAGGATAGTTGTCAATTATTTTTTTATCAGCCATTTAGAATGTTATTTTCTTACTGTCAAATATAAAAAAAAATAGAAGTCCTTTGTGTTTGTAGTTGTACTTATGTGGCTAACAGGCAAAGAATAGATTACTCTGGCTGTTCAGTCTGCTATCAAATCTTCTGTTTTATTGTATCGGTGCTGCTACGGTTTTGTGGTTGCTACTTCATCTGCTGTCGCCAAAATAAGGGGTTAAAATAAAAATTCTGCCGTATTGAGGGTAGAAAAGTACCCCTCCTTTCAGTGTTCCTGTTTAGCATAATGGCGGTATTTTCTATTGAGTTCTATTCACGACCGTTCGCTTGCATTATGCGGTTGGATTACTAGTGCTCAATAGCTGGATTACTTCTTCATCTTCTACTTGATCGAAAAGTTCATAAAAACTACTAACTCCTGAAAAATCTTTGGAAGCGATTAAATAGACTAATTCATCAGCATTTTTTTTAAAGACCGATACCATTTCATAGGGCAAAACGGGAACGGCAACGATTATTTTTGCTGGATTTTTTTTTCGTAGCATCGCAATACTGGCTAGTAATGTATTTCCGGTAGCAATCCCGTCATCTACCAAGATTACGTTTTTGTTCTCCATGTCCAGCGGTTGTTGAGCGCCTCTATAATATTCATATTTTCCTCGTAGGAACTCTTGGAGCCGGATGATTTCAGCATCAATGTACTTTTGAGGAATTTTGTGATCACGGTCAATACTAATTGAATTTAAGGAAACTGCACCAATGGCAAATTCTTTATTGTAGGGATGCCCAATCTTTTTTGAGAGTACAATATCTAAGGGAAGATGTAAGTTTTTTGCAAGGCTGTTTCCCACGGGAACTCCTCCTCGAGGAACGGCGAGGATTACGCTATCTGTATTTTTGTATTTTTTTAGTTTCTTGGAGAGTAGTAAGCCCGCTTCTAATCTGTCTTTTAATAGTTCGTTATCCATAAGTATCAATTTAAAAAATTAAAATAAACAAGTATGTAAATGTACTGATTTTCAATTATATAGATTATATTTATAGTGTTGTAAAAATTATTGCATCTCGTTGATAAATGGGAACCATGTAGCGTATTAGCTGTTATCTCCTATGGCCTGTAGTATTTATATTTTATGGTGAATCAAAATAGGGCAGTGGAAAGTTTGTCTATTCGCAACCCACTATTATTCTCAAAAGCCAAAATTGAGATCGTTGCGTACTTGTTTTTGTATTGAAAACAGCCTTGCTAAAGGCACTTGAAGTCTTATCCTAAAAGCATAAAATTTAGTTTTATTTTGATAGGCATTATTTTTCATAAATAATTGATTATCAACACATTGTATTGTATTTTTTATTAAATTTATACTTTAATTTAATAAGAAATAAAATTATGAAAAAATTGTACATTACTCGGCTGCATACAATTTCAACAATCATTTTGTTGATTGTATTGATTACTTCTAATTCTGTGATGGCTCAAACTTTTACCGATAGTAATCTACCTATTGTCATTATTACGACAGATAATGATCCCAATACTAATTTGCCTCTTGAAATTTTGGATGATCCTAAAATTTTGGCAACGATGAAAATTATCAAGAGACCAGATGGGACTAGAAATTTCCTTACGGATCAGAATACGACTTCATTTTTAAATTATAGCGGTCGAATTGGTATCGAAATAAGAGGTTCTTCTACGCAAACGCTACCCAAAAAACAATATAGTTTAACTACTTTGAAGTCGGATAATACGTCTAATAATAACGTGAGTATTTTTGGGATGCCAAGTGAGAACGATTGGATATTGAATGGACTGGGTTTTGATCCTTCCTTAGTTAGGGATTATTTGTGCTATTTCATGTCAAGACAATTGGGGAATTACGCATCCAAAACAGAATTTTGTGAAGTCGTTATCAATGGGGATTACAAAGGGCTTTATGTTTTTCAGGAAAAAATTAAATCCAATGAAAATAGGGTTAACGTACTAAAAATTGAAGTTACGGACAATACTTTGCCAAATATAACCGGAGGCTATATCACAAAAGCGGATAAAACAACCGGTGGAGATCCTGTCGCTTTCTGGATGGACGAAACTAAATTTGTTCATGATTTACCTAAGCCTGAAAATGCCACACCAGAGCAAACACAGTATATTGAAGCGGAATTCAATAGATTGCAAGACCATGCTTATGATAATGACTTAATAGACGGATACCGCACTATTATTGATGTTCCTTCCTTCGTTGATTTTATGTTGGTCAATGAGTTGGCTTCTAATGCGGATGTGTATCAGTCCAGTACTTTTTTTCATAAAGACCGTGCAGGAAAACTGCGGGCGGGACCGGTATGGGATTTCAATCAGAGTTTTGGAAGTACTTTTACCAACAGTAGCCATGTTGATAAATGGCAGTTTAATAACGGGAATAGAGTTGGACCCCCTTTTTGGAGTTACTTATTTGACAACGGAGAATTCAATTGTCAGCTTGCAAAACGTTGGAACGAACTCAACGGATCAGGTCAGCCTTTAAATAAAGACGTTCTGATTGCCTATGTTGATACTGCTTTAAGCTACATAAGCGAAGCTATTCCTCGCGAGAGTCAAAGATGGGGAACTATAAACGATCATGTTACGGATGTAAATAGAATTAAAACCTTTATTAACGATAGAACGACTTGGATCACAAATAATATAGGCTCATTTTCAAATTGTGCCAATGTTACGGTACCACCGCTAGTAATTACTAAAATTAACTACAATCCAAAAACAGCAACAGATTTTCCAGTCAGTAATGATTTAGAATTTGTAGCCTTAAAGAACATAAGTGATCGGTCTGTCAATCTTTCCGGTGTGTATTTTAGACAGTTAGGACTCACTTTTCAGTTTCCTTACAATTCAACTATTGGAGCAAATGAAACCATTTTTTTAACAAGCAATGCGGCTACTTTTCAAAGTAAATATGGTACAGTTCCTTTTGGTCAGTTCACGAGAAATTTATCAAATAAATCGCAAAAAATTGTTCTGGCGGATGCAGATGGAAATACAATTGATTCCGTAGAATATTTTGATTCAGCACCATGGCCAACTTCACCTGATGGTGGCGGTAGTTATCTGGAACTGATCAGTACAACGTTAGATAATAACTTGGCTTCAAGTTGGGTAGCTTCAACTAGCGATGCCTTGTCTAATCCATCATTTTTAGCATCAGCATCCCTCATGATCTATCCCAACCCAGTTACCCATAGCGTAACCATACAAGCTGATAAATCCATGACTGGAGTTAAATTGTTTAGTATTTTAGGTGCTTTAGTACAAGAAGTAAAAACAAATTCAGATAATGTCAATCTGGATGTAAGTACTTATGCTCCTGGTATTTATTTCATAACGGTATACAATGAAGAAGGTTTTACCAGTAAAAAAATTATAAAAAAATAAGTGAAAAACAAATAGTAGCTATTTTAAGTAGTTGGACTTATTTATTGCCGTACTATAAAAGGAGTGAAATACTATTTAACATAAAAAGTCATGTAAGCATTAAACCTTAAATGACCTTATTATTGTTTAAGTTATCAGTCTTACACAAATGAAACTTCAATGACTTATATGGTAAAAAAAAATACGTCATTGTTTTATTCTTATTACTTAAGAACAGATAAGAAAAAGTTTAGGCTTTTACTGATCTGTTTTTTTTTGTACTACAAGTTTTAATATTCGATGGTACTTTTTTTTACACTCTATTTGAGCTGTATTTGCTAAAATGAGTTTGTTTGTAATACATCTTGTAAGGATTGCTTCCCTTGTTTGTGAACCGTTATTGGGCTTAAGATAAACAGTTGTTAATTAGTAATTTATAGAATAAATGGTTCGTTTTGGTGGGACTGGAGACTAAGTTTGCGATCTCAACTGTTGGTTTAAAAATAAGAAATCAGCTTAAATTTCCAAATTAAGTACCATTTAAAGGGTGTCTACGTGTTGTACTTAAATTTGAATATTGACACGTTTTTACAAAAATATTTCAAGCACTATGAAAGTTTAAGTACGATAGTACGATTTTATAATTAAATTTATTTTACATTTGTTTATTAAATTTCGATAAACGATGAACAATGTAAAAAATGTATTCAGTATCAAGGATCTTGAAAACCTTTCAGGAATAAAAGCGCATACAATACGAATATGGGAGAAACGATATGATATTCTTCAACCCATGCGCACGGATACTAACATTCGTTTGTACGATTTGGCCAGCCTACAAAAATTGTTAAATATTACATTATTACATGATTATGGCTATAAAATTTCAAAAATAGCAACGTACCCACAAGATAAAATACCGTCTTTAGTACGCGAGATAATTTCAAGTAAAACCGCCAAAAGCCACGCAATCAGTGAGTTTAAAATGGCAATGATGAATTTTGACCAAGAGCTATTCTTTAATACTTATAATTGGTTAATAGCTGAAAAATCATTCAAGGAAATATTCCACCAAGTGTTTATACCCTTAATGAATGAATTAGGGTTGTTATGGCAATCCGATACGATAACTCCAGCGCATGAACATTTTATCAGCTACTTAATTAAACAAAAGCTGTTGATTAATACGGAAAAGCTTCAAATTTTAAAACAAACAAAACTAGACAAAGTCTTCGTTTTGTCTCTTCCTATGAATGAGATTCATGAATTGGGTCTAATGTATCTCAACTATGAGATTTTGTTGCACGGCTACAAAACCATTTATTTGGGGGAAAGTATGCCTATTGAAAATTTGAAAGATCTGAAAAATCATTTTGACTCTGTTGTTTTTGTCTCTTATCTAACGGTACAGCCAGAGCGAGATCTGCTGGATGGGTACTTGCAAAAAATGTCTGAGGAATTACTAGATGAAACCACTGAATTATGGTATATTGGACGCATGGTTGAGTTTATAAAAAAAGAGGAACTGCCGGAACGAATAACAACTTTCAATTCAATCACCGAATTAGTTGATTGGATTTAATTGTTTTGTTTAAACAATTCGTATATTTGCTAAACAAATGGAAAAGATAAAAAAGATTACAATAATAGGTTCTGGATTTTCAGCTTTAGCAGCATCTTGCTATTTAGCTAAGAGTGGTCACAATGTTACTGTCTATGAGAAGAATGCGACAATAGGAGGCAGAGCGAGACAACTAAAAAAAGAGGGTTTTACGTTTGATATGGGTCCGAGTTGGTATTGGATGCCCGATGTGTTTGATCGTTTTTTTGCTGATTTTGACAAGAAAACAACAGATTATTATGAACTCATAAAATTATCTCCTGCATACCGTGTGTATTACGGCATAGATGATTTTATAACCATAGCAGACAATTTAACGGAGATTATTGCCGCCTTTGAAGCCATCGAAAAAGGGAGCGGTGCCTTATTACAAGATTTTATGGCTCGGGCCAAAAGTAATTATGATATTGCTATCAAAGATTTAGTGTACCGTCCCGGCGTTTCGCCACTGGAATTAATCACAACAAAAACAGCTTTGAAAGTAGGGGAATTTTTTAGCAACATCAGTAGAGATGTTCGAAAAAAATTCAAAAACGAAAGACTGATTCAAATTCTGGAATTTCCAGTATTGTTTCTTGGAGCTAAACCTTCTGACACCCCGTCGTTTTATAGTTTTATGAATTATGCCGATTTTGGTCTTGGAACTTGGCACCCAAAAACCGGAATGTTTGATGTAGTGCGGGCTATGGAAAGTTTAGCGCTAGAATTGGGTGTTGCCTTTGAAACCAATGCCAATATTGAAAAGATAATTGTTGAAAATAAAACCGCTGTAGCCATTCAAGTCAATGGCACAATTGTAAAATCAGATTTGATTTTAAGTGGTGCTGATTACCATCACACGGAGACTTTATTGGATCAAGAATTTCGTGCATACTCAGAAAAATATTGGGATAGCCGCGTTTTTGCTCCTTCCTCGTTATTATTTTACGTAGGTTTCGATAAGAAAATAGAAAACATTTCGCATCATGCTTTGTTTTTTGATGTTGATTTTTACCAACATGCCAAAGATATTTACGATGAACCGCAATGGCCAAAAGAACCTTTGTTTTATGCGAACTTCCCTTCATTGACGGATAAAACTGCCGCTCCTGAAGGTATGGAATCTGGTTTTTTTCTGGTGCCTTTAGCTCCTGGAATTAATGATACTGAAGCATTACGAGAAGAATATTTTGATAAAATAATAGATCGTTTTGAAACTTTAACACAGCAAAGCGTAAAAAATAATATTATATTTAAGGAATCGTTTTGTAAAAATGATTTTGTGTCTGAATATAATTCGTACAAAGGGAATGCGTATGGCATGGCAAACACTTTATTACAAACTGCATTTTTAAGACCAAAGCTAAAGAGCAAAAAGGTTAAGAATTTATATTTTACTGGTCAATTGACCGTTCCTGGACCCGGAGTTCCTCCAGCATTAATTTCTGGAAAATTAGTGTCGGAATTAATTAATAAGCAATTTTCAGAACAATAGTATGAAGGAATTATTTGATGATGTGTCTTTTAAGTGTAGCAAGTTAGTTACAAAAAGCTATAGTACCTCTTTTTCTCTGGCGGTGTATATGTTGTCACCCAGTATAAGAGATGCCATTTATAGCATCTATGGTTTTGTTCGTTTTGCGGATGAAATTGTGGATAGCTTCCATGGTTTTGACAAAGAAAGTTTAATCACTGAGTTTGAGGATGAGTATTATAAAGCCTTTAACCGAGGAGTTAGTTTAAATCCAATCTTGAATTCTTTTCAGCAGACTGTGAAGGAAAATAATATAACGGATGACCTTATTCAGGCCTTTCTTAAAAGCATGAAATTAGATTTGATAAAATCAGATTACAACAGCAAAGCCGAGTACGACGAGTATATTTATGGCTCTGCGGATGTGGTTGGTTTAATGTGTCTTAAGGTTTTTGTAGCGGGTGATAATAAACGTTATGAGCAACTGAAAGATGAAGCCATGCGATTGGGTTCTGCGTTCCAGAAAGTGAATTTTCTTCGTGATTTAAAGGATGATAATTTGGTGTTGAATCGTAATTATTTCCCTGGTGTCGATTTGAATTCATTCGATGAAAATGCAAAAACCGCAATCATCAATGAAATCGAAGAAGATTTCAGAGTCGCTTATGAAGGAATTGTAAAACTTCCTATCGAAGCTAAGTTTGGCGTGTACACCGCTTTTGTGTACTACAAAAAACTATTAAAAAAGTTAGAAAACACGCCTTGCCATGAAATAGGAAATGCCAGAATCCGAGTTTCTAACTACACAAAAGCGGGCTTATTAGCTAAGTCTTTTGTTTCTTATAAATTAAAGTTAGTTTAATTTACAACTTATTTTAAAGGATTGTTATACTTAAATATAGAATAAAATGATATTTTTTTTGATTTTTCTAAGTACTTTTTTAATAATGGAATGTGTTACTTGGTGCACTCATAAATACGTAATGCACGGCTCTATGTGGTATTTCCATGCCGATCACCACCAACCTAAATACGCAAACATATTCGAACGAAATGATATCTTTTTTGTGATTTTTGCGGCTCCTAGCATTGCGCTTTTTTATTACGGAGTCGAAGGGGGATTGAATTATAAATTCTTCATCGGGCTAGGAATTATGTTTTATGGTTTGTGTTATTTTTTAATTCACGATGTATTAATTCACCAACGTTTCAAATGGTTCAAACACACGAATAATAAGTATTTAGTCGGCTTGCGTAAAGCACACAAAGTACACCACAAACATTTGGGTAAAGCCCACGGCGAGTGTTTCGGAATGTTATTTGTACCGTTCAAATATTATAAAATATAAGTTTAATTGGGGCGTGACCCCACTTTCACTAGCGTTACAGCGGGGTCGGGCAATCCGTTCCCGCTTTTTTTATACTGCCTTGACAGGCTGTATAATAAAGAGCTCCACTGCTGTCCCTCACGCAAGCTTGTCCGTAAGACACTAATTATTTCTAAAACACCAATCATGAAAATATACAAACAAGAAACAGTGCAACACGTAAATGCAACTGTTGAAGAATGCTGGGCTTTTTTTTCAAATCCAAAAAATCTTCAAAAAATTACACCAGAAGGAATGGGTTTTCAAATCACGGATTTTGATCAAAAATCGATGTATCCTGGACAAATCATTCAGTATAAAGTTACCCCACTTTTTGGAATAACTTTATCTTGGATGACACTAATTACACAAGTAAAGGAAAATAGTTATTTCATAGACGAGCAAAAATTTGGTCCCTACAGTTTTTGGCACCACAAGCATTTCTTTGAAGCCACTCCAACCGGAACCAAAATGACAGATGTGGTACATTACGGATTGCCACTTGGCTTTTTAGGCCGAATCATGAACACATTGGTCGTTAAAAATAAATTGAAATCCATTTTCGAATACCGTGTTACTAAAGTGGATGAAATGTTTAATTCAAAATAATGAGCAAGCAAGAAGTTTCTATTTTTTGGTTTAGACGCGACTTGCGTCTAGAAGATAACGTAGGTTTATATCAAGCGCTACAGTCTAAATTTCCAGTGATTCCTTTGTTTATTTTTGATGATGCCATTTTAGACAGTTTACCAAAAAATGATGCTAGAGTAGGTTTTATCCATGTTTCACTTTCGAAAATAAATACACAATTACAAGAAATTGCCAGTTCACTTTTAGTAAAAAAAGGAAAAACTATTGACGTTTGGAAAGCGCTTATTGAAGAGTTTGAGGTCAAGGAAGTTTTCTTCAATAAAGATTACGAACCGTATGCGTTACAACGTGACACCGTAATTTGTGAACTTTTAGAAACCAATAAAACCATGGCTTATTCTTTTAAAGACCAAGTCATTTTCGAAGAAAAAGAAATTACAAAAGCGGACGGATTGCCTTATACAGTTTACACGCCTTTTAAAAATAAGTGGCTGGAAAAATACAAATCAATGGCTCCGGTTCAAGAATACGATACCGCAGCGCATTTTTCTAACTTTCACAAAAATCGTTTTGCTTTTCCCACTTTAAAACAAATAGGTTTTGAAGAAAGTAATATAAAAGTAAAGCCGCATAATTTAAAATTTATTGCAAATTATCAAGATATAAGAGATTTTCCAGCCTTAGATAAAACCTCATATTTGTCGCCACATTTGCGTTTTGGAACGGTAAGCGTACGGAAATTAGTTAATTGGGCATTTCATAAAAATGATGTCTTTTTGAGTGAATTGATTTGGAGAGAATTCTTTATGCAAATCTTGTTCAGTTTTCCAAAAGTCGTTACCCAAAACTTCAAAGCAGCGTATGATGGGATTCAATGGCGCAACAATGAGGAAGATTTTAAGCGTTGGTGTTCTGGAACAACAGGCTATCCAATGGTTGATGCAGGAATGCGTCAACTCAATGAAACCGGATACATGCACAATAGGGTTCGCATGGTGGTTGCGAGTTTTCTTATCAAACATTTAATGATTCAATGGCAATGGGGTGAAGCTTATTTTGCTGAAAAATTATTGGATTATGATATGTCTGCCAATGTTGGAAACTGGCAATGGGCAGCAGGAACCGGGTGTGATGCAGCGCCTTATTTCCGTGTTTTTAATCCAGAAATTCAACAGAAAAAGTTCGATGAAAAGGGTATTTATATTCGGAAATGGATCAAAGAATTTGATTTAGGATATGGGAAACCTATGGTAGAGCACGCTATGGCCAGAGATAGAGCGATTGCCACTTACAAAGCTGGAATTCTGAAGTAATTTATTTAACATATAAGTCATGTAAGTTTTAGATAATTTAAAGAAAAACTTATATGACTTATTGTTTAACAATATTATTTAATCAATTTCTGCAGCATTCCTTCGAAAATAAATCCATGGAACGGCAAAACAGAATACCAGTATAATTTCCCCCAAATCCCTCTGGGTCTAAAAGTCGCTGCTTGATACAACGTATTTCCGATAATTTTGAATTCTAGCCAAGCTTCACCAGGCAGTTTCATTTCGGCAAATAGGATTAATTTTCCTTCTTCTTTATTGGCATACAAAACGCGCCAAAAGTCTAAAGCATCCCCAGAATGAATATCATGTCTATTCGTTCTTCCTCTTCGAGATCCTACACCACCATATAATTTGTCAATAAAGCCACGTAAATCCCACAACCAATCACCGTAATACCAACCGGTGTCGCCACCAATAGACCAAATTCTTTGTATAGTGAAATCGCGATCTATAATTTCCATTTTGCGACGGTCAATGAAGCAATCCTTTTTTGGAACCTTTAAATATTCCGACATATTGCTACTAAAACGCCCGCTAATTAAGGAATCTTTCCAGCTCGAAGCTACTTTGTCTTCGTCTACTTTTATCAGAGCACGGGAAAGCGCCTGTTTGTAGGTCATTGGTGTTACATGCAATAACTCATTGATTCGGTTATCACTGCAGACTACTTCTACTTTCATGCTGCTGACTAGTGCTGAGGCCAGTCTATAGGAAGTTGAGGTTACAAAATACAACCAGTAGGAGGATAATTTTGGGGTCATTACGGGAACAGTAAAAATCCATCGCTTTAATTTTTTGGCTTCTGCAAATCCTAAAAGCATTTCTTTGTACGTTAAAATATCAGGTCCTCCAATGTCAAAACTTTGATTGTAGGTTACTGGATTTAGTAATGATTTAGACAAAAAATCAAGAACATCCGGAATAGCAATAGGTTGACATTTAGTATTCAACCATTTTGGGGTAATCATGATGGGCAATTTATTGACTAAATCCCGAATGATTTCAAACGACGCACTTCCTGATCCTACAATAATTCCAGCTCGTAGTGTTGTAGTAGCATAACTACCTGTGTTTAAAATTTCTTCTACTTTTTTTCTGGAAGATAAATGTTTGGATAATGACTTATCGTTGACAATGCCACTCAAATAAATAACTTGTTTGGCTTGGGTTTGATGCAGTCGTTGCACAAAATTCCGAGCTGAAATACTTTCTAATTCATCAAAATTTGTAGCAGAACCTGACATGGAATGAATAAGATAATAAGCAGCATCGATTTGTTCTGGAATGGCAGCTAATGTGTCTTGCTGTAGAAAATCCACTTCAATGACCGACACTTTGTCTTGAAATTCAATTGGGCAATTAAACCTGTTTTTGTCTCTTACGCAACAAATTACGTCGTGTCCTTCACCTATCAATAAGGGTAGAAGTCGCTTTCCAATATAACCTGTTGCGCCTGTTAAGAGAATTTTCATGATTTTGTTTTTTGTCGATACATTGTAAACTTAGCAATAATTTAGTCACAAATGACGAACTATTTTACGGCTTTTTTTCAGTCTTTTTAGTGTACCAAATTTTTTTAGTTCCAAATTAACTGAATTTATTAGAAATTAAACTGATAAATTCTTTTCTAGTCTTGTCTTTTTCAAATGCTCCTGTAAAAGAAGAAGTGGTTGTAACTGAGTTTTGTTTTTGAATACCACGCATTTGCATACACATGTGTTGTGCTTCAATTACAACGGCAACCCCAAGTGGATTTAATGCCTCTTGAATACAGTCTTTAATTTGGTCTGTCAAGCGTTCTTGTACTTGCATTCTTCTGGCAAAAGCATCCACAATTCTTGGGATTTTGCTTAAACCTACAATCTTTCCATTTGGAATATAGGCTACATGTGCCTTACCAAAAAATGGAAGCATGTGGTGTTCGCACATCGAATACACTTCAATATCTTTCACCACAATCATTTGCTTGTGGTCTTCAGTAAACATAGCCGATTGAAGTATTTCTAGAGGATCTAATCCGTAACCATGTGTTAAATACTGCATGGCTTTTGCTACTCTTTCAGGAGTTTTTTCTAGACCTTCACGAGTGACATCTTCACCTAGATTGTCAATTATAGTTTTATAATTATCTGCTAGTGATGCTGTTATTTCCGCGTCGTACTGTTCAATTTTCTCGTAGCTTTTTAGTTCTTTTATCATCGTATTCTATATTTCAATTATATATTGGGCTAATTATTTTATTTTTTAAATGCGTTCTGCAGCATTTTTTATTTAAACCATTCGATGATTAACAATAAGTAAGCGCGTTAACGTACTAGTCTTAATTTCTTACTGGTAGAAAATTCTGTTTTATTATATTTTAAAAGTCACTATTCCGTAATCCATCTCGAACACTTGACCTGAAATTGATTTTGCATTTTCAGAAATCAAGAAGTTTGCCATATTGGCTACTTCTTCCGGTTTCAAATATCCTTTCATGGGGTGGCGCTCGATCATGTTTTCTTTCATGCGATCGTTTCTCAAGATATTAGCCGAAAGTGAAGTTTCAGTAATAGTTGGAGCAATGGCATTAATCCGCACAACTGAAGCTAACTCGGCACCTAATGATTTTACTAATCCTTCGACTCCCGCTTTTGCAGTAGCAATACTAGCATGAAAAGGCATTCCTAATTTAGCCGCAACGGTGCTGAAAAGAATGATGGATGGATTTGTTCCTTTCTTTAAAACTGGTAAGTATTTCTGAATGGATTTTACAGCTCCAATGACATTTATTTCAAAATCATTTCTAAAGTCCTCAATACTCAGACTTCCTATAGGTTTTAAATTTATAGAACCCGGACAATAAATCAGTGTATCTATGGCTTCTATTTCTGGTAGCGCATCTTGTAAAACATCCACGGTAAAATGTTTCAGATTGGCATGCGTAATTTCTGGCGCATTTCTGCTGATGTTGTAGACGATGTTGTTCTCCAATTGTTGCAATAAAATGGCATTACCAATTCCTTTACTACCACCAATGATTACTATGTTTTTCATATATTGTTCAATTAGTTATTTAATTCTATTCGGTATTTTCTTATTGCTTTCCTAAGTTATCTTTTAGAAATTTTGTTGTTGTTAATCTGTCGTTGCATCGTACACTTAAAACGGCCTTCCCTAAAGTCTCTTCGCTTTTCATGTTTTGTTTTACGACCTTGTACTCTTTCGCGCCACATTCTAAAACTGGAAGGTTTCATTTCGGTGCGCATTAACTCAATTACTTCTTGTTCTTTTAATCCAAATTGCAGTAAAATAGCATCAAACGTAGTTCGATCCTCCCAAGCCATTTCGATTATTCTATCTTTTTCTAAATCAGTGAGGTCTTTTTTAATAGTCACGGTATTTTATTTTTTAATGTTGAGGTTAATTGCTAAATTCTATCAATATTATTCGCTGTCGCCAATGTCAGCCATGGTATGAAGTTTTAAAATTCTTGAACTTTCCTCTTTTACCAGAGGATTTTTCTTCATTTGCCATAAAAAATCACTTGCAAATTTCCTGGTTCTTTCCATGTTCACAATTGGTTTTGGGTAATTGACACCTACTTCAAAATTGTTAAATTTCTGGTCTAAATAAGTCATTTTAAAGGGTTCGTGTACAAAAGCGCGAGGTAAATCTCGTAATTCTGGAACCCACTTTTTTATAAACTCACCGTCCGCATCGTGCTCGTAGCTGTTCTTGATTGGATTGTATATGCGTAACATGTTGATACCGGTTTCACCAGCCTGCATTTGTAACTGCGGAAAATGGATGCCGGGTTCAAAATCCAAAAACATCTGGGATAGGTGTTGTGTAGCTTCCTGCCATGGCTGCCATAAATTATGGGTAAAAAACGAAACGAGCATGGCACGCATCCTAAAATTTAGATAGCCTGTTTCGTTCAAACACCGCATGCAAGCATCAATCAATGGGAAGCCAGTTTGTCCTGTTTTCCATGCTTCAATATAATTCTCATTGATTTTCTTTTTCAAGGAATGAAATCCTTTATTTACGCTTTCAAACTCCATGATTTCTTCCATTTCAAATTTCTGTATGAAATGTGCTTGCCATGTGAGTCGGGACACAAACGAATCAATTTGTTTCTTGTCGTTGCAAACCAGTCTAAAAGTAGCCGCTTTTTGTAACACTTGTCTAGAGGATAAATTCCCCCAAGCAATGTAGGGTGATAATCTGCTGCAACTTTTTCTAGCTAGTAAAGGTTTTGAAATATGTGAGCTATAATTATGGTAGCGTTCATCAAAGAAAGTTTGTAAATATTTGCCAGCCATGGTAGCGCCTCCTTTTTGGAAGATGCTATCTGGAATAGTCTCTAGATTTGTTTTCTCTAATGTTTTTTCAAGTTCTTCGATAGCTTCAGATGACAGGTAATTTGTTGGGTTAGCATCAAAAACATATTGGAGTTGATTCATATATTCTTCCCACTGAGATACCCAATTGGTTCTGTTTCTTAAAGCTCTGAAAATTCCGTTATTCGTGTTTTCAACCCAGTTTATTTGGTTGTTTTTACAAAATCTTTTGAATGTTTTGTCTCTTTCATAGGTGACTTTCAATCCTGTTTCCTGATGTGAAAACACAGTATCTATCTTGTAAAGTTCCTCTAAGATATTGAAAACATGAAGCACTTCTGACGAGACTGCTAGAATGTGCGTGTTGGAAGGTTTCAGTTGTTTATTTAAATCTACTATGGATTGCTTTATAAAATTCCAGTGTCGCGAACTGTAATGCGAATCATTTTCTAAAGATTTCTCGAATACGTAAAGTAACAAAGTTGGCTTGCCCGTGTTTATTGCATTAAAGATTGCCTCGTTATCTTGTAAACGAAGGTCTCTTTTAAACCAAACCACATTGATTATTTTTTTACTTGTGTTCATTTTATTTTTCTAAAATAATTGTTGTTGCAACCATAAGTTCTGGAATTTTGATTGTCCATCGTAATTGCTTGCTTGTAATTCAACATTGAATTTTCGGTTTCTAGGATCGTTGCCCACTCCAGAAACATACATCCAATTGCCATAGTTGCTGTGCACATCGTAATCGATAAGCATCGCTTCAAAATACGCGGCACCGATACGCCAGTCAATCAGAAGGTCTTTTGCAAAATAGGAAGCTACATTTTGTCTTCCACGATTACTCATCCAGCCTGTTTTTTGTAATTCAATCATATTTGCATTTACAAAAGGAGCTGCAGTAGTGCCGTTGATCCATTTTTTAAGGTCAGCCGTGTTTCTTTTCCAATCGTAATTTTTGTTTAGAATTCCTCCAATTTTAAAAATAGAATTCCCATTTTTTAGTGAAATATATTTAAAGTAATCCCTCCAAATCAATTCGAAAATCAACCAATACGTAGATTCGTTTTTAGTGATTTGTTGTTCGTATTTAATGATTTCCCAATAAATAGTCTTCGCCGAAATAGAACCGTTGGCTAACCAAGGAGAGAACTTCGAACTAAAATCAGTACCAATTAATCCGTTGCGAGTCAGTTTATAAACACTCAGTTTTTTGGTTTCCCAAAAATAATTCTGTAATCGTTTCAGTGCTTCTTCTTCGCCACCAAGAAAGGGAAACGCCGTTCTGGAATCCATTTTAAAATCAGTAAAACCTAATGTTTCCATGCTAGGAATTACAGTTTCGTTTGCAATCAAATTGTCTTCTGGCATGGGTTGAACCGTAAATTCAGCACGAATTTTCGTTGCTTTTTCACACTGATTTCTGAATTGTGTAAAAACATTTGGAATCGATTGAATGTCAAACGGGATGTCTTCAGGATGAAATAAGAACTGATTGTAAGTACTTTTAAAATTGATCGAATCTAAAATTTTCACTTTAACATTCTCTAAAATTTCCATTTCTTCACTCGTCCATTCTTCTTGGAAATATATAGATGTAATCTCATTTTGAACTATAACTTCCGAAATCGAATCTTCTGGTTTTTGGTGATAAACCAAAAGCGGAATATTCAATTTTTCTAGATTTTGCTTCAACGCCGTTACCGATTCAATCAGAAACTTAGCTCGAAACTTTTCTGTTTTCTTAAATCCAAATCTTGTTTCTTCATAATGTCTTGGATCAAAACAATACACCGCGATTACGGCTTCATTTTCATCAATAGCATTGGTTAATGATTCGTTATCAGTAACTCTTAAATCATTTCTAAACCAAACTAACCCTTTTTGTTTTTTTTGCATTTTTCGCTACAATATTTGACTTCGTCCCATACTTTCTCCCATTTTTTCCGCCAATTAAATGGTCGGTTGCATACCAAGCACATTTTGGAAGGCAGATTTTCCTTTTTCACTAGTTGTATTTTTCATATTCATTGACAACAATTTTTGCTTTCAAATCAAACATCAAATTGTATAAGCCAAAAAAGGTTCTATTCATGTAAATAAAGTGCTTAGAGCCTCTGTTTCCATTCATTTTTCTTAGATTCGTATCTTTTGAAAATCGTTCTCCCAATTGCGCAATACTTTCAAAAAAAGTTTCATCTGAGAAGTCGAATGTTTTTGCTTGAAAAGGCTTTGTAAATAAGGATAATAAATCATGGAACAATTCGGTGAAATAAGCTACCTCTTCTTTGGAATCGTCTACTCGTAAAATTTCTAAGTCAAATAATTTAGCATTGAATATTTTAGGGTCGTTGATTACTTTTGTATCTATCAATTCAAAATACGGAGTGTAAAAGTCGGCTGGAATCTGTTTCATACACCCAAAATCCAAAGCCACTAATTCGTTTGCATCGTTCACTAAGAAATTTCCAGGATGTGGATCAGCGTGTACTTTTCTCAGAATATGAATTTGGTACATGTAGAAATTCCACAAGGCTTGACCCACTTTGTCAGCCACTTTTTGGTCCGTATTTTTCTTTGTAAACTCAGAAAGGTGAATCCCAGTCATCCAGTCCATCGTAATGATTTTCTCTGATGAAAACTTTGGATAATACTCTGGAAAGACTAAGTTTTCGATTTTTTTACAAGCGGCAACTACTTCTTGACTTTGTTTTAATTCCAAGAGATAATTGGTTTCCTCAATCAATTTGTCTTCTACTTCCTTGAAATATTTATCGGAATCCTTCCCTTGAAGGTTAAACATTCTGATGGCAATGGGTTTTACCATCGCTAAATCAGATGAAATACTGTTGGCAACTCCAGGATACTGAATTTTTACCGCTAATTTTTTACCGTCTTTAAAGGCAACGTGCACTTGTCCAATACTAGCTGCATTTAGAGAGGTGGAGTTGAATTCATCAAATATTTCAAATGGTGTTTTTCCAAAATTTGCCTTAAATGTTTTTAACACTAAAGGAGCTGAAAGTGGCGGAACAGAAAATTGGGAAAGCGAAAATTTTTCGACATAGGCTTGCGGCAGAAAACTTTTATCCATGCTTAGCATTTGTGCAACTTTCAAAGCACTTCCTTTCAGACTTTTCAGTCCATCGTAAATATCCTCTGCATTGTCTTCATTTAATTTATCACGAGTCAAATCTGAATTGACCATTTTTTCTCCATAATATTTTAAATAGTTTACACCAACTTTGGCACCTGTTTGTACTAGTTTTGTAGCTCTTTCAATTTTTGAAGTAGGAATGTAGTCTATGGTTTTCATTATTTGTTGTATATTTTTTCTTTGAAAATAAATTTTCCAAAGTCGATTAAGCTGTCTAAAGGCACAATATTCATTAGTTCGAAAGAGGCTTTCACTGATTTTTCGATATATATATCTGTTTTCTCAAAAGCAGGAGAAGAATCATCTATCCAGAACTTTAATGCTAATAAAAGCTGTATCCAAGAGGTTTCTTGAAATGTTTTTTCTTGGAAATTTTGAAGTTTTTCTTGTTGTGTTCTAAAGTCATCTGAAATAATTTCAGCCAAATAGTTTTTAAAGCTATTTTTAAGTCCAGAAAGTTGCATCAATTTTTTCAATTGATTGTTGTGCTCTTTCAAAGTCATTACTACATAACTTCTGTTGGCGGTTAGTATTTCAAAGAAAGTGAAGTAAAAACTTAGTAACTTACTTTTCATGTCATAGGTTTCGTAGTCTTTGTTTTTATTTAGCAAATCCACTGTTTTTTCCAGAAACATTTTAAAAATTTCCTTTTCAATACTTTCGATAGTACCAAAAAAGGCATAAAATTCTGTTTCCGAAAAATCATTTATTTTTGTAAAATGATATACTGATTTTGGTTTTTCACTGTGCTCTAGTACATAATTCATGTACATTGAAACTATTTTGTCTTTAGTTATTGTTGTCTTTTTAGTAGCCATTTTTTCTATGTTTCAAATTAGAGTATAAAGGTAGTGAATGTTTAACGATATATTAATAAAGTTAAACAAAATTTAATATAATTTTATATCATTATAAATCATTAGCTTTACACTATTATGAAAAAAAATGTTTTAATAAGCGGCGGTTCAGGATTTATTGGTAGACATTTAACTGGGCTGTTGCTTGCCAAAGGATATTCAGTTTCTATCTTGAGTAGAACTGAAAAGAAAAATAAGGGAGATATTTTCTACTATAAATGGGATGTTGCGAACGGTACAATTGAAGAGGAAGCTGTTTTAAAAGCAGATTATATCATTCATCTTGCTGGCGAAAATATTGCAGAGAAAAGATGGACTGCTAAACGAAAAGCGGCTGTTATTGACAGTAGAGAAAAATCATCCCAACTGTTATATTCGGTACTGAAAAAGCATTATAAGAAACTTGACGCATTTATTTCAGCCTCAGCCGTTGGAATTTATGGAGCAGTAAATGGGAAAAAAATCTGTACCGAAGAGACCGTACCAGCCAATGACTTTTTAGGATACACCTGCCAAAAATGGGAAGAGTCTATTGATTTTATTGAAAATTTAAATATCCGGACCGTAAAAATCCGAACGGGATTAGTCTTAGGCAAAAATGATGGTTTTTTGAAAAAACTTATTCCGCTTTTCAAATACAGATTGGGTTCAGCATTGGGTTCAGGCAACCAATATATGCCATGGATTCATGTTGAAGATTTGTGTACGATGTATTTAGAAGCGATTGAGAATACCGAAATGGTTGGGCCTTATAACGCTGCCATAAACGACAATACCACCAATGCCGTATTTTCTAAAACATTGGCTCGTATTTTTGGCTATTCGATCTGGTTGCCTAATGTGCCTGCGTTTGTTCTGAAATTTGTGATGGGGGAAATGGCCGTAATTGTATTAACAGGAAGAAGAATTTCCTCTGATAAAATAGAACAAACAGGTTTTAAATTTAAGTTTAAAAATTTAGAAGAGGCATTGCGAGACTGTTTAACAAAATAGCATTATTTTAACACACAAACAATTTGAGTGGTAACGTTTTTCGCTATTTTGCTGCGTACGATAAAAGGAATTTCGATCCTAAAATCATCCGTGTTTAAGGGGAATTCGGATTGCAGTTCAATGCCATTTTCTACCTTCTTTAGCGTTCCTTGGATTGATATTTTTTTAGTACGTCCTCGTATGGTTATTTTACCATTGATTTGATAGGATCGAAATTCTGAGGTAAGATTGTTTATATCTAGTTTTTCAATTTTGCCTTTAAAGACGGCTTTAGGATACCGGCTGCTTTCCATGTAATTTTTATTGAAATGCTCTTCCATCAAATTTCTTTTGAATTTAAAATCTTTGATGTTAATCCAACAAGCGAAGTCGCCTGTTTTTGTAATTAAAATACAGGTGGTTTTTTCATTTATTGCTTTTACTTCTTCAAACAAAGGAATGGAAGCTTCAAAATTTGTGATGCCTACGTACGAAACTAATTTTTCTTGAGCAGTAACAGCAATTGCAATGAAAAGCAGTACTATTTGAGTAATTTTTTTCATAACGTTTTATGAATTAAATTACTTAAAGTTACAAAATAAATTGTTGAAATAAAAGCAGTTACTCAATTAAAAATCTTGGGCATTAGTTAATTTTTGATGACTTTTTATCAGAAATTGCTATGAAATAATAGTGATAAAATTAAAGGTCTACTTTTCTCTATTTAGAAATTTCGTTGCATTTATAGTTCTAACTTTACATTATATTTTTTTAAACTTTCCAATGATTCTTCCGAAGTGTAATCAAATACTTCTTCGTGAATATTTTGTTCCTTTTTCAAGGAAACTTGTTTGATACAGTTGAAATAACGGCGTACATCTTTCATATTAGAAAGAATTAAACCAGGAACTAGTGTGCTTTTACCTTCGCTATTTTTGGCGACCATCGTAAAATAGGAAGAGTTGCAATGTTTGATTTTTCCAGTCTGAATATTTTCTGCTTCCACTCTAATACCTACAATCATAGAACTGTTTCCTACAAAGTTCACGCTGGCTTTCATCGTTACTAATTCCCCTACTTCAATAGGTTTTAAGAAATTTACGGTGTCTACAGAGGCAGTTACACAATAATTACCGGAAAATTTTGAGGCACAAGCAAACGCAATTTGATCTAGTAAGGATAAGATGTATCCCCCATGAATTTTACCGCTAAAATTTGTGTTGGAAGGCAACATTAATTCGGAGATACTAATATCCGAGGACGCTACAGTTTTAAAGGTGCGATTCATTTATTTTATTTTAAAGGGTGAATTTACTTTTTTGACATCAGTAATAAAATAACGGCTGTCGCCCCACCAGGGAAAGGTTCGGTACCGTTCAACATATTTTACTTGAACATATTGACCTTCTATTTCTTTTAAATCTAAAATTACTTTTTCTTCGCTATCCATTACTGAAAAAGAAAATATTTGTGCTCCGGAAATTCCTTGACTAATTTCTCCTTCCCACGTTTTGAAAGCGACTCCCTTGTTGCTGACCTTGATTAATTCGCCTGAACGAAAGCCCTCACTGTAGGTCGCGTTGTATAAAAAAGTAAAATAACCTACAATAAACAGTACTACTATTGCAATGGTAACCATTAAAAATTTTCTCATTTTTTATTAATTTAATAATTGATTTTCGTCTTTATCGGCCAGGTTTAACATGTTTTCAGGAAGTGCTTTCTTTGCTTTTGCTCCCATTTTTTTTAATTTTTCTACACTTACAATTAGGTTCCCTTTTCCTTCCACAAGTTTATTCATCGCATTACCGTATTCTGTTTTACTCTCGTCTATTTTTTTTCCAATTTTGATCAAGTCACTTACAAAGCCTTCAAATTTATCATATAATGCTCCTGCTTGACGTGCTATTTCTAATGCGTTTTCCTGCTGTTTTTGATTGGTCCACATGCTATCAATCGTTCGTAAGGTAGCTAATAATGTGGCGGGAGTTACAATAACAATATTTTTTTCGAATGCTTTATTGTACAAACTGGTATCTTCATTCAGCGCCATGGCAAATGCGGGCTCAATAGGGATGAATAACAATACAAAATCTGGACTTTCTATTTGGTACAAATCATGATAATTTTTATTTCCTAATTGCTCAACATGGCGTTTGATGGAATTGACATGTTCTTTCAAATAGCTAATTTTCAAAGTATCATCTTCTTCATTGATGTATTTTTCATAAGCGGTCAAAGAAACTTTTGAATCGACAATCATCTTTTTGCCATCCGGCAGATTAATGACAACATCCGGAAATACGCGATTTCCTTCTTCTGTTGTGAAGGCTTGTTGCACTTCGTATTCACGGCCTTTTTCCAATCCTGATTTCTCTAAAACGCGTTCTAAAACTAATTCGCCCCAATTTCCCTGCATCTTACTGTCGCCTTTGAGTGCTTTGGTCAAGTTGATGGTTTCCTTACTCATTTGGATATTCATTTCTTGTAAACCCAGAATTTGTTGGCGTAAAGCCGCATGATAATCAATGCTTTCTTTGTGAGTATCTTCTACCTTTTTTTCAAATAATTGAATTTTATCTTGTAATGGCGTCAAGATATTTTTCATGTTTTCTTTGTTCTGTTCGGTAAATTTATTCGATTTTTCCTCCAATATTTTATTGGCTAAATTCTCAAATTCAATGGTGAATTTTTCCTGTAGTTTTTCGACTTCTTCTTTTTGTTCTTTGTTGCGCTCCCAGAGATTTTCGAAATCTACTTCTTTTTTACTAAGTTGAATTGCTAAACTGTCTTTTTCAGTTCGGATACGTTCTTTAGCAACGATTTGGGCTTCTAATTGTTTTTCAAAACCGATTTTATCAATCACTAGTTGCTCTTTCTGTTGGTTGAATTGAGAGTTTAAAGCGATTAATTTTTCTTCCAAATTACTTTTTTCCAACTGGAATCGGGTTGCAAATAGAAGTTTCCCAATAAAAACTCCAATACCAAGAGCAACGATGAAAATCAGTAAAAAGGGAAGCATATTTGACATAAAATTTCGTTTTGTAAGGTTGTAAAAATAAACAAAAGTTTGCTAGTTTCTTTTGAGAAATCAAAATAGTAGAGTAAGTTTTTGAAGGCTATATATTTGGAAAAAATAGGATTCTCTAGGGTAGTTTTATATGTAATTATCTCCTTTTTTGATAGCGATCTAGTAGTTTTTTTATTTCAGCAGGGAGTTATCTTACACTATTTTAGAAAAAAAAGCCAGATTTCAATGAAGAAATCTGGCTTTTGAAATGTAAAAAAGGGATTCTATTTTTTTAGTATTTTTCCTTTAAATACAACCTTGTTTCCATTGGAAAGGGTATATATATAAATCCCAACAGGTAATTTAGTACTATTTATTTTTGTAGTGTTTTCACCAATTGAGCCTTTTAATTGCGTTGGAGCTCCCATTGCTCTTCCAAGAATATCATAAATATTTAAACTTAAGTCTTGTCCGTTTTCTGAATTAATAACAATATTGAATGATTCTGAAGCGGGATTAGGATAGGCCATTACAGACAATCCTTTTGTTGCTATTAAGTCATTGATAGCTAAAGTTGTATCTGTTTTTAATTCAAAACGTGCGATAACTGGAGCATGATCAGAAGTAGTATTGACATAATTTGCTACCTCCAGTCGAGGGTCGTAAACGAAAGTAGAATTGGGTACATAATCCTTAGTTAATTCATTTGATATGATAATATGATCTAAGAAACCACCTGAGGACAGGTAAGTAAAAGCTCCTGCTTTGCTAATTTCTAGAGTTAAAGGATTGTAGCGTACATTGTCTTCCACCATTTTCTGGTAGGATGAAGGGTTTCCTGCAATAACGGACTCATCGACATCATCATTATAATCTCCTAAAATTATCAAATTGGCATCTGGGTAATTGACATCTAAACTGTCTTTCAAAAGTTCAACATCATATTTTCTCATGTTGTATCTTGCGATATCACTGCCACTATTTGCTCTGGCGTGAATATTAATGATTTTTACATCTTTTTTTACACCGCCGATATTCGTTTCAATTTCAACCATTTGTGGTAAGCGTCCAGAGGAGTAAAAGCTAGTGCTATTTCCGCCCGGGTAATTGGGTAAAGTTGTATTTCCTGCACGAATGTCATTATATAGTTTACTAAACATTACGCGACTCTTTTTTACTGTAGTGGTTTGGGTGTTATAAAGTACTACTAATTTTTGAGCAGGGAAATCCGCTTCAGGTGCATTGAAAGAGTAGGACCAAGCCGGAGAAATTACTTTGTCAAAAGTTTTTCCGTTGATACTTATTTTTTGAATTAATGCATCTAAAGCAGCATCGTCAGAAACCTCTTGAACGGAATAGACATCCGCGTTTAGTGTATTCATTACTTTGGCAACATTTTCAATTTGCAATGCGTCGTCTATTGGACCAAACTCAGTTCCTGTTGAACCGATTACATTGCTTCCAAAAAATTCTAAGTTGTAGGTTACAATATCAAAGGTTTCTGTTTTAGGTAAGGAAGATCCATTTAAAAAGCCTATTTCTTGGTTCAATCCGGTTCCAACAACTGTCAAAGGACCCGAAATACTCAATGCTTTGGAAGAAGGGAAAAAACGAGCATAAATTATTTTACCTGCAACTCCATCAGTAGCTGAAATCACTAAATTAGATTGAAAATTACTGTTGTCAACAGATAATTGGTAGTCAGCAGGAGCCGTTACAGTGATATCGCCGTAACCGCCTGCCATGAAAATAAAAGACTGGCTTGTTGACGCTGTATTTGGCGCTACTTCTCCAAAATTCAAAGTAGGATTTGAGGCTAGAAATGCTGTTTCGTTAGCGATTTTTACATCATCAAGGGTCCACTCAGCAGTATCCGTTCCACCAGAATTTGTAGTTTCGTAAACCCAAGCTATAAAAGTATGATCAGATTTATAAGCTTCCAAGTTGATGTATTGCGACTGTTTAAAAGTTCCTGTAGTGGTAGGAAAATCGCCTTCTAAAGGAGTCCAAGTTGCTGTTTCTGGGTTGCTTTTACCATCATAATCTAAAGAAATCATTAGTTTAAGTGGTGTTCCAGAGAAAAATTTGCGAGAATAGAAAGACAACAAAGGGAATTTGTCAAATGTATTCAAACGTAAATTAGGAGAAATTAACCAATCTTTGCTGGCTCCTGTTTCAGAATATCCATTTATTTGAACTGCTGCAGGTGAACTGTTAAAACGTGTCGTGGTGCTTACCCACTTAATCTTGTCACCCGCTACGCTATATTCCGTCCAACCGCTGTTTGTTAGAACATTTGCATCATTAAAATCTTGGATGTAAGGATTAATTCCTGTTCCTGATACCGCCACCGTTTTAGTAGAAGCTCCGTTTGTTTCATGAGTGATTTGTCCTGAAAAAAGGCCGGTTGCAGTAGGTGTAAATTTGACATAAACTAAAGGTGTACTTCCCATATTGAAATCTTCTGATAGGAAAACCAATGTGGTTTGGAAATCAGTAGTTTCATTCTTCGAGATTGTAAAGTTTCCGGTTGCAGTCAAGGTTACCGCTCCAGTAAGGTTTTGAGCGTTAATCTGGTAATTTAATGGTGTGGAACTAAAATTTTGCTCTACAAAACTAAAATCTAAAGCAGTTTTAGTAGTTAATAAGGAAGGGACTACAGTGCTGGAAGTTGTTATTTCCAGTTTATTGCTTTCCGATTGGGTGTTGCCGGTTGCATCTTCGGATACAGAATATACCACATAAGCAGTTGCTAAGGTTAGTCCCGTAATGTTTTTTACAGACGGAGCATTAGGTTCTGCGATTTCGATTATACCTGCTTGTAAAGCCGCTGTATCAGTAGCATTTGTTCCTGCTTTTATTTGAGCTGTGCTTGGAGTTGCACTTGCTGTTGGTAATACCACAAAATAGGTTTTACCAGCTTCGTCTAATTGAGATGAAAAATCAAATCCATCTGACAAGATGTTGCTGATTTTTGGAAAACCATCCCCATTTACAGGAGGTGTAACATCATTATTCACGCTGATGTTGTCAACGGCAAAGGAGGGACGTGAACCACCACCTGAAACTTGTCTTGAAATCCATCGGATCTGAACTACTTCTTTATTATCACATTCCGTCGGCAGAACAACTTTTATTTTTTGAATGTTTTGTCCTGTTGTACCCGAAGTTTGTCCTGTTGTTCCGCTGGCATAGACCGTTGGTAATAAAGTAATAAAAGCATCGGCTGTGCCAACCCGATATTGCAGTACTAATTCGTTTATACGGCTATTTGTACCTCCGTTATAAGGATTCCGAATCACCATCGCATCATATTCTACTGCAATTCCGGATTTACCAAGTGTTTTGAATGCAAACCCAATTGTTAAATCTAAGGAACCGGTGTTTAAAAATCCAATTTTTCCATTGTAATTATGGAAATTTCCACTGCTGGTAGCAGCTGTACTACTGGCAACTAAGGCCCTATCTGCAACTAATGTAGCTGTTGTATTGAATGAACTTCCCGGAGCTGTGCTGGCGGTCCAGCCCTGAAACCCTGCGGGATAAGTGGTAGATGCTGCATCAAGAGCGGTGAAATTTTGAGCAAATGGCAACTCTTGCGCTATGGGTGCCGTTCCTTGGGCAAAAACGGTTGTTGATAGACAATAAAAAAAACTTAAAAAAGCCATTAAATGGCGTAAATGGTAATTGTGTTTCATAGGTTTACAATTGAATTAAGCAGCAAAAATAATATTTCCAACGTTAAGAGAATATTATAAATTGAGCTATTTTAGATTGTAAACGAAAACATTTTCAGATTTAAGTTTCATTTACTAATATTTAATTTTCGTTCCAAATTTTAAAAATAAACAACAAAAAAGACCAATACGCATTTAACTCGTATTGGTCTTTTTCAAACTAAATTAATTGTTACTTATCCAGTTTAATATTTCCTCGGTCTTCCTTATTGTCAGGATGTTCGTTAGGATAGCGATTTGGAATAATATCCGAATTATGATCTTTATTTTCTACCATTTTTTTTGCTTGTTCTTCAGGAACTTGCTCTACATCTGATTTTAAATTATCAGAGGTGTCGGCATCGTTTTGTGCTACAGTTCCGTCTATATCTCTTGCTCTTTCAACAATTTTTTGATTTCCATGGTTGTCAGTTTCAACCTCTTTTTTTAAATGGGTTGAGTCCGGATTTTTATTTTTGGTCAGGTTCTCACCGCTAAATCCTTCGTTTGTATTTTGTTTATTATTGGTCTTTTTTGAACCTAAATCATTATTTTCCATGATCTTGCTGTTTAATTGTTAGTCTTACTTTTTATAATATTACGTTATTAATTTTAGATGTATGAACTATTTAACATTGCTTTTGGTTTACCGCAATAAATGTAGTCCGTCACTTTTAAATCCAACAAAAACAAAACTATCTTTGCGCGCACAATTAATTCAATTCAATGTCTCATTCGCATTTCATTATTCACAAACCTTACGGCTATTTGAGTCAGTTTATTTACGAGTTAAAAAGAAAAAAGAAACTGCTAGGAGAATTGTATGATTTTCCAAAAGGTACGATGGCAATTGGTCGTCTTGACGAAGATTCCGAAGGATTATTATTGCTGACAACGGATGGTATGATGAGCGAAATCATTCGAAGTAAAAAAGTCGATAAAGAATATTATGTCCAAGTTGATGGCATTATTCATCAAGAAGCCATCGAGCAATTACAAAAAGGGGTTGAAATAGGTTTCAATGGAACTAAATACGTCACCAAACCGTGTACCGCTTTTTTGATCAATGAAATTCCTGCTTTTGGTACTAGAGGAAAAAAAATTCGCGATGAACGTCACGGTCCAACTTCTTGGGCTTCGATAATTGTGAATGAAGGGAAGTTTCGCCAAGTTCGTAAAATGACTGCCGCTGTTGGTTTCCCAACATTGCGATTGGTTCGTGTTCGAATAGGTAACGTACATCTCAATGATTTACCGGCAGGAGAAGTTTTGGAAGTGCCTGATTTTGCAGTCGATTCGAATGAAAAATAATAATAAAAATAACAATAATTGCAATGTTAAACATCGTTTTAGTAGAACCTGAAATCCCAAACAACACCGGAAATATTGGTCGATTGTGCGTGGGTACCGAAAGCCGTTTGCACTTAATTCATCCTTTTGGATTTGTTATAAATGACAAAAACCTAAAACGTTCTGGATTGGATTATTGGGTGCATCTTGAGGTGACTGAATATCAAAATGTAGCCGAATGGAAAGCTCAAATTCCCGATTTATCGCGAGTTTTCCTGATGAGTTCTCATGCCAAAAAGTCGTATTTAGAGACTGATTTTCAGGATGGTGACTGGTTGGTTTTTGGAAAAGAAAGTAAAGGATTGAGCGAAGCAGTTTTGAACCAATTCGAAAATCATCTGACAATTCCCATGTCACCGTTGATTCGAAGTTTTAATATTGCTAATTCGGTGGCGTTTGTCATTGGGGAAGCAAAACGACAACTAGCATTAAAGCTTTAAGAAATTACAAATTTACCTTTGGACGCATCAAAAATGATATGTTCATCTTTGAAAAGCGTATTGAAACTTCCTTTAGAAATAAAATTACAGGGTTGATCTTGTTGAACAGTTTCAGGAGTCATGATGATCATTTCGTCACTCAATTGTATCGCCATATCAATATCGTGGGTAGAAAAAAGTATGCATTTGTCCGTTTCGGCGGTGAGTTTTTTTAGCAATTTAAAGAGAGAAACTTTGTGCAATAAATCTAAATGGGTTGTGGGTTCATCAAGAATAATAAGTGGTGTATCTTGAGCTAAAGCTCGTGCAACCAATACTTTTTGTAATTGTCCGTCGCTGATTTCGTAATGCTTTTTGGTAGCTAGATGACTGATTTGTGTCAATTCCATCGCTTCATTTACTTTTACGATATCAGCAGCAGTTAATTTTCCTATCCAATTTGTGTAGGGTTGCCTTCCCAACGCAATGAGTTCAAAAACAGTCAAGTTGCTTGGAGGCAATTTTTCGGTCAGAACCACACTTAGATTTTGTGCCAAGGTCAAAGCGTCTATTTCATGAATGTTTTGACCATTGAGTAAAACAGTTCCTGAAATTGTTTTTTGAATGCCTGTTATTGTTCGCAAAAGTGTCGATTTCCCAATACCATTGGCACCAATCAAAGCAATAAGTTTTCCTTTTTCTAAAGACAAATCAATACCTGATGAAATAATGGTATTTCTTTTTTTATCAGTATAACCAATGCTGATTTGTGTAGCCTGTAAGATGATTTTATTTCCCATTATCCCATCATTTTTCGTTTCCTAATTAGTAACCAAATCACAATTGGAGCACCGAAAATAGAAGTTACAGCATTGATTGGCAACGTGAAATCGCTGCCTGGAAGTTGCGAAATACTGTCGCAAATAAGCATGATAACTGCCCCGAAAAGTATGGTACTCCAGAATAAAATCGTGTGATTACTCGTTTGAAAAACCAGCTTTGCTATATGAGGTACCGCTAATCCAATAAAGGCTATTGGACCAGCAAAAGCGGTGATGCTTCCTGCTAAAATACTGGTGGCAAAAATGATAATCAGACGTGATCTTTTATAATTTAAACCCAAGCTTCGGGCATAATTTTCTCCTAGAAGTAATGAATTTAGTGGTTTAATACTGAACAAACTTAAAAGTAGACCAACTACAACACAAATTGATAAAAGAGAAATGGAAGTCCAAGATAAATTGCCTAGATTTCCCAAGGACCAAAAAGTAAATTTTTGTAATTGTTCAGCAGTACTAAAATAGGTTAAAGTTCCAACAATGGCGCTGGTTAAACTCCCAAACATCAGTCCTACAATTAAGATCGCCATCGTATCCCGTAAGCGATGAGAAACAGCCAATACTGCCAGTAAAACAGTGAAACTACCCAGACTAGAAGCCAATACAATTCCATACGATGATACTAAAAGTGTAGCTACAAATGGAGGTAAAAGGGTGGCGCCCAAAATGACTGTAGCAACACCTAAACTAGCACCGGAACTCAATCCCAGAACGTAAGGTCCAGCCAGCGGATTTCTAAACAAAGTTTGCATTAATAAACCGCTAATGGATAATCCCATCCCAACAAGAATGGCAGCAATAGCTTTGGGTAAACGATAATTGATAATGATATATTCCCAGGTTTCTTTGCTGGCACTTTGCCCCGTTAAGCTATTAAAAACTTCTTTTATAGGAATAGAAACGGATCCTAAACTGATGTTGATTAGGAACAAAAAAAACATTCCGATAGCTAGGAATATAAAAAGTACTGTATTTCGGTTGGTTTTAGTCAATTTATTCTAATTTCTGAAAGAAAAAAAGTTTATGGTTGGGCAGCAATTCTGGATGAAAAATTTTAATCAAATCTTTCAATACCCAGTCGGGGCGAGTGGGAGACCATTCAAAATATAAAATCCCTCCTTTTGCGCCTTTATTAATACTGTACGAATATACTTTTTTATTTTTAAACGAGGTAAATTCACTATAATGCGGATTGCTGTCACTCATTTGTTTCAACGAAGAAAAGTCACCTGGAGCAATCCAATATTCGGCATTTTGTGCCTTTTCTAGGATTTTTTCAAAAGGCAATGGCAAACTGCCAGTCCCTTTAGTTTCAGCCCATAAATAATTAGATTGTGCGTCTTTAAGAAATAGCGAAGCCCAACTCTCGCCTTGTGGAACGTACCATTGATTCTGGAACATTGCACCGCTAAGGACGGTGGGTTTTGATGTTGCTTTTTTGGCTAAAGCCAAAGTGTTTGTGTATTCTTTTTCGATAGTAGAAAAAATAGTATTGGCTTTGGAATCTAATCCATACAACGCGCCGAAAAACTTAATCCATTCGGCTTTTCCAAGTGGAGATTGCTCCGTCCAGTCGCCGTTTATCATCACTTTTAAACCGCTTTTTTGCAGATTATCTAAAGTTGGATTGCTGTTGTTCAAACCAAAGCTGACGATTAGATTGGGATTCATATCAATTAAAACCTCGGTATTTAAAGTTTCGTTGGTGCCAACTTCCCTGATTTTTCCAGAATCAATCCTTTTTCTGGTCTTTTCGGAAGAGATGTAATCGGTGTTTGGAAAACCTACTAAGGTGTTTTCTACGCCTAACATTTCTAATGCTGGAATGTGCGTGGTTGAGGTGACAACAATCGATTTTATAGGAATTGGAATGATGGGAAACTGTTTTAAACTGTCTGGAATGATTCCGTTTTTTTCTTGTAAAACGTAGGTGAAATTTTCTTTGGCGTTAGGCCAAGGACTTGTGATGGTAACGATTGTATACCCGTTGTGTTTATAGATTTCCAATCCTTTAGCGTACTGAATTTCATTTGCTGAAGTTGTATTATTGGCGGTTGGATTGTCCTTGTTTTGTTTGCATCCAGCTATGGAAATGACAAATAAAAAGAGCGTGAACGGGAATAAAAAAGATTTCATAAAATGGTTTTCAAGAAGTGCAAAGGTATATTTAATCCTTTTTAAAAATCAAAATTTATTTTTTATTCCAATCATAAAGCTATATTTGCACCCGTATTGAGGTTGCTGTTTTGTTTTTTCAAAATAGCATTAAAAGGGAATCAGGTGAGAGATTACAGATTTCAGGATTCAGATTTCAGGAGTTAAATCCTAAATCAAGAATCCTAAATCAAGAATCTAAAATCCTGGGCTGTACCCGCAACTGTAAGCTATCAAGCTTGTTGTTATCTACAAAACCATTGTTCAAAAATTTTAGAAATATTGATTTACGAATTAGGAGTAAAAAATCCTTAATGAATAAATTTAGAATCCTAAAATCCAGAATGAGAAGGTAAACAACAAGACGCAAGCCAGGAGACCTGCCTATTACATCGAGTATCAAACTTTCGGGAAAAAAGGTTTGGGTATGGGTAATTCTATGCTTTTCTCCCCATTTTTAGTCATGTAACAGAAAATAGCTGTTACTAAATGTTTAATTAAATGAACAAAAAAATCGTTCGTATTAGTGCGTTGTGCGTACTAATAACTAGCTGTGCTTTTGCGCAACAAAATGAAACTATTTCTTCTCAAGATGAATTGAAAGAAGTAGTGGTCTCCGACTCTAAATTTGCTTTGGCAAAGGAGAAATCAGGAAAAGTAATCACTAAAATTACCGCTCAGGATTTGAAAAACAAAGCGGGACAAAGCCTTGCCAATGTCTTAAGTTCCGTTGCAGGGGTAGAAATTAATGGGAACCAAAGTGCTGCGGGAAAAAATTTAGGGTATTACATTCGCGGTGGAAAAAACAATCAGGTTTTGATTCTTATTGATGGAATTCCGGTGAATGATGCATCAGGAATTAGTTTTGAGTATGATTTGCGTTTGCTTCCGGTAGAGCAGGTGGAAAGTATCGAAATTATGAAAGGCGCAGCAAGTACGTTGTATGGATCAGGTGCCGGAACTGGAGTAATAAATATTACGTTAAAAAAATCTGGCAAAAAAGCGATTGAAGGAAATGCCTATGTAAATGTAGGAACCAATAATACTGCAAATACTGCTAAAACCAGCGCTCAAAATTACAATCAAGGTTTTTCGGTTAACGGAAATGCAAATAAAGTGAATTATTTTGCCTCTTTGAATAGCACTGAAATAAGCGGAATGTCACAGATTGCTCCTGTAAATCCAGATGATAATTACGAAGAAGATCTTTTTTCCAGAATCAATTATTTGGCAAAGTTAGGGTATAAAGCCACAGAAAAATTGACCTTGGATTTCTTTGGTAGTTATGACAAAGTCAAAATGGATTACGATGCTACTTTTGATAATACCGGTACAAATGATACCGATTTGAATTCCACCGATTCAGAGCAATTTCGCTTTGGTTTTTTACCAAAATACAAATATTCTAAAGGGGAATTTGTTTTGAATTCCAGCTTTAATAAAATAGTACGAACGTATAATGATTTCAATTTTTATTCGAATACACCGGGATTCTCGCAATATGAATCTCGAAGTGTGAATGTAGATGGTTTTAATAAATATGAATTTTCAGAATCTTTCTTTGTTGTGGCTGGAGCACAATATCAGTTTCATGATATGAACAGTATTACTCCTTTTGGCGGAATTTTGAAGGAAGCTACAAAGTTTAATATGATTGATCCGTATGTTACAGGTGTTTTTTCCACGGATTTTGGATTGAATTTAAACGCTGGAGCACGATTGAATATTCACAGTCAGTACGGGAATCAATTGGTTTATAATGTGAATCCTTCTTTTGATTTTAAATCGATTCCTTTGAAAATTTTAGCGTCGTACAGCACCGCTTTTGTAACGCCTAGTTTGTACCAATTGTATTCTGAATATGGAAATGCAGATTTAACACCGGAGAAAAACAGAACTGTAGAAGCTGGTTTTGAAACCCAACTTTCGGATAAAAAAATCAAATTGAATGCGGTCGCTTTTTACCGGGAACAAACTAATTTCATAGGATTTTATTTCAATCCGGTAACTTTCGATTCGAACTACATTAATATAGACGGAATGAATAAAGCAAAAGGAGTAGAAACCGAATTCTCTTTTGCCTTGAGCGAAAAAATCAATTGGAACTCTAATTATACGTTTACACAAGTAGATAAAGCCCTGGATCGCTTGATTCCAAAGCATAAAGTGAATTCAGCTTTGGATTTTCAAATCAATGACCGATTGTTTTTTAATCTGGATTATCAATATGTGGACAGTAGAAATGATGCTTTTTTTGATGGAAATACTTTTGCTACAACGAAGATTGTTTTAGGTTCCTACCAATTGGTAAATACTTCAGTTCGCTATGAATTGGTTAAAAACAGGTTGTCCGTTTTTGGTGCGGTTAGCAATATTTTAAATGCTGATTTTGTTGAAAATGTAGGCTATAATACGTTAGGAAGGAATTTTAAATTGGGTATGAATATCAAGTTATAATTCGGAATTTTTATTAATACAAAAAAGGCTTTCGTCACTGAAAGCCTTTTATTGTTTACAAGAGTTGTTGTTATTTCAATTCAGAAATAAATGCTACAATTGTTGCTGCAATTTTGTTTTGTTCCAAGTCATTGGTCAAATATTCTCGATCATCAAGATTCGACATATAACCCAATTCAACCAATACTGCAGGTGCCTCTGATTTTTTTAAGATGAAAAAAGGCGCTTTTCTTACTTCAGATGATTTGAGCGTATTGTTTTGAGTGAATTTAGTACGAAGGGCATTTGCAATCAAAATGGATTTTTCGCTAGCCGCAGATTCATTGGCGACATAAAACTCCATTCCGGATTTAGCTACATTTGCACTTTGGTTCACATGCAAGGACAAAACTAAGTCTGGTTTGATATTGTTAATAATCGCCGTTCTATCGGATAGAGAAATATATTTATCTTCATTTCTCGTAAGATGAATTACTACATTTTCATTTTTATTCAAGAATTTTATTTTAGTAGTGATTTGTTCTACAATCAGTTTTTCAGTACCAGAACTGGAAGTGGCTCCAAAGTCAGTGCCACCATGTCCAGCATCAATAACCACATTGATTTGCTTGGTTGTTTTTGTATCAGGTTTTACAAATGCGAAAGAAACTAGAGCTGCGCAGATTAAAAATAACGGAATTGATTTTTTCATAGGGTTTTCAGTTTGGGAAGTTATTCCATATAAACTTACAAAAAAGATATTTATTATCTCAATTTTTTTATTTTTTAACGAGTAATAGTAAAAATTTAGGTTCAAAAAAGGGCCATCATTAAAAAAGATTGCCACAGATTCAAAGATGGTGCTCTTCAAAAATGTGGCAAACTGGTACTGTATTCCAATAATTAATCTTGCAGTTCTATGGTTCTGTAAGATGAAAAATAGTTATTCTATTATTCTAGAGCTCTCAAAAGTCCTTCTGGAGCTTTCTCAAGATACATTTGGTTTTGTATTCCTAATATGGATTTTGAATCGGTCAAAAAATTAAATTCTTTACCCGGACTTTGTCTCATCATTCGGGATGCTCCTGCGATTTTTGCAATCGCGGTACTTAATAATGGTTCTGAAGGATCTCCAAGAACGCCTAAAGTACTCACTGTTTCCTTCACTAAAAAATCAGGTTGCAATCCATTGAAATAATCGCCAAAACCAACAGAATTTACAATTTTTAACACAAGAGGTTGCATGGCATATCGGTGTTTTGGATTTCTATTTTCGGATCCAAATGTTGGGGAATCATATAACGTCACAGATCCAACATTTTTTCCAACAGTAACATCCCCAATTTGGATTACATTGATGTGTGGTTCAAGCCCATTGATTACGAGTTCGCTGGCTGATGCGGAACTAGCACTGGTAAGAATGTAAACTTTGGTTAAGTTTAAACTATTAATTGCTGTAGCTCCTATTTTATCTGTAAAGTAATTGTACAAAGCTTCTGGGCTTTCGGCTTCGAAGTAATCATTGATTTTCTTATTCCATTGTTGCTTAGCAAATACTTTTCCTGTAAACTGTCCTGTAATCATACTGGCCAATCGAGTGGCAGTTTGAACGGAACCTCCTCCGTTATACCGTAAGTCCAAAACTAGTTCGGTAGCTCCCTGAGATTTTAGAGACGCAAAAGCCTCGTTTAACTGAGTATCAAAATTGGCATAAAAACCATTATACATTAAATACCCAATTTTATGAGAACCAGAGGTGATTACTTTATTGATTAAAATTGGATTTTCAGTTAATACTGTTTTTGCTAAGTCTACTGATTTGCCATTTCCAACAATAGTAGTTCCATTAAAATCCGCAAGATTTAGTGTGTAATTTTCATTGGAACCAAATAACAACGATTGGTAATTGCTTAGGGTAAGTGGTGTCCCATTTACGGCTGTAAAGAAATCCCCACGTTTAATGTTTTTAGTCGATGCATCTGAATTGGCAATAATATAACGTACATAACCAAATAGTTCAGTTGAACTTCCTGGTTTGTAACTTAAACCAAAATCGACACCGTTGTTTTTAGTAGTACCTTGAAGACTGCCTTCTAGTTCTAAATAGTCATCTACAATCCAACTGAATTTATCTATTGATGGACTCACTCTTAATGCTCCAAATAAATCTTCTGGAACGGGGTAGCCACTTAAGAAAGTATTTAATGCGGTTTGGTCAGCAAAACGATCATCTGCTAAATTAGGCACGTCGGCTTGCCATAAATAATATTGATTCATTCCTTTCCAAATAAAATCTTGGATTTCTAAACTAGGGGGAGGCGGAATGTCATCGTTGTCTTGGCAACTTTGAAAAGTAAAAGCCGTAATGAACAATAAAAGCGTAAGTTTGAAGTAGGTTCTCATAAATTTGGTTTAATACTATAGTAACGTAAAAATACTAACTTTAGTTTTATTTTAAGTTTAATGTAGCAAAAATAATTTTGAATCGTCTTAATTGTATAACCCGTTTAATACCGAAGTTGTTATGAACCAAAATGAGTTTGTGTTAATGGTGGCTCCATTCAAAGACAAAGTCTTTAGATTAGCAAAGCGCTTGCTAGTCAGTACAGAGGAAGCCGAAGACGCCACGCAGGAAGTTTTGGTGAGATTATGGAGCAAAAATACAGCATTGGCGGGCTATAGTAGCATTGAAGCTTTTGCGATGACGATGACAAAAAATTATTGTTTAGACCAGTTAAAGTCCAAAAGATCAGGAAATCTCAAAATTGTTCATTCCAATTATACAGATTCAGCGCCCACATTAGATAAAAAACTGGAAGATTGCGATAGTTTGAATTGGGTTGAAAGAAGTATCAGTCTCTTGCCCGAACAACAGCGAATCATCATTCAGCTCCGTGATATAGAACAATATGAGTTTGAAGAAATAGCAAAAATGCTTGATATGACCGAGAGTGCAATTAGAGTAGCCCTTTCCAGAGCACGAAAAACGATACGAGAATACATGACAAAAACACATAATTATGGAATTATATAAAGTAGAAACGGTACTTGAAAGATACTTTGAAGGTGAAACTTCTATTGCGGAAGAGAGAGAATTACAGGATTATTTTGCGACTCAGCAGGTTGCGCCACATTTAGAAAAGTATGCTGCATTATTTAATCATTTTGCTGTGGCAAAAGAACAACAGTTTGAACAAGAAATGCCGTTATTTGAAATTCAAAAGGAGGAAAGCGGCATTAAAAAACGAAATTTAGGCTGGTTGTCGATCGCAGCTTCGGTTGTTGTTTTGATGGGAATTGGTACGTATGTTTTCTATCATTCGGAACCGGTAAATAACAGCAAAGATTTAGGAACGTATGATGATCCCGAAGTAGCTTTTAAAGAAACTCAAAAAGCGCTTTCACTATTGTCAAAAAATGTAAATGTTGGCATAGAAAGTGTAAAGTATGTTGAAGAATATCAAATAGCAAAAAACAAAGTATTCCGAAAAACCAAAAATAAATCTAGAGGTATTTAATTGCTTTTAGAAAACAATAATCACGGCGTAAACGCCACAATCAATTAAAATAATGCTAAATAAATTTAAAAAAATGAAATCAATCAATCCCAATCCAAGTTTTTGCACACCAGCAAATCAGATGCAAAACAAAAGCCGTTTAAGTACTGCTAAAAAGTTTTTAATCACCGTAATGTTAGTTTTTATTGCGAGTCCCATTTTTGCGCAAGCGGCATTTGATAAATTCGACGGACAAGATGACGTAACCTCTATTATTGTCAACAAAAAAATGTTTGACTTAATGAGTAAAGTAAAAGTTGACGCCTCAGATAAAGAAACCCAACAATATTTAGCGTTGATCAAAAAGCTGGATAATTTAAAAGTATTCACCACAAAAAGTACTCGTGTAGAAGGTGAAATGAAAGTAGTGGCTGATAAGTATATCAAATCAGCTGGTTTAGAAGAGTTAATGCGCGTCAATGAAAATGGCAGAAACATCAAAATATTGGTAAAATCAGGGTCAACAGATTCTCAAATCAGAGAGTTGTTGATGTTTATTGAAGGCGCTAAAAATGAGGATACCGTTTTAATGTCTTTGACTGGTAACTTTGATTTAAATGAAATTTCGATTCTTACTGACAAGATGAGAATTCCTGGAGGTGATGATTTGAAAAAAGCAACTAAAGGAAAAAGATAAGATGAAAACAGGATATGGAATTTTGCTGCTGTTGAGTTTAATACTGATCAGTTGTAATTCGGAGCCGACTTTGCAAAAATATTTTGTAGAAAACACCGAAAATAAAAACTTTATTGCTTTGGATGTGTCTCCTGATATCTTGAATGTCGATAAAACAAAATTATCTGTAGCTCAAAATGATGCTTTAAAATCTTTTGACAAAATGAATGTTTTGGCTTTCAAATTAAATGATAAAAACAAAGCGGAGTTTGAAATGGAACGTGCCAAAGTGGACTTGATTTTGAAGGATAAAAAATACCAACAATTGATGAAATTTGGTTCTGGAAAGGAAGGTGCTTCAGTAAGTTTCGTGGGAACAGATGAGCACATCGAGGAATTTGTTTTTTATGCCAATAAGAAAGAAAATGGTTTTGCAGTAGTGCGCATTTTAGGTAAAGATATGAACCCTACTAGTGTGATGACCATGATGACGGTGTTGCAACAATCTAATATTGATTTGGAGCAGTTGAAACCGCTGCAACAATTAATGAATAAATAAATTGTTAGTTCAAAAAAGTAAAGCGTCTTGATAAGTTCAAGACGCTTTTTTTTTGAGTAAATTCCAGTTTTTTTTAAAAGAATTATTTACAAAACATTTTTTTGTTTTTAACGGCACTTTGACTGCCTAACTGAATTGCTTTGGTAAAATCGGCACATGCATTTTTCTTATTTTGTGCATGAAAATTAGAAAGACCTCTCAGGTTATAGGCGATATAATCCTTTTCGTTTAAACTAATAGACATGGTGCAATCTTCAATAGTGCTCTTGTAATCCTTCGCCTTATAGTTGATGTCAGCTCTTGTGGTGTAAGCATCACTTCTTTTAGGTTCTATTTTTATTGTGGTGTTAACGTCATTTAAAGCACCTTTAATATCGCCTAATTTTTGTTTCAAAAGCGCTCTGTTTAAATAAGCTGAGGCAAACAAAGGATCAATCCGAATAGCTTTGCTGTAGTCGTCGATAGCGCCTTTGGTGTTGCCGCCTTCTGCTTTTTTTATGGCTTTGTCAAATAGATCATAAGCGATTGGACTTTGACTCCATCCAGCCAAGGAACTTAATAATAATGCGAGTAGGACTAATTTCTTCATAAAAAGTAAGGTTTGATATTGGGGTAATTTCTTTATTTTTTTACCAAAATCTATGAGATAAAGGTACAATCTTTTTTTTAGCTAGTTAGTTAACGAACAGAAATAGAATTTATTTTAAATTAGGTGGTCCAAATAGTAAAAATCACTAAAAGTTGGTATTGTGGAAGCTTTTTTATACTTGTAATTTTGCATTAGTAAAGATTTTAATCGGATCCTTTTTTTAAATTAATACAGACTAAAGATGGAAAACACAGCAGCAGAAAGACACTATAACAAACCTGTAAAAAAAAAGAATACTACAGTATTTTTATACATTGGAACTTTCTTCTTGTTTGCAGGAAGCGTATCTGTAGGAGTTTTGATGGTTATGTTTTTTTTAAATGCTTTGGGGAAAATTTTTTAACTAAACAATGAGATTCTTGTTATTTCTATAAATCGATTTTTTGTTAAACAAAAATGCTTCTGAAAACGTCAAGTGAACTTGATTTTTCAGAAGCATTTTGTTTTGTGACCACGGTGGGATTTGAACCCACACGCCCTTGCGAGCACCAGCCCCTCAAGCTGGCAAGTCTACCGTTTCTCCACGTGGCCTAAAAAGATAAAAGGCCAAGTAATAAATTACTCGACCTTTTGTGACCCGACTGGGGCTCGAACCCAGGACCCCATCATTAAAAGTGATGTGCTCTACCAACTGAGCTATCGAGTCAATGCTTTCAAGGAAATTATGTGTTGATCACTAAAATTGTGACCCGACTGGGGCTCGAACCCAGGACCCCATCATTAAAAGTGATGTGCTCTACCAACTGAGCTATCGAGTCATATTCTTTCCTTGAATGCGGGTGCAAATATAAGGACTTATTTTGGAGTTTTCCAAGCAATTTTATTATAAATTTGTCTTTTTTAAACAATAAATCTTAACGCCTTAATTTATAAGGTTTTATTCTATGAGAAAAATTATATTATTAGGCTATATGGGGTGTGGTAAGTCTACAATTGCCAGTAGCCTGTCAAAAAATATCAAAATCCCTTTTGTTGATTTGGATAAAAAGATAGAAGAGAAAACGAATTTATCGATAAATGCTATTTTTGAAAAGCATGGAGAAATTTATTTCAGAAAATTAGAACACGAAGTTTTTTTGGAATTGTTGCATTCTCCCGATGAGTTAATTATTGGTTTAGGGGGAGGAACGCCATGTTATGCCAATAACCATGAATTGCTAAAAGGGGAAGGTGTTGTTTCTATTTATCTGAAAGCGTCCATTGAAACTTTGTTTCAAAGATTAGCAGTTAATAAAAGTAAACGCCCTCTACTTGCGGATAAAAGTGAGGGCGAAATGAAAGAGTTTATTGCTATCCACCTTTTTGAACGAAGTTTCTATTACAATCAAGCACAATATAACGTGGTGGTTGATGATAAGACAATTCATCAGACGGTGTTGGATATTATGGACCTTTTAGCTTAAATACGCGTAATTATCATTGTTCTCATCAAATACCACTTGAACGTGCTCTAATAATGATGTGGACAAGGATATGCCTTTGAAATCTGCTTTTACAGGGTATTTTTTATGATTCCTGTCAACTAGAACGGCTGTTTTAAATTTTTTCAAAGGAACGTCTATAAAGTGTCGTACGGCATAGATCAATGTGGTTCCTGAATTCAATACATCGTCCACAAGAATAAGGCCTTTGTTGGCATAGTGCTCTTTTGATAAAGAAGTGTGGATCGGTAAGTCCGGATTCTGTTTGTTAATTTGTACTTCGCAAAGAGAAACTTTAATTGGCGAAATAGTTTCTAGCACCTGCGCTATTTTTTTCGCAAATATAAAACCGTTGGCTGCAATTCCGGCAATGACAATTTCTTCTTCCTCCACAAAGGTCTCATAGATTTGGTATGCAATCCTTTTTATTTTGTGTTCTATTTCCTGATTTGTTAAAATTATATTTTTGCTCATTTTTTTGTTTTTTTTGCTTGTTTAAGGTTTCAAGATGCTTTTGCAAATGTTTTTAAAATTTAGGTTTTGCACGAACATTAAACCCATATCTCTTCGTTTTTGAAACTAATCTTCTTCTTCGGTGATTATTTCATTTCCAAATTCGTCAATGTCTCTTCTATCTTTCTTAGTTGGTCTTCCGGTTCCATTTTTTCGGTAATGTTCTTTGGATAATTTCAAGAGTTCCAAATGTTGATACGCTTCAGCCGGGGTGTCATTTCTTCTATAAATATCGACCAGTTTAGCGCTTACTCGATTTTCAGGAATGTCTAAAACCGTAATGATTTGGGTGATTTGGTCTTTTCTAAACGTGATTTTATCGGTAGGAAAAACTTCCTTAGAGGGTTTGGCAACAAGGCCATTTACCGTGACATGATTCTTTTTACAGGCTTCGGTAACCATGTTTCTGGTTTTATAATACCTGACACACCATAAATATTTATCTATTCTCATAAAATTTCTAAAATCGGAGTTAAATAGTTTACAAAAATCAATCAATATTGTATCTTGCGCACTTAAAAAATTAGCTATAATGAACAAATTTAAGTATTATTTTATTCTATTAATTACAACCGTCTCTTTATTTTCATGTTCAAAGGATGATACTGCGGAAATTACCCCGCCAAGAGAATTTGCAGTGCAATATGCTACTGATTTAAATGATATTGAAGAATATTTAAAAGATTATTATATCGAAGACGTTTCGCCGGATGTTGATACTAAAATAACAAAAATTCCTACAGGGGGATCTCAACCTTCCATTTGGTCTTATCTAGACAATACTACTTTCCCTAAGCTTTTAAGTAGAGAAGTAATGCTTCATGATATCACTTATAAATTATACTATCTAGTGTTGCGAGAAGGAGTAGGGCAGTCTCCTTCAAATACTGATAGAGTATTGACTGCTTACAACGGAGAATATTTATCACGAACTAAAGTTGCTGATGTAGAAACCCTAGCGCCTACTTTTTTTGAAGAGTCTACAAATCCTCAACAATTTTTTAATCTAACTTCAACGATAGTTGGATGGGGAGAATGTTTCCCACAATTTAAAACGGGAACGTATTCATCAAATGCTGACGGAACAATTTCATATGAGAATTTTGGTGCAGGAGTTCTTTTTATTCCATCAGGATTGGCCTATTTTAATTCAGGAAGTGCTAATATCCCTTCTTATGCGCCTCTAGTTTTTAGTATAAAATTATACGAAATTAATAGAGTTGATTCTGATAATGATGGTATTCCGAATTATCTCGAAGATGTTAACGGTGATGGATATATGCGCGTTTTACCCACAGGAGTTCCGAATCCAGATGATACAGATGGCGATGGAATCCCTAATTATTTAGATACAGATGATGATGGAGATGGTATAAGTACCAGAAAAGAAATTACAGACGCCAATGGTGTTTTGATTCCCTTCGCTTCTATTCCAGCTTGTGATGGAAATACGACGGATCCAGCAAGGATAAAAAGACATTTAGTGAAGTGTAATTAGAAAAATTACAAGCATAAAAAAACCAGTTCGTTGAGAACTGGTTTTTTTTTGAATTATAGGAGTAAGATTATTTTCTTTTCATGACTCTTTCAACCGCTTCAACAATCGCTTGATTGTTCAATTTGTATTTATCCATTAATTGTTCTGGTGTTCCAGATTCTCCAAAACTGTCATTTACGGCTACGAACTCTTGTGGTAAGGGACTGTTTAAAGCTAGAACTCTAGAAATACTTTCTCCTAGACCTCCCAAAATGTTATGCTCTTCAGCAGTAACAATACATTTTGTTTTTTCCAATGATTTCAAAATCGCTTCTTCATCCAGTGGTTTGATTGTGTGAATGTTGATCACTTCTGCAGATATTCCTTGTGCTTCTAATGCTTCAGCTGCAATAAGCGCTTCCCAAACTAAATGTCCAGTAGCGACAATCGTCACATCAGAACCTTCAGTTAAAACAATTGCTTTTCCTATCACGAAAGGCTCGTCAGCTGGCATAAAGTTAGGCACAACCGGACGACCAAAACGCAAATAAACAGGACCATGGTGATCTGCAATTGCTAGTGTAGCCGCTTTAGTCTGGTTGTAATCGCAGGTATTGATTACAGTCATTCCCGGTAACATTTTCATCAAACCTATATCTTCCAAGATTTGGTGTGTTGCACCGTCTTCTCCTAAAGTTAATCCAGCGTGTGAAGCACAAATTTTTACATTTTTCTCTGAATAGGCTACCGATTGGCGAATTTGATCGTATACTCTTCCTGTAGAAAAGTTAGCGAAAGTTCCAGTAAAAGGAATTTTTCCTCCTACGGTTAAACCTGCTGCGATTCCAATCATGTTGGCTTCCGCAATTCCAATTTGGAAAAAACGCTCTGGATGGTTTTTCTTAAAATCGTCAAATTTTAAAGAACCTATCAAATCCGCACAAAGTGCTACCACATTTTCATTTTTTTGACCTAATTCCGTCATTCCCGCTCCAAAACCTGAGCGCGTATCTTTACTTCCTGTGTTTGTATATTTTTTCATTATTCTTTTTAAAATTGAAAGATTAAAAAATTGAAAGATTAAAAAATTCTGAAATGTTTCGCCATTTGGCCATCGCATGGATCAGAAATTGTTACTCAATAATCTTAATACTTAATAATCTGAATTACCTCCAGTATTATAGTTTTGACCTAAAGCAACGTCAAGTTGCGTATCATTAGGTGCTTTACCGTGCCATGCATGACTGTACATCATAAAATCTACACCATTACCCATTTCAGTATGCAACAATACACAAACTGGTTTTCCTTTTCCAGTTCTTGATTTAGCATCATTCATACCAGCAATGATAGCTTCGATATCATTTCCTTTTTCAATTTCTAAAACATCCCAATCAAAAGCTTCAAATTTAGCACGAATACTTCCCATGGCTAAAACTTCGTCAGTAGAACCATCAATTTGTTTTCCGTTTAAATCGATTGTAGCAATAAGATTGTCTACTTTTTTTGCTGAAGCATACATGATGGCTTCCCAGTTTTGACCTTCTTGCAATTCACCATCGCCGTGAAGTGTATAGATGATATGGTTGTCCCCATTCAATTTTTTAGCTTGAGCAGCGCCAATTCCTACTGATAATCCTTGTCCAAGAGAACCAGATGCAATGCGTACTCCAGGCAAACCATCATGGGTAGTTGGGTGACCTTGCAATCTAGAATTGATCAAACGGAAAGTCGCTAATTCCGATACAGGAAAATAACCGCTTCTTGCTAAAACGCTGTAAAATACAGGAGAAATATGTCCGTTTGAAAGGAAGAAAAGATCTTCTCCAATACCGTCCATTTCAAAACCTTCTTTGCGGTCCATTATATTTTGATATAATACGACAAGAAATTCAGTACAACCTAAAGAGCCACCTGGGTGACCTGAGTTGACTGCGTGTACCATTCGAAGAATATCTCTTCTAACTTGGATTGTTAAATCGTTTAATTGTTGTGTGTTCGGTTTCATTTGTGTGTTAAAATTAGACTACGCAAATATAATCAGATAATTTGATTAATAGAAGGTTCCATTTTTAGATTTATCAATAGTTATTAAGGATTCTGTTTTTCACAGCAACACTATTTCTCACTTGTAGCACTATTTAGTATCTTGCAGCCATGTTTCAACAATTATTCAAAAGTATTCAGGAAAAAGTGGTATTAACTCCAGAAGAAATGGAGTTATGTAAAACCTTTTTTATCCCTAAAAAGTTGCGTAAAAAACAAATGCTTTTGCAAGAAGGGGACATTTGTATCTACAATGCTTTTGTTGAAAAAGGAATTCTTCGCTCATTTTCTATGGATGAAAAAGGAAACGAACATATTGTACAATTTGCAATTGAAGGCTGGTGGATTACAGATTTGTCCAGTTTTCTAACCAACAGCAACTCTATTTACACCATTGAAGCACTTGAAGATTCTGAATTGCTTTTGCTGACTACCGAAGCCAGAGAAGCTTTGATGGATAAAATCCCTATGTTTGAAAGATACCAACGCTTGCTGTTGCAAAATGCCTACATCGCCAATCAAGCCAGAATAAATTCGGCCTTAACCGAAACTGCCGAAGAAAAATATACCAATTTAGGTAATGCTTATCCTGGAATTGTCAAACGAGTTCCCCAACACATGATTGCTTCTTATCTTGGACTAACACCAGAAACACTGAGTCGGGTTCGCAAACAAATTACCAATAGGATTTAATTTTACTTGACATAGATCAATAGAATTTCTTGTTTTACATCAATGGAAATTTTAGTTATACAGCACTAAATTTGCCAAGTAAATAAAAGTCGATGTCAAACAGAAGAACATTTGCAGTCCTTGGAGTTTCAGAAACCAACAGTATTTTTCTAGTGAAGCAAATTGCCAAAACCAATCCCGTTTTGCTTTTTGATCATGATACTATTATATTGAATAGCGTTTATTCCCAGATACTTTTAGAACATCCAAACGCAAATGCAGAGATGATGATTTGTCCAACCAATGCAAGTTGGGAAGCTGATACCATTATACTTTCAAATATTGCTGCGACTAATGGCAATCTTATTGAAAAAATCAGAAGCGTGGCTACAGGTAAGATTGTACTTTTTTTGGAAAACAAAAAAAATACGAAAACTAGCGGAAATGCTGCTGAAAAATTACAGCATTTGTTTCCTTTTTCTAAAGTTGTTCAGAGTTTCGAATCAGGGGATAGTTCTAACGATTCCTTTTTTTTGAACGGAAACGATAAGGAAGCCGTAAGGACTATTTTGGCACTATTTACAAGTATTGGTTTGAAAGCCAATATTTTATAAAATACTAATTTTTAACAAAAAATCAAATGAGTAAATCAATTTTATTTCAACCCTATACATTAGGAAACAGTACTTTAAAAAACCGAATGGTGATGGCACCAATGACACGAAGTCGCTCCAATAATGAAGGAAATGTCCCTACAGCACTTACGGCAGAATATTATGGTCAAAGAGCAACAGCAGGTTTAATTGTTTCTGAAGGAACTTTTGTGAGTACAAAAGCAGTTGGTTTTATCAATGTACCCGGAGTTTACAGTGCAGCACAAACCGAAGGTTGGAAACTCGTTACCAAAGCAGTACACGAAAAAGGAGGAACTATATTTGCACAATTGTGGCACACAGGACGATTATCGCATCCGGATTTGCATAATGGTGAATTGCCACACGCGCCTTCGGCTTTAAATCCTTTTGCGAAAGCATACACCAATGATGGTTTTGTAGATACAGTTGTACCAAAAGAAATGACGATGGAAGACATCAAACAAACGGTTTTAGATTTCAAAAACGGAGCAAAAAATGCAATCACAGCCGGTTTTGATGGTGTCGAATTGCATGCTGCCAATGGATATTTGTTGCAACAATTTTTTAATGGCTATTCCAATCATCGTTCGGATGAATATGGTGGCTCCATAGAAAATAAATCCCGAATCCTATTTGATATTCTAGATGCTTTAGAAGGAGTTATTGATTATGCTAAAGTTGGTGTTCGATTGAATCCTTCGTTGCACAATGCTCAAGGAATGATGCTGGATGAACAGACAATTCCAACCTATGAGTACATTATCAATAAACTAAATGAGTATGGTTTGGCTTACATCCATTTAACAGAACCTTTTACTGATGTATCTGAAGTGCCTTTTGCTGTTACTGAAGTGGCTAAACATTTTAGACCGTTTTACAAAGGAACATTAATTATCAATAAAGGTTTCAATAAGGAAACAGGTAATAAAGTGTTGGAAGATGGAGATGCTGATCTTGTTGCTTATGGAGTTCCGTTTATTGCAAATCCAGATTTAGTGGCACGTTACGAAGCGGATGCACCATTAAACACACCAGACCAAACTACGTTTTACACTGATACTGAGAAAGGATATATTGATTATCCCGCTATGGCTGAGTAACACCTGTCTTTTTTTATTTTTTTAAAAGATTTATTTAGAGGAAAATTACAATTCATTAGAGAGCCCGCAACATGCGGGCTCTTTTTTTATAAAGGAACATAAAATTTTAGGTTCTTGTAAAATTGAATTACTACGTGTTGGTTATTGCAGTAGCCTTATGGGCTTGTCTGTTGATCTGGGACATCGCAATTTCACTAAGTGCAGCATCTGTTTTTTTCTCCTCATCAAGACTCATCGCCAGCAAATTTGCCGCTTTATTTTCTCCTAATGTTTTTGCATACGCATGCAACGTTCCATAAGTGGCAATTTCATAATGTTTTACCTTTTGATCTGCGGCAATGATTCCGGCATCACGCACTACGCCAAGGTCTGTTTGTTTGATAAGACTATTGGTTTCTTTCAATATACCGCCCATTGCTTCACATTTTTTAGCTGTGGCTGTAACACCTGTAACTTCAAATATTTTCTCTAAACGCGTTACATGTTCCTGCGTTTGATTGAGCTGGTTTTTCAAAGACGTAATTAATTCTGGTGATGAAGCATTTTTCATCATTTTGGGTAAGGTTTTAGTTAAAACTTTTTCCGCCCAGTAAATATCTTTTAGCCCAACTTCAAATAAATCTCGTAATCCATGTGCTGCATTGATTTCTCCTTGTGCGGCACCTTTAATACTTTCATTTTTACTAATTGCGGTTCTCATAACAGTAGCTTTTAAGATTAATTTTACAGGAGAAAAAAGTTGTTTTGTAGCATCTCATGTAAACTGATTACTTAACTTTTAAGTGCCATAAAATTAAACATATTAAAATACAACTAACTGTTAATTAACTATTTATAAATAAGAATTGTATTATTTACAGTTTTGAAACCTCTTGATTTAGCGTTCTATTTTATTTTTTAGACTGCTCCATCCGCCACCATTATAAACTTTAGTATAGCCATTGGATTTCAAAATGCTTTTTGCCGAAGCACTTCGCATTCCAGAGGCACAACAGGTAATAATAGGTTGGTTTTTATCTTTCAGTTTAAAAAGAGTATTGCGCAATGTATCCACGGGAATATTCAGGGAATCCTTAATGTGCCCGGCTGCATATTCTGCTTTGCTGCGCACATCTACGATAATAGCTCCGTTGCTAATCAATTCTGGATAATTCACTTTGGCGCCAAGCCCAAATAGTTTTTTGAGTCTATTTATCATTTTACTCTATTTGGGATTGAAGATAATTCACATCCAGCCACGAACCGTCATTGTAAGATTCAATTCCATGTGCGGTCAGAAAAACTTGTGCTTGTCCACTTCTATTTCCAGAGGCACAACAGACCACTAATGGTGCTTTTAATTCCTGTATTTCCTGCATTCTATGCGGTATTTCATTCAACGGAATGTTGATGGAACCCGCAACATGACCGCCCATAAATTCATCATAAGACCGCACATCGACAATGGTTCCCAGTTTCTCTTTAATTATTTTTGCTACTTCCATTTGATTGTTTTTTTTAAAATTATTCCGCTTTTTATCTAGAATCAAGTACTACAAAATTACGATTACCGAGTTAACTTAAGGCAATTATTTTTTAAAACTAAATAGCAAAAGTAGGGCAGCGAATCGTTTTAGTATTTTTGGAACTCACCAAAACAATCAAACAGAACTAATTGCCTCGATACGTTGCATAACCATAGCCAGAAAGTGTAATGGGAACATGATAATGATTGGTATCTTTAATTTGGAAAACAACTTCTACAAAAGGATAAAAACTCTCTATTTTTTTGCTCTTAAAGTAGTCCGCTACCAAGAATCTAAGTTTGTAAATTCCATTTTTAGATTCTTTATAATTTAAAAAATCAGTGATGCGACCGTTTTTATCTGTAATTTTCTCCTCAACGAAAGACCATATTTTAGTACTTTCATCGTATTTCTCTAATATTACCGGGACGCCAATTGCAGCTGTTCCACTAGATACGTCTAAAATATGGCTGGACAATTGATACCTGTTGTTTTGAGCATATGATGCAGTTGCGAAAGCGGAAAATAATAAGGTAAAAAGTAACTTTTTCATTGTTGTTTGTATTTAAAATTAATGAGTTGTGATTTGTGATGATGCAATAGCTCCTGATTTAGCTATTAAATCATCGTTTTCAGGACTTCCTCCGCCAGCAATGCCAATGCTTCCTATAACTTTGCCGTTGTACCAAAGCGGATGACCACCACCTAAAAGTAACAATTCCGGCAGCGTAGCTAAATTTTGTGTATCTGGATTGGATCTGGCATTTCTGGATAAGAGCAGCGTAGGCGTTTTTGTGGACAATGCGGTGTAGGCTTTTCGTCTTGCTGCTTCTGTATTGTGCGGACCCACTTCATCACCACGGGTAAGTATGATAAGTTGTCCCGATGCATCTAGTACTGCAATGGTGACATTTTTGCCTAATACTGTGGCGGCTGACCGTGCTTGTTCAGTTATTCGAAATGCAGTTTGGAGTGACAATTGGGCGGATTGTAAGGTGTAATTCTCCTCCGTTTTTAAATGGGTACTAACAGTATTTGTTTTGCTACTGATTTGTGCCAATGAAAATAGCGGAAAAAGTAATATCAGTGCAAAAGAGTTGATTTTCATGATTCATTTTTTTACAAAATTAAAAATGAGTCGCGTGAAAAAGCTTGTCCTATGTCAACGTTTTTTAGAGTTTGGATTTTATTCTGCTTAAGGTCGAAGGGGAAATTCCTAAATACGACGCGGCCATTTTATTAGAAACACGCAATAAAAAATGAGGCTGATTTTCAATAATCCATTTTACTTTTTCTAAGGCATCAAATCCCTGAAAACCGTAAATACGTTTTTGTGCTGTTATAAAACCCAACTCTAGAATTTCTCTATAAATCATCGCAAATTGAGGAATTGTTGCAACCAAATGATAAAAGTCAGCTCTCGAAATGACCAGCAACTCTGATTTTTCTATCGTCTGTAGGTATTCATAAGTGGGCTGCTGATCTATAAAACTGGGTAATGCCGTTCCAAAACCACCTTCAAAAGCAAAAAATCGAGAGGTTTCAATTCCTTCTTTATTGATTGTAAAAAGCCTGATGCAACCTTTGTTCACAAAATAATACTGTTGGCATATTTCGTCATACCGAACTAAAATTTCATTTCGTTTTGTTTTCAAAGGTTTAAAAAAGGAACAAATCAACTCCACTTCCTCATCCTTAATTTGCGTTCTGCTATTGATATACTTTTTCAGAATTGTGTACATCTTATTGTGGTTTAGTTTTATTTTGAACGTAAAGGTACAAACAATAAATACCTATTGAATTAATTTGATACAAACGCAAAACAGACTAATACAGAAATCTTAAATTGACAAAGGAGGTAAATCAGGTTACTCAATGGCAGTACTTATAAAAAATCCAATAATAGCGAATGTTTGTATCAAAAATATGGTTTTTTTAGTCTTATATATAGCGCAAACCAATAGTGTTAATTAAAAACCAAATTCAGAGTTAGCTGCGATTATTTCAAAAAAATAGCCTACTTTTAAATTAATAAGTAATTAAAATATCACGGCATGCTCTTTGATAATTTAATACTATAAATAGTAATAAAAATAAATACAATTATAATGTCAGACAAAAGTAAAAAACAATTCGGAGTTTGGATGGATTCCCATCACGCAACTATCGTAGGTAGAGAAAATGTAGATTCTGGAGATTTCGTAGTTTTAGGACACGAGAAAGAAGAAGGTCAAGGTGGTAATTCAAATGAAAATGCTGCAAATAATGCTGAAAGAGATTCGCTTCACAAATTATTTAAAAGCATCACTGCTCACATGCAAAATGTGGATGAATTGCACATAACAGGACCTGGTGTAGCTCAAGAACAATTTATTAAATATTTGAGTGAGACGCCACAATACAAAAATGTAGAGGCTAAAGAAAGTACTTCTAATAAAATGAGCGATGAAAGCTTAATTGAATATGTGGCTTCACAATTCAACTAATCTTTTTGAGATAAATGTTGATAGGCTGTCCGCAAGGGCAGCCTATTTTGTTTGGTACAATATAATTTTGATATTTAAATAAAAGATATATAGGGCTTCCTTGCTCTATTTTTATTTTGTCCTCCAGGAATGCCAGGCTCCAGTTGACCATAATGCTACTAGAATGAGTAGTGGTTGAAGTGGAAGTCTGAGCCATCTAGCAAGTTCTGTATTGAGTCCGAAAGCGTTCCTATGTTCGACCAGTTGCGCAATATTTCCCGGAAAGATCAGGACAAAAAAAGCAGCTACAACCCATCCAACTTGTATGCGATACTTAAATAATAGAATTAGGGATAAACCCAAAGCAATTTCGACTACACCAGACAGCAGAACTACTAAATCAGCGTTTATAGGAATCCACGGTGGTACTTGTGCTAAAAATTCCGTTCGACTCCATGTAAGATGACTAATTCCAGCAGTGGTAAGAAATAGTCCTAATATATTTCGACTTATGTTTTGAGCTAAACTCATTTTTTCGAGATTTTGGATATTTGCAGTGTTCATTTGTGTTTAATTTTTCGTAAAAATAAAGGTAGAAATAATGGAGTGATTAGTTTATTTAGGAAAATTTTACCCGCATTAATAAACTGAAGTTCATGGTAAATATAGGTGTATAAAAGTATCGACAATTAATTTTTCTCAAAAAACTCCCTTTTAAAGCTAAATTAACTTTCTTGATTTTTTTAAATCTTATATTCGTAAAAAAAAATAAATATGCGTTTCTCTTTCTTTATCATCGTACTATTGAATGCACTTCTTTTGGTTAACTGCGGTTCTAAAAAAAATACTGATATTTCGTACCTTAATACTACCGATACAAACACTGTAAATCCACCACAACTTAATGTTTTTGTTCCCCGAAAATCAACTGCAACTCCGGCACCGGTTTTAATTTTTGTACACGGAGGAAATTGGAACAGTGGCCGAAAAGGAACCTATGATTTGTTAGGTCGTAATTTTGCAAGCAAAGGCGTTATTACAGTGATTCCAGATTACACATTGAGTCCTGATGCCACTTATGATGACATGACACGACAAATTGTATCCGCAATACAGTGGACTAAAAAGAACATCAGCCAGTACAACGGTGATCCCAATCAAATTTTCATAACAGGACATTCAGCTGGAGGACATCTTGGGGCTTTGGCGGTTATGAATCCAAAATATGGACTTGATCCTAAAAGCATATCTGGTATTATACTCAACGATGCAGCTGGATTGGACATGAAAAATTATTTAGAAGGAAATCCGCCTACTACAAAAGATGATTATTTAACTACTTGGACCTCAAATCCAGCCCAATGGAAAGATGCTTCTCCTATTTATTTTTTAAATAAAAACACGCCGCCTTTTTTAATTTATGTAGGAGACAAAACCTATAATTCCATTAAAGTCGCTAACAGTCGTTTTGTAACTGCATTGCAACCTTTTCAACCCGAGGTGACACCAATTCGCTTGAATAAAAAGCACGTCCCAATGGTTCTACAATATTTCTCACCTTGGAGCAATCGCTTTGATGAGATTATTGACTTTATGAAAAGTAACCTTAAATAATTTTTATAATTAGTGCTTGTTTCGGTAGGGTAAATTAGTTTAGAGTTGTCTTATTAGTGTAGTTACCTATAAAAGACTATTTTATTAACACTAATTTAAAAACTATGAAAACAGTTAAAAGCATTTTAACCCTACTGATTTTTTGTTTCTTACCCAATGTAAATGCTCAGGAATCAGGATTTAATCAAGATACCAAGGTCCAAACAAAACACGAATTATCGTATTATCAACAAAGAGGTATAGAGGACGCTCAACACGAGCAGCAGTTTAAAGTCAAAAGTAAAGCCGAAGAGCGTGAGTTTTGGAAGGAACAAAAACAATATGAAAAGGAATTAAGGAAAAAGAATAGAAGAGCTTATCATGCCTATCTTCAAGGCAAAAAAGACGGTTATGCAGCGCATCACTATCACTGCGGCAGTCATTGCAATCACAGTAACTACTGGTATCAAAATGCGGGCTATTATTACCATGGGTATCGTCAACCAGCATATGATAATAGAGTACCCAGAACCACGGTAAACTCGCAAATAGGAGTGGGCATACCAAAAGTACGATTGCGTGTGTTTTAGCATGTCCTTTGAGGGACAAATAGAAATAAATGCTAACAAAGACCGCTCTAAAATAAATTTAAAGCGGTCTTTGTTGTTAATGCAAACCAAAGGAATAAGGAATTAATAAGTCACTTTGCATTTTTCTTAATTAGTAGTCAAAACTATTTTGTTTAAATGCCGTTTTTGACCAGCTTGGACCGCCTCCCGAAGTGTCGGGATGGTATCTTGGCTGCAGCCAAAGTTCTAGTTCCTATGAAAGCTAATTTTGTAGGGAAGATTTTATGGATATATGTGAAGGAAATCACGATAAAAACCACTCTCATTGTACTGCAAAAAAAAAAGAGGCGTTTTAGCCTCTTGTAATCACTCTACCCATTTTAGGATAACTCCATAGTGTTGACGGCATGTAATCGGTTCTCCCGTAAAAACGGGACAGGCAGTTCAACCGCGGGTTCATTGTTGGCTTTTCAAGCCCAACGAGCTGTTACCTGCCGTTTTTAATTACTTCGTTATTCAAAAATCCTTGTTTTAAATTCAGTCTTCAACTGTTCAAAATTTAGTTTTGGTTCTTTACAAATGTATATTGTTTGCCACAAATCTTTTTCGTCGTCGGCGTACGGATTATATATTCGCTTTACTGGCACAACCGAATTAAAGAAAGACTGAAAAAAGTCAATTCCAGCCTCTCCGTGCGAAAACGCTATGATCGTTTTCGGTAATTCACCTTTTTCTGGTGACCAAAGGTAGAAGCTACCGTGGTATGAAAATGCTTTTGGTATTTTGTAATTTCCCCTAAAAAGGTTTACTCCGCCTGCTTGACTATAATGTTTGCCCCAAATCAAACAATCCTTTCTTTCGTTAATTGTTAGGCTATCGTAAACATTTTGAAGTCCTTCCATAGTTTTTTCCCATTTTGATTTCGAGTAATATTCTGTATATTCTATTTCGTAACGATTGCCTTTCTTTTCTATTTCCGCGAATTTTATAAATGTATCCAATGGCAGAACTGCCAACCCAAATGGTATCAACACAATTCCCGACAAAATAAGAAGACCCGTTGCGGGAAATAAAACCCATTGGCGTTTTGATAGGATTTTTTGTTCAAACCAGATGCTCCCGAAGATTAGCAAGGTAATCATTGCAGGATAAAAATAATATGCTTTACTTTTGTTAATAGCCAATAGTGCTATGGAAATGACGATTGTAAGTACAATTGGTCTATAAATAAAATTATTTTTTGTTCTAAACATATAAATTAATCCACCCGCCCAAAAAAATAATGTTAATGGATTTAAGGATATAACTATACTTTCAAGAACTCCTACTATTGTCAGTTTGTCCAATTGGGTTTCATAGAGACGTGAGAACATATCAAATACTGGAAATCCTTGGTTGTATTGCCATAAAACGTTTGGTGCTATAAGTACAAGCAACAAGAGAATGTATTTCCAAATATCTTTTTGCAAAATTGAGGTTCGTGTCCGCTTGCTAAACAGCAAACCAGTAAGCCCTATAATAAAGAAAAATATATCATATTTTGTAAGGAAACCAAAACCAACACCGATTGTTAGATAAAGTAAATATTTCTTGTCAAGGGTTGTAACATATCGGACCAATTGATAAAATGAAAAAAGCCAAAATAAGTGTGTAAAGACTACGGGCTGAAATAATTGATGTCCGCGTCCGAAAGCTGGTGCAGTCAAAATGCAAAGCAGTACAATAAAAACTGCTTTTGCTTTACCACCCAGTTTAACAGTTGTAAGTGCGATTAATATTAAAATTAATAATGAAGCAATGTGCGAAAAGATGTGGTGAACAAATACGGATTGGGAATGAAATTGATTTTGAATAAAAGCCAGCCAACCAATTACGGGCGGAAATTCCATATATCCCAAACTTGGGTAGTTCCCTGTTTCAATGTGCAATAATTCGTCTCCTTGAAATCCTGAATTAGAGTCCGCAATCAGGTGAAGTGTCAATTTTAAGACACAAAAAAAGGCTATTATTAATATTATTTTTCTATTTTGCATCTTGGTTTGTCAGTTGGTCAAATGGTAGGTAGCGTGTCGCCGCTACAAGAGGTTTGGGATTAAATTAAGCCTTATTTTCGGATTTGCCTAAACTTCCCAAATACAAGACCATTTTCAAATTAAGCCAATTGCCCAAATATCTTCTAGCAAGTGTTACTGGAGGCTTGTTTTTGTCGAAAGTAAGATTTTAACCGCAAACTTTTCACGCTTCTGTTGGCAAAATCCAATTTTCACGCTTCTGCTGTCAAATTCTAACTTTCAAGTTTCTGCTTTGCCATTCCAACTTTTACGCTTCTGCTTTTTGATTCCAATTTCACGTTTCCACTTTTCAAATTTCCATTTTCAAAATCAAACTTTTAAGCCTCAATATTCTATACTTTACAAACTATTTTTCAAATTGTTTCCGTCAGCATCATTTCGGCACAATTAGCATATAACGTTTTGCTGCTTTGAGATGGCTGGAAATTCGTAACCGCTAATTTTTCGGCTTAACGAAAACTTGATGTGAAACTGTAATTCCAGCTATATCAAAATGGCTGTTAGCTGTAGTGCTTTATTACCAATCGTTGTTATTATTTGTATTTTGTAGAATATATTTTTTTAAACTCTCAATTGAAGTTTTTAGATCTTTTTCAGTTGATTTAATAATTGATTTCTTAAATCCTAAATTTTTACTTTCAAAAGCCATACTTCCGGAACCTGAACTATAATAGCTGAAATCAGAATAAGTATATCGCATTCTTCCATCTTTAAAATCTAAAACTAAAGTATGTGAAATAGATCCTTGTTTCATAAATAGTGTTGAATTAAAATTACCTTTTACTATTATTTTTAAACTTTCTTTATCAGCTAATTGTATAACATCTTGTGCTGATTTATAATTCAACGCAATCCATTCTTTAGTTTTTGTGTAAATAACATCAGCTTTCAAGCTTTCAAGCTCAATTATTTGGTGAGCTTCGTATTTTTGAGAAATACTGTCTTTTACAATGTTTTGCCCAAATGTGTTTATTGAGAAAACAGCAAATAGACATAAAGTAAATAATTTTTTCATAATGATTTTTTAGATTTTATTTTTTCTGCGTTGTGATTACAACTTGCTTATTTTTAGCTGTAGTAATTTTTATTTTTTTAGTGAGTTGAAAAATTTAATAGTATTTTCAATCTTTATTTCAACATCATCGTTTATTTCCTTGTTATGCTTACTAAATGCTTTTCTAATATCTTCTGGATTTTTTAAAAGTTCATATATAGTCCAATCCATAGCTAACTCTTCTTTTTCTGAACCATCTTTTTGTGGAACATTATATTTAGTGATTATAGGGTTTTTTTTATTATTAATCAAGTGATTTATTAAATCTTCATTCTCTTTTGGTACTATTTCAAAACATTCTTTATCGACAATTCCACCTGCCCATTGTTGTTTAGATTCTAAATTATAAGCTTTAGTTAAACCCTTTCCAACGATGGTAGTTCCTCTTTTGTTTTCTACAGAGACGGGACCAAAAGATAATGCTCCTCGAATTGGGATTCCATCGGCAAGACAACTTCCAATTAACATTCTACAATAAGAAATTATATATAAAAGTCCTCTTTGAGTTAAAGTGTCTTGAATAAAAATTATACTGTCAGAGATAACATAGATTTGAATTTTTAAAGTTTCTAACTCTTCAGGTGGAGTTATCATACTCAAAAACAAATTAGTAGCTTCTTCTGCATTTTCTAAACTGTCATATAATCCAAACTGATAAGCTTCCATTAATTCTTCGTGAGAATTTTTTTCCACCATATTTTTGAAACCTAAAATATCAAAAAAAGCAACAAAAGAATTTTTCATATTGGTATTTTTTATGTGCAATTTTGGTGCATTACAACTAAATAGTATATTCGCGAAACAAACCTTCGTATATACACCCAAATTTGGGTAGATAAGCGAAAGTTTGTTTCGTTTTATTGTTTTTCAAATATATTCAAAAATTCTTACAAATCGTCAAAAGGACTTTTTATTTGTTGAATACTTTTCGTACTTAAGTAGGTGTAAATTTCTGTGGTTTAGCTACTACTATGTCCTAATAATTCCTGAATATAAAACAAATCAGTGCCGCTTTCTAATAAATGGGGAGCAAAACTATGCCGAAGCCAATACAAAGTAGCCTGTTTTGTAATTCCCGCTTTTTTGCGGGGCACGCCCAAAATAAACAGAAAATAGGAATTGGCTTTTGGATCAAATCACTTGTATTATTTTCGTTTAAAATGAACTGAATTAGGGTTATTTTGATGCTGATTTTTTAAGGTCCGCAAGACTAAACATTTATTTGATGTAAATTTCAAATTAACCTATCTTTGCCAGCCGAACAATCGGATGAAATACGTTGCTAGGAAATGCGATATGATAAATAGTTCTGGTAAAACAGTATTTATTTGCGAATGGCAACGTACCAAAAAAACAATAAAAATACTAGATGAAGTTTGATTTATTAAAAAAAGACCCACTGTCTAAAGCCAGAGCGGGAAGTATTACTACAGATCACGGAGTGATTGAAACTCCAATTTTTATGCCTGTTGGTACCGTAGCATCGGTAAAAGGAGTGCATCAACGGGAATTGAAACAAGACATCAACCCAGATATTATCTTGGGAAATACCTATCACTTATACTTGCGTCCACAAACGGAAATCCTGGAAAAAGCAGGTGGTTTGCATAAATTCATGAACTGGGACCGTAATATTTTGACGGATTCTGGCGGATACCAAGTGTATTCGCTTTCGGCCAATAGAAAAATCAAGGAAGAAGGAGTGAAGTTCAAATCGCACATTGATGGTTCGTACCACTTTTTTACGCCTGAGAATGTGATGGAAATTCAACGTACCATTGGTGCCGATATTATCATGGCTTTTGATGAGTGTACGCCGTATCCTTGTGACTACAATTACGCCAAACGTTCGATGAAAATGACGCACCGTTGGTTAGACCGTTGCATCAATCATTTAGACACGCAGCCTGTAAAATACGGTTACGACCAAGCTTTTTTTCCAATTGTTCAGGGAAGCTGTTACAAAGATTTACGTCAGCAATCTGCGGAATATATTGCGAATTCGAACCAAGTAGGAAATGCCATTGGTGGACTTTCAGTTGGGGAACCGGCGGAGGAAATGTATGCCATGACCGAAGTGGTTTGTGAAATTTTACCGGAAGACAAACCGCGTTACTTGATGGGCGTGGGAACTCCAATCAATATTTTAGAAAATATCGCCCTTGGAATCGACATGTTTGATTGTGTGATGCCTACGCGTAACGCCAGAAACGGAATGTTGTTTACCGCAAATGGGACGATAAATATCAAAAATAAAAAGTGGGAAGCTGATTTCTCTCCAATTGATGAAATGGGAATCACCTTTGTAGATACAGAATACACGAAAGCGTATTTGCGCCACCTTTTTGCTGCCAATGAATACCTGGGAAAACAAATTGCTACGATACACAATCTTGGTTTTTATATGTGGTTGGTTCGTGAAGCCAGAAAACATATCTTAGCGGGCGATTTCAGACCTTGGAAAGAAATGATGGTGAAAAATATGAGCCAAAGATTATAGCTAGGAAGTGAATAGTAAAAAGTAATTAGTGAATAGTTGAAAAATGATTAGTTAGTCAGGAGGTATTGTTACCCTTAACTTACTACTTGTTATCTTATTAATTACTGGTTGCTATAATACTAATCACTAAGTACTAATCACTAATCACTAAAAAAAAATGCTAACAATAATAGACAAATACATCCTAAAAAGATATTTAGCCACATTTGCGGTGATGCTATTGTTGTTTATACCCATCGGAATCGTTGTAGACGTATCTGAGAAGATCAATAAAATGCTGGAAAATAAAGTTCCATTTTTAGAGATTGCACTTTATTATTACAACTTTACGGTTTATTTCGCGAACTCCCTTTTTCCTATATTTTTGTTTTTATCGGTGATTTGGTTTACATCAAAACTGGCGAATGATACGGAGATTATTGCCATTTTAAGTTCTGGGATTTCATTTACGCGCTTTTTGCGACCGTATATTATAGGTGCTTCAATAGTTTCTGTCTTTGTTTTGTTAATGGGTTTTTTCGTTGTTCCAGCGGCTAGTGAAGGTTTCAACAACTTCAGATATACTTATTTAAAAGGCGGTGGAAAAGAAGCGATGCGTGGTGATAATACGGATGTGTACCGCCAAATCAATGACAATGAGTTTATTTATGTAAACAGTTTTAATACCGAATCAAAAACAGCTTTTAATTTTTCATTAGAGAAATTTAAGAACGAAAAACTTGTGCATAAAATAACGGCCAGCAGAATCAAATGGAATCCAAAGGACAGCACTTACACGATGTATGATTACACTAAAAGAACGGTAGGGGAACTCAATGATAAAATTGAAAAGCTGCCCCAAAAAGATGCTGTTTTTACTTTTGATTTGGAAGATTTAACTCCTGTAGTTTATATTGCGGAAACGTTGAGCTTAGGAAAATTGAATGCTTTTATCGAAAAAGAAAGAGAAAGAGGATCCTCTAATATCAACGTGTATTTAGTGGTTTTGTACAAAAAATACAGCGTTCCCGTATCGGCATTTATTCTTACCATTATTGCTGTCGCCGTTTCTTCAATGAAGCGTAGAGGCGGAATGGGAACGAATCTAGCCATAGGAATTGCACTGGCTTTTGCCTTTGTGTTTTTTGATAAAATATTTGGTGTCTTAGCCGAAAAATCCAGTATCCCGCCAATGTTAGCCGTTTGGTTGCCCAATATTGCCTTTGGAATTTTAGCCATTTATTTACTACGTAATGCAAAACGATAATTTAAAAAGTTATTTAAACCTTCATTTAATTGTATTTATCTGGGGTTTTACCGCCATTTTAGGCGCTTTAATAACCATTACAGCAGATGCCTTGGTTTGGTATCGCATGTTTTTTGCAGCTGTCTTTTTAGCGTTGTTTTTGGTTTTTAAGAAAAAATCGTTTCGAATTCCATTAAAATCGTTCTTGAAATTGATTTTTGTCGGTTTACTGATTGCGTTACATTGGATCTTTTTCTTTAAAGCGATTCACGTTTCTAATGTGTCCATTACATTATCTGTTTTTTCGTTGGGTGCTTTTTTTGCCTCTATTTTAGAGCCACTGTTTTATGGGCGAAAGGTTTTGTGGTACGAAGTCTTTTTTGGACTCATTATTATCGCCGGATTAGCATTGATTATGAAAGTCGAAATCAACTATTTGGACGGCATGCTGTATGCTTTAGCATCGATCATATTAGGCGTTTTGTTTACGTTGATGAACGGAAAACTGATTGCGGATCACGATCCATCGGTTATCTCGTTTTATGAATTTTTGGCTGGTGTAGGTTTTATTTCAATTTACTTTTTGTTCCAAGGGAAATTTTCATTGGACTTCTTTGTACTGACCGCTAATAATTGGATTTTAATACTAGTTTTAGCGTCGGTTTGTACTGCGTATGCTTTTACGGCGTCGGTGAAAGTGATGCAGAAATTAACGCCGTACACGGTAATGTTGACTACCAATTTAGAGCCGGTTTACGGAATTGTATTGGCGTATTTCATCCTTGGCGGAAAAGAGAAAATGAGTTTTGAGTTTTACATTGGTGCACTGATCATTGTTATCACGGTAATCCTGAATGGTGCCATTAAACACTATCAAAAGGGCAAAACAGAATAAGAACTTCTAGCTTTATTGAAGCAAATTTTTACACATAAATAGAATATTTACCTTTTCGAACGATTTAAAATTTTATATTTGCGGTTCGAAATAAAAACAAAAACGCAGAAATCCTATGGAATATTTAGATTTTGAGCTTCCGATAAAAGAACTTGAAGAACAGTTAGACAAATGTCTTGTTATTGGTCAGGAATCAGATGTTGATGTAACGAATACTTGCAAACAAATCAATAAGAAATTAGAAGAGACTAAAAGAAATATTTATAAAAACTTGACTGCTTGGCAACGGGTTCAACTTTCTAGACATCCAAGTCGTCCGTACACAATGGATCACGTTCGCGCTTTGTGCGGGGATACTTTTTTGGAACTTTTTGGAGACAGAGGTTTTAAAGATGATAAAGCCATGATTGGCGGTTTAGGAAAAATTGACGGTCAATCGTTTATGATTGTTGGTCAGCAAAAAGGTTTCAATACCAAGACGCGTCAGTTCCGTAATTTTGGAATGGCCAATCCAGAAGGGTATAGAAAAGCGTTGCGATTGATGAAAATGGCAGAGAAATTTGGCATTCCTGTATTAACTTTGATTGATACTCCGGGTGCTTACCCAGGATTAGAAGCCGAAGAACGCGGACAAGGTGAAGCTATTGCCAGAAACATATTTGAAATGATTCGCTTAAAAGTGCCTATTATCACCGTAATTGTTGGTGAAGGAGCTTCTGGTGGCGCATTAGGAATAGGGGTAGGGGATAAAGTATATATGATGGAGAATACCTGGTATTCTGTTATCTCACCTGAATCATGCTCGTCCATTTTATGGAAAAGCTGGGAATACAAAGAACAAGCTGCTGAGGCTTTGAAATTGACATCGGCTGACATGAAAAAGCAAAAGTTAGTAGATGATATTATTCCTGAACCTTTAGGTGGAGCACACTACGATAGAGAAACTGCCTTCAAAACGGTAGAGCAATATATTATGAAAGGATTCAATGAACTGAAAGACTTATCAACAGAACAATTAATTGCACAGAGAATGGATAAGTACAGTAAAATGGGCGAGTACAAGGAATAATTTTTTTATGAAAATAAATTTAATCCGTCTCGGTGACAAACGAGACGGATTTTTTTTGGTTATAAACAAAAAATAGTTAGTTATGAACAATTATTTGTAACAACTCAAAGACTATCTTTTTTTAATTTTCGCTACTTTCGCTATATGGAAAACTTCAGAAATATTAATCCTGTTAAGGTTGATAAAACTACAATAATAAGCCTTGAAAAAGGAAAATTGCAACCGCAGGTCCTCGATTTAGAAGAGGCCGTACTGGGTGCCATGATGATTGATAAAAAAGGAGTTGATGATGTAATTGATATTCTTCAGCCCGATGCTTTTTATAAAGAAGCACACAAGCATATATTTGAAGCTATTGTCCAGCTCTTTACTGAAACACAGCCTATTGACTTATTAACTGTTTCTGCGCAACTCAAGAAAAATGCCAAATTAGAATTGGCAGGGGGTGATTTTTATTTAATTCAGCTTACGCAAAAGATATCGTCTTCAGCACACATTGAATTTCATTCTAGAATCATTTTACAAAAATTTATTCAGCGTAGTTTGATTCGGATTTCAACTGAAATTATCGAAGATTCTTATGACGAAACAACGGATGTTTTTGATTTATTAGACAGAGCTGAATCTAAATTATACGAGGTTACACAAGGAAACATCAAACGAAGTTCAGAGACCGCCCAAAGTTTAGTTTTGCAAGCCAAAAAACGAATTGAGGAAATCGCCGGTCAAGAAGGATTGAGTGGTGTTGCCACCGGTTTTGACAAGTTAGACAAGATTACTTCGGGTTGGCAACCAAGTGATTTAATCATTATAGCGGCAAGACCTGCAATGGGGAAGACCGCATTCGTATTATCGATGGCCCGAAATATGGCAATTGATTTCGGAATGCCCGTAGCCTTGTTTTCTCTGGAAATGGCATCGGTTCAGTTAATCACCCGTTTGATTTCTTCAGAAACTGGTTTGTCTTCGGAGAAGCTGCGTACTGGAAAATTAGAAAAACACGAATGGGAACAGTTGAGTACTAAAGTTAAAAATTTAGAAAAAGCACCATTATTTATTGATGATACGCCTTCGTTATCTATTTTTGATTTACGAGCAAAAGCCAGACGTTTGGTTTCCCAACACGGAATCCGAATTATCATTGTCGATTATTTGCAATTGATGACGGCCGGAGGAAATGGAAAAGGTGGCGGAAATAGAGAGCAGGAGATTTCTACGATTTCCCGAAACTTAAAAGCATTGGCCAAGGAATTGAACGTTCCTGTAATTGCCCTTTCGCAATTGTCGCGTGCGGTAGAAACACGTGGATCCAGCAAAAGACCTTTATTATCTGATTTACGTGAATCGGGTGCGATTGAGCAAGATGCCGATATTGTATCTTTTTTATACCGTCCCGAATACTACAAAATTGACGAATGGGATGATGATGAAGCATCTCCAACTGCGGGTCAGGCGGAAATAATGATTGCAAAACACCGTAACGGTAGTATTGAAAACGTTCGATTGAAGTTTATTGGCCATTTAGGAAAGTTTGATAATCTGGAAGATTACAGTGGTGGGTATGATGATTTACCATCCAGTATGAATCAGGATGACAATCCTTTTATTACTAAAAATTTACCATCTGCTAATGATGCTTTTGGAAGTAATTTGAATGATCCGGATGATGACAGCGACGTCCCTTTTTAGAAATTGATCTCGTTTTTAAAATAAAGTATTAAAAGCCTAAATTAGCGATCTAATTTAGGCTTTTTAATTTTGTATTGTTAGGATGTATTTTGTTAAAACAATAAAAAAATAGTAGTTTAGCTAACGATTTTTAATTTCAAAAAATATTGTGAACCAAAACTAAAAACCTATGTCACAACAAACTAATTCAGAAGGGAAAATTCAAGGGAAATCGATTAATTCCATTCCATTAAAAACAGCACAAAAATGGGCCAAACGTTGGACTAAACGAGAAGGGAATTACAACAAACACCATCATGTGAATGCTTTTTTGATTCCAAAAGTTGATTTACTGGAAGTATTAGCAGAAGGAGTAGATGCCGTGAGAGCTTATATTGGAGTGGATGATGCAGGCGTTGAAAAATTAATGATTGTAGGAACAAAATTTAATCCGGAAACAGGAATTTATGTAGATATGATTACTGTTGGGGTTGGAAATTCAGCAGGAGCCGAAGATGATATTTATGATTTTACAGCTCCATGTCCAACCGCATGTGATCCTTCTAGTCCTATGTTTCAATAAATTTTAAATGATAAATCTGTTTATAAATATTGGGTATGTTTTTTTATTAATAAATTTAATATTATTTATTAAAGGCTTTTCAATAAGAGGGAAAGCTTTTCGTGTTTTTACGTCTTATTTATTATTTGTTTTCGTAATTCAAATTACATCGGGTGTTTTTTTTTATTTTGCAATAAATAATCTTTTCTTATCTCATTTTTATTTTGTTGGGCAATTCGTTTTTTTAAGTTTTTTTTATTTAAAAATTATAAAAAATAGTTTTCAAAAAAGAGTAATAGAAAGAGGATTGGTTTTTGGCTTATGCCTTTTAGGCATTCAATATGGTTATAATCCCAGTGTGTTTTTTAAATTCAATTTGTTTGAAATTTTTGTCACTTCATTTTTACTTATCATTTTTGCAACATTTCATTTGTACAATTTATTAGGTAAAAATAAGGAGTTTTATTATATCAACTTAGGGATTTTGATTTACTTGTCAGGAAGTACTGTTTTATTTTTAGTTGGAAATTTAATGACCTCCTTAAGTCCTAAGCTAAATAAAATCCCCTGGATCTTAAACGCAGTTTTATATATCGTATATCAAATTTTTATACTTGTAGAATGGAAAAAAAGTTTTTCTAAAAAAGAAATCAATACTGCTCTATGAAAGTAAATACGCTACAAGAAAGTGAAATAATTGAAATACTAATTTATAGTTGTGTCGTTTTTCTTTTAATGGGATTGGTTTTAGTCTTATTTTTCTATTTTTCGAGAAAGAAAATTATTGAAAAGGAATTAGAAAAAAAGGATTTAGAAATCCAGTATCAAAAAGAACTTTTAAGTGCCGTCATTATTACTCAGGAAGAGGAACGCAAGCGTATTGCACAAGATTTGCATGATGACATCAGCTCAAAACTGAATATCGTTTCACTGAACTCTCATTTATTGACCACGCCTAATTTATCTTCAAACGAGATTCATGAAATTACAGCAAACATTATCAATCTTACTGGGAAAGCTTTAGATAACTCAAGAAAAATTGCACACGGCTTATTGCCTCCCGTTTTAGAAAAATTTGGACTTCATGCAGGTGTCGAAGAATTGTGTTTGGAGTTTAGCAGTTCTAAAGCTGTACAAGTAAATTATGAAAATAAAACTACATTTGATATCAAAGAGATTGATAGACATTTGCACGTTTTTAGAATTTTGCAAGAGCTAATGAATAATTCGCTTCGACATGGAAAAGCCACAGGTATTGCTGTTCTTTTTGAAGAAAACAATGGTATCAAAAAATGTTCTTATTCAGATAATGGAATTGGTTTTGAAATGAAATCCGACGAAAATAAAAAAGGCTTAGGAATGAAAAATATAGAAAGTAGAATTGCTTTTTTAGATGGTAAAATGACCTTGGAGTCAGCAATAAACAAAGGAGTTTCGGTAGTTTTTAATTTTTAAAAAATGAGTAAAACTATAAAAATAATATTAGTGGATGATGAAATTCTCTTTAGAAAAGGAATTTCTTTTTTGTTGGGTCGTGAAACAAATATTGACATCATTTTTGAAGCGTCAAATGGGGATGAATTGATTTCTTTTCTCCAAAACAATAAAAATAATCATCCGCATATTATCATCATGGACTTAAAAATGCCAGGAATTAATGGTGTTGAGGCAACTAAGATCATTCATGTAGAATTTCCAAAACTAAAAATTATAGCATTGACCAGTTACGATTCAAAGTCTTTTGTTGCTAACATGATTGATGTAGGCGCGGTTTCGTATTTGATTAAAAATGCAACGCCCCAAGAATTGATTACAACTATAAATGAAGTTGCTGAAAAAGGTTTTTACTACACGGATTATGTCATGAAAATTATTCAGGATGATGTCTTGACTGCTAAAAAAACAAAGAGCACTCTAGACAATAATTTTTTGACCGCTCGTGAAGTTGAAGTGTTGAAACTAATTTGTTCCCAAAAAAGTACAGCTGAAATTGCTGAAAAGCTGTTTATAAGCCCCAGAACGGTAGAAGGTCATCGCAATAACTTATTACTAAAAACAGAATCTAGAAATATTGCTGGTTTGGTAGTTTATGCTGTGCAGAATGAAATTATGGATTTTGATTCCTAATATTGTATTTTTTTAAAATCAGATTTAGTAGCTAAAGGGAAAGCAATCACCTTGCTTTTATCTTTTTTTTTAGTGCTTTTGAATTGGAGCCTATACCCTTTTATGTCTTTTTTTAAACTTGTTTGCAATAATTGTTTAACAGACCGCATACCACCGAAATCCCGAAAATAAGAGAATAAAAATCTAGATGTTCGAATTAATTTTAATTTTGAATCAAATTTAGTCTCTGATTGAATAAAGTTGTTAGTAGTTTGTATGAGTTGGGTTTCAATTATAGTACTGTCATAATAATCAACAGTAGTTTTTTCTAGATAAATACTGCCTAAAGCAAAATGGATTCTGTAATCCAACTCTTGTACGGCACACGCTTTTATAAAATCAGAATAAAATGGATTTGTAAGATATCCAAATCCCATTTTATATTTTAACTTTCTTAAAATTCCATGTTCTATGTCGTTCAATGAAAGTATGGAACGAGCAATTTTTATCCTTTTAGCTTCATAAATAAAAGTGTTATCTAAAGTTTCTTTTGAAATGATGAGATAAAACGCATGATAGATATTGATCCAAAAGGTCTTTCTCAAATCATCACAATCCAGACTATTCTCCAGTTTTGATGGTAGTATATAGAAAAGTTGCCTTCTCAACGCGCTTGAATCCCCATCTGATTTTGCAGTGGCGAGAATTTCTTCTGATAGTGCGGTGTAATAATTTTTCAAAACAATTTATATTTTTAAGAATAATTAGAGATTTTTAAAAGCTAAGATGTTGGTAACAAAGCATGTAAAAGGTGATGATTAGAATTACTAATAAACACAACCCTATTTTTTTTAATAAATTCATAAGATTGAACGGATCATTACTTTCGTTTGGATTCATTATTACATTTTTCATTTTGGTTTATTAAAGGATATTTGCGAATTTATAATTTAGAAATAATTTGGCTATGCGTATTTTTACGTGTTTTTAGAAAATTGATGATAAAAGGTCATTTAAACGTTAAATTTTAATCATTTGAAGTCCTTACTTTCTATCTTTGAGATATAAAAAAATCAGTAAAAGATGCTAAAAAAACTCTTCTATATATTTCTTTTCCTATTGTCACTAACAGCCAAAGCTTCTTTTATTTTGATTCCAATGGATGAAACTTCGCAGCAAAACCATTTGAAAGCCTACGGAATTACGTATTGGTGTTTGGACAAAAATTACAAAGCGAGTTGGTTACTTAATTATCGAGGGGGTTCTTTTTTGCTGCCTGATGCTGAAGAAATTCGAAAAGAATGTCAAATTAGAGGAGTCAATTTTGAAATTATTTCTGATGCGGAGGAAGTGGCTATTTTAAATGAAATATCCAGTCCTTCCCAAAACATGGAATCAGTGGTGCTGGAAAAAGCACCTAAAATTGCGGTGTATACTCCTAAAGGAAAGCAACCTTGGGACGATGCAGTAACTTTGGTTTTGACGTATGCTGAAATTCCTTTTACTCCTATTTACGACGAAGAAGTTTTAAGCGATCAATTGTTACTTTATGATTGGTTGCATTTACATCATGAGGATTTTACTGGACAATATGGCAAATTTTATGGGGCTTATAAAAACGTTCCGTGGTACATCGAGCAAAAAAAAGAAGCCGAATCATTAGCTACGAAATTAGGCTATGCTAAAGTATCGCAGGAAAAAGGAGCTGTAACCAAGAAAATTAGGGATTTTGTTGTAGGCGGTGGATTTATGTTTGCTATGTGTTCTGCAACAGATAGTTTTGATATAGCCTTAGCAGCGGATGGCGTTGATATTTGTGAGGCCATGTTTGATGGAGATCCTAGTGAGGGAAATTACCAATCGAAAATGAATTACAGCAATTCGTTTGCTTTTAAGGATTTTACATTGGAAAGAAGACCAGAGCAATACGAATTTTCAGATATTGATATGACTTCTAAAAGACGAGTACCTATGATCAAGGATTATTTTACTTTAATGGAATTTTCAGCAAAGTGGGACCCAATTCCCAGCATGCTGTGTCAGAATCACACCCAACTAGTGAAGGGATTTATGGGACAAACCACTGCATTTGATGTATCCTTAATAAAATCCAATGTGCTGTTGATGGGTACCTGCGAGCTGAATGGAGAAGCACGTTACATTCATGGTCAAAAAGGGAAAGGAATGTTCACCTTTTATGGAGGGCACGATCCAGAGGATTTTCAACACCAAGTTGGCGATCCGCCTACAGTTTTAGATCTGCATGCTAACTCACCGGGATATCGCTTGATTTTAAATAATGTTCTGTTTCCAGCTGCTAGAAAGAAAAAGTTGAAAACGTAGCATTCTAAATAAAATAGTAATGTTGCATTTTTAATTTTAGTGAAAACGAAATATTCCGCCAGTAAAATTGGCAAAAATCCCAGCAGGCTAGTTTCAGAATAAAAGCATTAAATAATAGGTTATCATTCTATTTTTAAAAATAAAAGCGACTTTTCACAGTCGCTTTTATTGGTAATAAGGAATTTTTTTAAATAATCCCGTGCTCGTTTTCTTTGTCTAAATATTCTTGTACGATTTCAATGGCGTTGGCTACTACGTCGCTCAAAGCGGTAATAAAACTTCCTTCCTCAGCACTATTTATCGCGTGTTTTATGGCTTCCGTCTCTTTGGGAATTATCTCATAGGTCACTGATTTTCCAGAGCTTTTAATTCCTTCTAAAATTAATTCTATGATTTCGTCTTCTGTTCTCCCTCTCAGGTATTTTTCTTGTCGGATGATAATGTGGTCAAACATTCGGGCAGCAATATTAGCACATTCTCTAATGTCCTCGTCACGTCGATCCCCAACGCCAGCTATAATTCCAATTTTTTTGGTCGCATCCACGCTTTGCAGGTAGTCTTCAACACCTTTGTAGCCAGATGCATTGTGGGCAAAATCGATGAGGACTTTAAATTTTTTGAATTCAAAAATATTCATCCTTCCTGGGGTTTGTGCGGCACTTGGAATAAAAGTTTGTAGAGATAAACTAATATCTTCTGTTTTAAAACCCCATAAATAACTGGCTAAAGTTGCAGCAAGTACATTAGCGATCATGAATTTTGCCTTTCCACCTAGCGTTAATGGAACGTGAGTGGCGCGCTCAATTCGAATTTTCCATTCTCCTTTTTTGATGGTAATGTATCCGTTTTCATAAACGGCAACGGTTTTTCCTTCAGCGCAAAGTTTTTTGATGAACTCATTGTCTTCGTTTAAACTAAAATAAGCGACGTTGCAGTCTAAGTCCTTTCCTAATTTTATACAATGAGCATCATCTCCGTTTAAAACAGCCCATCCATTTTTCTTAATACTTTTTACTACTGTGGCTTTAACTCTTGCTAAATCGTCTAAAGTATGTATGTCACTAATCCCTAAATGATCTTCCTGAATGTTAGTGATAACTCCAATATCACAACGACTAAAGCCTAATCCAGAACGCAGGATTCCGCCTCTGGCTGTTTCCAAAACGGCAAATTCTACTGTTGGATCTCGTAATATATATTCAGCACTAAGAGGTCCTGTAGTATCTCCTTTTTCCATCATGTGGTTTTGAACATAAATCCCATCTGAGGTGGTGAATCCTACTTTAAATCCATTATTTTTTACAATGTGGGCTAAAAGTCGGGTGGTGGTGGTTTTACCATTCGTTCCTGTAACAGCAATAATAGGGATTCGGCATGATTTTCCTGGAGGATAGAGCATGTCAATTACTGGGGCGGCAACATTTCTTGGTAATCCTTCAGAAGGTGCAAGGTGCATTCTAAAACCGGGAGCTGCATTGACTTCCAGAATTACACCACCATTTTCTTTTAAAGGTTGTGTTAGATTTTCGGCCATTATATCGACTCCACAAACATCGAGTCCAATTACTCTTGAAATTCTTTCAGCAAGAAAGATATTTTCCGGGTGCATCATATCAGTAACATCTACAGAAGTTCCACCCGTACTTAAATTTGCAGTAGATTTTAGGAAAACAATTTCACCAATTCTTGGAATGGTTTCCAATGTATAGTTTAGTTTTTCCAATAAATCTTCAGTATCCCTGTCAACATCGATTTGAGTCAGTACATTTTCATGTCCATAACCTCTTCTTGGATCCTGATTGGTAGTCTCAATTAATTGCTGAATAGTATCCGTTCCATTTCCTATTACGTGAGCAGGAACTCTTTTTGCGGCAGCCACTAATTTATTATCGATAACCAATATTCTAAAATCGAAACCGGTTATGAATTTTTCGACAATAACACGTTTGCCATATACTTGTGCAAAAGACAACCCTGAAACAGCATCTTCCCAATTGGTAACATTTATAGATGCTCCTTTTCCATGATTACCATCCAAAGGCTTTAATACAATGGGATAACCAATTTTTTTTATAGTTTCAGCCAATCCTTCTTCGTCAGTACAAATGCTTCCATTGGCAACAGGAATAGAGGCCATGTCTAACATTTTTTTTGTTTGCTCTTTGTTACAAGCAATATCAACGGCAATGCTGCTGGTTTTGCAGGTGATTGTTGCCTGAAAACGCATTTGATTAACTCCATATCCAAGTTGCACTAAAGAATTTGTTCCAAGACGTATCCAAGGTATATCTCTGGAAACAGCTTCTTCTACTATGCTTCCCGTACTAGGTCCAAGTCGCACGCGTTCGCGTATCTCACGCATTTTCTGCAAGTCGGCAGTCAAATCATATTCAGTTCCCGCAATTAGGGCTTCGGCAATGGCAACAGAAGATTCTGCAGCAAAGAGGCCTACATTTTCTTCGGTATAACTAAAAACGACGTTGTATGTTCCAAGAGTTTTTGTTTCTCTAGTCCTTCCAAAACCGGTTTCCATTCCTGCAAGAGATTGAATTTCAAGGGCAATATGTTCGATTACATGTCCCATCCAGGTCCCGCGTTCTACTCTAGAAAAGAAACCGCCACGGCAACCTTCAGAACAACGGTGTTCAATCATGGAAGGGAACATAGCTTCAATTCGTTCTTTGAAACCGTCTATTTTATTGGTTGGAAATTGTTCCATTTCCTCCAAATCCAAACGCATTTGGATTAATTTTTTTCTTTGAATACTCCAGATATTCGGGCCACGAAGGGCTTGTACTTTGATTATTTTCATAAAACGGAAAAATTATTACTTATATAAAAAACGGTTGAATTTAGAAGTATATTTCCAAAGTATCAATCCGTATTGATTTTAAAAAAAAGTAAAGTACATTCTATTCAATCCATCTAAATGTATTACACTGCACCTAAATTAAAGTTTTTTAGAATAGGAATCAAAATTTATTTTAAAATTAATCGAATCGTTTCGTGTGATTTGTTAAGCGTACCCCAATTTTTTTTGAACGAATTTTATGATTCAGGACTAATTCATAAAAAGTAAAATTTTACACGGGGTTAAATGCCTTTAAATTCAATGTCAAGTCAATTAATATAGGGCATTAAATAACGTAAAGACTGTCTAGAATATAATTTTTTGTAAGTGCTATCATTGCTAAATAATTAAAAAAAAACGCAACTTCAAAGGCTCTTTTTATCTTTTTGGTTATTTTTACCAAATGAATATATTAGGAAAACTTATAATAATAGGTGGTGCGGTAGATAAAGGGAGTTTTACAGAAACCAATTTAGATAAAAATGCTTCAAGCAACTTAAACTTTTTTGAGGCTGGCATTTTAAAAAGAATCATAAATGAATCTAAACACAAAGAAAAATCACGAATAGAAATTATCACTACTGCTTCTGTTATACCAAGGGAAATTGGTCCTGAATATGTGAAAGCATTCGAGTATTTGAATGCTAAAAACGTCGATATACTTACGATCGAGAGACGAGAGCAAGCTGCGGATGTAGAAGTTTTGGCTCGGTTAAAAGCAGCAGATATAGTCATGTTTACTGGAGGCGATCAGTTGCGATTGTCATCTATTCTTGGAGGGACTCCTTTTCATGATATGTTATTGGATAAATACCATAATGAGGAATTTATTTATGCAGGAACTTCGGCTGGAGCTGCGGCAGCTTCCAATAATATGATTTATCAAGGAAGTAGTTCAGAAGCATTATTGAAAGGAGAAGTGAAAATTTCTAGTGGACTGGGATTAATAGATGGTGTGATTATCGACACCCATTTCGTTCAACGTGGCAGAATTGGCAGACTTTTTCAAGCTGTTGTTGGTAACCCTAGAGTACTTGGAATAGGTCTTGGAGAAGATACGGGTTTGTTGATTACTAATAATCGAGAAATGGAAGCAATAGGTTCTGGTTTGGTCATTTTAGTTGATGGTCGCGAAATAAAAGATACTAATTTGACTAAAGTTGAATTAGGGCAGCCTATATCCATTTCACATTTAGTGACCCATGTTATGAGCAAATTTGACACTTATAACCTTGAAACGCATAAAATGCACATTCAATCCTCCCATTATTTGTAATAGTTAAAAAGTACAGATTTAAAATTTTCAATCAATTATGAAGCTAATTATTCATGGTGGTTTTTTTTCAGAATCATCAACCAACCCCGAAACTAAAGCTGCAAAACAAACTGCATTAGAACGAATTGTTAAAGATTCTTATGAATTTTTAAAATCACATTCGGCTCTAGAAACCGTGGTGCATGCCGTTTCACTTCTCGAGGATGATGAGTTGTTTAATGCGGGAACGGGTTCTCAAATACAAAGCGATGGGAAAATTAGGATGAGTGCCGCCATTATGAATGGCGATACGCAGAAAATGAGTGGTGTAATTAATATTGAAGAGGTTAAAAATCCAGTTCAGGTTGCTCAATTATTAATGCAATATGATGATAGAGTTTTGGGCGGAAGTGGTGCTACCAATTTTGCAAGAGTACATGGTTTTCCTGCTGTTTCAACTGAAATACCACAACGGCGATTGGAATATGAGGCGAAGCGCAAAGCAAATGGAATAGGAACGGTTGGTTGTGTGGCTTTAGATTCAAATAATAAAATTGCAGCAGCTACTTCAACAGGAGGTAAAGGTTTTGAAATTCCAGGTAGAATCTCCGACTCGGCAACTGTAGCAGGAAATTATGCGAATGCATTTTGTGGCGTAAGTTTAACTGGCGTAGGCGAAGATATCGTTAGCAATGCTACCGCAGCAAAAATTGTAACGCGCGTTTCAGATGGTTTTTCGTTACAGGAAGCCTTTACTAAAACTTTTAGCGAACTGAAACCCTATGATGGTTTTGCCGGAGCGATTGCAATTGATGGTCAGGGAAATATGTGGCATCAGGATTCTCATCCTAGTATGGTTTTTGCCAGTTTTGATGGGGAAAATTTTGAAGTTTTCGAGTAATACTCTCTAGTTAAAAGAGCTTTCATAGTACATTAATTCAAAGAAAATTCAAACCAAATTGGTATATGATCAGAAATTATTCTGGCCTCCTTTAGCGTAGTAAAATTTTCGTAAAAGTGAATAATCCCGGAGTTTAGAGTATTGATTTTTGAAGTTTCGAAATACATATTATCAAATTCCGAAGCAAGACAGTTTTCTTTTTTACATTCTTGCTTCAGTGAGGTTTTCTGGTCAATTAGTAATGACTGATACCCCAGTTTCTTCAAAGGAATGAAAACGGTATGTGATTGTGGGCAATTAAAATCACCCGTAAAAATTAAATTTAAGTTGGGGTATTCCTGCGGTAAAAATTTGAAGTATTTAATCTCTGTTTCAGGTTGCTTCTTTTGAGTGATGGCATGAAAGTTTACTACTGTAAATTGCTTGTTATCATATTGAAACGTACAGAAATAAGGTTCTCGATCAATTTCCAAATGGTATTTTTTTTCCAGCCACGCTTTTCCTATCTTTTTTACTTTATTCGTTTTCCATAGAAAAGCATAGCGTTCCGATTTATATGGACTACTACTGCTAGTTGGATCACTAATTACATAATCCCATTTGGCTCCTTTACGATTGAGTTCGTCTGCGAGTCTTGCAACTGCTTGTGGGCCACCATAACCCGCTACCACTTCTTGAATAGCGATAATGTCATAATTTTTCATTGTATTGGCAATGTAGGTTATGCTAGCTTCTGATTTTGATTTGCCAAAGTTTTCAATGTTCCAAGAAAGGAGTTTGGTTTGTGAGAATCCAGAACAATAAATTAAGAAAAGTAGGAGAGAAAGGAGCGATTTCATTTAATAGTGATGGTACGTGTAATAATATTCAAATTAACGCTTATCGTTTGGTAAAAAGAAAAACTAATGCCTTTAGTTTTTATGAAAATTTGTTTGAGCATTTTTTCCAAGTCGCTAAAACAAGTAAATGCAGTTGCTAAAAACTACATTCTAAAAGATAGCAACGTACTGTTTTAATTGTCGATACGGTAGTTATAAATTTGCTTCCGAATGTCGCTAATAATATCTAAAGTTTCGTATTTTAGCTTTAGGGGGACTTTCTTTGTAAAGAAAACACCGTTTTTTAAACGTATTTTTAATTCATAACTTTTATAGTCATTCATTTTTATAATAAACGTAAGAATAAGTAATGGTGGAAGAAAAAGCATTATTTCAAGGGATAAGTATAAAAGGCACAAAGTCGCAATTATAATTAAAAATAAAAATGGTACAAGCTCTAGTAGCGAGGGGAATTTATGAACAGAAATATAGATTTCATCTACTTCAGAAAATAAGATTGCTTTTTGGTCCTTTTTTTTAGAATTTAGAATAAGTTTATTTTTTTCGATATTTAGTTCATCGAATGTGTACTTTAAATTCATCTTTAGAATTGGAATTGTTGTTTGATTTGTTGTTTTTTTTGATTTACTCGTAAGCCTTTTAAAATTTTTAAATCTATTTTTTATAAGTTCTTCCAGATGTTATACACTAAGTAAATAATGCATGCTGCACCCAAAATCATTACTACTATTTGTATAGAAAAGAATAGGTTAATAGTTAGAAACGGGAATGTATTCATGTTTATTTTTTCACTTTATTTAAATGTTAGGTCTTGTTAATTTTCTTATTTTGTTTAGCTGTATTATTTTGATGTACTCTCGCTAGTATTTTTGCCATACATCATTTTGCCTTTTTGGTTTCTAGAATATATAATGCTTTTTACTGTATCGGTTTCGTGCTGAATGAAGGCTGGTTTTGGAGTTTGATAAAAGGTACTGGAATCCGTAAATTTGCTATCTTTTTCTTCAAGCACACCATTTTCGTTGGTACCGCCCAAAATTATATCTGGTGTATCTACTTTAATATTTCCTTTGAAATAGGTTGTTTCCCTTTTTTGGATATAATTTTTTTTAACCGGACTAGCGAATAATGCAATAAATAGTAATAACGTTGCACCAATAATTTTTTTTCTATTTTTGTTATTCATAACAGGCGTTAATTATTTTCAATTGAATTCTCAAGATTTTCTGTACTTGCTTTTCTGTCAGCATTCCTTGTTTTTGAGCTTTGCCAAGTCTCTTGCCCAAGCTTTCGGATTTTGCTTTTAAATAAGGATATCTTATTAAGGAATTTGAATTCCCTTTCAGGGCTTTTTTATAGTGCTTGATGTACTCCTTTATGTAATTATTATAATCATTTACTGTTTTTGTCCATTTGTCAGGTATACTGTGCTGCTTACTTATTTTAGACAGTCGCAAGGGTGATTTTGTTTCGTTTTGCTTCATGTTCTATTTTTATTAGAATTTTGGAACACAGTAAAATTAGTGTTACTAAAAAGCTTTAGTTTACGGGTAACCGTATTGTAGTAAAATAAAAATAGGGTGATTCAGTATAAAGAATGTAATGTATTGAAAGTCAATACTTAGTTAATGATTTGAAACTATTTAAAGTGTTCTTTTTACACAATTGCGGGCAATACAATCTGACTATTGCGCGCTATAAACAGCATTTTCTAATCACGGGTGTTTTAAAATGATGCTGCCTTTTGAAAATTAGTCTTGGTTTGAGCAACATTATAATTTTCTAAAAATACATTTCAAAAATCAGTGTGATTATCTTAATCTGTTTTATTTACATGCTTAAAATCATTGCTTTGCCTATTTTTTTGGATCAATAGTTGTAGAATATTCTGTAAATGCTATGTCATTTGCAGTAAAACATGTCATTTGTTTTTGATTTAGGTTTGAACTGTTAAACCTAACCTCTTTTATAAATAGTACTTTACGGAATGCCATAAAGGTTTTTTTTATTGGTCTAGCTAAATTAGTAGGTTTTGAGCCAATGGTATAGTATTCCTAAATTAGTAATGGAAATAAATTAAAATAGGATTGCTTTGCATAAACCTATTGATGAAGATTTTAAACTAAACCTAAATCTTTAGTAATGGCTATCAAATGAACATTATTGTTAGCTTTGAAGTAAACTTTTAGTTTGTTGATGCGTTTTTCTAAGCTGCTATTGCCACTAGGACTAATTCCAGAATCTTTGAATTCTACAGAAATATCCTCTACAGTTAATCCTTTGGATAAGGATTTCAAAAGAGAAATATCGTAAGCTTCAATTTCAAAAAGGGATTTGTCTCTTAAAGTCAGTGCTAACTCATTTGAAATTTTAACTTCTTCATTGTTATGGATGCGTTCAATTGCTGATTGAAGTTGCTCAATACTATCTCTCCCTTTGCAGACATAGGCATTTATTCCTAAATTATCAAAGAGCGATTTTATTCGGAAAGATTTGTCTTCAATAGAAAATATAATGGTCTTTATATCGGGTTGTATTTTTTTTACCGCTTCTATAAGTTCTTCACCTGTACTCAATTTTTCCTCCCTATGATCATTCTTAAAGGATAAATCACTAATCAATAGGTCGTATGGTACATTATCATGAATGGCTTTTTTTATTTTTAAAAGGGCATCATCACAATATTTTGTACTATGAATTTCTGATATAGAAAGCTTTTCTAAGGCTTGAACTACTGCGATATTAATAGTGTCTAAATCTTCGGCAACTAAAACTTTATTAAACATAATGAGGTCAGTTAGATAGGAATATGATTTTGTTTTAAATCCTTTGTTGGATTCAGTATCAAAAGTAATCGTTCTATTTATAGCTAGAATACGGTTTTCCACATTATGTTGCCCATTTTTTAAATTTATTTCTTCAAGAGTGACTCCGACCCCGTTATCACTGTAATCTATTTGTAATTTATTTTCATTTTTTTTGTATATGGTCATTATCAAACTACACTTTCTTTGCTTTTTCACGTTGACTAAAGGTTCCTGGAGGTTACTATAGATACTGAGTTCTTTAGTTTTTCAAGAATAGACCCAGCGACAGCATCCAATGAGCTAAGAAGGATATTAATGGGAATCTGTTTTAAATCACGACATCATTTCTTTTAGATTTGGTACAAACCAAATACCGATTTCTATAGTGTTATTTACTCTGGAAATGTTTCTTTTTTTAGTTTAGATTGTATCCAGATTGGTGACTATGATTTCTTTATTGTTAACTGTGTATAAATTTTGTGTCGCAGTAAAAGTCATTTTCTGCAATACATCATTTGCTAATGCTTCATGAAGTTACTTCGCAATTGTGATTTCAGTAGTGTAGGCGGTTTTAATTTTTCTATTTTGTTTCTGACAATAAGATAGATGTAAACAAAAAGTCTGTTCACATGTATTCTAGTTAAAGTAGAGTATAATTGTAAATTTTGATTTTTTTGCTATTTTCAGTAAGAGTGTTTGATTTAATGTTTGAATTGTTATAAGAGTAATTCACATAAATCGATAGTAGGAGTAATAAAATCGGGGAACGTAACATTTAGGAGAACTTTACTGAAAGTAGTAATTTAAGATTATAAGCTATGAATTTGTTTTTTGTTTCCCTTTTAGGGGAAGTGTTAGAATTATTTCATCTCCAGAACTAGGTAGTATTGACAATGTTTCAATCTTTGATAATGGTAAGTAATAGGATTAGTTTTTGAAGTTTTCGCTGTGGTCTTTCGCTTCATTTGTAAAAGATGCAGCCCTAAAATAACAAAACCCATTCGCGTTGGCGAATGGGTTTTATAATCTGAAACATGTTCAGATAAAGGTAAGTAAGTAATCTAAATTGTGTTGATAAAACGTTTATTTTACTTTATTAAGTATTGCTTTGAAAGCTAGTGGGTGGTTCATAGCTAAATCGGCTAAAACTTTACGGTTCAATTCGATGTTATGCTTTTTTACTTTACCCATGAATTGGGAATAAGACATTCCTTCCAATCTAGCTCCAGCGTTGATACGTTGAATCCATAAAGCACGGAAATTTCTTTTATTCACCTTTCTGTCACGGTAAGCGTAGCACATTGCTTTCTCTACCGCATTCTTAGCAACTGTCCAAACGTTTTTACGTCTACCAAAGAAACCTTTGGCTTGCTTCATTATTTTTTTTCTTCTTGCTCTTTTTGCAACTGAATTTACCGATCTTGGCATAATTTTATTGTTTTTTTGTAGCAGGCGGCTTGAATTGAATCAAAAGCACTTAATGGCCATACTCCAAGGTTATTTTAAATTGTTTTAACCTAAAGGGTCAAAGTTTAGAGTTTTCAGTCTCAGTTTACGGTTTATAACTGCTTACTGATACTGCCGACTGTATACTAGATTATCCTTAATTGTTGTTTGATACTTTTCATATCTGTTTTGTGAACTAGCGCAGAGTGTGTCAATGCTAATTTACGTTTTTTAGATTTTTTGGTCAAAATGTGACTCTTAAAAGCATGCTTTCTTTTAATCTTTCCAGAACCAGTAACTTTAAAACGTTTCTTGGCGCTAGATTTGGTTTTCATTTTAGGCATTTTTTCCTAGTGTTTTAATTTATTCTTACTTACTTATTTTTCCTCTTCCCAGCCCTCTCCAAAGGAGAGGCAGCCGAGAAGTGATATTGTTATTCTCCCTTAATTCTTGTTATAGTTTCTTCTCCCCTCCTTTGGAGGGGTTGGGGGAGGATTATTTTTTCTTCTTTGGAGCAATGAACATAATCATTCTCTTTCCTTCCAGAACTGGCATCGCTTCCACTTTACCAAATTCTTCTAAATCTGTTGCTAATCTTAATAATAAGATTTGACCTTGATCTTTATAGATAATCGAACGTCCTTTAAAGAAAACAAAAGCCTTTAATTTCGCTCCTTCTTTTAAGAATTTCTCAGCATTTTTTCTCTTAAATTCATAATCATGCTCATCTGTTTGAGGTCCAAAACGGATTTCCTTAACGACTACTTGTGTAGATTTCGCTTTCAGGATTTTATCACGCTTCTTTTGCTCGTAAACAAATTTTTTGTAATCCATGATTTTACAAACTGGAGGCTCAGCATTAGGAGAAATCTCAACTAAATCCAGTTCAAATTGATCCGCTAATCGTAAAGCTTCCGAAAGTTTAAAAACTCCAGGTTCGATATTTTCACCTACAAGTCTTACTTCTTGTACACCACGAATCAGACTATTAATTCTGTGTGCATCCTTTTTTTCTACGCGAGGTTGATAACCTCTGTTGCTTCTTATTGCTATGACTTTATAATTTAAGTTAAACTGTAAATACTTTTAATGTTTTGCTGATTTCTTCGTTTACGATAGCCACAAATGCTTCTATAGTAACGGTAATATTTCCTTTTCCTTCTTGTCCATGTCGACGGATAGATATGGTTCCATTTTTCTCCTCTTCTTCACCAACAATCAGCATGAACGGAATTTTTTGCATTTCTGCATCCCTTATTTTCTTGCCTATAGTCTCACTTCTATTATCAATCAGGGCGCGAATTTCGTGATTTTCTAGCAAATCTAAAACTTTTTTCGCATATATTTCATATTTCTCGCTCAAAGACAATATAATAGCCTGTTCAGGTATTAGCCATAGTGGGAAATTTCCTGCTGTGTGCTCTAATAATATGGCTATAAATCGTTCCATCGAACCAAAAGGAGCTCTGTGAATCATCACGGGTCTATGCAATTCGTTGTCAGAACCTTTGTAGGTTAAATCAAAACGCTCTGGTAGGTTATAATCAACCTGAATCGTTCCTAATTGCCATTGTCTGCCCAAAGCATCTTTGACCATGAAGTCCAATTTTGGACCATAGAAAGCAGCTTCGCCATATTCAATAACGGTGCTTAAGCCTTTATCTGCCGCTGCACTGATGATCGCATTCTCTGCTTTTTCCCAATTCTCATCAGTACCTATGTATTTATCTCTATTTTCTTTGTCTCTTAATGATATTTGAGCCGTGAAATTTTCAAATCCTAAAGAACCGAAAACGTAGAGTACCAAGTCTATTACTTTTTTAAATTCTTCGTCCAATTGATCTGGAGTACAAAATATATGGGCATCATCTTGAGTAAAACCTCGTACCCGAGTTAAACCATGTAATTCACCACTTTGTTCGTATCTGTACACAGTACCAAATTCAGCGTAACGCTTTGGTAAATCTTTGTAGGACCAAGGTCTTACGTTATAAATTTCACAATGATGCGGACAGTTCATCGGTTTCAACAAAAACTCTTCTCCTTCAGCGGGAGTATTTATCGGTTGGAAACTATCTGCACCGTATTTTGCATAATGACCGGAAGTTACATACAATTCTTTTTGTCCAATATGTGGCGTAACTACTTGTTCATAGCCCCCTTTTTTTTGTGCTTTTTTCAAAAACTGTTCCAATCGATCTCTCAATGCAGCGCCTTTTGGCAACCACAATGGTAATCCTGCACCTACTTTTTGTGAAAAGGCAAACAACTCCAGTTCTTTTCCTAATTTCCTGTGGTCTCTGCGTTTTGCTTCTTCAAGTAAAACTAAATATTCTGTAAGGTCTTTTTGTTTTGGGAATGATGTTCCGTAAACACGCGTTAATTGTTTGTTTTTCTCGTCACCACGCCAGTATGCTCCGGCCACACTCATAACTTTCATCGCCTTGATAATTCCAGTATTTGGAATATGACCACCACGACATAAATCAGTAAAGGTATCATGATCACAAAACGTAATTGTTCCGTCCTCAAGATTCGAAATTAGTTCTGTTTTATAAACGTTGTCTTTATATAATTCCAAGGCATCCGCTTTTGATACAGGACGCAATTTGAATTCATGTTTTCCTCTTGAAATTTCAAGAACACGATCTTCAATTTTCTTGAAATCTGCGTCTGTGATTTTATGATCTTCAAAATCTACGTCGTAATAAAATCCATTTGCGATTGCTGGTCCTAGCGTTAATTTAATTCCAGGGAACATTTCTTCAAGAACTTGTGCCATAACGTGTGAAGTCGAATGCCAAAAAGCTTTCTTTCCGTCAGCGTCATTCCAGGTATATAGAGTAAGATTTCCGTCCGTCGTCAAAGGAGTACTTGTTTCAATAGTTGTACCGTTAAAAGATGCCGAAATCACATTTCTGGCAAATCCTTCACTGATGTTTTTTGCAACATCCATCGGAGTTACTTCAGGAGCAAACTCTCTAATTGACCCGTCGGGCAAAGTAATCTTAATCATTGTTTGATATTTTAAGAATGCAAATATAGACCATTACAAAAATACAAACAATATATATGTAAGGTTTGTTAGTCTAAAACTAATAATCTAAAGGGTTTGTAAGAATCAATGTAGTTTATCGAAATAATTCTACGTCATTTAAAGTTTAATGTCAAAAAAAGAACGACGATTTATTCGCGGGTCGATTTTAAATTTAACTCTAGTAATAACAAGGGTCTAGAAATCTATTTTCTTTAATTCCTTATAGTTCACATACAAACGACGCAATAGAATTCCGTATAATATTCGGTAAAACAACCAGAATAAACCAAATAATAAAAGACTGATCAAGAATAAAACACCTATTGTAATCACCATTACCTTGTTGTTTTCTGCAATTTTGTCTTTTAACATCTCCATTTCAGGATTGTAAACAAATGCGATGATGAATCCAATGATCAAGCTAAAAACGAGCATTGCCAAGTTGTACCAAACGTAATATTGAACTGTTTTGCGTGTTTTTAAAATATCCTGCATCAATTGTTTAGTAGAAGCTGTTGTCGATATTAAAATATAGTTTTTATAAAATAAATATATAAAAATTAATATGACTGCATAATTAGCATAGGACAATACCTCAAAATAGGGAATGAACTCACTATGTTTTATTTTTTCCAAATACTCATTTGAATCAAAACAAACGCTAAGACATGTCCATAGTATAACCTCTAAAACACTAATGATTAAAATCCACTTCACAATTGAAGATGATTTTTTATGAATCATTTTATAAATTTCGATTTCCGATACCTGCTCAAAAGAATTATCACTCTTTTGCCAGTCTTTCTTTAATAAATCCAGCTCTTTCATATTCCTAATGGATTTAATATTTTTTTTAATTTCCCTTTTATCCTATTCATTTTCACTCGGGCATTTACTTCGCTAATTCCCAATGTTTCTGCTATTTCTTGATAATCCTTGTCTTCCAGATACATAAATATCAATGCTTTTTCGATATCATTCAACTGGTAAACCGCTTTATACATTAGTTTTAATTGTTCCTCTTCTTCATAATCATACTCTACATCATTCAGGAAATGTTGTCGCCCTTCAAATTCTATCGTGTTTATGGATCGTTTTGTTTTTCGGTACAAAGTAATCGCCGTATTCAGCGCGACTCGGTACGCCCAAGTAGAAAATTTGCTGTCACCCCTAAATTTAGGAAAAGCCTTCCACAACTGAATCGTAATTTCTTGGAATAAATCCTTGTGTGCATCATCGCCATTAGTATACAACCTACAAATCTTGTGGATTATATTCTGGTTTTCCTGCAGCTGTTTTACAAAAGATTGTTCTAGATTTTCACTCATACTATGTACGTTAGTAAGTCATTACTGGTTTTTGTTACAATACTCCCTTTTTTTTGGAGCACAAAAATCTCAACTTTATAAAAAAAAGTCGTCCCGCTGTACATTTCAATCTTTTTTCTGAAAAAAATCAGAAAAAAAGGATTTCCATTTCCATCGGGGCTAATTTACCCATTTTGTATTTCACAACAACAGTTGAAAAAAACAATAGTAAAATTATATTCCTAATATTTTACAATAAACAGCTAAGAGTTGTAAGTAGTGACTTTATGAAATTTCAGTATAAAAATTAGAGTTTCACTATTAACAGTATTCAGCTTCATTTAATGGTGAAAAGGAGTAGAAAAGGGTTCAAAAAAGCCTTTTATGAATTACATAAAAGGCTTTTGATAAGTTTAAAAAAGGACTAGACTATTTTTTACATTCAGAATAATCAACATTAAAAGTATATTTTTTATCGCTAACTTTCTTAACAGAAGGATTATTGATATGGTCTGGTTTGTAAGCGGCGCCAGTTCCTAAATCTACACCAAGACCAATTAATCCAAACGAGACAACACTTAAGATAAAGTTTCCAGTTCTAAAAGCTGTATTAAAAGTTTGTTTTTTAGTATCGCAACCTTCTTCTTTTAATTCTACATTTAGAGCTTTATTTCTTGGGAATAATGCAGTGACTTGGCCATCACCCATTTTTTGCCCATCAACATAAATTGCTGCGCTTGGGCGATCCTTAGCAACAATTGTACCTTCGTATCTGCTTCCACCAAACATGACACCACAACTATTTAGTAAAACCAGTAGGGATAAAGAGACTACAACACCTGAAATTCTTTTTTTCATAAGGTAAATATTTTTTTTTGGTTACAATTAATTAAGTAGCTAAAATAGTAATAATAGAATCGTAATTACAAGTGTTTGACACTTTTTTTTTGATGTTTATCAGCTATTCATCTGATTTTTTCAATTATATATTGTAAGTCATTGGTAGCTAATTTCTTAAATCTTTACTAACTTTGTAATTCATCATTCTATTTTAAAAATGAACATCCCAAATTCAGCTTTACCCAGAATAGTAATTATAGGAGGTGGCTTCGCAGGAATTGCATTGGCTAAGAAACTAAAAAACAAAAAAGTTCAGGTAGTTCTTTTAGACAAACACAACTATCATACGTTCCAACCTTTATTGTATCAAGTGGCTACAGGCGGTCTCGAAGCAGGTTCTATAGCCTATCCAATCCGAAAAGTAATTCAGGAATACGATGACGTTTACTTCAGACTCACCAATGTTCAGGAAATAGATACTATAAATCAAAAAGTAATCACCGAAATTGGCGAATTAAGCTATGATTATCTCGTGATTGCCACCGGCTCCAAAACCAATTATTTTGGTAATAAAGAAATTGAGCGCAACAGTATGGCTATGAAAACCATACCGCAATCGCTCAACATACGTAGTTTGATTCTTGAAAATTTTGAACAAGCGGTTTTAACCACTGATGTAGCCGAGCAAAACAGCCTCATTAATTTTGTACTTGTTGGCGGCGGACCTACAGGAGTAGAGCTTTCTGGCGCTTTGGCTGAAATGAAAAAAGCAATTCTGCAAAAAGATTATCCCGATCTTGATATTACCAAAATGGAAATTAACCTAATTCAAAGTGGCGACCGTATCCTGAATACTATGAGTGAGAAATCTTCTCAAGCTGCCGAAAAATTTCTAACTGGGTTAGGTGTGAAAATTTGGAAAAACGTCCGTGTCACTAATTATGATGGACGCACGATAACCACAAATTCCGATTTGATGTTTGAAACTGCCACTGTAATTTGGACCGCAGGAGTTCAAGGTGCTGTTGTAGCCGGATTAGATGCAAAATCTCTGGTAGAAAAAGTAGAACGTATTCGGGTGAATGAATTTAATCAAGTGGTGGGGTACGAAAATATTTTTGCGGTGGGTGATATTGCATCCATGGAATCCGAAACTTATCCGCAAGGACATCCTATGATGGCACAACCAGCAATACAGCAAGGGGAATTACTGGGTGAAAATCTGGTGAAATTAATTCAAAATAAACCCATGGGAGCGTTCGAATACAATGATAAAGGTTCTATGGCAACAATTGGAAGAAATAAAGCAGTTGTCGATTTGCCTAAATACCATTTTAGTGGCGTTTTTGCTTGGTTTGTTTGGATGTTTGTACATTTATTTTCACTAATTGGATTTAAAAATAAAGCGGTAGTTTTCTTAAATTGGGTTTATAATTACATTCGTTTTGACCGCGAGGGCCGTTTGATTATCAGACCGTTTAAAAAGAAAAGTTTTACCACGTTTACTAGTGATGAGATGTAGTAAAGGAATTCGTGTGTAGAAATGCTTTTTAGGACGTATCAAAAATTAATTTCAAACCTCGATATTAATTTGATAAAATAAAGCTGATAACGCACAATAAATAGCCACGAACAGAACCCCCAAAACAGCAAACAGATAACCCAAAACAGATAACCCATAACAGAAAACCCAAAACAGACAACCCATAACCCATAACAGAAAACCCAAAACAGATAACCCATAACCCAAAACAGATAACCCACAACAGAAAACAGAAAACAGAAAACAGAAAACAGAAAACCCAAAACAGAAAACCCAAAACAGACAACAGATAACCCACAACAGAAAACAGATAACCTAAAACTCTTTTCCCTTATAGTAATTTACCATCAAATTCACATATTTGTTATAACTCTCTAGGCCATCCTTTTGCTGGTTTATTTTGAGGAATTGGTCATAAAAAGCATGGAACCCTTTATCAATAATCGTGTCATATTGCTTCCAGAAATATTCGCTTTCTTTGTAGTTTTTTAAAATTCCGGTATTGACCGTTTTCAATAATTGTTTAAAAACAGCCTCATCTCTCGCTTGCCAATTCCCTAAGCAATAGCGCAAAGCCATGCTGTAACCGGAATATTGAATGTATAAATCTTCATTTTTTATGGATGCCAGAAAGCCGATAAAGTTGCATTCACTTTCACTGGCAAAACCCATTTGGTGTGCCATTTCGTGGTTCGTAGTCATCGGGAAACTGTACATCGGTCCTAAATAATTAACTTGTGCTTCATTCGTAAATGGATTCAAGTACCCTCCAAAACCCATATAAGTTAAGGGCAAACTGAACAATGATTGCTTACTGCTTGGATGCGTGTATTTTAAAAAAAAATATTGGTTTGAAAGTGTTTTATATCCGTTCAGATTCATTTCAAAAATCTGTTCTTTTGAATACGGGATTACTATTTTTAAGCGATCATTCTTTGTAATCTGCATTTGAATGGCGTTTGTTCTAGCGATTAATTTTTGGGTAAAAATCAAAAGATCAGCATCGGTATAATCGCGTTCAATATTCATTTTTTCAAACAGCGGTTGGCGGTAATAATTGAAACCCCACAGTAAATGAAAACAAAAATAAAAAACCGACAGAAAACTTAAAATCGCTAAAACATTATTTTTCCAATCTGTTTTCCACGTTTTTCTTTTTCTCAGAAGCCACTTGAAACCCAATACAATCAAAATAAAGTAAAGGCAATCCCCTACGGAAAAAGGGATTCTCCCAAACGCAATTCTAGAATATTGAGAAAGAATAGGATACAATCCGTTACTGTAAAATTGTTCCACATTTTCAGGAAAGAAAGGAATGATTTTCAGAATGATAATTTGGAACAATAAAAAGGAAGGAAGAATGTAGTTGCGTTTCACGGAGTGTTTTTTCAAAATGTAAATATAATTACAATATCAATTAGTACCATAAGGAATTTAAACTTTGTAACTTTGAACTTTAAAAATAGTAAACTTCAAAAAAATATAAATGAGTCAAGAAATAAGAAATTTAGAACCAAAAGCGCTGTGGAATAAGTTTGCCGATTTAAATGCGGTTCCACGTCCTTCTAAAAAAGAAGATAGAGTAATTGCATTCATGAAGAACTTTGGCGAAAGCCTTGGATTAGAAACTTTTGAAGATGATATTCGCAATGTTATCATTCGCAAACCGGCAACTGCTGGAATGGAAAACCGAAAAGCAATTGTGCTTCAAGGACATTTGGATATGGTACACCAAAAAAATGCAGCTACTGTTTTTGATTTTGATACACAAGGAATCGATATGTATGTAGATGGCGATTGGGTTCGTGCTCGCGGAACAACTCTTGGTGCTGATAACGGTCTTGGAGTTGCAGCCATCATGGCAATATTAGAAAGTACGGATATTCCGCATCCTGCAATTGAAGCTTTGTTTACCATTGACGAAGAAACAGGAATGACTGGAGCGTTGAACCTAAAAGGAGGAATTCTGCAAGGTCAAATTTTGTTGAATATGGATACTGAGGAAGATGATGAAATCGACATTGGTTGTGCAGGTGGAATTGATGTGACGGCTACTGCGGAATATGATGAAGAGGAAACTCCAGAAGGTTCAGTAGGGTACACCATTACTGTAAAAGGTTTGAAAGGCGGACATTCAGGAATGGATATTCACAAAGGCTTGGGTAATGCCAATAAAATCATGAACCGATTGTTGTTTGATGGTTTTGATAATTTTGGTTTGCAAATTTCAGAAATAAAAGGAGGAAGTTTACGTAATGCTATTCCTCGTGAAAGTATGGCGAAAGTTATTATTGCAGAGGTGTATGACGAAGCTTTTGTTTTTGACATGCAGCAAATTGTAAACGAAATCAAAACCGAGTTTAAAACAACAGAACCCAATTTAGAAGTTGTTTTTGAAAAAATGGAGGCAGCTCCTGCTAAAGTAATGCCAACAATTGCTCAGTTTTACTTTGTGAGATCCATGTATACGGCTCACAATGGGGTGTATAGAATGAGCGCTGATTTTGACAATCTAGTAGAAACATCAAATAATATTGCCAAAGTAATTGTGGGAGACGGACAACTTACAGTACAATGTTTAACGCGTTCTTCGGTTGAAACCTCTAAATTTGATTTGGCTAACGCACTGCGTTCTGCTTTTGAATTAATGGGTTGTGAAGTGGAATTTTCAGGATCTTATCCGGGTTGGACACCCAATTCAGAATCTGAAATTTTAGATGTTTTAGTTCCAATTTACGAGAAACAAAACGGAGAAAAACCAAAAGTAGTAGCGTGTCATGCAGGATTAGAATGTGGAATTCTGGGAACTAATTATCCAGATATGGATATGATTTCTTTTGGACCAACCATTCATGGAGCTCACTCTCCAGACGAAAGAGCGAGTATTTCCTCTTCTCAGAAATTTTGGAAATTTGTATTGGAAATTTTAGCGACGATTCCAGTAAAATAATAGTTTAAAACCATAGAAAAAGGCATAATTAAGTTCCATTTAGGATTTTAATTATGCCTTTTTATTTAGTATAATAATTTCTAATCAGCGGGTTCAGAGAGGTTGTTTTTCAAATGTTCACTATCCCAACTATGGTTTGTTGCTGCAATCTGCGAATATAGATCGCTTTTCAGTAACTGTTCCTGTAGTTCAATTTCTTCTTTAATGGTAATCATATACGCCATTTTATCATGACGTCTTTCCGCTAATTTACGAGTAGTTATTTCGTCATATTTTATAAATTGCCGTCCTTGTCTAGTGGCTGTATACTTGCGATGACCTAATTCAACTAAGGCGTCAACACCCATATTTACAGCGCTGTATAATGTTTCTCTGTAAATATGCTCGACTTTATGATCGATTAGTTCATAAGCATCATTTCGATTGCGGGCACGAGTCAAGATTTTCAAATGTGGAAAATGTTTTTTTAATGTTTCAATTACTTGTAAATTCACTGATGGATTGTCTATGGCTGCAATAAAAAGTTTGGCGTTTTCACAACCAGCCGCTTTCAGCAATTCCAATCGTGTTGCATCTCCATAATACACTTTGAAACCCATTTTTCGTAATAAATCAATTCGATCAGAATCATAATCTAGAATAGTCGATTTTACTTTATTGGCTCTCAATAAACGTCCTACTGTGCTACCAAAATGGCCAAAACCAGCAATAATAACAGGATTGTCTTCATCTATGAAATCATCATCTTTTTTATTTTCCGTCACTTTTTCTTTGATTCTGGAATTGGGATAAATTATTCGCTCGTTTATTAGCAGTAAAAAAGGAGTTGCAAGCATACTCATAGCGATTACCGCCATCATTTGATTTGCCAAAACACTAGGAATGATACTTAATTGCATGCAAAAACTCATGATTACAAAGCCAAATTCACCTGCTTGGCTCAATCCAAAAGCAAATAAAAGGTTTTGATTGTTGTTTTTTTTGTGAATTCTACTAATTACAAATAAAACTAGAAATTTTATAAAAGTTAGGATGGCTCCAAAAATAAAAATGAAAAGAGGATTTTCAATAATTAATTGAAAGTTTATTGATGCACCAACGCCTAGAAAAAAAAGGCCTAAAAGTAATCCCTTAAATGGAGCAATATCTCCTTCTAATTCATGTCGAAATTCAGAATTAGCCAATACAACTCCAGCCATAAAAGCACCAAGTGCAGGACTCAATCCAACCAATTGCATCGAATAGGAAACACCTACTACTAATAATAATGCCGAGGCAGTAAATAATTCCTGTAATCGAGTTTTTGCAATTATATGCAATAAGGGAACAAATACATAACGACCGGCAAAATAGATAGTCGATATAATCCCCAAAACAATTAGAGTTTGTAACCAGCTTGGAAAGCCTGTAATTAAGGATTGTGGCGCATCACTTGTCGCTTCAAGATTTACAGTTGAAAGTAGCGGTAAAAAAGCTAATATTGGGATCACAGCGATATCCTGAAACAGTAAAACAGCAAAAGAGGATCGACCTACGGATGTATTCAACAATCCTTTCTCTTTTAAAGTTTGCAATACAATTGCCGTTGAAGATAATGCCAATGCCAGCGAAATGGCTAAGGCAGTTTCCCATTTCCAATCCATAAAAATAAGGCATCCGACAAATAAAAGAACAGTGGTTCCTAATACTTGCGAAGATCCCATGCCAAGAATGAATTTTCGCATTTTCCAAAACTTGCGAGGCTCTAGTTCCAGACCAATTAAAAACAGCATCATAACCACTCCAAATTCAGCAAAATGCATAATATCCTCGCCTTCCTGACCAATAAAGCCTAAAACATAAGGACCAATAACAATTCCACCTAATAAGTAGCCCAAAATAGAACTTAAGCCTAGTTTTTTTGCAATAGGAACGCAAATTACAGCGGCCGATAAATAAATAATTGCTTGTAGTAAAAAATTGGTATCCATATTAAACTTGTATTGTAGCAAACCATTCGTTCATATAATGGTATTGCAAAATGGTTTCAGAATCCAAATCGCTGTTCTCTAAATAGTCAAGTAAATAACCATAAACGGCTCCGTTTTTGTCATAATCTTCTTTTGCCATGTTATGAGTTCCATGAACTACAAAAGGAGGTAAGTAAATCATATTACACACCTTTGCCGTTTGATTGAACGGTTCCAACAATTCAACAATACTATAACGATCGCTGCCTGTTTCACAATAATTCTCCTTATCGCCTCCAGTGGTAATGACCTGAAATATAATTTTGTCTTGTAATTCTTTTCCTTTTTTTCCATATGCCCAGTTGTGTTCCAGTACCATATCAATCCATTGTTTCATTAATGGTGGACAACTGTACCAATACATTGGATGATGCCAAATAATGATGTCGTGTTGGCTTAGAAGAACTTGCTCATGCTTTACATCTATGTCAAAATTTGGATATTCCTCATATAAATCATGAAAAGTGATATTTTCTGAATTAGGTATGTTTTCCACTAAAGCCCTATTCGCATGTGATTTTTCGAATAATGGATGAGAAAATAGGATTAAAATTTTATTTTTTGACATAAAAATTAGTTGTTAACTATTTATTTTTTAAAAATTTACAGGTGTTTAAAGTTCAGATTTACAGTATTTTTTGTCCTTTTTAAATTTATTGAAAGATATAAAATATTGTTTAGTATTTTTAATAGCAATCGGTTGAAAAGCTATTTTATAACTTTTAGTAACGGACAAATATAAAATTCTGTCAAAATATAAAATCATTCTGACACGATTTAATCTCTTTAGGTTTAATTCCTTGAAGTTTTGCTTCAATTTTTTTGCCACAGATTCACAGATTAATAAAAATTATTGAAAATCTGTGAATCTGTGGCTTTTATTTTGCTACTACTTCTGGGGCTTTGACCCGAAGTAATTTATTTAAAGACATTGTTCGGTTTTTTAGGAATTAATCAGCTAGTCGTATGAAAGCGGTTAATCCATCTAATTGTTTTTTGTTTAATTTTTGAAAAAGGTGGTCAATAGTTTTTTGCTTCCTACTACCCAAAGAATATCATTTTTTTCTAGAATCATACTTGACTCTGGATTTAAAATCCTTTTTCCACTTCTTTCGATTCCTACAATCAAACCATTTGTTTTTTCGCGTAACTGAGAATCCCGTATGGTGGTACCAATAAATTCTTCTTCTTTAAGTTCTAATTGTTTTAGAATAATATCGATGTCAGATACTTTTTCCGGGATTTCTATTTCATTTTGATGTAAATAAGATTTAAATTCTTTGACTTGATGGTCAGTTCCAATAACACAAATTTCATCTCCCGGGAATAAACGTTCATTTTTATTTGGTATATTAATCATAATTTCTCCCCTTTTGATAAAGGCGATATTAATTCCTAATTGTTCCCTAATGCGCAGTTCCTCTAATGTTTTTCCTGCAATGTTGGAAGTTGGTGCAATATCAAAAGTAGTCATGTGACCATCCCAAGGGGTTAAATGACTTCTGCTTCGGATGGCTTTTTTTATCTCTCGGGCATTTAGATTGTTTAGAAAGTGATCTTCTATTTTTTGGTATTGTGCATTTAATTTTTTTGGAAAAACAAAATAGACAACAACCGCCGCTATCAGTGCTATAAAGGCAATTATAGGGGAGAAAAAGATATTTAATAAAAATCCAATGTAAAAAAGAGTTAATACCATTCGCAGTAAAACCATCATCAGAATGGGCCCGCGATATTTGCGTTCTTCTCTTAAAATGGCTACTTCTTTAACCGCAACGCGACGCAAGGATAGCGCCCACAAAAAAGGGGAAAGTATTACTAACGTAATTAATGCAGCGAATATATTACCAAATTGTGATCCTTCAACTAGAGGTAAAATGAATTTGGATGAAAGTAAAATAAGAGCTACTATAATTACGGAATGGATGATTACCTGTGTCAAAAAAGCACGAACTACTATTTGCCAATTGCTTACTAATTTAATTGATTGCGTATTAGCACTGTACCTTTCAATTTTTTTGATCCATCTTCGGGGTAATTTTTTTTCCAGATATTCTGAGAATGGAGTAGAGAATTTTACCATGAATGGAGTCGTAAATGCGGTCACTGCTGAAACGGCTACAACAATAGGATACAGAAAATCACTGGTTACATTCAAAGTCATTCCAAGTGTTGCAATAATAAAGGAAAATTCTCCAATTTGCGATAAACTCATTCCGGTCTGCACGGATTGTTTTAAAGGTTGACCGGAAACGAGTGCGCCAATTGTTGAACTGATGGATTGTCCCAAAATCACGACAAAAGTTAAAATACCGACAGGTAAAGCATATTCGTACAACGTATCAGGGTTAATTAACATACCAACAGATACGAAAAAAACAGCTCCAAAAAGGTCTTTAACGGGTTTAACTAAATGTTCAATATGTTCTGCCTGAGTCGTTTCGGCAATGATAGAACCCATGATAAAAGCACCTAGTGCAGGTGAAAAACCAACATTAGCAGCAAGAATAACCATCATTAAGCACAACGCCAGTGAAATGATTAAAAGCATTTCATCAGTAAGAATACTTTTTGCTTTTTTTAGTAAGGTGGGGATGAAAAAGATACCGCCAACAAACCAAATGGTCAAGAAAAAGATCAGTTTAAAAACAGATAATAACAATTCACTTCCTGAAAACTGTTGGCTCACTGCAATTGTGGAAAGCAATACCATCATTAAAATGGCAACGATATCTTGAACGATAAGAGAACCAATAACGATTCCCGCAAATTTTTGCGTTTTTACGCCCAGCTCGTCAAACGTTTTTAGGATAATTGTGGTGGACGAAATGGAAAGAATTACTCCTAAGAAGATGCTGTCCATGGGTTTCCAGCCAATCCATTGACCTACTAAATACCCTATGGAGACCATTGCAAGGATTTGTGTTATGGCGGTAATTGATGCTGTTCCGCCTACTTTCATCAGTTTCTTAAAACTGAATTCAAGTCCTAAACTGAATAACAAAAAGATTACGCCAATCTCTGCCCAAACTTCAACGCTTTTAATATCTTTTACTGAAGGAAAAAAATCAAAATGATTTCCAGCTAAAAATCCGGCAATTAAATAACCCAGAACCAGTGGTTGCTTGATTTTTTTAAATAACAAAACGGCTACTGCGGCGGTCATTAGGATTAATCCTAAATCACTAATTAAAGGTTGCAAGTGGTGTGATACAGTTGCTACTGTTTCTGCGGGATTCATAGGCGTTTAGTTGTTTTTTTTACGTTTTTGTGTACTGTGGTAAGATATAAAAAAACTTTAATTTTAAAAGCACAATTAATGCTAAATACCGCTTTTTATGATTTTTTTAGCAACAAAAATCCCGTTCAAAAGAATTTATTGTTCCTTTTCAACGGGATTTTATAAAATCGAATAATTTTGTTAATCTATATTCCTAAGAAATTACTAGGTGTGATTTGCATCAATTCGGCTTTAATTGCATCCGAAACGTCTAAGGTTTGAATAAAACCATGAATGGCATTTTTATCAATCGCTTCATTGGTTCTAGTCAATCCTTTCAACGCTTCATACGGATTAGGATATCCTTCCCGACGTAAAATAGTCTGAATAGCCTCAGCAACGACAGCCCAGTTTTTTTCTAAATCCTCGTGGAATTTTGGTTCGTTTAATAATAATTTGTTCAATCCTTTCAAAGTAGCTTCAAAAGCGATTATTGTATGTCCTATTGGCACACCAATGTTTCTCAAAACGGTACTATCCGTCAAATCGCGTTGCAATCTTGATAATGGTAACTTAGCTGATAAATGTTCGAAAATCGCATTCGCAATTCCTAAATTTCCTTCTGAATTTTCAAAATCAATTGGGTTTACTTTGTGTGGCATAGCCGAAGAACCTATTTCTCCTGCTTTGATTTTTTGTTTGAAATATTCCATCGAAACATACGTCCAAATGTCTCGGTCTAAATCAATAATGATGGTATTTATTCTTTTCAACGCATCAAAAAAGGCAGCGAAATGATCGTAATGTTCAATTTGTGTAGTAGGGAAGGAGTGGTGCAACCCCAGGTTTTCTTCTACAAATTTCCCTCCAAATTTTCTCCAGTCAATTTGTGGATACGCCACATGATGGGCGTTGTAATTTCCGGTTGCTCCACCAAATTTAGCAGCAAAAGGAACATTAAACAACAAACGCATTTGCTCCTCTAAACGTTCTACAAAAACACCTATTTCTTTACCCAAACGCGTTGGAGAAGCGGGTTGTCCGTGTGTACGGGCAAGCATTGGAATATCGCGCCATTCCACACTTAAATCTTTCAATTTTGACGTCAAAGTAATCAAAGAAGGCATGTATACTTTCTCGAAAGCTTCTTTTGTAGATAAAGGAATCGCGGTATTATTAATATCTTGAGAAGTCAATCCAAAGTGAATAAACTCTTTATATTGGGACAAACCTAGTTTTTCAAATGCATCTTTGATAAAGTATTCCACCGCTTTTACATCGTGGTTGGTTACTTTCTCCGTTTCTTTAATCCAAAGTGCATCTTCAGTAGAAAAGTTTTTATAAATGTCACGTAAACTTTCAAATAAATTTGGGTTTACGTTTGCAAGTTGTGGCAAAGGCACTTCGCACAAAGCAATGAAATATTCAATTTCAACTAGTACGCGGTATTTGATTAAGGCTTCTTCAGAGAAAAATGGAGCCAGAGAAATAGTCTTGTTTCTGTACCGTCCGTCGATTGGCGATATAGCATTCAATTCGTTTAAAGTAGTCATTGTTTAGTTGTTTGTTCGAAAGGCACAAAAATAGTTATAAGTTACAAGTTATGGGTTATAAGTTTAGATTTTTATTGCAATTATAATTGATTTTTTGCCATTGCAACTGTTGTTGTCATTGCAATTGACCAAGTAATTTTTCTCTCAAGAAGGCAACTCCTTTCGAAGCTACTTCTGGAATGACCTCCAATGGATTTCTAAGGTTTGGAATTTTTATAGGTTTTGGATCAATATAAAAAATAGGGGTTTCCCGTTGCGCGTAATCAATTAATCCAGCTGCAGGATACACTTGCAAAGAGGTTCCAATTACTGCAAAATAATCCGCACTTTGAGTGATGGTTATTGCTTCATCAAGCGCTGGAACCTCTTCGCCAAACCAAACAATATGCGGCCGCAATTGGTTATTATTTTCGTCGAAATCACCAAAATTCAAATCCTCTGACCAATCTAAAATGTAATTTGGGTTTTTGCTACTTCGGACTTTTAATAATTCGCCATGCAAATGCAAAACATTAGAACTTCCGGCACGTTCGTGTAAATCATCTACATTTTGTGTGATTATGTACACTTCAAAATAGTTTTCTAATTCGGCAAGAATCTGATGTCCAAGATTTGGCTCTACTTCCTTGAGCTGTTTTCGTCTTTGATTGTAAAAATCAAGTACCAAAGCTGGATTTTTACGCCAGCCTTCCGGAGTGGCCACATCTTGAACATTATGCCCTTCCCAAAGTCCGTCGCTATCTCTAAAGGTTTTGATACCGCTTTCAGCACTAATTCCGGCTCCTGTCAAAACCACTAGTTTCTTTTTCATATTTTTTTTATTTGGGCGTGACCACAAGGGTCGGGCTTTCGGCTTTATCTTTTTAGGGCCAAAAAAAGCCCAAAAAAGGATACCGCCTCTATCCCTCACGCAAATTCCGTCAACAATCACGATTCCGTTACTGTTGAACACTATAAACCGAAGAGAAGTCAAAACTCAATTTGAAGTTATAAAGCTACTCTTTTTTACTATTTTTGCAAAAAATAATTCCCAATGGTTGATATCGATTACCTCGCTTTTCTTGAAAACATTTTAACAGACAACCGAAAAGAAAAATTTATAAAAGTATTGGAAAACAGAACCAAGCATTTTACAATTGCTGTGGAGGATATTTTCCAAATGCACAATACAAGTGCGGTGATGCGCAGTTGTGAAATCTTCGGAATTCAGGAATTGAATGTCATCGAGCAACGCTACGGAAAAAGTATCGATAAAGAAATTGCCATGGGCGCTCAAAAATGGGTAGATATTAACACCTTCGATAGCATTGCGAATTGTGTCGATACCTTAAAAAATCAAGGCTACCAAATCATTGCTACGACGCCTCACGAGAAGGATTGTTTGATGGAAGACTTTGATATTTCTAAACCGAGTGCTTTGTTTTTTGGTACCGAAAGAGACGGATTATCCGAAGAAATTTTGAAACGTGCCGATGGTTTCCTAAAAATCCCGATGGTAGGTTTCACGGAAAGTTTGAATATTTCGGTTTCAGCAGCAATCATCATTCAAAACTTAACGAATCGATTGCGCAACTCCAACATTGATTGGCATTTATCCGAAAATGAAATTTTAGAAAAGCGTTTGGCTTGGGCCAAAAATTCGATAAAAGACATTAAAAGAATCGAAGCACGGTATTTTGAGGAACATTAAAACGTTGTTTCACTCTCTAGTTTTATGTCTTTGATGTCATTTGGATTCATTTTATAGCGGTATACGCCTTTGTTGCCAATGGCAAATAAGGTGTTGTCTCGCACTATTACATCAAAACAATTTTTGTCAATAGCATGAACCAAAATAGGTTCAACTGGATTTCTAATGTCGAAAATTTTTATAACATCATCGCACACCAACAGATAATCAGTGGTGTAAAAGCCAATTCCCTTGGGTTGTGTTAGTGTTCTGCTATGAATTAATTTTGGATTCGTAAGATCCTTAGTATCATAAATCTGCAAAACGTTAGTGTTATTGCCGCAAGTTGCGTTTGAATTCAAGGTTACATAGGAATGTGTGCTGTTCGCAATGACAGGATCGCAAGCGGTAAAGTGTTGCACACTCGATAATTTCGTTGGGTTTTCAGGATTGCTGATCGAATAGATGAACATCCCGTTTCTGGATCCAATAAAGAGATTATCTCCGTATGAAAACAGGGTTTCTATGTCAAAACCTATTGGAATCTCATTGACTTTCACCGGCTTTTCAGAATCGATTAGCGAGAATACATTCAACTTCATCTGGTCAACGCCGTAGAGATAGTTTCCTTTTATGGCAAAAACAGCAAGTGAACCACCTTGCCCTGTATCGCCGTTTTGCGCGCTATCACTGTCCGAACAACCTATTATAAATACGAGTAATACGAAGGATATAATTTTTTTCATGTGTTACTTGATTAAAGTCCAGTCGATTATTATTTCATTTTCTTTGGTGTAGCCAAATAAACCATTTGGAGCTTGCTTTTGCGGGAACACATTTTTGTTTCTGTTGGTAACCGTAAAAACTTTGGTGATAGGATCAAATGTGGCAGTGACTAAATCTACTGCTTGATTGATGTACACCATATTTCCTTTGATGGCTAAATCAGTAGCCCCAGGCGCTTTGATGAAATGGAGACGGACAGGTTTAGTAGGATCTGTGTAATCATAAACATGAAAACCTTTATTCACATCATTGATAAACATGAAATTGTCCTTGATGTAGATTTTTCCCGATTTAATAATGGGCTGCGCATTTTGAAACGCAATGGAACTTTCCAGAGTACTGCGGGAAATAATCACCGGTTTGTATTCTTGTCGTGTAAAGTCACCGTTTTCCGTTGTTGGCCAACAGGAAATAAATAAAAATGAAACCAGCAGGAGAAGTACTATTTTTTTCATTTGCGAAATCTTTTTTTAAAGATAGTCAAAAGCGCTTTTGGTTGCGTGTGGCGCATGTTAATTTTTGGTAAAGAAGTTTTTGTATTTGTGAGCACTAATCCACAATTTTCAATTTCTAGAAACTAGGTGCTTTCAATCCCGCTATTTTGTTGAATTATTGCTATGAGTTTTTCCAAATCATTACGAGGAACGTCATCAATTTCGAATATTTTGTTCCTTCCAGATTTCTGTATTATTTTCAATGTATTATTGTCTAATTCCAATTTTTCGACATTTTCAAAAGTGATTGATTTGCTTAAAAAACTATTCAATTTGATGTTCATTCCCAGTTTATTCCATTCAACATAGTTTTTAAACCAAAACATTTTACTGTAGTATATTGCTTGGCATAAATAACCTATTGATGCTAACATTCTATTTGTTCTTTTGTATTCAAATTCAAAAATTTCAAATCCACCAATTAGAATACAAACGATAGAAAGTACCATTAAAAGTGACGTCCATTTTTTAAAGGTTAAGTGATTGAAGTGTATTTTTTTCATTACGTTCAGTTGTTGTTAATTACTAGCATTTTGAGCGTTTTGATGAAAGTCTGCGGCTTTCTCATTTTTTAAATTAATTCAAGTTCTAAAAATTGTACAAATTCACAAAGAGCCGATTGCTTTACGACACCAAAAAGACCATTTCAGTGTTAACATGCAATGAAATGGTCTCACTTGTAAGCATGGATTTTTTAATCAATCAAATCTATTCTTGTCTGACTTTGATTAAATATCTTTTTCAAAATACAAATGAATATAAATGGCAGAACCAAAATTTGTTGACGTTGATGTAGTGAATCGATATCCTTTTGCTGCATATTCATCTAGTTTTTCCTGAATTTCTTTTTTTGAGTCATTAGCAATGTGCTTTGAATCTAAAGTCAATTTAGAGTAATAAATTAAACTTTCTACTTTGTATTCTTTCATAATGTTTTTTTTTGGTAATTAAAATATGTTCTCTCTTGTTCTGTAAATGTAGTTGAAATGTATTACAAAAAAATATTTTTCTTCTATTTAAAAAATAGTGCCAACATACTAATTCATTCCCAAGAACGAAGTGCCTACATTTTATATTTTTTTTAGTGTTTGGGTATCGCCGCTGGAACGAATCAAAATTTATTGCGATAGGGGCCAAGGTTACGGCTGATCGATTATTTTAAAAAGACTCACCAATAAACAAGTAGAATCCGCCACCTTCTTTGGTAATTGCATAATCCATTCGGGTCCAAATGTCTTTTTTTGGAAATAGTAAAAAGCGTAAACCCGCACCACCAGAGAATTTTAAATTAGGAACGCTCAAATCATTTGTGTTATTAAAAACGGTTCCAGTACTTGCAAATACGGCTGCCCCAATTCTTTTGGTAAATTTTAAAGGAAGCGGTAACATTCGATACTCAATTTGCGTAGCCAGTTGGTGCTTATCTCTATACCTTCCGTAATAGTAGCCACGCATTATACTTTCGCCCCCAAGTTGTGCCAATTGATTGAATGGCACATCTCCAAAATTAAACTGCCCCAAAACTTGCGCTGCTAAAACATTGTTTTTACCAATGGGTTTATAAATACGGGTATCTGAATAAACAGAAGAAAATTTATAAGTGCTTGCCCAAGTTGGATTGGAATGCAAAAAAGCCAACTCAGAATAAAAACCATCTCGGACATTTAAAACATTATGCCTGTTATCTAGCACTATTCCTGCACCCAAACCTAAATTATTAGATCCATTAGCACCTAAAGGAAATTGAAAAGTACCATTATTAGCATCTTCTAAAACAAAATCAACACCGGACAGACTTTGATATTCTACCTCCAAACCTAAAAATAAATTTTTCGCTACTTTCTTTAGCACACGTTCTTTGATCAAAATTTGATTGGCATTGACAAGTGCCGCATACTCTTTTGGAGAATTGTTGCCAATACCGTGATACAAAAGTGGAAAACTTTGAAAGCGCAATTTCCCCAGTAAAAACAATTTGTCTTGATCTGAATAAATAGCGTGGTCAAACCATAAACCATATTGATTTTCAAGCGTAAAGAAAGTGAATCCGCTAATTTCACTTAACCTATTTGTAGTGTCTCGTTTGGCATAATAGACGTAAAGCGAGCTTAAACCAATTTCCCAAGTGGTTTCAGGAGCGTAGGCTAAAGTTGGATATATTAAAAGTTGAGGTTGGGCTACGTCAGTGGAATCATTAACAAGATGATTAAAGTATCTTTTAAAAACATTTTGTGCGTTTACAGCACCTACATTACACAGAAAGCAAATCATTACCGTTGCTAATAAATTTTTAACGCTCATAGTTTAATAGTAAAATCATACAATAAAAACAGCTGCCTATTCAGGCAACAAGTATAGTTGTTTTTTGAATGGAAATCAATTGATTTGAGTCAAGAATTTTTAGCAATTTAACTTTATTTGTTGGTTAGTTTTATTAGGAACGAAGCAATCAAATTTAGCATTTTATTTTGATTAAGTGATTATTGTTGTGGGCAAGGATTGCAAAACCTGTCGATCCGGTTTATTGAGTCATTGCGAGGAACGAAGCAGTCACATTTAGTTTAAATGCTTATTGTTGTGGGCACGGATTGTAAATCCGCGTTATTGGGATTGATGAAAGTCAGAGACTTTATGATGTTTTAGTTTTCCTATCAAGTTCTAAAATTGCGCAAAGTCAGAGACATTTGCGCAGCTTTTGCTAGAAATTTATTTGTTTTCAGAGATACTTTGCGGAGCGGCGTTATTGTATCTTTACTTTAATTGAATCATAGCTATTCGAATTTGAACCTATTAAACCATAAACCGTTTCGCCTTTTTTGATTGTTTTTCCATTAAGATCAAATTGCATCAATTCATTTTTAAAATTCTTATTTGCTGTACTTGCTGCAATCATATTACCAGTAGCTAATCCTGGACCTGCTATCAATCCAATTGGAAATGTGTTTGCAGGTTTAGTTTCCGTATAAAATCCATTTGATGTTGTTGTAGTTCCTGATTGTAATTGAACTGGAGCTAAAAGTAAGTACCATAAATAGGAAGCTGGACTTTGTTTGATAGTTTTAAATAATTTTTCAGTTTCAATTAAACTAACTTCATTACCGTTTTCATAAGAGAGTTTAAAATCTCTTCCCAAAACAATTTCATTTTCGGTGTTATTTGTAATCTTGACTGCAATGAGTTTGATGTTATTTTTAGTTTCTTTCTTTTTATATTTTTTTGCTAACAAATCGTATTTGTATTCTAGTAAAATATTGCTTTCCATACTTTTGGATGCGTAATTTATTGTTTCAGGATTTATTTTTTTATACCCGGAAGCACAACTATTCAAAAGCATTGCGGAAACTAAAAGGGAACTAATGGTAATCATTTTTTTCATTTTGTAATTTATTTTAAGGTTTGTTATTGATTTTAGTTTTAAGAGGTTTTACAAGTGTATTGCTTGGTTAAAAAGCAGTTTTCAGTTTTAAACTGTGACATCCCATTACGGAGTCATTGCGAGGAACGAAGCAATCACATTTAGTATTTTCTATAGATTATGTGCTTATTGTTGTGGGCACAGTTTGCAAAACTGCGCTATCGGGGTTAGTGGCTGGCATTATTTCTTCCCTACAAGTTTTTGGTACCATTTTAGGTTTTTTTGCCTTTCTATTTCAATTTCGTTTTTTCTATTAATATCTTCTAAAATATTTTGTTTTGTTTTAAGTCCAATTATTTCATTTTCAAAATTGGAAATTTTATTTTCAAGTTTAATGTTTTCTTTATTTAAAAGATTTATTTCTAACACTTTTGTTTCTTTTATCTTTTTTAGTTCATTTTTCTTGTTTTCTAAATGTTGTATTTCTGTTTTATAAGTTAAATTTTCAGACTTATATTTTTCGTTTTCACTCTTTAATTGTATAATTTCGCTATTAAGTTTTTTTGTTTTGTGTAATTCATTTTCTAAGAGTTTTTCATGATCACGAGTTTTCTCTAACAAAATTTTTAATCCTCTGTTTTGTTCTTCTATTTTGCTTTCAAATTCAATGTTTTCATTTTCATTTATCAATAGTTTTGCTTTAATCTCTTCTTTTTCTGATTTTATTACTTGATAATCAGTAAATAGAAATTGTTGTTTTGATTTGTATGAAACAAACTTACTGGCAGTTGTTACAAAATATTTTTTAAATATTTCTGTTTCAATGTCATTTCTGAATTTTAATGCTTTAATAAAATTGTTATATGCTTCGTTAAAATTTAATGTCTTTATATCTTCACGAATTCTTCTATAAAAATAATCAGCTTTTCCAGAATTTAATTCTTGAACGATTAAAGTACTTGGAGTTTCTGTTTTAGCGAATTCAATAACATTATTATTTGTTCTAATTTTATTTCTTGGAATTTGGCTTTTTAATACAAGTCCACTTAATGAAGTACAACGGCTTAATGCAACATAAACTTGACCGTCTTCAAATGCATTACCTAAATCTGCATAAACGTGTTCAAATGTTAAACCTTGACTTTTGTGTACAGTTATTGCCCAAGCTAATCTTAATGGATATTGTGTGAAAGTTCCAATAGTTGTTTCTTCAATTTTACGCTTTTCTTTATTCCAAACATATTGAATATTGTTCCAAGATGTTTTCTCAACTTGAACTTTGCTTTCATCGGAAAACTCAACGATAATTTTATCATCTTCGAGCGATAATACCTTTCCAATTCTTCCATTAAAATATCTTTTAAATTCGCCAGAATCATTTTTTAAAATCATTATTTGAGCACCAACTTTCAAATGTAAATTTTGTTCAGTTGGTAATACAAAACTTCCTTTACTGTCTTTTGGAAAAATTCCTGTAACTTTTCCTTCAAAAATTTTAGTTTCACTTTTTATCTCGTCTAATTTTGTCGCATTCGTTTGGTTTACTTGTGCGTTAGTTGTTGATAGAATGATATGATTATTAATTCCATTAGATGAAAAAGTTGGATTATATTTTTTGTTTAAATCATTAAGCTCTAAATCGTTTATTTGATTTACTCTTATTTTATTTAATAAATCAATAAACTCTTGTTCTTTTTGTCTATATATTTTTTTGAGTTCAATATAAACTGGTTTGTTTTCGATAACAACTTTTGAACTAAAGAAGAACGGGCTTTCATAATAATTTTTTAAGATTTCCCATTGAGCAAAATCTGCGATAGGTGGGAGCTGAAAAGTATCTCCAATTAATATAACTTGAACACCTCCAAATGGTAAAAAAGGTTTTTGTCTAAAAACTCTTAAAATTTTATCAATTACATCAAGTGTATCACATCTTACCATTGAAATTTCATCAATAATTAGAAGTTCGAGCTGTTTAATAATTATTTTTTTTTCTTCTTTATATTTAAAAGTGCTGTAAATAGTTGTATCTTCTAAATCTCCAAGTTCTTTACTCGATCTTAATCTTTTGTCATTTACTACAAATGGACCAAAAGGTAAATGAAAAAAAGAATGAATTGTTTGGCCTCCAGCATTTATTGCAGCCACTCCAGTTGGAGCCAAGATTACAGCATTTTTAGTTGTATTATTTTTTAAAGATTTTAGGAATGTTGTTTTACCAGTTCCTGCTTTTCCGGTTAAATAAATAAGTTTGTCAGTATGCTTCACAAATTCAGAAGCATTATTAAATTCTACATTATTCTTGTCTAAATCAATATTTTCGATTGTTGTCATTTTTCTTATTTCCAGGATTTTTCAGATGCTTTTCACTAACGTGTCGCGACTTTAATATGTCTAGAAGTTAGTAACCTATCAACTTTCGGGTTAACGAAAAATTGATTCGAAACGATAATTCCACTAAATTCCAGCTAAATCAAAACAGCCGTTAACTGAAGTACTTTTTATTCAGGAAGGTGATATGCTAAAATTCCTAAACTAATTTCTCGATTTCTATCCTCGTTAATGTGGAAAATATAATTCCACCAAGTTTCACCATTTTTCTTTTCTGTCCTAATGTAATTTGGATGTGTTTCGGTTACCTCACTAATAATTGAAATCACATTACTCATGTCTTTATTTCTCACAAACATAATTAATGATGTTTTAGAGTTTCTAAATGTTAGATAACCCAATAGTTGGTCAATAGTTGATAAGTAACCACCTTTCCCTGTCCAAAATTTACATTCCGCGATAAAAACAACATCACTATCATATTTCAAAAGAATATCTGTTTTTCCTTTTTTATTAAAAGTTTCTCCACTTGCACTACCAAATTCGAAGTTTGGGTCAAGAGTTAGAAGTATATGGTCTCTTAAATCTTCTTCTCCTTTGCCTGAATATGTGGATGGCATTCTTTCAAAATTTTTACCTACATCGTTTATTATTTTTAATATCTCAAAATAATTTTCATTTGATAACGTAGGCTCAGGTTTAAAACCTTTTTCATACACTTTCGGTTCAATAATTATTTTTTTTCTTAATTCCGGTTTTGGAATAGAAAATGTTTCTGCAACACCAACTTTCTTTTTTAAAGGAACCCCTAAAGAAGAAAGTAAATTATTTTTTGAAAGAAGTTTTTGCTTACGTTCCTTAATCTTTCCTATGGCAAAGGCTAATACTTCATTATTAAATCTTGCACAATCTTTCTTTAGAGTATCATAATCAGATAAAATAAATCTTTTGCAGTCTTCAAAATCACGTTTTATTTTTTCTGGATTGCTATCAAAATTAATTATTTCGGTTGTTATACTATCATTAGTCACTCCAACATCAATACTACCTGACATAGAAAAAGAGCTTACTCCCTGATTTCTTAGTATGTAAATGTTACCAGAATACGGTATATGATAAACTATAACATCTCTCTTGTATATCTCTCCGCTACGTACATCATAATTCCCAGGAAATCTATCAGCAGGAATTTCTTTTTCGTAACTCTCTACGTAAACATTCTCAAAATCTAGTGTTGGAAAATCAATGATATGAGTTTGGATTAAAAACTCGCCAAATTCTACTTCACTTACGTTAAGAATATAATCTTCTGATTTTTGATTAATTTGGCTCTCTATCTGACTTGCCGAATTACCAAAAACACTCTTTAAGTTTCCTTCTCTATATAGTTTCAATTTACTTCCTTGGTACATTTTTTTTAGTATTACAGCTAACTAGTTTATTGGCGCTAAGTAGTAGTATTTATCCACCCCAAATTGCGAGTATATACGTTACCGCGTAGTGGATTATTTACAAATATATAAATAATAAATGTAGTACAATTCATTAAATAGTCTTTTTGCCTTTTTTTCGATAACGTTTGTATAACCCTAAACGAACTAATCAACGCAAAACCCTAGCCCTGACCGCAGCGAAAAACGCATGCAGGTAGCCAATTACTTTTTTCTGGTGGTGGCAGAGCGAATCCCGACACTTCGGGAGAAGCTCCTGACAGCAGCTAGAAAAGAGTTTGAAACCAAATAGCTTGCAGCGTATGGCGGGAATTGCTCCTTAAAATGAATTGAGGATCAATCCTGAAATGAGATCCTGAAATGTATTCAGGATAAAAAAATCCCCAACTACTTTCGTGATTGGGGAATGTAATAGTAAAGATTTGAAACGGTTATTAGTTAACAATAACCCATTGTCCTGAAGCGATGAGGCTCTCGGCTTTTTTGTATTTCATTTCTTGTGTTTGTCCGTTGGCCACGTTTTGAATCGTAACATTATCATTGCGATTGATTTTTGGCATATCTCTCGTAATCGTTTCGGTAACTTGTTTTTGTTGTGTTTCGCCAGCTTCACGATTGGCCGCTTCGCTACTCACAATTTCATCTTTGGAAGTGGTGTAATCTTCTTTTGGCGTTACATCAATTGCTTCTTGAATTTGTTGGTTTTCTTGAGCGGGTAAATCGCCTTTGAACAAGAATGAAATCACTTCTTTGTTCACATTGTCAATCATGGCTCTAAACAAATTGAAGGCTTCCAGTTTGTAAATAAGCAATGGATCTTTTTGTTCGTGAACGGCAAGCTGAACGGATTGTTTCAACTCATCCATTTTACGCAAGTGTTTTTTCCAAGCTTCATCAACAATTGCTAAAGTGATGTTTTTCTCGAAATCAGCAACCAATTGCGCACCTGCAGTTTCGTATGCTCTTTTCAAATCAGTAACCACATTCAACGATTTGATTCCATCCGTAAACGGAACTACAATACGTTCAAATTGGTTGTTTTTATCTTCGTAAACGCTTTTGATAATCGGGAACGCTTCTCTGGCGCTTCTTTCGGTTTTCTCGGTGTAATATTCTAGCGTTGCTTTGTATATTTTACCGGTCAATTCCATTTCACTCAGTTTACTGAATTCACTTTCCGTAACTGGCGAAGTGATGGAGAAATAACGGATTAATTCGAATTCAAAGTTTTTGAAGTTGTTTGTTGCTTTGTTTTGATCTACAATCAATTCACAAGTATCGTACAACATATTGGCAATATCCAATTTCAAACGCTCTCCAAACAAGGCGTGACGACGGCGTTTGTACACCACTTCACGTTGTGCATTCATAACGTCATCGTATTCCAATAAACGTTTACGAACACCAAAATTGTTTTCTTCTACTTTTTTCTGAGCACGCTCGATCGATTTTGTCATCATAGAGTGCTGAATCACTTCACCTTCCTGCAGTCCCATTCTGTCCATCACTTTCGCTACTCTTTCAGAACCAAACAAACGCATCAAGTTGTCTTCAAGAGAAACATAAAACTGAGAACTTCCCGGATCACCTTGACGTCCTGCACGACCACGCAACTGACGATCGACACGACGCGAATCATGACGTTCTGTACCTACAATGGCTAATCCACCAGCGGCTTTTACTTCGGCAGATAATTTAATATCCGTTCCACGTCCAGCCATGTTGGTTGCAATAGTTACCACACCTGGTTTTCCGGCTTCCTCTACAATTTGTGCTTCTTGTTTGTGCATTTTTGCATTCAAGACATTGTGTGCAACGCCTCTCATTTTCAACATTCGGCTTAATAATTCTGAAATCTCTACCGATGTTGTACCAATAAGAACCGGTCTTCCTGCTTTAGATAATTCCGTTACGTCTTCGATAACGGCATTGAATTTTTCACGAGTCGTTTTATAAATAAAATCCTCTTTGTCTAATCTGGCCATTGGTCTGTTCGTAGGAATTTCTACTACATCCAATTTATATATGGTCCATAACTCACCTGCTTCAGTAGAGGCTGTTCCAGTCATTCCGCCCAGTTTGTTGTACATTCTGAAGTAATTCTGTAATGTAACGGTTGCAAATGTTTGTGTAGCGGCTTCAATTTTTACATTTTCTTTGGCTTCAATCGCTTGGTGTAATCCGTCAGAATAACGACGACCATCCATGATACGACCTGTTTGCTCATCAACAATCATGATTTTGTTGTCCATGATTACATATTCTACATCTTTTTCGAATAAAGCGTAGGCTTTCAAAAGTTGGGTCAGCGTATGAATGCGCTCACTTTTTACACCAAAATCTTGAAATAATTGTTCTTTTTCTTCGGCTTCAGTGTCTTTATCTAATTTTTTCTTTTCGATAGCTGCAATTTCAGTTCCAATGTCTGGAAGAACGAAAAAATCTGAATCAGTATCGCCAGAAAGGTATTTGATTCCGTTGTCTGACAACTCAACTTGATTGTTTTTTTCTTCGATAACAAAATACAAGGCCTCATCGATCTTGTGCATGTCTCTTTTGTTATCCTGCATGTATTGATTTTCTGTTTTTTGAAGCAATTGTCTAATTCCTTCTTCACTTAAAAACTTGATCAATGCTTTGTTTTTCGGTAATGCTCTGTAGGCTCTTAACAATTGGAAACCACCTTCTTTAGTATTTCCTTCTTTGATTAATTTTTTAGCTTCAGATAAAAAACCGTTGGCTAGCTGACGTTGAAGCGCTACTAGATTTTCGATTTTTGGTTTCATTTCCATGAATTCATGACGATCTCCTTGTGGGACTGGACCTGAGATAATCAATGGGGTTCTGGCATCATCTATCAAAACCGAATCGACTTCATCGACAATGGCGAAATTGTGTTTTCTTTGTACCAAATCTTCTGGCGAGTGTGCCATATTGTCTCTCAAGTAGTCAAAACCAAATTCATTATTGGTTCCGTACGTAATGTCCGCGTCGTAAGCTTTTTTTCTACCTTCTGAGCTGGGTTGGTAATTGTCAATACATTCCACAGTCATCCCGTGAAATTCGAATAATGGCGCTTTCCAAGTGCTATCTCTTTTAGCCAAATAATCATTCACTGTTACAAGATGTACTCCGTTTCCAGTCAAAGCATTCAAATAAAGCGGTAAAGTGGCTACTAATGTTTTTCCTTCACCGGTTTGCATCTCGGCTACTTTTCCTTCGTGCAACACCATTCCACCTATTAACTGTACGTCATAGTGAATCATATCCCACGTAATTTCTTTTCCTGCAGCACTCCAAGAATTTGCCCAGATGGAAGTGTCTCCGTCTAAAGTTATATAGCTTTTAGTAGCAGAAAGTTCACGATCTTTTGGGGTAGCAGTTACAACAATGGCGGTATTGTCTTTGAAACGTCTCGCTGTTTCTTTAACTACAGCAAAAGCTTCTGGAAGAATATCCATCAAAGTTTTTTCTGATATGTCGTACGCTTCTTTTTCAAGAGCGTCAATGGCTACGTAAATATCTTCTCTTTTGTCAATATCAATGATGTTCTCCACTTCTTGTTTCAGAGCTGTGATTTTAGCATCTTTTTCTGAACGAGCTTGTTTTATTTTGTCTTTAAAAAAGTTCGTTCTCCCTCTAAGTTCATCATGGGATAATACCTTGAGTGGTTCCTCGAAAGTTTTTATTTTGTTGAGATAAGGTTGTAAAGCTTTGACATCTTTTTGTGACTTATCGCCAACAAAGACTTTAATAATACTGTTTATGAAACTCATGATATTTTTTTATTTCTAATTGTGTAATTTTATAAATTTAAACCAAAAAAAAGCCTCTTTTGAGACTTTTTTATTGGTTTACCTTTTAATATTCATCCTCATTCCAAAGATAATCTTCGTCTGTTGGATAATCTGGCCATATTTCTTCCATTGATTCATATATCTCGCCTTCATCCTCTATAGATTGAAGGTTTTCTACTACTTCTAATGGAGCGCCTGCTCTAATAGCGTAGTCAATAAGTTCGTCTTTGTTAGCAGGCCACGGTGCATCACTTAGATAGGATGCTAATTCTAATGTCCAATACATCTGTTGTCGATTTAGTTTTGTGCAAAAATAAATTTTTTACTGAAAAATACAAGTAAAAAATCATTTATTTTTAGTTAAAGTTAAGAACGTTTTATTTAGTTTAAAGTTTCCCGTTTGAAGTTTAAAGTTTTCGTACTGAATACTGAGCACTGCAAACTGAATACTAATTTCTGGGAATCCATTTCACTTCGTCAGCGTTCAGGTCATGAGACAACTTTCGTGCCAACACAAAAAGGTAGTCAGAAAGTCGGTTTAGGTACTTAATAGCGATCTCTGCTACAGGTTCATTATGGCTTAAATGGACTGCTAAACGCTCTGCTCTGCGACAAACACAACGCGCTATATGACAATATGACACAGTAGTATGTCCACCTGGAAGCACAAAATGAGTCATTGGTGGAAGCGCTTCTTCCATGGCATCTATTTCATTTTCCAACAATTCAATATCGGATTCAATAATTCCTAATTTCTTCAAACGCAGTTCTCCGTTTTTCTTCACTTCTTTTTCGGGTGGAGTTGCCAATATGGCGCCAACCGTAAAAAGTCGATCTTGAATCTCGACTAGGATTTCTTTGTAATGTGCATTCATCTCTTGGTCGCGAATTAAACCAATGTGTGAATTCAATTCGTCTACGGTTCCGTAGCTTTCTATTCGGGCGTGGTCTTTTGGGACTCTGGTTCCACCAAAAAGTGCTGTGGTTCCTTTGTCTCCGGTTTTTGTATATACTTTCATTTTGATCTCAGGTTTTATATTTTGCTTGTTTAAAACTAGGGCAAACGCTTTTGAAACTTTAAAAAATAGTTTTTTTAAACCATTAAGACATTAAGTTAATTAAGCCTTAATTTTTTTAATGGTTTAACTTTTTAAGTCTAAAAAGGTTAAAAGTGTTTACCTTGATTTGAAAACAAAATTACTGTATTAATTCTACAATTGAGTTAACAAATCGCTCCAATGAATTTTCACTTAGATTGAAATACAGATCGGGTTCAATACATTCCACTTCCATAAGGTAAAGTTCTTGGTCTATTAAAATACCGTCGACGCGAGCATATAGCAAATCTTCTTTAAAGGTATCGACTATTTTTTGTGCTTTTTGAATCAAGTCTTGACTTGGATGTACTAACGTATAGATTCCTCCAAAAAGCGATTGAACCCTAAAATCGCCATCCACCGGTTTTTTGTTGACTGCATGAGAGAATTTTTTGTTGAAAAAGATAAAGGAAGTTTCGCCTAATGTTTGAATTTGAGGCATGAATTCCTGCACCAGTAATTCTTTTTCTACAGCAATGGCGGCATATTGTTGGTCTATTTCTGTACTATTTGATACATCAAAAACTTCGGTTAGATACGATCCTGCCGAAAATGCAGGTTTTATTACCGCTTTTTTCCAATGCGCAGGAATCAGTTCCCCAAGATCGAGATGTTCTGTCTTGTCAATGAAAACGGTTGGCAAAATTGTAATTCCTTGCTGCTCCATTTCGCACAAATAAAACTTATGGATGTTTTGCTTAATCACCTTGATAGGATTCAGTGTTTTGATTCCTAATTTTTCTATGTGGTCCAGCCAAAGTTTAAACTCGGTTTCTTTCTCGAAATAATCCCAAGTATTGCGAAAAATTAAATAGTCGTAATCAGTCCAATTGATATTTTTGTCGTTCCAAATAACAGCAGTAGATTCTATATTGTGTTTGGCGAGTGCTGGAATTATTTTTTGGTCTTCGGGATTTAAATCAGGAAGTTTTTCGCAGGTTAATAGGGCGATTTTCATTTTTTTAAGTGATGTTTGGTAGTAGTAAACGCAATTGTAATTTGGATTTCCTAGCCCGGATAATAGTGGAAATCCTTTTCTAAAAGCTTCCAGCCTTTTGAGGGCTGAAAGGTTTTAGAAAAGATTGTAGCGGATAGCCGGATAAGCTCCTAAAAAAACTATTTAGAAATGTCGCTTTCTATGAGTCCATCACGCAAACGAATGACGCGGTTGGCATAAGCTGCGATTTCTTCCTCGTGCGTTACTAGAATTACGGTATTTCCATTGGCGTGGATGTCTCCAAAAAGTTTCATGATTTCTAATGACGTTTTGCTGTCTAAGTTACCAGTAGGTTCATCTGCAAGGATAATAGAAGGTTTGTTGACCAATGCTCTAGCGATGGCTACACGCTGGCGTTGCCCTCCTGAAAGTTGGTTGGGTTGGTGATCCATTCGGTCTGAAAGATTTACTTGATCCAATACTTCGGAGGCACGTTTGTTTCTATCTGATTTAGAAAATCCAGCATAAATCATGGGTAAGGCCACATTGTCTAATGCAGTTGTTCGCGGTAAAAGGTTGAAAGTCTGGAAAACAAATCCAATTTCTTTGTTTCGAATTTCGGCTAATTCATCGTCTTTCATCTGGCTTACATCCTTTCCGTTCAATATATAGGTTCCGGAAGTAGGAGTGTCTAAACAGCCTAATAAATTCATTAAGGTAGACTTTCCAGATCCTGAAGGTCCCATTAATGCTACATATTCTCCTTTGTTTATTTCTAAATCAATGCCTTTAAGAACATAAACGATTTCATTTCCAAGAACAAAATCTCTTTTGATATTGGTTATTTTTATTAGCGGGTTTGCCATTAGAATGTATGATTTTTAACCTTTGACGGTGCTCGGGTTGCTATTAATTTAGAGTTTAAAAGTACAAAAACTTTTGAATTACTAATAAGTAGTTGTTTTTTTAATTTGTTACAGTCTGCAACCACTGAAATCTAGATCCTGTATTATTTTGTTGTTTTTAACGCGTTGGGTGTAATTAGTTTTTGATGGTAATTTTTCGTCAGTTCGAGTATTTTTCGGTAGAAAAATGTATGTAGTCCTTCGATAAAAACTCAGGATAAAGAAAATTTCATTAAAAACGGTTCTCGATACACGTTACTTCGAGTAGCAGAGCGTATCGAGAAGTTTTGTTTCGTTTTACTTCACAAAAAACATTCGAACAGCCGTTTTGCATAATTGTACCCAACAGGTTATTTGTAATAGTTTTTCATTTAAGCTGTTTTTTGAGATTATTGATAAGCATTATCCAAATTTAAAGTTTTACACAATTCTAGTCTCGTTTTGTATAATTCACACTTTTATCTTTTTTATTTCACAATTATATTCATTTTTTATATAATTTTTTGTTGTTTGTTGAATATAGAGCAATGTTATTTACTTTTGTTTAGTAATAATTAAACAAATCTTAAATTATGAAAAATACAAAATTAGCATTAGGATTAGCGGTAATCGCTATCGGATTTACATCTTGTAAAGATGAAAAAGCGGAGCAAGCAGAAAAAAAAGTGGATAGTTATGTGATGTATGTAGATTCATTAGGCAATGTTGCAGCAGCAGATGTAGCAGGAAACTGGGACGGAATAGAAGCATCATACGAATTAAGAGCTGGAGAGGCTGAAATGGCGATTGCTGATATTAAAGATAATGCAGATGCACAAGCCCGACTTGATGCAAGTAGAGCAAAATATGAAGCTTTGAAAGCTGAGGTGGAAGCTCAAAAAATGGCTGCAGCTGCCGCAATTGCTACTGCACCTAATAACAAACAGCAAATGAGGAATACTTTGTTTGGTGAAGGTAAAATGGGCGAGGATATGAACTTTAATTGGGTGAATGCTGCTAACATTCACAATGTATACCAACAGTTTGTTCATACCGTTGAGGATAACAAAGATAAATATTCTCGTGAAGACTGGGATGAAATCAAATTGATGTATGAAGCACTAGACAGTAGAAAAAATACTGTTGAAAAAGAAGGACTTTCAGCTGAAGACAATAGAAAAATTGCTGGTTTAAAAGTGAAATTTGCACCAATGTATACATTGAACAGAATGGGAGCTAAATCAGGAGAAATGCAGAGAGCTAAAGAATAAGGAATAATTAATTCAACTTAAGAATGACAGTCAGTGATGGCTGTCATTTTTTTTGTTTAAACCCGAATCACAAAATGTTCTTTGGGCTGTTCTCTTCTAAAAAATACCAATCCCCACTGGAATGTGTCTATAGTGACCGTAACTTGTGGGTGACTTTTAATACTTTTCCAAGCTTGTTCCATCTCTAGTGACCAATGAATGTCATCGAATATCCAAATGGTTTCATTTGTCACGGTTGAAAGTAATAACTCAAAATACTCCAAGGTTGCTTTTTTGGAATGATTTCCATCAAAGTAAATTAAGGAAAAGTGTTCCGTGTTTAGTCCCGAATGTTCAGTTGGAGTATTCACAGATGAATTCCGTTTCTCTAAATAAGAATTAAACGTTGTTACTATAGATGCTACATTGTTATAATTGAATGTTTGCAATTGCAATTGAGCAATTTTTGCTGTTTCCGGGCAGCCTTCTAGCGTTGTTATTTTTGCTTTTAAATTTCCTAATGAAAGCGCAGCAGTCGCTAATCCTAACGAAGTTCCAATTTCTAAAATAGAGTCAGGCTGAAAATAATGGGTGATTCTAAATAATAATTCGGCTCGCTTCGAGGAAATTCCTGCTGTTTTTGCAATCTTAGAAATAACTCTTGTATTGGATTTGAAAACTTTCGAACCCGCACCAAAATCAGTGACTTTAATAGTAGTATTGTTTGCTAAAAGCGAGTTTCGATACTTTTTTAAAACAGCGTATTGTGGTTTAGATTTTTTATCATAGAAACATTTCGTCAGTAAACAAAACACAAACGGAGAATGGACGGCATGCTCATTTTTTGAGTGCCATAGGAATTGTAAATACGATTTTATTTGAAATAGCATAGTTATTGTAACGCAAAGATTCGCAAAGCAAAAACACAAAGATACACGGAGATTGATTAAAATTTGAAAATCAAAAAATAAACTTTGCGAGTCTCTGCGTTTCCTTTGAGAATCTTTGCGAGAGTTTTTTATTTCACAGAGTTGCACAAAGTGAAAACGCAAAGATACACGGAGATTTATTAAAATTTGAAAATCAAAAAACTAAATTTTGTGAGTCTTTGCGTTTCCTTTGAGAATCTTTGCCAGAGTTTTTTATTTCACAAAGTTGCACAAAGCAAAAACGCAAAGATACACGGAGATTTATTGAAATATGAAAATCAAAAAACTAAACTTTGCGAGTCTCTGTGTTTCCTTTGAGAATCTTTGCGAGAGTTATTTTCTTTAACGGAGTACACAAAGCAAAAACGCAAAGATACGCGGAGATTTATTGAAATATGAAAATCAATAAACTAAACTTTGCGAGTCTCTGCGTTTCCTTTGAGGATCTCTGTGAAATAGCGTTTTGACTTTGAAACTTTCCGACTTTAAAAAGGCTATATTTGCGCCCTTGGAATTTGTACCGTACTAATTACCCATTTTTCACAATAATGATTGAACAAATAGAACATAAAACGACCATAACTTCAGACGAAATAGAGAAATGTATCGCCATTTTAGCACAATTAAATTCCGATACCGACCAAATTTTTGAGATTCCAAAAGATCAACGAACGGCATTAATCAAAGCGGCAGGTCAGTTTTCTAGACCCGATCGAGAAGAGCTTTCCCGTAGAAAAAAAGACGGAAAATTAGTCGCTAAACGCAAAAAAGAAAAGCAAGATAGAACCGCCCGAAAAGAGACAGGAATCCGATATGCTCGAGAAGCTAGTATTTTTGTGGCGCCAAAACTATTGGCTTTTAATGAACTCAACACCAAAGAACAATTAGAACTGGAAACTCCCCGTAATTGTTACGTTTGTAAAACCGAGTTTACTAAAATGCACCACTTTTATGATACGATGTGTACCGATTGTGGTGATTTTAATTATGCCAAACGGTTTCAAACAGCTGATGTAAAAGGGCAAGTTGCCGTTATCACAGGTTCGCGTTTGAAAATTGGGTATCATATTACGTTGATGTTGTTGCGCGGTGGAGCTACTGTTATTGCTACGACTCGTTTTCCGGTGGATTCTGCTTTGCGATTTTCTAAAGAAGATGATTTTGCAGATTGGGGACATCGTTTGAAAATTCATGGATTGGATTTGCGACACATTCCTAGCGTGGAAATTTTCTGCAATTTTATTGAGCAAAAATACGAACGATTGGATATACTGATTAATAATGCGGCGCAAACGGTTCGGCGTCCAGCAGGATTTTATGCACATTTGATGGAAAACGAAGAACGTCAAATCGCATCTTTGCCTAAACAAGCGCAAGAATTATTGTTAGATCATACGGATTGTTTAGAGGAACTAAAAGTGTTAACCACGGGGATTTCGTCCAATCAAAATATGCCAGTGACTTGGCACGGACCAGAGCCAGGAATTGGTTTGCGGGCTTCCGCCAAATTATCTCAAATTCCATATTCGTTTGATAATGCATTGGTGGCGACTGAAGTTTTTCCAGAGGGAGAGCTTGATGCCGATTTGCAGCAAGTCGATTTGCGCAAAACCAATAGTTGGAGATTGAAACTAGGCCAAATCGAAACTACCGAAATGATCGAAGTGCAGCTCGTTAACTCCGTGGCGCCTTTTGTATTGTGTAACCGTCTTTCGGAAGTGATGAAAAAAGACAATACAGGAAAAAAACACATCATCAATGTTTCAGCAATGGAGGGTAAGTTTCATCGTTTTTTTAAAGAAGCCCGTCATCCGCATACCAATATGGCTAAAGCGGCTCTGAATATGCTGACACACACTGCAGCAGGAGATTTGGCGAAAGCCGGAATTTTCATGAATGCCGTGGATACCGGTTGGGTGACTGATGAAGATCCAGCTGAACTAGCCAAAAGAAAACAGGAAGAAGAAGATTTTCAACCGCCATTAGATATTGTAGATGGTGCGGCACGCGTGATGGATCCGTTGTTTGATGGAATCAATACCGGAAAACATTGGTGTGGGAAGTTTTTGAAGGATTACAATCCTATTCCTTGGTAGAAAACCCTCTAACACCCGAAAAGGGAATTAAAAAATCATATAAATAAAAAATAAACCACAGCAGAACAGGATTTTGCTGTGGTTTTTTATTGAATTATGGTGTGATAAATGGTTTGATTTTAAGGAATTTAGTGACGATCTATGTAAATAGTATTGATTAAATTATTTTATAAAAATAAGTTTTTTTTTATTCAGAACTAAAATATACAGTATAACAAATTTAACTTTTGCTTTACTCCATAGTTTTAAAACGCTTCATTTCTGAAAGAGGTTCGATAGCATTATAATCTTTCCAGATTTTAGGGTCGTATGACTTAATTTTTGTGAATTTAAAGTCGGCTTCTGTTACTTTTTGAAGTTCAGAAGGAGTTATAATAGTATGGGACATATTTAAATACTCCATTTTACTACTTGTGTTACCCTCAATCTTAATGTCAAGAGAGAAAATATCTTTTTCCTCGCTGGTGAGTTCAATAAACTTCAACGGACGGTTTACATAAAAATATTGTCCTTTTTCGATATTGGCATATTGCAAATAATAGCCTTTTCCATGGATTTTTTTTCGGTACATTAAAGTTCCTTTTCTTTTATTGTCTGCAGCTTTTATTCCAAGAATTAATTTCAAATTCACATTGTTCAATTTTTCGCCAGCATCTAAATCATAAGTGACTCTTAGTACCCCATAGTCAGAGTCAGAAATATATAATTTGCCAATATATTTTGCCTTGCTCTTTTTAGGTTTAAATGTTAAGACATAAGCAGCTTCAGTACCATCCATATAAGACAATCCTTCATACTGATATTCATACCATTCTGGGTTATAAATAAAGTTGAACGAACTGGTGTTTAGTAAATTATTTTCGGTCAAAAAGGTATTGAGGTTATTTTTTGTAGCTAGTATCTGCGTGCTAGTGTTTTTATTTTTTGTTTTTTTCTTGTTGAAGTCTTTTCGAAGTGAAATAGTATCACGAGAGCCAAAAAGACCACTTTTAGCACGATAGTATTTAGTAGAATCAAGATGTTGTAGGATAGTATTTATCGCTAGTTTTTTCAATTCATCAGCTGAGGTGCTACTGCCTTCATTTTCAAGTATTGTTGCTTTTAGAACTTCTAATTTTGTAACCGGTACATACTTGTCGTCTTTTTTTATGGTGCTATTGTAATAGTTGCCTAGAATATCCGTGAAGTCTTTTGGTGGTGAAGAAATCAATTTGCTAATAAATTTTTGAACATCACTATTTACTTTTTTCAGTGCATGCTTAGAAAAGCCAGTGGATTCATTTATTTCTACTTCGATTACTGCAGGTTTGAAAAGTCCAGATTTTCTGTAAAAGATGAAATCTTTAGATGGCAGAACATCATTTTTATGGTTGGTATTTAAATTTGCTTTAACCTGGGCCATGATTTCATAAGGGTTAGGTTTCACATTTGAAACTTTGACATCATTAAGTTCAAAAATACTAGGCTGAAGTGCGACAACAAAATCTAATTTTTTTAATTGGTTAATAGTCAATTGTTGACTAAAATAACCTAAATAGGAAATAGTAATCACTATTTCGTCTTTGCTATTACCTTCTGAAAGATTGAAATATCCTTCTTCGTTCGATACCAGATGTTCTAAAGCGCTTACTTGTATATTGGCATATGGAATATTTTCTTTGGTTGCGCGGTCAATTATTCTTGCTTGAATATTTTGAGCCAGTGTTCCTTGAAATGTAAGTAGTGTAACAGCTAGAACTAGCATGGTAAGTACAGGTTGCTGTTTTGTTTTGGTTGTAATGTAAGCTATAGAAAGTATTTTCATGATTTTGAGGCTAATTGTATGAGAGGATTCAATCGCCAAATATATAGGATAAACCAATGCTGCTACCAACGTAAATATTAATTTGTTGTTAATTTCTTACTAAACGAAACCCACAACAGAATCATAATTCTGTTGTGGGTTGTGTGGACTACTTTTGTAGACGTAAATTCTGTTGAATTACTGTATCCGTTGGAGAGTTTTCTCAACTTAAAAAAGAACAATCGGCAATTCATATTGACGACTACCATCCTCAGCGCTTGATTCAAACAAAACGAGGATCAATTTAGAATTCTCTCTTTTTTTCTGAACCGTAATTGTAAAATCAAATTTGCCCCACTCGGGAGCTCCCGCATCAGTCGTCTGAAAACCCGTCTTTAACTCGTCGTGTCCGTCTTCAATAATCCAGTTAAAATTTGCCTCAAAGATTTGCCCTTTTCCGCGTACTTGGAATTTGTTTTCATCTATGCGTTCAACAGTTACTTCTTTAAAACGTTCATTTGAATACTGTTTGGGTAGCGAATTTTCTGGTGTTGAAGGTTTTACTAATTTAGTTGTTTCAGGAATGTTCATTAGGCTGTCATTCAAAACGGTAGGGTGCTGAGTTTCCTTTTTATTACATGCGAATAATAGTACTGCCGATAATAAAATTGTCCATCTCATAGTTGTATTTTTTTATTTTACCATACATTGACTGCTCGTATTGCGTATGGTCAGATTCTTTGGCTAAACCTTCCCATTTCTAAAACATAAAAATAAAACAAAATTAAAATTCTGTTGTGGGTTTATAAACGAAAAGTATTTGTGTACGTCACTGCAAACTGCGACTGCAAACTGCGACTGCAAACTTAATATTAATCCTATTCTTCTATCTTGGCACTTAATTCAAACCATCTTTCCTCTTTGTCTTCAATTTTGTGGATGATATTTTCGAGTTCTTTGGCTTTCTTTTCAATATCGGCATCAGCCACTTTGCCATCGGCGAATAACTGCTCGATTTTAGTTTTATCTAGCTCCAAATCCTTGATTTCTCTTTCAAGCTTTTGGTATTCTTTTTGCTCATTGAAAGTTAAATTTCCTGTTGGGTTGTTTTGCTTCCAGTCTTTTTTCTCAGCTTTGTTTTCCTCTTTTTGAGCTACATCAGCACTATCTTCATAGGCTCTAAAATCAGAATAATTCCCAGGAAAATCTTCAATAACACCTTTTCCTCTAAAAATGAATAAGTGATCTACAATTTTATCCATAAAATAACGATCATGGGATACCACTACCAAACATCCAGGGTAATCCAAAAGAAAACTTTCCAAGACATTCAAAGTCACAATATCCAAATCATTTGTAGGCTCATCGAGAATCAAGAAATTTGGATTCTGAATCAAAACGGTACACAAGTACAAACGCTTCAATTCACCACCACTCAATCGGTCAACGAAATCATATTGTTTCTTGGCATCAAAAAGAAAGCGCTCTAACAATTGTGAAGCCGAAATCATTCTTCCTTTCATCAAAGGAATAAATTCACCGTATTCCTTAATAACATCAATAACGCGTTGTCCCGGCTTTGGGTTAATACCACTTTGGGTATAATAGCCCAGTTTTATGGTCTCACCAATCACTACTTTTCCTCCATCAAGCGGAATTCCACCAGTCAATAAATTTAAAAAAGTTGATTTTCCTGTACCATTTTTTCCAATAATTCCAATGCGTTCTCCCGGTTGAAAGTCAAAACTGAAATTATCCAAAATCACATGGTTGTCAAATTTCTTGGAGATTTTGTGAAGCTCGATAATCTTGCTTCCCATTCGTTCCATGTTGATTTCAAGTTCCACTTTATTTTCGCGACGGCGACTTTGTGCTTTTTCCTTGATGTCATAAAAATCATCCTGACGCGATTTTGATTTGGTCGTTCTCGCTTTTGGCTGACGGCGCATCCATTCTAATTCCTTCACAAAAAGATTCTGTGCTTTATCGACACTCGAATTTTCGGAAGCGATGCGCTCCTCTTTTTTCTCTAAATAATAGGAGTAATTTCCTTTGTAGGAATATAATTTTCCGTTGTCGAGTTCGATGATTTCGTTACAAACACGTTCCAAAAAGAAACGGTCGTGCGTCACCATAAACAACGTAATATTTTCTTTGGCAAAATAAGTTTCTAACCATTCAATCATCTCTAAATCTAAGTGATTCGTAGGTTCATCTAAGATTAATAAATCCGGACGGTTGATTAAAATAATAGCTAATGACAAACGTTTTTTCTGGCCACCAGAGAGGTTTTTTACTTTCAGTTTAAAGTCTTCCAACTTTAATTTGAACAAAATTTGTTTGTATTGCGTTTCAAAATCCCACGCATTGTGTTGGTCCATTCCGTCAAAAGCTTTTTGATACGCTTCTTCGTCTTCTGGATTTTCTAATGCTTTTTCGTAGGCTTCAATAACTTTCAAAATCTCATTATCAGAGGCAAAAATGCTTTCTTCAATGGTCAATTCTTCCTGCAAATTATTGTTTTGCGACAAGAAAGCCATTTTGATGCCTTTTCGCAACACCACTTGTCCGGTATCCGACTCGTCTAAGCCATTAATAATGCTCATAATAGTGGTTTTTCCCGAACCATTTTTGGCTATAAAAGCAATTTTTTGGTCTTTGTTAATTCCAAAAGAAATGTTTTCAAAAAGTGTTCTTTCCCCAAAAGATTTGGATATATTCTCGACTGATAAGTAATTCACAAGGCTAAATTTTTGGCAAAAGTAAACTATTAAATGACTAATTGCGAATAGTTTGTTTGAATATGAAGCTTTTCAAGACTTATTGATTAAGAAAATGACTTAAAAATGGACTTAAATCCAGTTGGTGCAATTGCTGTGTTACATCGACTATTGGTTTTCTGACAAAATTTTCATTGGTCAAATAAAAATGAATTCCATCTGGAGTGGCAATGCCTTCTATTTGATGAAAAGGAAGTGCAATTTTGATCTTTCTTTTATTGCCAGAAAAAAAATGAGTTGTCTTATAATCGTATAAAAGGTATATAAAAGGAAATAAAAATCTATTATATCCTGATAAAACAAGTAATTTTTTCTCAGGTAAATAGGCTGCTCCAGTGATTAGTCCTTCGGTGTTATAAGTTTCTTTTAACTTTGCAATGTAAGTACCTGGAGTTTTTGGTAAGGCATACACACTTGTTTTTTTGTGCTTCCATTGCTTCGTAAACAGATAAATACTATCATCGGAAACAACAAAAGCTTCACAATCAAAATCTGTAGTATTAGCCGCTTTTTTATTAAAATTAGTTTGATTGGAATAGGTAAACGAAATCGTATCAATCTTTTGGTCAGGTGTTAAAAGTGTTTCTTTCTCTATTCGTAAAATGTGAAGATCTTTTCTGTTTCCGCTGGAATTATTTCCAAAATCACCAATATAGAAATAGTTGTTGTCTTGTGCTATTTCCTCCCAATCTGTATTTGATACTTTTTTAAGCAGTATTTTATTTTTAATACTACCAGTCGCATCAAGGCCATAAAGAACGGTATCAGTATCGTCATTAATGGTCCAAAAAAGCGAATCGCTTTGTGTTAAACCAGAAGTTTCTTTTAGACTTGCATTCAATTTTACAGAATATTTTGGCTTGATTTTCACCGAAGTGTATTGACAACTACCATCATTTGTGGTAGCTTTTGGATTGTAATTTTTGGAAAGTGGATCCGTACATCCTGAAATTTGGGATTGAGCAAGGCTAGCGGTTAGTAGCGATAATAATAGGAGTGTCTTTCTCAATGCTTCAATTAGATTAGGTTTAATACTTCCTTCTATTTTTCAAAAGTTAGCGATTTTACAGACTAAAGAAGGAATTGAGAAAGAATGATTTTTGTTTACATGAATTTGAAGTAGCACGTTTTCTCTCGAAAAAAAGAATTATAACTTAGCAGAGAGGAAAACAATTTGTGGTACAGAAATGTCAATTAACCGCAATAGATAACCAACAAATGTTGTTTCTCTAGTTTTTTGAAGGAAATAAAATCACAATTATGCTTAACTTTGGGCAAAAAAAAGGAAGAGCCTCTCAAGAGGAGTGAAAAATCTTTCGATAGAATTTACATGGTAAGTAAGTGATTTTAGTATTTGTAGAAACTTTTGGTAGCATGCATCTCATTAAAAACAACACTTTTACACTTTTAAAACACTAAAAATGAATCTTAATATCCCGGATACTTTAGAAAAAAAAGCTGTTTTTGAACAACTGGTAGCAGCTTTAAAAAAGGAAAACTTTACGATTGAAAAACAAGATGATACAAGACCTTGGGGAGGTTTTTTTGTTATTGATGAAGGTCAAGCTCCTGAATTTGCCGCTATTTTTTTTCCGCATCTTGATCTGAAAACAATTAAAATCACCAATAAGTTAAGTCCAAAGATTCTGGTAGTTGCGCCTCACAAACGGTTGTCTTGGCAATATCACTTTCGCAGGGCAGAACTGTGGAAGATAGTTTCAGGAGTTGTAGGGGTGAAAACCAGTTTGACTGATGAAGAAGGTAAGATTCAGCAACTGATACCAGGAAATTTTATCCAAATGGAAAAAGGCGAACGACACCGTTTAATAGGTTTAGATTCTTGGGGAATTGTAGCTGAAATTTGGCAACACACTGATGCTGAAAATCCTTCAGATGAGGATGATATTGTTCGTTTGCAAGATGATTTTGGACGATAGATAGAAAGCGTGTATTTTTTTTGGAATTATTGTGGCTTTACATCTTAAAATCTATCTTTGAAAATGCAATTATCAGTTATTATCCTTAATTATAACGTTCGCTATTTTCTCGAACAATGTGTTTTAAGCGTTCAAAGTGCATTAGAAGACATTGATGGCGAGATTATTGTCATCGATAATAATTCGCAGGATGATAGTTGTCAAATGATGAGGCAACGCTTCCCAAACATAAAACTCATTCAAAACAAGGAGAATGTAGGTTTCTCGAAAGCAAATAATAGCGCTGTTGCTGAAGCGTGTGGGAAATATATTTGCATTCTCAATCCTGACACCGTTGTTGCCGAAGACACGTTTGTAAAAGTCTTGGCTTTTGCCAATAAACAATCTAATTTAGGAATTATAGGTTGTAAACTGATTGATGGAACTGGCAATTTTCTGCGTGAAAGTAAGCGGGGTGTTCCAACGCCTTGGGTGGCTTTTACCAAAATCACTGGATTGTATCGATTGTTTACTAAATCACCACTTTTTGGGAGTTATTATGCGCAGCATTTAAACCAAGATCAAACTGGAAAAGTTGCAATTTTGGTGGGTGCTTTTATGCTGATGAAAAGAAAGTTGTATTGTGAAGTAGGTGGATTCGATGAAAATTGTTTCATGTATTCCGATGATATTGATTTGTCCTACATGATTTCTAAAAAAGGGAAATTCAATTATTATTTCCATGAAACGACTGTTGTTCACTACAAAGGCGAAAGTACAATCAAGGATGGGACTTATATGAAACGTTTTCAAGAGGCCATGAACTTCTTTTATAAAAAGCATTTTAGTTCCGATGGTTTCAGCTCCGCATTTTTTTCTGTTTTTATGAAAATGGGAATTGTATTTTTTTCTTTTGTAAAAATGTTTCAAGGGAAATCCAAAGTAAAAAGCAGTCCAAACTCCTATCTTTTATTTTCATCTAACGAAAAATTAGCAGATAAGCTCCGCGTTGTATTGCAAAAAAAAGTGTCGTTTCACGATTTAAAAACAGAAAAAATGGTAAATTCGTCTTCTATTAAAAATAAAGACCGAGTGGAAATTATTCTGGATAACGAATTCCTTTCATTTAAAGAAAGCATCGCTATTCTTGAATCTTTAAAGAATACAGGCTTTACGTTTAAAATTATACCAAAAAAAGCTAATTTTTTAATAGGAAGTAACAATAGTAGCGAAAGAGGTGAGGTTATTAAAATCGAGTAAAAAATTGCATTTAATGTAATTTATAATTGAAATATTTAGTAATTTCGCAAACTGAAAATCAAAATTACCTTTTAGGTTAACAATATGGCAAGATTTGAATTAAAACTTCCTAAAATGGGAGAAAGCGTTGCAGAAGCAACCATTACAAATTGGTTGAAACAAGTTGGAGACAAAGTAGAAGCCGATGAAGCAGTACTTGAAATTGCTACTGATAAAGTAGACAGTGAAGTGCCAAGCGAAGTTTCGGGAATCTTAGTCGAACAATTGTTTGGAAAAGATGATCTGGTTCAAGTAGGTCAGACTATTGCGATAATCGAAACCGAAGGCGGTGACTTGGTACCAATCGTTAAAGAAGCGGTACCTGCTGCAGTCGTAGCTGAAGTTGCAAAAACTGTTGATGCTGCTAAAGAAAGTGTTGCCGCTCCAGTTGACTTTTCTGATTCTGAAAAATTCTTGTCGCCTTTAGTGAAAAATATCGCCAAAGAAGAAGGGGTTTCTGTTGCAGAGTTAGAAGCAATTTCAGGAACTGGAAAAGAAGGAAGAGTAACTAAAAATGATATTTTAGATTACGTAAAAAACAGATCGAATCAGCCAGCTGTGATGACTCCGGTTGTGGCAGTTCAAAAAATAGTTTCGGCTCCAGTTGCGCAAAAAGCGGCTCCAGTATCAGTAAGTGGTGGAGACGAAATCATTGAGATGGATAGAATGCGCAAGTTAATTGCGGGTTATATGGTGGCTTCCGTACAAACATCTGCGCACGTACAATCCTTTATTGAAGTGGATGTAACGAACATTGTGAGATGGAGAGAAAAAAATAAAAATGCTTTTGAAAAAAGAGAAGGGGAGAAGTTGACGTATACTCCTATTTTCATGGAAGCAGTTGCAAAAGCACTGAAAGATTTTCCGGGAATGAATATTTCTGTAGATGGTGATTTCATTATCAAAAAGAAAAACATCAACCTTGGAATGGCTGCCTCACTGCCTAACGGAAACTTAATTGTTCCTGTTATTAAAAATGCAGATCAATTGAACCTTGTAGGAATGGCAAAAGCCGTAAACGATTTAGGAGGTCGTGCTAAAGCTGGAAAACTAAAACCAGATGATACGCAAGGGGGTACTTATACAGTAACGAACGTAGGTACTTTTGGAAGTGTTTTTGGTACACCAATTTTAAATCAACCACAAGTGGGAATTTTAGCATTGGGAGCTATTCGTAAAATGCCAGCAGTTATTGAAACTCCGGAAGGTGATTTCATAGGCATTCGCCAAAAAATGTTCTTATCGCACAGTTACGATCATCGTGTTGTAGATGGTGCATTAGGAGGTAGTTTTGTAAAACGCGTAGCTGAATATTTAGAAGCTTTTGACGTCAACAGAGATATTTAAAAATAGATAATAGTATTTTAGACCCGACTTGTTTTTATAAATTGGTCGGGTTTTTTGTTTTTGTCATGTTTTTTAGAACTTTAAAGGTCAAAGGTGAAACAAAATTAATCCCAAATTTCTATATTTGTAATCACACAAAAATTAAAAATGGAACTCAAACTCAATAAACCAATTTGCTTTTTCGATCTTGAAACAACTGGAATAGATATCGGAAAAGATAGAATTGTAGAAATCTCAATATTCAAAGTTTTTCCAAACGGAAATAAAGAAAGTAAAACATGGTTAGTGAATCCAACGATTCCAATTCCCGCGCAAACCACAGCCGTTCATGGAATTACCGACGAAAAAGTGGCTAATGAACCTACTTTTAATGAGTTGGCTGTGCAAGTTTACAATATGATAAAAGACAGTGATTTGGCTGGATTTAATTCGGATCGGTTTGATATTCCGTTGTTGGCGGAAGAATTATTGCGTGCTGGAGTAGATTTTGACATGAAGGGAAAAGTATCAGTAGATGTTCAGACTATTTTTCATAAAATGGAAGAACGAACGTTATCTGCAGCTTTAAAATTTTATTGTGATAAAGGATTGGAAAATGCGCATTCTGCGGAGGCGGATACTATGGCAACCTATGAAATCCTGAAAGCGCAATTGGATCGCTATCCTGAATTGGAAAATGACATGAAACTACTTTCGGAATTTTCGACAAGAAAGAAGATTGCTGATTTTGCAGGAATGATTGCTTTTGATAAAGATAATGAAGAGATTTTTGCTTTTGGAAAGCATAAAGGAATCAAAGTGGATAAAATTCTGGAAACAGAACCTGGTTATTTTAGTTGGATTCAAAATGCTGATTTTCCTTTGTATACTAAAAAAGTATTGACTGCTATCAAACTTCGAAAACTGAATAATAAATTTAGCTAATTTTGAAATCCACCATTATTTAATAAAGCACGAAATGAAAATTATTTGCATAGGTAGAAATTATACCAATCATATCGAAGAATTGCATAACGAAAGACCTACGGAGCCCGTGGTTTTTATGAAGCCGGATTCGGCTGTTTTGTTGAAGCAGCATCCATTTGTGATTCCTGAATTTTCAGAAGAGGTGCATCATGAAATTGAAATTATAGTCAAAATTAGTAAAGTCGGTAAATACATCGAACCTAAGTTTGCTCATAAATATTATGACGAAATTAGTGTCGGAATTGATTTTACCGCTCGCGATTTGCAAGATAAGTTAAAGGCTAAAGGATTGCCTTGGGAGAAAGCCAAAGCATTTGACGGTTCGGCAGTTATAGGTGAATTTTTGCCTAAAAGTCAATTTAGTTCATTAGAAAATATTACTTTTGAATTAACCAATAATAATAAAACCGTGCAAATGAGTAATTCCGGTCTTATGTTGTGGAAAATTGACGAGCTTATTTCTTATGTTTCGCAGTTTTTTACGTTAAAAATTGGTGACATTATCTTTACAGGAACTCCGGAAGGGGTTGCAGCAGTAAAACCCGATGATGTACTAGAAGGATTTTTAGAGGGACAACAACTATTTAGAATACAAGTAAAATAATGGCTATAAATTACAACCTTTCAAAAGTGTACGCACTTTCAGACAACGATCCAGAATTTGTAAACGAAATTCTAACTTTGTTTGTTACTGAAGTTCCAGAAGATTTGCTGCAAATCAAAGAAGGAATAAAAAAGAAAGACCACAAGCATGCTTATGCTTATGCGCACAAGATAAAACCAACGCTCGATTTAATGGGTTTGAACGTGGCTTTTGAAGAGATTCTTCAAATCGAAGCATGGACCAAAGTCGAAGGGAAAAAGAAAGACATCAAAGAAACTTTTAAGAGTGTGAAAAATCAAGTGAACGACGCTATCAAAGAGATCAAAAAAGATTTCGATTTGTAATATTACGTCTTGATTCACTGAAAAAGCATGTTGGGCTACTCGTTGCGATTATTCTAGTCTTGTTTTAATAATTAGATGAGAGAAGATTTTCGCTTTGAATAAATTTAAAAGGGCTCTAATAAAAATAAAATCAGGTAAACTACTTCCTTAAGAAAAAGAGAAATGTGCTAACTATAGTATGTTTCTCTTTTTGATTACAACGGTATAAAATAAATAGCATTAGAAAAATGAAAGCAACCATAGTTACCATTGGTGACGAAATTTTAATAGGCCAAATTGTAGATACTAATTCTGGCTTTATAGCCAAATCGTTAGATAAAATTGGCGTAGAGATCAATGAAATTATTTCGATAAGTGATGATAAAACGCATATTTTAGATACGTTTGCTGGACTTCAAAACAAAGTAGATTTAGTCATTATCACGGGTGGTTTGGGACCTACTAAAGATGATGTCACAAAGAAAACATTTTGTGATTATTTTGAAGATGAATTAATTGTTGATAAAGCTGTAGAAAATCATGTAGTTGAGCTTATTCAACGAGTGCTGAACAGAACAGCATCGCAAATTAATAAAGATCAGGCACTTGTTCCTTCAAAATGTACGGTATTGCACAATAAAGTGGGTACAGCGCCAGGAATGTGGATGAAAAAGGAAAATACCGTTTTTATTTCGCTACCAGGAGTTCCTTATGAAATGAAATATATAGTAGAACATGAAATTATACCAAAAGTAGTTCGGGAATACGAGCGTCCCTATATTATTCATAAAACTATTCTGACTTACGGTCAAGGCGAAAGTTTAGTAGCCGAACGAATTGAGGATTGGGAAAATAATCTTCCGGAATATATTAAATTGGCCTATTTGCCTGCACCTGGAAGAGTTCGTTTGCGACTTTCGGCACGGGGGACTAACAAAGAAAAATTAGAAGCTGCTCTAGCTGAAAATGTAAAGTCGCTGGATCTTTTAATCAATGATATTATCGTGGGTTTTGACGATGATGAGACGATAGAGGTTGTAGTGGGTAAAATGCTGGTAAAACAAAATAAAACGTTATCAACAGCTGAAAGTTGTACTGGAGGTAAAATCGCACAGGTTTTGACCGCTATTGCTGGTGCTTCAAGTTATTTTAAAGGGAGTGTAGTTTCCTACGGAACGGAGGTTAAAATTGATGTTTTAGGCATACCGGAAAGTCTCATAAAGGAATATTCTGTGGTGAGTAAGGAAGTAGTTTCGGCGATGGCTATGAGTGTTAAAAAGATGATGAAAACTGATTATGCAATTGCGACAACGGGAAACGCAGGGCCATCAAAAGGGGACTCTAATGCTGAAATTGGGACTGTTTTTATTGCATTGGCTACGCCAAGCGAAATAATTGTTGAAGAATTTAATTTTGGTCAACCCCGTGAAAAAGTGATAGATAGAGCAGTAATTAAAAGTTTAGAGCTGTTGCAGAAAGAAATTTTGAAAAATGTGCGTTAATAATGTTGGTTAATAGGTTTATTTTTCTTTTCTTTGCACCCTGATTTTGAATAACGATAAAAGATAAGTATAATGTCAAGAGTTTGTGACCTTACAGGTAAAAGAGCGATGGTAGGAAATAACGTTTCTCACGCTATGAACAAAACTAAGAGAAAATTTTCTGTGAACTTAGTTAAAAAGCGTTTTTATCTTCCAGAAGAAGATAGATGGATTACTCTTAGAGTAGCAGCATCTACGATAAAAACAATTAATAAAAATGGAATCGCTGCAGTTTTGAAAAAAGCGAAGGCAGAAGGATTTATTAAATAATCCCTTCCAAAATAAAAAAATAGCAAGATGGCAAAGAAAGGTAATAGAATCCAGGTAATTTTAGAATGTACTGAACACAAAACATCAGGTGTTGCAGGGACTTCAAGATACATAACAACAAAGAACAAAAAAAATACTCCAGACAGATTAGAGATTAAAAAATTTAATCCAATCTTGAAACGTGTAACTGTTCATAAAGAAATTAAATAATTATTAGTCATGGCAAAGAAAACAGTAGCAACCTTACAGACAGCTTCTAAGAGATTATCAAAAGCCATCAAAATGGTGAAATCTCCTAAAACAGGTGCATATACATTCGTAGAATCTATAATGACACCAGAATCAGTTGATGAATTCTTGAAAAAGAAATAATATTCAATGAGCATTATATAGAAAAGCTACTTTCATTCGGAAGTAGCTTTTTTATTTTCTATATTTACCATTAGAAAACGTATTGGTTCTTTGGACTTAAATACTTCATTCTTAATACTATTTATACAATGAGTTTTTTCAAAAGAATATTTTCATCAGAGAAAAAAGACCCGAGCTTTAGCGAAGAGGCAAAGCAAACATTAGATAAAGGTCTTGAAAAATCAAAAACAAATTTCTTTTCGAAGCTAACTAAAGCGGTAGCCGGGAAGTCAAAAGTGGATGATGAAGTTTTAGATAATTTAGAGGAAATCCTTGTTGCCTCGGATGTTGGTGTAAATACCACATTAAAAATAATCACTAGAATCGAAAATCGTGTTGCTTCAGATAAATATCTTGGTGTAGAGGAGCTTAATCAAATTCTTAGAGAAGAGATTGCTGCTTTATTATCAGAGACCAATTCTGGTGAGGGTACTGAATTTGTAATTCCAATTCAGACGAAACCGTATGTTTTAATGGTGGTTGGAGTTAATGGTGTTGGAAAAACAACTACTATTGGGAAGTTAGCGTACCAGTTTAAAAAACAAGGTTATAATGTTGTTTTGGGTGCTGCCGATACTTTTCGGGCTGCTGCCATCGATCAGTTGCAAATATGGGCGGATCGTGTAGGTGTTCCTATTGTACGTCAAGATATGGGAAGTGATCCGGCTTCGGTAGCTTTTGATACCTTACAATCTGCTGTTGCTCAAAATGCGGATATCGTTATTATTGATACGGCAGGTCGATTGCATAATAAGATTAACTTAATGAACGAGTTGACCAAAGTAAAACGAGTAATGCAAAAAGTCGTTGGTGATGCACCACACGATGTGTTATTAGTTTTGGATGGATCAACTGGTCAGAATGCTTTTGAACAAGCGAAACAATTTACAGCAGCTACTGAGGTTACTTGTTTAGCTGTTACAAAATTAGACGGAACTGCCAAAGGTGGGGTTGTTATAGGAATCTCAGATCAATTTAAAATTCCAGTAAAATATATTGGTGTTGGAGAAGGAATTGAGGATCTTCAGGTGTTTAATAAGTATGAGTTTGTAGATAGTTTTTTTAAATAATAATTAGGATGGATTTTTCTTCTTTAAAAAATACACCTCCCATGTATCTTTATTTAGTGAGTGTCATTTCTTTTATATTGGCAAACCTTGTCCGAGATAAAAGTCTTGGTTTTTATTATTTCTTGTTGATAATAGGTTTGGTTTTCTTTGTTTTGGGTTTTATGAGACGTTTGAAAACCAAGTAATTTTATTGATACAAAGCACTTATTTTTTGCCATAAAACGGCATCAAAATCGGATAAAGCAAAAGTTGGATTATCTGGATTTGCAACATCTCCCATTCTGATAACGACCATTTTCTTGCTTGGAACTACATATATTTTTTGATCATTTTTACCCAATCCCATGTACATATCGGCTGGTGCTGTTGGTATTAGGCTTCCATTAAACTGCAGTTGGCTTTGTGGTAAATGATAACTTGATTTTCCATTCAACCACCATAAATAGCCGTATCCTAGATTGATTGTTTGTGAAGTATTTGTAGCTTCCTTTAAAAAGTTTTCATTCACTATCGTGTTACTTTCCCATTTTCCTTTGTTGTAGATTAAAAGTCCAAAACGCGCCATGGAACGTGAATTACTTCCATAAACGGAATTGTTGCCTAATTGAAACCAGGCGCCATCCATTCCTATCTTATCTTTCAATTTGGTATTGAAATAGGTATTCCAAGTTTGTCCGCTGGCTTGTGCGATCACATCTTGTAATTTCACATATACATTATGATACGCCCAACGCGTTCCTGCATCGGCTTTGTATTTTAGACTTGCTGGATCAACATCATCTGTACTGTCATCTAATCCGGAAGTCATGTTGAGTAGGTGTTTGCTTGTAATCAAATTTTCTTTGGCTAAAGGCAAACTCGTCCAACCGGTTCCTATGTATTGTGAAACTTTAGTATTGATGTTGATGAGGTTTTCTTGTTGTGCTATTCCTGTTACAGTTGAGGTTAGTGTTTTTCCGGCGCTTGCCCAATACCAAAAAGCATTGGCATCATGACCGTTAAAATAATTTTCCATTACGATTCTTCCGTTGACAAGAATGATGAAAGATTTAGACTTTTTGAGTTCTAAATAATCTAGTAGCGGTTGCACAGCGGTTTGTTTCCAACCTAAACTTGCAATTGATTTTGTTTCCCAAGTGGTGCCAGTTAAAGGTGGGAAATAAAGGTTTTCAGTTGTTGGTGGAGTAGGAATTGGTTCCGTGGTTTCAGTACTGCAGCTGCTGCACAATAATACAATGAAGAGACTGTAGATTATTTTTGACATCTTGCTACTGATTTAGTTCTAATTCCTTTACCACCAAAAATATAGAAAATAGTTTAAAGTGTTTCTGAAATTTTTGTTTTCTTTGAAGTTAATAAGAGTAACTTTGTATCTAGAATAAACGCGATTAATCACAAATTCCCTAGCCCTGATTGCAGCGTAAATCCTTTTTAGCCGCTTTTTCAGCGGATAAAAAGATTGAAGCGTAAAGCAGGAAACAGCTCCTAAAAAAAATTAGTATTATGAAAAAAACAGTTAGCATTCTATTTTTGGCATTTCTTTTTGTGGCTTGTCAGCAAAAGGTAAAGCCAGAAGATATTTCAAAAATAAATGGATATTGGGAAGTGGAGAAGGTAGTTTTTGATTCCATAAAGGACAAAGAATACGGGATGAATGAGGTGTATGATTATTTCGAAATAAAGAATAATATAGGGATTCGGAAGAAAGTGATGCCGCAATTAGACGGTACGTTTGTGGTGAACGATACGTATGAAAACGTAACCGTTCGATTTGCGGATGACAAAGTATTCTTAGACTATTCTACGCCTTATATGAAGTGGAGTGAGGAATTAATTGCTGTTTCAGCGGAAGAATTAGTGCTGTTGAACAAGGAAAAAGTTGAATATCATTACAAAAAAGCAACATCAATAAATTTACTGGGCGATGGCAAAACGACTAAATAATCAAAGTACTATAGGGGATGTTTTGAAACAAATTATCCAGGTGAATAAACTGCAACCCGGAATGGACCAAATTGACGTGAAAGATGCTTGGAAAAACTTGATGGGTAATGGTGTGAACAGTTATACGAACAATGTGGTTTTGAAAGGGAGTACGTTGTATGTTGAGTTGACTTCGTCTGTTTTGCGGGAAGAATTAAGTCATGGGAAATCTAAAATTGTGGCGATGATTAATGAGGAACTACGACGTGACGTGGTGAAGGATGTGGTTTTGAGATAATGAATTTAGATTACTGATTAACGATTTTTGATTTCAGATTACACTAAATATAAAAATTCCCGTTTCTATTGGAAACGGGAATTTTCTATTAAATCTGAAATATCAGATCAGCAATCTGAAATCTGAAATTAAAATTGCTCTCTTCCAGCAAAATGAAAAGCACCTTCGATAGCTGCATTTTCATCGCTATCAGAACCGTGAACTGCATTTTCACCAATAGAAGTTGCGTATGCTTTACGGATAGTTCCTTCAGCAGCTTCAGCAGGATTTGTAGCACCAATTAAAGTTCTGAAATCTTCAACTGCATTGTCTTTTTCTAAAATAGCAGCAACAATTGGTCCTCTTGACATGAATTCAACTAATTCACCATAGAAAGGTCTTGCAGCGTGTACTTCGTAAAAAGCTTGAGCATCAGCAACAGTTAATTGTGTTAATTTCAAAGAAACGATTTTGAAACCTGCAGTAGTAATCATTGCAAGTATGTTTCCGATGTGTCCGTTAGCAACAGCATCAGGCTTAATCATTGTAAATGTTCTATTTGTAGCCATCTTTTTATTTTTTAAATTTTGTGCAAAAATAGTATTTTTTTATTGATTATTTTTACAAATTCGGCATTCAAATAACGGTTATCTGATTAAAGTACAATAATATCAAATTGATTGTCCAATGGTTTGAGTTGTTGAACCAAGGCCGGAATGAGATTTTCGCCGAATTCCAAATAAAATTCCGAAAAGTTAGTTTGGCGTTCTTGTAAACTTTGGTTAGGGAACAGCTCGCTTTGTAAGTTGGTAATGCGTTCTAACACGTCATTTAATTTTCTTTTTTGAGCTTTTAGCAAACGTTTTTCTAAATTGTCTAAACCTTTGATTTGTTTTTTTTCTTGCGCTTTTACAGCTCCAAGGAAAGATTCGTCCGTTTTGTTCGCTATATCATAAAGAATACTGAATTGTTTTTGCAATTGTGTTTTCAAATCGGCTAAATCGATTGGGAAATCTGATAATTCTTTGGTTTTAGTAGTTACTAAATGGGCCTGTTTCGAAAATAAATTTCCCCAATTCAATTCTAATTTGTCTACTTTTTTAGCTTGCTTTTCAGTTGCCAATAGGACAGAGTTTCTCAATAAAAGTATTGGGAATGTTACTTTTGCAGCAGCAAAAAAGGATTTTAATTCCAACCAATAGGCAATTTCTCCGCCTCCGCCGATATAGCATAAATTAGGAAGAATCACTTCCTGATACAATGGACGCATAATGACGTTAGGACTGAATTTTTCTGGATGATTTTCTAATAATGCTAGAATTTCTGTTTCAGAAAACTCAATTTTTGTATGATTTACTTTGTATTTCTCTTCTTCAAAAAGAATACGCTCACGAACAGTATCCTCGATGTAAAACAAATTTATGTCACGGGGATTAACTTGAATCGTATATTCTTTTAATTTTTCGGCAGTTTCTAAAACTAATTTGTGGGAGGATTGGTGTAGTAATTCTTCTTTTACAAATGGAATGAAATGGCGTTTTAAATCGGCATTATCAGCATCCAAAATGACTAATCCATACGCGCCAAAAAGTGCATTTGCCAAAAAACGTGTTGCATCGGCTAGGTTGTTGTGCACAAGATAAGAATCTTCAAACAATTTTTTTAACGTTTCGGCATTTGTACTGGAACCCAACTCCAGTTTATAAACTTCTAGGAAATCAGCTAAACCATCAGTAGACAATCTTCCAACGGGACCTGTGCTTTCTTTATTCCAACGGAATTTCTTTCCTTTAAAATTGAAATAATTGATTTCTTCAAAATCATGATCTTCGGTTGCCATCCAGTAAATGGGTACGAAGTTATACGTTGGATATTTCGCTTTTAATTTGGTTGTTAAATTAATAGTCGAAATGATTTTGTACAAGAAATAAAGCGGTCCGCTGAATAAGTTTAATTGATGTCCGGTGGTTACGGTGAATGTATTTTGAAGTGCTAAATCCTTAATATTTTGCCCCGTTATTGCGGAAGTTTCAACTTTTAAATATTCTTTTTGTAAAACAGTAACCAGCGTTTCTCGGGAAGCGTTATCAAAGTTATTTTGCTTTTCAAGAATTTGAGCTTCAAAGCTTTCAAGTGTTGGAAATCTGTTATATAAGGATGATAAATTGGTTTTTTGGTCTAAATAATCATTCATCAAAGGAGAAAAATATCCGGAATTCTGATAGCTGATACAGTCGGTTGGCATAATAAAGTTTTATAAGATGCTAATTTACCATTATTTATTGGAATTATTTATTTGTTACTTTCGAAAAATAGTATCATTTTTATTGAAATATTTTTAACAATCTTATGAAAGATAATTCAATGCCTAACGCCAAAAACTCAGTAAAACATGTTCTTTTTGGCAGTTTAATAGGTACCACGATAGAGTTTTTTGATTTTTATATTTATGCGAATGCCGCTGTATTGGTTTTTCCACAATTATTCTTTCCAAGTTCAGATAATACCTTGGCGACTTTACAATCACTAGCTACTTTTTCAATTGCTTTTTTATCGCGTCCGCTTGGTTCCGCGTTTTTTGGACATTATGGAGATAAAATAGGACGTAAATTCACTTTGGTTGCGGCTTTATTGACTATGGGTATTTCGACTGTAGCTATTGGTTTTTTGCCTAGTTATGCTAGTATTGGAGTTGCGGCTCCTTTGTTATTGATGTTGTGTCGATTTGGGCAAGGTGTTGGTTTAGGAGGCGAGTGGGGAGGAGCTGTACTTTTAGCTATTGAAAATGCACCACCAAATAAAAGAGCTTGGTACGGCATGTTTCCACAATTAGGAGCGCCTATTGGTTTGTTGCTTTCTGGTGGGACGTTTTTGTTATTGACAGATACTTTGAGCAATGATGATTTTATGAATTATGGCTGGAGAATTCCGTTTATAGCTAGTTCGCTTTTGGTGGTAGTTGGTTTTTATATCCGAACTAAAATTACCGAAACTCCATCTTTTGAAAACTCAAAAAAAGAACAAGAAGAGGTGAAGATTCCCTTTATAACACTGATTAAATTGTATAAAAACCAATTGATTTTTGGGACTTTAGCGGCAGTGACTACCTTTTTAGTTTTTTATTTAATGACTGTATTTACATTGAGTTGGGCTACTTCCGACTTAGGTTTTGCAAAAAGAGATTTCTTATTGATTCAGTTGTTTTCGGTTTTATTTTTTGCAGCGTTTATTCCCATTTCGGCGGTTGTTGCCGATAAAATTGGGCGACGTAAAATGCTGATTATTGCCACAACTGCTATTGCGGTGTTTGGTTTTGCATTTTCTTATTTTTTGAACTCAGGAAGTTCGGTCATGATTACTGTATTTTTATGCACAGGAATGGCTTTGATGGGATTTACGTATGGTCCGTTGGGTACTTTTTTGTCTGAATTATTTCCCACTGCTGTTCGGTATTCAGGAGCTTCTTTGACCTTTAACTTAGCTGGAATTTTGGGAGCTGCTTTTGCACCTATGATTGCGATTTGGTTAGCAAGCACTTATAGTTTGACTTATGTTGGATTTTATCTGACCATAGCGGCTTGTATTTCGTTGTTTGCACTACTGGTGATTAGTAAAGAGGAGCATAAATTTTAAAATATAAAAGATTTTAAAATAGAAAGGTCGACTGAAATTTTTCAGTTGACCTTTTTTTTATTTTTATATTTGCTTAATTCGAGTTATTCCCTCTTCTAAATTAAAAGCACCATCAATTGCATTTCTATCAAAAATCATAAAGTATTTGAATTTTGTAGAACCAGCACATTTTTCCCAAGCTTTTCCAAGTCTAAGTTTTGAAGCACTATCCGAGTTATCACGGTCAGATCCTTTAGTTTCTACAACAATAACTTTATTGGTTTTAGTTACCAAAATAAAATCGGGGTAATGATTGGATTTGAATCCATTTAATGAAAAACCTTTTCCTCTACCTAAATTTCGATGCCAAAAAGCAATATTGGGAGCATTAGAAATTTCCATAATAAATTGTTGTTCCAACCCGTTCATATCGCCTTCATGCGTGTACAATGAATTCCCGATATCATTTCCTATTTTGGAGGGAATGATTGCTGTTTCAAATTTCCAGTTAGCTTGAGTTGTAATTTTATCAATATCAATCCATTCCAAAAATATTTTTTCAGCCTCGATATCTGCTAGTTGATTGATTTTGTCTTTTATTAATTTGGTATACGAATACTTGTATTGTAAAAAATCAAGCAGTTCATTTCCTGACAAATTTTCCAAAATACGATTCACATATTTTTTAATTTCATTATCCGAAATCGGGGGCATTTTATCAATTTCTTTTACAATTTGATACGCAATATCTTTAATTTGGCTTTCTTTTGGTTTGGCAACGATATAGGCTGTAATTTGTTCTTGAACGTTGTTTTCAATTTTTACCGATACCATTTTATAGCCATCATTGGTGGTTTTTTCGGTGTCAATTTTATACAAATCAGCAGAAACTTTATTGAAATTGATTTCGATGCTTTTATCCGAAAGTTTAAATGATTTGAGCAAATTTACTCTATCTAATAACTGTGTATCGCCTTGGCCTAAATCAAAAATATCACTTCGAGGCACTTCAATTACAAATCTGGGTAATTCAATTTGTTGGGCTTGCTCGGCAACACTTTCACGCATTTTATATTGTTTCACTTTCATACCAACTTCCGTATAAATTTGATTGGTTATATTGACATTTTCGACATTGGCAATTTGCTTCTGAAATTGTTCGTTTTGTGCAATAGCCATTTCTTCGATTTCAAAAACGGTTGAATTAGTAGTTGTAAAACTTTCATCGGGTTTGTATGATATTTTTGTAACATCAAAGCTATTTTCAACTTCGGCAGGTGTTTCAACTTGTTCAGGGAAAAAGAAATTATCTAACGATTCTTGTTTCGTTTCTTCTTTTACAAATTCGGGCATTATATCTTTTTCTCGATAATCTTTTTCGCTAAATCCCGATTGTTGCAAGCCTTTAATTATGTTTTGCAAAGTGTTCTGAAATTTTACTGAAGCAGTTATCACATAAGACAAATTGAGCATCGTTCCGCTGTGTTTCATTACATAAGGTTGTCGCAAAACTCGACCTAAAATTTGAGTCACATCAACTTCTGATGATTTGTCAGCCAGCGATGCTAAAATATAAGCAAATGGACAATCCCAGCCTTCTTTCAAGGCATTGATAGTTATAATGTAACGAACTGAGCAGTCTTTACTCATCAAATCGATATTTTTCAACTCATCTTTATTGGCAGTTTTAATTTTGATTTGCTCGTCTGGAATTCCAATTTTAATTAATTGTTCTTTTAATTTGTCAAACGTTGTATTGTCTTCTTTTCCTTTGGGTTGCGCTTGAAATAAAACAATTGGGCGAATATATTTTCCGCCGTTAGCTTCTAGAATTTTAGCTTCGATTTCTAGTTTATTTTGCAAATGCAACGCACTTTCTATAACGCCTTCAATGTTTTGATGGTTGTAAACAATCACGGGCAGTTTTACCATATGCTCTTTTTTGAGCTCAATTGCCGAAACTAAACTTACAATATTGGCATTTTGTTTTGGTGTTGCCGTTAAATCAAGAATAAAACTTGGGTTGAGATTATTCAACATTTCTACACTCAAATCACTTTCGGCATTGTGGCTTTCATCGACTACCAAAATCGGGTTTAAACTTCTAATGACATTGATTAACGCTTCGCGTTCTGTTCCCTCTAAAATATCAATTTCATTAATTTGAAAATTAGCCAAATTAGAATTTTGCTCGTTTATTTTTCTATCGTCTTTGTTTTTGGCTCTTATGGAAGCAAAATTCATTACCATAATACTCAATTGTTCTTTTACAGTCGAGGCATTAAAATTGGCTCCTTGCAACAGTTCTCGTTTTTCATACACTTGAATTCTATTATTGAATAGCGAATTTAGTTTTTGACAATACGGATGTTCAGGATTAGAAAGATTTTTCACAGTTTGATCCAGCAAATTACTCCACGGTACCAACCAAACCACAGCTTTAGTTTTGGTATCTGGCATAGCATCAAAAATGGTTTTCAAAGCATTGCAAGCAATAAAGGTTTTGCCACCAGCTGTTGGGACTTTTATACTCAAATGTACTGCATTAGGAACAGTATTTTGATAGGGACGCATTCCCTCGCCTGACAACGGATTGTATTGTCCAATTTTGTCTTGCCAATAGGTGTTAAAAGCAACATCGGCTTGCTTATGATTTTGCAAATAGTCAAAATAGTTTTGTAAATCGTCTATTACTTGCTTTTGATAGGTTTTTAGTTCCATATTTTTGCTTATTGTGAAAAATTAAATTTTTAATCAGTTTTTTTTTATATTTACTCTAATTTGAATTACGTAAATTAATATTATGATTGAAAACGATATTTCATTTAAAATACGAGGTGCTATTTTTAGAGTGTATAATGTTTTAGGACCTGGGCTATTAGAGAGCGTGTATGAAATTGCTTTAGCACATGTATTAACCGAAATGGGTTTAGATGTAAAACGCCAAGTTGAGCTTCCTGTAATTTTTGAGGGAATCAAATTAGATAGCGCATTCAGAATCGATTTGCTAGTGAACGATTTGGTTATCATTGAACTAAAGTCTGTTGAAGATTTGAGGTCTGTACACCATAAACAGCTAATAACATATTTAAAACTTTCAGGACTAAAACTGGGCATACTTGTTAATTTTAATACTAATGTTATTTTAGAATCAATTTTTAGAAAAGTAAATGGGTTATGATTTTATCTCCCGCTGATTTCGCAAATTTTGCAGATTGAGAACTTAATAAAATAATCTGCTAAATCTATATGATCTGCGGGAAACCATCATATTACCTAAAACCTCGTTATATCTCTTGGGATTTTCTTGAACTCAATATTTTTTTCTCTTAAAAACACTTCGGGTAGCAAGCACATATCTGCATATACTATGTAACGTTCGGCTTTTTCCTTGATATGTTCCGCTAACGAATCATAATCTAATGTTGTAATAACTTCTTTGTCGTAGATAAAATAGTAGCTTGTGTCGTTGTGAGTTCCTAAAAATGGTTTAGTACTTGACAACTCATTAATTGAGGTTCTAGTTTCGGTAAACCAAACGTATTCTCTAATTTTTTCTACACCAACTATTTCGTTAAGATTGTTGTTTTCGTCAAAAAGTGGTTCGCCTAAAGTATAATAATCAAAATTGCCTCCTGTTCCATTTACATCGGCATAACCGTTTATGACCCGTTTGACTCTTTCGGCTGTAATGGTTTCGGCATAATCTTCCATTTCTATTAAAATGAATTTTCTGTTACCATTGTCTTGTTGGTTTAAGTTTAAAACGGCGTGGGCTGTTGTGCCTGAACCTGCAAAACTGTCGAGGACTATGGAGTTTGGATTTGTTGCTTGTTGTAAACAATACTTTATTAAATCAATTGATTTTGGAGTTTCAAAAATTTTTTCTTTAAACATTTTTTTTAATTGTAATGTGCCTGCCTCGCTAGAAAATTCTGAACCGTGCCAAAATGATTTAGGTTTTACTCTTTTATTGATACCATCTTTTTCTAAATAGTCTTTTTGGAAAACATCATATTCATTTCTTTTTTTGACAATTCTTATCTCTACTTCAGCTAGTCTTTTGATAAAAGTTTCTTTACCCCATCTCCAATTTCCGTTTTCACCATTTGATAATTTTGGAAGTATTTCAAATGTTCCATTTTTCTTATCAAGAAAAATTTCCTTAGTAATCTCGTCAAAATATATGGGGTAAAATAAATTAGGTCTATCTATCTCTCTTGAATTACTACCTCTTTTTCGTAATCCTAGTAATCTATAATTTCCTAAATTATCCTTTTCTTTATATTCTGAGGAATACTCATTTGGAATCTCTACACCATTTGTGATGAAATTACCATTATGAAAAACTAATAAACTCTCATGGGCTGTTGCGATAAATTTATCATCACTTCTGCCTTTGAAGTTATTAACAACTGCAATGTTTCCAACGAAATTTCCATTTCCAAAAATCTCATCCATCATCAATTTCAAATTGGCTTGTTCATTATCATCAATTGATATAAAAATAGCTCCATCTTTTGCCAATAGTTTGTGCAATAATTTCAATCTAGGATACATCATACACAGCCATTTGTCGTGTCGTGTCAAATCTTCGCTCTCCTTACCTACAACTTTTCCTAACCATTTTTTTATTTGTGGTGAGTTTACATTGTCGTTATAAACCCAACTTTCGTTTCCTGTATTGTAAGGTGGGTCTATATAAATGCAGTTTACTTTGCCTTCATATTTGGGTAATAAGGATTTTAACGCTTCAAGGTTATCTCCGTTAATGATTAGATTTCCGGATGCTATTGGGGTTTCCAATTTTTCGTTTTCAGAAAAGCCATATTCGTGATTGAGCACCTTATAAGGAACATCTTGGTGGTGATTGATGATTTTGTCTTTACCAATCCAATTTAGTGTGGGCATTTGTTATTGATTTTGTCCAAATATAAATATTTTCGGAGTAAACTCCGAATTGTAAAATGAATTAATTTGCAAGGGTTGATTTTATTTGTCGAGTGCAAAGTGAACTAGATCAAATAAAGGAAACCCTAACCGAAAGAATTCGAATTCTCTTTATGGAAAAACATAATGGGAATAAGCTTCAATTTGCAAAAAAAGTTGGTTGCGACGAAAAGGCTTTGCGTCTTATCTTTGATAAAAACCAAGGAATGACAATGAATTTATTCTTTAAAATTGCTCACGCTCTTGAAGTAGAACCATCAGAACTGATCAAAGATTTAAAAATTAATTTTTTAGAAAAAAATAAATAGCAATTGGATTTTCTATATCGGTTGAATAAATCGTGTAAATACTTTTTTTACTATTCTGACAAAATCTCTTAAACTCAAATTTTTAGTTTTATTTTTGCACAAAATAATTCCACTTGAAAACCAAACTTTTCCTCATCACGCCGCCTTTTACCCAACTGAACACACCGTATCCGGCAACCGCTTATATCAAAGGCTTTTTGAATACAAAAGGAATTGAATCTGTGCAGGCTGATTTAGGGATTGAAGTGATTTTGAAATTGTTTTCGAAAGAAGGACTTTTAAATTTGTTTCAGGTTTCAAGTTTTAGGTTTCAAGTTCCAAGCGAAACTATCTCAGATAACTCAAAACGTATTTACGCTTTACAAGATGAGTATCTAAAAACCATCAATCCCGTAATTGCATTTTTACAAGGAAAAAATCCAACATTAGCACTCCAAATTTGTCAAGAAGATTTCTTGCCAGAAGCGTCTCGATTTGCACAATTGGAAGAATTGGATTGGGCTTTTGGAACGATGGGAACTCAGGATAAAGCAAAACATTTAGCGACTTTGTACCTTGAAGATATCTCGGATTTTATTGTAGAATGTGTCGATTCCAATTTTGGATTCAGCCGCTATGCAGAACGTTTGGGTCGAAGCGCTAATTCTTTTGACGAATTGTACGAAGCTTTACAGCAAGAACCAACTTATATTGATGAGATTCTTCTTTCGATTCTAAAAGAAAAAATAGAGAATATTCAACCTACATTATTTTTGATTTCTGTTCCATTTCCGGGAAATCTATATGCTGCTTTTCGCTCTGCTCAATGGGTCAAAAAGCATTATCCAAATATTAAAATTTCAATGGGTGGTGGTTTCCCAAATACAGAACTGCGTTCGCTTTCAGATGTGCGTGTTTTTGAATTTTTTGATTTTATTACTTTGGATGATGGAGAAACACCAATTGAAGAATTAATAAATGCTGTCACTTCAAGCGCGTCATCCCGAGCGGAGTCGAGGGACGAGATGCCTTTGAAACGAACCTTTCTGTTGGAAGATGGAAAAGTGGTTTACAAAAACAATTCAACAAAACCAGATTACAAACAATCTCAAGTGGGCACGCCTGATTATTCAGATTTGCTTTTGGATAAATACATTTCGGTTATCGAAATTGTGAATCCAATGCACCGGATGTGGAGTGATGGTCGCTGGAATAAACTCACCATGGCACACGGTTGTTATTGGGGGAAATGTACGTTTTGCGACATTTCTCTGGATTATATCAAAATCTATGAACCCGTTGCAGCCAATTTATTGTGCGACAGAATGGAGGAAATGATTGCTCAAACGGGCGAGAACGGATTTCATTTTGTTGATGAGGCTGCACCTCCGGCTTTAATGCGTGCTTTGGCTCTCGAAATCCTTCGTAGGAAATTAGCAGTCACGTGGTGGACCAACATTCGATTTGAAAAAAGTTTTACCAAAGATTTGTGTTTGCTTTTAAAAGCTTCCGGTTGTATTGCCGTTTCTGGTGGTCTCGAAGTCGCTTCGGATCGATTATTAAAACTAATAGACAAAGGTGTAACTGTTGAGCAAGTCGCAAAAGTGACTCGGAATTTCACTGAAGCAGGTGTAATGGTTCATGCGTATTTGATGTACGGATATCCTACGCAAACCATTCAGGAAACGGTGGACAGTCTGGAAATGGTGCGTCAATTGTTTGAAGTTGGCGTATTGCAATCTGGTTTTTGGCATCAATTTGCCATGACAGCACACAGTCCTGTAGGCCTATATCCTGAAAAATTTGGTGTCGTAAAGGAAACAGATATTATTGGGACTTTTGCCAATAACGACATTAATTATGTGGATAAAACAGGAATTGATCACGATAAATTCAGTTTTGGACTGAAGAAATCGTTGTTCAACTTCATGCACGGAATCTGTTTTGATTATGAATTGCAGGATTGGTTTGAATTTAAAATTCCAAAGACTAAAATCTCGCCTGATTTTATTTATGATGCTTTACAAGAAGAGGATGATTTCAACATCAAACCTACAGCCAAAATCGTTTGGTTAGGAGGAAAAACTTTTGTAGAACATTTTACGAAATCTAAAAAAGGGAATTCTTGGGAAATGATGACATTCACTTTTCATGATAAAAAAGAAAGTTTTACCATTCAAACCAATAAAAATGAAGGAGAATGGTTAGTTGAAATGCTCTTGAAGATTTCTGTTTTCAATGCTAAAACGATTAGTTACCAAGAAGTTAAGTCTGATTTTGAATCACAGTTGGAAGACTTTGAATTATTCTGGTTCTCTAAACCAATTAAAACGCTTCGAGAATTTGGACTATTAGTGTTATGATTTTTTCTACGTAACTATATCTATTTAGCATAAAACTTAATTTTAGGTTTACGAAAACGTTTTCTTTTACTTATTTTTACGATTCTAAAATAGAGACAAATGAGTATTGGTTATAAAGTTAATGTAAACGACACTTTTCATTTTGATTTGGAAAAGGAAAGTGTTTCACAACTGGATGCAGTAAGTGTGGAAACGAATAAATTTCATATTTTACACGGAAACACTCCTTATCAAGCGGAAATTATCGCTTCTGATTTTCTTCAAAAAAACTACACTGTTAAGGTAAATAACAACACCTACACCGTTGTCATCTCAAATCCTCTGGATAGTATGATAAAGGATATGGGATTCGAAACAGGACTTACCAAACAAGTCAATTTTATCAAAGCACCTATGCCTGGATTAATTCTAGAAATCAGTGTTGTGGTAGGGCAAACTGTAAAAGAGAATGATAACCTGATTATTTTGGGGGCAATGAAAATGGAAAATAGCTTTCTTTCGCCTCGAGATGGTGTTATCAAATCCATTGCAGTTGCTATGGGAGATGCTGTTGATAAAGGTCAGTTGTTAATTGAATTCGAATAGAGAAAAAAGATAATAGAGTGTAGAAAATAGATAAATAAATAAGAATTTTCGGCTCTTTGTTCTAGTAGTGAAACGGTCTTTATTCTTTTAGTCTTATTAAATATGAAAAAAATATTAGTTGCCAATAGAGGGGAAATTGCCATTAGGGTAATGAAAACCGCACAAAAAATGGGCATTAAAACAGTTGCCGTTTATTCAACTGTAGATCGAAATGCACCTCACGTAAAATTTGCTGATGAAGCGGTTTGGATTGGTGAAGCACCTTCAAGTCAATCCTATTTGTTAGGACACAAAATCATTGAGGTAGCCAAAGCCCTAAATGTTGATGCAATTCATCCTGGTTATGGATTTTTGAGTGAAAATGCAGATTTTGCTGAAGAGTGTGAAAAAAACAACATCGTATTCATTGGTCCAAAATCCAAAGCCATTAGAGTTATGGGGAGTAAATTAGCAGCTAAAGAGGCTGTTAAAGACTATAATATTCCAATGGTTCCTGGTGTAGACGAAGCAATTACTGATATCGAAAAAGCAAAAGTAGCAGCCAACGCAATTGGTTTTCCCATTCTGATAAAAGCTTCGGCCGGAGGCGGTGGAAAAGGAATGCGAGTAGTCGAAAGCGAAAGTGATTTTGAATCTCAAATGGATCGTGCTATTAGTGAAGCAATAGCAGCATTTGGGGATGGTTCTGTTTTTATCGAAAAATATGTAGCCTCACCACGGCATATCGAAATTCAAGTGATGGCCGACAGTCACGGAAATATATTGTATTTATTCGAAAGGGAATGCAGCATCCAGCGTCGTCACCAAAAAGTAATTGAAGAAGCACCTTCATCCGTTCTCTCGCCTGAATTGCGCAAGCAAATGGGAGAAGCGGCTGTTTTAGTGGCTAAATCATGTGATTATTTAGGTGCGGGAACAGTAGAGTTTTTATTGGACGAAAATAATAATTTCTATTTCCTTGAAATGAATACTCGTTTGCAAGTAGAACACCCTGTTACAGAATGGATTACAGGTACTGATTTAGTAGAATTGCAAATCAGAGTAGCGAGAGGAGAAGTTTTATCGATGAAGCAAGAAGATTTAAAAATTAAAGGGCATGCAGTAGAATTGAGAGTCTATGCAGAAGATCCTACGAATGATTTTTTACCAAGTGTAGGGCACTTGGATGTGTATGAATTGCCTGTTGGCGAAAATATACGCGTCGATAATGGTTTTGAACAAGGAATGGATATTCCAATTTATTATGATCCCATGTTGGCCAAGTTAATTACTTACGGAGCAACTCGTGAAGAAGCGATTCAGTTGATGATTAAAGCGATCGATGGATATCATGTGGAGGGAGTACAAACTACTTTGCCTTTTGGGAAGTTTGTTTTTGAACATGAAGCCTTTCGTTCTGGAAATTTCGACACTCATTTTGTGAAAAAATATTACAATGCGGAGCTACTGAAAAACCAAATGGCTAAAGAAGCCGAAATTGCAGCTCTTGTGGCTATGAAACAGTATTTTGAAGATCAAAAAATAGTACGCTTATTACATTAAAATTATTGTTCTAGCCATTAAGAAATCAAGAAAAATTAAGCTCAGCTTTTCTAAATGAAACTAAATTTCTAAATGGTTTTCAAATAAAAATTAGCGAATTGGCGGTTAAAAAAATAAATATGAAAGACAAAATCAATATACTAAATGATAAAATCGCCGAAGCGCATTTGGGTGGTGGAAAAAATAGAATAGCAAAACAACATTCGAATAAAAAACTAACGGCGAGAGAACGTGTCAATTACTTGATGGACGAAGGTTCTTTCGAAGAAATTGGCATGTTGGTGACGCACCGAACGTCTGATTTTGGAATGGAAAAAGAACTGTATTATGGGGATGGTGTCATTACAGGATACGGAACCATCAACGGACGATTGGTTTATATTTTTGCTCAGGATTTTACGGTTTTTGGTGGTTCCTTATCTGAAACTCATGCTGAGAAAATCTGTAAAGTCATGGATATGGCCGTAAAAATGGGCGCACCCATGATTGGACTGAATGATTCTGGAGGAGCTCGAATTCAGGAAGGGGTACGTTCTTTGGGTGGTTATGCCGATATTTTTTACAGAAACGTACAAGCTTCAGGTGTAATTCCACAAATCTCTGCTATTATGGGACCCTGCGCTGGTGGAGCTGTTTATTCTCCTGCAATGACTGATTTTACGATGATGGTTGAAGACACCAGTTACATGTTCGTAACAGGTCCGAATGTAGTTAAAACGGTGACTAACGAAACGGTGACCTCAGAGGAATTGGGTGGAGCCAGCTCGCATTCCACTAAATCGGGTGTGGCACATATTACTTCTACCAATGATGTGGAGTGTCTGGAGGATTTGAAACGCTTGTTGAGTTATTTGCCGCAAAGCAATAAAGAAAAAGCACATAATTTAGCTTATGAATTAAATGATGAGGTTCGGGCACAATTAGCGACTATTATTCCAGATAATCCCAACAAACCATATGATATGCATGAGGTGATTGGTGGAATTATTGACGAGGATTCCTTTTATGAAATTCATAAAAATTATGCTGAAAATATTTTGGTGGGTTTTGCTCGATTGGGAGGAAAAAGCATTGGAATTATAGCCAACCAACCAATGATTTTAGCTGGTTGTCTCGATGTAAACAGTTCGAAAAAAGCAGCTCGATTTACCCGTTTTTGTGATTGTTTTAATATTCCGTTATTGGTTTTGGTGGATGTACCGGGATTTTTACCAGGAACTGATCAAGAATGGAACGGGATTATTGTTCACGGTGCAAAATTGTTGTATGCCCTCAGCGAAGCAACTGTGCCAAGAGTAACAGTGATTACGCGGAAAGCTTATGGTGGTGCGTATGATGTAATGAACTCAAAACACATTGGTGCCGATATGAATTTTGCTTGGCCCACTGCTGAAATTGCCGTGATGGGAGCCAAAGGTGCCTCTGAAATTATCTTCAAAAAAGAAATCAGCGATGCCGAAGATCATGAAGCAAAATTATTGGAAAAAGAAGCAGAATATGGTGAGTTGTTTGCAAATCCGTATACCGCAGCGCAACGTGGATTTGTTGATGAAGTAATCTTGCCAGAAGACACCAGACGCAAACTGATAAAAGCGTTTAGCATGCTCGAAAATAAAGTTATTGTAACTCCAAATAGAAAACACGGTAACATTCCTTTGTAATTATGAGATAGAATTAAAGAGAATAAATTTTTGAACTACCCCAAAAGTTAAGTGCTATTTGGGGTTTTTTATAAAAAAAAATCAAGAATGGGTTTGTTTTTTAATCTATTGACTACCAATTTTAGATTGTAAAGTGATTGGAATTTGTGATGCCGGTACAGTAGATACAAAATTTCAAAAAAATAATTTGATAAAAACCAACATGGAATTTAGGAGATAAATTTATAAATTAAACACAAGTTGGTTTAAGGCATGGTTTAAATTAATTATTTGATCAAAATTATGATAAACTGCATTAGTTTAAATGGTTGTGTTTTTTTATAAAAAAAAGCCTACCTTGCGGCGATTAAAAAAAAGTGATATATCCTACAAAAAAAACTTGAGATTTATCATTTATATTTTTTTGCTTGTCTAATTTTATGAAACGATTATTTAACTTAAATACGTATTTCAAATTACTTTTGTTGATTGCTTCAACAACTGTTTTCTTTTTTTTACTATATACTTCATTATATCTTTATACGCTTCAGGAAGAAGAACGTTTTTATAACACTACCTATAATCAGTATGATAGTGAGGTAAAATCGTTGTTTAGGCTCAACTCTAAAACGTCTACAGCCACAATTATTGATGTTACATTTTGGGATGAATTAGTCAATTTTACGAAAACAAAAGATAAAAATTGGTACAACGATTTCATAGTAAGTGAATTTGAATCCTATGAAATGGATTATATCGGGATTTACGATTTAGACAAAAAAATAATAAATAAAACAACATCGAACAAGATTAAAAGTTTTGATTTTATTCCTAAAGAGATGATGACCGTACTTTATGAGTCTAAACTTAAAAGGTTTTATGTAAAAATTCCTGAAGGTATCGTTGAGGTTTTTGCTGCAACAATTCATCCTTCAAGAGATCCAAAAAAGCGTAAAACAAAACCTTCAGGCTATTTTTTTATGGCCAGACTTTTAGATAAAACTTTTTCCTCTTCATTAGGAAATATAAGTAGTTCCGAAGTTAATTTGACCGCTTCTGATTATATGGTGAAACCCAAGGAGGATTTTGTTGTTGTAGCTTTAGATTTAAAAGATTGGAAAAATGAACGGATAAGCAAATTACTATTTAAAAGACCCTTTAATTTAAATTACAGCAAAACAAAAGAAATTCTTTTTATAGTTGTGGTGGCCTCAATAGTTAACATGCTTATTTTTATTTATTATACTAAAAAATGGGTTTACAATCCTTTAAAGTTAATCAAGAATATCTTGGAAACAGGCGACATTGATTCGATAAATAGTTTGAGAAAATCCAAAGGAGAGTTTGGTTACATTGGAAATCTTTTCGAAGAAAATAATAACCAAAGGAAGCAATTAGAGATTGCCAAGCAAAAAGCTGAAGAAAGTGATACGTTAAAATCATCATTCTTAGCTAATTTATCGCATGAAATCAGAACTCCTATGAATGCGATTATGGGTTTTAGTGATTTATTGACGGATGCTAACCTGACGGAAAATGAGAAATCCGAATATATAAAAATCATCAGGAATAGCGGAAATAGTTTAGTTTTTATTATTGAGGATTTAATTGAAATGTCCAGAATTGATGCAAAGCAAATCACGCCAAATTATAAAGGTTTAGATTTAGAAAAATGTATGGCCGATTTGTATAAGTCTATAAAAATAACCATTCCAAAAGAAAAAGAAATTGAGTTTTTTATTGTCGATAGCGCCGATAAAATTCAAAAGAACATCTTAACAGACGAAACAAAACTGAAACAGATTATTGTAAATTTAATAACAAACGCAGTAAAATTTACAGATAAAGGTTTCGTGTCTTTTGGCTATGAAATAAATAATAAAAAAGAAGTTATAGCCTTTACCATTCAAGATTCTGGTTTAGGAATTAGCGAGGATTATTCGAAAGTTATTTTTGATAGATTCAGAAGAATTGAAGCTAATGCTACCAATGAAATGAAAGGATTAGGATTAGGTTTGTCTATCACTAAGGCGTATGTAGAAATGTTGGGAGGCGAAATTAGCGTAAAATCTACTATAGGAATTGGATCTGTTTTTACATTTACAATACCGTTAAAGTATGATGAAACTATACTAGAAAGTCTGCCGACGAAGAAGATTTATTTTTCTGGAAATCAGGAGAGTGAAACTATTTTAATTGCGGAAGATGATAATATCAATTTCTTGCTATTAAAGAAAATTATTGAATCAAAGAACCATACCGTTTTACGTGCATTTAATGGCCAGGAAGCTGTAAATATTTGTGCTGAAAATCCAACTATTAGTTTGGTTTTTATGGATATAAAAATGCCAGTTTTAAATGGGTTTGAAGCATTTGCACTGATAAAAGCATTCAAGCCGGAACTTCCTGTTATTGCTCAAACCGCTTATTCATCCTTTGACGACAGAGAAAGAATCATGCAATATGGTTTTATGGACTATATTACAAAACCATTGGATAAAGAAAAAATATTTGAATTGTTGGATTCGATTTTTATGGAAAGTAACTCCTAAATTTAACACATTTGCGTTGATGAATTCAAGAAAGCTGATTTTTTACAGCCAAAATTTGTTCATCAGCTAAAGTTTTATTTAGGCACTTTCATCTAAATTATAGAATTATAATAGCTAAACGGATTTGTTACTAATCAGATATAGCAAAAGCAATTGAGTAACTTTAGCGTGAATTTGAAACCATTTTCAGCTGCTTACTAGCTACCTTTATAACAAATTTTAAATACAACGAACATGATCTTTAAATCCATAAATCCATTTTCACAAGAAGTAATTGCTGAACATGAAGTATTAACAAATACGCAACTCAATCACAAGCTTAAATTGTCCGAAAGCGCTTTTAAAGATTGGAAGACTACTTCTTTTCAAGAAAGAGCAGATAAAATGCAAAGACTTGCAGCTGTTTTAAGAGAAAATAAAGAAAAATTAGGATTGCTTATTACGAACGAGATGGGCAAAATTATAATTGAAAGTAGAGCTGAAGTAGAAAAATCAGCAAGTAATTGTGATTATTACGCCGACCATGCGGAGGAAATGCTACAAGACGAATACTATAGCACACCATTCAAGAGTCTGTCTGTTTATGATCCCATGGGAGCTGTTTTTGCAATAATGCCGTGGAATTATCCTTTTTGGCAAGTATTGCGTTATGCGGCACCAGCAATTATGGCAGGAAACGTTACCCTTTTAAAACATTCTTCCAATGTAATTGGGTGTGCTAAGGCGATTGAAAGTGCTTTTTTAGAAGCCGGTTTTCCTGAAGGAGTTTTTCAACAAATAAGCATTGAAATACCGCAGGTCGAAAGTGTTATAGCCTCTAATATTGTCCATGGAATTACTTTGACCGGTAGCGAAGGTGCAGGTTCATCAGTAGCCTCGCTGGCGGGAAAACACATCAAAAAGACAGTAATGGAGTTGGGAGGTTCGGATGCATTTATCGTATTAAATGATGCTGATCTAGAGAAAGCCGCCCATGTTGCGGCACAATCCCGAATGTTAAATGCGGGGCAGGCTTGTATTTGCGCTAAACGTTTTATAGTTACAGAAAAAGTAGCTGATGAATTTGTATCACTTTTTGCTCAAAATATAAAAGCTTTAAAACAGGGGAATCCAGTTCAAGAAGGAATTGAGATGGGACCTTTGGCTCGATTAGATTTAGCAGAAACTTTAGCAGATCAATTGGAAAAATCATTACAACAAGGAGCAAAATTAATAGTTGGAGGAGAGCGGGAAAGCTGTAACTTCCAACCCACTTTAATTGATTTTGTTACCGTTAATTCAATTGCATTTCAGGAAGAAACTTTTGGCCCACTGGCAACGGTTAGTAGAGCCAAAGATGAAAATGATGCCATTGCAATTGCCAATAATCATAGATACGGATTAGCTGCTGCAATATGGACAGAGGACCGTGAACATGCCTATAGACTAGCAAGAAAGATAGAAGCAGGAAATGTCTTTGTGAATTCTTTAGTACGATCTGATTCGAGAGTTCCTTTTGGGGGAATAAAAAAATCGGGCTATGGTAGGGAGTTAGGAGCAGTAGGGATTAAAGAATTTATGAATATGAAATCACTAGTTATAGAATAATTTCTTTTTTAAAAGGAAAGGTGTGGTTTAATAAAAAAACGAGAATAGAAATTGTTTTACACAATCTATTCTCGTTTTTTTGTTCAGATAAAAAAGAGCTTTGGATGTTTTTTTGCAAAGTGGCCCCCCTCTTTCTTAATACGTATACATAACTGCTTTTAAATCTTTAGACTTGGTGGAAAGGATCACAATAAATGGGAATCCTTTATCGGCCGCATTTTCTTTTAATCTTTTTGCCGCTCCATCCTTAAAAGATAGATTAGTTTCTCCTTTAGTTTTTCCTAAGAAGCTACTTATGGTTCCGGATTCTCTCAAGCCTTCAGTTTGGGAGGGATTTAAAACGATGACTTTGTTATAATCGGCCTTTCCAGATAAAGCTATTTTTTCCGATACGGTTTTAGCTTCTTTTTTTGATTTTTCGTGCAATTTGGAAATTGAAAATTGGCTAATTTTCTTTTCTTCGGTACTTTCTACATTGGTATAGTAGACTAAATTATTTTCAATTTTAATGAAGTTTACCTTCATTGTTTCTCCGTTATGTTTTGTGATCTCATGGGTTTGTGCCATAAATGACACTGTAAAGGAGAGTGCGAGTATTGTGAATATAGTTCTCATTTGTTGTATATTTTTTATATTGATATTTCTTAAAGCTTTGGTTACCTCTATTTCATTTTTTATGGATATTGGAGAGTCTTTATCCTTGTTTTGGTGGCGGAGTTGTCTTTTGCAAGGCAAATTCCTTCATGCTGAACAAATCAGTAGAATGTATGCTGGTTTTTTCAAAAATAGAAAATTCTAAAGAACGAATACTTTCGATGGTGTTCAAGAAAAGTGTTTTTGTTTTGATTTCTAGATTGTTTTCCTCTGATTGCTTTTCCGACTGTTCGTAAAAATCAAATTTTTTATCTCCATCTAGTATAGCAAATCCATCACTTATCCATACACAAGAGAATGTGACAAATGCTAAAAATAAACAAGCTTTGATTAGTGTTTGATTCATCTTCTAAAAATAATAAAAAGGAATCCAAATACAATTAAAATTTTCATAAAATAAGTAAAGCGCTATTTGTTTCGGTGCTCTAGTTAGATGGTTTGAGCTTTGTCAAAATAGTGTAAAGATTTAGTTTTAACTGGATAGAATTAAGTAAGTTGTTGTCTATTTTGTTTTTAATTAATAATTTAATATTTTATGGACATGGGGTTTTTTTAAGGGGTATGTATAAATATAAGTATTGTAATTTTATAAATATTCAGATTTAAAAACTATAATATTTTAAAATGTATAAATAAATAGGGGGTAGGTGTAAAAATAATATTATTGTATTTTTAAAATAGTTCCTTAAAAATAGAGAATAAACATTTTATTTTATTCATTTTTCGTTATTGATAATTCTTCTTAAATCTCGATAAATAAGTTGGGAATAATAATCTAAGTGGAATAAAAGTTAATAAATTCGCTTTAATAAAAAGAGAATTTTACGGTATAAAGGCTTTAAAAAATGCCTGAAACCTACAAAATTTGAAGCAAAACGATTAATTATACAACTTATTACGAATCAAAACAACCAAAAATGAAAAACCAACTAACTACTTTAGTAATTTTACTAACAACTACATTAACATTTGCACAGGAAGAAACTCCTGCTCCTACAACCACTTTTGCGGGATCAGCGGACGCGTATTACAAATATGATTTTTCTGGCATAGATAATAGTTTAACGAGTTTCACGAATTCTCATAACTCCTTTGAATTGGGAATGGCTTCTATAGAGGCTTCTCACAAAATGGGTAAAGCATCTGTTTTTGTAGATTTGGGTTTTGGAAACAGAGCGGCTCAATTTACTTATAATGACGGGGCAGAAACTTTTATGATTAAACAATTGAATTTTACTTATGAATTTTCAGATAAATTTAAAGTAACCGCAGGAAGCTTTGGGACTCATATTGGATATGAGTTAGTGGATGCAGTCGATAATAAGAATTATAGTATGTCTTATGCATTTACGTATGGTCCTTTCTTCAATACTGGCGTAAAAGCACAATATACATCAGGAAAGTTTAGCTTGATGGCTGGTGTTTCGAACCCAACTGATTTCAAAACAACAATTGAAGCGGGTTCTTCTCAGAAAACATTTATCGGGCAAGTGGCATTTTTGGGAGATAGCGGTAGTGCTTACTTTAACGTAACTTCAGGGAGTAGTAATCCATCGTCAGATGAAAATAAAACCCAATTTGATTTTGTGGGAACAAAAAAAGTAAGCGATGTTTTTTCACTTGGATTTAATGGGACGTATGCAATGACTAATAATGATTTTAATACTGCATTAGATGGCGAATGGTTTTCTTTAGTAGGATATGCTAATGTAACTTTTAAAGAATCCTTAAGTTTAGCTTACAGATTGGAATACTTAGATGCTAAAGAGGCTACAGCAGGACTAGGTTTGCTTGCTGGAACTAGCGTTGTGGGTAATACATTGTCCTTGAATTATAAAGTAGGGAATCTAACTATTATACCAGAGTTTCGCGTAGATATGGCCTCAGAGGATATCTTTTCAAATAGTGATGCAGCGCCAAAAGGAGTTACTGCGTATGCTTTACTCGCAACTACCTATTCATTCTAATTCCAATACTATTTTTTTTTGCTGCCAGAATACTTTTAAGTATTTTGGCAGTTTTTTTTACAGGGTAGTATAAGTAAAATTACAACAATGAAAAACGAACTTTTTTAAGCGATTCATTATTTTGTAACCTTCCATTAAGAGGGGTTTTGTATCATTGTATTGAAAAAGTAGTTGATAAAACAGCTGTTGTTCTGCATTAAATTATTAAACTATGCGATCTCTCATATTCTAGTTGTAGCTTAAAAACAGCGTTTTAACCACAGCGTAATAATTTTTTAAATCATGATCTCATTTTTGAATCTGTGATAAAATTTTACTGATTTTTGTCGATTTAATCTTGCGTACATTTAATCAATCTTACTAAATAGAAGACCATCTAGTTAGAAATAGTTTAGTTATTTTGTCGATTAATTCTCTAAACGCTAATGTAAAAAATAGGTAATTTACAGTACATTATTTAGTGCGAACACTATAATTTTTTGCGTCATTGAATGATACTATTACAACTAAAAATAGTCTTATCAAAAGCCTAGAAGAAGTTTTTAATATTTAATCTCGTACTTATTTATTGCTTTTTATAAATAGAATAAATAGTGTTTATCGTTTTTTCATCTAAAAGATCATTTACTTCGGTTTGAATAAAATGTAGTTTGAATGCGATAATTGCAGCAGATAAATTCTTAGTATCGTAACCTATGATTCGTAAACCTTGTTCTATATTGAAATCAGCGGGAGCTGTCTCTAAAAAAGCATCAGGCCAAACTCCAAACCCTTTTTCGGCTAATATTTTCCAAGGAAATAGAGCACTTGGGTCTTTTTTTCGTGTGGGTGCAATATCAGCGTGACCTATAATATTTTGGGACGGAATATTGTAGTCTTTTTTTAACTTAGTTAAAAGAGCCAGCAAACTATTAATCTGTAATTCAGAAAAAACTTCAGATCCATTATTGTCCAGTTCTATGCCTATTGATGTAGAATTAATATCGGTGTTTTTGCCCCAAGAACCATTTCCTGCATGCCATGCTCTTAAATAGTCATTTAGCATTTGAATGACTTTCCCATCATCGGAAATTAAATAGTGAGAGCTAACTTGCGTCGCTATTTTTGTAAATGTATTTATTGTCTGTTGCAGAGAATCTTGTGCGGTGTGATGAATAATAATGAAGTTAGGTTTTCTTAAATTAAAATTTACGGTTCCTATCCATTCTGTATTGATTCCGTTTTCTAATGGGGTTGGACCCATTTTAAAAATAGTATCCTTATAAGTCTGTAATTGTTTTGTGTATAAAGTGTCAATGTTTAGTACAACATGAGGTATAACCGGCAATGGATGCGGATCTTTATTTGAAATAGTTTCTTTTAATGATTTAAGTTTTTCATCATATACTTTCTCCGTTTTTTTGTAAGGATTGGAAGAGCAGGAAGTAATAATGCCGGCAAAAATCAGATAATAAAAAATTTTTCTCATGTACGTTTATTTAACAAAGACTTCAAGCAGTTACTTAGATTTTTTTTTGGATTTTTTTGGATTTTTTGCTGCTTCATTAAGGGCGATAAATTTTTCTTTCTGATCCTTATTCAGTAATTCCATTATTTTTCTATCGGTAACCTCCGAAAGAACTTTCAAGTTTTCTATTTTAAGTTCTTGGCTAGTCTCCGCTTTCATGAGCATGCCTTGCGTTCTAATACTTTCGTTTAAAACATTAGAAAGCGCCACTACTTGAAGTTCATCAAGAAGGAGTTCGGGTTTTATTCGCTCGATTATTTTTGCAACCGTAACTTCAACAGGAATCTCTTTCGGTTTTTCCTGTGTTCTATTTTGATCCATCGAACTATTCATGCGGCGATTCCCACCATTATTATTTCCATAACCATTATTGAATCCGCCATTTCCAAATTGTGCGGAAACCGTATTTGAAAATAATGCAATAAACAGGACCGTTAGAATAGATTGAAGTGGTTTCATAATTAATGTTTTAAATCAAATAATATAAATTTAAGCGGGTTCTCCGTATAAATCAAATTCTGTTGCTTCTATAATTTTTATTAGGGCAAATTCGCCAGTTTTAACATAATGCTTGGATGCATCTATCAAAACTTCGTTATCTACATCAGGGCTATCAAATTCTGTTCGTCCTACAAAATGACCTCCTTCTTTTCTATCGATAATGCATTTGAAAACCTGACCTACTTTTTCTTGGTTTAAATCCCAAGAAATTTGTGATTGTAATTCCATTATTTCATTGGCACGATCTTGCTTCACCTGGTCTGGAACGTCATCTTCAAGCAAGTAAGCATGTGTATTTTCTTCATGAGAATAGGCAAAACAACCCATTCTGTCAAATTTCATTTCTTGAACAAATTCTTTCAATATATTGAAATCTTCTTGCGTTTCTCCGGGATAACCAACAATCAAAGTCGTACGAATAGCCATGCCTGGAACAGCAGCGCGGAATTCTTGTAGTAATTTAGTTGTTTTTGCTTGAGTGGTTCCACGACGCATAGATTTCAAAATTGAATCTGAAATGTGTTGCAATGGAATATCTAAATAATTACAAATTTTAGGCTCTCGCTTCATGATTTCCAGTACTTCCATTGGAAAACCAGTAGGGAAAGCGTAATGCAAACGAATCCATTCGATTCCTTCAACCTTAACTAGCGCTTCTAATAATTCTCCAAGGGCTCTTTTTTTGTAAATATCCAAACCGTAATAGGTCAAATCCTGAGCTATCAAAATTAATTCTTTTACGCCATTTTTAGCCAGCCCTTCAGATTCTTTTACTAGTTTTTCAATAGTTTGGGAAACATTTTTCCCTCGCATTAATGGGATTGCACAAAAACTGCAGGGTCTATCGCAACCCTCTGAAATTTTTAGATACGCATAGTTTTTAGGAGTGGTTGTTAGACGTTCGCCTAATAATTCGTGCTTGTAATCAGCGCCTAAAGCTTTTAGTAAAGCAGGCAATTCCGTTGTGCCAAAAAACTGATCCACATTAGGGATTTCTTTTTCTAAATCGGGACGGTAACGCTCTGAAAGACATCCAGTAACAAACACTTTATCAACAAGTCCTCTTTCTTTTTTATCAGCATACTCTAAAATCATGTTCACTGATTCCGCCTTAGCATTATCAATAAACCCGCAAGTATTTATTACAATAATATTTCCTTCTTCTGCTTCCGGAGCCTCGTGTGTAACATCTTTTCCGCTTGCGCGAAGCTGACCCATAAGTACTTCACTGTCATATACATTCTTTGAGCACCCTAGAGTGATCACGTTTATTTTATTCTTTTTTAAAGACTTCGTTCTCATATCATTAGAATCCCTATAATTTGGGAATTTTGCAAAATTACAATTTTTATTTCAACTGAACTTGTTTCAGTTTCTATTAATTCATTTCGCACCATAAAAGTTTGTGTTTTTTATGGAGCTATTCCTGCTGTACGTTGCAATCTTCCGCTAAAAAGCGGGAGGATTTTCACTGCCATCAGGGCTAAAAAAAATCCGTTTCATAATCACGAAACGGATTTATTATGCTAATTGGAATAGTTTACAATTCAAACAGCAAGGTTACTGATACAGCGTTGTTTACAGCATTTATGCTTGCGCCATCAGTGAGTCCTTGACTAAAAAATCCTTGTTGTGCGTTTCTTTTGGCATAAGAGTAGGCTAAATCAACTTTTGTTGAACCAAAACTGTATCCTAAACCGCCTGAATAACCAGTTAAATCCCCTAATGTTACAGCATTTTTGTACGGACTTTGTTCGTAGCGGTATCCTGCTCTTAAACTTAAAGCTTCTATCTTATATTCAGCTCCTATTCTCAATTCACCAGTAGAAGATAAAATGGAATTCATTTCGCTGTTTAAATTATTAAAATAAGAATCATTTTCAGGTTTGAATTTAGTATTGCTGTAATCCTTCATAGCATAATCAACACTTATCAAACCGGATTTTCCAAAAACATAAGCAAAACTTCCAGTTAACTTACTTGGCGTTTGCAGTTTATAAAGTTCGTATCTGTTTACATACTGAGGATTCACATCATTAGTAATATCATCAGCATTTGTAGCGCTCCTTACGACAACTAGTCTTTGGGATAATTCGTCATTTAAATTGTACCATGTAGATGATTCATAAGCAAGACCTAAACGAACTTCATTCGTCAGTTTTGCAATAGCTCCTACTTGGAAAGAGAATCCAGTTCCATAGGTGTATAATTCGTTTTCAAAGCTCAATCTGCTTACGGTATAATCTGCTGTTACTGGTGCATTATTATCTTCATAAAAAGTGGATGATTTGCGATAGTCAGTAAAATGAGAATTCAAATTAAGCCCAATATACAATTTGTCTTTATACGATGTTGCTGCATTAAAAGATAGTTTTCCATTATAACCAGTGCTATAGATAGAATTTTCTTGGTAATAATTGCCTCCAGCTGGAACATTCGAAGTGTAAGGAGAGTTATTGTTATTGGTGTCAACTGCATCAATTACGAAGCCTTGATACCCTAAAAATGCTTGCTGAGCGGAGTATCCGTTTAAGTTTTGATATTGATTATTAGGAAGATTAGTTCCTAAAAATGAATATAAATCTGATATTGTTTCGCCAGGAACCCTATTTACAAATTCTTGTGGAACTGGAGCCCCATTATTAGAGTTGTTAGCATAACTCAAAAAGTAGTTGGCTATTGAATTGTTTGGATTCGTTCCTGCAGAAAATAAGCCATTATCAAAATTATTGGTATTTTCATAATTGATACCGAGTGAAACTTTTGTCCAATTGCTATTTCCTTTGTTGTTAAATACAAATACAGCTCCAGCTTGATTTAAATCGAAGGAATTGCTTTTTTCGGATGTTGTGGTTCCAAAGTAATTGGAGTTGTTTTTAATATCGTAATTACTTAGAGTAATTGCCATTTGATTATTCGAAAAAATGGCAGAACCTGCTGGGTTTACATTTATGGAAGATAAATCTCCTCCTAATGCTCCAAACGCACCACTCATAGCCCTGAAGCGTGCTGTACCGCTCAGATTATCTTGTGAATAGCGCAGTGCATCAGAGATTTCTTGTGATTGCGCAACGCTTACAGAGAAGCTTAATGCTACTAAAAATATATATTTTTTCATATAATGGAATCGTTATAATTTAATACTATAAAAAAGAAGGGAGCTTCGTTTTGGTTATCCTCTACCGCCTCTACCGCCACCTCCAGATGATCTACCTCCACCTCCAGAATTTCCGCTGCTACCCGATCCTCTGGAACTGCTTGATCCACTATTGCTAGGGCTATACGATCTTGAATTGTTGTCGTTTGTTGAACTCGGAGTATAAGATCTTTCCGGTCTGTTGCTTTGGTTGCGTGTAGCGTTACCACTTCCTCTTCTACTTGGATTGTAATTCGAGTTGTTTTGCGATTGTCCTTGATTTCTTGAAAATGTTGGACTATTTCTATTGAATCCGTTTGTAGTATTTCTTCGGAAATCGGTATTTGTGTTTCCTCTACCATTAAAATCGTTTCTACGGTTAATGGTATTGCCTTGGTTTCTAGAATAATTTGCTGAATTTCGGGTACTTAAATTTCTATCCGTACTAGTGTTGGTGTTGTAGGAAGAGCCTCTTCGGCCTCTATTATAAGAATAACCAACATTATTATTTGAAGTAGGATATCCCCAATTGTTTCCGTACCAATTATTCCATCCAAAGCCTGCATTCATGCCCCAACCAAAACCACCATTCCAGCCCCAGTTGTTCATTCCCCAGCCGAAACCGCCATTCCAGCCCCAGTTGTTTCCATACCAGTTGTTCATTCCCCAACCGAAACCACCATTCCATCCCCAATTGTTCATGCCCCAATTGTTCATACCCCAATTGTTGTCGTAGATGTTTATGCTTACGCCTTGTGGATTGCTACCCCATCCAGGATAACTTGCGTTGTCTTGTAGAGAGTCGTTTTCAATGTTATAATTATTATAGTTGTCTACATCTGTAAAAATTTCTACAGGTTGATTGTTGTTCTGCAAAGATCCGAAATAGTCTTTGTATTGATTGTTGGGAGCATTTTCTGTCTCTACTGCAACAACTCTTCTTGGAGTATTACCATATATTCCATCAGAATCATAGTAAGAGCTGTTTTGATAAGAGCCACAAGATGCAAACAAAATGCTCAAAAATCCAACTAAGTAATATGATGTTGGATTTTGTAAGGAAAGAGTGTTAGTTTTCATATATATGGAGTTTTTATTGTTGGACACTACAAAAATAGTTAGTTTTGCGTAACTATTTACTTAAAATTATTAATGCAAAATTTGTGCCAAACTATTCAATATGAGTAAGAACTTAACTACGAGAGCAGACGATTATTCAAAATGGTATAATGAGTTGGTTGTCAAAGCCGATTTAGCCGAAAATTCAGGAGTTAGAGGCTGTATGGTTATCAAGCCGTATGGTTATGCAATATGGGAAAAAATGCAAGGGGAGTTGGATCGAATGTTTAAAGAAACGGGGCATCAAAATGCCTATTTTCCATTATTTGTGCCGAAAAGTATGTTTGAAGCCGAAGAAAAAAATGCAGAAGGATTTGCTAAGGAATGTGCTATCGTAACGCATTACAGGTTAAAAAATGATCCAGACAGACCTGGCAAATTAATGGTAGATCCTAATGCAAAATTAGAAGAAGAATTGATTGTTCGTCCCACCAGTGAGGCAATTATTTGGTCTACTTACAAGGGTTGGGTTCAGTCCTACAGAGATTTACCGTTGTTAATCAATCAGTGGGCTAACGTGGTTCGTTGGGAAATGAGAACCAGATTGTTTTTGAGAACAGCAGAGTTTTTATGGCAAGAAGGACATACGGCTCATGCAACAAAGGCAGAAGCTATTGAAGAATCAGAAAAAATGATGAATGTATATGCTGATTTTGCTGAGAATTTTATGGCAATTCCAGTTATAAAAGGAATAAAAACAGAAACGGAACGCTTTGCGGGAGCTGAAGAAACATATTGTATTGAAGCATTGATGCAAGACGGGAAAGCTTTACAGGCTGGAACTTCACATTTCTTAGGTCAGAATTTCGCTAAAGCCTTTGATGTTAAGTTTGCAAATGCTGAAGGAAAGCAAGAGTACGTTTGGGGGACTTCATGGGGCGTTTCAACTCGCTTAATGGGTGCGTTAGTAATGACGCATTCAGATGATCAAGGATTGGTGTTGCCTCCTAGTTTAGCGCCTATTCAAGTCGTGATTGTGCCTATTTATAAATCAGATGAGCAATTAGCTCTTATATCCGCTGAGGTCAATATTTTGACTGCAGCTCTGAGAAAATTAAATATCTCTGTAAAATTTGATGACAGGACTACTCAGAAGCCTGGTTTTAAATTTGCGGAATGGGAGTTGAAAGGGGTGCCAGTACGAATTGCTGTAGGTCCAAAAGATCTAGAAAATGGAACTTTTGAGGTTGCAAGAAGAGATACGTTGTCTAAAGAAGTAATTTCTAAAGATGAAATTGAAACTTATGTCAGTGATTTATTGAAACAAATTCAAAAAGAATTGTTCGAAAAAGCGTTAGATTATAGAAATACACATATTACGGAGGTAAATAGTTTTGATGAGTTTAAAGAAGTTTTAGAGACTAAAGGAGGTTTTGTATCAGCACATTGGGACGGTACAGCAGCGACCGAAGAAAAGATTAAAGACTTGACTAAAGCGACCATTAGATGTATTCCACTAGACAGGGTAGAAGTGATGGGAAGCTGCGTTTTTACTGGAGAAAGTTCAGTTGGAAGAGTACTGTTTGCTAAGGCATATTAAAAAAAAATATTTTTTTTCGCATCAGCTATTGCGCTTCTCAAAAATAGTTGTATTTTTGCATCCGCATTAGAGAAGCAGGGCCCGTTCGTCTATCGGTTAGGACGCATGGTTTTCATCCATGTAAGAGCGGTTCGATTCCGCTACGGGCTACTATTTTTATTGCAGATTTAAAGTTTTCCTGAACTTAGAGGGAATAATGGCCCGTTCGTCTATCGGTTAGGACGCATGGTTTTCATCCATGTAAGAGCGGTTCGATTCCGCTACGGGCTACAATTCAATAGCATATTGATAAAACTTAGGGGATAATGGTCCGTTCGTCTAGGGGTTAGGACGCCAAGCTTTCGTCTTGGTAACAGGGGTTCGATTCCCTTACGGACTACAAAAAAATAGTAAAAGATAAAAAAGCAATAAAATGGCAAATCATAAATCAGCTCTAAAGAGAATCAGAACTAACGAAAAGAGAAGAGTATTAAACAGATACCAGCACAAGACTACTCGTAATGCGATTAAAGCATTAAGGATAGCTACAGATAAAACTGATGCTACATCTAAATTGTCAAATGTAATCTCTATGATTGATAAGTTAGCGAAAAAAAATATTATTCATGATAACAAAGCTTCTAATTTAAAATCTAAATTAACGAAACTTGTTTCTAAATTGTAATTAATTCAATTTAGCACGTACAAAAAAAGCTTTCATTTTATGAGAGCTTTTTTTGTACGTGCTATTTTTATTTTAATTTATCTTTTAAGTATTCCAGCATTGATTGAGTGATTGGTTTTGATAAAAAGTCAATAACCATTGGATACTTCTTTGATTTTTCTAAGTCCTCCGGGTCAATTGTCGAGGAAAGTACAACAACCTTTATTGTATTGAATTCTTCAAAATCTGTACTGTTGAAATAATCTAAAAATTCCCAACCACCCATTACGGGCATGTTTAAATCTAGAAAAATGAGTTGTGGTTGAACTATTGGTTTATTTTTGTTGCTAGTGTGTTTTATAGTATTGAAGAAATTAAGCGCTTCTTCGCCATTCTGGGATGTAATTATTTCACTAGAAAATGATGATCGAATGATTACTTTTTTGCAAAGCATAAGTGTTATGGGGTCGTCATCTATACATAAAATTTGATCTAACATTATTGTTTGTTTTTAAATGTTAATGTAAATGCAGTTCCTTTATTAACTTCACTTTCAATTTCGATAGTGCCTCCCATCGTTTCAACTTGTGATTTAACTAGATAGAGTCCAAGTCCTTTGCTGTCTGGATAATTATGAAACCTTTGGTAAAGTCCAAAAACTTTGTCCTTATTTCGAACCAAGTCGATACCTATGCCATTGTCTTTGAAAATTAAAACAACAGTATCGTCAATTTCGTGCGTTGTAATTGTTATCTTGAGCTTTCTATTTTCAGATTTGTATTTTACGGCATTGGTCAAAAGATTTAGTAATATGCTTTCTATGTAAGCTTTGTTAATATGAATGATAGAAACTTTTTCAAAATCGAGTTTAATTATTGGCTTGTGTAATTGAATTTGAAAATCAAGCTGACTAAAAACATTTTCAAATATTTCTTTAATCAACACTGCTTCTTTTTTGATGGAAGGATTGTCTTTTATGACAATTACCTTAACAAGATCGTTGATTGTCTCGTTTAATAAATGAGTAGATTTATTAAAACCACTTAAAATTTCGTTTAATTCTTGGTTTTCGATGGGGATGTCCTCCAGTAAATTCAGTAATCCTGTTAAGTTTGATAATGGTGCTCTGAGATTATGGGAGGTAATATAAGAAAATTGCTTTAGGTCTTTATTGTTTTGCGTTAGTTCTCTTATGAGTTGCTCTTTTTCTTTTTCTTGCTTTTTTTCATCGGTTATATCTCGTTGTATTGAAATCCAATGGGAAAGTTCATTATCTAAGTTAAAAATAGGAATCATTGAGAGACGCACATAATACTCCACTTTGTTTTTAGTGTAGCTTATCGTTTCGATAAGGCATTCTTCTTTGTTGTTTATAGCAGCTAATAATTTTTTAAGTTCATTAGCGTCCGAGTTTGGACTATTAAATAGGTCGGGTGATTTGCCTATAATTTCAATTGCTTCGTATCCTGACATGATCGAAAAAGCAGGATTTACATAAATGATGTTTGGAATTTTACCATCGATGGAATCGGCCTCGGTAATAATTATAGAGTCTTTAGACTGTATAATTACGGTCTCTAATAATTTAAGTCTTTGTTCTTCTTCCTTTTGTTTGGTGATATCTTGTATGGCTCCAATCATTCTGACTGCTTTCCCAGTATCATCTTTTAATAAAAAGCCTTTATCTAGAACGTATTTATAAGAGTTGTCAGCACATCTAAAACGATATTGATCCTGCCAGTTTTCTGTTTTTTGTTCGATAAAGGAGTAGAGTCTGATGGACATTTTAATGCTGTCTTCAGGGTGAATTTTGTCAAACCACCAATTTGAATTGTCGTCTACTTCTTCTTGTGTGTATCCAAAAACGCTTTCAATTCCTTTGTTCCAAGAAAAGCTGTCTTCTTGTATTTTCCAGTCCCAAATGGTATCGCTAGTTGCCTTCGCTACAATGTTATATTTTTCATTTGATTCTTTTATTTCGTCATTTGTGTTTTTGAGTTTTTTAAATATTGCGACGTTTCGGTTGTCATTTTTCGAGAGAATAAGCTTAAAAATGATACCAGTAAACAGTACAAATAAAATATCTTTAGTAAAAGTGTAAAATGAAAGATTTTCATTAGAAATATATTGCTGTAATAGTTTGTGACAAACAATAGCTACAAACATTGAGATAAGAATGTAGATGATGATTACTTGATTGGTTTTGCTTTTCATTACTCAAATATAAATAATTATTGCTGAATTATTAAATATCAGTCACAACTTATTTTTAAGTTTTTTTTAACCATCTTTTTTTTTGATCTAATAGGTTAAGAATATGTAAACTATTGCATAAATATTTTTTATATCAAAATAAAGTGTACCTTTGCACCCATTAAAAATCACAGATGGAATCTATTAGAAACATTGCAATTATTGCCCACGTCGATCACGGTAAAACAACTTTGGTTGATAAAATTATGTATCACTGTCAGTTATTTCGTGATAACGAAAACACAGGTGACTTAATCCTTGATAACAACGACTTAGAGCGTGAAAGAGGTATTACCATTACTTCAAAGAATGTTTCTGTAGTATACAAAGGAACAAAAATCAACATTATTGATACCCCTGGTCACGCCGATTTTGGAGGAGAAGTAGAGCGTGTATTGAACATGGCTGATGGAGTTTGTCTACTTGTAGATGCTTTTGAAGGGCCTATGCCACAAACGCGTTTTGTATTACAAAAAGCATTAGACCTTGGTTTAAAACCATGCGTTGTAATCAATAAAGTTGATAAAGAAAACTGTACTCCTGAAGAAGTTCATGAAAAAGTTTTTGACTTAATGTTTGAATTAGGTGCAGAAGAGTGGCAGTTAGATTTTCCTACTGTTTACGGTTCAGCTAAAAATAACTGGATGTCTGATCACTGGGAAAACGTAACTGATAATGTGGAAGCCTTATTAGATATGGTTATCGAAAATGTACCAGCTCCTAAAGTATCAGAAGGAACTCCTCAGATGTTAATTACATCTTTAGATTTCTCCGCTTTTACAGGTCGTATCGCTATTGGTCGTTTAGAAAGAGGTGTATTGAAAGAAGGTATGCCAATCTCATTAGTTAAAAGAGACGGGACAACAACTAAATCTAGAATTAAAGAACTTCATACTTTTGAAGGTCTTGGTCGTAAGAAAGTTCAAGAAGTTATTGCTGGTGATATTTGTGCAATTATTGGAGTAGAAGGTTTCGAAATTGGAGATACTATCGCTGATTTTGAAAATCCAGAAGCTTTGAAATCAATTGCTATTGATGAGCCTACAATGAGTATGTTGTTTACTATTAATGACTCTCCTTTCTTTGGTAAAGAAGGAAAATTTGTAACTTCTCGTCATATTAGAGAAAGATTGACTAAAGAATTAGAGAAAAATTTAGCCATGAAAATGGGTGAAACTGATTCTGCTGATAAATTTATGGTTTTTGGTCGTGGTGTATTACACTTATCTGTTCTTATTGAAACAATGAGAAGAGAAGGATACGAATTACAAATTGGTCAACCACAAGTAATCATCAAGGAAATTGATGGTAAAAAATGTGAGCCAATTGAAGAACTAACAATCGACTTACCGGAGAATCTTTCTGGTAGAGCTGTAGAGTTTGTTACTATGCGTAAAGGTGAAATGTTAAGCATGGAAACTAAAGGGGAACGTATGATTGTAAAATTTAATATTCCATCTCGTGGAATTATTGGATTGCGTAATCAATTACTTACTGCAACAGCTGGTGAGGCTATTATGGCACACCGTTTTATTGGATATGAGCCTTTCAAAGGAGAGATAGCAGGACGTAACAAAGGATCATTAATTTCTATGGAAAAAGGAAAAGCTATTCCTTATTCTATCGATAAATTACAAGATCGTGGTAAGTTTTTTGTTGAACCAAATACTGAAATCTATGAAGGTCAGGTGATTGGAGAAAACTCTCGTGCTGATGATATGTGTGTAAACGTAACTAAAGAGAAAAAACAATCAAATGTTCGTTCATCAGGAAATGATGAAAAAGCAAGGATTATTCCTCCAATCATTTTCTCTCTTGAAGAAGCTTTAGAATACATTCAAAAAGATGAATATGTTGAGGTTACTCCAAAATCCATTCGTTTACGTAAAATCTATTTGACAGAAACTGATAGAAAGAGATTTAAAATCTAATTCTATTTTTTATAAAATTGAAAAGCCATTCGTTTATTCGAATGGCTTTTTTTATGGCCTTTTATAACGGGCTTAAGTAGTATCTGCATGTTTTTTTTATCATCAGCGTGAACTGCCTAATGCAACTTGAAATAGTTATCTCAATAGTAGCAACACTAAAAAGTGAAATTTTCTCTAGCATAAAAAATTGCCTAATCTTCATGTTGAAAAGTAGGTGTTTGCTATTTTGCGTAGCTTTACCCAAAATCAATTTATCTTTTCAGACTGAAATGACCCTTGACCTCTCTACCATCTTCTAGTTTTACAGTGTACCAATAGTCATCAGAGGGCAAAGACTGCCCCATAAAAGTCCCGTCCCATCCTTGACTTGTCGGTATTAATTGCTTTATTAGCTTCCCATAGCGGTTAAAGATGTAGATAGTTGAATTTCCATTAAAAGTGGCATTTATTCCTTCAATATTCCAGAAATCATTAAAACCGTCATTATTTGGCGTGAAATATTTTGGAATACCAATCACAGAAATAGTTTTACTGACCGTTCCACATCCATTTTTATCATTAATATAAACTTCATGAATTCCAGAAGATACATTATTGAAAAAATTAGAGAACTGAAAAGGCCCATTTGGTTTGTCTAAACTAAATTCGTAAGCACCTGGTCCAATTGTGTTTACTGTTACTGTATTGATAGCATTCAAGTCTACTATGTCTATCTTTGTTATGGTCGCAATATCTGATGCTGAAACTTTTATCTTTTTTGTTGTACTGCATCCTGCAAGGCTTGTTACTACTACCGTGTAATCACCTTCCCTATTAACATCAAGTGTTGCATTCGTTTGTTCACTTAGTCTAATGTTGTCTTTTGTCCATTTATAAGTATAGTTACTAGAATCTATGCCGCTTGGAATTCCAGATTCTAACGTTACAAAAAAAGCAGGAAGATTTGAACAAACCATTTTATTCCCCTCTAGATCATTCTTGATCATTGGTTTTGGATTCACGACTAGTTTTAGTAAAGGACTCAAACCGTAACAGGAATTGTCTGCCGTACTTTCCACTCGGACCGAAATAATTTGTTCATTTGGATAGCCTTCATTTCTATAATTTAATGGGTTTAGTATTGCATTATTTTCGGATAAAGCATCTGCTTCATTTTTGAAATATTGGATAGAGTAGGGAGTTGTCGCAGGCGGAAGAATGGCAATGATATCTTTGCTAATACTACTGAAATCAAATGTAGCAATTCCGTCTCTATCGTCATTTATTGCTGTTAAGTCATCACAGGTCGAAAGTATCCGAGTGAAGGAAGGAGGGACTTGCGTGGTAGATACGATTAAATCAAGTTGGGCAATTTTTATGCAACTGTTTGTGTTCTCTACTCGTGCCCAAACCTTCATTCTTCCTGCAGTAGTGTTTGTAAAGGCGATAGGGTCAGGAATTAATTTTTCAACGTCGGCTGTTTCTGCACCAATAAGTGAAGTGAAATAGGTGATTTTTGGACTGGCTGTAGTCGTTATTTCGTAGTTTTTTACAGTTAAATTAAAGGCTGAAAATCCATCAGAATCTTCATCGCACTGCACTATTGTCACGTTATTTACTATAGGAAGAGGAGTTACAGTTAGTTTGATTTCGCTAATGTCTTCGCATAAAGTAGCAGAGCTAAAGGCTTTGACATAAATGGATTGTTGATTTGGGATTGTGTTGTAAAAAAATTGCCCTAGTTCGTTGCTATCTGTTTCAGCATCATTTCGAGAAATGAAATATTTAAGGATATAATCAGTAGTCCCTTCCTTGTTTAAAATTTCAGAAGTAACTTTGCTTAAATCAAAAGTAACTTTGCCATTTGAATCGTTTCCATCCTTCGCATCATCGCAAATAACGGACTCAGTTGTGGGAATCTTTACATAGTCTTTAACTTGAATAAAAAACTCTGACGTGTTGAAGCATCCTGTACTTGTATTGGTAATTCTTGCAAAAAGAGATTGAGGATTCTGTGAATTTATAAATGAAGTTGCATTAAGTATTGGATTTGCACTTGTTGTTGCGTCATTTTGATCTTTATGATAACTTACGTTAACACCGGTTTGGTCCCCTATTATAATTGGAGTATTTTTTGTTAAATCGAATGCTGTAGTAAAGTCCGCTGTTCCATCACTATCACATGTAACTATATTTAAGGTTTCGCCCGTTGGGACATTATTTGTAGGCGAAGAATTGAATGTTGCAGTACCGGTCCATTGAATTGAAAAATTGCTATTGCCAATGGGTCTGTCTATTACTAAAAAATAGGAATCGCCATCAGCTACCGTTAGCCATTTTACAAAGCTATTTCCATTGTTTCCGGGTCCTTCGGCTATATCAGTCTCATCTTCATTCATACCAGTATAATTATTATTTTGCCTTGTTGCTGCAGGATTAGTGGTAGAACACCTAATGGCCTGTCCAAGAGCACCGCATGTTTCGTTAGGTCCAAAAACAAAAAAATCAAAATCTTCTCTGATATCTGAACTTTCGGGAACGAGATTAAATCCTAGCGTACCGCCTTTTTTTATCGATATTTTTAACCAAATACTATTATTCTCCTCACTTGAGCAAGTATTCAAAGCAGATAATTCTTGAGTACCAATACCAGTTACTGTCAGTCCTTCTAAATTTGTATTTCCGCAAACAATAATGGCATCGCTACAGTCACTTTGTGCATGGCTCTTTACAAATGCAAGAAGTAAGAATAAGGACAGTAAGAGTTTTTTTGTCATGTTAAAATTTAAAAAATATTTTTACCTTTTTAAGCTAAAATGTCCTTTGGCTTCTCTACCATCTTCTAATTTTATGGTATACCAATAATCATCAGAAGGCAAAGGCTGGCCTGCAAAAGTTCCATCCCAACCTTCACTGGTTGGTATTAATTGTTTCAAAAGCTTTCCATAACGGTCAAAAATATAGATTGTAGACTTCGCATTAAAGTTGGCATTAATTCCTTTTACATTCCAAAAATCATTATAACTATCATTATTGGGTGTAAAATATTTTGGTACACCAATAACTGAAATAGTTTTACTAACCGTTCCGCAACCATTGATGTCATTAATAAAGACATCATAAATTCCGGAAGGAATGTTAGTAAATACATTAGAGGATTGGAAAGGGCCCGACGGTTCGTTTAGGCTATATTCATATTTTCCTTTTCCGGTAACATTCACTGTTACCGTATTTATATCTGTAAGGTCCACAATATCAATCTTTGAAATCGTTGCAATATCAGATGCTGTCACTTTTATTTTTCTGGTTCTACTGCAGCCTAAAGTTGTAAATACTTCAACAGTATAATTACCTTCGGCATTAACATCTAAGGTTGCATTGGATTGGCCAGTTAAAACAACAGCGTCTTTGGACCAAACGTATGTATAATTAGTTGTAGCTGAACCATCTTGAATTCCCGCATTAAGTGTTACGAAGAAAGTGGGGAGATTCGAACATACTAATTCATCCTCACTTCCATCTAAATTTAAATTTATTGGTGGAAGTGGATGTACTATAAAAGGTATAATTACCGATGCAGTACAGTTTGAATTTATAGTATTTTCTACTATAGCAGTAATGTCTTGAGTATTGCTGAAAAATGGATTTGGTAGCGGACTAGGTAACGAGGCACCATCTATGTCGAAATATTTAACATTCATTCCTGTTTGTCCTCCTAAAATTGTATTTTGAAAAGTACTGGTGTCAAATCCATATTTCCCGTCTTGCATTAATGGATCGGCTTCATCATCGCAAACCGTTGTTAAAGCTGTTGGAATTGGGAACGCTACAGGTAAATCATCTACGATAAAAACGATAGTTGTAGTATCAGAACAGCTCAAAGTTGTGGCGTTCGTTACCACTGCTTTTATAGTCTGAGATTCCGTTGTGAATGTTGGCGGAAAAGGACTGGGTAACTGATTGTTATTTTTATCAAAATATGTGATGGTTACATTAGTTTGTCCTTTTACTATATCTGATTCTAGAGTAGAAGTGTTAAAAGTATATATTCCGTCTTGATTGTCATCGCATTGTCTAGGAACGGTAACTGCATTCGCAAAAGGTAGTTTTTCAACAGTGAGCGATACATATGGTCCCAAACCATAACAGGCGTTATCGACATCACTGTCTACTCGACCCCATATTTCCTGTGTGTTTTGATAACCAATATTCCTATAGTTTGAAATATTTGTGATCGCATTGTTTTCCGCTAACGCATCTGTTTGATTACGGTAAAAAGTAACGGTGTAATTACCAACTGGCAATAAAGTTTTTATATCCGTTTCGGCACTGCTAAAGTCAAATGAACTAATTCCATCTCTGTTATCATTGTTTGAATTGTTATTCCCGTTTTCATCTAAGAAATCGTCACATTCCATATACGTTCTCTTGAAGGTGCTTGGAATTTGTGTTACTAAAACTTTTAAGGTTAATTCCGCTACGCTAAAGCAGCCGTTAGCATTGACTACTCTGGCCCATACTGTCATCGTGCCGGGTGTTGTATTTGTATAAGATGTAGGCGTACTAATAAATTCTGATTCGTTTGCTGTGGTAGCACCATCCAATGAAGTATAATAGAAGAAGTCCTCATTGGCAAAATTACTGGAAATAGCATCATTTTTCACCGTTAGATTAAAAGTAGTTACCGCATCTAAATCAGTATCACATTGAATGATAGTCACGTTATTAACGGTTGGTAAAGTGTACACGGTTAGCGTCGTATCATCTGAAAGTAATCCGCAAGAATTACCTACTTTATTTAGTAGAACTCGATATTTATATCCGTTCATTGTATTTTTTACGCTTGTTATTACTAAAGTATTGGTTGTTGCTCCAGAATAGATGACGTTATTAATAATAGTATTCCAAGTGGTTCCATTAGTAGAAATTTGCCATTGGTAGGTGTTGCCCCCATTGTCAACTAGTGTAATTGTCGCGTTTTCTAATTCACAAGTTGGATTTATTTTTGGTTGCGTTGAGATTGCAATCGGAGCGGCTGTTATGTAATTTGCATTTGGGGTTGAGTAGCCAGTACCGCTAGTTACTAGTCCATTACTATCAATGGTTGGTGGTGCAATCGTACCTAATAATCCATCTCCATTTGGATCCATGAATCCTGCTTCGATAACATCAGAACATAAATCTCCATCACTATCTAAATCGCGATAATTTTTGATGCCGTCAGTATCGGTGTCTGTTCCAAGATTTCCAGTTTCAATTGCATCAGTAATTCCATCATTATCGCTATCTAAATCTAGATAATCGGGTACGCCATCATTATCTGTATCGATTGGGACCAATCCAGGTTCAAACGCATTATCTAATCCATTTTTATTGGTATCAGAATTGGATAATGCAACCGAGGCATTTGGTTGAGATTCTATTATGTCTAGAATTCCATCATTGTCACTATCACTGTCTAGCTGGTCTGGGGTTCCATCGCCATCAGAATCTTTTGGAACACAAGAAGCAAAAAACTTAAATGTTGATTTGTTGGCATTGGTGTCAGATAAATTTTTGTGTGTGAAACTGATGGAGTTGGACAAGTAAGTAAGAAACTTGAATGTTCCTGTTCCCGGCACCAGGGGAGCGCTACTGTTCAAACGAAATCGTATTTCGAAAGAAGAATATTGTGTTACCCCGCTTTCATAAATACCATCATAATTAGTATCAATCAATAATTGGTTGTTTGGGTTGAGTACCGTTATGGTTTTATCGATATCTGAATTTACAATGTAATCAGAATCCGCATTCAATAAATCTGTTGCATTGGCGCTAGTTATATATTCCATTCCCAAACTTATGGGTTGGGCAAAAGTCATTTTATAGCTTACAAAATTTCCTTTTCCGGCGGGTATTTGGGTAATAAAACTTCCATTGTCATTTCCTGTAAAAGGAGTAACACTTGCTGCTGTCGACGTAGAAATGGCTCCAATAAATGAATTGGAATAAAGACCAGTTGCTATAATTCCCCCAAGAGGATTGGATATAGTAACATCTTGATTGCCATAAGATTCTATACAATTGGTAATTCCGTCATTGTCATTGTCGATGTCAATATTATCGTTTACGCTGTCATTATCTATATCTGTGTCACACGTGCTTACAGGAATCAGGTCAGATAAAACAGGAGGAGAACTGCAACCAGATATACTACCCTTTACTTGATAATAACCAGGTTCTTTGGGAGTAAATGAACTGTTATTAGAATTACTTTGAGCAACACCATTAAAATACCACTCGAAGGTATCGTATGAAGAAATGGAACTAACTTTTAGCGTAACATTAGGAATACAGGATGAACTACCTACGGTGATTTCGTCATTTATAATTTCGGGCTTGGTATCAAAACCGGAATAATAACCTCCATAAGTAGCTGCATTGTTTGAACCAAAATAAGAAACATAGACTTGTTTGGATGAAAAGACGCCAATATTTCCAGTTAAACCAGTAATAGTGTAGGTTTCATATAGCGTATTCCCAATGACATCCTGTGGTTGGACGCCAATAGGCTGTCTAACGCCATTTATCGCAATTTCTATAGTTGCTCCTTTTTCAGTAACAATATTTAATCCACTGTTTGTAGTAAATGACGTTGTTCCTATTTGCTCTATCATTGGAATATTATCAACGATATTTGGAGTAGAACAGTTTAATGGCGGAACAAAAAACATTTCTTGATTGGCCTGACTCGAACTCCCAACACTTTGGTATGCAAAGACATTTTTATTTGTTTTTACATATAAACTGCGATTGGCAGAATAATTTGTACCATCAAGGATTATGTATTGCCCGGCAGTAAGAGGAGTTGTGTTAAATGGAATTGTACTTCCATTAAGGTAAATAAAAGTGTCATTTTCGTGAGCCACGAGCAAAGGCCTTTCTAAAATATCTAAGCCCAAACCACGAACAAAAATATATTCATTCCCTATTCTTTGTGCAGGTACTATCTGATCAAATCCTAAATCTAAATTTCCACTATTGTTTCCATTCGTGCCTCCATAAGAACCGCAATTCATGACAATGGGTTTGTTAGATTTTACTAATGCCCCAATTAATCCATCTTTATTGGCGGTACTAATATCTTCCGTCGCTAAAACATAGCTCTGACCTGTATTTAAAGTTACACTTGGGGGAGTGTTTCCTACGGTTGTATTTCCCATTAAGGTTACTCCCGCTTTTATGCCGCTAAAATCGACCACCGTATTGTTTTCAGTAGCTAAGATTGATAAAAAAGTATATCTAAAAGTACCATTATTTGCTGTACCCGTATTGACAAAAGCGCCAACTCTAAACTCATTCCCAATAGCTGATATACCTTTTGAAACAAGGGAACCGGCTTGATTGGAATTACCTGCTATTACTCGTGCGGCAACGTAAATTAAATTTTCGGCCTCAATAATAAATCCCTTATTGGATAAAGGAGTGTTTAATAAACCAGGTTCAACATGCAGTTGGCTATCTGTTCCAAATCCTACGTTATATTCAACTGGTGAATTTTTTGATACTATAATTTCCGTAATACCTACTCCTAAGGCGTTAATTTTAACCTTTACAGGAATAAAACTCGGTGTAGAAATGTAGAGATATTGGTCTTGTGCAGCAACCGAATTAGATCCTGACAACGGTGGTATATAATGTGTTTTACTAAATTGGGCAAAGCAGCTTATTGATAAAAAAATAAAGAAAATAAGTAAAGTTTTTTTCATGCGCTAAAAATAGGGAAATTAGTATTATCTTTTCAAAGAAAAATGTCCTTTTATGATTTTCCCATCCGTAAAAGTTAAATTAAACCAATAATCATCAGCGGGTAATAAGACTCCATTAAAACTTCCGTCCCAACCAACATCTGAAACCGTTAATTGTTTCAGTAGCTTTCCGTAACGGTCAAAAATATATAATGATGATTGGGGAAGTGTGTCCAGATTTTTAATTTTCCAAACATCATTGTACCCATCATCATTTGGCGTGAAATAACGCGGGTAATCCAAAACGTAAACGACAAAAGGCAACGAGGTGCCGCAACCATTCTTATCTCGGGCATAGACTAAATATTTTCCTGGAACCACACCATTAAAAGTGGAATTTTCTTTAAAAAAATCACCGTCAATTGAAAATTCATATGCTCCAATTCCCGTGTACTCAATTGAAATTGAATTCTTATCACCCGCAAAATCGTTTGTTTTTATGCCTGTTATCGTTGCAATTCCAGAAAGGGTTACCGTATATTTTTTAGTTTTTTGACAGCCTTTCTCATTTGTGACTACTACAGTATACGTTCCTGGAGCATCAATCAAAATACTATTAGAACCTGCTCCTGTGTTCCATAAATAGTTGGTGAAGCCACTATCAACGGCAAGAGCTATGCTAGATCCTTCACATAAAATCAAAGATTCGTCTTGAAAATTAGGTGGGTCAAATGGGTTTACTTCCAATTGTATAGGAGTAATTGCATAACAGTCGGGTCCATTTACAATCTTAGCAAAAATGGTTTGTTGATTCGGAATCGTGTTTCTAACAACCGTTGAGAGTTGGTTTTGCGTTGTTATAGCATCCGTTGAGGTCAAATAATACTGAACGACCAATCCCGCTGGTAAACCGGTCAGGACCTGTGCGGTTGCCTGAGTACTTAAATTAAATTCAGTTAAACCATCTTCGATACCATCGCCGTCGCAAGTTTTGATGGGGTTTTGTTCCGAGAGGGTAGTATTGGAAATAAGAAGTTTTACCTCCGAAAAGTTTTCACATCCCAAAGAATTGGTCACTCTAGCGAATACAGATTGACTCGGTGCTGTATTTTGAAAAGTGGTTGTGTTGCTAATTGGATTCATTTGTGCTTTGGCAGCAGCCAAAGATTCATAATAGACTACCGTGCTTAAATTCGGTATATTATTTTTTACAATGGCATCTACTTTTGTCAAATCAAATAGAGTGATTCCGTCAGAGTCAGGATCACATTGCAAAAGTGTGGTGTCCCTCAAATCGATTTTTGGAACATATTCAATTTTTATATCTTCTGTTGCAATACAGCTGGGTGTCAAGAGTACTTCAACTTTATAAATACCAGGACTTGTAACATTGTAAGTAGGTGTGGTATCGGATAATTCGATTCCGTTTTTAAACCATTTGTATTTATAACTTGAGGGCAGTTTAGGATTGATAGTGTAACTTTCGCCAAAGCAAATAGCATTGTTTGTGGATAGTAATCGATCAGGCCCTAAATCAATTTTTGGCAGAAAGCTACCCGCTTCTAGAAAAACTGCCGAATCAAAATCAGCATTTTCGTCATCAGCGATAACTAATTTTATATGATAAATTTTGCCAGCAATCACGTTACTTTGCGCATTAAGAACGGTAGTTTGTCCACTGTAATTAATCGGGCTAGTGCTGCCGTTATACCCTCCAAAAAAATTCTCATTTACAGCCGAACATCCAGGTATTAAACCGCCAGATCCATTGAATGGAGGAATCAAGGGATGAACATTGGTTGACGAAACAGGAATCGTAGAATTGGGTAGGACCGCTATATTTTGATAGGGTGTAGGACTTCCTTTTTCTTTGATTAAAAAAGCAAATCCGTCTGAATAAAAGCAAGGAAAATAATCTTGGTATTCATTTGAAGCAAAGATGTAGTTGAAACTGATAAAATTTGTCAACGGAATAAAATCGAATTCAAGGACTGTAGCATTGAATGTTTGTGTTAAATTTAATACCTGTTCTAAATCAGAATCCCCCAGCCAACCTGAATTTCCACCACCCCTGTTTCTTACAAATGGGCCTACAGAGTTTTGACTGCTCCAGGTGCTTAAAACTACACCTTCTTGGAACGGAAAATTACTGTTGTTTGCATTGAAATAAGCATAACTTTTTTGAATACCAGAAAAATTATCTCCGGCAGCTGCAGCGTTTGAAATGGTAGCGCAGGAACTATTTACTAAAACATTTTCTACCAGTTGATTTGCTGTAAAAGTGTCATTTACTATAATAGTTTGTGCAGTTGCATTACTAAAAATGCAACAAACGAAAAAATAAAATAGTATTGTTTTTACACCGTTCATAGCGCTATAAAGATACTACAAATCTCTATTTTTTAATAATCGATGTGAAAGGAAAATAAAAATCACGGTCCAGCATAAAACAATTAGTAGGGAAGACAGTTCGACATCATATTTTTTGACATTATCTAATCCAATTTGTGTTCCCAAGTTTTTCACCACTGACAAACGTGTAAAGGGTTCGATGATTAAATTCGACATCGATTCCAAAGGAAAAAACTGCATAATAGAAGCCGCTGTGGTACTTTCTGGAAAAATCTTGAATGTTAAAATACCTTTTACAATTCCTTCGATAATATTCCAAACCAATAAAAAACCTAACGCAAAGGCGGAACGTTTTACCAATATTCCTAAAAATAAACAAAACGAAAAGAAACCAACTAATTTTACGAAATAGGCAAGCAGGTATTCTAAATCAGAAAATACGATACTAAATTCTGTGTAAGATGAAAAACTAAATCCTAAAATCAGTGACATTATAAAAATAAAAATAGTAGATACTGATGCAAATAAAACAACGGTTAAAAATTTAGACTGAATAAATTCCGCTTTGCTCATGCCATCAATTAAGTTTTGCTTTAGCGTTCCATAACTGTATTCATTTGCCATCATCGAAACAATTACGATGGCTAAAAACAGTTTTAGTATCGCTGCAATGTACGTGTTGAAATGCCAAATAAAAGGAAAGTTAAAAATTCCCATTTCAGCCAGGTGAAATTTAAAAATTCCTAAATCAAACTTTATAGAGGCTATTAATGCAATGAAGGTTAAAAGGATAAAGTAGGTTAATGTCAAAACCCTACTGGCTTTGTTTTTCCAAATTTTTTGTAGTTCTATGGAGAGAAGTCGTTTCATAAATGGAGTATTAATACTTAAGAACTGAAGCTTAAGATTTAGTGTTTTGTAGTAAGATTTAAATGAGCTAAGGCAATCGCTTTATCCACTTTTATTTTTTTTGAGTCAATTCTAAAAATTGTTCTTCCAAGCTGTTTTTTCGTTTCACCAAATGATTTAAAACTATATTATTTTCAAAAAGAAAACGATTCAAGTCTTTTGCTTCCAAATTTTCTTTGAGATAAACCAAAACTTTTCCTTGCTCCTGAACAATATTTTTAGTGGCGGGATGTGTTTGTAAAATTCTCATTAAGTTGGGAATGTCATCTGCCTCTACTTCAAAAAATCCCTCGTTAGCTGACATTCCATCGACTAAACCGGTATATAAAACCACTCCTTTTTGTAATACTAAAACGTGGGTGCACACTTTTTCCACTTCGTCTAATAAATGCGAAGCGAGTAGTATGGTTGTCCCTTGGGATGCAATTTGTTTGATAATATCTCTAATTTGATGGATTCCTTGTGGATCTAAGCCATTTGTAGGTTCGTCTAAAATCAATATTTCAGGATCATTCAATAGTGCCGAAGCGATTGCTAATCGTTGCTTCATACCTAATGAAAAGGTACTGAATTTACTATTTTGGCGATCCGTCAAACCTACTAATTCTAACTTTTCATTGACTTTAGCATAGTTAATTCCCTTGATTTTGCACACTAATTCTAAGTTTTCCTTAGCGGTCATATAAGGGTAGAAATTTGGTCTTTCGATAATTGCGCCTACTTTTTTTAGGGCTTGATGTGTTTCCATAGTTCCGTCAAACCAGCTGTATTCGCCGGAAGTTTTGTTGACCACATTTAAAGTAATACCTAAGGTGGTTGATTTTCCGCTCCCATTAGGGCCTAAGATCCCATAGACATTACCTTTTTTTATTTCGAAAGAAACGTTTTTTAAAGCTTGGAGTGTGCCATAACGTTTATTGAGATTTTTGACTGAAAGTATCGTTTCCAAGGAATTCATCTTTATATGTTTTTATATAGGACGAACAAGGACCGATTTTGTTACTATTTAATCAGAATTAGTTTATTTCTCCAATTAATTTGCAAATTGCGTCTAGTTTTTTAGCGGTAATTGGTTTTTCAATATAGTCTTTCACTATTTGATATTCCTTCGCTTTTTCGATGTCAGCTGGGTCAATTGAGGAAGTCATGATAAAAATAAAGATCTCTTTTTTTAATGATAATTCAATAAATTCGTCTAGGAACTGCCACCCATCCATAATTGGCATATTCAGGTCGAGTAAAATGGCATCTGGTAGAATTTCGGTGTTAAATTCATTTTTTTTTAGCTCTTTTAACGCATGTTGGGCATTATTAAAAGATTGAATTTCATCGCAAAACTTATTTTTAGAAATAAGAATGCTCATCAGTTTTACGGTTAATTTGTCATCGTCTATGATATAAGTTAATTTATTTGTCATTTAAATAAATTTTAAAATTTGAACCTAGATCTACTTCACTTTCTACTTCAATTTTACCATTCATGGCTTCTAATTGATTTTTAGTAATAAATAATCCAATTCCTTTAGCATCTTCGTTGCCATGGAAGGTTTTATACATGCCAAAAATTTTATGTCCATTTTTTTCTAAATCTAATCCTAATCCGTTGTCTTTGAAATTTATGATATTGAAGTTATCAATAATTTCATGTCCTATCTCTAAGGTGGCTATGCGCTGCTTTGATTTGTATTTTATAGCATTGGTAATTAAGTTGAGTAAAATACTATCTAAATAGGCTGGTATGGCTGTAACCATAAGATCCTCTGGAATGGTGTCCGTTATAATTATTTTACTTTCTTTAATGACTAACCTTAATGCCTTTTTTGTTTTTTCGATTTCGTGTTTTAAACAAATTTCTTTTTTTTCGATATTCGTTTTTTGCTGAATTGTTATGATTTCATTCAAATATTCAATTGATTCAGACAGTTTTTCCGTTCCTTCTTTAAATAATTCAAAATAGGAAAGTTTTTCGGGGATATCATCAGTGTTTTCAATCACATCTACTACCATAGATAAATTACTGGTGTGAGAACGGATATTATGGGAAACGATATGTGTAAAGTTATATAATTTATTATTCTGATTACTAGTGACTTCTAAAAGTTTTTTCAGTTCTAGTTCTTTTTCAATTCTGGAAGTTACATTTCGTCCTACACCAATAAAATTGATAAAATTATTGTGATTATCAAATGCTGTCGTGATATTCAATTCAAACCAATATTTTTCTTTTTTCTTGTTGTAATTGAGTACCGTAATCTTTATGCTTTCTTGGTTTTCAATCGCTTTTCGCATCAATGATGAGGCAGTTGCATCCGTTTCGAGACCTTTAGATAAATATCCTGGTTTTTGCCCTAAAACTTCATTCATTGTTAAACCAGTTAGGTCTAAATAGGCTTGATTTGCCCATACTGCTATTCCTTTTTTATCAGCAATTACTATCGTATCCGTAGTCTCAGATGCTGCAAGTGATAATAAATTCAATTTGTTTTCTACATTCTTTCTTTCGCTGATGTCTCTAATATAACACACTAAATAAGTGATATGTTCCACCTGAAATTTCTTTCCAGAGGCTATTTCTACCGGGATTAAATCTCCAGTTTTAGGTTTTATGAAGGTTTCATCAACGGCATAGTCATTTCGGTGTAGGTTATATTTCAGAAAAAAATGGGCTTCTTTTCTGAACTCTTCTGGAAATAATTCGGTGTAATGGATGCCTTTTAATTCAGAAGCATCATAACCAGTGAGGACTGAGGATCTCGGATTACAATCGGTTATGATGCCATTAGAAGTGTCAATAATAAAGATGGAGTCATTAGCACTAGAAAAAATGGACGAAAATTTATCTACATTTAATTGAAGCTCATTAATTAGGTTCTGTTCATTTGTGATGTCCTGAAAAGTACCTAATAAATTAGCCGGTTTTCCATCAATCATTTCCACTTGACAGATGCATTCTATATATTTTATATTGTTTTTAGCAGTTGTAATTTGGAATTTATCATCAAATGAAATTCCTTCATGAATTGCACTATAAATCCTGTTTCTAATCCGGTCTCTGTTTTCTCCTTCGGTATAAAAATTAATTCCGTTTCCATTAACAGGCTCAAAATCAGCAGGAACTTCAAGAATGCATTTTGTCACTGCATCCCAAAAAACGTGATTCGTTTGCATATTCATCTTCCATATACCAATCTTAGCTGATTGCGCAGCCTTGAAGTAGAGTTCAAGTTTATTTGTCATTAGTCGGTACTATACGTTTTTAAGTAAATTGGGGGATTCAAATATAAAGTTTATAATTCAGCATATATTTTTTTTAACATTAAATAACAGCTTGTCAAGATGGTATAATATATTGTATCTTAAATACTTTTTAATCAGCTGTTATTTTTTGTTGAGGTTGGACTCTCTTTATGATTTGGGTTTATCTAATAGAAAAACATTTAAATAGCTGTAATAAAAGTCTTTATGATTTTAGTGATTATCGTTTATTAAACTAAAAAAATAAAGCTGCTTGTTTTTATTAGTTTGGGATAAATGGAGCAGGAACTTAATCCAGCTTGCACTGCAGTATTTGGTTTTGTAGTTTTAAACTAAATATTATTTTTTTTATTCGAAGTTAAAATTTTTAATATTTAAAGGAATTTATTGCTACATAATTTGCGGAAATTTATAGTTTCAAGGTCCATTTAGATCCTATAAAATCAACTTTATTGCATTTTTATAGTTAGAGGGTAAGTTTGCATAGGTTTAGTTGAACGCATGCACCAATCAGCAGCTTAATTTGTTGTAATTTTGCTGTAAATATTTTTCAGATGAGTGAGCCAGTAATGATTTTTAAAAAACCATCCTACCCTATAAATGATGCTCTTTTGCAGTATTTAGAGCGGTTTGATCGCATATCAAAAGTCTCAATATTTTATGATGATTTATTGCGGTTTTCAGGTTCGATAACGGTGTATGATAAAAACGATGAGGATACGTTATGGATTAGAGTGTACTACAATGAGTTTGAAAGAGAAGAAATTGATTTGAATCTTAAAAAGATCTATTCACTATTGCACTCCGATGGTAATTTAGGAATTATTAAATTCCTAAATGTGGATTCTATAGACTATTGTACTTTTGGGAACTCAAAGCCCTTTCGAATAAAAGTCAGGAACATACTTAATGATAATTATACGCACTTTTATATCAAAAAAGCCGATGCTTCCCGTGTTTATGGTTTGGAATTAGAACACATTCTTTCCCCTGATAAAATCAATTTTTTAGTGTACCAAGATACTTTAATTGAGGAGCACATCATGGGAATTCCAGGCGATGTATTTATTAAAACCTTACTGAAAGATTGTACAGAAACGGAAAAGTCACAGATCGCAAAAGAGTTTGTAAAGTTTAATGAACGTTGTATGATTCGGTTACTAGGGGATATGCGTTCTTATAATTATGTAATTGTTCCTACGCATGATTTTGACCAAGTGGTCTATAAAATACGCGCTATAGATTTTGATCAGCAATGTTACGAAGGCAATTTTAAAGTGTATCGCCCACAGTTTTTTAAAGAAAATTATCCAATGGTTAAATTGGTAAAAGAAAAACTTCAAAATAGTTCAATCGAGCAATACAAAGATGAGGAGCGTTCTGTGTTAGCCAAAAGAATGATTTCTGCGGAAAATAGAATCAACAGATTGTTGGAAATTATGGGAGAGGACGAACTTGCACCCGAAGCACATTTTCAGCAATTACAATTAGAACTGTACAATTATACCAATGATTTGAATTTTAAAAAAGCCAAATCTATGGGGGAAATTATGAATGCAGCATTTGAATTTATTACTCGAAATTTCAAAAGCATTAATTTATTTAAATCAAGAATGTAAGCATTGGTTTTTTTTTGTGTAAAACGAATTAAAATTATTTTAGGCCACGCTACTATTCAATTCGTATGGTTTAACTTTTGCAAGCACAAATAAGAAGGAATGAAGTCGCCAAAGTGCTTTGTATTATTTCCTTATGCTATTCAAATTTACGTCAAGTTCTTTTTCTATGAAAAAATATTTTTTATTAAGTGTCTCTTTTATTTTATTGGCTTGTCAGCAAGAATCAAATTCTTTGACACCACTTTTTTCTTTGCCTAGTAAATTAAAAGAGGTTTCGGGAATAACGTATGTTTCCAGTACCAATTTGTTATGGGTACTTGAAGATCGTGGCAACCCAAATGTACTTTATAGTATTAATTCTAATGGCAAAATCGAGAAAACCATAACCATAGAGAATACGGATAATATCGATTGGGAAGACATCACAAAAGACAAAGAAGGAAATCTCTATATTGGCGATTTTGGTAATAATGACAATGAAAGAAAGGATTTGAGTATTTACAAAATTGATAAAAAGGCGCTCCAAAATGAAAGCGCCAAACCAGTATATAAAATATCCTTTACATATCCCGAACAAAAAGATTTTCCACCTAAGAAATCAGAAATGTTTTATGATGTAGAAGGTTTTTTCGAGTTTAAAGATAATTTTTATCTTTTTACCAAAAATAGAAGCAAAGGATTTGACGGAACAGCATTTTTATATAAAATACCGAATGCGCCAGGAGTTTATCAAGCGGTTTTAATGGGAGAATTTAAAACATGTACAGCGTATAATAGTTGTGCAATCACTAGTGCAACCATTAGTCCAGATGATAAAAAAGTGGCACTTTTAACACATGACAAACTATTTTTATTTGAAAATTTTAAAAATGATGACTTTCTTAATGGTACTAAAACTATTCTGGAATTAAATCATTTCTCTCAAAAAGAAGCGGCTTGTTTTAAAGACAATGACCGCTTATTCCTTGCCGATGAAAGAAAGAAAGACATTGGAGGAAACGTTTATGATGTGAGTCTTAAAATATTAAAATCCAAATCCTAGACCAAAAGCAATTCGTGCTTCTTCGCCTGCACTTTTGAAATAAGTGATTCGGGCGGTTAATACATTTAGTCCGTTCAACCATAAGCCACCACCAAAGGACTGATGCCATTTATCTGAATTTTCCCCTTTCCTCCACACTCTACCGTAATCAAAACCAGTTAAAATTCCATAGGACATAGGAATAATGCTCCTTTTTATTTTTCCTAAATTCAAACGAATATCACTACTTTGATAGAAAGATTGGTTGCCTAAAAAGCGTTCGTTTCTGAAACCTCTTAAGTCATAATCACCCCCTAAAGTCGTCCCTTGGTAGAATTCAAAATTGTCATTTAATACGGCTTTCCCTTTAAGTATAGTTGCGAATACTAGCTTCCCGTTAGCGTCTATTTTGTGATTAAAATTAAGCTTGCTTTCTAGTGCAGGGAAATTTCTTTTGGTATCTTCTAAATTTATTTTCCACGTACCTGCAATACTAAAGCCCATTCCCATAGAGGGAAAAGATGGTATATCATAATTTTCAAAACTGTATTTTATCATTGCTCCAGCAAATTGTTGGCTTTGAAAAACGGATGGATTTACGCTTGGAGAAAGATCTACAAATCGATTCATAGTTTCTTCTACGGTGATTCTTTCAAAACTGGTTTGTAGCTGAATCGTACTGCCGTACTGTCCAACTCTTTTAATAGATGGCATCACTTTTAGCATTCTGATGCGAACACGATTGTAATCCATGCCAAAAATAGCATCTTCGTTTACTGTCTCATTTCCGTAACCAAAATAATTAATCGTAAAATTAGGACTGGTGAAACGGCTCTCAAAATCAGCATCCCATTTGCCAAATAATTTTGGAAATTTACCATTATAAATAACTTCATATCCTTTTGTAGCAAAGAAATAATTGGTTTTTAGACTGTGCTTTTGAGTGTATGGATTCTGTTTAAAATCATTAACAAGATACCCGGCTACAATGCCTATTTTTATGCCATCATCAGGATTAAATCCAATATTAGGGAGGCCTGAAAAAGCATTATATTTCGGTTTTTTGTAATCATATAAACTAGTTTCATATTCGTCTGATAATAAAGTTTTACTTTTAGTATCTAATGCATAAGTATTATCCTTTGACTTAAAATCATGAATTTTTATTTTTCGTCCGTATTCAACTGTGTAGGTATCCCGATTTTGACCTCCAATTAGTCGGATTTTAATTCCTGATTTAGCTGTTCCTTTTACTTCAAAAATATCCTCATCGTCTAAACCATAAATCCATATTTTTTTTGTTTTTTCGGCGGTAAAGTTTTTGATGTACTGTAATTCTTCTCCATCATTTTTTATGCGAAACACTTGGATTTCGAGTTTGTTTTTTTCTTTATTTTGGATTACAAACTTGTCTTTTTTATCTGTTCCTACAATCAAAACAGTGTGTTGTAAAACCGAGTAGTATTGGGAGGCGGAATGGTGCAATTCTTTCTTCCGAAGTTTTAATTTTCGTTTGATGTCTTGTAATGTCTCATCTTGTACTGCCACGGGTAAATTATCAAATGCGCCATCGATATCTTTATCTGATAGGTTGTCTTGTATGTATTTTGCTTGTTTGATCCATTCCTTATCATCTGCTTTTTTTATGAAAGCAAGATCTAAGGGATAAGGTTCTCGATTCATCAATTTGACATTTTTCATTTTATCACCAAAAGATTGCATGTGACGCAATGGTGCACTTTTCATTAATACAAAGAGTAATGCGCCATCATATTTAGTAAATGCTTGGTCTCTATCTCGCGGGATGGGTTTGTAAATTATTTTTTGATCTACTTTATATTCGCCCCAGCGCCACTGATCTTCATGACGGTCCCAATCACCAATAAGCATGTCAAATAATCGGGCTTTGATATAAGCACTTTCGTCTATTGTATATTTTTCGTCTTTCTGAAGGTTCTTCAAGACCTCCTTTGTGCTAATGATGGCCAGTGGATTACCAAAACTTTCTACTGTTTTTTGACTATCTGTTGGTCGTTCTTCTACCAAGTATAATTCGTTTCCAAATTCAGTATTAAAATTTTGCAACGCACTGTGTTTTGGAATGTAGTATAAGTTGGGATTCGCATGAGCAACACCTATTTTTGCAGCTAAATTACCCACAGCAAACGGCGTATAAGGATGTGCAGTCGTATAAAAATCAGACAGTAAATTTTCGGCATACGTATCATCAAATTCATCTTGTATATACTGATTCTTGAATGCTACGGATTGTATAAAACGTGTTGTGCTTTTTTTCATAGCACGCATCACATATTCTTTACCCGTTTTATCATTGAGTTGTAAGGAATTAGATTGATGCCCTCCACCGGAACGTTTTGGTTGTAATCCACCAAAAAGAGTGTCAATTGTAGTAGTCTTAGCCATTATCGGTAGACTGTAATATTTGCGGTAGTGGTTTCCGAAGAAGAACCTATAAAAACCTGATTTCTCGGTTTGTTTTGAAGTATAAATGCTAGCAGTGGTCGTCTTGGGAAATGATGTTGGAAATACTTTCGTGTCATAATCCTCTTTTTTTTCTAACACTAATTTTTCAAAGATTAGTTTTTCCGTATTATTTTCTTTACCATAAAAAGATACTTTTACCGCCCCATTTTCATAGATTGACAACGAAGCATACCCATTTCGGCCATAAGAAAAATCATTAGGATAAAGTGCCTTGGCAGCCTCAGATTTGGAACCCGCACCACTAATAACTTGTTTAATATTGTCCTTTTCAATATATTGTAAATTATGATCATGTCCGGACACTACAATAACATTATCCTGATTTTGAAGCAGTGTTTTTACTCTTTTGATGAAAAGGCTGTATTGCTTATTTTGAATATCTTGTGGACTTGCCCCAGATGTTTTTCGAACAAAATTGATTAGAGAACCTAAAACAGGAAGCGGAATTTTTTGTTCTAATGGGAAAAGTTGTTTTTCGAGCGAAAATTGACCTCCATGTGATCCATTGCTCATTAGCGGGTGATGCAGTGCGAGAATTACTGTTTTTTCTTGATTCTTACTCAAAAGGTTTTCAAATTCTTCAAAAAAAGCTTCTCGAGTTTTGATCGTGCAGTCATCATTTATTGTTGGGCTATTATCCCAATCCTCTAAAAACCATTGGCTGTCAATAGTGATTAAAACCAGATTTTCGTTGATTTCTACATCATCAATTCCGCAACTTTTTCTAGGAAGAAATGATTTCTTATCGTTGAGGTAGTCCATTACAAATTTAGCTTGGCGTTCTAATCCTTTAATTCCACTATACCAATCGTGATTTCCGGGAATAAAAACAGTTTGCCCTTTAAATTTCTTAGATAATTTAAGTTGATTTGTCAATTTACTTTCGGCAATAATTCGTTCATTAGGACTATCAGTTGCAGGCAATCCTTTTGGATAAATATTATCACCAAGAAATAAAAGAGTACTGTTTTTATTGGCTTTTTCTAAACGTTCCTCCAGTATAAGTAATGTTTGCTGCGCTTGCTTTTCATTGGCGTTACCAGCATCTCCAATTAAATAAAAAGTATGCGCAATTTTTGAACTATCTGTGGCGTTCTTTGTAATTGGATTTGCGATATTTTTACCAAATTGTGCGTGATGAGTGGCACAAGATTGAAAAATCAGTACCATGAGAAATAATATATAACCTGCTTTATTGGAAGTAATAAAACAATTATCCGAAAATAATTTCATAATTTAGTAGTATAAAAATATGTCCATGAATCTAGTAGAACAGGCCAAAGATTATGTTGAAAAATTGTTCAAAGATAAACTTTCTTCCTTATATACCTATCATAATATAAATCACACAATAGATGTTGTTGCAGCGGTCAATATACTCGTCGCTACTGAAAATATTGATTCTTCCGATAAAGAAATTTTGCTCATTGCTGCATGGTTTCATGACACAGGATATATTAATGGTTGTTGTAATCATGAAGAAAGTAGTGTTACTATCGTTACTGATTTTTTAATTAATTATTTAAAATCAACAAGTTACATATCTAAAGTAGCAGACTTGATTCGGTCAACAACCTACGAACATATTCCTAAAACAAAGTGTGAAAAAATAATAAGGGATGCGGATTACTTCCATCTCTCAAAATCTGATTATAATACAAGCTGTAACGCTTTGCGATTAGAGTGGCAAAATGTAAGCAAAAAAACCTTTACTGATGCCGAATGGATTACTGAAAACATAGATTTTCTTACCAATAGACATCGCTATTATACTGATTTTGCATTGAACAATTGGCAACCATTAAAGGATAAAAATATAAAACAGCTTCAGAAAAAAAGAACCAAAATGGAATTGAATAGTACTAAAGATTTAGAAAAGGAATTAAAAAAACGGGAAAAGGAGGAGAAGCCGGATCGCGCTATTGATACTTTGTTTCGGGTAACGTTGAATAATCATACTAGTTTAAGCGGTATTGCTGATAGTAAAGCTAATATTCTTCTTTCTGTAAATGCGATTATAATTTCAATTGCACTTTCTACTCTAATACCAAAATTAGACAGTCCAAGGAATGCACACCTGATGATTCCTACTTTTATAATGTTGATTTCTAGTGTGATTACTATTGTTTTTGCAATACTTTCAACACGACCAAAAGTCACTAAAGGGATTTTTACCCGCCAAGATATCGAAGATAAAAAAGTGAATTTACTTTTTTTTGGAAATTTTTATAAAATGGATTTGACAGAATACCAATGGGCCATGAATGAAATGATGAAAGACAAGGAATACCTGTACAATTCAATGATTAAAGATTTGTATTTTTTAGGAGTGGTTCTCGAAAAAAAATACCGTTTGTTACGAGTTGCCTATAATTTTTTTATGATAGGAATTGTTTTATCCGTTATTGCTTTTGTCATCGCTTTCAAAATGGTGTAAGCTTAGTTTAATTCATCCAACAAATCTTGGTATGAAAAGTTTTTTTGAGTTTCGTCTGAAAATTTATTGCTAACTTTTACACGAATGGCTCTAAGTCCTGAAACTCCTTGTAATTCCTCTACTTCAAATTGCTCCACAGTCGGTTCCAAAATATTTTTGAATTGTAAAAACTTGATGTAATTCAAATATTCAGTTTCTTCATTATTGTGAGAGTACACAATTGTGATCTTTTCTTTTTCGGTAATCCGTTCTTTGGTTCCTTTGATATTGGCTTTGTCAATGCGTTTTTTTACCACTTCATAACGGGCATTGTAGGTTCCATCAACATCAAAACGTTTTTCGTCCATTCTAAATCGGATCGATATTGGGGAACTAAAAACTAAAATGAGTGAAGTTACATCAAGTTCATACGGTAAAGAATATTTCAATTGGTGGTGTTCCAATTCCATTTCGCACAAAGTTTGCAACTGCCACAACCTCAAATTATGAAGGTACATTGTGTCAAAAGGTTTTGAGGGAGCAATTGAAGATCCAATGTATAAATTGTGTTCTACACCATCTGTTTTAAAACGTTCGTAATAATGAGGATATATTTTTTGTGCTTCTGCTTGTTTTTTATCAAGAATAGAAGCTAATTTTTTATTGATAATCGACATGGCGTTATCGAATTTCTTTCTGGAATGATAAAACATTCCTGATTTTTCATCCAGACTCTCAAAATAATTTTTCTCCAAAGTCTCTCCAGCAGCATCCGATTTGGTATTTCTTAATATAGGATGGATTTCATTTTCAATATAAAGCTGAATTTGTTGTTCTGTATCTGCTTTTAAAGGGGAATCCAGTTGTTTTAAAAGAGATTGCAATTCAAACTTTCGTTGTTCCAATAATACTAAATTGGTTAGAGATTTTTGATTTTCAAAGATCTCGATTACGGCGTTTAATTGGTTCTTTAAATCCTCTTTTACCGTTTCGTTTCGGTGATTGGAGGAGCCTTTAATATCAATTTGTCCATACAACGGATAGACTTCTTTGAATACAATTTCTTTAAAAATATAATCCCTAGTTTGCGTTTGAAAATATTTCTGAGCTTCTTTACGAAATTTCCAATATACACTGGGGTGAATGGCTGTATATTCTCTTTGGATTATTGCCTCAATTTGATTTTGCATATCGGTGTTGTACCGCTCTACCGTATCAATTAAATAGGGTAAAATCAGATCCAATTTACTGGCATTAATACTGTTTAGTGCTCGAGGACTTGCAGAAACGAGCTCTACCACTCCTAAAAGCATTCCGTTTTTTATAATTGGAGCAAAAATACAACTCTGAATATTTTGTTTTAATAAATGATTGCCTAGTATCTGGTTTCCGGGTTCGAATGCAAATTTTTCAACATTAGAAACGGATAATGCTTTATTATTTTCTAATAAATTTTCAAAAGAGCAACCCAACAGTACATTTTTACAAGTTACTTCTTCTGTGTTAGACAGTATAAAACTACTCAGACTGGTATCATTCAAACTAGGTTTTACAAATTTATCTTCTTCTGCATTGTAAATAATTACGCCAACTCTTAAATCGGCTATTTTGAAAATAGAACGAAAAATAGATTCGAAATTTTCTTGTAGCGCTATTTGTTCTCTTTCCGGTTTTAAGAGATTACTCTTCAACTTAGAAATAGAACTTTCTGTAGTTGCATCAAAAAGAATAGCGATGCCAAAACCTTTCATAATCCAACTTTCAACTGGAAATTTCTCTTTCCATAAAGCAAGGTCATCATAATTATCCATCAACAAATCGATGTCATCTTGTGATAGTTTTGGTGCTTTCTCTGTTGCAATAATTTCTAAAAAATCAGCATTGTACAAAATACGATATTGATTCATGATTCCTTTTTTGTTTGGAATATCGTAAAATAAAGGTTTGTTAAAATCAATTTTCTGACCGTAAAATTCATTCAAAATCAGCGTACAACTCATTACGTAAAATTGATGCTCATCAAAATCACGTATTGCCATGTCAAATAAAACACCCGCTTCGTTTACTATTTTTTTGAAACGTTCGGTGTAATTAAAAGTAAAATTCTGAAATGGAATCGTAACGGCCTTGATTTCATTGTTCGTTAAAGCGGTCGGGAATAAATCAGCCAGTAAATATTGGATTAAAGTTTCGTTTTCACTTATTAAACTCAAATCTTCAATACCTGTTCTGAATTCAGGAAAAGGGGCAACTTCTTTTAGTAATGCTTTGGCATAATTTGCTCGATAATCTACATTGGTAACTGCAATTTCCTCTAGAGCTTCGATGAGCTTATGAAATGAAATCAAGGTTTTGAACGGACTTTCTTTGAAAAAATTATGCGTCATTTTTGATAGATTTGAAGTTGTAAATTTACAAAGAAACCAAATTTGAGTGGTTGATTTTTGCGTTTATTTAAAAAAAAATCTCCAACTACTTTCGTAATTGGAGATTTACATATTTATTATTATCACTTTTTAAACTGCGACTGAATCTTAAAAATTAATTACTACTAACTAACTTTTCTCTTCTTTATTGAAATAAACTAAGTAATAATACATTTGTTTTTCCTCGTCCCAGCCTTTTTCTACATATTTCTCCGCACTTTCAGGATTGATAAAATCCATTTTTATTTGGATGTGCGTATCTAAATTAATGACGTTTTTGATGGACTTTCGCGCATCAGAAACCGCTGCATTCGCAATAGGGAATGAGGTGACATCTTCAATGCTGTATTTCTCTCCTTTGTCGACTTTATAGTTTTTAAACTCAGGAATTAAGTCTGGATTGTCTAAAACTTCATTTAGGAAATTCGTTTCTTCAAACTGATCGTTTTTAGCAAAATAATTCACGGAACGGTTCATAAACATCACTTCTTCTTTCTTATCTTCAGCTGGAAAAACAACATCTTTCGCAAAGTTCTGACAGAATTTAAGGTATTTTTTAGTGATGAAGTTTTCATCTTCAAAAGCATCCACAGATAAGAAATGCTCCAGCCAATATCTGGCATCATAACGATTGCTGTCAACAGTCAGGATTTTGTAACCTTCTTCTTTTTTGTAGTTAAAGATAATGCATCCTTTGTCTAGTTTATTCAAACTCACACCATGTTGTAAAATCATCTCTAAATGGGAAGCTTTTTCTTCAAACTGCAAAAAGTCAGCTTGAATTTCACTTTTGAAAATCCCTATAGCGTCAACCACATTATTATCGATACTTACATTGGTTAAATAAGTAACATATACTTCACCATTCTTGATGTGCGGATGATTCGACTGCTCAAATAAGTGTGAGGTGATTTTTTTAGAAACGTCATGAATTGTACTTGGATTATCAAAAACTTCCGTTGCAAATTTGAACATGTCGTTATAGTCCAAATCAACTTCATGTGCAAACTGAAAATAGTTTTCTTCTTTTTCTCTAAAAGGTTTAAAGAAAAATTCTTTCATCAAAGGCACAATCTCATCATTCAGATTAAACGGTTGCTCTGATAAAAAAATCGCTTCGTTTCTACTTTTATTTCCCACTCTATGAATGGATAAGTTTTCGATGTGGGTGTTGTATAAGTTGATCATGGTTTTTTTGAGTTTCAAAGGAGCAAAGAGACAAAGAAATTAAGGTTTTAAATTCGCTCTTTTATTTTTCTAATGAATGAACTTAACATTCTTTCTATTTCTCTGCTTTCTTCGTATATTTTGTTAAATTGAATTTCGTTTGTGTATTTTAGATTAAATGATATTTCAAGTTGTGTTTGTATTTCAAATAATGAAGCTATTGCAATATTCAAGAATTTTAAATAATCTTTATTACCATCTCTGCCATAACCTTCAGCAATATTACTCGGAATTGAGACTGAGCTTCTCCTGATTTGCGAAGTTAAACCGTAAATTTCTTCTTTTGGAAATGAATTTGTTAACTGATAGATATCGGTAACTAAAACCATAGATTTTTGCCAAATCAGTAAGTCTCTAAATGTACTCATGTTCTTATATTTTTAAAACCTTTGCAACTTTGCACCTTAGTAGCTAGCACCTTCTTCAAGGATTAATTCCAATTCTCCTCAAATCCATAATCTTCAAAACTGTCATCGCCTTCAAACATGTCCAGATCATCTTCGTCTAAGCCATCTTCAAATTCATCATTGTAATCATCTGCATTGTCGGATTCAAAGTTTTTTTCCATCGCTTCGTCAGGCATTTCACCATGAGAAAAAATAGTTTCAGGATATAAATTACCAACAACTTGATCTTCTACAGCAGCAAGTTCCACAAGGAACGTCCACATATTGATGAAGTCATATACATAAAGAATTTTAGTGTTTTGCTTATCTAAAATATCCGATAATTGGTAATCGCTCATGACCTTTTGTTCGCCGGGAACATCACCGGTATCAAAAAGTGAAATCTCCTCTTCTTGATTCCAAGTTTCATCACAAGTATAAAAAGAAGCCACTTCCATTCCATCAAAACCGAAAGAATTGAAAATAGCGTTGTGTAAATCTTCTAAAGTATCGTCTTCAAGTATTGCAATGTCCCTAAAAACATCTTCTTCCGCGTCTAGAATCACTCTAAATTTATATACCATAATCTTTGTTTTTATTGAAAGGCCAAAGGTAAAATATAATTTTAGATTTAGATTTCAGATTTTCGATTTGTTGATAATATTTTTGCGTATGCGGAAGTAAGAAAACAATCAAGATGATACTATTTCAACAAAATATAAAAAAGTAAATCTTGTTTTAAAACGAATTAAGTACACAGGAAGTTATAATTTTTGGTCGTTGTGTTTAATTTTAAAAACACTTACAACTCTTTTTCGGAACTGATGGTATTTTTTATGAGTCGGATATTGTCTATTTGATGTCATATTATTAAAAACCAAAGCTACAGCAAGCAAAATTAGTACGCCGCTCAATACCGGGGAGAGTACATACCAATAGCCCATATTTTTAATTTCATTTGAACCAGTAACTGCAATTAGAGCAGTTGCGCCGCCTGGTGGGTGTAAAGTTTTCGTTATTTGCATAAAAACAATAGACAAAGAAACGGCAAGCGGGGCGGTTATCCAAACTAGATCCGGAACAAATTGATACACGGTAACGCCTATAATTGCAGAAATTAAGTGTCCTCCAATAAGGTTTCTCGGCTGCGCCAATGGACTTTGGATTACGCCATAAACTAAAACACTGGAGGCGCCAAAGGAACCAATTAAATAAACAACATCAGATTGCGGTAACGTTTGGGATTGCAAATAAGCGAGTATTCCTATGCCTATAAAAGAACCGAGAAAAGCCCAGAAATGTTCTGTGAAATCAACCAATGTTTCTTTGTACAGAATGTATTTTGTTTTGCGGTAACTCCTTTTTATTTTTTGAACTGCCATCGATAATTATTTTGCTAAACTGGGAGAATATGAGTAAACGGTGAACGGATAAATCATTTTAGCCGTGTATTTTGAGATTAAACACACCACTAGAATTGGTAGAAACAACGTGTAATCATTGGTTAAACCACACACTAAAAATAGGGCGGTAAAAGGCGCATGAATACTGGCACTCAAAACGGCTGCCATTCCTATTATGACGAAATTTATTGGAATTACATTGGCATTGAAATACTGATTTAAAATTAAAGCAAGTAGCAATCCTAAAAAAGCTCCTATAAACAAACTTGGTGCAAAAACGCCGCCATCTCCTCCTGAAGCTAAAGTGGCTGAGGTAACAATAGGTTTCAAAACTAAAATTCCAATGAAAGTGAGTATCATTGACATTGAAAATACCATTCCATTTGGATTGATTAAAATAGTTTTGATGGCATGATAGCCTTCGCCATAAAGCTGTGGAAATACAAAAAGGGAAACACTTAAAATTACGGATCCAAAGATGATTTTGTAATAGTGTACTTTTATTTTAGAAAATTGTGCTTTAAAAAATAACACACAACGGGTTAAATAAACAGAATTTATTCCTGCTATAATTCCAAGCAGTATAAAGTAGGGAATAGCTCTTAAATGCCAAGTCATATTATATATTGCAAACAAAGGTTTTTCGTCCAATAAATGAAGGAGTCCAAAAGCGATTGAAACAGCGATTAGATTGGTTAGTATAAATGCCCGAGTTACTTTTTTTGAAATTACTTCCAATGAAAATAAAAGGCCGGCAATAGGACTGCTGAATAATGCGGTAATTCCGGCAGCAATTCCCGCACATATTAACTCGGTTTTGTATTGTCGGAATGCATTTTGTTTTCTTTGTGCCACAGAACCTATTGTAGCCGAAGCAACAACTGTCGAGACTTCTATTCCTGTAGAGCCACCAAAAACGACAGTCAATAAGCCGTTAATGAAATGAGAAGGAATTTTATAACTGGGTAAATTATTCGAAGGAGAATTAGTGCTTTCAAAGACTTCTTTTATGCCTTTATTTTCCTTTTTCTTGAATACATATTCCCGTAGAAAATAGATAATTGACAATCCAAAAACGGGGAAAACAACAAAAAATAATGGATTTACAATCGTTTGATGAAAAAAGATTTCTTCATAATATTCCGTAGTGTTTTTTAAAACAACACCTAAAAAAGCAGAAAGAAAACCAATTAGTATGGATACAATAACTAGTTTTTGAAGTTTAATGAAGCGATAGTTCTCTTTGATTTGTGTGGTATTGTTCATTTGAAAAATTAATTTTCTGAGTAATACAAAATTAAAGAAACATAATCGGAATCAAATAAAGAAAATGGATAGACTATTTTCTTTTGTGATTTAGGTATTATTTTGACTTTTTTACAAACAAAAACGCCTTATTTTTCATAAAACTCTACCGGTAAGTTATCTGGATCTGCGATAAAGAAGAAGCTTTTTTGAGTAAATTCATCAATACGAATTGCTTCTGCAGTAATACTTTGATGCACTAAAAAATCTCGTGTTTTTTGGATGTCATTGACTTCAAATGCTAAATGGCGTAGTCCAGCCGCTTCAGGTGTGGAAGGACGTTTTGGTGGATTTGGAAAAGAAAACAATTCAATCACAAACTCTCCGTTAAGTGCCAAATCAAGTTTATACGATTGTCTTTCCTCACGATAAATTTCTTGAATAATTGTGAGTCCTAAGATGTTTGTATAGAACCTTTTTGATTTTTGATAATCGGAGCAAATAATGGCAATATGGTGAACTTTATTGAGTTGAAGCATTTGTATTATAATGAAAAAGCCTAATCGGTTGATTAGGCTTTAGGTTTTTATTTTTTTGCGTCAGAACAAAGTCCCACAATTTCATGAAAAGTGTCGTGTAAATCCGTAATTGATTTCACAATTGCAGCGTCAGTTCCATTTGACTTTACTAATTTGTGAAGTGCTTTACTTTTTAGTTGCAGTCGTTCTGCTGAAGCTAAAATAGCGTTCGTTCTAAATTCTGTTGGAATATCAGATTTTAATAACATCGCTGCTTTGTTCATCATTTCTTCTGAACGTGCTTTTATTGGCGCCACATTTCCTTCTTCTGCCGGATGGAAAGTTTGCGACATTACTTCGTGAAATTCTTTTATGGCAGGCCACTTATCAAAAGTGGATTGTGCCGAAACTGAGTTTGCGACAATGATAAGTGCCAAGACTAAAAATGTTTTAAGATGTTTCATTATGATTTGTTTAAGTTGTTATAACAAAGATAGGAAAATTTAGTTTTGAGAAATTGCAATTCCAATATTCATCATTCATTCAATTTCCGAATCACTTTCGCCGGATTTCCAACCGCCAATGAATTGTCAGGAATGTCTTTTGTAACTACTGAACCTGCACCAATCACGCAGCCATTTCCAATCGTAATTCCGGGACAAATAACGGAATTTCCGCCAATCCAGCAATCATCACCAATGGTTATAGGTAAGGCATTTTCTAGCGTTTTTCTCAATTCAGCTTCCAGCGGATGTGTGGCGGTATACAACTGTACATTGGGTGCAAAAAACACATTTGAGCCAATAGTAACTTTGGCACAGTCTAAAACAACGCAGTTTACATTGAAATAAACATTTTCGCCACAACTGATATTGTATCCGTAATCGCAATGAAATGGTGGTTCAATATAAAAATTTGCACCGGCATTCGGAATCAACTCTTTGATTATTTCCCGCGCTTTCTTGGTCACTCGGTATTCTGTGACATTCAATCGGTGCAGTAAGTTCTTAGCCCTGCGACGGTCTTTTACTAAAACAGGATCAACAGCTGAATAATAGTCTCCGGCAATCATCTTTTCTTTTTCGGTTTGATCTTCCATACATTTTTTATTTTTTGGGCATGCCCTTCGCAAAAGCTGCGGTCGGGCTATCCGTTTCAATCTTTATTTTCTCGTTTTGACAACGAGAAAATAAAGGATTTCCACTGCTATCCCTCATGCAAATCGCTTCCGTTTTCATTAGACTTGCTGTAAATATAACAGAAAAATAAATTCTCTACAATTCATCCGTTGATTTCAACAGTTCAGAACAGTATAGTTTTTCATCGGTAGTCGTCCTGCTACATTTGCTTCATCATAAAATCAAATCAAATGAAAACCATTATTACACTAGCCGTTCTTTTTTGTACTACGTTACTTTTTTCACAAACTACAATTTCAGGAAAAGTAGTAGATGAGAAAGGAAAACCCGTTGCAGGTGCTAATGTCTTTATCGAAGGCACGTATGATGGTACTTCAACTACCGAAACCGGTGCATTTAGTTTTACAACTGCAACCATGGGTAATCAAACATTGGTCGTTAGTTTCTTGATCTTTGAAACTTCAAAAACAGTAATTGACGTGGCTAATTTCCAAAACAAAACCATCAAACTTCGAGAAAGCGTAACATCTCTAGATGCGGTTGTGATAACGGCCGGAACATTAGAAGCGGGAGACAAAGCCAGAGTTTCTGTTCTAAAACCCTTGGATATCGTTACTACAGCGGGTTCTGCTGGAAATATTATTGCCGCTTTACAAACCTTGCCAGGAACACAAACGGTAGGCGAGGATGGGCGATTGTTTGTTCGTGGCGGCGAGGCCAATGAAACACAAACCTTTGTAGATGGAATTCGGGTGGCGCAACCGTATGGCGCAAGTACAAATAACGTACCTACACGAGGCCGATTTTCTCCTTTTTTATTTAGCGGAATCTCCTTTTCTACTGGCGGATACTCAGCAGAATATGGCGAAGCACTTTCCAGTGTTTTGTTATTGAATACCCAAGATGAACCAGACCAAAACAAAACCGAAATCTCTTTGATGACCGTTGGTCTGGGACTTGCTAATACGCAAAAATGGAAAAAAAGTTCCTTGAGTGTTAATGCAAATTACTTGAATTTAGCTCCGTATCAAGCTGTGATTCCTCAAAATGTTAATTGGAATAGTCCTTTTCAATCCTTGTCTGGCGAAACCGTGTACCGCTATAATTTCAACAACGGAATTTTGAAAGTGTACGCTGCTTTTGATTCGTCTAAATTCGATATCAATCAAGAGAACATCAATTCACCAGAGAAAATCAGAGTCGATTTAAACAATAATAATTTCTATTTTAACTCGTCGTACAAAGGCGTTTTTGGGAACAACTGGCAAATTACTTCAGGGTTGAGTTATGGTTACAGTAACAACAAAATAAATTTGGATTCAGATAAAGTGGCGAATGATGAAAATGCGGCCCATTTGAAATTAAAATTAAGAAAAAGTTTTTCGGACCGATTGAAATTGTCTTTTGGAGCGGATTATTTTGTAACACAATTCAAGGAAGATTTTAATCCTACTTCCGGTTCGGTTTTCACCAATGGGTACGATTCAAACATAGCCGCTATATATACCGAAGCAGATATTTTCTTCTCTAAAAAATGGGCTGCAAAAGTAGGAGTACGGGCTTCAAACAATGATTTGCTAAATGAAACGGCTATTTCTCCCCGAATTTCTTTTGCGTATAAAATGGCTAAAAACAGTCAATTCTCCTTTGCTTATGGCGATTTCACCCAAACTCCAAGTGCAGAATATATCAAATATTCCAATAGCAATCAGTTTGAAAGTGAAAAAGCGTCGCATTACATTTTGAATTTTCAGTACAATAAAAACGGAAAAACGTTTCGTGCCGAAACCTATTATAAAGACTATCGTGATTTAGTGAAATTTGATACTCAAATGGCAGCTTATAATTCGGTTTATGATAATTCGGGTTCTGGTTACGCAAAAGGTTTAGACTTGTTCTGGAGAGACGGAACATCCATCAAAAACTTAGAATATTGGGTTTCCTATTCGTACATCGATACAGAAAGAGATTATAAAAATTTCAGTTCTCAAGTGACGCCAAGTTTCGTTGCGGATCACAGTTTATCAATTGTTACGAAATATTGGATAAACGACTGGAAATCGCAAATAGGTTTTACAAACTCCTACAGTTCTGGACGACCATACAACAATCCAAACGAAACGAAATTTATGAATGGAAAAACAAAATCGTACAACAGCTTAAGTTTCAACTGGGCGTATTTATTGAGTCAACAAAAGATTTTGTATTTCTCAGTTTCCAATGTTTTAGGAACTCAAAATGTATTTGGATATGAATACGCGAATAAGCCAAACGATGCAGGCGTTTTTAATAGAAAAGAAATCATTCCTACAGCTGATCGGTTTTTCTTTGTAGGCTTCTTTTGGACGATTAGCAACGACAAAAAAGACAATCAATTGAGGAATTTGTAGGGGAGTCATTAAGTGACGTAGTAATAACGGCAATTTACCTGTTGGGTTTAATTAATTTTCATTGAGCAATATGCGTCACTTCGATTATTTTTATGCAGTGGAACGAAATAAAAATGTACCACCGTCACTTCGAGTATTTTTATGTAGTGGAACGAAATAAAAATCTATCGAGAAGTCGTCTCGTTTATTCAAATGTTCTCGATACACTTTTTCTGCCAAAAGCTATCGCATTTGGCAATAAAAGCACTCGAACTGACGACTTTCTACTGAAATTACAACTCATCCATCAAAATTGACAGTTCAGTATTTATAAATTTTAATCCAATGAAAACCGAGATACTTTTGAAGTATAAATAACACAACGTTTTAATCATCAAAAAATCACCATTTAAAAACAAGAAATCATGACTAAAATTATCACCACAATCGTATTTTTTATCTGTAGTTTAGTATCCGCTCAAGGCCAATTCGAGCAAGGAATGGGAAAAGCCTTCCAGTTATGGGGCGAAGGAAAAAACACGGAAGCTTCAGACCTTTTCGAACGAATTGCAGCAGCCGAAAAAACAAATTGGTTGCCTAATTATTACGTTGCATTAGTAAATACGACCACTGCTTTTAAAACAAAAGACAAAGATCAAATGAATTTATTACTTTCGAAAGCGCAAAAAGCACTGGATATAGAAATGGATAGTAATCCAAATAATGCTGAATTGTTAGTGGTTCAAGCTATGATTCATACGGCCTGGATTGCCTTTGATCCTATGACTAATGGACAAAAATTATCAGGAACTGTAATGGAATTGTACGGAAAAGCACAGGCAATAGCACCAGAAAACCCAAGAGTAGTTTTTAGTAAAGCCGAATTTGAAATGGGTAGTGCTAAATTTTGGGGTACTGATACTAAACCAATGTGTACGCAAATTGAAAAAGCTATTGGACTTTTTGCTACTTTTAAACCTGAAACATCTTTCTCTCCAAAATGGGGTTTAGAAAGAGCCATCGAAGCACAGAAAAATTGTAAATAAGAGAAAAGAAACTTTTTCTTGAATGTAACATCGGAATAAATAGCAAAGTAAAATGAATGTACTATACAAACAACTTCAAAAAGTAATAAAACTAACCCTAATTATATTTATTGTAATTGAAGTGATTAATGTGATTATGGGTAGTGAAGTTCATTTTAACAAAAGGCTTTTGGTTCATTTTTTATTTACAACATTGTATACATTTTCGCTTTACGGAGCTAATGCGTTGCTTTTTGTGAAATTAGACAGCTTTTTTGTAGATCGATTTTCAATTAAACGACTGGTATCAGGGTTTTTAGGTTCTTTTGTAGTCTCATTAGCAGTGATTTTTTTACTGCATGTTTTTGAAGAAGTAGTGTACGGTAATAACTCTTTCGAAAAATTTTTGGCAAACGAAAAGCCTTCGAATTATTTAGCGTCGATTATAATTACTTTTTTTGTGACGTTGTCGGTGCATGCCATTGCTTTTTACAAGGCTTATAATGAAAATAAAGTTAAAGAACAGAAAATCATTGCAGGAACGGCCAACGCAAAATTCGAAAGTTTAAAAAATCAAATTGATCCTCATTTCCTTTTCAATAGTTTGAATGTACTGAGTTCTTTGATCGAAGAAAATCCTGAAAATGCGCAACGATTTACAACTTCCTTATCCAAGATTTATCGTTATGTTTTGGAACAAAAAGACAAGGAATTAGTTTCGGTTGCCGAAGAATTGGCTTTTGCCAAAACGTATATGAATTTATTGAAAATGCGTTTCGAAAATAGTTTGTTTTATGAAATGCCAACAACTGAAATTTCGGCTGAAGCCAAAGTAGTACCGCTTTCTTTGCAGCTTTTATTGGAAAACACGGTGAAGCACAACGTGGTTAGTGAACAAAGACCATTACACATCAGGATTTGTGTAGAAGGCGATTATTTGGCGGTTCAAAATGATTATCAAAAGAAAGAAGTGTTGCAAGAGCGTCAAGGTGTTGGGTTGCAAAATATCATCAATAGATACGGAATTATTACTAAACGAAAGGTTTTGATTGTCCAGAATGAGAAAACATTTACTGTCAAAATACCCATTTTAACCAAACAAATAACCGTCATGGATACAACAAATAATTATAGCGAAAACAACGCCTATTATAAAGCAAAAAAAAGAGTAGAAGAACTCAAGGGATTTTACGGAAACCTGATTTCGTACTGTTGCGTAATTCCTTTTTTAATATTTATCAATTTAAAGTTTTCACCTCATTTTCAGTGGTTTTGGTTTTCAGCAGTGGGATGGGGATTTGGTTTACTAATGCACGCTTTAAAAGTGTATGGTTACAGCTCAAACTGGGAAGAGCGCAAGATTCAAGAAATTTTACAAAAAGAAGACAACAAGAAAAATTGGAATTAAACCCTAAAAAAATTAAATCATGGAAAATACATATCAAAATGACGAGCGCTATTTTAGAGCAAAAAAACAAATTGAAGAAATAAAGGGGTTTTATGGGAACTTGGCTTCTTATATCGTCTTTAACAGCGTATTACTCGTCATTAATCTCGTTACATCACCAGATCATCTTTGGTTTTATTGGCCTTTGTTTGGTTGGGGAATTGGAGTGGTTATACACGGACTGAGAGTGTTTAATTACATGCCTTTTCTAGGTAAAGATTGGGAAAAGCAAAAGATCAAACAGATAATGGATCAGGAAAATAAAAAAAACTGGGAGTAATACGGTTTACCAAACAGGAAATTAGAATATGAATTGTTGAGGTCTAACAAAGTATCATTTAAAATTAAGTACAATGCGAAATAAAGTTGAGATGGATTATAACAACCTCCAATCCGAGGACAGATATGCAGAAGCCCAAAAAAAAGTAAAAAAGTTAAAAGGATTCTATAGCCATTTGATGATTTACATTTTGGTTAACATTTTTATTTTTGTTTTGAATGTTAAGGACCTTTCACCAGGCGAAAGTTATTTTCAACTAGAAAATTTCTTTACTGCATTTTTTTGGGGAATAGGACTATTGTTTCATGGATTATCTGTTTTTGGTGGTAGTATATTTTTTGGAAAAAACTGGGAAGAAAAAAAAATTAAAGAGTTTATGGAGAAAGAAAAAAGTGAAAAATGGGAGTAAAAAGGAGTATTCGTCCCGAAGCTTCGGGAGCACTATTCAGTTAAACAAATAATCACATTAACGATTCTACCTTAATGATCACAATAATAATCGAAGACGAAAAACCAGCAGCTAGATTACTGCAAAGAAAACTGGAAAAACTAAATATTCAAGTAGGAGTGATGTTGCATTCCGTAGAAGAAGCACTCGAATGGTTTTCTAAAAATGAACACCCGGAACTAATTTTTTTAGACATTCAATTATCGGATGGATTGTCTTTTGAAATTTTTGAAAAAGTTGCAATTAAAAGCGCCGTAATCTTTACAACAGCTTATGATGAATATGCGCTTCGTGCCTTCAAATTGAATAGCATCGATTATCTTTTAAAACCTATTGATGAAGATGATTTAGAAGTGGCTGTTGCCAAATTCAAGTCGCTTTTGCCAAAGCAAGAATTACAATCTCAAAACCTTGGAATCGATTTTGAACAAATCAAAAGGATGTTGACCAATCCGTTTGAGAAAAACTATAAAAAACGGTTTACGGTAAAAATAGGCCAACATTTGAAAGTGATTTCCATTGATGAAATTGAATGTTTTTTTAGTGAAAATAAAGGAACCTATTTGCATACTTTTGACAACAGGAATTATTTAATCGAATGTACTTTGGAACTTTTGGAGCAGGAATTAGATCCCGCAGATTTCTTTCGAATCAGTAGAAAATTTATAATTCCGCTGAAAGCAATTAAGGAAATTGTTGTGTACAGCAACTCTCGTTTGAAAGTTATTTTGCCTTCTTATAAAGAGGAAGAAGTGATTGTGAGCAGAGAAAAAGTATCTGATTTTAAGACGTGGATTGGGTAGTTTTACAACATAAAAAAACTGTTTCAATTGAAAGTCAAAATATCCTAAAAGGGAAATTTTTGAATTTAACAATTGAAACAGTTTTAAGTCCGTTTAGGAATTAAAAATTAATCAAATAATGATTTAATTTCTTTCTCTGTCTTGCCTAATTTTTGTTGTAATTTACCCCACATTTCATCTTCTTTTCCTTCTTCGTATAGTAAATCATCATCCGTCAAATCGGCAAATTTTTGTTTAAGTTTTCCTTTCAACTCATTCCAGTTTCCTTCAATCTCTTTTGAATTTGGCATAATATCTAAGTTTTAAATTACTATTTGTTTTTACAAATTTGGCGATTTTAAGCTGTTTGATTGTTATATAATTCTGTGAATCTATTATATAATTCCTATTGATAAGGTGATTTTGTAGGTATTTAGTAAATGTATTAAAACGAAAAATACCTTAAATAATAACTACAAGTGTTTTGTTTTAAAACATTGGTAACATGAATTCTAGATTTTTGATATAGATATTCTCTATGATGAACTTATACCTTAAAAAAAGTCTTTCTAATGCCAATTATCACAAAAATCATTAGGGTAAAAAAGATGAAGAATGGAATGATAAATTCTATTAAACCCATAGGCAATAGTACTGCAATTATCAGTAACTGAAAACCTAAACCGTAAATAGAAACCAACGTCATAAACCAGTTTGGAAAGGTTTTTACCTTGTACGCCTCTTTATCTAATAAGTGAATTATCTTGTCAAAAGTTCCATAAACGATGGTGTAAATTGTAAACAAAATATCCACGGATTTTTGCGTTTCTCCCGGTAAAGCTCTGGGTGATTTGTACTCAAAAATTTTACTTGTTGTGTCTCCACCAACCGATTTATTTCTTAAAATCACATAGTAATAATTGTATAAAGTTCCCTGTAACTGGATGCCAATAAAGGCCAAAAATGTCATCCAAATACTGGTTTGTGAAACGTAACAAATGGTCATTAAAAACAGAAAATTCAGGATGATATCAAACACGCTGTCCAAGTATCTCCCAGTGTAGGAAGGCGTGTTTTTTAAGCGTGCCAATTCGCCATCGGCAGCATCGATTCCAGATTTTAAAACTATAAAAAAACCGGCCCAAAAATACGATCCTTCTAGAATACAATAAATGGCTATCAGACCGGAAACGCCAAAAAGCAATGTTACATGTATGGGTGTGAAACGAGTATTTTTTAATTGATTGGCGAGAAATTTTCCAAAAGTTCTTCCATAATCTGATAAATCTAAAAATTTATCTTGAGCGGCAAGTTTAGACATTTACGTTAATAAGCAAAGAAATGTGACAATATAGTCAGGCAATATAGGTATTGAATTATAATTTTATTTGGATAATCGGTGCAAAGAAAATGTCATTGCGGTCAATAAAAAGAAAGCCATTACCTGATGTAATAATCCCAACCACAATGGCACACCGTATAGCAAAGTAAAGACGCCCAATGCAAATTGTAAAAATACAATTACTACCAATGTTTTAATCCCTTTTTTCTGTAGTACGGTAAGCAGGTGTTTTCGGCTTGTAAAATACAACGCCAAAATAAGTCCTACTACAACATAAGCCATCGTACGATGAACAAATTGAACGCCACTTTTTCCTTCAATGAGATTTAAAAACAGGGTGCTTTTCTCTATAAAAACACTATCGTGAATGAATTGTCCGTCGCTCATCAATGGCCAGTGATTGTGAATTAAACCTGCATTTAGACCCGCAACAAACCCACCATAGATGATTTGTATAATCAGAAAAACTAATGCTACACGTGCAAGATTTCGTAAAGGAACTATTATTTGTGCTTTATTTGGGTAAATTAAGTCTAAAGCTACCCAAAGTGTGTAAGCAAACGTGATAAAGGCAAATGTCAGGTGTAACGCCAGTCTAAAGTGACTTACATCCGGATTGTCAATTAAGCCACTACGAACCATAAACCAACCTAAAAACCCTTGAAATCCGCCCATGAACAACAAAACTACACATTTTTTGATGGTTTCGGTAGAAAGACGTTTCTTGAACAAGAAATACAAAAAAGGAACGATAAATGCTAGACCAATTATTCTACCAATAAACCGGTGAAACCATTCCCAGAAATAGATGAACTTGTAATCACTTAGGGTAAAATCATTGTGTATATTGATTTTTTGATATTCTGGAAATTTTTTATATTCTTCAAAAGCATTCGTCCACTTTTCTTCTGTTAATGGTGGAAAAGTATCGGTAACTAAATGCCAGTCAGTCATGGATAAACCGGAATTGGTTAATCGGGTAATTCCTCCCACTACAACCATCATAAACAATAATAAACATCCTGATAACAACCAAATGATAACGTAATTATTCTCTTTTTTCATTGTTTGAAATTAATTTGTACAAAGATATTTGAAATGTAATTAATTGTTAATTCAACAAGCGTTAATCTTTAATCCAATTTTTGCAGCTCTTTTTAACATGAATTCATAGGCTGCCTCATATTCATTTGGAATTTCTCCTTCAAGAATTGCTTCTTTTATAGCTTCCTTTAGCATTCCAATTTCTTTGGATGGCTTTATGTTGAATTTTTCCATAATTTCTTCACCTGATATGGGTGGTTGGAAATTACGAACTTGGTCACGCTCTTCCACTTCAACAATTTTCTTGCGGACGATTTCGAAATTATTATGGTATTTCTTGAACTTATTTGGATTTTTGGTCGTAATATCTGCTTCGCACAGCGTCATTAAATTCTCAACATCTTCACCTGCATCAAAAACCAAACGGCGCACAGCAGAATCCGTCACCGTATCTTGTGATAATACAATAGGGCGCGAACTCATCATGACCATTTTTTGTACAAATTTCATTTTGTGATTCAATGGCATGTGCAAGCGTTCGAATATCTTTTTTGCCATTTTTCCACCCAGAAACTCATGTCCGTGAAAAGTCCAGCCTTGCTTTTTATTAAAACGTTTCGTTGGCGCTTTACCAATATCGTGTAACAATGCCGACCAGCGCAGCCAAACATCATCCGTATTTGGGCAAATATTGTCAACGACTTCTAATGTGTGGTAGAAATTGTTTTTGTGTGTATGGCCTTCAATTTCCTCCACTTGATTCAGCGCAGTCAATTCGGGAAGAATAATGTCTAAAAGCCCAGTTTTGAACAAAAGTAAAAATCCTACTGAAGGTTTATCTGTCGAAAGGATTTTATTCAATTCATCAACAATGCGTTCTCCGGAAATGATTTTGATTCGGTCTGCGTTTTTGGTTATCGAGTTCAACGAATTTCCTTCGATTTCAAATCCTAATTGATTCGCAAAACGAATGCCTCTCAACATGCGTAACGGATCATCAGAAAAAGTAATATCTGGATCCAGAGGTGTTCTGATTATTTTGTTTTTTAAATCTTCAAGTCCGTTAAAAGGATCGGATAATTCTCCAAAATTCTTAGCGTTTAAAGATAAAGCCAAAGCGTTTATGGTGAAATCGCGGCGGTTTTGATCGTCTTCAAGCGTCCCGTTTTCTACAACAGGATTGCGGCTCTCAAAATGATAGGATTCTTTTCTGGCACCTACAAACTCAATTTCGGTATCTTCAAAGCGCAACATCGCTGTTCCGTAAGTTTTGAAAACCTGAACTTTTGGTTTGTTAGGTAGTAATTGAGATACTTTTAAAGCCAATTCGATTCCGCTACCCACGGCAACAACGTCGATGTCTTTTTTGAAGTCTCTTTTCAAAAGCAAATCTCGCACGAAACCACCAATCACATAACTGTCAACGTTAAGTTCTTGGGAAGCTTGAGAAATGACTTCGAATATCTTATTATGTAATGCTTGTTTGTAGTTCATTGCTTTACCGCAGATTCGCAGATTTATTTTAATTTTTTTGTATTAATTATACGCTTATATTCTAAAGATGTTGCGTTGAAATTTACTAATAAAGCTAGTTCATTATCAGAAATCTTTAAATAATTAAGGCATTGATTATAATGGCTATTGTTGAAACAATCAACAGTTTTAACTTCAAGTATTATACTGTCAAAAACTATAAAGTCAGCGTAAAATTTATGCTGTAAAGTTGTGTTTTTATATTGAACTTGAAACTCTTTTTCACGCTCAAATTTGATCTTATTAGCATTAAATTCGTATTCCAAAGCATCTTTATAAACGATTTCTGAGAAACCTTTTCCTAAATTATTATGTACTTCAAACAGAATTCCTATTATTTTGTATGTTTCATCTTTATTTGAGTATTCTTCTGACATAAAAAATATTAAATTGATTAATAATCTGCGAATCAGCGGTGAAAAGATTACAATAAAAAAACTATTTCCTAATCACTTTCACCTGTGAATCGTTTGTCAATTTTATAATAGTCGAAGGTTTTCCTCCAATTTTTTCACGGTGCAAATTTACAACATAGTCTACACCTTTTATAATTTCCGGACTAATATCTTTGAAGGCAATAGGAGTAGGCTGTCCAGAGATATTTGCTGAGGTAGAAACCAATGGTTTTTTCATCTTTTCCATTAGTTTAAAGCAAAACGGTTCTTTCACAACACGAATTCCAAGTGAGTTATCGGCGGAGATGATATTAGCAGCTACATTTCTTGGTTTGTCTAGTATAAGAGTAGTTGGTTTCTCGGATAAGTCGATAATTTGCCACGCTACTTCAGGGATGTCTTTAAAAACATTGTACATCATTTTTTCGCCATTCATCAAAACGATCATGCTTTGGGTTTCGGCTCTTTTTTTTAGTTTATAGATTTTGGCGACAGCCTCAGCGTTTGTAGCATCGCAACCTATTCCCCAGACGGTGTCCGTAGGATACAGGATTATTCCACCATCTTTTATGACTTCGTAGGCTTTAAGTATTTCGTCGTTAATATTTTCCATTTAAAATAGTTTTATATTCTTGTAGCGTTTTTTGTGCCATAATCGATGTCGTATAATACTGCAACAGATTTTTCTTAGAAATACCTACAAAATTAGAGATCATATTCTCATTATTAAATAAATATTCAATTTTTTCAGCTAGTATTTCTGGGTTTTGTTTTGGAGCTAAAAGTCCATTAATACCATCTTGTATTATTTCAGGTATTCCACCCACGTTTGTACTGATAACAGGGACTTCATGGTAGAAACTTTCATAAATAACTTGCGGAATGCCCTCACTTTGCGAGGTAAGCAATAGTGCGTCAAATTGTGGAATAAAATTAGAAGCATTTGGCATATAACCTAAAAATAAAAGGTTTTTTTCTAAATGTAAGCTTTTTACACTTTGCAATAAATCCTCAGTACGATCCGTATGACTTCCTATCTGGATAAAAATAAAATCAGTCCTTTTTTGTACATTAACAATGATATTTACGGTCTCGATTAGCGTTTCAAAATTTTTGGCTCGAATATGATTGCCTATAATTCCGATTATTTTTGTCTGTGGAGCAATAGAGAACTTTTCTCTCAGTAAAAAAGGAGTTTGTGAATTTTTAGTTCCAATATTAGTTCCGTGATAAATTGTAATTAGTTTATTTTTATCAATTATGGATTCTTCTGTGATTCTTTTTGTTTCCTCCGAAACACATAAATACTTCTTAATTTTAAAATAATTGTATTTATAAAGTGTCAACTTTTTATTTTTAATAGGAAACGATGTTTTTTTGCTGAATACAAAAGGCGGTAATCCAGCAAATTTATCCGCTACAATGGCCAGAACAATGGCGGAAGGATCGTGCAGGTGAATAATATCAGGTTTATATTTCCGATTCAATTTAATTATTTTCAAAACAAAACGAAGATCCATATTAATAGACAAAGGTGCAGTTTCTGTAATTATATTGGTCTTGGACAAACGTTGATGAAATAATTCATCTTTCACGCACAAAATGATATTGGTGACTTCAGGATTCGATTGTGCTAATTCAAAACATAAGTTTTCAATATGATTTTCGCCACCACCCCAACTTTTTACTGCAGATATATGTAGAACTGTCATTATTTTTGTTTCATTTTTAGGTTGGTTTTTGATTTGGTAGTCGTATTCATTTAAAAATAGCACTCTCTTTTTTAAGAAATAATTGGTCTTAATACCCTTTTAGCTTTCTTTTAATGGGTACTGATAATCCACCATAGTCATAAAATTCGGGTAAAATTACATTAAATATTTTAAGTCTTGAATTCAATACTTACTTTTGTCTTTCAATTCTGCTTTTTATGAAATATATCTTTAACCCTTCTTTTAAATCTTTTGAGAAACAAATTAGGAACTTTGTAAATAATTTTGATACAACAGGAATACTATTTGGTGACGGTCAAAGAAATAAGATTAAATTATTTGATTTAGATGATACAACGATTAACATTAAATCGTTTAAAATTCCTAATGTTATCAATCAAGTGGCTTACAAATATTTTAGAAAGTCTAAAGCTAGACGCTCTTATGAATATGCAAACAAATTAATTGAAAATGGAATTGGAACTCCTCAGCCTATTGCTTATGCTGAAAATTTCAAATTGTCAGGACTGGAAAAAAGTTTTTATATCAGTGAACATCTACAATCCCACCTAACTTTTAGAGAATTAGTGCTCGAACCGGATTATCACGATCACGAGAATATCCTGCGTCAGTTCACTAAATTCACATTCGATTTGCATGAAAAAGGGATTGAATTTCTGGATCATTCGCCAGGAAATACATTAATCAGGAAAGAAGCGAACAACGTCTATAGTTTTTACTTGGTGGATTTAAACCGAATGAATTTTCACGAAACGATGGATTTTGATTCCCGAATGAAAAATTTGAACAGGCTTACGCCAAAAATAGAAATGCTTGCGGTAATGAGTGATGAATATGCCAAACTTTACGGTAAAGAATATGATACTGTTTTTACAAAAATGTGCTTTTATACCAATGATTTCCAGACAAAATTTCACCGAAAGATTGCTCGAAAAAAGAAATTATTGTTTTGGAGATAGCTTTTTTTCGGTTTTCCAAAGTTGTTCCAATTCTTGATAACGGACATGAATTGAATTTGCATTTAAATAACAAATAATCAAGCCTTTTTTTCCGTCAAGAAATCCCAATCGCACGATATAATTGAATAAAAAATTATAAGTAGGATGCAAAAATCGTAATAAAAAGGAAGATTTTTGCTTCTTTATAAATTTCTCTTGAGCCTTGAATTTTCCGTAACGGATGGTTTTTGCTTTATAAGCTTGAAAATTGGAATAGGAGTAATGAATGAGTTTATTTTTTAACACGCCTATTTTTCCATTCACTTTTAATTTTTCATGTACGAGCCTTTCTTTAGTGTAATCAGCATTATTTTTATTGAAGAGCCTAAATATTTTATCATTTTGATTTCCACTAAAATGAAGCACTTTGTCTTCAAACATAAAAGTTCTGTAAAACATAAAAGCCGAATAGGTTTTGTTAGTATTTACCGTGGTTATTATCTCATTTTTTAATGCAGGAGTTAGTCTTTCGTCTGCATCCAAAAATAAGATCCAGTCATTTTTTGCTTGAGAGATCGCAAAATTTCGTTGAGAAGAATAGTTTTCGAATTTATTTTGAATGAAAGTGACTTTTTGAAATGATTTACAAATAGATTCCGTTTTATCGCTACTGAAGGAATCCACAACAACAATTTCATCAGCAAATTCTAAATCAGCCAAAAGCGACTTCATTTGATTTTCCTCGTTTAATGTAATAATTAAAACTGAAATGTTAGTGTTGTGATTGTTTGTCATTAATTTTTGGATGTGCTACAAAAATATAGTTTTCGGATTAAAATCAATTTTTTAACTTAAAAGTTTATTGTAAATGCGTTTCTAAAAAAGTATTCAATGCAGGATAAATTAATTCAGGAGTAAAAGCTGTGTAGAATGTAGCGGTTTCTTTTTTTACTATTTTAGCGGTTTTCTCTTTAAATAATTCTGGTTTAAACTCAGTTAAATGAAGTGAAACATGATTGATTCCATCTTCAAATGTGGCCCAGCCTTTTTTATCAATCCAAGGAGAAAAAATAATAAAGGAAGGTTTCTCTAAAGCTTTTGCCATATTTATTGCTCCGCCATCATTACCAATTATCATGTCACAATGGTTCATAATAGCAATAAACTCTCGGATGCTTTTGCCTAGAACGGAAAAATAGATCTTCTGCTTTGTAGTTTCTTTGCACGTATCATAAATTATTTTTGCTTCCTCAATTTGCTTTGGAAAATAATTAAAAAGAATATTCACATCTCCTTTATCTGCAATGAAATCAACTAATTTCGACATATAATCCAGTGGATACGTTTTGTCTGGACTGCTGCCAATTATGCTGATCATTATCGTTTTTTTGGATTGGTTTATTCCGTGCGATTCAAAAAGGGAAGTGGCAAAATCATTCTCTTTTTGCGTGACATAAATACGAGGGAAAGTTTGTAATTCAATATCCAGAAGCAAAGGATTTAGGAGTGCTAAACGTTGTTCGATTATTAAACCCAAATTAGTATTGGAGCTTTCTTTTCGTTTTACGGAATCTGTATAGAGAAATTCTCTTCCTTTTTTCCAATATGATATTTTTTGTTTGGCACCAGAAAATAGTACGACCAACCAACTTTCTAATTTCGAATACGCATCAATAACAACGTCGTATTTTTCTGCGCGAATAGATTTTAATAACTTTAAATATTCCCATTTGTTTTTTTGATGTTTTTCCTTAAAAAGGATCAGATTGTCAAAACTGGTATTTCCTTGTAAAACAGCAATAGTCGATTCGTAAACCATATAATCAATTTGCGCTTTTGGATACGCTTTGCGAAGATTGTCGCATAAAATGGAGCTTACCAAAACATCACCAATCATTTTTTGTTGAATTACAAGTATTTTCATGAGGAGAAAATTAGAAAAATTAAGCGTTAGTTTTCAAGTAATTCATAGCACGAGGACTAATCCAGGTTTGTTTTTGAAGTGCGTTAAAGTAATAAACGGTTAAGTTTTTAAGCATTAATCGATTCACCTTTAATTTTGGAATAAAAAACAAAAACAGGCTGATAATGGACAATAATATTTTCTCCAGAAGAACTCCAAGAATCAATAGACTTTGCAAATAGATCTGGATTCCTGTTGAGAATTGATTGCTAATATAAACGTGTTTAGAAATAATCACTTCGGTTTTTGTAAGCGCTTTTGTCTTGACGTTTATTCGGGATGCACCGCCATGTTGATGGAAAATTGTAGCTTTTCTGGTTACGGCAATTTTTCCTCCAAGATCAGCAACTTTTTTGCAAAGGTCAACATCTTCAAAATACAGCCAGTAATCTTCATTCCAGCCTTTAATTTTGTCAAACCAGTTTCTACTGATGAAAATAACTGCTCCAGTCACCCAATCAGGATAAAATAAATCAGTGGTTGTGTTGAAACGTTTTTCAAGTTTGGGTTTGTTCAACTTTCTAAAAAGGGCTCTTGAGATTCCAAAAAACCTTCCTAAAGCCGGGAATAAATTAGTCTGTTTGTAAAAAACATTATTTTCGTTTATTTGCAAACAGGATACAATTCCAATCTCTGGATGTGAGATCGCAGTTTGCAGAAGCGTTTCTAATGCTTCAAGAGTGAGTTTTGTATCTGGATTTAAAAAAAGGAAATGGTTTCCCGTAGCAATGCTTGCACCAAAGTTGCAACCATTTGAGAAACCATTATTACCAGTATTTTCTATAAATGTAAACTTGGAATATTTATGTTTAAAAACAGGAAATTGTCCATCATTAGAAAAATTATCCACGATGATAACCTCAAATGAAAATGTTTTTGAACTAATGGAATCAATAGATTCTAAACACTCGTCTAAGGCTTTCCAACCCTTGTAATTGACTATGATTATTGAAATATCCAATAGGTTTTATGTGTAAAATTTAAAACAAAACCGAATTATACCGCTACGTCATATTCGCGTAAAGCATTATTCAATGATGTTTTTAAATCAGTTGAAGGCTTGCGTGTTCCAATGATTAATGCACAAGGAACTTGGAAATCACCTGCAGGAAATGATTTGGTATAACTTCCTGGAATCACTACGGAACGAGCAGGAACAAAACCTTTCATTTCAACTGGAGTTTCACCTGTAACATCAATGATTTTTGTAGAGGCTGTCAAACAAACATTAGCACCAAGAACGGCTTCTTTTCCTACGTGAACACCTTCAACAACAATACAACGTGAACCAATAAATGCACCGTCTTCAATAATTACTGGAGCTGCTTGCAACGGTTCTAGAACTCCACCGATACCAACTCCACCGCTTAAGTGAACGTTTTTACCAATTTGAGCACAACTTCCTACGGTTGCCCATGTGTCTACCATAGTTCCTTCGTCTACATAAGCACCAATATTTACATAACTTGGCATCAAAATAACACCGCTTGAAATATAAGCTCCGTAACGGGCTACAGCGTTAGGAACAACACGAATTCCTTTTTCGGCATAGCCTCTTTTCAATAACATTTTATCATGGTATTCGAAAATTCCAGATTCCCATGTTTCCATTTTTTGAATAGGGAAGTACATTACTACCGCTTTTTTCACCCATTCGTTTACTTGCCAACCTTCACCAACTGGCTCAGCTACACGTAATTTTCCGGTGTCTAATAATTCAATAACTTCTCTGATAGCATCAGTAGTTGTAGTTTCTTGTAACAAAGCACGGTTTTCCCAAGCTTGTTCTATAATCGGTTGTAATGGATTCATTTTTTGATAATTTTTGACAAAGATAGGATTTTTAACCAAAAGCAAAAAAGCAAAATGAGTTGAAAATGTTACAGATTTAACTTCTTGTTTGATTGTCTGTGTAGAAGAATAAGTTTCGGTTTTACTTTGTGAAAAGTTATATCTTTGTATATCAAACAAAAGGATTATGGAAACAATAAGATTAGAATTTCAACCAAAAATAAAAGCCAAAATTCTAGAGCTATTAAGTTCGTTTTCATCTGATGAACTAAAAATTGTTCAGGAAGATCCTAATTTCGATTAGAAAAAGAAAAAACTTGATATTTCTTTGGCTAAGATTAAAGATGGAACAGCAAAATTTTTCACTTTGGATGAGGTAGATGCTATACTTGAGGAAACAATTTCTAAGTATGAGAATTAAGGTTGCTAAGGGCTCTGATAAATTGCAGTAACCTTTTTTATTTTGTCATTCCGACGAAGGAGGAATCATATAATGAGATTCCTCCTTCGTCGGAATGACAAAATGGTAGTCTAGTTTTCTGTGAAAAAGTATAAAATTGCAATTTGTCTTACACACGCTTACTAATATGTTTGGGAATTAATATCCTGTTATATCTTACTAATTTTAATTACCAATTCCTTATTTATCTTTAAAAAAACAAAATGCCAAGAATTCTCTCCATAGATTACGGACAAAAACGAACCGGAATAGCCGTTACCGATGAAATGCAAATCATAGCTTCCGGATTGACAACCATTCCATCTACAACTGCAATCGCTTTTTTAAAAGACTATTTTTCCAAAGAGAAAGTTGAAGCTGTTCTTATTGGTGAACCCAAACAAATGAATGGCGAACCTTCCGAAAGTGCTTCCATCATTAAAGGATTTGTAACGCATTTTACCAATCATTTTCCCGATATGAAAGTGATTCGGGTAGATGAACGCTTTACATCAAAAATGGCATTCCAATCCATGATTGACAGCGGAATGAGTAAGAAACAACGGCAGAATAAAGCATTAATAGACGAAATTTCGGCCACAATAATGCTTCAGGACTATTTGACCCGAAAAAGATTTTAAAATAAATATTAAAAAGCAGTGTTTCCGGTAAAAAGGGTTGAAAAATGTAACTTTTGAGTCAAAATTTATGCTTTTTTTTGCAATTATATAAATTATCTTTGCATTTTTAAAATCTAGTTATGCCTGATACAACCATACGTACAAATAGTGAAGTAGTTCTGATAGGAGCTGGAATTATGAGCGCCACTCTTGGTTTAATCCTAAAAGAGTTGCAGCCGGATATCAAAATTGAAATTTACGAGCGCTTAGATATTGCCGCCGCCGAAAGTTCTGATGCTTGGAATAATGCTGGGACCGGACATTCTGCTTTTTGTGAACTCAATTATACTCCAGAAAGTGAAGACGGAAGCATTAATCCTAAAAAAGCAATTAGTATTGCGGAATCTTTTGAGGTTTCCCGACAGTTTTGGGCATATCTCGTTGAAGAAAATAAAGTTCCATCTCCAGAAAATTTTATAAAAAGTATTCCACACCTTAGTTTTGTTTGGGGTGAAAAAAATGTGGACTACCTCAAAAAGAGATTTGAAGCTTTACGAGCGAATCCTCTTTTTCAAGAAATGGTTTTCAGCACGGATTTTTCAGAGTTGAAAAAATGGATGCCTTTGGTTATGGAAGGTAGAAAAGAGTCTGATAAAGTTGCCGCTACCTCCATGGAAATTGGTACGGATGTCAATTTTGGAGAATTAACCCGAAGTATTTTTGGTTATTTAACAAAATTAGAAGGCGTAACCATTCATTTTAATCATGAAGTTCAAAAACTAAAACAAAGAGACGATAAATCTTGGAGAATAAAAATTACTGATTTGGCTACAGGCCAAAAGAAAAAAGCATACACCAAGTTTGTTTTCATAGGTGCTGGTGGTGGTTCCTTACCATTATTAGAAAAAGCAGATGTACCAGAAGGAAAGGGATATGGAGGTTTTCCGGTGAGCGGGCAATGGCTAAAATGTACCAATCCGGAAGTGATTGCAAAACATCAGGCCAAAGTATATGGTAAAGCTAGTGTTGGTGCACCACCAATGTCTGTGCCGCACATTGATTCCCGAATGATTGATGGAGAAAAAGCATTACTTTTTGGCCCTTTTGCTGGTTTTTCAACTCGGTTTTTAAAGAACGGCTCTTATTCAGATTTGCCTTTATCTATTAAACCTGATAATATCATTCCGATGATAACTGCTGGTATCAAGAATATTCCCCTTACCAAATATTTGATTGAGCAAGTGCGTCAGTCACCCAAAGATAGAATAAATGCTTTGAGAGAATATGTACCTGGAGCACGATCTAAAGATTGGGTTCTGGAACGTGCAGGACAACGCGTCCAAGTAATTAAGAAAGATGAAAAAGGAGGTGGTATTCTGGAGTTTGGTACCGAAGTCATCACTACTGCTGATGGAACTTTATCTGTTTTGCTAGGTGCTTCGCCAGGTGCTTCAACGGCCGTTTCTATAATGGTGGATTTGATTGGAAGGTGTTTTAAAGATCAATTTGAAACGCCGGAATGGCAGGAAAAATTAAAAATGATGATTCCTTCTTTTGGTCAGAAATTAAACGAAAACCCTGATTTATTAACGAAAGTAAGACAAGAAACGGCTAGTGTTTTAAAACTGAATAATTAGAATTTCTTCAAAATAATAAAGGCGCTGGAATTTAGATTGTATCTAATTTCAGCGCCTTTTTCGTTACGTTTTCTTTAGTATTTTTGTTGTTTTCAAAATATTTTCGGATAAATTAGTCAACCAGATTAATTGTTCAATTACCAATTGCGCTTCCTGCATTTTCTGTTGAAACGCCTCTTCATCGATAGGGATTCCTTCTTTCAACTCCTTTTCCCGTATATTTTTCAGCTCTGTAAAGCGCAACGCCAGATCTTCTTGAGGAAGGTTTTCTTTGAATGCTACATGATTTTCTTTCAGGATTAGAATGGCATTATCTAAGTTTTTAATGGCAGTAGCAACGACTACATTAAACGCTTCTGATGCGGTTGTAGTTTTGTGGGACTGAATATAAGTTCCCAACGAAGCCAAAGAAGACAGTAAAGAATGATTTAAAACGGTCAGTTTGTATACTTGTGGCATTTGTCTTTGCTTTGATTTAGGTTCTTGAACCATTCTTTGAAACGAAGCCATCAGATTACCAATTTCGATAAAAGCATTTTTTCGCGCTAAGCGATAAGAGGTAGAAATGGTTCCTTTTTTATTGTAAAAAAGAGAAATTTCTTTCAGATAATCTTGGTTCGCCTTGATTGCCTTTTCTAAATGAACAGGAATGTTTAAAAACTCCCAGGATGGCCATAAAAAGTGGTTTGCCAAAAAGGCTAAAGTTGCACCTACAAGCGTATCCAGTATTCTATATTGAACTAAATCACCAATATTAGGTGTAATTATTCCATAAATAAAAACGACATACATGGTGACAAAAATGGCGCTCACCTTATAATTAATTTGAGTAAAAGAGAATCCCAATAGCATACAAACAATAGAAAGAACACTGATTATGAAGTTGTCTTTTACGATGAAAAGAATCCCAAATGCTACTAATCCGCCAATCACTGTGCCAATTATTCGGTGAAAAGAACGTTCTTTTGTTAGACCATAACCCGGTCTCATAATGACAATTATGGTCAGCAGAATCCAGTATACATTGTGGAACGGTAGAAATTGTCCAATGATAAAACCAACCATTAATGTTATGGCTAGGCGCAAGGAATGTCTGAAAATAGTGGAAGAAAAACTCAAGTTTTGGGTCAAAGTGCTCAACGGATAATATTGTGGAGTCAGGAATTTTTCTAAGTCGGTATCGATTCCTTTAAAATCCTGCGAATTGAAAGTAAGTGTAAAAGCACGTTCGACAATTTTTATTTTTTCGACTTGTTTTTCAGCATATTGTAACATCGTCGTCAACATAAAAACTCCTTCGGAAGCAGTTGTTTTTCCTAAATCATTTTCATAATCTACAATGGAGAATTGCAATAAATTCAAATCACGCAGCAAAGTGTTTTTGGGAGTAAACTTCGTGTCCTTTTTTACACTTTTGGATAATTGCTTTAAACTTGCCGCCAGATTGTAAGCTAAACGTTGATAGCTTAATAAAACATTTGGATGATCATCAAATTTTTGATGTAATTTATCATGATCAAAAGCTGTGGATAACGCGAGTTCAAGAATTTCAACCAAGGAAATAAAAACCAAAAGCATTTTACGATTTTGATTGGAAGAACCGGAAGTAGTATGATTATTGATTAGAACTTCCCTTATGTTTTGATGAATGGTGTTCAGTTCAACTTGAAGGTGTAATTGTTTTTCTATGATTGATTTTTTATCAGCATTCAACGTCCACAAATCGCCCCTAAGTTTCAAGTATTTAGCTGTTAGTTTGATGCAATCAGCAATTTGAAATTCGATATACCGATGCGGTTTGAGGTAATGAAAAATAACGGAAATGAGCAGGTAGAATAAACTTCCAGCAAGAATTAAACCTGAGTGAAATACCATTGTCCAACCGGTATTGATGCTGGCAAATGCTAATGAAAGAGAAATTAAGCAGGAGAAAGAAACCATGGTAGCCCGTTGACCATAAACGGATATCATCGATATCAGGAAAATCAATACTGCTAAAAAAGGATATAGAATCCAAGAATAAGGATAAACAATATTAACTAGGAGATTAATACCAGAAACCAGAAAAGCAGTGACAAGAATACCATTTATTTTATGGTTTAAACTACTTGGAATATCACTAGGATAGGTAAAAAATGCCCCAAGAGCCATGGCAAAACCCATTTCAAATTTACCTAAATAGGAAAATACCACAACTGGTATGACTGCTGCTATGGTAACTTTTATAGCATTAGTAAAATAAGTGCTGTCGGCAAATTTCTGGATTTTGTAAAACATATCATTGTAAACATGCAAAGGTACTATTTGTAGGAATGATACAAAGGATAAAAGGATGTCTTTTGCCTTAAATTATAAATATTAGCTAATTATTAACGGAGGATTATTCATTGTCTATTTTTTTACTATTTTTGCAAACTGAATCAAATGGAAATTTATTCCTTTTTCAGAAGATAATTTTTAATACGATACGATGATTTTACCAATTATAGGATATGGCGATCCAGTCTTAAGAAAGACAGGAGAAGTTGTTTCAAAAGAACATCCAAACTTGAAAGAAACGATTGCTAACATGTACGAAACAATGTATAATGCCTACGGTGTTGGACTTGCTGCGCCACAAGTAGGATTAGCGCTTCGTTTATTTGTAATTGATACCACCCCTTTTAGTGATGATGAAGAATTAGAAGATGCGGAACAAAAAGAATTAAAGGGATTCAAAAAAACTTTTATCAATGCAAAAATGATAAAAGAAGAGGGCGAAGAGTGGAGTTTTAATGAAGGATGTCTTAGTATTCCTGATGTTAGAGAAGATGTTTACAGAAATCCAACTATCACAATCGAATATTGCGAAGAGGATTTTGTTATGAAAACGGAAGTTTTTGACGGGTTAATTGCTAGAGTAATCCAACATGAATACGATCATATTGAAGGGATTTTATTTACCGATAAAATTTCATCATTAAAAAAACGATTAATTCAAAAGAAACTGAAAAACATCTTAGAGGGAAAAACGTTCCAAGATTACCGCATGAAATTTTTTGCTAAAAAAGGAAGATAAAAATTTAGTAACAGCTTCGCTTGGTATGATTTTTGGTTTTAAAAGAAAAAATAATAAGTCAAATTCTTAATAATAATTACACAAAACATGAATTTAGAAAAAATATTAGCCATTTCTGGGAAACCAGGTTTATATGTATTAAGAGTACAAACTCGTACGGGATTTGTTGCTGAATCATTATTAGATGGAAAAAAAATCACCGTAAACTTAAAAAGTAATGTGAGTTTATTGTCTGAAATTTCAATTTACACGTATGAAGGCGAAAAACCATTAGCTGAGATCATGCAAAAAATTGCTGAAAAAGAAAGCAAAGGTCCAGCACTTTCTCATAAAGAAGACAACGCTAAATTAACAGCTTACTTCAAAGAAATTTTACCAGATTATGATGAAGAAAGAGTGTATCCTTCTGATATCAAAAAAGTTTTAAACTGGTACAACATGCTTCAAGCAAAAGGATTAGTTACAGATGAAGCTCCAGTTGCAGTTGTTACTGAAGAAGTTGCAGCTGTTGGTGAAGAAACTCCTGAAGCTGAGGTGAAAGCTCCTGCTAAAAAAGCAAAAGCTAAAAAAGAGTAATTGTACACTACAATAATATTTAATCCTGTTCAGCTATTTTCTGAACAGGATTTTTTTATTTTTACCAAAAACAATTTCTGATGAATTCAAGACAAAATCAACTGCAAGCTTTCGAGAGATTACTAGACATTATGGATGATTTGCGCGAAAAATGTCCTTGGGACAAGAAGCAAACCATGCAAACTTTGCGTCATTTGACTATTGAAGAAACCTATGAATTAGGCGATGCAATTCTGGACAATGATTTGATCGAAGTCAAAAAAGAATTAGGTGATTTGCTATTGCATATTGTTTTTTATGCCAAAATAGGAAGCGAGACGAATGATTTTGATATGGCTGATGTGTGCAATGAAATTTGCGATAAACTGATTCACCGTCATCCACATATTTACAGTGATGTTGTAGTTAAAGATGAAGAAGAAGTAAAACAAAACTGGGAAAAACTAAAGTTAAAGGAAGGCAAAAAGTCGGTACTGGAAGGTGTTCCAAGAAGTTTACCCGCATTAGTAAAAGCAAGCCGAATTCAGGATAAAGTGAAAGCAGTAGGATTTGATTGGGAGGAATCCCATCAGGTTTGGGATAAGGTTCAAGAGGAATTGGAAGAATTACAAGTTGAGGTTGAAGCAGGTGATCAGGATAAAATTGAAGCCGAATTTGGAGATGTTCTATTTTCGATGATTAACTATGCCCGATTTCTAAATGTAAATCCCGAAGACGCCTTGGAGCGTACTAATAAAAAATTCATCAAACGCTTTCAATATCTAGAAAGTAAAGCAGGAGAATTAGGAAAACCCCTAATGGACATGACTTTAGCTGAAATGGATATTTTTTGGGAGGAAGCGAAGCGTCTTCCTAACAAATAGGAATTGGAAATCTATGATTTCCAAATAACTCAATTTTGGGAGGAAGCGAAGCGTCTTCCTAACAAATAGGAATTGGAAATCTATGATTTCCAAATAACTCAATTTTGGGAGGAAGCGAAGAAGTTGTAGTGTTTTTAGTGTTCAGTTTTAGTAATCAGTGCTCAGATTTAAGTCCCGATACTTCAGGATTAGTGTTCAGTTTTAAATAATAAAATTACCAATGTCAGAAAATAAAACCGAGTTAAAACGTTCTTTAGGATTAATAGATGCCACGAGTTTAGTTGCTGGTTCCATGATAGGATCCGGGATTTTCATTGTTACCTCCGCCATGGCAAGAGATATTGGTTCGGCTGCCTGGCTATTGGTAATTTGGTTGGTAACTGGATTAATTACTGTTGCTGCTGCGTTGAGTTATGGAGAATTGGCTGGAATGATGCCTAATGCGGGAGGACAGTTCGTTTATATACAACGCGCTTACGGAAGATTAATTTCTTTCTTGTACGGTTGGACTGTTTTCACGGTAATTCAAACGGGAGTTATTGCAGCTATTGCAGTTACTTTTGCGAATTATGCTGCTATTTTCTTTCCTGTTTTAGATCAAACGCTGTTTACAGTTGGTACTAGTTTTGTTTTTTCATACCAAAAAGTATTGGCTATTTTTAGTATAATTCTGCTAACATACATCAATACTAAAGGTGTCGAAAGTGGAAAGACAGTTCAGTTGATCTTTACTTCGGCTAAATTAATAGCGCTTTTTGCATTGATAATTTTAGGATTGTATGTTGGTTTACAAACAGATGTTTTGTCTAATAATTTTGCAAATATGTGGGACGCCAGTAAAACGGTTGTAAATCCTGACGGAACGATTACGGTAACAAAATTAGTTGGAATGGCAATTTTGGGCGCTGCCGGAGCAACGATAATTAATTCCTTATTTTCTAGTGATGCATGGAATAATGTGACTTTTATTGCAGGAGAAATTAAAGAACCTAAAAAGAATATTCCGCGAAGTTTGTTTCTTGGAACTTTAATTGTAACTGTTATTTATGTTTTAGCAAATCTGGCTTATTTGGCTTTGCTTCCAATGCAGGGAACTGCTGACGCTGCTGATATTGCCAGTAACGGAATCATGTTTGCCAGTAATGATAGAGTGGGCGCTGCGGCGGCAAGTATGATTATGGGAAATGTAGGCGTTTTTGTAATGGCTGCTTTAATCATGGTTTCTACTTTTGGATGTAATAGTGGATTGATTCTTTCGGGAGGACGATTGTTTTTTGCCATGGCAAAAGATGGATTGTTTTTTAAACAAGCCACTGAACTGAATAAAAATCAGGTGCCTGCAAAAGCGCTTTGGGTACAATGTATTTGGGCTTGTGTGCTTTGTATTTCGGGAAAATTTGGGGATTTGTTGACGTACGCCACTTTTGCATCGTTGTTGTTTTATATCCTAACGATTTTGGGTGTTTTCATTCTTAGAAAAAAAGAACCCAACGCAGATAGACCGTATAAAGCGTTTGGATATCCAGTTGTACCAGCGATTTATATTATAGTGACCTCGGCAATTTGTTTGACTTTATTGATTTATGATACGTTCAATACGGGATTAGGTTTGTGTATTGTAGCGCTTGGAGTTCCGGTGTATTATTTTGTAATGAACAAGAAAGAGTAAAGCAGATTGAATTAATCTGCTAATTTTTTTAGCGCATTGCTATCTTTTAAAACAATTTTTTTACCTGTTAATTCAATTAAACCTGATTTTTTAAAATCAGATAATAAACGGATACAGCTTTCAGTAGCAGTGCCAATAATACTGGCCAATTCATCTCTGGAAAGTTGAACTTTTAGTGATTCATCTTCGTTTTTTCCAAAAGTATCATGTAAATAAAGAAGTGTTTCGGCTAATCTTTCTTTGACTGTTTTTTGGGCTAAATTAACCATGTGGTCATCGGCTTCTTTTAGATCACCACAGATCGTTTTCATGACATTCATAGAGAACTGATTGTTCTTATCAAAGTATCCCATCACGTCAGCTTTTGGAATAAAACATACGTGCATGTCTTCAAGCGCAACCGCACTTAAATTGACAGGCTCATCACTAATCATGGAGCGTTGCCCTAATAATTCTCCTTTTGTAACTAATTTTACGATATGATCTTTTCCATTTGCACTGAGTTTTGTCAGTTTACAAATACCGTCTTTGATACAAAAAATGCCATTTACATTTTCCCCTTCTTCAAATATAACTTCCCCTTTCTTAATAATATGAGATGTTTTGCAGTCGGAAAGTTTTAGTAGTTCCTCTTTTGTAAGTGCTTTTAGTGAGCTAAATTCTCTGACGATGCATTGTTCACATTTGCTCATAATAATGTTTTTTTGGGTCAGACAAAAGTAAGTCTTTAATATGATAAATGTCATGTTTTAATTAACAATCGTTTAGGTTCTTTGTTCTAGGTAAAATGAGCAAAGTTATGGACACACAAAACTGTTTCCATTGTGGATTAATTATTGTAAAAGCAGAAGAAATAATTTTTGATGAAAAGAAATTTTGTTGCAACGGTTGTAAAACGGTGTACGAGATTTTTAGTCTCAATGATTTGACCTGTTATTATGATTTTGAAAAATCCCCTGGAGCAACCCCGCAAGATATTAATGGTAAATATGATTTTTTAGACAATGAGAGCATTGTATCCAAACTTTTGGAATTCAAAGAGAATTCAACCGCTATTATTTCACTTAACATTCCACATATTCATTGCAGCTCGTGTATTTGGATTTTGGAAAATTTACAGCGTCTTCAAAAAGGAATAAGTTCTTCACAAGTTAATTTTCCTGAAAAGAAAGTTCGAATCACCTACAACCCGGAGGAAGTTTCTATCAAAACTATTGTTTATTTGTTAAGTTCCATTGGATATGAACCTTATATTAGTTTAGAAAATTATGAAACAGGTACTAGTAACGTTGATAGAAGTTTAACTTATAAATTAGGCGTTGCTTTTTTTTGTTTTGGGAATATCATGTTACTTTCCTTTCCAGAATATTTTGAAGTTAAAGAATATTGGCTGGATCAATACCGTGGTTTTTTTAGATGGTTGATTTTTGCTTTGGCGCTCCCTAGTTTCTTTTACTCCGCCAGTGGATATTATGTTTCTGCTTTTAAAAGTATTAGATCTAAAATGCTGAATATCGATATTCCCATTGCTTTAGGAATTGTTGTGATGTTTGTGCGCAGTACGTTTGATATTGTTATGGATTATGGCTCTGGTTTTTTCGACAGCTTAACTGGTTTAATTTTCTTTATGCTTTTGGGAAAAATGTTCCAAATAAAAACATACAGTTTCTTGAGTTTTGAAAGAGATTTTAAATCCTATTTCCCAATCGCCATCACTAAGATTAATTCGGATTCTCTAGAAGAAAGTGTTCCTATTTATGAAGTAGAAAAAGGGGATAGATTGTTAATTAGAAACCAAGAACTAATTCCAGTTGATGGTATTTTAATTTCAGAAAAAGCGGAAATTGATTATAGTTTTGTCACTGGAGAAGCCATTCCAATAACTAAAAAATCAGGAGATAAAGTATTTGCAGGAGGAAAACAAATAGGGAAAGTCATTGAAATGGAAGTGTTGCATTCGGTTTCTCAAAGTTACTTGACACAATTATGGAGCAATGATGTTTTTCAAAAAAATGTCGTACAAAAACACAAGACCATTACCGATAGAATCTCTCGTTATTTTACTCCAATTCTACTTTTAATTGCCTTTTCAGGATTTGGATATTGGATTTTCATAGATGCAAATATCGCTTTTAATGTTTTTACGGCAGTACTTATTGTTGCGTGTCCCTGCGCATTGGCATTAACGGCGCCTTTTACTTTTGGTAATGTCTTACGGATTTTAGGCAAACAGAAATTTTATCTCAAAAATGCTTTGGTGATTGAACAATTAGCTAAAGTCGATACCATCGTTTTTGATAAAACAGGAACAATTACAACTAATAAAAAATCGAACATTTCGTATGAGGGAGAAATACTTTCCGACGAATATTTGTTACTGATAAAAAATGTGTTGCGGGCTTCAAATCATCCGTTGAGCAGAATGTTGTATGATTATTTACCGATTTCAATTTTACCGAATAAATCAGCGAATGATGCTAAAAAGTGGCGTGTGGATGCTTTTGAAGAAATAACAGGAAGGGGAATGGAAGCTCTTATTTTTGGCCATCAAATCCAAATAGGTTCGGCTGATTTTCTAGAGAAAACCGAAGAGAATAAGCTGCAACAAACTTCGGTTCATATTAAGATTAATGGGGTTTATTACGGGAAATTCATTTTCAATAATCAATACAGAGAAGGACTTGCCTCACTTTTTAAGAACTTAAGTAGTGGCTATCAAATTAAGATTTTATCTGGTGATAATGAAGGCGAACGAGCTACTCTGGAGCAGCTTTTGCCGAAAGGAACGGAATTAATTTTCAATCAAAAACCAGAGCAAAAATTAGAATTCATTAAAAATTTGCAAGATAAAGGAAATAACGTAATGATGGTGGGCGATGGATTGAATGATGCTGGGGCTCTAGCACAAAGCAACGTAGGAATTTCAATTTCTGAAAACGTGAATGTTTTTTCGCCAGCCTGTGATGCAATTTTGGATGCGAATGAATTTCAAAAATTAAACTATTTTTTAAAGTTATCTAAGAACTCCATAACCACTATCAAGATGAGCTTTGCTTTGTCTCTATTGTACAATGTGGTAGGATTAGCATTTGCCATTACAGGGAACTTGTTGCCTTTAGTTGCGGCAATTATAATGCCTTTGAGTACGATAACTATTGTAAGTTTTGTAACAGTAATGAGCAGCTACTATGCAAATAAAAAATAGAATTGTAGAATGTCTTGAGAGGCATTTTCACATAAATTTAACAATTATTTTTAAGTATGATAATTGTCATATTTTACTTGAAGATTGAAAAGTAACTTTGTTAATATAAATTAAGGTATGAGTGTCATTTATTTATTAATCTCCATCAGTATACTAATTGCCATCGGGTTCTTTATCGCTTTTATAACAGCGGTAAAAACAGGACAGTATGACGATGATTATACACCATCAGTCAGAATGCTATTTGATGATGAGCTGTTAAAGTCAACTAAATTTAAAAATACAGTTGAAAATAATGAGGAAAAGGAATTGGATGTATAACTCCAAAACTCCAGACCTTGAACATTTAAATTAAAATAAAAAACAATTGAATTATGGAAATGCAGCAGTTTTATTATGACAACAAAATTGTAAAAAAATTCATTTACGCCACGATGCTTTTTGGAGTGGTAGGAATGCTAGTAGGGCTCACATTAGCCTTTATGTTTCTTTTTCCTAACATGACCGATGGTATTTCGTGGTTAAGTTATGGTAGATTGAGACCGCTACATACAAATGCTGTTATTTTTGCCTTTGTGGGAAATGCTTTTTTTGCTGGAATGTATTATTCCATGCAACGATTGCTAAAAGCGAGAATGTACAGTGATTTTTTGAGTAATGTTCACTTTTGGGGCTGGCAGTTAATTATTGTTGCTGCGGCTATCACGTTACCTTTAGGTTATAGTTCTTCAAAGGAATATGCTGAATTAGAGTGGCCAATTGATATTGCAATTACGTTGATTTGGGTGGTAATGGGAATCAATATGATTGGTACCATGATCAAGCGAAGAGAACGCCATTTATATGTTGCAATTTGGTTTTACTTGGCAACATTCGTTACGGTAGCTGTTTTGCATATTTTCAATAATTTAGAATTACCAGTTTCCGCATTTAAAAGTTACTCTGTTTATGCAGGTGTTCAAGATGCTTTAGTGCAATGGTGGTATGGACACAATGCAGTAGCCTTTTTCTTGACAACTCCTTTTTTAGGGTTAATGTATTATTTTGTTCCAAAAGCGGCAAATCGTCCCGTATATTCTTACAGATTATCAATCGTTCACTTCTGGTCATTAATTTTTATTTACATCTGGGCTGGACCGCACCACTTATTGTATTCTGCATTGCCTAACTGGGCGCAAAATTTAGGTGTTGCCTTTTCAATAATGTTACTAGCGCCATCTTGGGGTGGTATGATTAACGGTCTTTTAACTTTAAGAGGTGTTTGGGATAAGGTACGAGTAGATCCTGTTTTGAAATTCTTTGTAGTAGCTATTACGGGTTATGGAATGGCCACTTTTGAAGGACCCATGTTGTCTCTTAAAAATGTTAATGCAATTGCACATTACACGGATTGGATTATTGCTCACGTTCACGTAGGTGCCTTGGCATGGAATGGATTTATGGCTTTTGGTATGATTTATTGGTTGGTTCCTAGAATGGCTAAAACGAATTTATACTCATTGAAATTAGCTAACTTACACTTTTGGATTGGTACTTTAGGGATTATATTGTATACGATTCCAATGTATGTAGCTGGGTTTTTACAAGCTTCTATGTGGAAACAGTTTAACCCAGACGGAACTTTAACCTATGGTAATTTTCTAGAAACGGTTACTCAAATTATGCCTATGTATTGGATGAGAGCGATCGGAGGAACTCTCTATTTAATTGGAATGCTCGTTTTAGTTTATAACATTGTTCAAACATTAAGAGTAGGTTCTAAAATTGAAGATGAATTAGCAGAAGCTCCAGCTTTAATAAGAATTAGCTCTGGAAGAATAAAAGGAGAAAAATTTCATCCTTGGTTAGAAAGAAAACCAATTCAATTGACAATTTTAGCTACCATAGCTATTTTAATTGGTGGTGTGATCCAGATTGTACCTACGATTATGGTAAAATCTAATATCCCAACGATTACAAGTGTAAAACCCTATTCTCCTCTAGAACTGGAAGGACGTGATTTATACATTCGCGAAGGTTGTGTAGGATGTCACTCTCAATCTGTTCGTCCTTTTAGAAGTGAAGTGGAACGTTATGGACCACAATCTAAAGCTGGTGAATTTGTTTATGATCATCCATTCTTATGGGGATCTAAACGTACAGGACCTGATTTATTAAGAGTAGGTGGGAAATACAATGATAATTGGCATTTTAACCATTTCTGGAATCCACAAAGTATATCTGCAGGTTCAATTATGCCAGGGTATAAGTGGTTATTTGATAACAAACCAATGGATATTTCTTTGACTCAAAAGAAAATGCAAGCTATGGTTACATTAGGAGTGCCTTATACAGAGGCTCAGGTGGCAAGTGGTTTGAATGATTTGAGAAAACAAGCTCTTTCAATTGAAGAAAACTTGAAAAATGATCCTGACTTTGTTAAAAGTTATGAGGAAAGCAAGAAAAAAGCAGCAGCAAGAGGAGAGAAATTTGTTCCAATGAATGAAAGAGAAATTGTAGCTATGATTGCATATATGCAAAGACTTGGAACGGATATTAAAGTTAAAAATAGTGCTAAAAATTAAAAGTCATGTTTGAACAAATAAAACACAATATGGAGACAATCGATGGTGTGTCGATATATCCCATCTTATCATTATTAATTTTTTTCCTCTTTTTTGTAGGATTAGGTATTTGGGTTTTCTCCTATAAGAAAGAAACTATTGATGAATTGAGTGAAATTCCATTGAGAGACAATTAAAAAGTATAATTTTTTAAAATTAAGAGAATGAAAAAATTTATTCCAGCATACGTTAGCGTACCCGTTATTTTCTTTGCTGTATTTGGAGCAATCGAATTCTTTATAGATTCAGGAGATCGACCTGCTTTTATAAAATTCCCAATGGTTTCCGTATTCTTATTCGTGTTTCTTTTCCTTGTTATAGCAATAGAAATTACTATGAGAGCAGTAGATAATATCACTTTTCATTTATTGACAGAAGAAGAAAAAATCAAATTAAATGAAACCAATAATTTGAGCTTCAGGGATAAAGAATGGTATAAAAAATTAATGGAAAAATTGACTAAAACAGCTCCATTAGCTGATGAAGGTCAATTATTACTGGACCATGACTACGATGGTATCAAAGAATTAGACAACAATTTGCCACCATGGTGGGTCTATTTATTCTATGCTTCAATTGTTTTTGGTGTTGTTTATATGGTTCGTTTTGAAATATTAGGAGCTGATGATCAGGAAATGGAGCTTAAAAAAGAAATCGCTCAAGCCAAAATTGAAGTTGCAGAGTACATGAAAACTGCCCCAGATATGATGGATGAAAAAACAGTCACTTTGTTGACAGATCCTGCAGATTTAGCAGCTGGGAAAGAAATTTATACTACTAATTGTGCAGCTTGTCACAGGGCAGATGCCGGAGGGCAAATTGGGCCAAACCTAACAGATGATCAATGGATTTTAGGTGGTGGAATAAAAAACATTTTTCATACTCTAGTAAATGGAGGGCGCGATGGGAAAGGGATGATTTCTTGGAAAGGGACTTTAAAACCTAAAGAAATGCAAAAAGTAGCCAGCTATATTCTATCTTTAAAAGGGAGTAATCCACCTGATGCTAAAGCAGCAGAAGGGGAAGTTTGGGTAGATGAAAATGCAACAGTTGCAGTTAAATAAAAATTAGAAACACACGTTTTTGCTTAACTTAAGAATAGTAATAATTATTTGCACTGTGTTTTAAATAAAAAAAAATGTCAAAATTACCAGATGAAGCTTTTAGAGATACTATAGGAACAATCGACGAAGAGGGCAACCGAAAATTCATTTTTCCCAAAAAACCCTCAGGAAAGTTTTACGATTACAGGAAATGGGTTAGCTATGTTTTACTGATTGTACTTGTTGCAAACCCATTTGTGAAAATCAATGGCAACCAGTTCATGATGTTCAATATTTTGGAAAGACGATTTAATATTTTTGGATTTCCTTTTTGGCCGCAGGATTTTTATCTTTTTGTTCTTTTCATGATTGTAGGGGTTGTTTTTGTAATACTATTTACCGTTATTTTTGGACGAATATTTTGTGGATGGATTTGTCCGCAGACCATCTTTCTAGAAATGGTTTTTCGCAGAATAGAATATTGGATAGAAGGAGATCGAGGCGCTCAAATCCGTTTAGAAAAACAGGATTGGAATGCAGAGAAAATAAGAAAGAAAGGGCTAAAGTGGACTTTGTTTTTAATTATTTCTTTTTTTATTGCCAATGTATTCCTGGCTTATCTTATCAGCAGCGACAAGCTATTACTGATGATTGAAGAAGGACCTGCAAATCATATTAGTACCCTAGTTTCCTTGTTGATTTTTACGGGTGTGTTTTACTTTATTTTTGCATGGTTTAGAGAGCAAGTTTGTATTATTGCTTGCCCATACGGCAGACTACAAGGTGTTTTGTTAGACGATAAATCGATCAATGTTGCCTATGATTTTGTTCGAGGTGAAAAAGAAGCCGGAAGAGCTAAATTTAATAAACAAGAAGATAGAGCATCAACTGGAAAAGGAGATTGTATTGATTGTAAACAGTGTGTAAATGTTTGTCCTACGGGTATCGATATTCGAAACGGAACCCAGATGGAATGTGTCAATTGTACTGCTTGTATTGATGAATGCGATACAATTATGGAAAATGTGGGTTTGCCCAAAGGACTGATTCGTTATGCCTCTGAAGAAGAAATTGAGAAAAACGCAAAGTTTAAGTTTACTCCAAGAATGAAAGGCTACTCAGCGGTATTGTTTATTTTAACGGGTATCTTAATTGGACTTTTGTTTTTACGGACTGATGTTGAAGCTACAATATTGAGATTACCAGGGCAGTTATTTCAACACAAAGGGGAGAACATTAGTAATGTCTATACTTTTAAAATTTTAAATAAAACTAACAATGATTTTAATGACATTCATTTTAAATTAGTTGGTATAAAAGGAACTTTAAAAGTAGTTGGAAAACAAGCTTTAAAAGTGCCTAGACAAGGAATGAGCGGAGGAACCTTATTTGTTGAAATCAATCAAAGTGTATTGGACAGTGATAAAACAAAGCTGAAGATTGAAGTTTACAACGGAAAAGAAAAAATCGAAACCAGTACAACTAGCTTTTTAAGTCCGCGAAGTTTTGACTGACATCAAATATATTGAAATTTATAAATAGAAATTATGAAAATTAATTGGGGAACAGCAATTGTCATTGCTTTTGGGTTGTTTATGACCTTCATTTTGTATTTTGTTTTTATGGTACAGTCGGATTCCAAATACGATAATGATTTGGTAGTGGAGGAATATTATAAACATGATGCACGTTTTGGAGAGGAAATGGAGCGGGTTCAAAGTGCAGAGGATTTAAAAGAAAAGCCGGTAATAACGGCAGGAGCATCTGGAATTACAATTGTTTTTCCAACAGTATTTGTTCCAATAAATATTAAAGGAAAAGTGTCCCTTTATAGACCGTCTAACAAAAAATTAGATTTTGAGATTCCAATTTCATTATCTGATGCTACTACTTTGCTCATACCTAAAAAAAGTTTGGCAGGCGGTCGCTGGGACATTAATATGGAATGGCAATATGAAGGAAAGTCTTATTTGTCCAAAGAAACAATATACATCAATTAGTCAAGAAGAATAAAACTTTTAAGTTTACAGTAAACTTTAAGACTTTGGACTTCTGGACATTACCCTACAAAAAATGCTTTACTCTGCCTTTATTTTTGGTTTAATAAGTAGTTTTCATTGCATTGGCATGTGTGGTCCTATTGCTATGATGTTACCTGTAGATCGCACTAATCAGACCAAGAAAGCAATTCAAATCATCACGTATCATTTAGGAAGATTAACGGCTTACGGTACCATTGGATTTGTCTTTGGACTGCTGGGGAAAGGATTTTTATTGGCTGGTTTGCAGCAGAATTTATCTATTTTTATTGGCGTAGCCATGATTTTAATAGTTTTGATTCCAGACAAAATTTTTGCGAAATATAACTTTTCAAAACCAGTTTTCAAATTGATTTCTAAAATTAAAACTGCTTTAGGAAGTCAGTTTAGAAACAAGAGTTTTAAATCCCTCTTTACCATTGGTTTACTCAACGGTTTCTTACCATGCGGAATGGTTTATGTCGCTTTATTTGGAGCTATTGCTATGCAAAGCGAAAGTTTGGGCGTCTTATACATGATTTTATTTGGATTAGGAACTGTTCCCTTGATGAGCAGCGTGGTGTATGTCAACTCCTTTATAACCTTGCCCATTCGCAACAGAATCCAAAAAGCAATTCCTTATGTGGCGGTATGCATTGGTTGTTTATTTATCTTGAGAGGATTGGGATTAGGAATTCCTTATATTTCCCCATCTAACATGAGCTTGTTTATTCAAGCTGATCCAAACTGTCACTAACCTTTTCGCAATTTTTCATATAAAAAGCACGCTGAATGGCGTGCTTTTTATATGAAAAAGGTTAAAAATTATATCGTCATCGAAAATAATTCTGTTTCCGGCGCTTTTCTTTTCAATCGCAAATCAAATGCCATACAGATATTGCGAACATAAGGTTTACCCTTTTCAGTAACCTCCATGAAATTATCTTTAATGAGTAGTAAACCATCATTTTCCATTTCTTTTAACTGATTTACTATTTCGGGGATCTCGTTGAAATAGCCTTCCGTATCATTCCAAGACGTTTTAAATTGGCACATCAGATTCAAAATATGTTTTCTTATGATGAGGTCTTCTGTGGTCAATACGTGTCCTCTAAAAACGGGTAATTTATCCCATTCTAATATTTGATAATAATCTTCTAGATTTTTTACATTTTGAGCAAAACTATACCAACTATCACTAATTGCGGAAACACCTAATCCAAGCATCAACTTCGTTTTAGAGGAACTGTATCCCATAAAATTACGGTGTAGTGTGCCCTTTTGAAATGCTTCATACAAACTGTCTGTTTCTAAGGCAAAATGATCCATTCCAATTTCATGATACCCATTTTCGAAAAGTAATTTTTTGCCAGTTTCATATAACCTTCTTTTTTTGTCGTCTTGTGGAATGTCCTCGTCTTTAAATCCGCGTTGTCCATTTCCTTTTATCCAAGGAACATGAGCGTAACTATAAAATGCCAATCGATTTGGCTGTAATGATTTAGTTTTCTCAATGGTATCAACAATATCTTCGACCTCCTGAAATGGCAAACCAAAAATAATATCGTGACCAATAGAAGTATACCCAATTTCTCTAGCCCAAAACGTCACTTTTGCCACATTATGAAAGGGCTGTTCTCTATGAATTGCTTTTTGAACTTTTACGGAGTAATCCTGTACGCCAAAACTGACTCTTCTAAAACCTAAATCATACAGCTTTTGCAAATGTTCATGAGAGGTATTGTTAGGATGTCCTTCAAAACTAAATTCATGATTTGGCGCTTTCGTGGCATGAGAGAAAATACCGTTTATTAAGTCCTCTAAGTTTTTAGTGGAGAAAAAAGTAGGAGTGCCACCGCCTAAATGAATTTCTTTTATACTTGGTTTTTCTCCAAGGATTTTACAATAAATTGTCCATTCTTTCAATACTGCTTCGATGTAAGGGTGTTCTACGCTATGATTTTTTGTGATGCGCTTGTTGCAGCCACAAAATGTGCATAAACTTTCGCAAAAAGGCAAATGAATATAAAGACTGATGCCTTCTGGTCCATTACTTTCTATGAATGATTTTTTTAGAGTTGCTGTCCAAAGTTCGTATGAGAAATCAACTTCATCCCAATACGGGACCGTTGGATAACTGGTGTATCTGGGTCCTGGAACATTGTATTTTTGAATTAAAGAATTTTTCATAGCAGCGTCATTTAATATTTATCAAAAGTAAAACGACTGCGCAACTATTAAAATGATAATTATCATAAAGCGATAAGCTAGAACAAAAAAAAGAGGCTGTCTATAATGGACAGCCTCAAGTTTTTATACGTGAAAAAATATAATTATTCGATTTTCAAGTTTCGCAATTGTTTTAGTTTTTCTTTCCACACATCAAGACTTTCTTTATGAATAGCAATATTTTTACGAACTTCTAATACGATAGAATTTTCTTTTTTAGCATTACGAGTATTGGTAAAAAACTGAATATTGTTTTCCAATTGTAAAATTTCATTCTGTACTTCATCAATTTTTCGCATCAAGAAAATCTTTTCATTTTCCAGTTTGCGTGTGTCATGACTTTCAGATAAATGATCCATTCTATTGGCAAAACGCATCATATCTGTGTCTTTTTTACTCAAACTCAATTTTTCAAACAGAGCATCCAGAATTTTATTGAATTTTCCCTCAATGTGTCTTCTTGGGAAAGGCACTTTTCCAAAGTTTTTCCAAGTTTCGATATGCAATTTAATAGCGTCTAAATCAGTTTTATGATCTCCACTCAATTGGAATTCTCTCAACGTTTCCAAGTATGCTTTTTTGTTGTCAAAAGCTTCTACCTCTTCGCTATTTTCTTCGTTTTTTTGTTCTTTTAACTTTTCAAAATAATGATTACAAGCGTCTTTGAATTCCTTCCAGATTTTGTCTGAATATTTTCTTGGCACATGTCCAATCTGTTTCCACTCCTCTTGAATTTGCTTCATGATAGGTGTTGTAGCAGCAAAATCTTGGCTTTCTTGCAATTCTTTAGCCTTGAGGACCAAAGCAGTTTTTAGACTTAAATTATCATTTTGATCTTTTTTAATGTCTTTGTAAAACGAATTTTTAAACGAATTGAAATTTCTAACAGCAGTTTTAAAACTAGCCCAAGTCTCTTCGTTTACATCCGAAGGAACTTTTCCAGCTGAGAAGAAAGCGGTGCGCAAAGCCTCTACTTTTTCGATCTGTGCCAACCATTGAGCGTGTGCATTGACTTTTTCAGTCGCCAAAACTTCAATTTTAGCAATAATCTCCTTTTTCTTTTCTAGATTTTCAAGTTCTGTACCTCTTTGATTTTCAAATAACACTTCGCGTTTGTCATGCATTTGTTTTGTTAAATCACTGAACTTGTTCCATATTTCATCACGGTGTTCTCTCGAAACCGGTCCAATGTCTTCTTTCCAAATTCGGTGTAAGTCTTGTAATTCTCTAAAAGCCTTGTTAATATCAGCTTCATTTACCAATTCTTCTACTCGGGCTACAATTTTTTGCTTTTGCTCTAAATTGTGCTTGAAATCTAAGTCTCGAGCCTCTCGATCCAGGTGTAAATAATCGTAGAAATTTTCCACATGAAAATGGAAGTTGTTCCAAACGTGGTTGTATTTGTCTTTAGGAATTGGACCAGCATTTTTCCATCTTTCTCTTAAATCATTAAAATGTTTCAAGGTATCTTTGATGTTCTCTTGTGGATTAATTAGCTCTTTTAGTTCTTCAACAATAGCCAATCGATTCTCTAAATTTGTTTTTAGGTTGGTTTGTAAACTCTTGAAATGAGTGTTTTTAGTATCTCTAAATTGAGAGTAGAACTTATCAAATTGAGTTTTTAAAGGCGAGTGATATTGAAAATCCTCAGTAGGATCTTGGTTTTCAGCAAGAAATTCCTCTTTCTTCTCTTCTATAAGGTGGTTGTATTTAGCTAAGAATGCTTTTTTTACTTCTTCTATGTGATCCTTAAAAGACATCACTTTTTCATTGGAAACTAAATTTTTCAATTCCTCAACAAGTTGTTCTAATGATAAGGTATCATAATCTTGCATAGAAATTTCATGACGATCTTTAAGTGTGTCGTCTTCACTTTCCTCTGCGTTTGTGTCAGCAATGGCGTCTAGAGCCATCTGGTTGTTAGTGTCCATAGCAGTATCAGTGGGGGATACTTCAGCAGGAACAACTACGTTATCTTCGGCTGGCATATCACTTGGTTCTGTTTCAGGTGTTGCTTCAAGGTGTTCCTTTTGGAATTGATCGGATGCCGTAGCATTGTTTTCTAAGTTTCCATCTGCTTCGTTTTCCTGACGAGACAGGTTATCATTCTTTTCTTCTAACATTTTTTCAATGTGTAAGGTTTGTATTTATATCTATTGCGAAAGATACTAAAGCAGTATGAAAGTACAAAATAAAACCATTATTAATAGTCGTTTTATGTTGAAAAATGTTTTCATTTGAAGCCATTTCCTGCTGTTCGCTGTATTCCCGATTAATAAAAAACTAAGGCTGAAAAAGCCTTGTTTTTCTATATCGGGAGATGCCGCTGCCATCAGGGCTAGGGTTTTGGTGTGAAATTATGAGTTGTTTTCAAAAAAAAAGTCCCACCGAAGCAGGACTAAAGATTTTCATCTACGGCATATAGCCTTATTGTGATAAGATTAAAGATTAGAAATTTTAATCAGTTACAAACCTAAACAAAAAATAGTTATGTTGCAATGAGGAAAACCGTAAAATGGCTAATTATTTTATACGTATTTTTCAAAACTCTTACAAAACACAGATTGAAATGGCAAAAATATTAGGATTAGATTTAGGAACAAACTCGATTGGATGGGCGATTGTGGATAAAGATGGAAATGATTTTTCTCTAGTAGATAAAGGTGTTAGGATATTTTCAGAAGGAGTAAGCATCGAAGCAAAGACAAATAGTGAAAGTTCTAAGGCAGCCAAGCGTACTGAATTTAGAAGTGCTAGAAAATTAAAATACAGACGAAAAATCAGAAAAATTGAATTACTCAAAGTTCTTTCTGATAATGACTTATGCCCAAAATTATCAAATGATGAATTAGCAGATTGGAGATATAAGAAAATTTATCCTCAAAATGATGAATTCAGATTCTGGTTAAGTACAGACAATCAAGACGATGAAGAGAATAGAAAACTTCAAAATAAAAACCCATATAAATTCAGATTTAGGGCAGCAAAAGAGGAACTTGATTTTAGTAAAAAAGAAGATAGATATATTTTAGGAAGAGCTTTTTATCATATCGCCCAGAGACGAGGTTTTTTGAGTAATAGATTGGATAATTCTGATAATTCTATTATCGAAGAAAAGAATTCTGAAATAACAAGTATAATTAATGATGCAAATTCAATTCTTGAGTTTTCAGAATCTTTCTCAGAATTTTTATCAAGTTTTGACAAAGATGAAGTAGGTAATAAACCTTTATTTACTCTATCAAGAGCTTTTAATGCAATTATAAAGGAAAATTCAAATTCCATTTATGCAGGTGTAAAAGAAAAATTTCATGAACGACTAAATAAAAAAGAATTTCTAGGACTAGTTAAACGTGCAATTAGTGATTTAACAGAAAAAATATTGGAAGAAAAATGTTCCACTTTAGGAGAATATTTCTATCTATTATATCATAATGGTGAAAAAATACGTGGCGAGTATACACATAGAATTGACCATTATTTAACTGAATTTAAATTTGTCTGCAACAGACAAAATATTCCGAATCATATAAAAGATGCGATTGAAAAGGCAATTTTTTTTCAAAGACCTTTAAAATCTCAAAAAGGTTTGGTTGCCAAATGTCCGCTTGAAAATAGAAAAGCATGTGTGCCAATTTCTCATCCCGATTTTGAAGAATTCAGAATGTTAAGTTATTTGAATAATGTGAAAATTAAATTGCCAACAGATGAAAAATTAAGATTATTAACTGAAGATGAAAGAGAACAAATTCAATCTTTATTTTTCAGAAAATCTAGAGCCAATTTTGATTTCTCGGATATTGCAAAAAAGTTAACTCCAAAAGGATTAGTTCCTAAATATTATAAGGACAAACAAATTTCAAATGAAAACGTTTTGTTTAATTATACTTTAGGAAGTAATGTTGCAGGATGTCCGACGATTGCAAATTTAGTTGATGTTTTCGGTGCAGATTGGAAAGAGAGTTTACTTTTAAATTTTGTGAAAAATACAAAAACACAAGGTGATTTGAAAATCCAAAAATCAATTGAAGATATCATTGATGATGTGTGGCACGTTTTATTCCGATATGATAATGAAGCATTGCTAAAACAATTTGCAATTGAAAATTTGAATTGCGATGAAAAAACAGCACCAAAGTTTTCTAAAATAAAACTGAAACAAGATTATGGGTCATTGAGTTTGAAAGCAATTCGAAATATTCTACCGTATTTAAGACAAAATCTTATTTATTCTCATGCTGTTTTCTTGGCAAATATGAAAAATATTTTGCCGATGGAAATCTGGAATAATGAAGAAAACAGAAATGTAATAAATAATGAGATTACTTCAATTATAAAAAAGTATAAGTTATATAGCAATGATATTGATATTGTTAACGGATTAATCAAGAATGTAAAAAAAGAAAATGGAACTTGGAGTTCAACAAATAAGTTCGTTGCAGAAGTTTACCGAAACGGATTAGAAAAACAAGTAAAAGACTTTTTTGGAACAAAAAAATGGAACGAAATGCCAGAAATCTTACAAATTAAGATTTTATCTGAATGTTTTGAATTGTTTTCTAATCAAATGAAGCTCAATTCAGGCAGAGGAGAATTTGCCAAAAAACAGACGATAGATGAAATTTTAAAAACTTTTTTAAGTGATAATTTTAATGTTACCGAAGAAAGTTTGAAAAAATTATACCATCCATCAGCGATTGAGGTTTATAAAAAAGCAAATAGAAGTAATGTTGACGGTAAGAAGTATTTAGAAAGTCCGTTAATTTCTTCCATTAAAAATCCAATGGCAATGCGATCTTTGCATCAATTAAAAAAAGTTGTCAATCAATTAATGAAAGACGACATGATTGATGAAGAAACTTTGATTCATATCGAAATGCCCAGAGAATTAAATTCATCTAATGAAAGAGTTGCTATAAGACAACGGAATGAAATTTTAAAAGACAGAAGAAGTAAATATAGCGAAGAAATAAAATCAATTTTTAGAGGCGATCTTGAAGTTGAAGGTTGTAAGGATGCAAATTCAAATGATAGCAATTACGAACCTACTGATACTGATATTGTAAAATATCAGCTTTGGATAGAGCAAAACAAAGTTTGTCTTTATACGGGAAAAACGATTTGTTTATCGGATTTTATAGGCAAAAATCCTAAGTTTGATATTGAACATACTATTCCACGAAGTAGAAGTTTGGATAACTCACAAATGAACAAAACTTTGTGTAGTGCTGTGTATAATCGTCAAACCAAAAAAGATAAAATTCCATTTGAATGTCCTAATCATGAAGATATCTTACCGAGAATAAAACATTGGTATGCTAAATATAAAGGAATAGAACAACAAATCAAAGATTTATCTAAAAAAGTAAAGGCAGCATCAACCAAAGATAAGCGAGATAAGTATATTATTGAACGAACCAAATTACGATTTGAATATTCTTATTATTTCAAGAAATACAAATCATTTATTATGGAAGAAGTTCCAGAAGGATTTAAAAACAGTCAATCGGTTGATATTGGCATTATTAGTAAATACGGTAATTTATTTCTAAAAACGGTTTTCAATAAAGTCTATCCAATCAAAGGAAAAACCACAGCAAATTTGCGTCAGATGTGGGGTTTAAATGAAAAATCAAGAGATAATCATGCACATCACGCTAAAGATGCAGTTGTTGTTGCTTGTTGTTCTAGAGATATTAATGATGCTCTTGCCAATTATTATCACGATTTAGAACAATTTGAATTTTTTGGCAAACCCAAACCATCATTCTCACACAGAATTCCTTGGGAAGATTTTCATAAAGATGTCGATGATTTCGATAATAACACATTGATTAGTCATCACACACCAGATAATTTGCCTGTTCAAAGTAAAAAAGCCATTCGAAAAAGAGGGATTATTCAGAGAAATGAAAAGGGTGAGATAAAATACAAACAGGGAGATACCGTGCGCGGCGCATTGCATAAAGAAAGTTTTTATGGAGCTATTTTAAGAGAAGAAATAAATAAGAAAACAGGAGAAAACCAAGAAATTATCAAATACGTAAAACGTCAAGGAATCGAAATGTTTAAAGATGCAGATTTGAAAAACATTGTTGATGATAAAATAAAAGAAATTGTTAGTAGTGGACGAGAACATGAAAGATTAATCAAAAAAGAAATTGAAGAATTAAGAAAGCAATTAAAAAACGTTAAAGAAGAAGAGGAGCAACCAATAAAAGATGCAATTCAAGTTTTTGAAAATAAAATCAAAAATGATATATATGTTTTACCAAACAAAAGCGGAAAACCAGTTCCAATAAAGAAAATTCGTTATTATACAAGTGATGTAACCAATCCGCTATTCATAAAAAAGCATCGCGATGTTTCAAGACACGGACATAAACAATTTTATCACGCTAAGAATGATGGGAATTATTGTATAGCAATTTATGAAGGATTGGATAAAAAAGGTAAAATATCAAGAAGTAATCAACTTATTAATATTATTGATGCAGGAAAGTATTTTAAATTAAGCAATGAAGATAAAAAGCTATATCCAATTGCTCCAGAAAAAGATGAAAATCTAAATCCGTTAAAATACATCCTAACGAAAGGGAAAATGGTTTTAATCTATGATAAATCTCCAAAAGAATTATTTGAAATGTCAGCAGATAAATTATTAGAACGATTATTTGAAATTACTCAAATGGATGTTGAAAAATATGCTGAAATTAAACTGTTACATCATTCAGAAGCAAGAGATAAGAAACGAATAACCGAATTTATGGGCTTAAAGACAGGTATGAAAGGTGGAAAAAATGTTGGAGAACATAAAAAATATCCATGGATTAAAATTGGTGCAAATTCATTTGATTGTTTAGTGGAAGACTATGAATTCAAATTAACTCCTACTGGAAAAATAAAATTTTTAAAATAATTTAGTGGTTTGTCATTCCGCCGAGGGAGGAATCAAATAACGATAGGAATTTGGTTCTTTTTCAAGAAACCAAAATAAAACAATATGTTGAATTTACTGGTAAAATGGAAAATTATGTAGTGGTTTGTCATTCCGACGAATAAGGAATCACATAACGAGAGCAACTGATGTGATCCCTCCTCTGGTCGGAATGAAAAAAAAAATAAAAGTTCTTTGACATACAGTTTTTCAACGTCTTAAGCATCTCAAACCACAACTGAAAGTTATGGCGTCCGCCCAGCAGGGACGCGAGAACTTTCAGTTGTGGTTTGATTAAAGATTAGAAAACACGATATTCTGTTTGTGTTTTCTTTACAAGTATTCTCAGTTGTGGTTTGATTAAAGATTAGAAAACACGATATTTTTTCGGTAGTACTCACACTTTGATCTACTGTTGTGGTTTGATTAAAGATTAGAAAACACGATATTAGTAGCGCCTGCTTTTAGATCAGGAAACAAGTTGTGGTTTGATTAAAGATTAGAAAACACGATATTTTCCTAAAGGTTCTACAATTAGCGTTACCTGTTGTGGTTTGATTAAAGATTAGAAAACACGATATTGGTGCTATTGTCTATGTAAAAAGGACCAAGGTTGTGGTTTGATTAAAGATTAGAAAACACGATATTATAGAAAATACGATAGATCAACTATTTATGGTTGTGGTTTGATTAAAGATTAGAAAACACGATATTTCATGCAATATCATAATATACTGCATGATGGTTGTGGTTTGATTAAAGATTAGAAAACACGATATTTGGAACATCAAAAATTAACCAAAGACATTGGTTGTGGTTTGATTAAAGATTAGAAAACACGATATTAAAAAACTCGATGTGCAAAAGAAAGGGATTGTTGTGGTTTGATTAAAGATTAGAAAACACGATATTGCAATGATGTAAATAATGGATTTAACATGTGTTGTGGTTTGATTAAAGATTAGAAAACACGATATTACTTGCTAAATTCGCCTTTAAATCTAGTTGGTTGTGGTTTGATTAAAGATTAGAAAACACGATATTAATTTCACTTTTTCGCATTGCAATTAATATGTTGTGGTTTGATTAAAGATTAGAAAACACGATATTCTTTGGTTTACCCACATTTATCCCCTTAAGTTGTGGTTTGATTAAAGATTAGAAAACACGATATTTGGCTTTGGCTTTTTGTGTTTTTATTTTAGGTTGTGGTTTGATTAAAGATTAGAAAACACGATATTGGTATAAACTACGGTAATAGAATAAATAAGTTGTGGTTTGATTAAAGATTAGAAAACACGATATTTTTTCGGTAGTACTTACACTTTGATCTACAGTTGTGGTTTGATTAAAGATTAGAAAACACGATATTATTACTGGTTTGAATACTTGCATCTCAGCAGTTGTGGTTTGATTAAAGATTAGAAAACACGATATTTGATTGTTCTACAGAATATAATTCAGATGGTTGTGGTTTGATTAAAGATTAGAAAACACGATATTCTCAAGGATTAACATATAAAGTTGGCTGTAGTTGTGGTTTGATTAAAGATTAGAAAACACGATATTATTGATACTCTAATGCCCTTGGCGTAGAATGTTGTGGTTTGATTAAAGATTAGAAAACACGATATTTTTTCGGTAGTACTCACACTTTGATCTACTGTTGTGGTTTGATTAAAGATTAGAAAACACGATATTAGTGGCCGTATCAATATAGATCGTGTTCCAGTTGTGGTTTGATTAAAGATTAGAAAACACGATATTACGGTCATCCAAGAAGTGCGCAAAGGTGCTGTTGTGGTTTGATTAAAGATTAGAAAACACGATATTGGTCTGCTGCTATTCAAAATGTAATAGCAGGTTGTGGTTTGATTAAAGATTAGAAAACACGATATTATTTGGATAGTTGGTGACGGTTACGGAGGTGTTGTGGTTTGATTAAAGATTAGAAAACACGATATTGCAAGCCAAATCTAATTTTAATTGGTCAAGGTTGTGGTTTGATTAAAGATTAGAAAACACGATATTTCAATTACAATTCCAGTTGAGTTATTAACTGTTGTGGTTTGATTAAAGATTAGAAAACACGATATTAATTGAGAATTTAACTAAGGACGCTTTAAAGTTGTGGTTTGATTAAAGATTAGAAAACACGATATTCGTAGCATTAGACAACACGGCAATAGTCACGTTGTGGTTTGATTAAAGATTAGAAAACACGATATTTTAAATTGCTCTAACCATTCAATAAGCATAGTTGTGGTTTGATTAAAGATTAGAAAACACGATATTCTTTAGATACAATTGAACCATTATAAAATAGTTGTGGTTTGATTAAAGATTAGAAAACACGATATTAATGGAGTGTTAACGCCCGTTCCAAATAATGTTGTGGTTTGATTAAAGATTAGAAAACACGATATTGTTCATTATTGTAGCAGTTAAGGAAAAGTAGTTGTGGTTTGATTAAAGATTAGAAAACACGATATTATAAATAAATAATTTGTATATCAAATTTAAGTTGTGGTTTGATTAAAGATTAGAAAACACGATATTACGTTACCTTATAATAATAAACAAATATAGGTTGTGGTTTGATTAAAGATTAGAAAACACGATATTAAAACTTTCAAATAAACGAAGGTGCATTAAGTTGTGGTTTGATTAAAGATTAGAAAACACGATATTCTTTTTAAAGAACTTTACCTCAAAGAAACCGTTGTGGTTTGATTAAAGATTAGAAAACACGATATTGTTGTATGCATTATTGGACCACTTTCGCTGGTTGTGGTTTGATTAAAGATTAGAAAACACGATATTGGGCAAGGTGGTGTTTATTGCCCTACAACTGTTGTGGTTTGATTAAAGATTAGAAAACACGATATTAATCCCATTCACGAGCGAAGCGTCTCCGTAGTTGTGGTTTGATTAAAGATTAGAAAACACGATATTCACGTTTGTTTTTTAAATTAGCACGTTGTGGTTGTGGTTTGATTAAAGATTAGAAAACACGATATTAAACGATACTAAATTGAAGTGTAAAAGATAGTTGTGGTTTGATTAAAGATTAGAAAACACGATATTCTGTTACAGGTACAGGTACTGTTAATAGAAGTTGTGGTTTGATTAAAGATTAGAAAACACGATATTGTAGTAAGTTCACGTTTGGTAGTTCGCAAGGTTGTGGTTTGATTAAAGATTAGAAAACACGATATTCCCCAAATTTGTTAACCATGTTTACAAATGGTTGTGGTTTGATTAAAGATTAGAAAACACGATATTACGTTTTTCAAAGCATTTTGAGCGATTGCTGTTGTGGTTTGATTAAAGATTAGAAAACACGATATTTATGCTTTGGAGTTATAATGTTTCTAAAATGTTGTGGTTTGATTAAAGATTAGAAAACACGATATTTTAATACCGCATTTAGTGATGTCAAAAATGTTGTGGTTTGATTAAAGATTAGAAAACACGATATTTATCCAGTTCCCTTTGATCGTCCTCACTTGGTTGTGGTTTGATTAAAGATTAGAAAACACGATATTAAGATCACGTTCGCACAGATGGAACTTGTGGTTGTGGTTTGATTAAAGATTAGAAAACACGATATTACAGAACCACGGTAGATAAGATCAACTCAGGTTGTGGTTTGATTAAAGATTAGAAAACACGATATTCCAACTAAATTATTAACCAATTCGTTAATAGTTGTGGTTTGATTAAAGATTAGAAAACACGATATTGAATATGTATTTAATGACGATGCTCCGGCAGTTGTGGTTTGATTAAAGATTAGAAAACACGATATTTTTTATTCCCGACATCCTTCGTCTTGAATAGTTGTGGTTTGATTAAAGATTAGAAAACACGATATTAGTTGGCTTGTTATCTTCTGATTTTCATAGTATTAAAAGTAAATATCGTATAAAAAAATGCCTCTTTATTGGTTTGATAACCCAATATTGAGGCATTTTTTTGTTTGTAGCGACCGCCCCACCCTTTATGCATTCCTCCAGAGGAGGGGAAATTTAGAACAGTTCGAGTTGTGTGGGTTGCGGTGCTTTTGGGACTTCAGCTTTGCCCCAAAAGTTTAAAATATTTCCAAATTGCTTATCCGTAATTCGTAAAACACTCACTTTTCCTAAAGGTGGTAAGAGTCGGTGTATGCGTTTTTCATGTACATCAGCACTTTCACTGCTCGCACAATGGCGCACATAAACAGAATATTGCATCATGCTAAAACCATCTTTCAAGAGATTACCTCGAAATTGTGAGGCATTTCTTTTATCTTTTTTGGTTTCTGTCGGTAGATCAAAAAATACGAACAACCACATTATTCGATATCCGTTAAGTTCCATAATTTAGGATATTTTATTTTTTTACGGTCACCGGTATAACACTGTTGGAGTGAACTAGCTGTTTTTTGTAATCCTACCATCAACGGACTTTTCTCCTCTTTGAAATAAACAGTTTGTGTAAGTAATTGCAATAGTTCTGCTTTGATTGCCGTATTAAGTTCTTGTTCTTGATAACGTTTCATAATATCAAAAACTTTTTCATCAACAATAGGTCTAAACGGTTCCATAATATCATCTGCAAGAGCAAAAGCATTATACTTACTTTTGTGATGAATCCCCAAAGTATTTAATAATCCGCTTCCAGAAAGTGCTCGTGCGGTAGCAGCTCTCAAGATAGCATAACCATAATTTAAAAAATTATTTGGATAATCGCCATATCGCTCTCTTTTTATACCATCTTTTTCATGATTGGGTAGCGGGAAATGTTTCCAATACTGTTGTGCCGCAACGCCTTCCATATTTGATGTGTCTCCGCTCAGAACCTTACTGGCTAGAAATTCAAAAGTGTTTTTGCTAGCCGTTATTTTGGCTAATAATTCTCCTTGATTTTTAATTTTTTCAACAATAGTTTGCTGCCATAATTGTTTTTTAAGTGGAATGGAAGCTTCAATCTGATTTTTGAATATTTCTTGCTGGATGTGGTGGCTGTTGAGGTTGAGAAGCATTCCATTGGGAAGATGGTTGCTACCGCAAATAATAATAGCGGTATTATGTTCAACAACAAGATTCATGGCAGGAATACTCAAGTAGATTTCAGCATGATCAAGTACTAGAAAGCCAATATCTTCTATTGGAATAGCACTTTCTCTTATTTCTGATTTGATTACTAATTGTTGATTTTTTGTAGTGATTGAGGATTTGTTTTCGATGAGAATTGTTCTTTTGATCATAATTTAAGTGGTTAAATTAATTGCAAATAATTGATTTTCAATCAAATTAAAGCATTAAGTATTTAACTGCTTTACGGTATTCCTCAATTTGTATTTTATTTAGTCACAAAAAAAATCGTCTTGTTTTGAAACTGTTGAACTGTTAAGAAGTAATTCAGTTTTAAAACAAGACGATTTATATGTTTACAGTAAAACTTTTTTATTACTTATTCCAAATTTTCCATGCTTTTTCGGCTTGAAAAATCAGCATGTCCAAACCGTTTTTAATTTTGGCTCCTTGTTGTTTTGCTTTTTTTAGGAATTGCGTTTCGGCAGGATTATAAATCAAATCATAAGCAATATGCTTGTCTGTGAAATATTCATACGGGATTAATGGAAAAGCTTCTACATTAGGACTTGTTCCTACTGGCGTAGCGTTTATGATGATTTGGTAATTATCAAATGTGGTCGCATTGATTCGGTCATAATCAATCCCATTTTCTTTCGCCTCTCTAGAAACAAAGGTGTAGGGAATGTTTAGTTCATCCAGAGCAAAAGCTACTCCTTTAGATGCGCCTCCAGTACCCAAAATCAGGGCTTTTTTATGGTGCGGTTCCAATAACGGTTGTAATGATTTTTTAAAACCATAATAATCCGTATTGTATCCTTTTAGCTTTCCTTTTTTGGTAATTTTAATTGTATTGACAGCGCCAATTAGCAGTGCTTTTTTCGAAAGTTTATGCAAAAATGGAAGTACTGCTTCTTTATAGGGAATAGTGACACTCATTCCTTTGAGATCAGGCGTGTTTTTAACAACTTCGGGAAAGGCATTTATTTCTGGAATATCAAAATTCTCATACGTGCAGCCTTCAAAATTTTCACTATCAAATTTTTCTGTAAAATACCCTTTCGAAAAAGAATAACTTATATTACGACCCAGTAATCCAAAGCGCTTTCTAACGATATCAATCATTATTATTTTTTATGTTTTGCAATATAATTCTGTACCATTTTTTTTGCCCAAACTACTGGGAATAAATCTTCTAAAAGAATGTAATTCTCAAAATTCAATCGCAAGGCATTGCTTAAATGGAATTTTGCTTTTGTATTATCCGTTAGCATAAAGTACAACCCTGCTAAACGGTATTCGACTTCATTCTCTTCTGGAAAATATTCGGATGCTTGTAATAAAGTCTGAATAGCACTTTCGAATTCTCCTAAAAATTGTAATATGTCCACCCAGAACAACCAAGTTTCTAAGGAATGATCCCCAAATTCTACTGCTTTTCTATAGCCAAACTCTGCTTCTTCAAAGAAATTCATTTGTTTATTTATGGAGGCAAAACGCTTCCAGTACAACCGATTTTGGTTGTCAATTGCTAATGCTTTATTGACATAAAACAGCGCCTTTTGAAAGTTTTTTTGGCGAACATAGAAATCAGTTATAGCGATCCAACCTTTGTCTAAAAGGGGATCTTCATGTACTGTTTCATTAAAGTATTTTAAGGCTAAAACAGAGTTACCAAGCTTTTCATAGCATTTTCCCATTCGCAGTAGCGCATACGAAGTAGCATCATCCAATTCGATTGTTCTGCTGTAGCTTTCAATAGCTTCTTCATATTTTTTTAATCGTTCAAAAGCTTTCGCTTTTTCCATAAACGCTCCTAGGAATTCATCGTCAATTAACGTGGCGTAATCAAAGGCGCGAATGGCATTTTCATATTCTTTAACCCCATAATGTAAGCGACCTAGTTGGTGCCAAGCGATTTCGCTGTATGGATTTTTATCGATGTATTTTTTTAAATAACTGATAGCCTCTTGATTTTGATCTAAAAATTCAAAACAATACACTACGTTATACAGTGCAGATTGGTCTTCTAAATCCTCTTCTAAACACTTGATGAAACTTTCTTTTGCCATTTCAAGGTTGTCCATAAAAAGATATTCCATACCAATTAAGTTATAAACATCAGCATTGTCATCAGTATATTTTAATGCGATTCTTAATAACTCAACAGCTTTTTCGTGTTGGTCTCTTTTCGAGTATATATTCGCTTTTTGGATGTAAATTTCTTCATTTGTTGGCTCAATAGCATACAATTCATTCAATAATTTTTCGGCTAATTCCAGTTTGTCATCAAAGACTAACATCTCCACTTGAACTAATTTAAGTCCAGTTGATTTTGGGTGTTGGTCTAGTGCTAGTTTTAACGCTTTTTTTGCCAATGCGGACTTACCCATATCGAGATAATGAAGAATAATTTCTTCAAATTCTTCAGAGTCAAAAAAGAGCACTTTGTTGGTTTTCAACATCGACTCAAATTTAGACAGGGATAAGTTATAGTCTTCTTCTTCGTTGCTTAATTGCATACTGTGTGTTTTTAATTTAGCCTAAATAAATTTAGGTAATCGTACGTGTACTGTGAGGTAAAGTTGGAATTGTTGTGAACAATTTAATTAACAAAAAAGTTTTGGTTAAAACAGATCCCATAGCCCTGATAGGAGTGGAAATCCTTTTACTTTTTGCTGCCAAAAAGTAAAAGATTGTATCGGATAGCAGGATTAGCTCCCAATTTTTTTTAATAGTTTTGAATAAGTGTTTTGATGTTTCTTCAATACTACTAAATGTTGCAATCAAAAATCGTTAATTATCATTCTTCAATCATTATTTCATCCATTACTTCAAGTATAATGCTACAACCTTCTCTTATTTCTTCTTCAGAAATAGTAAGTGGAGGCGTGATACGGATTGCAGTTCCTTCAAATAGTAGCCAGAATAAAATGAGTCCTTTGTCTTGACATTTGAGAATCACTTTATTAGTTGTATCGGCACTTTTGGTCATTGCGGCAAGCATTAAACCTTTTCCTCTAATCTCTTCTATCAAAGGATGTACCAAAAGTGATCGGAATAGCTTTTCTTTCTCGATCGCTTCGGTCATTAGATTGGTTTCAGTTATTTCCTGCAGAGTTGCCAAACAGGCTGACGCAATGACAGGGTGACCTCCAAAAGTAGTGATATGTCCCAATTTTGGATTGTCGCTTAATAAATCCATCATTACAGATGAAGCCGTAAAAGCGCCTACTGGCATACCGCCACCCATTCCTTTTCCCATGACTAGAATATCAGGAACCACATCGTAATTTTGGAATCCAAAAAGTTTTCCGGTTCTCCCGAAACCCGGTTGGATTTCGTCCAGAATCATTATTGCGCCCATTTCATCACAACGTAGACGCACTTTTTTGAGAAAATCATTGTGCGGCTGAATAAATCCAGCACCACCTTGAATGGTTTCCAGAATAATTCCGGCTGTTTTGGTAGTTATTTTTAATAAATCTTCCTCATTATTGAACGTAATAAAATCAACATCTGGGATCAAAGGACGGAAGATTTGCTTGCGTTCTTCAAATCCCATAACGCTCAATGAACCCATAGTGTTGCCGTGATAGGCATTGTGACACGAGATCAATTGGCTTCTCCCTGTGGTTCGTCTGGCGAGTTTTAGAGCGCCTTCGATGGCTTCTGTGCCTGAATTTACCAAGTACGTTTTGTCTAAAGGAGCGGGCAGGAGTGATGCTAATAATTTGCAATATTCTACTGCAGGACTTTGTGAATATTCACCATAAACCATGACGTGAGAATATTTATCAAGTTGATCTTTGATGGCTTGATTCACTCTTGGATGTTGGTGCCCTAAGGCACAAGCGGAAACTCCTGCCACAAAATCTAGGTATTTTCTAGAGTTTGTTGCATAAATGTAAGAACCTATAGCGTGTGACACCTCCATACCTAGCGGATAGGGTGAAGTTTGTGCTTGGTATTTTAAAAAATCTGTGTTCACAAATTGTTTTTTAATCGTTTATTTGATACTTTTTTAAAGTCTGTAACTGTTCAATGTGACTATTTCTTAACCTTCTTTTTGTCATAATTCAAGGTTTCTTTTCTGATTTTCATCGGAATAGCTTCTTTTGCTTCGGCCGCTTTTGTCGCTTTTTCAATTTTATCATTGTCTTCATTTTCTTCAGGAGGAAAAATATCGTCCTTAGATTTTATCCGTTCGTCTGCGCGCCAAACTAACCCCCGCAGTTTTCTGGCATTTTCAGGTAAATCTTGTTCGGGGAAAATATCGCCATCCACTTGCTGAAAAAAAGTAATGGTTTCGATTTCATTTTTTTCTAAGATAAGATTGATTTTACTACTCACATTTTTATTGATTCCAATAAGTTCTTGCGCTTCGTTCCGCATATAATAGATGACTTCTGCATTTTTTACAATATCGACATCATGTAATTTTCCTTCCTCAAATTTACCGTAGAGATTTTGTCCTTTGACCTGATTATAGCCAGTTCCCAGAGTATCTCTTGAAACGATAAAGGTATTTTCGAGTACTTTTAGCGAATCTAGTTTTTGTGTATTATTATTGCCTATCAAGTGCATGACGTCACCAGTTATTTGGTTTTCGGCGTTCCAAAGTATTGGATTGCCAATCATTTTTGTCAAAGCAGTTTTTGAACTCGAATGTATTGAATCACATTTGCCGCTCATATCCGTTTTATAAAACCGAGCATTATTGAATGCTCTAACGATTCGGTTTCCTTCTTTACCGGTAACCATTAATTTTTTTCCGTGAATATAAACAGAGTCGTTTTCCACAAAATTCACTGCTACAGCTCTTTTAGTCACGTACATAGAGTCTAGTTTTTTGTATACTTCGGCATAATGTCCTTTTACGATTCCGCGATTGATGGAGTCTGTTATTTTTACATTTCGTGTTGCAGATGCAAATTCTCTATTCCGATCATAATATAGACTATCTCCTTTAATCACTCGATCATCGTATTTGATGTAGGACTTATTCAGGAAATGAGCCAGATTTTTTTTGGTATCATAAAACCCTTTTTCGGTGTAAATAAAATTGGCTTTACTGGTAATGGTGGATGGTCCAAATAGATACGAATGACCTGAATTACTGAAATAATCCAAATGATTGGACTTGATCACATAAGTAGGATTTGTAATGGTAACTGCGGTTAAGAATTGAAACTTCTTTTGTTTTACAAAATACCTTCCTGAATTACTTTTTAGCGTATTGTCTTTATTGGTAATGGTTCCTGGAGTGTCGTAAAATACTTCTTGAATATTTCGGTCGAAATTGATGATATCTGTTACTAAAGTTGCATCAGGGGAACTCATTACGGCATCTCCTGAAGCAAATGCCTTTTTTACATTTCCGTTGTATTCAGCATATTTACTGTTCAAAAATAAAGTATCGCCTTGCACCATTTGTACATTTCCAAAAGCTTTTATGTATTTTTCCTTTTGAAAATAATAGGCTTTATTGCAAGTAAGAACTATTCCATCATGATTTACACGTACATTTCCAATTAATAAAACGGCATCAGGGACTTCTACTTGATTTACATCTGAAAAGTCAGCGTTCTCTATTATGATTTTTTTTGGAGCTTGCGCCAAAACCAAATTAGTGACAAACAGTAATAAACAATAACTAAGGAAAAATAGTAATTTCTTCAATGTATTTAATTTTTGTCAAATTTATGAAAAAGGATACAACCATAATGGATATTAGGATATATTTATAATTAGTTCAAAGTCAAAAAAAATAGTAGATTGTAGCGTCAAAGTTATTAACAAATGGGATTGATCCCTCGTTGTAGTGTCTGTTTTAAAAACAGAATTTTAGAATTTCAAAAGATATAGACTTCTTTGTATTTAAAATATATTAAATTTAAAAATTGATATTCATTTTGCTATAAAGAATTGAAATCAGCACAAATAATTTTTTAGGATGAAAAAAATAACTATTGTTGCAGGAATTAGTGTCATGCTTTTAGCAACGGCTTGTAAAACGAAAGATTTAAAAATGAAAGTAGTACAGAAAGAGTCAGTTTCCAATAAAAAAGAAGTAGTATATCAGGTTTTTACCAGATTATTTGGAAATAAAAACAGCACAAACAAACCATGGGGAACCATTGAAGAAAATGGAGTTGGGAAGTTCAATGATTTTACGAAAACAGCCTTACTGGAAATAAAGGATTTAGGCGTTACTTATATGTGGTATACTGGCGTTCCTCATCATGCTGTAATTAGGGATTATTCCGCTATAGGGATTTCTAATGATGATCCGGAAGTGGTAAAAGGACGAGCTGGTTCTCCTTATGCAGTGAAAGATTACTATAATGTAAACCCAGATCTAGCTGTAAATCCAGATAATCGATTACAGGAATTTGAGGCTTTGATTTCTCGAACACACAAAGTAGGTTTAAAAGTGATTATTGATATTGTTCCCAATCACATTGCACGCAAATATGAGGGAAAAAGTAATCCTGATGGGGTTAGAGATTTCGGTGCTGATGATGATACAACTGTTGAATACAGAAGAGATAATAACTTCTATTATATTCCTAATACTCGCTTTGAAATTCCCGATACAGACAAGCCATTAAATGGAGAAAAGAATCCATTAATTGATGGTAAATTTAATGAGTTTCCTGCAAAATGGACTGGTAATGGTTCCCGTAAGGCAAAACCAGATCGCAATGATTGGTATGAAACCGTAAAAGTGAATTATGGTATTCGTCCGGATGGGTCCAAAGATTTTCCAGAACTTCCTGCTGGTTTTGAAACCAAGTCATATCAGGAACATTATGATTTTTGGAAAGGAAAAGACGTTCCAGATTCATGGGATAAATTCAAAGATATTGCGTTGTATTGGACAGCAAAAGGAATAGATGGTTTTAGATTTGATATGGCCGAAATGGTGCCGTTTGAATTTTGGAGCTACATGAATTCAGCCATTAAAGTGAATAATCCGGATGCTTTTTTATTGGCCGAAGTTTACAATCCTAAAGAATATAGAAATTATATTCATCTAGGTAAAATGGATTATTTATATGATAAAGTAGAAACGTATGATAAACTAAAAGACGTCATTCAAGGAAGAGCTTTACCAGATGGATTGTCAGACATACAAAACGGAATGGCAGACATTGAACATCACATGCTTCATTTTTTAGACAACCATGATGAACAACGTTTGGCAAGTCCTGAATTTGCGGGAACGCCACAAAAAGGAAAACCTTTGATGGTGGTTTCTACAACCATTAGCACTTCGCCTACGATGGTTTATTTTGGTCAGGAAGTAGGTGAGGCTGGGAATGAAAATGCAGGTTTTGGGACGCATTCCAGAACATCAATTTTTGATTACATAGGAGTTCCTAGTCATCAACGCTGGATGAATGAAGGTAAATTTGATGGAGGTCAATTGACTCAAGAAGAAAAAGACTTGCGTGATTTTTATAAAAGACTTTTGAATTTTTCTGTGAATAGTTCGGCTTTAATGGGAAAATATCAAGAAATTCAATCGGTAAATCGACAAACTACTGCTGGATATGATCCTGGGATTTATGCATATACGCGTTGGTCTGATACTCAAAAATTAATCGTTTTAACTAATTTTTCTTGGCTGACAACAAGTGCTTTCGAATTAAAAATTCCCTCAGATATCATTAAAAAATGGAATTTGAAAGATGGGAATTATACTATAACAGACCAATTATACAATACGAGTTCTACTCTGTTGCAGGTAGTCAATGGGGAAGGAAAAGTACAAATCACTATTGCACCATCAGAATCCTTTATTTATCAATTGTAATAAAGGGTTTGATGATCAAAAAAAAAGGAGGCTGATAAAAATATTTTTATCAGCCTCCTTTTTTTGAAAACAAGAAGAAGTTATTTTTTTGCGATAGCATCGTAATTTTCTTGTACTTTTTTCCAATTAATCACATTGAAAAAGCCATCGATATAATTTTTTCTTCGGTATTGGTAGTCTAAATAATAAGCATGTTCCCAAACGTCTAAAGCTAATATTGGAGTACCAGGAACAACTGCATTTCGCATCAAAGGATTGTCCTGATTTGATGTACTGGTCACCTGAAGTTTTCCTGCGCGATCAACAAGTAACCAAGCCCAACCAGAACCAAATTGTTTTGTAGCTTCGTCTTTGAATAAAGTAGTAAAGTTTTCAAATGAACCAAAATCTCTAGTAATTGCCTCTGCCAATGAATTTGTAGGTTGACCACCCGCTTTTGGAGCCATGCATTTCCAATACAGAGAATGATTATAAAATCCACCCGCATTGTTTCGAAGCGCCGCCTCATTAGGATCTAATTTAGTTAACACTTCTTCTATGGTTAGGTTCTCTAGTGCGGTTCCTAATACTGCCTTATTCAAATTATTAGTATACGTTAAATAATGCTTAGAATAATGCATTTCTAAAGTGGTTGAAGATATACTGGGTGTTAAAGCGTCGTATGCGTAAGGTAGTTTTTCCATTTGAAATGAACCTTCGTTTGCTTTTACGTCATCAGGAGATCCAATAATTTTAGTGGTTTGTTCAGCCGCAGTAGGTAACGGAACTTCAACTACTTCTATTAATTTTTTGTTATTACAAGAAAAGCAAATAATTAAAAGAAAGGATATAGGAATTAAAAATATTTTTTTTTTCATAATGAACTATTTTTTTGCCAGTGACTCAATCATTTCGATGTATTGCTGTTTAGCTTCATCTGCTGTCAGGTGGCTTATTTGCATCCATGCATTTGTTTTGAAAGCATCTCTTAAATGGTAGGAAGAAGTTTGTTTTAGATCTAAGATTCCAAAGGTAGCATGCTTGTAATAAGCATAAAGACGCAACTGCACATCTTGAGGTAAAGAGGCTTGTGTCATGTCAGAGGCTATTTTAACTGCTTCCAGAAATCGAATATCTAAATCTTTTTCAATCATTATGCTTTGGTAGCAATTACTGTTTTTCCCCCTATTGCTTTTTCATTCAATTTGACATTAATGGGAGTACCTAAAGGCAAAAAGATATCTACTCTTGATCCAAATTTTATAAAACCAGCATCAGTTCCCTGAATAACTTGCATTCCTTCTTCAGCATAATTTACAATTCTTCTTGCAAGTGCACCAGCAATTTGACGGTAAAGGACTTCTCCGAAAGTTTTATTTTCTATTACTATAGTTGTTCTTTCGTTTTCTTCACTTGCTTTTGGATGCCAGGCTACTAAAAATTTACCAGGATGGTATTTGCTAAATTTCACAATACCACTTAAACCATAACGCGTAACATGCACGTTTATGGGAGACATAAAAATGGATATTTGCAAGCGTTTGTCTTTGAAATATTCAGCTTCGTACACTTCTTCAATAACCACAACTTTACCGTCAACAGGAGCGAGGATTTGATTTTCATTTTTAATAGCCACTCTTTTAGGATTTCTAAAAAATTGCAAAATGATAATTAAAAGTAGCAGTGCAGCTATTTGAATGGCCATTTTAAGCCAAATGATGTCTATAAAATTATCAGACAATAAAAGGACAACAGCCGTGAAAATTGTGCCTAATAAAATAGATTGGGTTCCTTCTTTATGAAACATAGTTTAAGATTTGATAAAATAAAAAAATTATTGGTGCTACAAATATAACACTATCTAAACGATCTAGGATACCTCCGTGACCGGGCATTATATTTCCGCTATCTTTTACACCCGCAATACGCTTGAATTTAGATTCAATTAAGTCTCCTATAGTCCCTGCTATTCCTACAATAACTGCGATAGAAGTCCAGATTAGTATGGATCGATCACTAAATTCAGGATTGGCTTTGATGTAATATTTTGATATTAAATAACCTGCTAAAACGGCAAAAAGTATTCCGCCTAAGAATCCTTCAATAGTTTTTTTTGGTGATATTTTTTCGAATAACTTAGTTCGTCCTATTGATTTTCCTACAATATAAGCAAAAGTATCGTTGGTCCAAATTAGAATAAATAAACCAATTATAATTTTAGGATTATAATCATTTATCCCAAAAGAAATTTTGGTGATAAACACAAAGGGTAACATGATATACCCTAATAAATATAAATATTTTGAAGAAGTGCTTATTTTTTGAATGTTATCATAAAATAAGAAAAGAATAGATTTCACAGATACTACTAAGGCAATAACCAATAAGACAATGTCTAATTGTTGGATATTGATTGAAAGTTCTAAATTAGTATTGAACAGTTGATTGATAGTTTCAGTCGTGCTCTTATTGTAATGGCTAACTAGTGTTACGGAAGTATACAATAAGATTCCAAAAAGAATTGGAAATATTTTAGGTATGTGAATAAGATTGCAAAATTCATAAATTGCAATTAGTAGAAAAATTCCAAATAAAATAAAAAAGGTTTCAGTTGAATATAAAATACAGACGAGTAATAATATGATATAAACAGCTCCTGATATACCTCGTTTTAGAGTTTCATTCATCTTAAAGATCTTCTAAAAGCAATAAGTAAAGGTTTTTGGCAGAACTTCCGTATTGAGTGAAGTCTTCTTCTTTGGCTTTTTCGAAATATTTTATAGTGGTAATGTTCGTTGGGTAATCTCTTTCGTATTTCTTTTTAATGGCGCTTAACCCATCGCTTTTAGTTCCAAGAATTTGACTTGTTTTTGCTAAAACAATTATATTTACAGGCAATTCATTTGGTTTATGTTGTTTAATTTGTTTAGATGAAAATAGGATGGAACCTTCATCTGCTATTAAATTTTCACAACTGGCAAGAATAAACTTGGGACTAACTGGTTTTATATATTGTAATTTATTGTCATCAAGCATTGGGAATAGGTCCGGATCGTAACATAAAACGTCACTTTCAAACCAGTCATTTTCTTCTAAAATATTTTCAAATTGCTCTTTTACTTCATCAGTGTTTTCACAGTATAAAAATTTACCTCCATTTTTTTTAAAATTAAATATAAATTGTTCATCTATTGAGGTCGTGTTTTCAGTATTTGAGTTACTAAATTCACTTTCTTTATCTTCCTCAGAGGTAGGATTACTAGAACCAAAAATTTTTCTAAAAAGACTCATATTGCTGTAAACTGCTATAATTTATTATTTGAAAACGTCCAAAGATAAAAAAATCTTAATTCAAAAGTTGTTTTTGAATTAAGATTTTAAAAATAATTAAATAATGATGTGTTTTTCTAAGATACTACTTCTTCTAAATTTTTATCAAAAGTTCTTTTTCCAAAAATAGCTTCTAAATCATCTTTAAAGATAACCTCTTTTTCGATTAATATATTTGCCAATTGATTCAGTTTGTCTTTGTTTTCCTCTAATATTTGAATGGCTCTTTGATACTGGCTTTCAATTAATAATGAAATTTCCTCATCAATAACTCTAGCTGTTTCTTCAGAATAAGGTTTAGAAAAGTTATATTCACTTTGTCCTGTTGAATCGTAATAAGTTACATTACCTATTTTATCATTCAATCCATAAATAGTTACCATAGCACGAGCTTGTTTGGTCACTTTTTCTAAATCGCTCAACGCACCAGTTGAAATTCTGTTGAAAGTTACTTTTTCAGCAGCTCTTCCACCCATTGTTGCACACATTTCATCAAGCATTTGGTCAGGACGAACAATTAATCGTTCTTCTGGTAAATACCATGCAGCACCTAAACTTTGTCCTCTAGGAACTATGGTTACTTTGATTAACGGAGCAGCATGTTCTAGCATCCAACTTACCGTTGCGTGCCCTGCTTCATGGATAGCAATCGCTTTCTTTTCATCAGGAGTAACAATTTTGTTTTTCTTTTCAAGACCACCAACAATTCTGTCAACAGCGTCAAGGAAATCTTGTTTGTCAACAGCAGTTTTGTTATTTCTAGCAGCAATCAAAGCTGCTTCATTACATACGTTGGCAATATCAGCACCTGAAAAACCTGGAGTTTGCTTGGCTAAAAATTCAGTGTCTAATCCTTCAACTTTTTTCAATGGCGCAAGGTGCACTTTGAAAATTTCAGCTCTTTCGCGAATGTCTGGTAAATCAACAAAAATTTGTCTGTCAAAACGTCCAGCTCGCATTAATGCTTTGTCCAGTACATCAGCTCTGTTGGTCGCAGCCAAAACAATTACGTTTGAATTTGTTCCAAAACCGTCCATTTCTGTCAGTAATTGGTTCAATGTATTTTCACGTTCGTCATTTCCGCCAGACATATTGCTTTTTCCTCTGGCTCTACCTACAGCATCTATCTCATCAATAAAGATAATTGCAGGAGATTTTTCTTTAGCTTGTTTAAACAAATCTCGTACACGAGAAGCTCCAACACCTACAAACATTTCCACAAAATCAGATCCTGATAAAGAGAAAAATGGTACTTGTGCTTCGCCAGCAACGGCTTTTGCTAATAAAGTTTTACCAGTTCCCGGAGGTCCAACTAGCAAGGCTCCTTTTGGTATTTTACCACCCAAATTAGTATATTTTTCAGGGTTTTTAAGGAATTCAACAATTTCTTGAATTTCTTCTTTTGCACCTTCTAGCCCAGCTACATCTTTAAAAGTAGTTTTGATATCTGTTTTTTCATCAAATAGTTTTGCTTTCGATTTTCCAATATTAAAAATCTGACCGCCACCACCTGCACCACCACCTGACATTTTTCGCATGATAAAGATCCAAACAGCAATAATGATGATAATAGGTAATAAACTAATTAGAATATCCGACCAATTATTTTTTGGTAAGAAGTTAAAATCTTTCAACTTTCCTTCAGCAACTGCTTTTTCTAGCTTATTTTGAAATATTTGATCGTTACCAATGTCAAATGTATAATGTGGTCCTTTATTTGGTCGGTCAAAAACATCTTTAGAAACTTTCTTGTGAACAGCATCTTTCATCGCTGCAGCATTTAGAAAAACTTCAGCCTCAGTTTTATTGTAAACGATCACTTTTTCAATTTGACCTTTTTCTAAATAGTCGTTAAACTTAGAAGACGTCAATTGTCCTGGTTCGTTTAGACTAGAACCACCTGTTATAAAACTTATAAATAAGAAAATTAATAATATTGCAGTATAAATTAGCCAAGGGCTTACTTTAAACTTATTCGGATTTGGATTATTTTCTTTAGCCATTACTACTGATATATGTCTTTAGTATTTGTTTTCTATGGTTGTTATTTTAGCATCGCCCCACAAACTTTCGATGTTGTAATATTCTCTAATGTGTTTTTGAAATACATGTACAACTATGTTTACATAGTCCATTAACACCCATTCGGCATTATCGGTCCCTTCAACATGCCACGGCTTGTCTTTCAATTCTTTTGAAACTGTTTTTTGGATGGAGTTTACGATGGCGTTTACTTGCGTGTTTGAATTACCGTTGCAAATAATGAAATAGTCGCAAACTGCTGTATCTATTTCTCTTAAATCTAGGATAGTAATATCATTACCTTTTACTTCTTCTATTCCCTTAATGATATTCGCCAATAGGACGTCATTATTTATAGTCTTTTTCGCCATGAATTATTTTTATATAAGTTTGTAAAGTTACCATTTTTTGTGATTATTTTTGAACCTTAACACAATATTAAATTCTGTTCCACAAAAAAACGTAAAATGAAAGTTATCAAACTCGATGCCATAGATTCTACAAACGCATTCCTTAAAGGCTTATCCAGTAAACAGGACCTTGAGAACTTCACCGTTGTAACTGCAGAGAGTCAAACAAAAGGGAAAGGTCAAATGGGCGCTGTTTGGGCTTCTGAGGCGAGTAAAAACTTAATAATGAGTATTTTGGTTAAGGATTTTTTGTCTGAAATTTATCAGATATTCAATCTAAATATAGCCATTTCACTTGCTGTAATTGAAGTTTTAGAAACGATGAATATTCCTGATCTTAGTATTAAATGGCCGAACGACATAATGTCATACAACAAAAAAATAGGTGGCATTTTGATAGAAAATAGTATCAAAAGTGACGGAACTATTATTTCTGTAGTAGGATTAGGACTCAATGTGAATCAAACTAATTTCGAGAATTTACCAAAAGCCTCTTCTTTGGCTGTTATTTTCGATTCAAAATTTGATAAAGAAGCGCTTCTTTTCTCTATTTGTGATGCTATAGAGAAAAAGGTGGAGTCGTTCAAACTTAATTCTGCTATTTTGTGGTCAGTTTATAGCGATAAACTCTATAAGAGAGGCTTGCCAATGGCTTTCTCTGATCAAAGTAAATACCATTTTATGGGAATTATTCAAGGTGTTTCCTCGGTTGGTAAACTTCAAGTTCTTCGTGAGGATGAAAGTATTTCAGAATTTGATATAAAGGAAATCCAGATGCTTTATTGATTTTAATGGTCTAAATAAATTTCATAATAATAAACAAAAAAGCCTTTTAGTTTTTAACGCTAAAAGGCTTTTAAGTGAGTAAAAAGTTTTTACAACTTATTCATATTGCTCGCTAATGTTTCAATAAATTTTCCAATTGGTCCTTTTATCATCATCGCCATCATGGGGTTGAAATCGCCTTCAAAATCAAGTTTTACATCACTTGAAGTTTCAGTAACAACATCTATATTTGCTACTAACGTAAATGGAAGTTTATCGCTTGCTGCGCCCAAAACTATTTTTGTGGGAGCTACTTTCTCTTTCATTTTTAATTTTATTTCTGGCATTCCTTTTAGTCCAAAAATGAAAGCATCGTCACCAATAACTTCAAATTTAGCTATGTTTTCGGGCATTAATTTTTCAAAATTTTTAACATCACTCAACGAATCAAATAATTCTTGAGCTGATTTTTGAACTGTAACTTTAGGACTTTCTAAGTTCATTATTTTCGTTTTTTTATTAATTATTTAACCTTCGATTGTCCAAGTGGACGGACTCCCGTTCCATTCTCTTAAAGTCAGTTCTTCTTCCTCCGAAATATATCTTTTGGCAACAGCCAAATTCAATAAATTTTGATAATTACTCAAAGTAAATAAATCTAAATGTGCACTTTTGAAGTTCTGTTCAGCTACATCAAAACCATAGGTAAAGATAGCGACCATGCCTTTCACATTGGCACCAGCTTCGCGCAAAGCTTCCACAGCAAGTAAACTACTGTTACCCGTACTGATTAAATCTTCTACAACAACTACATTTTGCCCTTTTTGCAAAAAACCTTCTACTTGATTTAACCTTCCATGTTTTTTTGGCTCGGGACGAACGTAAACAAAGGGCAAACCCATGCTCTCTGCTACAAGCATACCAATTCCTATTGCTCCAGTAGCAACACCGGCAATAACATCTGGTTTACCAAATTGTTTCTCAATATTTTTGGAAAATTCATCCCGCACATAATTTCTTACGGCTGGAAATGAGAGGATTAATCGGTTATCACAATAAATAGGCGATTTCCATCCAGAAGCCCATGTAAAAGGATTTCTTGGATTCAATTTAATTGCATTTATTTGCAAAAGAAATTCGGCTGTTTTTTCGGCTGTATCTTTATTAAAAATCATAGTACAAATGTATAAAGTTTTTGTTAACGACAAACCACTTTTTTTGACAAATCACATCTCTAAGGAGACGGATTTTCAATTGTTTTTATTAGAAAGTATTGACATAGAGCAACTTATAGTAAAAATCTTCCAAAATAAAATTAATAAAGCGTACCTGTATCATCCTGATGAAAGCTTGATTATGAAGACTTTAAAAGCTAAAATTCCGGTTTGCAAAGCGGGAGGCGGCTTGGTTTATAACAAAAAAGGCGAGGTTCTATTCATTTTTAGAAATGGAAAATGGGATTTGCCCAAAGGTGGAATCGAAAAAGGAGAAGAAATTGAAGATACTGCGATGCGTGAAGTGGAGGAGGAAACCGGTGTCAATGGATTGACCATCTCTCATAAACTGCAAAAAACCTATCATGTTTTTAGAAGGAATGGAAAATATAAATTAAAGATAACGCACTGGTTTGAAATGCAATCTGATTTTGAAGGGACGCCTCAAGGACAATTGGACGAAGGAATTGATAAAGTAGCGTGGATGAATCCAGAACAAATCAAGGAAGCGCTCAAAAATTCCTATGAAAACATAAAATTATTATTCGAGGAAGAGAAGATTATATAAATGAAATACCCCCAGAAAGTCAACACTATTTGGGGGCATTTTTTTTGAAAAAGTAATTTTATTTCAAAATACGATATACGGGATATTGTAAATGTGCCTTTTCATAGTAAGCAGAATGTTTGTATATCCAGTCAAGTTGCGCTTCGGGATTGTTGATGAAATTCACATCACTTTGTTTTTTCATATCAAATTCAGCTTTTAATTTTGGATTTTCTGTTAAAATCTGAGTAGCAGAATCTTCAAAAACATAATCAGAGTACCCTTCTTTTTGTTGTAGCATCGTATCGAAAAAATTCCAATTGAAAAAAGAATCAATTGCTTCCGGTTCTAGTGTTTCCAATAAATATTTGATTCCCTTTTGTTGTGTAGGAATAACGTAATCTCCTTTGGCGAAAGCCACTTTCTCAGTTTTGGAAGTAACCGATGTGTTTCGGTGCAAATAATGTCCTTCATAAGCAGCATTTGTCGTTTTGAAATCAGCAATTCTATAGCTTTCGACTTCAGTTATAGTATCATTTTTTAATTGACGATAGGTGATGGTATTGTTTTTTAATAATTCAATAACTGGCCAAAATCCTTTTGGAATAATGTACGCTTCCGGAATTATTATTTCTTTTGTGGATTTGAATTCTTTGCTGTACGGAATGTCTTTTTTGAATGGTTTTTTTTTGTCATAAAACAGACGGTTCCCTGATGTCACATCACTTTTTTTGTAGCCAGCTTCATACCCTAAAAACGAAAAAGGAACTGTTTTGGTACTGTCTATTTCCCATTTTATCGTGTATGATTTTTTGGGTTGGTACTGCGCTTCATTTTTCAAACGCAGCTGTTTGATTCTTTTGTAATTAGCATCCGTAAAATCAATTGTGGAACGCATGTATTCGTAGGTCACTTTTACGCGATCGGCATATTTTTTAAGCATGTGTGTTTCTACCACAAACCCTATGGTGTTAAACAATGAAGTGTAGCCAGTAGCAAATCGCGGACTCTCAAAAAATTGACCAAAACCTTTGTCCGGTGTGTCCTGAAACGCATTGACATAGGGTGTACTTTCGATATCTTTTTTTTGTAAATCTTTGACTAAGGCCGGCATCATTTCGGAATTTAAAAAATCACCTAATACGGTTCCTAATTTGTTATGTTGGGTCATAATGTAGGTAAGTTTGTATTGGTAATCTGCGCCATTGCTTACGTGATTGTCAATAAAAACATCAGCATTTATTTTATGGAATATTTCAACAAAACTTTTCGTGTTTCGGGTATCTGACTTTATAAAATCCCGATTTAAATCATAGTTTCTAGCATTCCCGCGAAACCCATAGATTTCTGGCCCATCTTGATTGGCTCTTGAGGTCGAGTTTCTATTCAAAGCACCGCCAATATTATAGACCGGAATACAAACAATAACCGTATTTTTTGGTGCTTTTATTTTACCTAAGGCCAAATCTCTAAATAATTGCATCGAAGCGTCAATTCCGTCTGGTTCGCCGGCGTGAATGCCATTGTTAAGTAAAATTACCGCTTTGTTTTTTTGGATGTTTCCAAAATTGAATTCCTTTTCAGGATTGAAAATTACCATATGCAACGGTTCGCCACTGTCTGTCAATCCCATTTTTTGCATTTCAATAGTAGGAAAATCATCTGCCAAAAGTTTGTAATACGCAATCGTCTCTTGATAAGACGCCGATTGATTTCCATTGCCTTTTTCGAAAAAAGTATCATATTTATTGCTTTTTTGTGCAAATGAAGAGATGGAAAATAGTAAAAAAAGGAATGTGAAAAATCTCATATTTCGGTTTTTAAATTGAATTTCAAATGTAGCTTTTTTTAGACAGCTGTAGAAATGAATGTGGAAAAAGGAATTTCCCGATTGAAAAAGAATGAAAATTCATAATACAAAATTCATAACTCACAATTAAAAATTACCTTTGCACCAAATTGAAAAAATGAATAAGAAACACCATTCCAACAATATACTTTTGAATTTAGGCATCGAAAGTCTCAACGAAATGCAGGAAGTTGCACAAGATGCCATCTTGAATGACAGTAATGTGCTATTGCTTTCGCCAACAGGTTCTGGGAAAACTTTGGCTTTTTTGTTGCCTATTTTAGAAATGTTACAACCTGAAATTCAATCGGTTCAATGTTTAATTTTAGTTCCATCTCGTGAATTAGGATTGCAGATTGAGCAGGTTTGGAAAAAAATGGGAACCGATTATAAAGTAAACGTATGCTACGGTGGGCATTCTATCGATACTGAAATCAAGAATTTAAGCAATCCTCCTGCAGTTTTAATAGGAACCCCGGGAAGAATTGCAGACCATATCGACAGAGGAACTTTCCGTGTGGATAAAATTCAAACTTTGATTCTGGATGAATTTGATAAATCTTTGCAATTGGGTTTCCATGAGCAAATGTCATTTATTATTGGAAAATTATCGAAACTGAACAAACGCGTTTTGGTTTCAGCTACTTCCGATATTGAGATTCCAAGATATACAAGAGTGGTGAATCCAACGATTTTGGATTTTATTCCAGAAAACGTAGAGGAAACGAATCTTTCGATGAAAATGGTGATTTCGAAAGAAAAAGACAAAATAGGAAGTTTATTCAACTTGATTTGTTCATTGAAATCACAATCGGCTATTGTTTTTTGCAATCATCGTGATGCTGCAGAACGCATTAGTGATACGTTGAACGAAAAAGGGATTTATGCTACCTACTATCATGGCGGAATGGATCAGGACGAAAGAGAACGCGCTTTAATTCAATTTCGTAATGGCAGTGTGAGTTATTTAATCACAACGGATTTAGCGGCTCGTGGATTAGATATCCCTGAAATGAATCACGTAATTCATTATCATTTACCTTCCAAAGAAGATGAATTTACCCATAGAAACGGACGTACAGCACGTATGTTGGCTTCAGGAACAGCCTATATTATAGCTCATGAAAGTGAGAAAAAAATGGATTATATTGACTACGGAATGGAAGCCTTGAAAGTTGAAAACTCCACATCATTACCAAAACCACCGGAATTTCAAACCATTTACATCAGTGGTGGAAAGAAAAATAAATTGAATAAGATTGATATCGTAGGTTTCTTTTCTCAAAAGGGAAAACTTGAAAAAGGCGATTTAGGATTGATCGAAGTGAAAGATTTTATCTCCTTTGCGGCCGTGAAATTCAACAAAGTAAAAGATTTATTGCACGCCATTAAAGAGGAGAAAATGAAAGGTAAGAAATTTAAAATTGAAGTAGCGAGGAAGGTTATTAAAAAAGAGGAAGAGTAGAAAGCTACTAAAGTTATTTTATTATAATTAGGAAGAGAAATAAAATATTTTAAGATTTAAATATTAAATTAGTAAAAAAATTTTGATATGCAATTAAAAAATAGTCCTAAATCCGGAGGTGGAATCGTTGACTTAAACAGAGCTCAGGTCGAACATCGTGCATCTTGGATGGCTTTGATGTATCAAGAAGCCGAAAACGAAGGTTTTGATATGGAAAGTGCAACCCGAAAAGCCATACGAAAAATGGGAGGTTTTCATGGCCATTTGTTAAAGACCAAACTAGACTCTAACTCTAGTTTTGAGGTTTTTAAAACTGCTTTTTTTAACGGAATAGCAATTAAAACCTTTGAAATGGATAAATTTGAGGTGACAGAATCCCACCTTACAGTCGAGTTCAATTACTGTCCGCTCTTAGCTGCTTGGCAAAAACTTGGCGTTTCGGAAGAAAAGTGCGCTAAGCTTTGTGATATTGCAATGGATGGAGATAGAGGTATAGCTGCAGAAATGGGATATGATTTAGAACTAACAGATACTATTGCTTCGGGATGTAATTCATGTAAACTAAAGTTTGTGAAGAAATAATAAAATAAAAATGCAAAATCTAATTATAATCGGTGCTGGAGGATTGGGTAGAGAAACGTTGCAGTGGGCGAAAGATATTAACAAAAATAATCTGCAATGGAATATTTTGGGTTTTATTGATGATAATCAAAACGCTCTAGAAGGATGTAAATGCAGTCATCCTATAATTGGAACAATTAAAAATTGGACACCTAAAAAAGAAGAAGTTTTTATTTGTGCTATTGCAGCTCCACAACTAAAAGAGCAAATGGTAGTTTTGCTAAAAAATAAAGGAGCCAAGTTTACAAATATTATTCATCCAACTGCAATAATTGGCGACGAAAACGAAATAGGTGAAGGGTTAATTATGTATCCCTTTTCTCGAATTACCGTTAACACAAGAATAGGTAATTTCGTAACTTTACTTTCATCTGGTGTTGGTCATGATGCTGAAATAGGAGATTATTCTACCATTTTTAGTGGTTGCCTAATTACTGGCGGTGCCATATTAGGTAAAAGAGTTACAGTATCGAGCAATAGTGTAATTATTTCACACAAAAATGTAGGTAATGATGCTTTTATTGGAGCAGGTAGTGTGGTGATGCGAACTGTTGAAGTAAATGATCGTGTAATGGGAAATCCTGCAAGAAAATTTGTTCCTAAAATTTAAGACTCAAATTAATAATTTTAAAATAATCAATTATGACTTTTTTAGAAAAGTATTCGAAAGCGTTTGAAGATTCGTTTGATACTAAAATTGAAAATATTGAAGAATTAACCTATCAATCTATCCCTGAGTGGGATTCTATCGGGCATTTGTTTTTAATCTCTAATCTTGAAGAAGTATTTAATATCACCTTTGATTTAGATGATGTTACCGATATGAGTTCTTTTAATAAGGGGTTAGAAATTTTAGAAAAATATGATTTGGGACTTTAAAAGCAAAAAAAGTAGTACAGCATTAATAGATGAAAAAGGCAACGAACTTTCTTATTATGAGTTGGATAAAATAACAAGCGATCTTTCTGAAAAAATAGATAATAGATCATTAATATTATGTCTTTCTAATAATTCAGTTGGTTCAATTTTGGGTTATTTAAGCTTCTTAAATAACAGTCATGTTGCTTACATTTTAGATAGAGAGACTACTATAGAAAATGTTTATTTTCAAATTGAAAAATGGCAACCCTCTTATATCTGGCTTCCAACTGATAGGATTTCTCTATTTGAAAATTTTTCAATAATAACGGAAGTGTTAGACTATTCTTTATTAAAGTTGAATACTAATCCTTTTCCATTACATCCTGAATTAGCATTATTAATTTCTACGTCTGGTTCAACTGGAGATGCTAAACTAATACGCTTAACACATAAAAACATAGTATCAAATACAATTTCTATAGTTGATTATTTAAAAATAAATAAAAATCATAGGTCAATAACTTCGTTGCCAATTGTATACGGGTATGGGCTTTCTGTATTGCACACACATTTATATCAAGGTGCCTCAATGGTTATTACTGCTAAAAATGCATTATCAAAACAGTTTTGGGATTTAGTAAGTACTTTTAAAGTTACTACAATGAATGGAGTTCCTTTTCACTATAATTTTTTCAATAAAATTGATTTTTCAGATTCAAAATACGATTCTCTAAAAATTTTTACTCAGGCTGGAGGAAGATTACCGTTACAATTAAAAAAACAATTTACTGATAAATGCCTAAAAAAGGAAATACAATTTTTTATAATGTACGGACAAACTGAAGCCACAACAAGGATTAGCTATTTGCCGGCAAGTATACTAAACGAAAAAGAATCTTGTATTGGTATTCCTATTCTTGGTGGGAGAATTGAAATTCGCGATGAGGAGAGAAATTTAATAACAACTCCCAATCAAATAGGCGAGTTAGTGTATTTTGGTGAAAACGTTAGCCCAGGATTTGCAGAAGATGGTATAGATTTGGCAGCCAAAGATATAAACAAAGGTGTTTTGTATACTGGTGACTTAGCATCTTTTGATGAAAAAGGTTTGTTCTATTTTGAAGGCAGAAAAAATAGAATAGCCAAATTGCATGGTGTTAGAGTTTCTTTAGATGAAATAGAAAAATTAATACTAGCAAAATTTTCAGAATTGAATTGTGCATGTATATCGAAAGACGAAAAAATGCATGTTTTTATTGAAAACAGTATCGATTTTGGTGATGTAAAGGATTTTGTTTGCAATCAAACAAATTTATCGCCTAACCTAATTATTTTTCATGAAATAGAAAAAATACCCAGAAGTTTACAGGGGAAAATATTGTATAATAATTTAATTGTTAATAATGCTTGACTTAAGTTTTTTGTTAGATAAAGACGCTTTTTCGTTTGATAACATAAGAAAAAGAGCTATTTACAAGGAATTACTACCTCAATTAGTAAAGCATCATTATGATAATTGTCTAGATTATAAGAAAATGCTTGATGTACAATCGTATGATTTATCTATATCTATTTTGGAAGATATCCCATTTTTACCGGTATCACTATTTAAAAAATACGAACTTAAAAGTATGTTAGATTTAGACGTTTATAAAGTTTTAAAATCATCCGGAACTACAGGACAAAATGTTTCAAAAATATATTTAGATAAAAACAACGCTGCCTTACAACAAAAAGTTTTATTGAAAATAGTATCTGATTTTTGTCAAATAACACGCAATCCAATGCTAATATTAGATACATCTGAAACAATAAAAAATCGTTTGAATTTTTCTGCCCGAAGTGCGGCTATTTTAGGTTTTTCTTTGTTCGGTACCGATAAATGTTTTGCTTTTGACAATGATTTTAAGCTAGATCTAAGTGCTGTTAATTTATTTTTAGAAAAACACAGAGGTAAGCAAATTATGTTATTTGGATTTACCTTTATTGTTTGGAAATACCTGTATAAACAGTTAGTAATGCAGGGAATTAAGCTAGATTTAAGTGATTGTATTTTAATTCATGGCGGAGGTTGGAAAAAATTAAAAGACGAAGCAGTAAGCAACACAGAGTTTAAATCTTCGCTAAAAAAGCAAACATCACTAAAAAATATTTATGATTATTATGGAATGGCAGAGCAAACCGGTTCTATATACTTAGAATGCAGTGAAGGCCATTTACACTGTAGTATATTTAGTGAAATAATTATTCGAAACGCAACCGATTTTTCAGAATGTAATATTGGTGAAATAGGAATTGTTCAAGTAGTTTCTTTATTGGCACAATCTTATTGCGGCCATAGTTTACTAACCGAAGATTTAGGGAAACTAATTGGAATAGATGATTGTAAATGTGGTAGAAAGGGGAAATATTTTAATATTACTGGAAGGGTTGAAAAATCTGATGATAGAGGATGTAGTGATACTTATGAGTTTAATTAATAAAAATATACAATTTGTTTCTGGATCAATTTCGATTACAGAGAACATGAATAAGCAAAGAGTTTCTATGCCTTTTTCGGAAGAAACCCTTTTGTTTTTTGATGCACTTAGTATGTCAATACTTAAAACACCCGAAAGCAAGAAATTTTCAGACCTAGTTGCCTTTGCTTTTTGGTGTCGAAAAAAACATCTTTTAAAGTTTAAAAACAGTAAAAACAATCTTGATTCTTCCTTGGGTTTAGGATTATTGTTTCACATTGCCCCCTCAAACGTAGCTTTGAATTTTGCTTATTCTTTGGCGATAGGTTTATTGGCAGGAAATAATAATATAGTTCGTATTTCATCGAAACCATTTTTGCAAGTTCAGTTATTGTTGAAAATAATGAATCAACTTTTAGAGAACGATTTTTTTAGCTTTAGAAGTAAAATTTGCATTGTTCAATATGAGTATAATGCGGAAATTACGGGTTATTTTTCCTCTTTAGCGGATGGAAGATTAATTTGGGGAGGTGATGAAACCATAAAAAATATTAGAACTTCTCAGCTAAAACCAAATGGCATAGATGTTGGTTTTTATAACCGTAATTCAATTGCAATAATCAACGCAGATAATTATTTAGTCCATGAAAATAAAAAATATTTGGCACAATATTTTTATAATGACACTTATCTTAACGACCAAAAAGCATGTTCTTCACCATCAATTATTTTTTGGATAGGAGAAAATAAAAGCGAAGCTAAAGCAAAATTTTGGTCAGAATTGACAGAATTGGTAAATGAAAAGTATAAGATCTTAGCGAATCAAACAATAGATAAACTTGAAAAATTTTATGAGGTAGCGTTAAAATACGAGTGTCAAAAGATAGCTACAAGTAATGAATTGATAACTAGGATAAATTTACTTGAAATAGATCAAGAGATTTTTGACTATTGCTGTGGAAATGGTTTTTTTATTGAAACAGATATTGAAAGTTTAATAGAAATTTTACCAGTCTGCTCAAAAAAACTGCAAACCATTACCTATTTTGGTTTAGATGCCGAAGCAATAAAAAAGACAATTATAGATAATGGTGTTGCAGGTTGTGATAGAATTGTAAAAATGGGTAATGCACTGGAATTTAACACTGTTTGGGATGGTAAAGACTTAATTGATACTTTTAGTCGAAAAATAGTTACTTAATCGAAAAAATTAATCAGTCATTTTTATTGTTGCTAAAAGTAGAAACTACAACTTCTTCACATAAGCAGTAATGATTACAATAGTTTGACCATCTACTTTTCCTTCTATGTATTCCGCATTTTCGTGATCTAAACGGATGTTACGCACTGCAGTTCCTTGCTTAGCGACCATGCTTGAACCTTTAACTTTCAAATCTTTGATTAAAACCACTGAATCTCCTATTTCAAGAATCACTCCGTTACTATCTCTATGAATCACTTTGTTTTCCTCTTCTTCACCTTCTCCGGTTGCTTGAGCCCACGTCAAAGTATCTTCGTCTAAATACATTTGGTCTAATAATTCCTGTGGCCATCCTGAAGCTCGCAAACGACTTAGCATTCTCCAAGCAACAACTTGCACCGCTGCATTCTCATTCCACATACTGTCATTTAGACATCTCCAATGATTTAAATCTACTGTCTCTGGGTTTTCAATTTGGTTAATACAAGTACTGCAAGCCAAGATACTTTCGTCAATTCCACCTTTTTTTGTTGGAAGGACTTCATATACTTTTAGGTTTTCCGTAGCACCGCAAAGTTCACACTTAGATCCACTGCGTTTATTTAATTCTCTTTCTACACTCATATTTAAAGGCTTTTATTTTTGGTGAAAGTACGGCTTCTTGCTTCGTTTCACAAGTAATATGGTTACCGTTTATATATCAAGTCGAGCGCAGTCGAGACCTATCTTTTAGTCTCGACTGCGCTCAACTTGACAAAATCTCTTTTAAATTATTTGACGCGTACTGCTTCTGGAACTAGCATTTCATATTGTCCGTGATTTCTAATTACATCTCTCACAATACTGGAACTGATATAAGAAGTTTTTGCAGCGGTCAATAAAAACACAGTTTCAATTTTTGACAAGCGTCTGTTGGTGTGAGCAATGGCTTTTTCGAACTCAAAATCGGCTGGATTGCGCAATCCGCGCAGTATAAAGTCGGCTTTAATATTTTTGCACAAATCGATAGTCAAACCTTCATAGGTAATTACTGTTACTTTTGGTTGGTTTTTGAAGGTTTCTTCAATAAACCGTTTTCTTTCCTCAAGGGTAAACATGTATTTTTTTTCGGCATTGATTCCAATGGCAATTACGATTTCATCAAATAGTGGAAGGCTTCTTTTGATAATATCTTCATGTCCTAATGTGATTGGGTCAAACGATCCTGGGAATATGGCTTTTCTCATTTATTTTGAAGGTTCTAAGTTTTTGAAGGTTCTAAGTTACTATGTAAAATCAGAAACAAGATATGTTTGTATGAACAAAATTTCAGTCTTAGCGACTTAATTCCTTAGGAGCTTTTTAAAAAATCATTTAATTTCTAAACAAGCGATTTCTAAATACGCATCGGAACTGATAAAATCATTGATAATTGAATTTCTAGAGTTTATTATATCTGCCAGAAAATCGGTTTTTGTATTACCGAAACGCAACTAAATTATTTTTGGGGGATGTCCTTTTAGATTGGATAAATCAAAAAAATCTGCATCAAAAGTTACAATAGAAAACTCATTTTCTTTCGCAAATTTCCATATTTTAACATCTGAATAATTTTCAATTCCAAGTTGTTTTACTTGTTTTACTTCAGGGAAATTGGCTTCAATTTTAGAGATAATTCTAAAAGAAATATTTTGGTCAAATAATAATTTCACGATGCGATTTGAATTTTATGTTCTCTATCGGCAGCATAAGAAAGACAGGCTTTGATTTGGTTTTCATTAAGTTCGGGAAAGTCTTCAATAATTTCATTAGTAGACATTCCGTTTGCCAACCAATTTAAAACATCAAAAACTGTGATTCGTGTACCAATTAAGGTTGGTTTACCAAAACGTATTTCAGGATTTATTGTGATATATTGTTTATAATCAATCATAATGAGTTAGTTTTTTACAAAGTTAACGAAATAATCAGTTATTTAGGTTAATGCCAATTCTATCGCATTAGTAAATAAATCTTCCAGTGAAATTCCAGCGGCTTTTGCTTGTTGTGGAATCAAACTTTCAGTAGTTAATCCAGGAATGGTGTTCATTTCTAACATGTGTGGTTCTCCGTTTACCAAAATAAATTCGCTACGGGAGAACCCTTTCATTTTGAGAACTTCGTAAGCACGTTTGGCTATATCGCTCACTTTTTGAGTCATTTCGTTTGAGATTCTCGCTGGTGTGATTTCTTGTGATTTACCTAAATATTTGGCTTCATAATCGAAGAAATCATTGTCAGAAACGATTTCGGTGATTGGTAAAACAGTTACTTTTCCTTTGTAATTAATAACGCCGACGGAAACTTCAGTGCCGTCAAGAAAACTTTCGATGATGATTTCGTTGTCTTCTTTGTAGGCCATTTCTATCGCAATTGGTAATTCGGCAGCCGTTTTTACTTTTGAAATTCCGAAACTGGAACCCGCTTTATTTGGTTTTACAAAACATGGCAAGCCTACTTTAGCGACAATTTCTTCAGTATTGATAGCATCGCCTTTGTTTAAGTAATAGGAAGTGGCCGTTTTGATTCCGTACGGTTTTAAAACGGATAATAAATCGCGTTTGTTGAACGTTAAAGCCGCTTGGTAATAATCGCAAGAGGTTTGCGGTATATTTAAAAGTTCGAAATAGGCCTGCATCAATCCATCTTCGCCAGGTGTTCCATGAATGGCATTGAAAACACAATCGAAAGTAATTTTTTTATCTGCAACAGTTACTGAAAAATCATTTTTATCGATGGGGAATTCGGCATCATTAGCATCAACATAAACCCATTTCTCTTTGAAAATATGGATTCGGAATCCGTGGTATTTCGTTTTGTCTAGGAATTGATATACGACGTTTCCGCTGATGAGTGAGATTTTATATTCGCTGGAATATCCGCCCATGATGATGGCAATGTTTTTCATTTAGTATCGTTTTGTTCGTAGTTGTTCAAATAAATATAAGGTGTTTTTGACACGAGATTCTAGCCCCGATAGCAGTGAAAATCCTTTTTATCAGCCTTTTTGGCGGATAAAAAGATTGTAACGAATAGCGGGAAATAGCTCCTAAAAGCATTAAACAAAATTATCATTTTTTTTGAAACGAAATAGCTTTATCTTTGCTACAAATAAAAATAAATTTATGAGTTTACGTAAGTATCTTACTAGCCGTGTCTTTCTTGTACAAGTATTGATTGCTTTTGCTATTATTGCCGCTTTAGGCTATTTGTTTATGCATTGGTTGACTTTTACCACAGATCACGGTCACGAAATTTCGGTACCGGATTTGCGCAAGCTTACCGAAGAGCAAGTAGAAGCCAAACTGGATGAATTAGATTTAGATTACGTGCTCTTGGATAGTGTGGATTATAGAAGCGATTTTCCCCAATTTAGTGTGGTAGAGCAAGATCCTACGCCTGGAACAAAAGTAAAAGTAGGTAGAAAAATATATATAAAGATTAATACGTCTGGATTTTCCTCTGTTCGAATTCCGGATTTAGTGAATAAAACATATCGTGAAGCGGTGCCAACTTTGAAAGCTTTAGGACTTGATGAAGGGACAATAACGTATGTTCCTAATCTAGGAAAAGATATGGTTTTAGAAATGCGTTTCAAAGGAAGAAACCTGAAAGCAGGGGACCGCGTTTTGAAATCATCCAAAATTGATTTGGTTTTAGGAGACGGAAAAATGAGTTACGAAGAAGAGGAAAATGCTGCCGATACCCTTGCAGCACCAATAGAAGAAGAAATACCAGTTGATGAACAATAATAGAGATACCATAGATTTAGAAGACGAGTTATTTGAACATTTTAGGTTTGAAGTTCCCAAAGGCCAAGCGTCGTTGCGAATTGATAAATACTTGATGAGCCTTATTCAAAATGCGACTCGGAATAAAATACAAACTGCCGCAACAGAAGGTAATATTTTTGTAAATGATGCTACGGTAAAGTCAAATTACAAGGTAAAAGCGAATGATGTGGTTCGGGTTATGCTCACTCATCCTCCGTATGAAAATCATATCATTCCAGAGAATATTCCGCTTGATATCGTGTATGAAGATGATACATTATTGTTGATAAACAAACTGCCAGGAATGGTGGTACATCCCGGTCACGGTAATTATACTGGAACGTTAGTTCACGCATTGGCATATCATTTTGATAACTTGCCCATGAACAGCAGCGAACGTCCCGGATTAGTGCATCGAATCGATAAAGATACTTCTGGCTTGTTGGTTATTGCCAAAACCGAAGCGGCGATGACACATCTTGCTAAGCAATTTGAAGCAAAAACTTCGGAGAGGGAATATGTAGCTTTAGTTTGGGGAAATGTAACTGAAGATCAAGGAACAATTGAAGGAAACTTAGCACGTCACCTTAAAGATCGTATGCAGATGGCCGTTTTTGCTGATCCAGAAATTGGAAAACCTGCCGTGACGCATTATAAAGTATTGGAGCGTTTTGGATACGTGACATTGATTTCGTGCCAGTTGGAAACGGGGAGAACACATCAAATTCGGGCCCATTTAAAACATATAGGACATCCTTTATTTAATGACGAGCGTTATGGCGGTCATTTGATTTTGAAAGGAACTACGTTTACAAAATACAAACAGTTTATTGATAATTGTTTCAAAGCTTTGCCAAGACAGGCTTTACACGCCAAAACATTAGGTTTTGTGCATCCTACAACCGGTGAGATGATGCGTTTTGATACTGAACTCCCACAGGATTTACAAGATTGTATTGAGAAGTGGAGAGGATATTCCAAATCGCACGGCCCTGACGAAGAAGAGTAAAATAAAAAATGCCCCAAATAGTATCTAACTTTTTGGGGCATTTTCATTTTTTATGTTTTTTTTGTGTTTTTCACAAATGAACTATTATGTACTCAATAATTTTTCGGCATGGAAACTATAAAAAGCATTCTATTTAAACAAACAATCCTTCAATGCTTAAATAATGTTCACCTGTATCATAACAAAAAGTCAATATTTTAGCGTCTTTAGGGATTTCAGCTAATTTCTTAGCTACTGCTGCCAGTGATGCTCCCGAGGATATTCCAATGAACATTCCTTCTTCTTTTGCTGCCCTTTGGGTGTAAGCAAATGCTTCCTCTTTACTCACTTGAATGGTTCCATCTAATAAATCCGTATGTAGGTTTGTAGGGATAAATCCAGCACCGATTCCTTGAATAGGGTGAGGAGCGGGTGTGCCTCCACTAATTACGGGCGATGCTTCCGGCTCTACGGCATAGACTTTTAAGTTAGGGAAATGTTGTTTCAAGATTTCAGCACAACCTGTGATGTGACCGCCAGTACCTACGCCAGTGATCATATAATCTAAGCCATCAGGAAATGCTTTTATGATTTCTTGAGCAGTCGTGGTCTTATGAATAGCAATATTAGCTGGGTTGTCAAACTGAAGCGGTGACCAAGCATTTGGTATTTCTGTTACCAGTTCATTTGCCTTTTCCAGTGCGCCTTTCATTCCTTTTTCACGAGGCGTTAAGACAAATTCAGCACCATAGAGGCTCATGAGTCGGCGTCTTTCTATCGACATCGATTCTGGCATAACAAGTATTAACTTATAGCCTTTAACCGCTGCTACCATAGCAAGTCCAATGCCTGTATTTCCAGATGTGGCTTCAATAATGGTACTCCCTTCTTTGAGTAATCCCTTTTCTTCGGCGTCCTCTATCATAGCCAATGCGATCCTATCCTTGATGCTGGCTCCAGGATTAGCACGTTCTAATTTGATCCAGACATTATGGTCAGTGCCAAATAAGCGATTGATTTTTACATGTGGTGTATTGCCTATTGTTTCGAGTATATTGTTGTATTTCATAGTATTTAAATAGAGAAAAAATTAATGTCTTTTATTTCTTGTTGGTTCAAAACCGTATTTTTATTTGATTGCATGACAAATGAATATGGATTCATACTTTTGGTTATGAATGTATTACCCCCTACAATGCTATGGTTTCCTATAATAGTGCTTCCACCTAAAATGGTAGCATTGGCATATATGATAACATGATCTTCAACGGTAGGATGTCGTTTTTTTTCTTGCATGCTCTTTTCGACTTGCAACGCTCCCAAAGTAACTCCTTGATAAATACTTACATATTTTCCAATTATGGTGGTCTCGCCAATGACAATTCCAGTACCATGATCAATCATGAAAGGAACACCTATTGTGGCGCTAGGGTGAATGTCAATTCCCGTTTTACTGTGTGCGTATTCGGTAAGAATTCGAGGCAGTAAGCAAGCAGTAAGGGAAGCAATCACATTTGCAATTCGATAGACTTCTATAGCAAAAAAGCCTGGATACGAATTGATGATTTCCTGAATGCAATCCGCAGCGGGATCCGTGTCTAATATAGCTTGTGCATCTTTTTGCATGGAAGTATACAAATCTGGAAGTGCAGCATAAAACGCTTCGGCATCATCTAAAATTTGATTCGCTGTTTTATCTTTTACAATCTCCGAAAGTATAGAAATAAAGTTGGCTTTACTTTGGTCTAACATCAATTCGATTTGGATCGTTTCTAATGCTTTCTCAGGAAATAATATTTTGAATAAATCGTCAATCCAATTAATAATTTTAGAAGAATCGATGGCTCTGACCCAATTATTACTTTGACTTTCCTGCAGTATATTCGAAAAGCGGTTATTTTCAGTATTCATTTATTTTGGAATAAAATCTAAATTAAACGAGCAAAAATACTCGAAATACAAAGATAGAGTAGAATTGAATAGTTTCATAACGCTACTTTGTAAATTAATGTTAATATGTTAAATTCCCACAAAAAGTATGAATTGTGTTGCAAATGGTTTTGGATAAAGGTCTTATTTATGAACATAAATCCAGTCAGCATTCATGCGATAGCGCAATAATTAACGCAATTCTAAATCTGATTTATTATTTAAAAATAAGGTAACTGCGGGATTCCATTTTTTATTATTATTACTTAATAAAAAGTCTGCTTTTTGAACTGATGACTTTGTTGTAAAGGATTTCAAAAGCATGCTGTTTGATGAAATAATATCTCTTTTTCGTTTCATTGACCTGATTTAAAGCAGAACGTTTAATACCACGGGCCATTTTAAGTATAGGATCTGTGTTGTCTTCAATTTCGAGTACTACTATCGATTGTACTAGGTCTTTTTTGAGAATGTGCCCCACCATTCCTTGCTCTGTTATCGCTTTCAATTGATTCCATTTTTCTGCAATTCTTAAATTTTGAATGCCATGATAGGTAAAATTTGGTTGTTTATTTAAAAAAGTCTTTTTGAGATCCGAAAGTAAAGAATCGGTGCTGTTTAGTTCCAAACTTAAAGTTTCTACCTTAATAATTGAAAATTGTACCGGATTGTTTTTTTTGAAATATAATATACTGTTCACACTTCGATTGCTACTTTCGATTGCGGTATGCTGTTTTTGGATAGTGAATTGTGGACCAGAAATACCATAACTATGTCTAAAATGTCCCTCATTGCAATACGCGAATACAATAGAAGAGTTACTAAATGATTCTATGCTAAGCGTGACATCATCAAAAAAAGTAAGGCTAACCTGAATCGAGGTAATACCATTTATGAAAGTAATTCCATCAATATTTCCCTTAATCAAATCAGTATTTAAGGTAAGTTTAAACTCGTTGTTGTTTGAATTTAAAACGCCATTAAAAGAGGTTTGAATTTCAGTAAAAACTTCATTTAGTGTTCCAGCATTTAAATAAATATTTTTCATAAGGCGTATATTTAAACCATTACCAAAAATCGACTTGTCTGTTCGACAATTTTGATTTATTCAAAGTACGGAATTAGGTAAGAATATTTTGTTATGTAATTCTGTAGAAAAGTTTCATAATTCTAAGTTAAACTGTTTTTAATTGATTTAGTATTTTGAATATTAGTATGTTATATTGTTTTGTTTTTAGCCAAGTACACAAAGTAAAGAAGTGGCAGTTCAAATGAACTCCTTAATTAAACCTATAAAAAAATCCGATTGGCTTACACCAATCGGATTTGTTATTTTCTTCTAGAACTGCAATAGGGCACTTCTATAGCTGTTTTTATTTACAAGTGAATTACCTCATCATACGCAGCAGCTACAGCTTCCATAACGGCTTCACTCATCGTTGGATGTGGGTGGATTGATTTTAGGATTTCGTGACCAGTTGTTTCCAATTTACGTGCTACAACTGCCTCAGCAATCATATCTGTAACTCCGGCTCCAATCATGTGACATCCTAACCATTCTCCGTATTTAGCATCAAAAATTACTTTTACAAAACCATCTGGAGTTCCAGCAGCTTTTGCTTTTCCTGATGCTGAGAAAGGGAATTTACCAATTTTCAATTCGTATCCTTTTTCTTTAGCTTGTTTTTCAGTCATACCTACAGATGCAATTTCAGGTGTTGCATAGGTACAACCAGGAACGTTTCCGTAGTCGATAGGCTCAACGTGAAGTCCTGCAATTTTCTCTACACAATTGATTCCTTCTGCCGAAGCTACGTGAGCTAACGCTTGTCCTGGTGTAACATCACCAATGGCGTAATAACCTGGAATGTTAGTTTGGTTGTAGGCATTTACCAAAATTTTATCTTTGTCAGTAGCGATTCCAACTTCCTCTAATCCGATGTTTTCAATGTTGGTTTTGATTCCAACAGCCGATAGCAAAATTTCTGCTTCTAGAACTTCTTCTCCTTTTGCTGTTTTTACAAATGCTTTAACTCCTGCACCAGTCGTATCAATTCTTTCTACTGATGAGCTTGTCATAATTTTGATTCCAGCTTTTTTCAAAGAGCGTTCCATTTGTTTCGAAATGTCTTCGTCTTCAACCGGAACTACATTTGGCATGAATTCTACAATCGTTACATCGGTTCCCATCGAATTGTAAAAATGTGCAAATTCAACTCCAATCGCTCCCGAACCTACAATAATCATTGATTTTGGTTGCGTAGCTAAAGTCATTGCTTTACGGTAACCGATTACTTTTACACCGTCTTGTGGTAAGTTTGGTAACTCCCGAGAACGTGCTCCAGTAGCAATGATGATATGGTCTGCACTGTATTCAGTGACTTTATTGTCTTTGTCAGTAACGTCAACTTTTTTTCCTGGTTTTAGTTTTCCAAAACCGTCAAGCACATCAATTTTATTTTTTTTCATCAAAAATTGAACTCCTTTACTCATGCCGTCAGCCACTGAACGACTGCGTTGAACAACTGCTGAAAAGTCTTTGTCAAAGGAGGAAACCGTCAATCCATAATCAGCAGCGTGTTTAAGATAATCAAAAACTTGCGCTGATTTCAGTAATGCTTTGGTTGGGATACAACCCCAATTCAAGCATACGCCACCTAAGTTTTCTTTTTCTATTACGGCTACTTTAAAGCCTAATTGTGATGCTCTAATAGCTGTAACATAACCACCTGGACCACTTCCTAAAACTATAATATCGTATTTCATTTTTTTTGATTTTATTTGAATAGTTGTAAAAATGAATTCGTAAAACCCATTTTATTTTAATAACTGTTGTTTATTTTGTTGGTGCTGAAATTTGCAAAAGCGCACTTCATCGTATGTATTTTTCTTTTTTAATTGACTGGGCGAATTTAAGAATTTATTCTGTTTTGAGAAAGTTTCAAACGACAAAGTTTAAATAGGGCCTTTTTCTAAAATTAAAAACTGTAAATAGCGATTTATTAAAGTTTCAACGTTCAAAAGTCAGTGTTACCACTACCCAATTTTTTAAATTTTAAACAAAGAACGAGTGGTTTTATATATTGGAATTGCATTATGAACAATTCTTAAATTGCCACTGAAAACTGCGAATCATATAAGTTTTTATAGTACCCTTTTTCACGATTAATTAATTCTTGGTGGGTGCCTTGTTCTACGATCAGTCCTTTATCCATTACCACAATTTTGTCCGCATTGACAATAGTGGCAAGTCGATGTGCAATTACAATTGAAGTTCTGCCTTTTGTAATGGTTTCGGTAGCGCGTTGAATCAATTCTTCGGAGTAGGTATCTATTGAAGAAGTCGCTTCGTCCAGAATCAAAATACTAGGATTACTCACATACGCTCTTAAGAAAGCAATCAATTGACGTTGACCTGAAGAAAGCATTACACCACGCTCTTTTACATCAAAGTCATAATTATCGGGTAAACTCATAATAAATTCATGAACACCAATTTTCTTGGCTGCAGCCAAAACTTGTTCCCGACTAATTTCAGGATTATTCAAAGTGATGTTATTAAAGATAGTGTCAGCAAATAGGAAAACATCTTGTAAAACAACAGCAATTTGTTTTCGTAAGGAACCCAATGTATAATTCTCAATATTATGATTATCAATGTAAATAGAACCGCTGTTAATTTCGTAAAAACGATTCAGTAAATTAATGATTGTAGATTTTCCAGCTCCTGTAGAACCTACAATAGCAACGGTTTGACCTGCGTTCACCTCAAGGTCAATTCCTTTTATTACTTCCTCATCTGGAATATAACCAAAACGAACTTTCTTGAACTTTATATCTCCTTTAAATACAGGTGCTTCAATGATTCCGGTATCCTGTATTTGATCTTCCGTATCCAAAATATCAAAAACACGATTCGCTGCAATCATTCCTAATTGCATTTCGTTGAATTTATCAGCAATTTGGCGCAAAGGATTAAACAACATTCCAATAAACATGGTGTAAGAAAATAAATCTCCAAAAGTGGTAAAATTATCCCCGTTTAATATCTTAATTCCACCGTACAATACAATAAAACCAAGTGTTAGGGATGAAATAATATCAGCAATAGGGAAGAAGATGGAGTTGTAAAGAATGGTTTTTATCCACGCTTTTTTGTGCTTATAATTGATGTCTTTGAATTTTTCATACTCAATTTTTTCACGGTTAAAGAGCTGCACAATCTTCATTCCTGTTACCCGTTCTTGAACAAAGGAGTTCATGTTGGCAATCTGATTTCGAACTTCCTCAAAAGCTACTTGCATTTTTCTTTGAAATATTCTTGTAAAAAAAACCAAAACCGGCATCGCAACAATTACAATCCAAGTCAGTTTCCAGTTCATGTAAAACATAAAAAGCAATACCACGAGCATTTTCATCAAGTCACTTATAATCATGAAGAGTCCCTGACTGAAAATTCTTGCAATAGATTCAATATCTGATACAGAACGTGTTACGAGTTGCCCAACAGGAACGTGATCAAAGTATTTCATTCGGAAACTCAAAATGTGTTGAAACAGTTTAGTCCGAATGTCTTTCACTATATCTTGACCCAACCAGTTAGCCCAAAAAACAAAGTAAAATTGAGAGAATACCTCCAGTAAAAGTACAATTCCCATCAATACCACATAAAGTAATAATCCCTGTTGGTCTTGGGTAGCGATATATCCATCTACGGTTTGTTTCAATAAATACGGACGCAATGCCGCAAATACAGATAAGGAGATGGCGAATACAATCACGCCATTGAACCGCCATTGATAGGGTTTTGTAAATTTTAATATTCGTTTGAATAATCTAGTATCAAATGCTTTTGCTTTCATTTTTTTTGGAGCTATTCCTGCTATTCGTTGCAATCTATTTTGTTTTTAAAGAAAAAACAAATAGGATTTTCACTTCTATCAGGGCTATTGCGTAATGTATTCGTATTCTATTTTGGTCAAATATAAACCATGCGCCGGAACCGAAAAACCTGCTTTATCTCTGTTTTTACTTTTTATAATGGCCGTGAAATCAGCCAAGGTAATTTTATGTAATCCCACGTTTACTAATGTTCCCACAATCGCACGGACCATATTTCGCAAAAAACGATTTGCCGAAATAGTAAAAATTAAGGTATTTTTTTCTTGCTTCCAATTAGCTTCAAAAATAGTGCAGTCAAATGTGTTTACATCGGTATTGACTTTTGAAAAACATTGAAAATCAACATGTTTAAATAGTAATTGCGCCGCTTCATTCATCAAATCGAGATCTAACTTTTGATGGAAATACCAGCTTTGTTCTTGCGAAAAAACATCTTTGAATGTGTTGATATGGTATTCATAGGTTCTTTTTGAAGCGTCGAAACGTGCATGTGCATCGGCATGAACTGGAATAATGGTATAAATTACTATGTCTTTGGGCAAGTAAGAGTTCAGTTTATGTACTAAACTCACAAGATCAAATGGTTTTTCAAAATCAAAGTGAGCATACATTTCTTTAGCATGTACACCAGTATCTGTTCTTCCAGCTCCCATGAGATTTAAAGTCGTATTTAATACTACCGAAAATGCTTTGTTCATCGTTTCTTGAACTGAAGCGGCATTGGGTTGGTATTGCCATCCATGGTATTGTGTTCCGTTATAAGCTAATTTGACGAAATATCTCAAGTGATTTTTTTTGAAGCTACAAAGATACTTATTAATTTTTTTGATAGAAAGGGACAAGTGTCAAAGTTTGTTAAGTTTCTGTTTGATTTTTTATTTGGATTGCGAATGTTTATTTTTACCACAAAATACTAGTCCTGATGGTAGTGAAAATCCTTGTTCTCTATTTTTTAATAGACAACAAGATTGTAGCGGATAGCGGGACACGAGCAAAGCGAACTGGCGAAACAAATAGCCCTTAAAAAAACAATTTTGAAAAAAATACTTCTACTTTCCGATACCCACAGTCATATTGACGATACAATTTTAAAATACGTTGCACAGGCTGATGAAGTTTGGCATGCGGGTGATATAGGCGATTTAGCCGTAACGGATAGCATCAAAAAGCTAAAACCCTTGCGCTGTGTCTATGGGAATATAGACGATGCAACAGCTCGAATGGAGTTTCCTCTGCACAATCGCTTTAAGTGTGAAGGGGTAGAGGTTTGGATTACGCACATTGGCGGGTATCCTGGGAAATATAATCCGAATATCAAATCAGAAATGGAATTGAATCCGCCAAAATTATTTATTTGTGGACATTCTCACATCCTCAAAGTGATGTTCGATAAAAAATTCAATCTTTTGCACATGAATCCGGGTGCAGCCGGAAAAAGTGGTTTTCACCAAGTACGAACTATGCTGCGCTTTGTGATTGAGGGCGACAAAATCAAAGATTTGGAAATTATTGAGATTGAAAAACGGGTTTGATTATTTTTTTCTGATAAGTTATAGGAACATTTATAGTAATAGATGTGCCTAAATTAGGCTTAGAATTTATTTCCACCGTTCCTCTAAGATGATTAAGTCGCGCTTTAATTTGATTGAGTCCAAAACCTTCTAGAATATTAAATTTATTAGAATCAAATCCCTTTCCGTTATCTATAATAGTAATCTGTAGCGATTCATTATTTTCCTGTATGCTTAATTTAGCTTGTCTTGCTTCACTGTGTTTTATGATGTTATTGAGTAGCTCCATGATGATGAAATAAATTTTTATTTCAAAATCCTCATCATAACGGGTTTTTCTATTTAAGCAACTTGAATAGTCAAATTGAAGAATAGAACTCGAATTTTTTTCGCATAAATCATCTAAAGCGTCAAATAAGCCAAATCGGGCTAAAAGGGATGGCATTAGTTCGTGGGATAAATCTCGAACTTGGTCATGGGCTTCTTCTAAAATCGCTTTGGTTTTAATTATTTCTTTCGATGAAGATTCATTTTGCGAGATACAAGCATGAAGATGCATTCCAGCTGAGGACAGCAAGGCGCTAATGTTATCGTGTAAAAATGAAGCAATTTTTTTTCGTTCTAATTCTTGGCCGTTTATGGAGGCGTTGATCAAGTTCTCTTGGACTTTGCTTCTTAGGTCTTTTAATTTATTTTTGTGCCTTAGTTGTGCATTTTGGGAGTAGAAATAGAATAGAATAAAGAGCAATAGCAGAATAGCGATTAATACAATAACAATTTTTTTATTTTTGGATTGTTCTTCTAATAATATAGATTCTTTGGTTTTAAACTCGTTTTCTATTTTATCAATTTCTCTTTTGTATTCGTCAATTTGAAGATTAATGCCAGCGACATTAGCTTTATTGATTTTTTCTTCACTGTTTAATTCTTCTGTAATTTTATTGAAAAGGGCGAGGTTTTTATAGGCGCTTTCATAATCTCCAGTTTTTAATAAAAACTTAGAAAATTCATAATGGGAATAGGATAAGTCAGACTTTTCGTTTCCTGCATTTCCTAATTTGATTGCATTTTTAAAATAAAAATTGGCTTTTTTGCTATCGTTTTTGTAATTATAATACATTCCATTAAGCATGTTTAATGCAACAATTGTAGAAACATCACCATGTTTATTGTGGTGTTTGTTGATGTATTTTAAATAAGGAAGACCTGCTTCATAGCGATTAATATCAAAATAAGCCCATGTCAAATTAAGTTTTGTAAAAACTATTTGTGCAGAATCCTTTATTTTAGTGCTGTACTGTAACGATTTTTTATAGTAGAATATTCCTTTTTCGTATTGCTTTTTATCAAAACAATAAATATTACCTAAATTGTTGTTCAACCAGTTTTTTAGAACGTCATTGTTGGTTTTGTTAGCATAAATTAAGCCTTTGTTGTAATAGTAAAAAGCTTTGTCTGTTTCTGATAATTGGTCAAAATTTGCAGCAATAGTATTGTAAGAACTAGCAATAAGGTCATTGTCTTTCAAACGAATAGCCATGTTTAATGCAACTCTTGATTTTATCAATGATTTCTCATAGCTACCCTTTTTTAATAATTCATTGGCTTCTTTGGCAATGGATACCGCATTATTTTTTGAAGGGAGTTTCGTCTGTGCTATAATACTAAAAGAAGAAATATTCGATACGAACAGCAATAAAATAAGAATGTGTTTCAGCGGCATAAATTTCTTTATTTTAATCTTTAGGGTCCAATTGGTTTTAGTTTTTGGTTACCTCATTTTATTTTAAAAATATTTTTTGATCCTTTTATATTCAGGAAAATTTTATTTCAAAAAATTATTTGTTAGAAATACTGTAGATTTAATTTCTATAAAGTAGATCATTATACAGCTGGAGCCAATTCAAGATTTGATTAATTTATGTTTAATGGCATATTTGACAAGGCTTATCGAGTTTTTAGCATCTAGTTTTTTCATTATGTTTTTTCGATGAGTTTCTACGGTGTTGACACTTATGAATAGTTGGTCGCTAATTTCTTTTCCGCTTAATTCAAGTGAAATTAAGATGATGATTTCTAATTCTCTTTCGGTTAAAATTAAGTTTCCTTTAAGTTCGGGTTTGATTAATTTTGGATTGTCCTTGGCAACAGTGCTAAATATTTTCTCTCTTACCGCCTTACAAAAATATTCTTCTCCATTTGTAACCGCCAAAATTGCTTCGATAATATTTTCACCAGCACATTTTTTTGTCAAATAACCACTGCTGCCTAATTTCATAACTTCTTTTATTATCCTCAAATCATCGTGACTTGATAAAATAATAATTTTACAAGGGAATCCTTTTTGGGCAAACTCTTTGATAACTTCAATTCCGTCTTTTTCTGGCATGTTTATATCCAGAATTAGAATATCTGATTTGTTGTTTAGCACTTCATCGTACAAATTAGTGCCATTAATAGAAAACCCTACGACCTCAAATGCAGGATTGGTATGAAGTAAAGTTCTAATTCCATCCATAAGGATTTGATGGTCGTCAGCAAGATGAATTCGTATTTTATTTAACATATTGGGATTCTTATTGCCAAATTTATAAAAAATAAATAGCAATTTATTGTTTTTATAAGATTTTTATTGTCTTTATTAATAAAGTTTAACTTTCAGGACACAAAAAAACCCGAATTTTTACATTCGGGTTTCCTTCGCACTAATAAACTAAAATTTATAGGTTTACCTCAATCTATCCACAGATTTTACAAGATCTTCATCCTTTTTGATGGCCTTATTAGCTAAAACTAATAATACGACAACAACTGCAGGCAGAAACATCCCAATACCTTTCTCAGAAACAACGGGTGTTTCTCCAGATACGTTTAGTGAACGATATACAAACAATCCTAATAAAATCAAATTTAATATGATATTCAATCTGCCAATAACAAACTGATTTTGTCTTTTTTTATAGGAAACGATACTTAAAACCGTTAGCGTGGTACTCAGCCCCAATAGTATAGTGTACAATTGGCTTTGCATAAAATAGTACTCTTTACCTTCGGCTACTGTCCATAAAGGAACAAAAAAAAGTAAAATGCCAGTAACTACAAAAGCAAGAAGTAAATAAATGGTTTGAATTCTTTGTATCATTTGTTAAATATGTTTTACAAAAATATATTTTCTTTTTTTAAAATACTATTGTCTGATTGAATTTTATTCGTATTATTGCATCATAATTCCGTAAGCACTTCATACTGCGGTTGATTCAATTTAAAGTTTACTACCTATCTTTTACATTATTCCAAAAATTAATTAAACTCATAGAACATTCATGTTTGATATTTCTGCATTAAAAGAAATGAAGCTTTCTGAGCTTCAAGAAATAGCTAAATCAGCTAAAACCATAAAATTTAACGGTGTAAAAAAAGAGACTTTAATTGGTCACATATTAGAGCATCAAATGGCTAACGGTGATACTAAAGTAAATACAATAGCAGAAAGTGTTCTTGAAGATGATAAACCTAAAAGAGTTCGTATTGTTCCTATTAAAAAGGCAGCAATCCAGAAATCACAGGAAAGTCCTTTATTTGAATCCCAAGAAAATGTAGTAGAGGATACGGTTGCAGTAGAAAATAATTCTCCTGAGGAAGTATTTACAGTTCAAGAAGAACCAGTAGTTATAGTAAAGTCTGGTGCTGAAGAGAAAAAAGTTGGAAAGGTGATTAAGTTTAATAAATCAGCTTACGAGAAAAAAATTGCTTTAAAAAAGGATAAAGACGAAGTAAAGGAAACTGCAAAAGAGGAAGATGCTGCAGTAGAAATAACTACTGAAGAAAAAGTCGAAGCAGTGGTACCTGCCAAAAAAATAAATCCAAACCAGTTGCACAAGCAGAATCCAAATCCAAATGGGAATGGAAATCAAAATCCCAATTTTAAAAACAAGAAAAGTAATTTTGCTGCTTCTGATTTTGAATTTGATGGAATTATAGAAAGTGAAGGCGTTCTAGAAATGATGCCTGACGGATACGGTTTTTTACGTTCTTCGGATTATAATTATTTGGCTTCGCCAGATGATATTTATTTATCAACTTCTCAAATTAGATTGTTTGGTCTTAAAACCGGCGATACCGTAAAAGGTGTGGTTCGTCCACCAAAAGAAGGAGAGAAATTTTTTCCATTAGTACGCGTTTTAAAAATTAATGGACATGATCCTCAAGTGGTTCGTGACAGAGTTTCATTCGAACATTTAACACCAGTATTTCCATCAGAAAAATTCAAATTAGCTGAAAAACAAAGTACTATTTCAACTAGAATTATCGATTTGTTTTCGCCAATAGGAAAAGGACAAAGAGGTATGATTGTAGCGCAACCCAAAACAGGTAAAACGATGTTGCTTAAGGAAATTGCCAACGCAATTGCGGCAAATCATCCTGAAGTCTATTTAATTGTTTTACTAATTGATGAACGTCCGGAGGAGGTTACTGACATGCAACGCAGTGTGCGTGGTGAAGTAATTGCTTCTACTTTTGATAGAGAACCACAAGAACATGTTAAAATTGCTAATATCGTTCTTGAAAAAGCAAAACGTTTGGTAGAATGCGGTCATGATGTAGTGATTCTATTGGATTCCATTACACGTTTAGCCAGAGCTTATAATACTGTTCAACCTGCATCAGGTAAAGTATTAAGTGGTGGTGTGGATGCAAATGCATTACAGAAACCAAAACGTTTCTTTGGTGCTGCCCGTAATGTAGAAAATGGAGGTTCCTTAAGTATAATTGCCACTGCATTAACAGAAACTGGTTCAAAAATGGACGAGGTTATTTTCGAAGAATTTAAAGGGACTGGTAATATGGAACTGCAATTGGATAGAAAAATTGCCAATAAACGTATTTTCCCAGCAATCGATTTGACATCGTCAAGTACCAGACGCGATGATATGTTATTGGATCCAAAAACATTACAAAGAATGTGGATTATGCGTAAATACCTTTCAGATATGAATCCTATTGAAGCGATGGATTTCATTAATGATCGTTTCAAGAAAACGAAGAACAATGAAGAGTTCTTAATTTCAATGAATGATTAATAAATAGTTTATAATTGGAAAAAGATTAAACTGAAAAAATAATAATACAAAAAAAGTCCTCGAAATTTTCGAGGGCACTGAAAAAGTCTTTCTAATAAATAGACACATAAAAAGGAGTAGATATCTATGGATTTCTACTCCTTTTTTCTTATATTTATGTCTAATTATACGTGTTTTTTAGATGTTAGTACAACAACAAACAATACAATTCAGCGAGTATTCTTCGTTGTATGATTTAATAGTTCCAAAAGAAAATCTATTAAGAAAAATCAATGATTTGATTGATTTTTCTTTTATTTACGATGAGTTGTTAAATAAGTACTGTACCAATAATGGGCGAATGGCAGAAAGTCCCGTTCGTATGTTTAAATATTTACTACTTAAAACAATCTATACTGTTTCCGATATTGATGTCGTGGAACGTTCTCAATATGATATGTCCTTCAAATATTTTTTGGATATGAATCCAGAAGATGACGTTATCAATCCGAGTTCGTTAACAAAATTTAGAAAACTACGTCTAAAGGATACCGACCTACTAAATCTATTGATAAACAAAACAGTCACCATTGCTATCGAAAAAGGTATTATTCGGTCGAAGTCTATCATCGTTGATGCCACACATACTTTATCAAGATCCAATCCATTTTTAGCCATCGATGTATTGAGAGAACGTTCCAAGCTACTACGAAAAACAGTATACAGCTTTGAGCAGGAATTCAAAGAACATATGCCAGAAAAAAATACCGATAATGACTTAGAAAAGGAACTAGCTTATTGTAAAGATTTGGAAAGACGCATTGAAAATGAGCTGTCAATAAGTTCGATTCCAGCTGTGAAAGAGAAATTAAATCTACTCAAAGAAACTGTAGAAGACACTCAAGAAAATTTTACCTTATCAAAAGATACAGATGCTAAAACGGGTCATAAATCCGCTGATAGTTCTTTCTTTGGATATAAGACTCACTTGGCGATGACCGAGGAGCGCATCATTACAGCGGCTGTAGTCACATCTGGCGAAAAAGGAGATGGACCGGAATTACCTAAACTTTTAGCGATTAGTCAAGAAAACGGAATTGATGTTGATACTATTATCGGCGATGGAGCCTATTCAGGGAAAGAAAACCTTAAACTCACAAGTAAGCTAAACATTAAAGTAGTAGCTAGATTAAATCCTTCCATAACACAAGGATTTAGAAAAGACGAAGATAAATTTGATTATAATAAAGATGCCGATAGATTTGTTTGCCCTGCTGGTCATATGGCCATACGAAAGGCTCGCCAAGGTAAAAAAAATATTGGAACCAATCAAATACAAACCTACTATTTTGATGTGGAAAAATGTAAGACCTGCTCTTTAAAAGAGGGTTGTTATAAAGATGGATCCAAGACAAAAACATATTCAGTATCGATAAAATCTGACTTACACCAAGACCAAATTGCCTTTCAAGAAACTGAATATTACAAAGAAAAAACAAAACATCGATACAAGATAGAAGCGAAAAATAGTGAGTTAAAAAATGTACATGGTTATGATAGAGCGATATCATATGGTCTTTGCAATATGCAAATGCAGGGAGCAATAGCAATTTTCACAGTCAACTTAAAAAGAATACTGAAATTAATGTAGAAAAATAAAAGCTACATGTGCAGTAAGCAGAATGAACTTATAAAAGTGAAAAATCGACTCATACAACCTAATAAAAAACAGTTTTAAAAATAAAAACGCTCATAACGGATATTTAAAATCCTGTTATAAGCGTTTTTTTATTGTCTAAAAAGCGTCTCTAATCAAACCAAGAGATGTTTTTCAGTGCCCTCAAATTTTCGAGGACTTTTTTTGTAAATTCTAAAATCTATTCTATTTCTTTTTGAACTCTTTTTTCTTTTTGCTCTGAACTTTCTTTTCGTTCCAATAAAGCCATATAAAACCCGTCAAAACCAGATTCTGAAGCTAATATTTTTTGGTCTTTAATGAAATTGAATTGTTTGCCAATTTCGGTTGTCAGAAAACGTTTTACCTGTTCTTGATTCTCGGATGGTAATATAGAGCAAGTAGCATATACTAGTTTTCCTCCTGGTTTTACAATTTTAGAATAACTTTCTAGAACTTCCGATTGTACTTTACGAATGTTGTCGATGAATTCAGGTTTCAATTTCCATTTAGCATCTGGGTTTCTTTTGAGAACTCCTAAACCGCTACAAGGGGCATCAATTAATACACGATCTGCTTTTTCATGTAATTTTTTGATAATTTTTGTGGAGTCAATAATGCGGTATTCAATATTGAAAGCGCCATCTCTTTTAGCTCTAATTTTAAGTTGCTTCAATTTGCTTTCGTACAAATCCATAGCAATTAATTGTCCTTTGTTTTCCATCAAAGAAGCAATATGTAACGTTTTTCCACCAGCACCAGCACAGGTATCAACAACACGCATTCCTGGTTTTACGTCAAGGAACGCAGCTACTAATTGTGAATTGGCATCTTGAACTTCAAAAAAACCTTGTTTAAAAGCATCAGTTAAAAACACATTAGCTCTTTCTTTAAGTACTAAAGCGTCAGGTTGATTTTTTAAAGTATCTGTCTCAATGTTTAAATCCATCAAAATAGCACGAAGCGCTTCTCTTGTAGTTTTAAGTGTATTGACTCTGAGAATTACTTTAGCAGGCTGGTTTTGAGCTGCTATTTCAGTTGCCCAAACTTTCTCTCCTAATTCTTGTACTCCCAATTCATCCATCCAGTCCGGAATAGATTCTTTTAAAGCTCTCACTTTAGAAAGTTCGTCAAAACGACCTTTTATTTTTCGTTCTGGTGTTCCTTCTAACTGACGCCAATCTGGAATAGGATAGCCTCTTAAAACTGCCCAAACAGAAAACATTCTCCAAAGATTGTCTCTGTCAAATGGTTCTTTTACTTCAGCTATTTCTGCGTATAATCTTTTCCAACGTACAATTTCGTAGATGGTTTCGGCTACAAACTTTCTGTCAGAGCTTCCCCAACGTTTGTCTTTTTTTAAGGATCTTGCAACCACTTTATCAGCATATTCACCCTCGTTAAAAATGGCGTTTAATGCATCTATTGTTGTGTAAACTAAATTTCTGTGTAATCTCATTTTAAATAATTGAGGTGCAAAGGTAGGTTTTTTTTATGTGAATTTTTGTATTTGTGGTTTAGGAGTTTGCACAGGTGCTTCTCGAAAATTATTGGATTTTGTATGAAAACAATAAAGTTTTTTTCTTCATCAGAAAAAAACTTTACTTGGTAATGTGTATAAGAGAAAAATTGATGCAATAAAATCACATGTTGCTATTTGATTTTTCTATCCTCTTCATATTGATAATTTCCGGCGGATGCAGCACCATAGGAAATTGTTCCACTTTTACGGAACTATTGTCTAAGCCAAACGCTTTTCCTTCAGATAGACTGAATTTTTTCAAAACGAAATAGGTGTTCATGACAATTTTTTCAAAGAAAGTTAAATCACTATCATTTGAAAGGAACTTTTCGGATAATACAAATTTAAAATCCCCTATAATATTGTTTTTATTTAAAGATTCATAACGACTGGAGATGTCCATTTCGCCTTTGCTAACCATATCCTTAATAACTTCTTTAAACATTAAATTGATTTTTGTGGGTTCTCTAAAACCCAAATAAAAATCAACTCGATATAAATCATCTTTTAAAATTTCGGTTACTCGGTATTCTTTTTTGTAAGGTTCGTTTAGCACATTTACATGTATAAACCAATAAATATCCGCTCTTTTCGGTCTTTTACGAAGGATTGAATACATTACCTTTTCTTCAATTTCATCAGATCGGGTTGCATTTGTCATATACACTAAGTGCGTGGCGTATTTCGGTATTGTTTCATCATGACTCAATTCACCAAGTACCTTTGTATAATCATCAATTTTGACAATTTGTGTGTAATTTTTACTGATTTTTTTAGCCAAAAACCACGTGCTCATTATGAATATCATGAATATTGCTACGAATAAAGTTACATATCCACCTTCCATAAATTTGGAAATATTAGCGTATAAAAAGCCAATTTCTATGGTTGCATACAGGGTAATTAACGGCGTCAAAAAATACCATTTGACTCTTTTCATTATCAAATAGTAATTCAATAACGTTGTTGTCATCATCATTCCAAGAATTATAGAAAGACCATAAGCATGCTCCATATTTTTGGATTCTTTGAAATATAAAATGATTCCAACACAACCCACAAAAAGCAGCCAGTTAATAGAAGGAATGTATAATTGTCCTTTAACATCAGTTGGATAATTGATTTTTACTTTTGGCCAAAAATTCAAACGCATTGCCTCATTGATCAATGTAAAGGAACCGCTTATTAAGGCTTGTGAAGCAATAATGGCAGCAAATGTGGCGATTACAATTCCGATGGGTTGAAACCAGTCGGCCATGATTAAATAAAAGGGATTGTGATTTGAACTTCCTAATTGTGCCAATGTTTTTCCTTCATGCATTAGTAAAAATGCTCCTTGGCCAAAATAATTAAGTATTAAAGTGGTTTTTACAAAAATCCAACTTACTCTGATATTGCGTCGTCCGCAATGTCCCATGTCCGAATAAAGTGCCTCGGCGCCCGTAGTACATAAGAATACGGCTCCTAGTATAAGAAATCCTTCGCCAGCATTATCTGAGGTTAATAATTTATAGCCGTAATATGGATTGATCGCTTTGAATATTTCAATATTTTTAAAAATTTGGATGCATCCTAAAATTCCAAGCATAGAAAACCACACTAACATGGTAGGTGAAAAAAACTTACTTACCAGTTTAGCTCCAAATTGTTGAATACTGAACAGTATAAAAAGTATAGCGATAACAATAGGTATTGTTGGTATATCCGGTTTAAAGATATGCAGTCCTTCAACTGCAGAAGATATTGAAATTGGGGGTGTTATAATGCCTTCGGCTAATAGTAGACTTCCTCCAATGATGGCAGGAACGATTAACCATTGAATTTTAGTTTTTTTTACTAAAGAGTATAGAGAGAAAATTCCTCCTTCGCCATGGTTATCTGCATTTAAAGTAATGATTACATACTTTAATGTGGTTTGTAAAGTCAATGTCCATAAAATACAGGATAATCCACCTAATATTAATTGCTTGTTTATGGCATGTTCTCCAATAATGGATTTCATTACATATAATGGTGAAGTACCAATGTCGCCATATATAATTCCTAACGTAATCAATAGTCCAGCAGCAGAAAGTTGGCTGTGGATGTTTTTATGCGAAGTGCCCATGAAAATTTTTTAAAAAACTTTTCAAAGTTACTATTTTAGAATAAATTAACAGTGATTTATGTAAGAAAGAAAAATAAAACACGGTTTTAAGGCCGTGTTTAAATTATTTGAATCATTATTTAACTCTTGTCAGACCTATTTTTTCAGGTGCATGGAGAACCATTGGGAATTTTTCTACTTTTACTGAACTACTGTCCAGACCAAAAGCTCTTTCTTCGGATAAACTTAATTTTTTAATTAAGAAATAAGAATTCATAATTATTTTTTCATGCCATCTCAAGTCGCTATCATTAGAAAGAAATTTTTCGGATAAAACAAATTTGAAGTCACCGATGATGTTGTTTTTATTCAAAGATTCGTATCTACTTGTAATATCCATTTCGCCTTTTTGTACCATATCCTTAATAACTTCTTTAAACATTAAGTTGATTTTTGTAGGTTCTCTAAATCCTAAATTAAAGTCTACACGGTACAAATCATCTTTAACAATTTCGGTAACTTTATATTCAGTTTTGTATGGCTCCGTTAAAATATTGACATGAACAAACCAATATATATCCGCTCTTTTAGGTCTTTTTTGCAAAATGGAATACATTACTTTTTCTTCTATTTCGTCTGTTCTTCCGGCATTAGTCATGTAAACTAAATGTGTTGCATATTTAGGAATCGTTAAATCAGCACTTAATTCGACCAGAACTTTTTTGTAATCCTCAATTTTAACAATTTTCGTATAACTCTTATTGATTTTTTTAGCTAAGTACCAAATCGTCATAATACTGATTAAAGTAATTGCTATAAAAAGCGTTACATAACCACCATCAGCAAATTTCGTGATATTTGCTGCTAGAAAACTAAATTCAATTACTAGATAAATCGTTATTAACGGTATGATGAAATAGAGCTTTACTCTTTTCATTATCAAATAAAAATTAAGTAAAATAGTGGTCATAATCATGCATAAAATAATTGCTAAGCCATAGGCATGCTCCATATTGCTTGATTCTTCAAAGTGTAATACGATTCCAACACAACCTAAAAACAGCAACCAGTTTATTGATGGAATGTATAATTGTCCTTTTAATTCTGTAGGATATTTGATTTTTACTTTGGGCCAAAAATTCAATCGCATTGCCTCATTTATCAACGTAAAAGAGCCACTTATTAATGCTTGCGAAGCAATTACTGCAGCCAGCGTAGCGATTACAATTCCTATTGGTTGAAACCAATCGGGCATTATGAGGTAAAAAGGATTTCCGTTTTTTCCACCCAAACTTTGCAATGTTTCTCCTTCGTGATGAATTAAATAAGCGGCTTGACCAAAATAATTAAGTACTAAAGCTGTTTTTACAAAAATCCAACTGATTCTAATATTTTTTCGTCCGCAATGTCCCATATCCGAATATAAGGCTTCAGCTCCGGTGGTACAAAGGAATACAAAACCTAAAACAAAAAATCCTTCTGGATGAATCGTTAATAAATGGTAGGCATAATAAGGGTTGACGGCTTTTAAAACCTCAGTGTTTTGTGAAATTTGAGTAATTCCTAAAATAGCAAGCATTCCAAACCAAATGAGCATCATAGGAGCGAAAAATTTACCAACTAATTTTGTTCCAAATTGCTGTATGGCAAATAGTATAAATAAAATACCTATGACAATTGGGATTGTGTTTATTTCAGGATAATAGGTTCTAATTCCTTCTACTGCAGACGATACTGAGATAGGAGGAGTAATTATTCCATCAGCGAGTAAAGCACTTCCTCCGATTATTGCGGGGACAATTAACCATTGGATTTTTGTCTTTTTGACTAAAGCATACAATGCAAAAATCCCACCTTCACCATGATTGTCAGCACTTAAAGTAATGATGACATACTTGATGGTTGTTTGTAAAGTAAGTGTCCAAAAGACACAGGAGATTCCGCCTAAAACAATATCAGCATTTATAATATGATCTCCAAGAATGGCTTTCATTACATACAAGGGAGAAGTTCCAATATCCCCGTAAATTATTCCTAATGAAATTAATAATCCACCTAATGTCCATTTACTATGGAGGTTTTTGTGTGAAGGGCTCATGAAATTTTTTTTAAAAAACTGGTCAAATCTACACTTTTAAATGTAAATTAAGTGTTTTTTACATAGTAAAAAAAACACGGCTTGTCGGGCCGTGTTTTTTGTTTTATAGGGAAGAGTTTTTAAGATCTTCTATCGTTGTTTCTGGAAGAATTACCTCTTTGACTTTCTGTTCTTTGAGGTGCTGATTCTCTCGAAGAATTCCCTCTGTTTTGTGATTCTGCTCTTTGTGGTGCTGCTTGTCTGGAAGGACTAGTTCTGTTTTGAGAATAGTCTCTCTGAGAATTTCCTTTTTGAAGTGCTGCCTGAGCAGAAGGATTAGTTCTGTTTTGCGAATACTCTCTCTGAGAATTTCCTCTTTGAGGTGCTGCCTGAGCAGAAGGATTAGTTCTGTTTTGAGCATACTCTCTCTGAGAATTTCCTCTTTGAGGTGCTGCCTGAGCAGAAGAATTAGTTCTGTTTTGAGCATACTCTCTCTGAGAATTTCCTCTTTGAGGTGCTGTCTGAGCAGAAGGATTAGTTCTGTTTTGAGCATACTCTCTCTGAGAATTTCCTCTTTGAGGCGCTGTCTGAGCAGAAGGATTAGTTCTGTTTTGAGCATACTCTCTCTGAGAATTTCCTCTTTGAGGCGTTGCCTGAGTAGAAGAATTAGTTCTGTTTTGAGAATAATCTCTTGCCGAAGCTGATCTTTGCGATACAACTCCTCTAGAAGTACTCGTTCTGTTTAGAGCATTATCTCTTGAGGCAGTTGCTCTTCTATTAGAATATCCATTATCATTTCTAGAAACTCTTCTCTGATCTAATTCATAACGATTGGCAACATTAGCGTTTCTTCGTGAGAATGAATAGTTCGGATTTTGTCTTTCGTATCCATTGGAACGTCTTGAATTATATAAAACAACTGCTCGATTGCTTCTTCGATAATTTACATAATTATAATTGTTGTTAATATTCAAATTAATATTAATGTTATTTCTGTAACGGAAAACTGGAAATGGATTCCATGCATAATAATAGGAAGGATAATAGCCCCAGTTCCAAGTGGAGTAATATGGACGATAGTTAGGTGACCAAAATGAAGCATAAATTATAGGAGTACTGTAATAAACAGGCTCATAAATATAATTTTCACCATACATGAATACATCTCCTACTACTTGAACATGAATTTTATTATTTCTGTCTTTTTCCACATCAATTGTAGCCACATCTTGGTATACATCTTGATCAATTACGGATTGAACAATGATTAAGTGTGTCCTGTTTTCCACGGTTTCAATAACCCGTAAATAATCAACTTCATTATCATTATTTAAATCTAAATTTGATATCTGAAGTTTAGGATCATTCAAGCGTCTTTCAAAATCCTGTAGGTCTCTTGATTCTCCAAAAATAGAAGCAACAGCTCTCAAATCAAGATTGTCACTGATTTCGGCATTCATGGCATTTACTGATGTTCTATCTTGCGCTTGTATTTGTGTTGCGAAAACAGAAGTCAATAGACTCAATAATAGTAGTTTCGTTTTCATAATAAATTGGATTAAGTTTTCCTTTTTTTTCAATATCCAATTACTGTGCCAATTAATATTAGTCTCTTTCTGTATTTATATTATTAATTGTAAATTAGCGCTAAAAAGTACAAAAAATGAAAAATATCTTTTTAATTTTATTAGGTTCAGTAGTGTTTTTGTCTTGTAAATCAGGTATGTATGAATCTTTGAATTCGAATAATATTAATTTTCAATTCGTAAAAATTGATACATTGTTCCAGGATAAAATAAGTATCAGAGCGATTCAAATAGATAAAAATAAAATTTGGTATGCAGCTGATAAGGGAAGATATGGTTTTTATAATTTGGATACCAATCTAAAAACAGAAAACACAATCACCAAGGATTCTCTAAAACTTGAATTTAGAAGTATTGCTCAAACAGCGAAGCATATTTTTATTTTGAATGTTGCAAATCCTGCATTGTTGTACCAAATTTCAAAAGACAGTAAGGAAACAAAAATAGTGTACCAAGAAAATCATGAGAAAGTCTTTTACGACAGTATGCAGTTTTGGGATGAAAAAGAAGGAATAGCTATGGGAGATCCAATTGCTGATTGTCTGAACATTATTACGACACGGGATGGAGGGAATTCATGGAATAAAATCCCTTGTGATAAATTACCAAAAGTAAGGGATGGTGAAGCTGCTTTTGCGGCAAGCAATACTAATGTAGTTATCAAAGCGAACCATACGTGGATTGTTTCCGGTGGAAAAAAATCGAGGGTTTTTTATTCCTCAGATAGAGGAAATAGTTGGACGGTTTATGATACTCCGATTGTACAAGGTAAAGCAATGACCGGAATTTTTACGGCTGATTTTTATGATGCAAATATTGGATTTATTGCTGGAGGCGATTATGAAATCAAGAATCAGAACTTCTCTAATAAAGCCAGTACAATTGATGGAGGTAAAACATGGAATCTTGTGGCCGATAATCAAGGTTTTGGGTATGCATCTTGTGTGCAGTATGTTCCTGAAAGTAATGGCAAAGGACTTGTGACTGTTGGGACTTCAGGAATTTATTATTCTAATGATGGTGGGGCTTCATGGAAACAATTGGCAACGGATTCCACTCTGAACACAATTCGTTTTTTAGATCAAAATACCGCAATTGCTGCTGGTCAAAATAAAATAATCCGTATCAACTTTAAATAAAAAAACCTAAGCATTAGATTTTTATCCGATGCTTAGGTTTTTGGTTGAACTAATAATAGGTACGGTACTTATTTTTGGCCTTTATTGCGGTACTGATGGAGTAATTTTCTATTGAAATCTTCTTCAGCCTTCCTCAGCTTAATTATTTTTACCGAAGGCAAAACAGCTCGCAAATTTTGAGTGAATTTTTTTCGAAGTAAAAATAATTCTTCTTCGGTATCTTCTATTTGAGCTAAGAAATTATTTGCTTCTTTTTCTGAAATTTTGTCTAATGAGCCATCACCCATTCTTTTCATAAAAGCACGCATTTTTTGATGTCTTAATTCAAATTGTTTGTCATCAAATGTGTTGTAAAGTGGCCAGAATTTTTCAGCTTCATTACCTGTAAAATCAAGTTCAGTTGTGAAAAAAGCTACTTTCAACGCTTTTATTTTTTCTTTTTTTTCTTTCATACTTTCGCCTTGAGCGTAAAAGCTGAATGAAACGAAGAATAATAATATGGGTAATAATTTTCTAACGATCATTTTGTTGTTTTTTAATTAAAGCTTAAAAAGCATGTTTGTTATTTACTCTAAAATAAGATTTTCCAGATTTGAATTTCCAGACAATAAATCTTCTATCGCTTCGTCTTCTATAGCAATACTTGTATTCATGTTGTTGATATCTTCCGTTTCTAGACCACTTATCAAATCATATTGATTAACATTAGATTGATAGGTTATGTAATTTTCTAATTCAGTTGAATCCAACTCATTGATGCTGGCAGATGAATAATTAAAAATTGGAATCATAAGCGCAAGTACCAGAATGGCTGCCACCATCAAAATTAAATTTTTCCTTTTCTGAAAAATAGAAATAACTTTTGGTTCACTCGCAGGCAATTGCTGCATCATTTTGACTGAAAAATTTTCAAAATAATGATCGGGTGTTTTAAAACCAGGTTCAATTTTAGACTTATTTTCTAATTTAAATGTTTTCATATTCTTTTAGACAGAGTTATTGCAAAAAGGTTTAATTAGTGGTTACAAATGCTTCTATTTTTTTTACTGCAATATGATAGGATGCTTTTAATCCCCCAACTGAGGTTCCTAGTATTTCAGAAATAGCCTCATATTTGAGTTCTTCAAAATATTTCATTTTAAAAATTAGCTGTTGTTTTTCAGGGAGTAAAGCAATCGCTTTTTGTAATTTTAGTTGAATTTCATTTCCATCAAAAAAAACATCGGCTTCAAGGTTATCGATCGCTTTATTCTGTAATGTTTCTGATGAAACGCCATTTCTTTTTGATTTTTGTTTTAAAAAAGTCAGTGCCTCATTAGTTGCAATGCGGTACATCCATGAAAAGAGTTTACTGTCTCCTTTGAAATTTTTTAGATGTTGAAATATTTTAATAAAAGTATTTTGCAATATATCATCTGTATCGTCGTGATTCAAAACAATATTCCGAATGTGATTGTAAAGAGGTCTTTGATAATCCAATATTAACCTCTGAAACGCTTGGTTTTGTGTTTTAGGGTTTAATAGTTGATTTATAAATTCCTGTTCTTCTTGCAAAATTGTTTTTTAAAGGTTAGAATATAAGTTACTAAAAAGGTTTAATCGTTTAGTACTAGTTTTAAAATTCAGATTGCTCTTCCTCTTTGTTAATAGCAGGTGCAGGTATTTTTACAGCTTCAACTTTTTTAATTGTGGTAGGAATATAAGTGTTGACAGGAATCACTTTTGGTTTTATAGGGTAATATATTTCAGTGATCCATTTCGAAGGATTCTTAATTTCGGATCTGCTGATTTTGAACATTTCCAAATGTGAAAATGTAGGATCTACTATTATTTTATTAGAATTAATGTACCCCATTGCTTTATCCATCGCTTTTTTAATATGTGAGTAATCACCAGTTAAGGTTGTTTTTACAGCTTCAAAATTCTCTAGTTTTCCGGTTAAAATGTCACTGCCTGAACTTGTCAAAATTTGACTTTTTATGGGTATACAAAACGATATTCTAGCTAGACCATTTGATAAATCATAGGTGTGATAGAGTAAAAACGGTTTTCCATTGCGCTCGATATTGTTTTTATTACAGAAATCAATTATTTTAAAAAATACAATCCTTGAATTTTTGGTAACTTTAGAAAGTTTGCTAGTAAAGGTTTGTTTTAAATAATAAGTAGTTGGAATTTTTGTTAATCCGTCTACTTTTACTTTGTACGTGTTTATTTCAAAATCAAGGGTTTTGTCTAGCTTTGCTAAACTTTTTTCATACATAACCCCAATGATTTTGTCCATACCGCCGTTAAATGCTGTATATACTTTCATAGAAAAATTCATTTTGCCAATAGTCTTCCAGGTTACTTTTGTGCCACCAATCGTATCTTTAAAAGTCCAAAATACCGATGATGAAGTTCCATTATAGTCCATTATTTGCGAAATACTGTCATTCTCTTTTACAAAAATAGTTTTCATATTACCAGAACCGTCTTTTCCTTCCCAAGAATAGTTGGCGCCTGTCCCAATTGTTTTTATAGGATAGTTAATTTTTATTTCGGGATCTTCAGTAATCCAAGAACCAAAATCTTCCCAGTTCCTGAAATCATTTACAAAATTATATACGTTCGATTTTGGGGAATTTATGATTTGACTTCTTTCTACGGTAAAATCTCCTTTTTGAGTAGCTACAAAAATGGATAGCGCTACAAAACTAAGTAGTAGTAAAAGAAATAAATATTTTAAAATCCTCATAATACATTGGGTTTGTTAATTTCTGTAAAGTTAAAAATTTAATTTATAAGTCACAGAAAGTGTTAAATAAATATGTAAACCTTTTTTTTTGTGTAAAAGTGGCAATGCAATTCGATTTTTTTTATTCAGCTAGATTTAAATGGTTGGATAGGTACTTTTTTATTTATGGATACTATTGTAAAAGTAATGGTGTTTAAAAGTCTATTGTATTATTTTTAAGCAAATGAAATTTAATACTGTAAGTGTAGATTTGGGGTGAAATATTAACATGAAATTTTCGAAAGATAAATAAATAAAAAAGTCCACGCTAAGTAGACTTTGGACATTATTATTTATTTATCGCAAACTAACGTTTAAAGAATATTTTTATTAAGAACAAAATTCCAATAAAAACTCCAAATCCTATTAATATTTTATAATTCCCTTTATAAAATATCCTATGCAACGCTAAATCTTTTCGGTAGGCATATACCATCGCTATGACGAACGCAATAAAAAAAAGGCCTGCAAATATTAATTGTCCCTGACTAAACATAATTAAAATATTTTTTTGACAAATTTAGTTATTTGTTTAATAATAGTTTGCTAATTTGTATTTTCATTTGATAAAAATACTAAATATGCAAAAACAAATTAACGCAGTAAAGGAATTTCATTCTACGTTCAAAATTGATTTTAATGAAAGTCCTACAGCCAATTTAGGTGCGCTTAAGCATGAACTTCGATATAATTTGATGAAAGAAGAAAATGAAGAGTACTTAGAAGCGGTACGAAATAATGATTTAACAGAAATAGCAGATGCTCTGGGTGATATGATGTATATTCTCTGTGGAACTATTATAGAGCACGGTTTACAGGATAAAATAGAAGCTGTCTTTGATGAAATTCAACGTAGTAATATGAGTAAATTAGACCAAAACGGAAACCCCATTTATCGAGAAGACGGAAAAGTTCTAAAAGGCCCAAATTACTTTAAACCTGATTTTTCAATTATTCTTAAATAGGAATTGCTAATCCCTATGGGCGATAGGTGTAGTAGTGTAAGAAATAAAAAAGGCGATTTTGATTTATAAAATCGCCTTTATGTAAACATAAAATCTAAAAATTATATTTTAACAGTCCATCCAAAAGTGTCTTTTTCTAATTTATTTTGGATATTAGTTAATTTGTCTTTTAGTTGTATTGCTACTGATTTTTCAATTTTTGGCAATTCAAAGTAGGCATCTTGATATGAGAATCCCGAGATTGGACTTACTACGGCAGCTGTACCAGCACCAAAAATTTCTTTTAAAGTTCCGTTTTTAGCTGCTTCAACAAGTTCAGAAACTAAAACAGGGCGAATCTCTACGTCTATACCTTCGCTTTTAGCTAGGTCGATCAATGTTTTTCTAGTTACTCCATCTAGAATTCGTTCACTTACTGGAGCAGTAAGTAAGGTATCATTTATTCTAAAGAAAACATTCATTGTTCCAGCTTCTTCCAGTTTGGTGTGCGTGGCATCATCAGTCCAAATGACTTGCTGAAAGCCTGCTGCATTTGCTAATACTGTAGGGTAGAACTGAGCGCCGTAGTTCCCAGCTGCTTTTGCCGCACCAATTCCGCCATTAGCGGCTCTACTGTAATGTTCTGCAATAAGTACTTTTACATCACCAGAATAATACGAGGTCACTGGAGATAAAATGATCATAAATTTATAATCATTTGATGGGTTAGCAATTACGCCCGTTCCAGTTGCAATCATAAATGGTCGGATATACATCGCGTTTCCTTTTCCTTTTTTTATCCAAGCTTCATCCAATTGTAATAATTGATGAAGCCCATTCATGAATATTTCTTCAGGAACCTCTGGCATAGCCATTCTAACGGCTGATTTATTGAAACGATTATAATTTTCATCAGGTCTAAAAAGCCAAACGGCATCATCAGTATCCTTATATGCTTTCATTCCTTCAAAAATAGCTTGTCCATAATGAAAAACTCGGGTCGATGGGTCTAACAAAAAAGGAGCGTATGGCTTAATGACTGGTTTTTGCCATTCCCCATTTGTAAAATCACATTCAAATAAGTGATCCGTAAAAACAGAACCAAAGCTTAGGTTTTCAAAATTTACTTCCTTTATTTTAGAAGTAAGAGATTTTATAATTTCAATTTTGTTAGTTTGAGTTGTACTCATAGTAATGTATTGTTTTTTGATTTTTTTTTAAGTTATTAGACAAAGCTTAAAAAGATTGCGTTTCTATCTCTTTGACTTTAATATTTGCAAAATTAAATAAAAATCAGCAAATTACTTATCAAAACACTATTAATTATAGCGTTTAACTACCATTTATTTACTTTTTTTAAAATCAAAAAAAAACAGCATAATTCTAATGATTATATAAAAAATCCTCGTTTTAAGAGGTAAAGGCACTAGTTTTGATTAAATTTGACCTGTGGCACGATTAAAAAAGTAGCATAACCTTAGATTATAATTTTGAAAAGAGAAATAATTCAGACACTTGATGGTTCAACAACCATCCACTTAACAGAATGGGACGAATGTTACCATTCTAAACATGGTGCAATTCAAGAAGCACAACATGTTTTTATCAAAAATGGGCTTTCCCTATTTCAATATCAAAAAATTAGTATTCTCGAAATAGGGTTTGGTACGGGTTTAAATGCTTTTATCACGCTATTGGAAGCCCAAAAAATGCAGCTAACCATAGATTACGTAGGGGTTGAAGCTTATCCAATTTCAGCAGAGGAAGTCTTAAAGATGAATTATGTGTCTGAGTTGAATGCCTATCAGGAAAGCATGCTTTTTGATAAAATGCATGAAAGCAATTGGGGAGAAAAAGTGATTTTGAATGATGTTTTTACACTGACGAAGCGGAAACAATTTTTTGAAGAAATTAATGATGAAAATAAATACGATTTAATTTATTTTGATGCTTTTGGATATAGAGTACAACCAGAATTATGGAGTACAGAGATTTTTAGAAAAATGTATAAATCGCTTAAAGATAACGGAGTACTGGTTACCTATGCTGCAAGAGGAGTCGTTAAAAGAAGCATGATAGAAGTGGGTTTCACTGTTGAAAAACTTGAGGGGCCTCCTGGGAAAAGAGAAATGTTTCGTGCTCGAAAGGGTTGAGTAAAGTTTTTAATTCGTTCTTTTTATTAGAAGCTTTTGGCGAATAGTATGAAATATAAAACCAAAAACTACGTTAAATAATACTTGAGTAGTGCCAAAAAATGTACTTTTGCAACAACATTAGAATCTTAATCTAACCAAAATTATCCATGTCTTATGTCGAAAGTTATGTACGATTATACAAAATCTGTTTTAGAAAGAGTAAGTTTTGATCCAATGCTTTTTTGTAAAGAGTTAGAAAAAGCCATAAAAATGTTATTGCCCTATGAAATGGATCAATTGCGTGAATGGTTATTAAACTTTACGATTGGAAAACCAGAATTAAAACAATGTTTATTGATAGTAAATTCATAAAAAATAAAAAAGGAACCGCCATAAAAACGGTTCCTTTTTTATTTTTTATGAATCGAACTTATAATTTGTATATCCTGAAAAACGATTGCTCCTTTTATTACGCCAGCAATTGTGCTCCGAAGAGCTTCAATAATATGAATTTTCAATTCACTTTTAGGAAAAATTAAGCTAACTTCTCGTGCTGGTTTAGGATCTTTGAATTGGCGTAGTTTAAGCTTATCATTATCTTTTAAGTCTAAAGTATGTAGATAGGGAAGCAGTGTAGTTCCCAGACCTTCATCTGCTAATTTTATTAAAGTCTCAAAACTTCCACTTTCTATTTGAAAATGACCTATTTCACTTCTAGGATTATTTTTACATAAGTTTAGTATTCCATCACGGAAACAATGTCCATCTTGTAATAATAAAATTTCATCTAGGTTTAAGTCAGAAACTTCTATTTCTTCCTTTTGAAAATGGTGGTGGCTTTCCGGTATATAGGCTACAAACGGTTCAAAATAAAGTACAATTTCCTTGATTTTATCCTCCATTAATGGAGTTGCGGCAATACCTGCATCAAGATGGCCATTTTTTAGTTTTGTTATGATTTCCTCTGTATTCAACTCTTCGATAATGAGTTTTACTTTAGGATATTTTTTGATAAAATTATTCAAAAACATTGGTAGGAGTGTAGGCATAATAGTTGGTATTATTCCCAATCTGAATTCACCACCTATAAAACCTTTCTGTTGCTCAACAATATCCTGGATGCGATCTGCTTCATTAACTATATTTTTGGCTTGGTTTACAATTTTTTGACCAATATCAGTAAGTTGAATTGGTTTTTTTGTTCGGTCAAATATCTGAATACTTAATTCCTCTTCTATTTTTTGGATTTGCATGCTTAATGTAGGTTGAGTTACAAAACATTTTTCGGCAGCCAGTGTGAAATTTTTATGTTCTGCTACAGCAAGAACATATTTTAGTTGAGTGATTGTCATAGGTATAATAATAGCTGATGCAAATTTAGTAAAACTATAACTTTTTATTATGGTGTTTTTCATTAATCTTAAGCTAAATTTACGATAGAAAGAATTTAATAAAAAAATTATGGAAATGAAAACAAACATTTTAGGATTACCAATTAAAGAATCAGAAGTGATAGTTAATGAATTGAATATTTTGTTATCAAATTTTCAAGTTTATTATCAAAATTTAAGAGGAATTCATTGGAATATAAGGGGAAAGCGTTTTTTTGACTTACATGTGAAGTTTGAAGAATTATATACAGATTCTCAAATAAAAATTGATTTAGTAGCGGAAAGAGTTTTAACTGTGGGAGGAACCCCGCTTCACACTTTTGAAGATTATATTAAAAATAATCAATTGGTTGTTGGTAAAAATATTTCTAATGATGAAAAAGCAGTTCATTTGATTGTTGCTTCTTTATCTCACTTGCTGAAAATTGAAAGGGAGATTCTTAATAAATCTGCAGCAATCAATGATGAAGGTACTAATGCAATGATGAGCGATTTTATCTCAGAACAAGAGAAGACAATTTGGATGATGCAAGCTTGGTTAGAAGAAAGTTTATAAGTTAAATGTTGAATTAAAAAAAGGCAAAATGAAATTTAGTTATTTTATTTTGCCTTTTTTTGTTAATATTTTGAAAAAATAGAATAACTGGCATTATCTTTAATAAACTTAATTCTATTTTTGGGCCAATGAAAATAATATCAAAAATATTTTTAATCTTGTTTATTGCTTTTTTAGTCACGCCAACAATTGTCACCGTGATAGAGAAAAGCGCTGATATCTCTATTTTTTATTCTCTTTCTGAAGAAGAACAGGTGCACAAAGAAATCAAGACTTTTTTTTATATTGATGGGCTTGCTGAATTTAGTATTCTATCTAAATTATCATCTGGTGTTATCCTATCAGAGAATTTATCAAAACAAAATAATATTATCTCTTCCATATTTATCCCTCCGCCCAACGAAGTCTAGTACAATTTTGATTTTAATCTTTTAAAATTAATTTTCATATATAGTATGTGAATAAATAGGTATTCAATTTTAGTTTGGTATTATGACAAAAAAAAACAACCCTTTTGCTACCCTTAAATCCGATTTTGCATCTGGTTTAGTGGTTTTTTTGGTGGCGCTACCCTTGTGTTTAGGTATTGCAATGGCTTCTGGTGCTCCTTTATTTTCTGGGATTATTTCAGGAATTATAGGAGGAATAGTTGTTGGCTATTTAAGTACATCTAATATAAGTGTCTCTGGACCAGCCGCAGGTTTGACTGCAATTGTTCTTACTGCAATTACAGATTTAGGTGCATTTGATGTTTTTTTAACTGCAGTTTTTATTGCAGGTTTGGTACAATTAATATTAGGATTTGCTAAAGCAGGAAGTATTTCTAACTATTTTCCAACAAATGTTATCGAAGGGATGTTAGCAGGGATTGGAATTATCATTATTCTGAAACAACTGCCACATGCATTTGGTTACGATGCTGATTTTGAAGGTGATCAAGCTTTTTCACAAATGGATGGTAGTAATACATTTTCTACACTATTTAGTATTTTTGATTATATCCAAATAGGTTCAATCGTTATTACATTGGTTTCTATGACAATTTTGATTTCCTGGGATAAAGTTCCTTTTTTGAAAAAATTAAAATTAGTTCCAGGAGCCTTGATTGCGGTTACTTTGGGCGTTATTTTAAATGAAATTTTCATTGGTACCGGAAGTACTTTGGCTATTGGAAAAGAACATTTAGTTTCTTTACCAGTTCCATCCTCTTTTGAAGAATTAAAAGCAATTATAGTTACACCTAACTTTTCTGGCGTTTCTAACCCAAGAGTTTGGATAGTCGCACTTACAATTGCCATTGTTGCTTCAATTGAGACACTTTTAAGTATCGAAGCAGCAGATAGAATGGATGTTCAAAAACGCTATACAGATACGAATAAGGAATTAAAAGCGCAAGGAATCGGTAATATGGTTAGCTCCCTTTTAGGAGGTTTACCATTGACTTCAGTTATTGTACGTACCTCCGCAAACAGTAATGCAGGTGCTAAGTCTAAAATCTCTGCTATAATTCACGGAATATTATTATTGGTTAGTGTACTCGCTATTCCTATCGTTCTCAATAAAATTCCACTAGCTACACTTGCAGCTGTATTAATTTTAGTTGGATATAAATTAGCTAAGCCAGCCACTTTCAAACATTTTTGGGAAAAAGGGAAATATCAATTTGTGCCTTTTATTGCTACCTTATTAGCAGTTGTATTTTTAGATTTATTAAAAGGAGTTACATTAGGAATAATCATTAGTATCATTTTCGTTTTGAAAGGGAATCTGAAAAGAGCTTATTTTTTTAGAAAAGAAGAATATGCCGATGGAGATGTGATTCATATTGATTTGGCTCAAGAAGTTTCTTTCTTAAATAAAGCGGCAATCAAACAAACATTAAGTCAAATTCCAGAAAATTCTAAGGTTATAATTGATGCAAAAGATACGGTCTATATTGCGCATGATATTTTGGATTTAATCCACGAATTTAAAACTACTCGAGCTATAGATAACAATATACGAGTGAAGTTAAAGGGGTTTAAAAAGGCGTATCAGTTAGAAAACACTGAAGGTTCTCAAAATAATGTGACTATTGAGCATTATTATGATGCTGCGAAAAGAGTAATGGTCAAAAAAGAATTAACAGATGAGGAATTTCTTAAAGAGTAAAAAAAGCAGTTAAATAAATAAAAAATGAGTTCCTTTACAATAGATTTTTAAAAACTAAACGATTGTATAAATAAAATAATTTCTAAAAGTTATGGTTGATTTTTATAAAAAAATACTAGAGAATAATAAAAAATGGGTAGAAACCTCTTTATCTAGTGATCCAAATTATTTCCAGGATTTAGCCAAAGGGCAGACACCACCCTTATTATGGATTGGTTGCTCTGATAGTAGGGTTCCAGCAAATGAAATTATAGGAGCAAAACCAGGGGAAGTTTTTGTACATAGAAATATTGCTAATATGGTTGTTCATACTGATATGAATATGTTAAGCGTTCTAGATTATGCAGTAAATGTTTTGAAGGTAAAGCATGTATTAGTTTGTGGCCATTATGGATGTGGCGGTGTGAAAGCTGCAATGGGAAATGATTCTATAGGAATTATTGATAATTGGATACGTCATATTAAAGATGTATATCGCCTTCATAGCAATTATTTAGATTCTATTGAAGATGAATCTGAGCGTTTTAACACCTTTGTAGAGTTGAATGTAAAAGAACAAGTTTTTGACTTGGCTAAAACATCAATTGTTCAGGCAGCATGGAGAAATGGTCAAGATCTGACTTTACACGGGTGGGCTTATGGACTTAATTCTGGCTTCGTGACCGATTTAGAGGTTAATATCAGTTCAAATAAAGATTTAGATGCAGTGTACCAATTGAAATTCTAATATTAAGAAAGCCACTTTTAAGTGGCTTTTTTAGTATTAGAATTTAATTTACTTCTCTTCCGAGCTCTATTTTCATGAAGTTTAAGTATTTATTGGAATCATTTTTGTAAATAATTGTTTGGCTTCATTCTGGCTAAATTTACCTTCAATAAGTTGGACAGCCATATTTTTTATTTTTAAAGGTTATTGTCCTTGACCTAAGGAATATCCTGCTTTTCCATCAAAGTTGTATAAGTTTTCTGTTTTAATAACATCAATTTTTGCATCTAACGCATTGGTTAATAAAGTTATAATTTGGCTTTTCTCTATCAATTTTCCAGCGGTTGGTTTAAATCTGCAACGCCAGTGATCCGTGCAATAGGTTTCATTAAATCCGTCAGGCCAAACTTTAATTCCACGATTAGTAATCATAGTCAAATGTTTATCTTCAGTACCGATAGTTTTAATTTTTTCGGCTAATTCATTTGGATCTGTTCCATTCCAATGTATAAATAAATCAACACCCACTAATTCTTTATTTTTAGCAGGTTTCTTGGTGTACTTTGGTAAGTTTAAAACCGCATCTTTCGCATACGAGACTTGTTTTAGCTGCGATGGATTTTTACCTAAATTGGCAATAACGGCTTGTGCAAATTCTTTTGTCCCAACTTTTTCTGTACTGATTCCTTCATTATATATATCATAAGTGTGGATACCATCTTCTATGGTTTTTAACCAAGCATTTTGTACTTTCTCAGCAGTTTCTGTTTGTCCAATGTGATTTAGCATCATTATAGCGCCCTCCAGTAGGCCAGAAGGATTTGCTAAGTTTTGATCGGCACGTCTTGGTGCTGAACCATGGATTGCTTCAAACATGGCACATTCTTCACCAATATTAGCTGAGCCGGCCAATCCAACAGAACCAGCGATTTGTGCAGCTACATCAGATAAAATATCACCATAAAGATTTAAGGTTACTATAACATCAAAGATTTCTGGGGTATCCGCCATCTTTGCAGCGCCAATATCAATAATCCAGTGTTCATTTTCAATTTCGGGATATTCTAAAGCAATTTCATCAAAAACCTGATGAAACAGTCCGTCAGTTTGTTTCATAATATTGTCTTTTGTAAAACAGGTTACCTTTTTTCGACCATATACTTTAGCATACTCAAAAGCATAACGAACTATTTTTTCGCAACCAGGACGGCTTATAAGTTTTAAACATTGTACTACTTCATCTGTTTGTTGGTGCTCAATTCCAGCATATAAATCTTCTTCATTTTCACGAATAATTACAATGTCCATTTTAGGATGTTTGGTCTCTACAAAGGGATGTAAACTCATACAGGGTCTCACATTTGAATACAAGCCCAAGAATTTTCTAGTTGTCACATTTAAACTTTTATAACCACCACCTTGTGGAGTAGTGATTGGAGCTTTTAGGAATACTTTATTTCTACGAATAATATCCCAAGATTCACTCGCTATACCAGAAGTATTGCCTGATAAATAAACTTTTTCTCCTACTTCTATTTCATCAATTTCTAATTTGGCTCCGGCTGCAATAATGATTTTAAGTGTTGCATCCATTATTTCTGGACCAATTCCATCCCCTTTTGCTACTGTAATTCGAGTCATTTGATTTGTTTTTAATTGTTTAGATAGTGCAAAGCTGACACTAATTATCCATAAATTTTTATTTATATATGTAATGCAATACATTAAATATTTTTATAATTGTGTTTTAGTCTACTTTATGTTTTAAAAATAGGTGCTAGAGGAAGCTAACAGTAGTATTTCCTTTTACTCCTCTTTATTTTTGTTAATCCGTAAATTATGTTAGATAATTAGTTTAAAATTCTCCCTAATAGAATCATTCAAAAATATTTTTTTCTAAAAAATCAGAAAGAGAAACGCATTGGCGATAGAAATTAAGTTCAAAGAAGATTTTAAAACAGCAGTGATTTTATAGTTATGAGATTTGCTGAATTAGTTTAGAAGTTTTCGTAGTGATCATAGAATTGGGAATACCGATCCAATTTACTGCGGAAGAATTTATAAAAAGAAATAATTTATTTCCAAATTTAAAATTCATTTAAGTCTGTTGTAGAGATAAAACAATCATTTTTTATGATATTTTGATTTTCAGTACTAGTAGTGATTCGCTTTATGAACGAATTAGAAAGAGGGACCACTATAATCAAAACAAATATTAGAAGTTTCTATATTGTCTATTGTTTTCGTTTTGAAATTGAAAGTAAAAAATCTCTGCATAAGATTATTTGTAGTACATAAAAATAAAACAAATTCAATTTATTTTAAGATGGAGGGGCTATTCGCTATCCATATTCTCATTAAAGGCAGATGGTAATAAAGTTGGTATAAATTTGATTAGGATAGGCAGCAATAAACTTCCTCCGGGAAGTAAAAAAATGGCTAGTGATGGAACAGTTTTACAAATTTCTAATAATTGTTTTTTGACTTTTTTCTTTTCTTTTTCATCTAAATCTCTACGAGTAGAATAGGCTAGCAGTACCATTAGCTCCTTACTCTGTAATATTTCTTTAATCAATCTGTTTTTATTACGGCTAATTAAAGTAACCACACTTTGAGTAGTTTGGTCATAAAAATGCTTAACTGGATTTGAATAGTTAAAATATGGAATTTCTTTCCTGTGCTTTGAAATAAATAGGTGCGTATTGTTGATACTTTCGTTTACAAAATAATCTGGTATTTGCAGGATCTCCGCTAACGATTGTAAAAAATACAATTCATCATTTTCTATTTTTCCATCACTCCATAAAGCCATTCCGGCAATATCGATTAAATAATATTTTTCTAAATCATTTGTAAAGTAATCAAGTTGGAGTGTTTCCAAACTTTGTGTTGAAACTTTTGAGAATTTACTATAGCGAATCGAAGCTTCGAAGAGTTTGATTAATAAGTCATCATACTGTGATTTTTTAGATTTTATTTTTAAAGCTAAGGTCACAATATTTACAATTGTCTCTTCAATTTTTTTTAGGTATTTCTCGGGAATCTCTCCATGAATTAAATATTGACGAAAGGCAAGTGTGTCAATAAATAATAATGCATTAGTAACAAGATGAGAAAAATTTTTACTGATGATACTGTCATTGGTTTGCACACGTACATCAATGATTTTTTCCAAAGTTAAAGCAGGGGAGTTTTTTGGTAGTATTTTTTTAAATAAATTAGATCCTTGAGGATGCATTTGGTTATAAAAAATAACTGCATGTTTGATGAAATTAGTGGCAGTGATATCCTCATTGGTCAAACAAAACACACCGTATAGGGTATTTAAAAGCGCTACTTTTGAGATTTCGTCCTTAAACCAGCCTTTGGTTTCAATAGCTTTTATGGTATCAAACGAAATAATATGACCATAGATAAAACCTGTATCTCTAACTTTTTTATAAAAAGTATCAGTACTTGTTGAAACAATATCTTTTGAAAATTTTTGTTCAAGAAAAAATTTATCTATCCAACCTGATGCCGAAGGGTTAATCATCGCTTTTATTTGAAGATACAAAGCTATGTTTTTTTATGGTCTTCGCACTAAATTTAAATTAAAAAACCGCATTATTAGTCAATTCTAGCGAGTTTTCGTTTGATGAAGTAAACTGCATAAAAAAAATCAATTTACTTCAATGGAAAATTTGCTTCGAAAGTCTTAAATCTAAGGTCTAAATCCTTAAGAAGTTGTTTTTTTACACTCTCGTCCTTTATAAAACTATAATGGAGGCTGTTGTATACATATTGCTTGATGTCAGTATACGAAACGTTCTTGTATCTTTTAGCTAATAGTACATATTGCTCAGTCATATTAGTACGTAAAATTCCAGCATCATCCGTACTAATAACAATAGGAACACCAAATTCCTTATACAATGTCAAGGGATGACGGCTATCTTTTACTTTCAAAATAAACTCGTTACTTACTAAATTGATTTCAATTGGGATTGATTTCTTGGCCATGTAACGCAATAAATCATACGAATCTTTTTCGTAAGCTAAGTCTACTCCGTGACCAATTCGGTTAGCTCCTGCAGTATAAACGGCAGCGCTGATGTGCCACGTTAGTTCTTCGGGTTGTACTAATCCCAAGGTGAGTTCGCCAGCATGCATCGCATATTTTACGGCTGGATAACGAGAATGACAATATTTAAACATTAACATGTGCAACCAATAATCCTTCATTGAAGTTGCTCCATCTTCTGGAGAAACAATGTTAACTCCTGCAATAAGCGGACTTCCATCTGCCGAAATAAAAGCGATAACCAAATTCTTGAATAAATCAACAGGTTCCATGAAACGCAAGACAAAATTTTGGTACCGCATTGTAAATTTTTTGTCATCAATTTTAAGGTCTTTGTGAAGTTTTGCCACAAAATTAGTATTGAAATCTTTGGCATAAGATTCAGCCTCTTTTTTTAATAAGGAACTGTAAACAGAATCTAATGTGGTTAAAATTGCTTTTTCGTCTTTCGCCAAAGCTAATTTTCGCAATCTTGAGTTGAACTTTGTTAAATCATCCGTATTCAGGGTTGTTGGAATCGTAGATAATTGGGTTTCAATGTAACTAACGTTTTCAGCAATGGCTCTGTTTTTGAGTTCCAATAATCCTTGTCCAAAATTTCCCTTTATAGCTGGTTCAAACTTCATAAAGGATTCGAAAAATAACTTATCAGAAGGGTAATCCACATAATTATAGTCCTTTATAGACCATTTTTGCATGATTTTTTGTTGGTAAGAATCTAGAGTTCCATTCGTTTTTAAGGTAGAGAATAATTGCCAATCTCCCGTAGGTGGTTTTTCTTTTCGGACATCCATCGTTTCCGTATTCAAATAAAAATCATCTGCAATGGCAAGTTGCAATAAAGGTTCTGCATAAATAGAACCGGAAAAATGGTGGTGTAAATCGCCGCCTTTTGGCATGTGGGAAAAGAAAGCAGTCAACGCGACTTCGTTATCCCTAATAGTCTCAAAATAGTCATTCGTTGCTTGAGAATAGCTGCTGGTTAAACAAAAAGCAAAAAATAAAGTATATAGTAATTTCATAACGTAATTTTTTTAAGAACTGATTTTTTATTAGTCAAAATTGGTCCGTTGTATTTCTACCTAATTTTTGCGAATAAAAAATATTTAATAGGTCAAAGATGAATATTTTTGATGGATTTTAAAAATTTAGAGCTAAAAGTCTTATTTTTTTAAAGCAAGAGATAACTTCGGTCTTATTAACGGAATTCTAAATTACTTTGTACCATAGCCAAAGTGTTGTGGAGTAGGTCCAATTCTGGTTGTAAAAACAATTAAAAAGTTCTATTTTTGCAATTCTGATGAAAAACTACGTACAACATCTTCTCAAGATTTTCCGCACTGATTTATAGATTGTAAATCGAGGGATTTCTCCCAAAAACAATTTATCGAATTTTGATTCGATGTGATTTCTTACTATGAAATTGCGTCGTCCACTTATATTTATGAAATGAAAAAAGTATTTAATTTATTTGATTTTTCTCAAAAAGTCAATTTTAGAATAGAAATTTTAGCAGGTTTGACCGTAGCTATGACGATGATTCCAGAATCGCTTTCTTTTGCTATAGTTGCCGGTTTCCCACCTTTGATGGGGTTGTATGCTGCATTTATTGCGGGTTTAATCACAGCAGTTTTTGGTGGAAGACCAGGAATGATATCTGGAGGAGCTGGAGCTACAGTGATTGTTTTAATTGCTTTAATGAAGTCCAACGGCTTAGAATATGTTTTTGCAGCAGTAGCTTTGGCAGGTATTTTACAAATTCTAGTGGGCATCTTTAAACTCGGTAAATTTATACGACTGGTGCCGCAACCGGTTATGTTTGGGTTCGTCAATGGTTTAGCGGTTATTATTTTCATGTCGCAATTGGATCAATTCAAAGCAATTGTCAATGGGCAAATTGAATGGCTTTCAGGAAATCCTTTACTTATTATGATAGGTTTAGTTGCACTTACTATTGCGATTATCGTGTTTCTACCAAAAGTGACAAAAGCGATACCGGCTTCATTAGCCGCTATTATCGTTGTTTTTGCACTTGTTTTTTTCTTAGGAATCGAAACAAAAACGGTCCAAGATATTGCTTCAATCAGCGGTGGTTTTCCTCCATTTCATATTCCTAATGTTCCAATTACTTTTGAAATGTTGGAAATTATATTTCCGTATGCCTTAATCATGGCTTCTGTAGGATTGACTGAAGGATTATTAACACTATTCTTAGTAGATGAAATTACAGGAACTAAAGGCAATGGAAATCGAGAATGTATTGCGCAAGGAAGTTCAAATATTTTAAATGGTTTTTTCTTCGGGATGGGCGGATGTCCTATGATTGCACAAACATTGGTAAATCTATCTGCAGGTTCTAGAGCACGTTTGTCTGGAATTGTAGCTGCCTTGACAATCCTGGTTATTATTTTGTTTGGAGCGCCAATAATTGAACAATTACCCATGGCAGCTTTGGTTGGTGTCATGATTATGGTAGCTATTGGAACATTTGAGTGGGCGAGTTTCCGAATTATAAATAAAATGCCAAAACATGATATTTTTGTTGGAATACTAGTGGCAGTAATTACCATTCTATTGCACAATTTAGCACTTGCAGTTTTAATAGGAGTGATTATTTCCGCTCTAGTTTTTGCTTGGGAAAGTGCTAAAAGAATTCGGGCAAAAAAATACATTGATGCAAAAGGAGTGAAGCATTATGAAATATATGGCCCTTTATTTTTTGCGTCCACAACCGCTTTCTCTGAGAAATTTGATGTTTTCAATGATCCAAATGAGGTTATTATTGATTTTAAAGAAAGTAAAATTACCGATATGAGTGCGATTGATGCCGTTAACAAAATTACAGAACGGTACGCTAAACTTAATAAAACGGTCCATTTACAACATTTAAGTGCGGATTGTAAAACCTTACTAAAAAATGCAGATCAGATTATTGACGTTAATATTCTAGAAGATCCAACCTATAAAGTAGTGATTGATTAAATAAAGTGCCAATTAGTAATGGTAGTCTTTTTTTATCATTAAGAAAATCAAGAACAGTAGAACTTAATTTTCTTAATGATTTTAAAAAATATACTATGATTTAGATAGAGAGACTTTTTTGTAAAAATAAATGGCCTAAGATTTTAAATGTAAAATTTATTTTTTGACAAAACTATTTAAGTAATAAGAATAAAACAATGACGTATTTTTTTTTTACCATATAAGTCATTGAAGTTTCATTTGTGTAAGACTGATAACTTAAGCAATAATAAGGCCATTTAAGGTTTAGTGCTTACATGACTTTTTATGTTAAATAGTATTTCACTCCTTTTATAGTACGGCAATAAATAAGGCCAACTACTTATATTAGGAACCCTGAATTTTCATTGCTTCTGCGGCCAATCTTCCCGTTTTTAAAGCGGCATTGATAGAGCCATTCAGCAAGTGGTCTCCACAAATGTACAGTACATCTGATATTTTTATTTCAGAAGCCGCGATTTCATTTCGCACACTTTCCTGTGTTGGCAAAGCATATTCAATACGATATGCTTTTAGCATTTTCCATGAAGCGACTTTTTGACCGTACCACTGTTTTAATTCATCTTTCATATTTTCTGCCAAAGTTGCGTCATCAATAGTTGGGATCCCATTGTAGGAAATAGAAATAAGTACTTTGCCTTTTGGCGCATAAGCTTTAGAAACATTAGAAAGGACCGTCAAATTATTGACCCACTTTTTCTGTGTTGAAGCATTCAATACAACTACGGCTTTATCAGTAGGCGCTTCTTTGGCTTCAAAATAGAGGTTAGTCACTTGATGTGACGTCATTTTTTGGTTTGGAAAAAATTGTTGTGTAAGTTGGTTTGCGGTCGTTGCCAAAAGGATTTGGTTGGCTTCTAAAATTGTTCCATCTGCGGTAGTTACTTTATTGCCATCAACAGCAGTTACCTTGGTATTGCATGCTATACTTCCTTGGGGAAGCATGCCTACTAGTTGCTTTGGGATTTCTTCCATTCCTAAAGAAGGAACTGCTACGTCACCATCAGAAAACATTTTCATCACAAAATCGAACATTCGTCGGGAAGTTTGCAATTTATTTTCTAAGAAGATTCCAGAAAGGAAAGGGGCATAAAAACGCTGAATCATCTTTGGACTAAAACCATATTCAGCCAGTTGCTTTTGTGTTGTTTGTTCTGGTTGTTCGAAAATAGCTTCGATGGTTAATTTTTGTAATTTATTTTTTAACCATAGGGTATTCATTTTATCTTTTAACGTACCAACTGGCGCAAAAAGGGTTGCCAATGCTGCCGAAGGTCTTCGTAAGGGATCTGCAATTTCAAAAATGCCTCCGTCATAAAGTACGGTGGCTCCAGGCAGCATTTTTTTTAGTTGTAAGTCTTTATAATTGAGTAAGGTTTGCGTTTCTGGGTAAGCGGTCAAAAGTACTTGGAAACCTCGATCTAAGAGAAATCCTTTATGAGAATCGGTTTTTATTCTTCCTCCCGCACGGTCGCTGGCCTCTAGAACAAGTACTTTTCTTCCTTGGCGGTGCAGATGAACAGCCGCAGCCAGTCCTGACAGTCCCGCTCCAATAATAATCACATCGTGTTTCATAGTTTTAATCCTCTTTAGTACAAAAATAGGCCAAATAACGTTTCCGATTGGCGCAAATAAGGGCGAATTTAAAATTTAAAAATACTTGTTAAAAGAGGCAACCAAGTGTTACTTTTATTTAAGTCTAAGCTGCATCAATAAATCAGTTTGTTTGTCATTTCCCAATGTAAAAACATGTTGGTCAAAAACGATAAATCCATTTTTAGCATAAAATTGAAGCGCTCTGTAGTTTTCTTCCCAGACACCAAGCCAAATAGAAGCAACACCATTATTTTCCGCTATCTTTTTTGCCTGGTTGAGCAACAATTGTCCAATGTTTTTGCCGTGAAAAGTTTGCAAAACATAAATTCGATGTACCTCCAAAGCATTGTGGTCATGGGTTTCGGTTTGGGCATCTCCGAAGTTTATTTTTAGGTAACCAACGGCTACTGCATTCGAATAGGCTAAATAAAACATTGAATTCGTATTGCTTAATTCTGTTGTTAATTGCTGTGTGTTGAAACTATCATTGATGTAGTTGGTAATATTATCAGGCGTATTTACGGCAGCAAAGGTTTCCATAAATGTTTGGATACTTAGTTTTTGGAGTATTTCAAGATCCTTTAGCGTTGCTTTTTGGATTTCAATCAGATTCATTTTGAGGTCCTCTTTTGAGTTATTTTGAACTCAAAAATACGCAAATATAATGGGTTGTGAATTTAATTATTTATAACATTATTAGACAAATCGATGCAAATAGTTGTCATTTCCGGTTTTCAATTTGTACTTTTGAGTTTATTAATTGAAAGAGCTCGAAAGAGTAGTATTTATGAAAATTGTTATATCGCCAGCCAAATCCTTAAATTTCGAGAAAGAATTACCTACTAAATTATATACAGAACCTTTATTTTTAAAAGAATCCAAACAAATTCAAAAAGTGCTTAAAGAGAAAAAGCCCGCTGATTTGTCAGATTTAATGAGTATTTCAGATAAATTGGCTGATTTAAATTGGAAACGAAATCAAGTATGGAAAACGCCTTTTACAACATCAAATGCACGTCCTGCGGTTTATACTTTTGATGGTGATGTGTATACAGGATTAGACGTTTATTCGTTACCGATCAATAAAATTCAAGCATTACAGGATAATTTGCGCATCCTTTCCGGTTTGTACGGTTTGCTAAAACCATTAGACTTAATGCAGGCCTATAGATTGGAAATGGGAACTAAGCTGCCCATTGGCGAAAGCAAAAATTTATATGAATATTGGAAACCTACAATTACCGAAGCCTTGAATAAAGAGGTAAATGAAGGAGAATTGTTTGTGAATTTAGCCAGTAATGAATATTTTTCAGCAATAGATGTCAAAGCGTTAAAGGTTTCCGTAATTACACCAGAATTCAAGGATTACAAAAACGGAAAACTTAAAATAATCAGTTTTTTTGCTAAAAAAGCGAGGGGCATGATGGTGCGTTATATCATCGATACCAATGCTCAAACAGTAGACGATCTAAAAGGTTTCAATTACGATGGCTATCAGTTTGACGCCAATTTATCAGAAGGAAGTCATTTGGTATTTACCCGATAATCCTAGACACGAGCTATACGATATCCTACAAGAAGACGCATTTTTGGGTTTGTAAAACAACACGATTTATAACGTAGTACAATAAGACGTTATAAATCGTCTATCTATTAATGCATGGCATCGGCGGGATTAATTTTGTTTTTACCTTTTTTTATCAAAAGTATAAAAGGAATACACAACAAAAACAAAGCGCCTAAATAAAGGAAAATATCGATATACGATAGTACAGAACTTTGTACCATTACTTTATATTCTATCGCTTTGTAAGCTTTTGCCAACGCTTCATTTTCAGAAAAACCTTTGGACATGAATCCCATTTTGAGTTCTTGGACCGTTTTCTGTACTTCAAAGGAAGTAGCATTTAGATGTGATATAAGATTTACACGGTGTTCCTGATTGAATCTGGCAATGAAAGTGGTGATAATGGCAATACCAAAAGAACCCCCTAGTTGTCTCATCATTCCTGTAAAAGCAGCACCTTCGCCAATACTTTTTCCTTTTAAAGTGGACAATGAAAGTGTAGAAATAGGAACAAATAGTAAACCAAGACCAACTCCTCTTAATATTAATGGCCAGTATAAATGTTCTTCACCAGAATCTGGCGTAATTACTTGTTGCATCCAGTAGGTAAAAAGGAAAAAGGTTAGAAAACCTGCAGCAACCATATAGGCTTGTGGGACTCCACGCTGAATCATTTTGCCTATAAAGGGCATCATAATTCCAGTAGTGATGGAGCTAGGGATTAATAATAAACCAGCATCTAATGCACTCCAGCCCAAAACCGATTGTGTATAAATGGGGATAATAAAAGTAGAACCATACAAGCCGAAACCAAGTATAAAACACATAATAGTTCCTACTCTTAAGTTGGTATCCTTAAGAACTCTTAAATTCACAATGGGATGTTTGTAGGTTAGCTCTCTCCAAATAAAGAGCAAAAAACCAAAAATGGAAATCACAGATAAAAGGACAATAGTAGTATTATTAAACCAATCATCTTGCTGACCATGTTCTAAAACATATTGCAGAGAACCAATAAAAGCAGTTAAAAGAAAGATTCCCCACCAATCGACTTGACTCGCTTTTAGTTTGTCACCATATTTTGGACTTTTTACGAAGGATAGGGTCAATAATGTAGCAATAATTCCAAGCGGAATGTTGATGTAAAAGATATAAGGCCAGGAAAAATGATCTACAATATATCCTCCCAATGGCGGTCCAAGAGTTGGTCCCACAATCACTCCCATTCCGTAAATGGCTTGTGCCATACCTCTTTTGGCAACGGGGTAACTCTCTGTAATGATGGTTTGTGCAGTTACTAATAAAGCGCCTCCTCCAAGTCCTTGTATAAATCTAAAGGCGACTAATTCCCATATATTATTGGCATTTCCACATAAAAAAGAGGCAACCGTAAAGATAATAATGGAAACTGCAAAATAATTTCTGCGTCCAAACTGTTGCGACAGCCAACTCGTCATTGGAATCACAATCACATTGGCAATTGCATAAGCAGTTATTACCCAAGCCACATCAGTCAGAGAAGCACCAAGGCTGCCTCGCATATTGTTTAATGCTACATTTACAATTGTAGTGTCAACAATTTCTAGCATAGCACAAAGAACGGCTGTAATGGTTATGATGACTCTTCTAAAGCCATATTCTACTAAATCGTCTTCTCCGGTTTGTACCATTTTATACTAAATTGTAAACTATCATTCTCTTAAAAGTTCTGTCTCCTTTTGACATTTTAGAAGCTGTCAAAATTTTTATTTAATCCAAGTGTACGTCCACATCTACATTCATTCCTGGTCGTAATAATTTTATTTTTTCTGGATCATTTGTCGTATTCAAACTTATTTTAACTGGTAATCTTTGGATTGTTTTCACAAAATTTCCTGTGGCATTATCAGGAGGTAGTAAAGAGAATCGGGAACCCGTAGCCGGCGAGAAAGAGGTGATGGAACCCTGAAAATTATAACCTGGATACGCATCTACTTTTACGGTTACTTTTTGACCAATAACCATTTTGTTCAATTGTGTTTCTTTGAAATTAGCAATTACCCAAGCTTCTTTGTTGTTGATGATGTAAAATAACGATTGTCCCGGTTGCACTAATTGTCCGGGTTGAATATCAATTTTGGAAACCTGACCATCAATTGCAGAAGTTATTGCCGTGTAGGTTAAATTTAATTTGGCAGCATCTAATACGGCTTTGGCTCTTGTAATATTGGCGGCAGCGACTTCTGTTTGCTTGTTTGAAACCTTAGACTTAGCCACAATAACTGATTTTTGAAAAGCACTTGCTCTTTCTTGCTGTTGCAACACACGAACTTGACTTTCTGCTTCCAGCTTTGCTGCCAGGGCTTGCTCGTATTGTTGTTTTGTAATCGAATGGCTTTTATATAGATTGTCATATCGGTTGTAATCACTGGTAATACGTCCTAATCTAATTTTCGCCGATTCAATATTTCCACCTGCTGATAATACATTCGCATCAGAAACAGAGATGCTGGCCAATGCACTTCCAATATCTGCTTTAGTAACTTCAAAATTACCTTCCGCTCCAACCATTGCAGCATTTGCTTCTTCAATTTTTAATTGATAATCTCTTTTGTCAATCGTAAAAAGCGTATCGCCTTTCTTTACAAAATCATTGTCTTTGATATATACTTTGTCCACATATCCCGAAACTCTTGGGATAATTGGATTCATGTTTTTTTCAATTTGGGCATCATCAGTTTCCTCATGCGATAGGGAATGCATGTATTTATAAGTCCCGTAAGTTGCGCCTAAAACTACCAAAGCCACTAGGATAATAATAAATTTTTTATTTGTTTTTTTCTTTTCCATGGGGTGTGATTATTTTTGAGCAATATTGAAGGTTTGTGATAGTTGGCCAGTTACGGAAAGCAACTCGTAGTATTTTTGAATGGTATTGGCTCTGGCCAAAGCTTTATTAATTTTAGAACTTAATTGCTCTACATCCGCTTCCAATAAATCATTGGTATCGGATAGTCCGTTATCATATTTGTCTTTAACTATGCGGTAATTTTCAGTAGATTGCTCTTCTGCTTCCACATAAACAACACTTTGTTTTAACGCTAAGTCGTAGTCTTCTACAGCCTTTTTTACCTGAATTTTAATGTAATCAGTTAAAATCGATTCTGAATTTTGTACTTCCAGATATTTACTTTCGGCTAGTTTAACCAGCGTGCCATTTTTAAGAATCGCACTTAAATCATAAGAAATTCCGACACCAATATTCATCGCATTTTGAACTGTGATTACATTGCTCAAGTCTAACGCAGTGTATCCGCCAACAATTGCAATCGCTGGATAATACGAACCTTTGGCTATTTTAATAGTAGCTTCACTTGCTTTTCCCTGAAAGCGTATGGCTTCTAAATCTTTGCGATTTTCTAAAGCCGGTAATTCATTTGTTGGAACATTCGTCATTTGGAAATCAGCAAAATCTTCTTCCCGAATTTCTAGTTTTGTATTGGGATTTAATTTTAAAAGCGTGACCAAATAAAAGTTGATAATTTTCAGATTGTTGTTCGTCTCGTCAAGTGACAGTTGAATTTGCGAAGTTTGTAATTTAGATTTCAGCAGGTCATTTCTGGGAATTATTCCGTTTTTTTCCAGTTCGATAAAATCTTTTACACGTTGTTGTGCACTTTTTTGATTTTCTTTTAAAAGTTCAATTGTTTTTTGAGCTTTGTATAAGCTAGCATAGTAATCGATAACCCGCAACGCTATTTCTTCTTTTGTTTGCGAAGCCGTTGCCATTTCTGCCTGATATAAATTCTCATAAACAGTAATACTATTCTGAATTTTGAAGCCAGAAAATACAGGAACACTGGCATTCAGTTGTCCAATCATCAATTGATTTACGATTGGTAGTGGTTGCGCGTTGTTATTTTGATTGAGTTTAAAATTAACTGATGCATTAGCCAATCTTTGGTATTGACCCGATAATTTTAAATCTGGATATTGATTGTTTTTAGTGGATTGCAATTCGTACTTTTTGGTTTTTACTTTTGTATTTGCCAACGTAACCTCATTGCTTTTGGTCCAAGCCAAATTAATGGCTTCGTTCAAGGTTAAACTTGTTTTTTCTTGTGCTTCTATAGCGGAAATTCCAATGAAGAAAACCCCAAAGAGCATAAATTGACTAACTTTCATAAATCAGAAGTGCTTTAATAGTTTGTTGAATGTGCTTTGTCAAATTGGTTTTTATGTAGTTATTGTACAAATCTTCGGTTTTTAAGTTTAATAAATTTTCGAAGAAAGGTTTATTCATGTGAAAATGAAAGAAAGTACCCAAAATGGTGGGCGTAATAAGCGGAATAATAACGTCTTTTCTGAAAATTCCTTTTTTCTGACCTTCTTCAATAATGGTTTCTAGAGATTTGAGATTTCCCTTTTTTAATTCCGAAAAGGCCTGAAGATTTTGCTCTCTTTTTTTAGAAGTAAATTCAAAGTGTAGAATTCTATAAATTCCTCGATTGCTATTAATTCTATTGATGTATAATTCAATCAGTTTATTGATTTTATCAATAGGCTCCAGATCTTCCTGCAGTAAATTGTCTAATTGATTTTTAAGATCAGAAGTTCGATAAACAATAAGGGATTCCAATAGACGCTCCTTGGAACCAAAGTAATAAGAAACCATGGCAACATTAATTTTTGCCACTTTTGCTATGTTTCGAATGGAAGTACCATCAAATCCTTTCTCTGCAAAAAGGGTTTCAGCCACTTCGAGGATTTGAATTTGTTTTTCGTTAAAATTGCTTTTCAATTGGATAGATTTATTCAAAACAAATTTAAACAAGCGTTTAATTCAAACAACTGTTTAGTTTTTATTTAACATTACATTAACACATAGCAAATGCTTTTTTATGGTAAAATCACGATTCCATCATAGAATTTAATGCTCGAGGTAATCCTCTAATTTGTAATGGGTTCACTTGTTTTGTAGGTTTTAAAAATGAGTTTTTAATAGTTGCTCCTTTGTTAGTTTGTATCTTTTAATTGTATCTAGGTATAGTTTTGTATCCAAAAAAAATCCGTCATCCTTATAAATTGTGAATATCTATTTTATGGAAAGTGCTTTTTTTTTCCTTTAAAATCTATCTTTGACCTCCTTAAAAAAACATAGAGATGAGCACAATTTGGTACGAATGCAAAGTAAAATATAGAAAAACAGATGAAACCGGCGGGCAAAAAATCACAACGGAACCCTATTTGGTAGATGCTTTGTCTTACACAGAAGCCGAAAGTAGAATTACAGAAGAAATGTCGGCCTATATTAGTGAAGAGTTTAAAATCACCAATATAAAAATGGCCAATTATGCAGAGATCCACCCATTTGAAAATGCCGATCGTTGGTTTAAATCGAAAGTTTCTTTACTGGCTTATGATGAAGAAAGCGGCAAAGAGCGCAAGACAAGCATGTATTTATTAGTGCAAGCGAATGATGTAAAAGAAGCTTTTGACAATACAACTGGCATCATGAAAGGAACGATGGGTGACTACACTATTCCCGCTATCATGGAATCTCCTATCATGGATGTTTTTCCCTATTTCAGCGGTGAAGAAGGAGAATTAGAACAAATAGAAAAGTTCAATGCGCTGAAAGCTTCGAAACCAGAAGTTGTTGCAGAAATCGAGGATCACATGGAATTTGAAACTGCTCCTGAAGAAGAAGCTACTGTTTAAGATTGTTTTAAAAAATTCACCGCAAATTCGCAAATTATTGAAATAGTTGTTGGCTGTTTTTATTTGTGAATTTGCGGTTTTTTAATTCCTCGAAGCTCTGCATGGATTTTTTTAGCCACAGATTCACAGATTAAAAAAGAGTATTGAAAATCTGTGAATCTGTGGTTGCTATTTCGCTAATACCTTTGGGGCTCTGCAGCGAGGTAATTATTCCAAAGTTTTTAGAATTATAATTAGCCCTATTTAGTTAAGACTTTCTCGTATGCTTTTCTTGGGCTTCCTCTAAAATAAACTTCGCCACAATAGGTATAACCTTGACTTTCAAAAATTTTCATCATAGGTAAGTTGTCAAAATTAGTGTCCGCTTTTACACTGAAAATGTTGTTGCTTAACGCAAAATCTTCTATGTTTTTGATCATCAGTTTTGCCAAACCTTTACCCAAATAGTTTTCAGAAATAGCTACGCGGTGCATCACAACAAAATCATCATTCGTAAGCCACTTTCCTTCCATGTTTCCATAAGCAGGTTCATCGTTGATAAGTACGGCACTATAACCGATGATTGTTTCTCCAGTAACCAAAACAAATCCTGCTCCTTTTTCGATATCTTTTTGTACCACTTCCGGATTTGGATAACCGTCTTGCCATTGCGCACTGCCGTCTTCTTTTCGACGTTGGATGGCTTGTTGCAAAATGGCCCATATTGGATCAATTTCAGATAGTGTTGCTTTTCTAAAGTTATAATTCATTATTGTAATTTGAGTTTTTTGGTAAATGATTGTGTTTTAAAAGTACAAAACAAATTTTAAATTTGCTCAATTTACATTGTAGAATGTATTTATTTTTAGAAGAACAGGTTGCAAGCGGGCAGCGCTTTATTTTGATTTTTTAGACTTTTGAATGTTAAACGCTTTCTGTTTTATCCATTGAATTGAAATGTCAAAAGGTTTCGTATCACGGTCAAATACAGTATTGTGTCCTAATGTTGAAAATAAAGTATATTCAAAAGGTTTGCCTTGCGCTTTTAATGTATTTAATTGATCGATACACAACTTTACGGGAATTTGAATATCCTTCTCTCCAAAAAGCCAAAGTCCAGGAATAGAAAGTGTATTTAAATAAATTTTTGGGTCAGTCGCTACGAATTGGTATTTGTCTGGGTCATTTTTTGTGTGTTCAAGAGCATCTGCATCTGTGTGAGTTTCCCAAAAATTAATATCTCCGTTCGTGTAAAACTGAAATCGGAGTTGTTCTAAAGTTGTTATCGTAGGACAACTAAATAAAACCATAAATTCAATTTGTGAATTTTGGCTTGCAGTAATTGGAATTATCCATCCCGCTTGACTAAAGCCAACTAATCCAATTGGTGTTTTTTTGTTTTTCAAAAAGGTTCGAAATGTTTTTACAGCCTCATTGGCGTCGCTAGCTAATAAATTAAGATTAGTAGTGTCAATATTATTAGTACCTACAGAAGGTCCAACATACACACCGCCAGATTCTCCAACGCCACGTTTGTCATACGTTAATACAGCAATACCTTCCTTCGCAAGACGTTTTGCGAACTCCATTTCTCTTTTTACGGGGTCAGAACCGTGAACAATTACAACTGCTGCAACTGGATTTTTAGGTTTTACAATTGAACCCGCAAGAGTTATGCCTTGACTTTCAAACGTTACATCTTGAATGGTAACCTCATTTGATTGACAACAGGCCATTTCTGGTAAAAGTAGTAGGGATAACCAAAGCAACAAGTTAGAAAAAAAGGTGTTGTTCATTTTAGTTTAATTTTAGTCAACTTATTTTAGGACGACGATTCTTTAGCATTGCCAACAAGGAAGTCATAGACTTTATGATGTTTTAGTTTTTTTATCAAGTTTTTAAAATTGCACAAAGTCAGAGACATTTGCGCAGCAATCACTAGAAAATTATTTTTTAGAAAGACATTTTACGGGGTTCCGTTCAGCCGCGGATTCATTGTTCGTTATTCGAACACAACGAAGCAACCCTAGTTAGACGATCGGTTATTTTTTCAATTTTTCAATAATCGCATCTGAAATTTCAAAAACTTTTCCGTTATAATTATTGTCTAACAAAATTATAGTAAATTTTTCAGTAATATTTGAAACTAAAATTGCTTCATAATTCCCAGCCCTTCCATCGTGTAAATGCTCAATCAAATTTCCGTTTTTATATTTTGCCAATCCTAAAGCTGATTGAGTTTCTTCCAAATTAAATTGTTGACCAATTTCAAAAAGTGATTTTTTGTTTACTATTTTTTTCGAGTGAAGACAATTTACCCATTTTAATAAATCAATTGTAGTTAAATAAGTACCGCCTGTTATGGATAAATCCGTTTTATCTTGAACCAAATTATTATTAAATCCCTTGGCTATGTTTTTTTCATTTTCAAAAGGAGTCATTACAGACGAATTCATTTTGCAAAGTTTGAATATAAATTTCTCTGCATATGTTTTAAAAGACATTCCTGTTAATCGTTCAACAATAAACTGTCTCAAAAAGATATTGTTGTTATTGTAATCATAATTTGTACCTGGTTTAAAATCAAGAGTATCAATTAGTTTTAAACCATCAAAAAGGTCTTTGTCATTTTGAATACTTTTCCAATTTACATTAGGTATTCCACTTTTGTACTGTAATAGATCTGCAATAGCAACTTCATTTGCCCATTTTGGTAATTCGGGAATAAATTTGGAAACCTTATCGTTCAGTTTTAGTTTACCTTGTTCTTTTAATTGCATCAAAGCAACCGCACTAAATTCTTTTGTAATTGAGCCAATATTAAATTTATAGTCAGTCGTTAATTTTCTCGTTTTAGTTTCATCAGTAAACCCAAATGAAGCGTTGTATATAATTTTATTATTTTTTGAAACAACTATATTTCCATTGAAAGCTCCAATTTGACTGTAGTGGTTCATTAAAGAATCAATTTGGTTTATTTGTTTTGTTTGAGCACATATATTGTTTACCAGAAGTAATACAACTATGAAATTTAAGAATAATTGTTTATTATTTTGCATAATTTGATTTCTTGTTTTCTTTTCGGTTTTTTGGTTAACTGAGGTCTTACATTTTGCTGCTTTGAGATGGTTGGATGTTCGTAAACACTCAATTTTCGGCTTAACGAAAACTTGATGCGAAACGGTAATTCCATTAAATTCCAGCTACATCAAAACAGCTGTTATGCAACGTGCTTTATTCAGTATTACTTTTAATAGCTTCCACAATTTCCATATAGTTTTCGAAACAATCTGGCGAAATTATTAACCTTCTATTATTTTCATATTTCAAAATACTAAAATGATAACCATCTGTTAGATTGATTCCGCGTGTATCTCTAGTTCTTGTTTTTTGTCTATCTATGCTCAGAATAGTGCTGTATGGAATATATTGTTTGGTTCTAAATATCAATGAAGTTTTCTCAATACCTTTCTCCATAATTTTTAGAGAAGAAACTTTGAACAAAT